>NZ_JBVJFB010000002.1:865727-1110499 GCF_055588065.1 Streptomyces sp. NPDC046308
TTACACCCCCCTGGTTTTTGGGGCTATGGGGAGGGGGGGGGACCCCGGGCTTTCAGCCCCGCCGGTGGGTGAGGCGTGGGGGCCCGGGGGCAACCCCCCCCCCCCCCCCCCCCCCCCCCCCCCCCCCCTAGGCTGGCCCGCATGGCGAACTGGCAGGACGGCACCGGCACCCTGCACATCGGCGCGGCCCGCCTCCCCCTGGAGGTCGCCGCCTCGTACGGCGCCCGCACCCGCGGCCTGCTCGGCCGGGACGGGATCGACGGCGCGCTGTTGCTGACCCCCGCCGCGAGCGTGCACACCTTCCGCATGCGGTTCGCGATCGACGTGGCGTACCTCGACCGGAGCCTCCGCGTGCTCGCCGTGGTCACCATGCCCCCGGGCCGCCTCGGGCTGCCGCGCCTGCGCTCCCGGCACGTCCTGGAGGCCGCGGCCGGAGCCATGGCCGGCTGGGGGCTGCGCCCCGGGACCACCGTCAAGGTGGACGTACCGGGGCGTCTCACGCGCGACTAGGCGGTACCCCTGCGCGGCAGTAGGTTGGGGCGGTTGAGGTGGGGCATCAGGGGAGCGGCATGACGGAGAACGCGCGGATCAAGGCGCTGGAGCAGATCATGCCGGCGACGCACGGCGCCGACGAGGACATCGACTGGCAGGCGGCCGAGGCCGCTTGGGGGACCCGGTTCCCGGCCGATTTCATCGCGTTCATGGGCCGCTACGGCGCGGGTTCCATCAACGGCGAGGCGAGCATCCTGCTGCCGCTGCCCAAGCCGGGGCTCCAGTGGGACCCGGCGGAGATGGCCGAGGAGACCGAGAACGCCCGGCAGGCCTGGGAGACGGAGGGCGGCCGTGCCGCCTTCGACGTGGACCCGGAGGCGATCATCGCCTGGGGCGTCACCGGCGGCTCGGACATCCTGTGCTGGCTCACCTCCGACCCCGATCCGGACCGGTGGCCGGTCCTGGTCTGCGGGCGGCACACCGCCGACTCCTTCGCGGTGTATCCGTACGGCATGGCCGAGTTCCTCTACCGGCTCTGCTCCGACGAGTTCGACGTGAGCCCCGTCAGCATCACCTTCTGGGACGGCGGCCACCTCAGCTTCGTGCACTGGCGCAAGGCCCAGCGGCGCTGGCAGGAGGGCCGCAATCCGGAGACGGGCGAGCCCGACCCGTACGCCGGCGAGTTCGCCGACTGAGCCGCGGGGCCCGCCGGGGCCCTCACCCGCCCGCAGCCCGTTTCCGTGACCGGAGACGGGCTTTTCGGCAGGTCTACGCGCGTCCGATTAGTCGATCACATATCGGAAAACACCAGCCGGAAAAGCCGCACTTGGAGCATTGACCACAACTGCGCCCCCAATGCAATCAACCACCCCTGCGTCGGGAGAGAATTCCGGCCAACGGGCACATCCAGATACACCTCAGCCCGGAGCAACTCATAAGTAACAACGGGATCCAAAAGAAAATCAGGGGAATACACCCGTGCGACGAAGAATCTTCGGCACGACTGCCACCACGGTCGTGCTCGGCCTGTTGATGCCTCTGGCCGGATGTGGTGGCTCCGGTGACAGTGCAGGTGACGGCGGCACGCTGCATCTGGTCGCCGCCGAATACGGCGACAGCCCGGCCACCAGTTCCAAGCCCTACTGGGACAAGATGACGGCCGAGTTCACCGAGGCCCACCCCGGAATCAAGGTCGACGTCAAACTCCTTCCGTGGGCCGACATCGACCGCGAGGTCTCCCGTATGGTCAAGGCCGGCAAGGCGCCGGATGTCGCGCTCATGGGCTCTTACTCGGACTTCGCGGCCCAGGGCCAGCTCTATCCCGCGAACGAACTCCTCTCGGTCACCGCCGAGGCGAATTTCCTCCAGCCGCTCGCCGACGCCGGCTCCGTCGGCAACACCCTCTACGGCCTGCCCTTCGTGGCGAGCAGCCGCCTCCTCTTCTACAACCAGGCGCTCTTCACCAAGGCCGGCGTCAAGGAGGCCCCGAAGACCTGGTCCGACCTGAAGGCCGCCGCGAAGGCGCTCAAGGACAAGGGCGTGGCGTACCCGTACGCCCTGCCCCTCGGCCCGGAAGAGGCGCACGCCGAGGCGATGATCTGGGAGCTGAGCAACGGCGGCGGCTACGCCGACAGCGCCGGCAACTACGCCCTGGCCTCCGACCAGAACATCAAGACGTGGGGCTGGGTCAAGGACCAGCTGGTCGCGCCCGGTCTCACCGGCCCGGTCCCGCCCTCGAAGCTCAACCGCGCCGACGCGTTCGCCGCCTTCCTGCGCGGCGAGGTCGGCATGCTCAACGGCTACCCGTCACTCGCCCACGAGGCGCGCGCCAAGGGCATCACCGTCACCACCACCGCCATGCCCGTCTCGGACGACCTCGGCGCCGGGGAGAACCCGCCGGCCGTCGGCGTGGCCGACTGGATGATGGCCTTCAAGCAGAACGGGAAGCGCGCGGAGATCGCCAAGTTCCTGGACTTCGTCTACCAGGACAAGAACCTGACCGAGTTCGCCGACCGCTACCACCTGCTGCCCTCCACCGTCACCGCCTCGCGCACCCCGGCCGGCGGCGGCCTGGACAAGAACGACCAGCAGTTCCTGGACGCCCTGCGCGGCGCCCAGCTCTACCCGGTGAACGACCCGACCTGGCTGACGGTCAGCGACACCATCAAGCGCAACATCGGCCGCGCCGTGGAACCGAACGGCGACCCGAAGGCCGTCCTCGAGGACATCGCCGCCCAGGCGAACCAGGCCGCGAAGAAGAACTGAAAGACCCTCGACACGGGGCTTTCGCCCGCTGCCGCAGAGCACCCCATGCGGCACCATGGCCACTACGGCACTTGATCCAAGGCCGCGGCCCAGTCGCCCGCCGAGCACCCACAAGGTGCGCGGGGCGGCCGGACCCCACCCGTCAGCGCTGCTGCCCGCCGTTGGCCGCGAACGCCGTCCGGTACTGCTCGCAGCTGGAGTTCCAGCGCAGCGTGCCCGTGAGCGTCCCGTAGCCCGAGCGCGTCACCGACCACTCCACCGTGTACTCACCGGTGTCACAGGCGATCCGCTTGCCACCCGCGACCTTCTCCCGCCCGGTCGCCGGTTTGTCCGTCAGCTCCTTGCGCACCTGCGCCACCTCGGCCCCCTTGGCCGTCCGCAGCACGGCGCGCACGACGATCGGGTGCGTGCCCTCCTTGACCGTCACCGCCCTCTTCACCACCGTCGAGTCCGACACCGACCAGGCGAACTCGTACGAGGGCAGCCACGCCAGCGTCTTCGGGTCGCCGACCCGGCGCTCGTAGTCCGGCGCGTCGGGGTGGCCGGGGCGGGTGACCGTCTTGTACTGGACCCCCGGGTACAGGCGGAACTGCCCCTCCACCTTGTGCATCTCGTCCTTGGTCCACATCGACCTCATGTCCTTCTCGCCGCCCGCCGGGTCCTGGACGTACGGCGCCTGCGCGGCGGTGGCCGGCTGGCCGAGGACGGGAGCGAGGGCCGCCGCGGCGGTGGCGAGGGCGAGGGCGGCGATGCGGGTGCGCTTCATGCCCGGCCCAACGGGACCCTCCGGCGGGCCGGAACGACGCCGGGTGCGCTTTCACCCGTACGGGAGCGGCCGCCTTCTCAGGCCTGACCCGTCTCGATGCGGCTGATCCGGCCGCCACCGGGGGCGATGACGAAGCGCCAGGCGGTGCGCATCTCGCCCCAGGTGTCGTTGCGGTAGTTGACGAGCAGGGTGCGGCCGCCGTCGGACTCGGACTGGACGTCCATGTGGCCGCCGGAGTCGAAGATCTCGCGGTCGATCCACTCGTGCAGGTCGCGGTCGGAACCGTCGTCGGACAGGGTCGCGTCGGCGGTGAGGACCGCGAGGAAGGCGTCCTTGTCGTGCGCGTTGACGGCGGCGACGAGGGCGCCGACCGAGGGGTCGGACAGTTTGCCGGGGGCGATGGCCACAGGAGCCTCCTGGTGCGTACGGGTGTTCCTCCCAGGGAACAACGCGGGTGGCTCCGCACGGTCGACCGTCACCCGTTCGCCGGGCGGACGGCGTGTCAGGGGGCGGTGCGGACCGGGAACCCGGTGGGGCGGCCCTGCTCCTTGAGCCAGTCCAGCACCTGGTCGAAGGCGTCGACGGTCTGCGCGCGGTTGCCGCCGCCGTCGTGGAAGAGGACGGTCGGGCCGTTGCCGATCTCGCGCTTCACGGCGTCGACGATGGCAGCCGTGCCGGGCTTGCCGAAGTCCTTCGTGTCGACGTTCCAGCCGAGCGGCCGCATCCCGTGCGCGGCGGCGATGCGCCGGCTGTCGGGGGTGAACGCGCCGCCGGGGGCCCGGTAGTACTCCACCTTCGCGCCGCCGCCCGCGGCTTCCTCGATCAGTTTCTTCGCGTCGAGGATCTGCCGCTCCTGGTAGGCGACGGGCTTCTTGTCCATGGCGGTGTCGTGGTCCATGGTGTGGTCGCAGAGCCGGTGTCCGGCCGCGACCACCTTCTTGACGAGGTCGGGGTGCGCCTTGGCCTGCGGGCCGACCATGCAGAAGGTCGCCTTGACGTCGTGGCGTTGGAGGACGTCCAGCACCTTGGGGGTCCAGCGGGGGTCGGGGCCGTCGTCGATGGTGATGTTGACGGCGCTCTCCCCGGCCTCCGACCCGTGGGCGATGTCCTCGGGTATCCCCTGCGGCTGCGACCCGGCGCCGCCGGCGGGGTCCGTCGGCCGGGCCACGTTCTGCTGCGTGGTGGCCTTGCCCGGCTCGACCAGGGTCGCCACCCCCCACACAGTCGCCGCGACGGCGGCGGCCGAGGCCACGACGACGGCCCCTGCCCGAATGCTGCGCTTGCTCTCTCCCGCCATGAGCCTCATGAAGTGTCCACTCCCCATCCGCTGTGCGAGCGTTCTGTGGATCAGGACGTGTGGGTCCGGCGAGGAGTTCCAGTCAATTGGGCCTTAAATTCCCCGTAATGACACCAAAGTGACTGATGGGACTTTAACCCCGCCGGCGAGGCGAAACTGCTCGCGCCGGCCGGATGGTCCGGCGCAGCCGCCCGGTGCGGCCCAAACCCCGCGGCTCCGCCCCAGACCCCGCGCCTCAAACGCCGGCGAGGCTGAGTTTGCGCGGCCCTGCCGGAAGGTACGGCAAGGGCTGTGGTGCAGCACCGCTGTACAGCGCGGCTCAAACCCCGGGGCTCCGCCCCAGACCCCCGCGCCTCAAACGCCGGCGAGGCTGAGTTTGCGCGGCGGGGCTGAATTGGTGCGGCCCAGCCGAGGTGCGGCTCAAGGATCGGGGCTCCGCCCCGGACCCCGCTCCTCAAACGCCGGAGGGGCTGAACTTGCGCGGCGGAGGCTGAATTGTGCGGCGGGCCGGGGCGGTTGGGGTGGGGGTGGGTGTGTGTCGGGGTGATCCCCGCAGGGTGCCGAACACAACAAGGCTCCGCTCTCCGACCCCTCGACACGTTCGGCGCCCGAGGAGACGCCCCGGCGCGCGCCCGCCCCCACCACAACCGACCCCCACACCCGCCCGGCCGCGCCACAACCAGCCCCCCACACCACCCCGAGCGGCGCAGCCAACCCGCGCAACCGCCCCCGTACCCGGCCCAAGCGGCGCAGCCAACCGGCGCCCGCCCCCACCCCAACCGACCCCCACACCCGCTCGGCCGCGCCGCGACAGGCCCCCCACACCGCCCCGAGCGGCGCAACCAACCCGCGCAACCGCCCCCGTACCCGGCTCAAGCGGCGCAGCCAACCCGCGGCGCAGCCAACCCGCGGCGCAGCCAACAGGCGGTGCCCCCGACCCTTCCGGTGGCACCGCCTGTGCTGTTCCGTTCTGGAACCGTCAGCGCGCGACGGACTCCTGCGTCGCCGACGCGACGGCCTCGTCCTGCGCCGCGGCCGCGGCCGGCGCCGGCGCCGCGGGCCCCGCGCCCCGCAGCGGGACCTCCTTGACGAACCAGGCCGCCGCGAAGCCCAGTACGGCGATGCCCGCGCCGAGCAGGAACGCCGAGTGCGTACCGGCGGCCACCGCGTGCTGGTAGGCGTCCCGCACGACCTCCGGCAGCTTGGCCAGGCTCGCCGCGTCCAGCTGCGCGGACCCCGCGGCCCCGGCCGCCTCCGGCCCCAGCCGCTCGGCCATGGTGTCCGTGACCCGGCTGGTGAAGAGGGAACCCATCAGCGCGACGCCGAAGGAGCCGCCGAGCGTACGGAAGAGGGTCGCCGAGGACGACGCGACGCCCATGTCCTTCATGTCGACGCTGTTCTGCGCGACCAGCATGGTGATCTGCATCAGGAAGCCGAGCCCGGCGCCGAGGACGGCCATGTAGAGCCCGGACACCAGGCGGGTGGTGTCGGTGTCCATCGTCGCGAGCAGGAACATCCCGACGACCATCAGCGCGCCGCCCATGATCGGGAAGATCTTGTACTTGCCGCTGCTGGTGGTGACGCGGCCCGCGATGAGCGAGACGACCATCATCGAGAGCAGCATCGGCAGGAGCAGCAGGCCGGAGTTGGTGGCGGAAGCGCCCTGCACCGACTGCTGGAACAGCGGCAGGTACAGCACGCCGCCGAACATCGCGAAGCCGACCAGGAAGCCGATCACCGACATGAGGGTGAAGTTGCGGCTGCGGAAGATGTGCAGCGGCATGACCGGCTCTTCGGCCTTGGTCTCGGCGTAGAGGAAGGCGGCGGTCGACAGCACGCCGACGACGATCAGGCCGATGATCTGGGCGGAGCCCCAGGCGTACTCCGTACCGCCCCAGGTGGTGACGAGGACGGTGGAGGTGATGGCGATGGTCAGCAGGGCCGCGCCGAGGTAGTCGATCTTCGGGCGGACGCCCGGCTCCGTCTTCTTCGGCAGGTGCAGCACCGCCGTCACCATGGCGAGCGCCACGGCGCCGAGCGGCAGGTTGATGTAGAAGGACCAGCGCCAGCCCATGTGGTCGGTGATGGTGCCGCCGACGAGCGGGCCGCCGATCATGGCGAGGGCCATCACGCCGGCCATCATGCCCTGGTACTTGCCGCGCTCACGGGGCGGGATCAGGTCGCCGATGATCGCCATGACGCCGACCATCAGACCGCCGGCGCCGAGGCCCTGGATCGCGCGGAAGCCGATCAGCTGACCCATGTCCTGGGCCATGCCGCTGAGCGCGGAGCCGATCAGGAAGATGACGATCGAGGTGAGGAAGGAACCCTTCCGCCCGTACATGTCGCCGATCTTGCCCCAGATGGGAGTCGAGGCCGCGGTGGCCAGCGTGTACGCGGTGACCACCCAGGAGAGGTGCTCCAGGCCGCCGAGCTCGCCGACGATCGTGGGCATCGCGGTACCGATGATCATGTTGTCGAGCATGGCGAGCAGCATCGCGATCATGAGCGCCATGAGGACGACCCGTACGCTGCGCGGCTTCACCTCCTCCGAAGTCCCCGCAGGCTTGACTGAGTCCACCATGTCCACTCCCCTGGCCCTACTACTCGCACATCGTCCCGCACCGGCACTTACTTGCCGCCCGGCTAGTTCACTACACTGGGGACGGTAGACCCGTAACTAGCCGGGCGTCAAGTAAGTAATTGGGGAGAGCCATGTCCAGCAGCAGTCCGCAGCGCCGCCGTGGCGACACGCGTCAGCGCATCCAGGACGTCGCACTGGAGCTCTTCGTCGAGCAGGGGTACGAGAAGACGTCGCTGCGCGAGATCGCGGAGCGGCTGGAGGTCACGAAGGCGGCGCTGTACTACCACTTCAAGACCAAGGAAGACATCATCATCAGCATCTTCGAGGACCTGACCCGGCCCATCGACGAGCTGATCACATGGGCCGAGGAGCAGCCGCGCACCCTGGAGACCAAGCGCGAGGTGCTGCGGCGCTACAGCGAGGCGATGGCGGCGGGCGCGGCGCTGTACCGGTTCATGCAGGAGAACCAGGCGACCATGCGCGAGCTGAGCATCGGCGAGACGGTGAAGGCGCGGCTGTTCCGCCTGGTGGAGCTGCTGCGCACGCAGGACGGACCGCTGACGGACCAGGTCCGCTGCGTCAGCGCGCTGTTCACGCTGCACGCCGGGATGATGTTCCTCCAGCACGTGGAGGGCGACCCGGAGGAAACCCGCCTGGCGGCCCTGGAGGTCGCCACGGACCTCATCACCCAGGCCCACCACCAGGAGTCCTGAGCCGGCTGGCGCCGACCGCGGGACGGGGCGGAGCCCGGCACTCCCCCCGAGCCGGCCCGTGTATCAGCTCCGGAACAGTTCCCGCGGGGCCGGGCTTCGCCTGGCCGTCGGAAGGTACGTCGTGTCAGCATGCGTCGGTGAGTGACAACGGGGATGACACGACAAGGACTGAACGCGTCTCAAGACTTTCGGAGTTGACCGCCTGGCCGGTGGCGGATCCGCCCGTCGCACCGCCGGAGCCGGTCGAGCCCGCGCCGGAGCCGGCCGAAGCCGCCGGCGCGGACGACGCGTTGACCACCGCACGACGGCAATTCGCCGCGCTGCTAGGCGAGTTCCGCCGCACCGCGGTGCTCGTTCCGTTCGACGCGTACGGAAGCCTGTGGACGTCCGACTTCAACGGCGTGCGCTGGATCTGCGCCTTCTCCGACGAGCAGGCGCTCGCCCGGTTCGCCCAGGCCCAGGGGGACGCCGCCCGGGAGTGGACCTACCGCACCGTCCTCGGAGCCCGGCTGCTGGACGCGCTGGTTCCGATGGTGCCGGGCCCCGCGGGCGTGGCGCTGGACGCGGGCAGTGACGACGGCGTGTTGTTCCCGCCGGTCAAAGGCATCGTGCCCGCCGCGGCGGCAGTCGACCTCGGGGAGGCGCAGTGAGCGGGAACGGTCCGGATCTCGAAGCGCCGGCATGGGCGATGGTCGAGATCGCGCGCGGCATCAACAAGGCGCATGCCGAACTGAAGGAACTCGGCTCCATCGGTGAGGCGTCCGCCGGGCGCGGCTTCTCCGACCTGGCCCTGTCGGGCATGGAGCTCGGACACGACGGCCTCACGGCGGAGTTCAGGACGTTCTGCGAGCGGTGGGAGTGGGGGGTCCGGGCACTGACCCTGCGAGGGAACGTGTTCGCGCAGGGCGTGGGCCTGTCCGCGGGATCGTTCGCCGAGCAGGACCAGTACATCAAGGACTCCTTCAAGATCGGCGTGAACTCCCTGAACGGCAATCCGCACCTGTCGGAGGACGACGTCAAGGAGATGAACTGGAGCAGGGTCCGCGACCAGCACATGTGGGACGGCGCCGACTGGAGGGGCGACTCGTTCTCCGAGGCGCACGAAGAGGTCAAGCAGACCTGGAAGGACACGGGTTACGACGTCATGGACGCGCAGCTCGACGCCATGGAGCGGTCCGGACTCGTCGACCCGGCCGTCCGCGACCGGATGGACGAACAGCTCAAGGACGACCTCGATCCTTCCCGCGAGACGATCGAGCAGGCCGAGGAACCGCGCTGGGGAGAGAACCGCTGATGGTGGACTGGGGCGGCCTGACGGACAAGTTCATAGACAAGGTCGACAGCGGCATCGACAAGGGCAAGGTGCTGCTCGGGGAAGGTATCGACTGGACCACCGACAAAGTCGGCGGGGCCCTGGAGAAGGTGGGCGCGGAGGACTGGGCCGACGCCGTCGAGGACTGGGGCGACGACAGCGCGTCCTCCCTGGGTGCGAAGGTGGGGGAGCAACAGCTCGGGCAGACCGAGGAGGCCGAGGAGCTGATCCACGGCAAGCCGGAGAAGGTCGCCACCTCGGTGGCTCATCTCCAGGACTTCCAGAAGGCGTTCGACCTGGTCGGCAGCGGCATGAAGAAGCTCGACGCGGCCAACTGGAAGGGCCAGGCGGCCGACACCTTCCGCGAGAAGTTCCAGACGTTGCCGACGGACTGGCTGCGTGCGGCGGACGCGTTCGGTGACGCCGCCAAGGCCCTGGAGGCGTACTCCAAGGCGATCAGCACGGCGCAGGGAAAGGCCAGGGAGGCCATCGCCCTGTACAAAGAGGGCGACAGCGACTCCCGCAAGGCCGTGGACGCCCACAACAAGAAGGTCGACGCCTACAACGCCGCCCGTACGAGCGACGCCCCGCTGCCCGCACCCGGCCCGTTCGAGGATCCGGGCGCTGCCAAGCGGGCCCGCGCCCGGGAGATCCTGAGCGACGCCCGGCGTGCGCGCAACGAGGCGGGCGAGGCCGCGAAGGGCGCCGTCTCGGCGGCGATGGCCTTCGCGCCGAAGGAGCCCACCGGTCGCGACAAGCTCATGAGCGAGATCGTCGACCACGGCATGGCGTCGGGGGTGGAGAACCTGCACCTGGCGGGCGGCATCATCAAGGGCGGCGCCGGGCTGATCAACTTCGTGCGCGCGGTCAACCCCGCGGACCCCTACAACCTCACCCACCCCGCCGATTACTACAAGGGCGTCAACACCATCCTCGCCGGGCTGGCCTCCTCCGCCGCCAACCCCGATCGCACGCTGAAGAACGCCTGGGAGGCCGCCAAGGGAGACCCGGCGGAGTTCATCGGCCGCCTCATCCCCGAGGCGATCGGGACCAAGGGTGCCGGCCTCGTGCGCGGCGGCCTGCGCGCCGGCCTGCGCACGCCCCGCCACCTGCCGGACGGCGAGAAGCCGCCGGCCCGCGGTGACCATGAGCGCGGTCCCGACAGCAACGGCCGGCGGTGCGGCGAAACGGTGTGCAAGAAGGACCCCGTCGACATCGCGACCGGCCGCATGCTGCTGCCCCAGACCGACCTCACCCTGCCGGGCTCCTTGCCCCTGGTGTTCCAGCGGACGTTCGACTCCTCCCGCCGGTCCGGCCGCTGGTTCGGCCCGACGTGGTCGTCCACGATCGACCAGCGCCTGGACATCGACTCCGAGGGTGTCCTCTTCAGCTGTGACGAGGGCAGCATCCTCGCCTACCCCCACCCGGCACCCGGGCTCCCGGTCATGCCCACCCACGGACGGCAGTGGCCCCTCGACCGGGTTGACGGCGGCTACACGATCACCGACCCCGGCACGGGCAAGGTCCTGCACTTCACCGACCACACGGCCGGGCTCGCCCTCCTGACCCAGGTCGACGACCGCAATGGCCGCTGGATCACCTTCGAGTACGACGACTGCGGCGCACCGGCCTCGATCACCCACCACGGCGGCTACCGGCTCCGGCTCACGACCGAGGGGGGACGGGTCACGGCCCTGCGGCTGGCGGGCGCGGGCCCCGGCGGAACGGACCTGACGGTCCGGAACTACGGGTACGAGGACGGACACCTCACCGAGGTGCGCGGCGGCGCCCGCTCGCTGCGCTTCGACTGCGACGGGCACGGCCGCATCACCTCGTGGACCGACTCCAACGGCAGCCGCTTCGACTACACGTACGACGAGCGGGACCGCTGCACCTACCAGTCGGGCACGGCCGGGCATCTGGAGACCCGCTTCACCTGGGACGGCACCGACCCGGCGACCGGCCTGCGCGTCACCACGCTCACGGACGGCCTGGGCAACACCGAACAGCACCTCGTCAACGACCGGGACCAGGTCGTGGCCGACATCGACGCCCTCGGCGCCCTCACCCGCTTCGCGTACGACCGGCACCACCGCCTGCTGTCGCGCACGGACCCGCTGGGCCACGTCAGCCGCTACACCTACGACGAGCACGGCCGGCTGACCACGGTGGAACGGCCGGACGGACGCCGGTCCCGCGCCGAGTACAACGCACTCGGCCTTCCGGTGCGCATCGTCGGCCCGGACGGCAACGCGACGCACCAGACCTACGATGCGCGCGGCAACCGCACCTCGGTCACGAACCCGTCGGGAGCGACGACCGTCTTCGGTTACGACGAGGGCGGCGAACTCGTTACCGTCACCGACGCCCTCGGCGGAACCACGGCGCTGCGCCGCGACCGGGCAGGGCTCCCCGTGGCCGTCACCGATCCGCTGGGTGCGACCACGCGGTACGAGCGCGACGGCTTCGGCCGGCCGGTCGCGATCACCGACCCGCTGGGAGCCGTCGTCCGCCTGCTCTGGAGTGCCGAGGGCAAGCTCACGCACCGCACGGACGCCGACGGGACCATGCGGTCGTGGACCTACGACGGCGAGGGCAACTGCGTCACCCACACCGACGCGACGGGAGGCGTGTCGGCCTACGAGTACACCGACTTCGACCTCCTGACCGCACGCACCGGCCCCGACGGCGTGCGCTACGAGTTCGCCCACGACTCCAACCTCAGGCTCGTCCGGGTCACCGACCCCCGCGGGCTCACGTGGGACTACACCTACGACCCGGCGGGCCGGCTCACCTCCGAGACTGACTTCGACGGCCGTGTGATCACCTATTCCTACGACGCCGCCGGCCGTCTCGTCTCCCGTACGAACGGGCTCGGCCAGACCGTCCGGTACGAGTACAACGCGCTCGGCCAGATCGTCCGCAAGGACGCGGAGGGGGCGGTCACCACCTTCGAGTACGACGTCTTCGACGAACTGGCCGGCGCCTCGTGCCCCGACGCCACGACGACATGGATGCGCGACCGCTTCGGACGCCTCGTGTCCGAGACGGTCAACGGCCGTCGGCTCACCTTCACCCAAGACCTGCTGGGCCGACGCATCAGCCGGACGACCCCGAGCGGCGCGCTCAGCACCTGGGCGTACGACGCGGCCGGCCGGCGGACCGCACTCACCGCCTCCGGCCGCACCTTCGCCTTCGAGCACGACGCGGCGGGCCGCGAGCTGGCCCGCGACCTCGGCGGGGTCGCCACCCTCCAGAGCGAGTACGACGCCCTGGGACGGCTCACCGACCAGCGGGTCAGCGGACAGGACGGTCTGCTGCAGCGCCGCTCCTACACCTACCGCGCCGACGGCAACCTCCTCGCCGTGGACGACCACCTGTCGGGCCGCCGCAGTTTCGAACTCGACCCGGCGGGCCGCGTCACCGCGGTGCACGCGGCGAGCTGGACCGAGCGTTACGCCTACGACGAGACCGGGAACCAGACCGACGCCTCCTGGCCCGCGGTCCACCCGGGCCAGGAGGCCGCGGGCGCCCGCTCGTACACCGGCACGCGCCTCACCCGGGCCGGAGCCGTGCGCTACGAGCACGATGCGCAGGGCCGGGTCGTCGTACGGCAGAGGACCCGGCTGTCGCGCAAGCCCGAGACGTGGCGTTACGCGTGGGACGCCGAGGACCGGCTGGTCCGGGTGACCACACCGGACGGTGCGGTGTGGCGCTACCTCTACGACGCGCTGGGCCGCCGCATCGCCAAGCAGCGCCTCGCCGACGGCGGCGGGACCGTGGTGGAGCAGGTGACCTTCACCTGGGACTCGGCCGTCCTGTGCGAGCAGACGACGGAGTCGGAGCAACTGCCCCACACGGTGGCGCTGACCTGGGACCACCGCGGCATGCGGCCGCTGGCCCAGACGGAGCGCATCGTGCGGGCCGACGCCCCCCAGGAGGTCATCGACGAGCGCTTCTTCCTGATGGTCACGGACCTCGTCGGCGCTCCGAGCGAGCTGATCGACGAGTCGGGCGCCCTCGTGTGGCGGGCCCGCAGCACACTGTGGGGGACGACGACGTGGGCGGCGGCGAGCACGGCGTACACGCCCTTGCGTTTTCCCGGCCAGTACTTCGATCCGGAGACCGGCCTGCACTACAACGTCCACCGCCACTACGACCCCGAGGCGTGCCGCTACCTCAGCGTCGACCCGCTCGGCCTGGGCCCCGCCCCCAATCCCACCGCCTATGTGCACAACCCGCTGACCTGGGCCGACCCGATGGGGCTTTCCCCCTGCCCCCAGGTCGACGACATATCCCAGAACATCGCGGACCACTCCCGAGCACGCGCCCAGGATCCCGCCGGATTCGAGCACTACGTGAAGGACGTGAGCCCGAAGGCGCTGGAGTTCTACGTGGACGGTGTGATCAACGGGGACGTGCCGACCGTGCTGCAGCCCAAATTCCTGAAGCGGGGCCGGGTGGCATATTGGGACACCGATAAGAATGCCGTGATCATCGAGGACGGCGACGGCGGAACCGTCTTCACGCCGCGGGAAGGCAAGACCTACTACGATGAGCTGGAGTGATCACGTGTCCTCGGTGACCGTGTCCGCGGAGCAGTTCGGAATCCTCTTCCAGGTGACGAAGGAAATCCACGGCGTTCCCGGGGAACGATGGGCGGCGGCCGGCATGGCACCGCAACAGCCCGCGGAGCTCCTGGGGTTGGCGCGCGACATCAGGAAAACGCTTCCCGCCGACGGGGTGGAGATCCCCGCGGACGTCGCACGGCGCTGGCGGGTCCTGATCGACGTGACGGTCGACGCGCTGGGCGCCGACGAGCTGAGGTTCCGGACGGGCTTCACGAGGGACGAGGTCGACGCCGCCGCCGCGCCGCTCGACGGGCCGTAGCCGGGCGGCTGCTGCGGGGGGCTCAGGCTGTCCGCAGCCGCCGCTCCGATTCCGCGATCCGTACGTCGTTGATGCTGGCCTCGCGGCGGCTCATCAGGCCGTCGGGGGCGAACTCCCACTGCTCGTTGCCATGGCTGCGCCACCACTGGCCGGCGGCGTCGTGCCACTCGTACTCGAAGCGGACCGAGATGCGGTTGCCGGTGAAGGCCCACAGCTCCTTGCGCAGGCGGTAGTCGAGCTCGCGTTCCCACTTGTCGGCGAGGAACGCGCGGATCTCGGTGCGGCCGGCCAGGAACCTGTCGCGGTTTCGCCAGACCGAGTCCTCCGTGTACGCGAGGGCGACCCGCTCGGGGTCGCGGCTGTTCCAGGCGTCCTCGGCGGCCTGGACCTTGGTTCGGGCGGACTCTTCGGTGAAGGGGGGCAGGGGCGGACGCGTCATGGCGGATCCTCTGGCGGTGGGAGGGAAAGGCGAGAACGATCGTTCTCCAGCGTAAGAGAACGAGCGTTCTCGCCGCAAGGGGAAACCGGCTACCCTGCCCTCATGGACGACGAAGAGGCACGGACCCGGCTGCTCGACGCGGCGGAGGAGCTGTTCTACCGGCACGGCATCCAGGCCGTCGGCATGGACCGCGTCCGCACCGCCTCCGGGGTCCCCCTCAAGCGCCTTTACCGACTCTTCCCGGCGAAGGAATCCCTCGTCACCGCCTACCTGGAACGCCGCGACCAGCGCTGGCTGGACTCCCTGCGCACGGCGGCGCTCGCCCCCGCCGAGCCGCGGGCGCGCGTGCTGGCGGTGTTCGACTGGCTGGCGGACTGGTTCACCGAGCCCGACTTCCGGGGCTGCGCGTTCCTCAACACGTACGGGGAGCTGGGCGCGGCGGCGCCGGAGATCGTGCGGGTCCACAAGGCGGAACTGCGCGCCCTGCTGGTCGACCTGACCGCCGATCCGGCCCTCGCCGACCCGGCCCTCGCCGACCGGCTCCTGATCCTGACGGAGGGGGCGACGGCGGTCGCCGCACTGAACCCGGGCCCGGAGCCGGCGCACCGGGCCAAGGAGATCGCGGAACTCCTCCTCCCGGCCATGTGACTCAGGTCACATCCACTCGGTCCGCGAAGCTGTCACATCCGGGCCGCGATTTCCGTCAAGGCTGTGTAACGGTCGACACGGCAAGGAGAGAACGATGGAAGCGCGTCTCAACTTCTTCGGCAACGCGGTCGCGAACAAATTTGCCCGGTACATCAACTCCGCGGGCAAGGTCATCTCGGACTCGACCCTGCCGCACGCCACGCAGGAGCTGGTGAAGCTCCGGGCCAGCCAGATCAACGGCTGCGGGTTCTGCACCGACATGCACTTCAAGGACGCCACGCACGCCGGGGAGGACCCGATCCGGCTCAACCTGGTCGCGGCCTGGCGCGAGGCGAAGGTGTTCACCGACGCCGAGCGGGCGGCCCTGGAACTGACCGAGCAGGGCACCCGCATCGCCGACGCGGCCGGTGGCGTCACCGACGAGGCGTGGGCCGACGCGGCCAAGTACTACGACGAGGACCAGCTGGCCGCGCTGGTCTCGCTCATCGCGCTGATCAACACGTACAACCGGATGAACGTGATCGTCCAGCAGCCGGCGGGCGACTACCAGCCAGGCCAGTTCGACTGAGCGGACGCCGCACGGGACCGGCCCCGACAGGGGAGGGGCCGGACCGCGCGCACCACCGCGCCGTTCACGTTCTTAGCCGCCTTCGGCGCCGCGGGGGAAGGTGATCTCGACGCGGCGGTTCTTCTTGCGGCCTTCCTCGGTGCTGTTGTCGGCGATCGGGTAGTCCTCACTGTACCCGCGGACGTCGAAGACGACCGCGGGATTGGTGACGGTCTTGGAGAGCTCGGCCTGCACGGCGTCGGCGCGCTGCTTGGACAGCTCCTTGCCGTGCTCGTAGCTGCCCTGGTCGTCGGTGAAGCCGAACACCCTTACGCGGGTCGCCTTCTGCGTGTTGATCTCGGCGGCGATGGCCTGGATGCGGGCGGCGGCCTGGGCGTTGAAGACGGCGCTGTTCTCCGGGAACAGCACCTCCGACTGCAGCGCCATCATGACGGTCTGGTTCGTCTCCTGCCGCCGCTGCTCCCCGCCGAGGTCTTCGACGACCTCGGCGATGTCCAGCACCTTGACCGGCGCGAGCGTCCCGCCCTGCGGGATCTTCAGCCCGGGGGCGTTGGAGTCGATGGCCACGGGGGCGGAGGCGGACGGCTCGGTGCCGGGGGGTACGGATGGCTTCACGTCATCGGCGTAGGCGGCGGTCGCCCCGATGAGGTGCGCTCCGGCCACGACGAGTGCGGAGACTATGACAGTTGCGGCTACTTGATGGCGTGTGGTCATGGGGTCACCCAGAGATTTTGACAACGGCCGCGGCGAAGGTCGGGAGGCTGAATTCCACCTCGGTGGTAGAAGCCGGGGGTGCCGGGAACTGAGCGAAGAAGGGGATCACCTGGCCGGCATCGACGCTGGAGACTCCTGTCGTGCACAGGCACCTGGACTCCGTGTCTCGAAGCACGTAGTAGCGCTTCTTCCCGGCCTTGTCGACCAGCGTGGCACCGGCCACCGACTCTCCGGTCCCCTTGAGCTCGATCCCACGCCAGGCCACGGTGTCCTTGTACGACTGGCTGCCTGTGTTCTTGATCTGCCCGGTGACAGTGAGGAAGCCACCGGATTCTCGGCGCGCCGAGTTGATCAGAAGGGTCATGCCGGCCTGTCCATTCAGCGTGCCGATGACCTCGGTCGGCTCCGCGCCCTGGCTTGCACTCGGCGCCGGGTTCTGAGAACCCGCCCCCTGAGACTGCGGCGTGGAGGACTTCTGCGGGTCCTTCGGCTTTCCGTTGTCGCCATCGCCGCCACACCCGGCCAACGTGAGGGCCATGACCGCCACACCTGCAACGGCCATTCCCCCACGGACCTTCACCATGCGCCGAATGCTCATTTACGAACGCTTCCTTGTCTCTCGTTCCCTGTCAGCCGACGAGTCGCACGCTGAACAGCTTCTTGGTCAATGCCTTGAGCGAGCCCGGATGCAGCGGATCAATCTCGATCAGCTCCCCGCTGCAACTGAAGGTCACCTTTGACGGAATCGGCGTGGGCGAAGGCGTTGGCGTAGCGGTCGGTGAGCCGCCCTCAGGCGGCACTGTGGGGGTGGGACTCGGAGTGGAGACCGTGCCAAGACGGCACTTCGACTCGATCAAGGCCGTGGCCGTCGCCGTCCCGTGCATGCTGCCGGTCTCAGGAATCACCGACTCTCCCACTGTCCCGTTCGTCTCCACCGTGACGGTGAATTTCGGGAGGAGGGAGGCATCGCACCCCGTTGCCTTCGCGTCGTTCTTCGCCGCGAAGGCTTCCGCCGCCGCACATGCCTCACCGGCCTTGAAGAAATCCCCATCCACGATCTTCTTCCAGTCCGCAGGCTTCAGCACGGCGAGGTCGAGACCGAGCAGCAGCTTGTCCCTGGCCTCGCGCCCAGCAGCCAAAGCGGCGGCGTCCGCGGCTCCTTGGGCATCGCTTCGTCTGACCGACGCCTGACCGATGACGAAGAAGGCGAGCGCGGCGAAGAGCAGGCCCGCCACGACCACCACATAGATGGGAAACGCCTGCCCCCGGTCACGCCCAGGCTCCCCCCTGGCGTCCACTAGCCGGCTTTGATATCCGTCACCGCCTGCTTGATCCGCTTCGTGATCTCCGATCCGACTCCGGAACCGACGATCGCTCCCACGATCACGATGACCACCAGGATGATGCCCAGGTATTCGAAGGCCGTCTGGCCGCGGTCCGAGTGGGCGTGGCGCTTGCGGAGGCTTGTTACGGCCGTGTCCGCCCAGCCGTTCACCCTGATCCGTGCCTCCACGGCGGCCTTCAGCAGCGTGTTCTGTGACATGGGGGTTCCCTCCCGGGCCGGTACCGGTGTCGATCTGCGGACGGTACGGCGCGTCACCAGTCGTGACCAAGGGTCCCGGGACCCAATTACGGACCCACTGCGCACTCTGTCTACCCATGACCGGTCACTCCTGGACGGGCGGTTCCCAGCCAGCGGGCTATCGCCTCGCTGCGCGTGGCGCTCTGGAGCTTCGCGAAGATGCGGTTGATGTGGTTCTTCACCGTCTTCTCGCTGATGAAGCAGGCGGCGGCGATCTGCTGGTTGCTCATCCCGGACGCGATCAGGTCCATGATCTCCACCTCCCGGGAACTCAGCCCGAAGACAACAGAGTTGTGCATCCGCTCAGAAGACTGTGCCACAGCTCGTTGCGGATGCGAAGAGGCCCGGAGTTCCGCGAGCAGGGCGCTCGCCGCCGTCGGGGTGAAGTGGGGGCGGCCCAGTGGGGCGTCGCGCACCGCCCTCAGCAGCTCGTCCGTCGTGAACTCGCCGTGCACGAGGTAGCCGCCGGCGCCCAACGACAACGCCTCGCAGATGATGTCGGCCTCCCTGCTGTACGTCAGCATCAGTACGGGCGCCAGCTGCACCAGGTGCGGCAGCGCCGAGATGCCGTCCACGCCCGGCATCCGGACGTCCAGCAGGATCACGTCCGGGGCGTGTCGGCGGGTCAGGCTCAGGGCCTCGCGGCCGTCCTGCGCCTGGGCCGTCACCTCGAGGTCCCCGGCCGCGCTCAGGATCGCCGCCAGGCCCGCCCTGATGACCGGGTTGCCGTCGGCGATGAGCACGCTCAGCCGGGCCATGGCTCAGCCACCCCCGAACAGCGCGCCGAAGTCGACGTTCGCGCCGTAGACGAAGCCGCAGACCAGCAGGATCAGCGTGCCGGGCAGCATGAACATGGTCACGGCGAACGTCGCCTTGGGGACGGCCCGGGCCGCCCGGCGGCGGGCGTTCTGGGCGTCCGTACGGCGCATGTCCTCGGCGATCGCGATCAGGGTGTCGACGATCGGGGAGCCGAGCTCCTCGCCCTGCTGGAGGGCCGTCACGAACTGCGCCACCTGTTCGCTGTCGTTGCGGCGGCGCAGTTCGTCGAAGGCCTGGCGGCGGCTGACACCCATGTCCATCTGCTGGAGCGTGATCCGGATCTCGTCCGCCCACGGCCCCTCGTACTTGTCCGCGACCCGGTCCAGTGCCTGCCGGAAGCCCAGCCCGGCGCTCACCACCACGGCGAGCACGTCGAGGAAGTCGGGCAGGGTCCGCTCGATGTGGTCGCGGCGGACCCTGATCGCCGACCACAGGCCGGCCTCGATCCAGAAGAGCCCGAAGGCCACCATGAGCAGGGCGGCGACCAGCTGGCCGTTGATCAGCATGGAGAAGGCGCCGAGGGCGCCCAGGGCCCCGTACACCGCCCGCCGGGCCGCGTACCGGTCGATCGTGAGGCCGGCGGGGTTGCCCGCCATGTCGATCTGGCGGCGCTTGCGGGCGACCCGGGCCGGGCCCATCGCCCTCAGTACCAGCGGAGCCCAGCGGATGCCCATGCGGTCGACGAGGGAGCCGACCGCCGTCGTGCGGGTCGCGCCCACCTCCAGGGCGAGCGCGAGGTCCGTGGGCAGTTTCACGTCCGCGCGGTAGAGGCGGATGCCGTGGAACGCGCCGAGGACCGACAGGGCCACGGCCAGTGCGAGCAGAAGTCCGGTCATCGTCCCGTCCGCCCCCTCACACGTCGATCTTCGACAGGCGGCGGATGAGGATAAAGCCCAGGGCGAAGAGGCCGAGGGCGACGAGTACGGCCGTCTGGCCGAGGAACGCGCCCGTCATCCGGTCCAGCGCGCCCGGCATCATCATGTCGACGAGCAGCAGCGAGCCGAGTCCGATGGACGGGACGAGGTACGCCGTCACCGTCACCTGGGACAGCTGGGTACGGATCTCACGGCGGGTCTCCTTGCGCTGTTCCAGCGTCACCGTCAGGTTGCGCAGGCTGTCCACGATCGCGCCGCCCGCGCGGGCGGACAGGACGAGGGTGGAGACGAGGACGACCAGCTCCCGTGACGGGAGTCGTTCGGTGAGTTCGCCCAGGGACTCATCGATGGAGTGGCCCACGGCGAGACGGTCGGCGACGCGCGCCAGTTCCTCGCCCGCCGGAGCCTCCAGCTCCTCGGCCGCGATGCCGATGGCCGTACGCAGGGCCAGCCCGGCCTGGGTGGCGTTGGCGAGGATCCGGGCCAGGTCGGGGAGCTGGTTGATGAACCGTTCCGTACGCCGCGCCCGCTGCCAGTTGAGGAAGGCGTTGGCCGCCCAGACGCCGATCACGCCCGCCACCGGACCGAAGAACGGCGCGAGGAGGGCGGACGCGATGAGCCAGACGCCCGCGACCGAACCCAGCATGTAGACGAAGAACTCGCCCGGGGTGAGGTCCAGGCCGGTGGTCGCCAGCTTCAGCTCGATGCGGCGGCCCAGCGTGGTTCTGCGCAGCCGCCGGTCGACGCCCCGGAAGCGGCGCCGCCGCCCGAGGGGCTCCGGCATTCCGCTCGACGAGAGGCGCTCGATCAGGGCGGCGCGCTGGGCGCGCCCGGCGACGTACGCCTGGAGGCCCGCGACGACGAGCACGCACGCGAGCAGGGTGGCGCCGAGGGTGAGGAGGATCAGTGGGTTCACAGGGCGGTCCGGGTGATGTGCGGCGTGGTGAGGGGGTCGTCCGGCAGGGCGACCCCGAAGGCCTGCGGGATGGGCTGGTTGTTCATGTAGAGCCGCTCGGCGATCCGGCGCGGCAGCGGGTAGTACTCGAAGTAGCCGTGCACGCGCCCGTCGGCCGCCATCGGCTGGGCCGCGAAGCGGCAGACGGTGGTGATCCGGAAGGGTTCGCGGCCGTGGGATTCCAGGATGGAGATCTCCGTGATGCGGCGTGAGCCGTCGCCGAAGCGGGTCAGCTGGACGATGACGTTGACGGCGCTGTTGATCTGGTCCTGGAGGGCCTCGAAGGGGATCTCCACCTCCGACATGGAGGCGAGGGTCTGCAGGCGCATGAGCGCGTCTGAGGAGCTGTTGGCGTGGACGGTGGCGAGGGAGCCGTCGTGGCCGGTGGACATCGCCTGGAGCATGTCGAGGGTCTCACCGCCGCGGACCTCGCCGACGATGATGCGGTCGGGGCGCATGCGAAGGGAGTTGCGTACGAGGTCGCGGATGGTGATCTGGCCCTTGCCCTCCACGTTCGGCGGGCGGGATTCGAGGCGGATCACGTGCGCCTGCTGGAGCTGGAGTTCCGCCGAGTCCTCGATGGTGATGATGCGCTCGCCTTCCGGGATCAGGCCGGAGAGGGCGTTGAGCAGGGTGGTCTTGCCGGTGCCGGTGGCGCCGGAGACGATCAGGTTCATCTTGGCGGCGACGAGCCCGGACAGCAGGAGCAGCATCTGCTCGTCGAGGGAGCCGAGCGCGATCATCTCGTGCAGGGTGAAGGCCCGCGGGAAGCGCCGGATCGTGAGGGTCGCGCCGGTCAGGGAGAGCGGCGGGATGATGACGTTGACGCGTTCGCCGCTGGGCAGGCGCGCGTCGACCATCGGATTGGCCTCGTCCACGCGGCGGTTGACGGTGGAGACGATGCGCTCGATGGTCTGCATCAGCTGCTCGTGCGAGGCGAAGCGGAGCGGGAGCTGCTCCACGCGGCCGGCGCGCTCGACGAAGATCTGGTCGGGGCCGTTGACCATGATCTCGGATATCGAGGCGTCTTCGAGGAGCGGTTCGAGCACACCGAGACCGAGGGCCTCGTCGACGACCCGGCGGATCAGCTGCGCGCGCTCGACGGTGGAGAGTACGGGGCCTTCGCGGCTGATGATGTGGCCGAGTACGCGCTCCAGGCGCGCCCGGCGCTCGGCGGGCGCGAGCGCGGACATCTCGGCGAGGTCGATCTCCTCCAGCAGCTTGGCGCGGTAGGAGGAGACCAGCCGGCCGTCCTCGCGGGGGCTGTGCCGGTCGTCGGGGGTGTTGACCCGGGAACGCAGGCTCATGGTCCGGTCACCTTCGGGTCGTCGTTGGGCATGACCGCCGTCGCCTTGGCCGGTTCGAGGGACAGCCCGGGGATGATCGAGTTGATCCGTATGGTCACGGTCGCGGTGACCGCGTCGCCCCCCGGGGGCACGCTGACGGTCGCCGGGAGTCCCTCGCGGATGGCGGCGTATCCGGCGGCCTCCCCCCGTCCCGGGTGCTGGGCCTCCACGCGCGCCGCCGTACGGGCGGCGGTGTCCGCCTGCTCGTGGACGTACGCCACCCAGCCGAGCTGGATCGCGCACAGGGCGACGAACAGCAGGATCGGCACGAAACCGATGTACTCCAGGGCCACTTGCCCCCGGTCGGAACGGATACGCCGCCTCACGTCACTTCGCCTCCTTCTCCAACGCCGCGCCGCCGGTGCCGTCGATCTCGCCGAAGTCGAGGCCCGGGAAGAGGACCGGGATCCCCAGGGTGACCTTCGCCTGGTAGATGTCCCCGGACTTTTCGCAGGACACCCGGAGGTTCCACGCGTCCCCGATGTGCTCCTTCGCCGCCGCCGCGCAGGCCGCGTCCCCCTTCACCGCCCCCGCCCGCGCCCCCTCGTCCGCCGCGTTGCCCGCCAGGGAGAACGCGTAGCCGATCAGTACGCACTCCCACACCGCCGCCACGAGCAGCAGGATCAGCGGGACCGTGCCGACGAACTCGATCGCCACCTGGCCCCGGTCCCCTCTCCGGGCGGGCATCCGTCAGCCCTCCCGGCCGCGGCGCAGGCGGGACACGGCGCCGGCGGCGCGTACGGCGACCGCCGCGCCCGGGGCGGCGGGGGTCGCGGCGGTGTCCGGGGCCGAGAGGAGGCCGAGTTCGCCGGCCAGCGTCCACAGCGCCTGCTTGACCGTCGAGCGGTTGTCGAGGTCCTGGACCCGGCCCGCGTCCACCACCGCCTGGAGTTCCTTGAAGGCGGCCGGGACCGGGGTGCGGGTGGCGCGGGTCTTGGTGATCTTCTCGATCAGTGCGGGCTGGATCTCCGTGTGCTTGCTCCAGCGGTTGACGACCATCGCCGTGTCCTCCGCCTTGCGCACCTGGAGGCGTTCCCACATCCGGACCATCCGCTTGGCCGCCCGTACCGCGACCACGTCCGGGGTGGTGACCAGCACCGCCACGTCCGCCATCTCCACCGCGGCGGCGTTCGCGCCGGTGACCTGGGTGCCGCAGTCGACGACGACGAGTTCGTAGCGGCTGCGCAGGGCCCCGACGATGTGCCGGGCGGCCCGGTCATCGACCTCCTCGCCCCGCTCCCCGTCGGCCGGGGCCAGCAGCAGCGCCAGGCCCGTGCGGTCGTCGTACACGGCGTCCTGGAGGACCCGCGGGGAGATGTCCTGGATCCCGGCGAGGTCGGCGATGGAGCGGCGGAACTGCACGTCGAGGTACGAGCCCACGTCGCCCGCCTGGAGGTCCATGTCGACCAGTGCCGTACGCCGCCCCGAGGCGGCCGCGGCCAGCGCGAACTGCACGGCGGTGAAGGTGGTGCCGACCCCGCCCTTGGCCCCGGTGACGGTGACCACGCGGCCGCCCGGCCCGGTGAAGACGTCGGCGGCCGAGCCCTTGCCGAGGTGGCGGCGTACGCCCACGGACCACTGGGCGGCGGCCTGGACGCGGGCGGCCAGTTCCTCGTAGGAGAGCGGGAGTCCGATCAGGCCGCGCGCGCCCGCGTCCATGGCGGCGGAGAAGAGCGCCGGGCCGACGTCGGAGGAGACCAGGACGACGCCCACCGCGGGGAAGCGCAGGGCGACTTCGCGGACCAGTTCCAGGGCGGGCACCGGGCCGATGCGCTCGTGGACGAGGACGACCTCGGGCAGTTCGTCGATGGAGTCGACGGCCATCCGGGCGAGGGTGTCCAGCAGCGAGGTCGAGTCGGGGACCGGTGGGGCCGGCTCCGCCGACGGGAGCTGGCTGAGGAGGGTGGAGAGGGCACGCGCGGCGTCCGGGTCGCCGACCGCGGGGAGGATTCGGGTGGTCATCCGTGCTGCCTCACTTGTCCCCGTCGAGGGTGTACGTACGGTCGCCCGGGGCGGGTGCCGAGTCGGTGCCGGGGGCCACCAGGGCCAGGCGCACGTGTTCCGCGAAGGACTCGGCGTACGCGACGCGCTGGGTGTCCTTGGTGTTCAGGGCGAAGGTGATCGGGACCGCCTCGGCGGGGCCCTTGCGGTCGCTGTCCCTGGCCTCGAGCGCGGTGAGCCGGCCGACGCCCAGGACGCGGGCGTTGGCGACGATGATCACCGACCGCGAGGGGTCGGTGTCCTTGGCGCCCTTGAAGGTGGCGATGATGTTGACCTTGGCACCGGAGGTGATCTTGCCGGCCACGCCCGTCGCCGCGTCGATCATGATGGCGATCTCCTGCTCGCCGGGCTGGAGCTGCGGACGGTCGACGAACATGTCCGCCTGGAGCAGCGAGCCCTTCTTCAGGGTGGTGAGGGCGATCTTGTCCTTGAGCGCGCCGAGGTCGGTGACGGCGGTCTCGGACAGCCAGCGCCTGGGGATCCGTACCTCCTCGAACTGCCCGGCGGCGAGCGGGCTGTACGGCGCTATGTCGCCCTTGGCGCGGTAGGCCACGACCTCGGCCCCGACCTTGGAGTTGACGTCGCCGATCACCACGAGGACTCCGGCGAAGGCCCCCAGGGCACACAGGACCGACAGGAGCAGCAGGATGACGCCGCGGCGCTGGCGTGAGTTCATCGGTCTTCCTACCTCGCCGTTCTTCGTTCGTTCGCAGGAGTCGGTCGGTCAGGGTCTGGATCGGGCGGTGCTCGCCGGCGGCGGTGGCGCGGCGGGCGCGGGCGTGAGCGGGGCGGCGCAGAAGCCGCAGCGGTCGCCGATGAGTTCGAGGCCGCACCAGCGGCACTGCTCGCGCCGGACCGAGGCGACCAGCTGGTAGAGCACGGACAGGTCCGGGATGCCGGCGGCGAACTCGACGAGCTTCTGGGTGCCCCACCAGCCGGGCGAGCCGGCCGGCAGCGGGTTCTCCATGACGCCCTGCACCTGCCAGGCGGGGGCGAGTTCGGCCGTGACCCAGTCGGAGGTGAGCTGGCCGCGGGCGAAGGTGAGCTGCGTGGCGAAGCCGGGGCCGGCGGGCACCGCGGCCGAGGGCTGCGCCCCGGCGGCCCCGAGCTTGGCCAGGTGCGGCGTCGGGTGGGCCAGTACGGCGAACTGCGCGCTCGGCGACCAGGACCTGGCGTGCGCCCCCAGCCCGACCGGGACCCGGACCCTGTCGAGCTTGGCGACCGAGCCCAGCAGGGCGCCCGCGTAGACGTAGTGGGACAGCAGTCGAGCCGCGGAGGCGATGATTCCGGGGCTGAAGTCGCAGACGCTGAGCTGGCGCAGCTGACGGACCAGCAGGGCGGTGCCCAGCGGGGGCAGATCGATGCCGAGGAGCGCGATCCGGTCGGTCTCCAGGATGGCGCGTACGGTGTGCAGCCGCTGGACGGTGGCGCGCGGGAGCCAGGGCGGCACGAGGGCCACGAGGTGGCCGTGCCGCTCCAGCAGTGCGCCGGTCTCGGCGAGCGCGCCCTCCAGGTCGAGCTGCTCGGGCGGGTGCAGCACGGCGGCCCCGGGCGTGTGCCGGTCAGGGGCCGGGAGTACCAGATCGGCGCTGGTGACAGCGATGGCGGTCGGCACGTGAATTCCCCCGTTCCCCCACGTTCACCCGTGTGCCACGGGCCCGTCGCGCGCCGGACGCGAAGACGCCGCGCGCGCACTCGCACTGCGCGACAGCAAACGATCGACGAGCTTCCCCCTTGCCTCAGCACCATATCCGCGTCACCCCAGGCGGGGCAGGGCCTTGCCGATTCCCGTCCGGCCGCCCTCTGTCACAGGTGGCGGGAAACCCGGACAACAGGGATCGACCCTTCGGTCATTTCAAGCCACATCGCAAAGACTCTTGACACGAGGATTGGTCTGGACCAACTTGGCAGCGCACGCCTTGAGTTCGGACCCACCCCACCCGGTCCTCCCCTCCCTTCACCACCTTCCTCCCCCCACCGGAGCCCACGTGAACCGCATACGCTCCCTCGCCCTCCCCCTCGCCGCCACCCTCGCCGCGGGCGGCCTGACGGCCCTGGCCACCGGTACCGCACAGGCCGCGGACGTCAACGTCGCCCGCAACGGCGGCTTCGAGTCGGGCCTCGCCAACTGGTCCTGCACCGGCGGAACCGGCGCCTCCGTCTCCTCGCCCGTGTACGCCGGAGCCGGCGCCCTCAAGGCCACCCCGGCCGGACAGGACAACGCCCGCTGTAGTCAGACCGTCACAGTCAAGCCGAACTCGACCTACACGCTCAGCACGCAGGTCCAGGGCAGCTACGTCTACCTCGGCGCGACCGGGACCGGCACCCAGGACGTGTCCACGTGGACCCCCGGATCGGGCGCCGGCTGGCAGAAGCTCTCCACCACCTTCAGCACCGGGCCGAGCACCACCCAGGTCACGGTCTACACGCACGGCTGGTACGGCCAGCCGGCCTACGTCGTGGACGAGTTCAGCGTCTTCGGACCGGACGGCGGCGGTGGCACGGACCCCGGCCCGAGCGTCCCGGGAGCCCCCGCGGGGACCGCCGTTTCCGGCCAGAGCGCGAGCGCCCTCACCCTTTCGTGGAACGCGGTCGGCGGGGCCGCCGGCTATTACGTGTATCAGGACGGCGTCCGCGTCCAGACCGTCACCTCCGGCACCTCCACCCAGATCACCGGGCTCGCCGCCGCGACCTCGTACTCCTTCCAGGTGAGCGCCTACAACGCCGCGGGCGAGGGCGCCAAGTCCGCTCCGGTCACCGGCACCACGACCGGCACCGGCCCCGGGCCGGGTCCCGGGCCGGCCGTCCCCCGGCACGCCCTGACCGGCTACTGGCAGAACTTCAACAACGGCGCGACCGTCCAGAGGATCTCCGACGTCTCCGCGCAGTACGACATCATCGCCGTCTCCTTCGCCGACGCGACCACCACGCCCGGCGCCATCACCTTCAACCTCGACTCGGCCGGCCTGGGCGGCTACACAGTCGCCCAGTTCAAGGCCGACATCGCCGCGAAGAAGGCGGCCGGCAAGTCGGTGATCCTCTCCGTCGGCGGCGAGAAGGGGACCATCTCGGTCAACGACTCCGCCTCCGCGAACAACCTCGCGAACTCCGCGTACGCCCTGATGCAGGAGTACGGCTTCACGGGCATCGACATCGACCTGGAGAACGGCCTCAACCCGACCTACATGACGCAGGCGCTGCGCGCGCTGTCCGCGAAGGCCGGCCCGTCGCTGGTCATCACCATGGCCCCGCAGACCATCGACATGCAGTCCACGCAGGGCGGCTACTTCAGGACGGCGCTGAACATCAAGGACATCCTCACCGTCGTCAACATGCAGTACTACAACAGCGGCTCGATGAACGGCTGCGACGGCAAGGTCTACTCCCAGGGCTCGGTGGACTTCCTCACCGCGCTCGCCTGCATCCAGCTGGAGGGCGGCCTCGACCCCTCCCAGGTGGGCATCGGCGTCCCGGCCTCGCCGAGCGGCGCGGGCAGCGGCTACGTCTCCCCGACCGTCGTCAACAACGCCCTGGACTGCCTGGCCAGGGGGACGAACTGCGGGTCCTTCAAGCCGTCGAAGACCTACCCGGGGCTGCGCGGTGCGATGACCTGGTCGACCAACTGGGACGCCAAGGCGGGTAGTGCTTGGTCGAACTCGGTGGGTCCCAAGGTCCACGGGCTCCCGTAGGCGGTACGTGTGGGGGTGGCCGGATCGGTTCGGCCCGCACGGCGGGTCCTTGACCGGAACATGCCATGAGAGCACGCTGTGCGCGTCCGCACGGCTACCCCCACACTCCCACCCAGGAGAACGCATGCGGCTCCATACCCGCCGGAGGGCCGCCGTCACGGCGGCCCTGCTGGCACTCGCGCTCGGCGCACCCGCCTACGGCATGAGCGCGACGGCATCGCCACCGCCCACCCCGTCCACCGCCACCCAGGACGAGGCCATCGTCCAGTACCGGATCCACGGCCCCTCCACCCCCGCCGACCGCACCGCCCTGCTCCGCACGGGCGTCTCGATCGACGAGGTGGACGACCACACGGTCGTGGTCAGCGCGGACACCATGCAGGCGAAGAACCTGCGCGCGCTCGGTTACCGGCTGACCGCGCTGCCCGGGCCGCCGGACCGCTCCCTTCCCGGCATCGCGGCCAGCCCGATGGACTTCCCCTCGGCCGACTCGAAGTACCACAACTACGCCGAGATGAACACGGAGATCGACCAGCGCATCGCCCAGTACCCGGGCATCATGAGCAAGCAGGTGATCGGGAAGTCGTACCAGGGCCGGGACCTCATCGCCATCAAGATCAGCGACAACGTCGCGACCGACGAGGCCGAGCCCGAGGTGCTCTTCACCCACCACCAGCACGCGCGTGAGCACCTGACGGTCGAGATGGCGCTCTACCTGCTCAAGGAGTTCGGCTCCAAGTACGGCACCGACTCCCGGGTCACCAACGCCGTCAACAGCCGCGAGATCTGGATCGTCCCGGACCTCAACCCGGACGGCGGCGAGTACGACATCGCCACCGGCTCGTACCGCTCCTGGCGCAAGAACCGCCAGCCCAACAGCGGATCCTCGTACATCGGCACGGACGAGAACCGGAACTGGAACTACAAGTGGGGCTGCTGCGGCGGCTCCAGCAGCAGCAAGAGCTCCGAGACCTACCGGGGCGCGGCCGCCGAGTCGGCGCCCGAGGTGAAGGTCGTCTCCGACTTCGTCCGCAGCCGGGTGATCGGCGGCAAGCAGCAGATCAAGGCCGCGATCGACTTCCACACGTACAGCGAACTGGTCCTGTGGCCCTTCGGCTGGACCTACAACGACACCGCCCCGGGCCTGACCGCCGACGACCTCGCCGTGTACAAGAAGATCGGCACGAGCATGGCGGCGAGCAACGGCTACACGCCGGAGCAGTCGAGCGACCTGTACATCACCGACGGCACGATCGACGACTGGCTGTGGGGCAACCAGAAGATCTTCGCCTACACCTTCGAGATGTACCCGGAGAGCGGCGGGGGCGGCTTCTACCCGCCGGACGAGGTGATCGACCGCGAGACCGCGCGGAACAAGGACGCCGTGCTCCAGCTGCTGGAGAACGCGGACTGCATGTACCGCTCGATCGGCAAGGAAGCGCAGTACTGCTCCTAGTACGCGCGTGAACGGGGCGCCCCGCCGCCAGGGGGGCGCCCCACCCGCGTGCCCGGCCGCGGCTCAGCCGAGGACGGCGAGGGCGTCGATCTCGACGAGCAGCCCCGCGGGCAGGCCCACGTAGACGGTGGTGCGGGCGGCGGGAGCCTCCTTCAGGCCCTGCTGCTCGAAGTAGGCGTCGTAGATGCCGTTCATCTCGGCGAAGTGCCCGGTGTCGGTGAGGTAGACGCGGATCATCATCACGTCGTCCCAGCTCGCGCCGCCCGCCTCCAGGACGGAGCGGACGTTCTCCAGCGTCTGGAGGGTCTGCTCGCGCAGCGTCGGCCCGGCGGGGGTGGGCGGCCGCCCGTCGACGTGCGGGAGGAAGCCGACCTGGCCGGCGACCTGGAGGATGTTCCCCTTGCGCACGCCGTGCGAGAACCTCGCGGGCGGAACGGTGTGGGTGTCGGGGGTGAGGGCGGTCTTCGCGGTGCCTGCGGTGTTCGCGGTCACGTTCTCTCCTGTGCTCCTGAGTAGTCCTGGCTGATGGCGACGGCGGTGCGGAGGACCTGCGGCAGCAGTGCGAGGAGCCCGTCGGCGGAGACGACCACGCCGGGCGCGGAGACGGACAGCGCGGCGACGACCCGCCCGTCCGGCCCGTGCACGGGCGCGCCGAGGCAGTTGAGGGACTCCTCGTGCCCGCCGAGGTCGGTGGCCCAGCCCTGCTCGCGCACGAGGTCCAGCTCGCGGAGGAAGGCGGCGGCGTCCGGGGTGGAGCGGGGGGTGTAGCGGGGGTACTCGATCCGCTCGGCGAGGGCCCGGCGCTCGGCCTCGGGCAGGTCGGCGAGGAGCAGCTTGGCGACGGCGGCGACGGTGAGGGGGACGGGCCTGCCGATGCGGGAGTACATGCGGACGGGGTAGCGGCTGTCGACCTTGTCGACGTACACGACCTCGTCGTCCTGGTGGAGGGCGAGGTGAACGGTGTGGCCGGTGGCCCGGTTGAGTTCGACGAGGTGGGGGTGCGCGATCTCCCGTACGTCGAGGTTCTCGACGGCCTCGGCGGCGAGCGCGAAGAGCCCGGCCCCCAGTCGGTAGCGGCCGTCGGGCTGGCGGTAGACGAAGCCGTGCTCGTCCAGCGTGCGCAGGAGGCGCAGGGCGGTGCTCTTGTGTACGCCGAGCTCGTCCGCGACCGCCCCCAGCGGGGCGGGGCCCTTCGCGAGCAGCGGCAGGATCCGCAGCGCCCGCTCCACCGACTGGCTCATCGCCCGTCCCCTTCCGTACGCGTCCAGACCCACCCGGCTCCGCCGGGCCCCGGGCTCCGCAGGGGGTGGCGCGGCCACGCGCGTTGACCCGCCGTCACCCGGGATGTTAGACAGCGTGCAGCGGCATACGCAACGACCGTTGCACACCACGCAACCCCCCGGGAGGCACCCGCATGGCCAGCGCCAGCGACCCCGTCCAGGACCTCGCCGACGAGCTCGTCGACCACCGGTTCAAGGGGCTCCCGCCGGACGCCCAGACGCAGGGCCTCACCGTCGGGCAGCTCGCCGCCCAGCGACGGGACCTCCACACCGGCGGCTTCACCACACCCGTCCTGACCCTCGACGCCGACGCGCTGGAGCACAACCTCGCCGCGCTCGGCGCCTACGCCGCCCGGCACGACCTCGCCTTCGCCCCGCACGGCAAGACCTGCATGGCCCCGCAGCTCTTCCGCCGCCAGCTGGACCACGGCGCGTGGGGCATCACCGCGGCCGTTCCCCACCAGGCGCGCGTCTACCGCGCCTTCGGCATCCAGCGGATCTTCCTCGCCAACGAGCTCGTCGATCCGGCCGCCCTGCGCTGGGTCGCGGGCGAGCTCGCCGCCGACCCCGACTTCCGCTTCGTCTGCTACGTCGACTCCGTGCGCGGGGTCCACCTCATGGACCGGGCCCTGCGCGACGCCCCGGCCGTCGTCGACGTCGTCGTCGAGCTCGGCGCGGGCGAGGGCGCCCGCACCGGTGCCCGTACCGAAGAGGACTGCCGCGCCGTCGCCGACGCGGTCGCCGCCACCGCCACCCTGCGGCTGGTCGGCACGGGCGGCTACGAGGCCGAGGTGCCCGACGCCGACCCGGAGCGCGTCCACGCGTACCTGCGCCGGCTCACCGCCCTGGCCGTCGAGTTCGACAAGGCGGGCCGGTTCGCCGCCGACCTGGAGGAGATCGTCGTCAGCGCGGGCGGCTCCGCCTGGTTCGACGCCGTCGCCGACGTCTTCGCCGAGCTCCCGGAGCTGTCCCGCCCCACCCTGAAGCTGCTCCGCTCCGGCGCGTACGTCTCCCACGACCACGGCTGGTACACCCGCCTCACCCCCTTCAACCGCCACCCCGAAGAGGGCGGCCTGCGCCCCGCGTTCCGGCTGTGGACCCAGGTCGTCTCCCGTCCCTCCCCCACCCAGGCCTTCGTCAACGCGGGCAAGCGGGACATCGCCTACGACCTGGGCCTGCCGGAGGCCGAGCTGGTCCGCGACGCCCTCACCGGCGTCGAACGCCCCGCCACCGGCATCCGCGTGGTCAAACTGTCCGACCAGCACGCCTGGCTGGAGACCGACTCGGCGGACGACGTGCAGGTCGGCGACTGGGTGGCGCTCGGCATGTCCCATCCCTGCACGATCTTCGAGAAGTGGCCGCTGATCCCGGTCGTGGAGGCGGACGGCTCCGTCACCGACTACGTCCGCACCTTCTTCTAGGAACGGACCGGTGGACCTGGTCATCCGGGGGGCCCGCGTCGTCGACGGCACGGGCGGGCCCTCGTACACCGCGGACGTCGGTGTCCACGAGGGCCGGATCGCCGAGATCGGCTCGCTCCCCGGGGGCCGCCGGACCCTCGACGCGCACGGCCTGGCCCTCGCGCCCGGCTTCGTCGACATGCACGCCCACAGCGACCTCGCCCTGCTCCGCGATCCGGACCACAGCGCGAAGGCCGCCCAGGGCGTGACCCTCGAAGTCCTCGGCCAGGACGGCCTGTCGTACGCGCCGGCCGACGACCGGACCCTGGGCGAGGTGCGGGCCGCCATCGCGGGGTGGAACGGCCCCGGGGACGACATCGACTTCGACTGGCGCACGGTCGGCGGCTACCTCGACCGCCTGGACCGCGGCTTCGGCGGCGAGGGCATCGCCGTGAACGCCGCCTACCTCGTCCCGCAGGGCACCGTCCGCGCCCACGCCCTCGGCTGGGAGGACCGCCCCGCTACCGCGGCCGAGCTGGACCGGATGCGCCGGCTCGTCGCCGACGGCCTCGCCGAGGGCGCCGTCGGCATGTCCTCCGGCCTCACCTACACCCCCGGCATGTACGCCTCCGGATCCGAACTGACCGAACTGTGCCGGGTGGTGGCGCGGTACGGCGGCTACTACTGCCCGCACCACCGCTCGTACGGCCACGGCGCGCTGGCCGCGTACGCCGAGATGGTCGCGCTGACCCGGGAGGCCGGCTGCGCCCTGCACCTGGCCCACGCCACCATGAACTTCGGCGAGAACGAGGGCCGCGCGCCCGAGCTGCTCGCCCTGCTCGACGCTGCCCTGGCCGAGGGCGCCGACATCACCCTCGACAGCTACCCGTACACCCCCGGCTGCACCACCCTCGTCGCGCTCCTGCCCGGTTGGGCGAACGAGGGCGGCCCGGAGGCGGTCCTGGCCCGCCTGCGCGACGGCGTCCAGGCCGGGCGGATCCGCCACGCGCTGGAGGTGGAGGGCGCGGACGGCTGTCACGGGGTCCCCGTCGACTGGTCGACGGTCGAGATCTCGGGCGTCGCCGATCCCGCCCTCGCCGGGTACGTCGGCACGCGCCTGGACGGCTGGGAGACCGCCCGCCGGCTGCTGCTGGACGACCGCCTCGCGCCGACCGTCCTCCAGCACGTCGGCCACGAGGAGAACGTCCGGGCGATCATGCGCCACCGTGTCCACACCGGCGGGTCCGACGGCATCCTCCAGGGTGCGAAACCGCACCCGCGCGCCTACGGCACCTTCCCGCACTACCTCGGCCGCTACGTCCGCGAACTCGGCCTGTTCTCCCTGGAGGAGTGCGTGGCCCACCTCGCCGGCCGCCCCGCGGCGCGCCTGCGCCTGCCCGACCGCGGCCTGGTCCGCGTGGGGTACCGCGCCGACCTCGTCCTCTTCGACCCCGGCACGGTCGCGGCCGGGTCCACGTACGAGCGGCCGCGGGTGCTGCCGACGGGCATCCCGCACGTCCTGATCGACGGGCGCTTCGTCCTGCGCGACGGGCGCCGGACGGACGTGCTGGCCGGGCGTTCCGTGCGCCGGACGGACGTGCCGGCCGGGCGTTCCGTGCGCCGGACCGCCCGCGATCTTCGGTAGACCGGACGCCTACGATGGGCGGCATGGTCGCCTTCGCCCTCGCCGCCCTGCTGTTCCTCGCGTTCTGCATAAGCGTCCGGCAGGACCGGCGCCGCTTCAGCAACGCCGTGCTCCTGGGACTGACCCTCCTCAGCGCCTGCTCCGCGCTGTTCCTCCAAGTGGGCAAGCTGCCCACCTGGGCGGCCGTCACGATCGCCGTGCTCGTCTTCGCCTCACCCGCGTTCGCCGTCGTGGCGCTGGGCGTCTTCCTCGTCCGCAACGGCGTGACCATGGTCCGCAAGGAGGGCCTGCGGCCGGCCAACCTGCTGTCGATGCTCGCGGGTCTCGCGATCTTCGCGCTGATCGCCCTGCTGGTCCTCGTGGGCGTGGTCGGCTCCCCCGTGCTGGGCGGCATCGCCGGAACGCTCACCGTGGTGGCCGGCTACGTCTCCTTCGTCTTCTTCTGCTTCCTCGGCTACGCCTTCCTCTACGGGCGGATCAAGGTGCGCGGCGACGTCGACCACGTCGTCATGCTGGGCTCGGGCCTGATCGGCGGGGACCGCGTGCCGCCGCTGCTGGCCTCGCGGCTGCGCAAGGGACAGCAGATCTACGAAGGCCAGCTGGCGCGGGGCGGCCGGCCGCCGGTGCTGATCGTCTCGGGCGGCAAGGGCTCGGACGAGAAGGTCTCGGAGGCCCGGGCGATGGCGGACTGGCTGATCGCGGAGGGCGTGCCGGCGGAGCACGTCGTGCTGGAGGACCGGTCCACCACGACCGAGGAGAACATGCGCTTCAGCCGGGAGCTCATGGAGGCGCACGATCCGGGCTACCGGTGCGTGGTGGTCACCAACAACTTCCACGCCTTCCGGGCGGCGATGCTGGCGCGCAAGACCGGCGTCAACGGTCAGGTGCTGGGTGCGCCCACCGCGAAGTACTACTGGCCGAGCGCCACCATCCGGGAGTTCGTCGCGGTCTTCTGGGAGCACCGGACGGTGAACCTCGCGATCTGCGGCCTGCTGACCGTGCTCGGCGCCCTCGGCACGCTGGCCGCGGTCCTCGTCTGACCCCGGGCACGCGGAGGTGCCGTGACTCCCCCCTTGGCAGCCACGGCACCGGCATGCTCCGCTTCTGCTACAGGCGCTGCCACAGCGCGGGGACGTTCGGCGGCTCCCAGCCGGGCTGCGCCTGGTGCCCCTGCAGGCAGCGGTAGCTCGCGCCGCCGTGGGTGACGGTGGCGCCGGCCGCGTAGACGGTGCCCGCCTTCCAGGTGCCGCCCGGCTCGGGCTCGCCGGGGCCGGGACCCGGGCCCGGGTCGCCGCCGGTGACCTTGAGGGTCAGTCCGTACGCCGACAGGATCGGGTTCAGCGGCTGGAAGAAGGTGGTCCCGCCGCCGGAGCAGTTGCCGGAGCCGCCCGAGGTGACGCCCTGGGCCTGGCTCCCGGAGATGTAGGAGCCCCCGGAGTCGCCCGGCTCGGCGCAGACCGTCGTACGGGTCACCCCGGAGATGGTGCCCTCGGGGTAGGTGACGCTGGTGCCGTGCTGCTGGATCGTGCCGCAGTGCCAGCCGGTGGTCGAGCCGGAACGGCACACCGAGGCCCCGACCGGCTGTAGCACCGAGCCCGTGACCTGCACGTTCGCACCTCCGCTGCCCTTCACGTACGGGGTGGAGGTCCACTGGGTGTTGGCGGCGACCCAGGCCATGTCGTTGCCGGGGAAGACCGAGGCCTGGAAGGAGCCCTGCGCGACCTGGTTGAAGCCGCTGGTGGTGGTGCCGGCGCGACCGCAGTGTCCGGCGGTGGCGAAGCCGTGCACGGTCCCCTTGGTGACCGGGAAGCCGACCGAGCAGCGGCCGCTGCCGTTCATGTAGTACGCGTCGCCGCCGCGCAGGTCGTAGAGCGGACGCGGGGCCTCGGCCGTACGGACCACCGTGACCAGGGCCGCGTCGGTCCCGGTGGCGGCCAGCAGCCGCGCGGCCGCGCCCGGCTCGGTCTCCTCGACGACCAGGGAGTTGGAACGCGGGTCCACGTACCGCACGGGCGTCGCGGCGGTGGCCGCCCGGTCCAGGGCCGCCTTGGCGGAGTCCAGGTCGGCCAGGGCGCGGGGGACGAGCCGCACCCGGGCTCCGGTGGCCCGTATCGCGGCGGTGTCGGCGGCGCGGGTGGTGGCGACGGTGAGGGTGGCGGCGTCGGCCCCGTCCACCCACGCCCCGGCGAAGGCCGCGCCGAGCCGGTCCCGCAGCCGGGCGGCGGTGGCCCCCGCCTCGGCCTCGTGCGCCAGTCGGGCCTTGGCCTGCGTGGGGGTCAGGCCGAGGTCGCGCTGCATGGCGGCGAGCAGCTCGGGCGGGGCGTCGGCGGTGCGCAGGGTCGTCGCCGCCGAGGGGGCGGCGGGGCCGGAGTCGGCGGTGGCGCCGCCCGTCCCGGCCAGCAGCAGCCCGGCGGCGGCCAGGGCGGTACACGCCGTGCGGGCGTGTCGCTTGAGCATGGGGGGTCTCCTCGGTTTCCGGTGGCGTCTGCGGAAACCGTAGAAATCCGAACCGGCTTGCGGGAGCTGCCGGTTGGCCCCTCCCCCGGTGCTATGCCCGCGGCGCCGAGGGCGTCGAGGTGGCGTTCATGGGCCGGGGGTCGGACCATGGGGCCAGGGGAAGGGGAAACCGTAGGAGGTACGCGATGGTCAGTGAACCCGACGAGCAGCCCACACGGTCGGACCGGCTCTTCACGGGCGGGGAACGGCCGTACGACCCCGAGGACCTCGTGATGGCGACCGGCCACGACCCGACTCCGGAGCGGGTCGCGAAGGCACGCGAGCTGATCGAGAAGGAGGGCCCGCAGGTCATCGAGCGCTACCTGCCGTAGGCAGCCGCGCCCAAGGCTGCGACACCCCGGATCCTTGCGCCGCGCCACCCGGCTGGGCCACGCGGATCCAGCCCCGCCGGCGTTTGAGGCGCGGGTCCGGGGCGGAGCCCCGGCAGCGGAGCCGCGGCCGGGTGGTGGGCTAGGCAGCGGACCACGGCAGAGCGGGCCGCAGGCCCCCGGCCCGCCCCAACGCCTCCGCATGCGCAGCCCGCGCCAGCCCCAGCACTTCCGCGGCCCGCGCGGCGGCCCGCCCGGCCGGGTGCCAGCCCAGCAGGTGCCGCCACACCAGCGGCGTGCCGGCCAGCGGCCGCGTGACCACCCCCGCGGTCGCCGGGAACGTCGCCCGGCACAGTCCGACCGCCCGCCCGACCTGGACCAGGTGCACGCACGACGCGGTGTCGGTCTCGTAGACGCAGGCGGGCGTGAACCCGGCCCGCACGCACGCCGCGGCGAAGCAGTCCCCGAAGCACCCGTCCCCCGGCACGTCCGCCCACGCCTCGGCGGCGAGCTCGGCCAGGTCGACCTCGTCGCGGGCGGCGAGGGCCAGCGGATGGTCCTCGGCCAGCATCACGTGCACCGGGTCCCGCGCCACCTCCATCCAGGCGAGCCGTCCCGGCTCGGGCGGCGCGCTCTCCCCGCAGACACCGACCAGCGCGAAGTCCAGCCGCCCGTCGGCGACGCTCCCGGCGACCTCCCGCTCGGACCAGGAGGTGTACGTGGTCACCGGCACCCCGGGCTCCGCGCGCGCGAGCCGGTCCACGAGCCCGCCGAGCAGCGGGCCGTGCGTCCCGCCGAGCCGGTGGCCCTGCGCCCCCTGCCGGGTGAACCGCTTGGCCTCCTCCTGGAGCTCGTACACGGCGGGCAGCAGCACCCGTGCCCGCTCCAGTACGAGCTCCCCGAGCGGGGTGGCCCGTACGCCCTCCCGGCCGCGCACGAACAGCGGCCCGCCCAGCGCCCGCTCGATCCGCTTCAGCTGCGTGCTGAGTGCGGGCTGCGCGAGGCCGAGGGCGGTGGCGGCCCGGGTGAGACTCCCGGCGTCGGCGACGGCCCTGACGATCTTGAGGTGCCTCAGCTCCAGATCCATGCGTCGAGCTTGGTCCAGACCTACAGGGGTGCGCTACGGGTCGTGCGCATCCAGAATCGTTAATGCTCGTTAGCCGCCAGGGGGCCACGACCCTAAGGACAGGTAAATGCACGCACTCGATGTCGACTGGGAACACCCCACGGACCCGCGACCCGGCCCACGGCTCGACCACGTCCGCGCGTACGTCACCACCGCGGGCGCCGACGGGCACCTGTGGCACGGGGTCCCCACCCTGCTGCTCACCACGGTGGACCGCCGCACCGGCCGCACCGTCCGCACCCCGCTGATCTACGGCGAGGACGCGGGCCGCTTCGTCGTCCTGGCCGCCGGCGACGGCGCCCCGGACCACCCCCACTGGTACCTGAACCTCACGGAGCACCCGGAGGTCCGCCTCCAGGTCGGCGCGGCCACGGTCAAGGCGACGGCGCGCACGGCGACGCCGGAGGAGCGGGAGACGTACTGGGACATGATGACGGCCCTCTGGCCGCCGTTCGAGGACGACCAGAGGACCGCCCGGCCCCGCGAGATCCCGCTGGTGATCCTGGAGGGGTAGCGCGTACGGATCCCCGCACGGGACCGGCTCCCGGCAGCCCCGGGCTGGCGCGGTGGGCTGCCGTTCGCACGGAACGGGACGAATCGATCCTCGGGGACCGCTCGGCGTGGCGCGGGTCAGCTGCGCGGTCGGCTGCGCCGCTTGGGCCGGTGTGGGGGCCTGTCGCGGCGCGACCTAGCGGGAGCGGGGGTCGGTTGTGGTGGGGGCGGGCGCGCGCCGGGGCGTCTCCTCGGGCGCCGAACGTGTCGGGAGGTCGGACAGCTCGGCGGCAGTGCGTTCGGCACCCTGCGGGGATCACCCCGACACACACCCACCCCCACCCCAACCGACCCAGCTCGATCCAGCCCCTCCGGCGATTGAGGAGCGGGGTCCGGGGCGGAGCCCCGATCCTTGAGCCGCACCCTCGGCTGCGCCGCGCCATCCAGCCTCCGCCGCGCAAATTCAGCCCCTCCGGCGTTTGAGGAGCGGGGTCCGGGGCGGAGCCCCGGTCTTTGCGCCGCACCGGCCAGCCGCGCCGCACCATCCGGCCTGGGCCGCGCAAACTCAGCCTCGCCGGCGATTGAGGCGCTGGGCGGGGCCGGGAGGCGGGGCGGGTCAGGTGGTCGGCGCGGCTACGGCGTCGTACGTGCGGCCGGCCGCGACGTACTCGCCCAGCGGGACCATGCCGAAGCCGTCGACGTGCGCCCGCCACGACGGCACGTTGCCGGCCTCGATGAACGCCACGATCGCGTCCGCCCGTTCCGAGGCCGCCGCCACGGCCATGGTGAACAGGGCCCGGGCCACACCGCGCCCCCGGTACGCGGCGTCGACCACGACCGGCCCGTAGAGCAGCCACCGCGTCTCGCCGAGGGGGTGCCCGTCCCACTCCAGGGTGTCCTGCGCGCGGAGCAGGCCCGTGACCGGTGGTGGGGGATCGGCCAGGTCCGCCGCCACCGAGAGGGCGAGCAGGCCGGCGATCCGGCCGCGGTCGTCCGCGACGAGCAGTTCCCCGGCCCGGGCCATCGCCTCCAGGACGCCGGCGTCGAAGCGGCCCTGTACGAACCCCTGCTCCGCCCGCTGCCGTTCCGTCAGGGCGTCGTGGTGGTTGGCGGCGAAGAGTTCGGCCATGGCGGGCGCGTCGGCCTCGGTGGCGTACCGGTACTGCATGCCGCCGATCGTGCCACGCCCCCACCGCCCGCCCCCGCCGCCGACACCCCGCTACGGCTGAAGGAGGGTGCGGGCCCGGGTGAGGTCGACCCGGGTGCCGGTGCCCACGGGCAGGAAGCAGTCGGCCTGCCACGCCTGTGTCGCCCGGGCCTGCCGGCTCTCCACCGCGGTCCACGGCGGGTAGACGCGGAAGGCGCGTTTGCCGCCCGCCCCGTCCACGGACAGGACGCCGCGCTCGCGCAGCACCTCGCGGGAGAAGACGAACTGCCCGAAGCCGTCCGCGTCCCGGGTGCTGACGACGAGGAGGTCGACGGGGTCCGCCACGTCGAGGGGCCGGATCGGCCCCTCTTCGGACCGCTTCCACACCGTGACGAACTGCCCGGCCTTGGTCGGGGTGGTCCTGGCCGCGCGGAAGGTGACGCGCAGGCCGTTCAGCGTGAACGTGTACGCCCCGTACTCGGCGCTCTCCGCCTCGGGCACCGGCCTGGAGGACGTGAACCCGCAAGCGTCGTAGACCAGCGCCTTCGCCGCGAGGAGGTCCTCGTGGACCGCCCCCGAGCCCGCCCAGGGCACCTCGGGCTCACGCATGGTCGTGGACGCACCCGGTACGCGCCGTGCCGGCCACCCGGGTGCCGGGCTCGCCCCGGACCACCTGCACGGCGCCCGGGCCCGGCTCGGGCCGCAGGTGGGCGATGGTCTTGGGTGCCTCCCGCAGTGGCTTCATGTCCCGAAGGGTAGGCGGGGGCACCGACAACGCGGGGCGGGCCGCCACCCCTCACAGGTACTCGCGTGCGAACTCCACCGCCCATTCGACCGCCGCCACCGGGATCGCGGCCGACTCCGGGGCGATGGTGATGCGGGCGGACTCCCAGCCCTCGTCGTGTTCGCGGAAGATCGCGAAGTGCCCCTCGGCCGCGGCCCCTTCCGGCCTGACCAGGAACTCGATCGCCCGGTCGTCGCCGTCCGTGCCGACCGTGGTGATCGCCATGTCACCGACTACGAACTCCACTGCACGCGCCCCTCAGTAGCCGCTGTCCAAGAACACCAGGAAGAGCAGCGCCGCGAAGACCGCCCCCGCCGCCATGAGGGCGCCCGCGGCGGCCACGATCGCCGTGCCCACCCTCTCCGCGCCCCGGCGGTGGTCCGCCGGCTTCCACTTGCCCTGGTTCATGCGCCCAGCCTCCACGGGACCCCGCCCCGCCGCATGAGTGCGCGTACTCAGCCGACGTACTCAGCCGGGACACTCCGGCCGGGAACCCGGCGGGAACTCGGACGGAGTACCCCGTCACCCTCGGCCCCCACCCGTCCACCGAGGTGACGAGCGCAACATCGCGGTTTTCCGCCGGCCCCACCCCCACCCATTCCGCAGGTCGCAGCACGCGCCGGCCCCGGATTCCAAGGGGGGACGCCGCCACCACCCACCCATTACCCGAAATGGGACATTTCGCTCTTCGAGCCTGTCTTCGAAAAGGCACGTCAAGCCCGCACCCGGGCCCGTAAGCTCCCGTCATGCAGGTGATCCAGTCAACCAAACTCGCCAATGTCTGCTACGAGATCCGCGGCCCCGTGCTCGAAGAGGCCATGCGGCTCGAAGCAGCAGGTCATCGCATCCTCAAGCTCAACACCGGCAACCCCGCGGCCTTCGGCTTCGACTGCCCGCCGGAGATCCTTGAGGACATGCTCCGCAACCTGGGCAACGCCCACGGTTACGGGGACGCGAAGGGGCTGCTCTCCGCGCGCCGCGCGGTCATGCAGCACTACCAGACCAAGGGCATCGACCTGGACGTCGAGGACATCTACCTCGGCAACGGCGTCTCCGAGCTGATCCAGATGTCGATGCAGGCGCTGCTCGACGACGGCGACGAGGTGCTGGTCCCGGCACCGGACTACCCGCTGTGGACCGCGTCCGTGTCCCTCGCCGGCGGTACGGCCGTGCACTACCGCTGCGACGAGCAGGCCGACTGGATGCCGGACCTCGCCGACATCGAGCGCAAGGTCACCGACCGCACCAAGGCGATCGTGATCATCAACCCGAACAACCCCACGGGCGCGGTCTACGACGAGGAGATGCTGCGCGGGCTGACGGACATCGCCCGCCGCCACAACCTGGTCGTCTGCTCGGACGAGATCTACGACCGGATCCTCTACGACGGCGCCGTCCACCACAACACCGCCGCCATCGCCCCCGACCTGCTGACGCTCACCTTCAACGGCCTCTCGAAGAACTACCGCGTCGCCGGCTACCGGGCCGGCTGGATGGCGGTCTGCGGGCCGAAGAAGCACGCCACCTGCTACATCGAGGGCCTCACGATCCTGGCCAACATGCGTCTGTGCGCGAACATGCCCTCGCAGCACGCCGTGGCCACGGCGCTCGGCGGCCGGCAGTCGATCGAGGACCTGGTCCTGCCCGGCGGGCGGATCCTGGAGCAGCGCAACGTCGCGTACGACATGCTCACCCAGATCCCCGGCGTCACCTGCGTGAAGCCGAAGGGCGCCCTGTACGCCTTCCCGCGTCTGGACCCGTCCGTCTACAAGATCAAGGACGACCGGCAGATGGTCCTCGACCTGCTGCGGGCCGAGAAGATCATGGTCGTGCACGGAACGGGCTTCAACTGGCCCGAGCCCGACCACTTCCGGATCGTGACCCTGCCGAACGCCACGGATCTGGCCGACGCCGTGACGCGGATCGGCAACTTCCTCGACGGCTACAGCCAGCTCTAGCGGTGGACACGCACGACCAACAACAGGATCCAGCTCAACTTTAGAACCAATCCAATGTAGGATGGTCTCCTGACCACGCAGGAGGCCACCTCATGTACGAGCCGATCCGCACCAAGTCGGTCGTCCACCGCGTGGGCGCCGCACCGTCCGACTATCCGCACAGCAGCCGCGGCGAAGCGCTGGACATCCAGCTCGCCGGCCATCTCGCGGCCCTGCTGGCCGTCACCGACGAGCTCGGTCTCGACGAGGCCGCCGCCGAGATCGCCGTCCAGGTCGCCCGGCTGCGCGGGTCCCAGCCCGCACGTGCGCCGCAGCGCACGGCCGTGGACACCGCCGCGCTGCACCAGCGCGCGCACGACCTCGCCGCCCGCGCGCTCCTCGTCGCCGCGTCCCGTGCCGACACCACCGCCGCGATCCTCGCCGCCGAGCGCATGGACGCGCACGCCGCCGCCCTGAAGTCCTCGGACCTGGCCGGCGCCCTCTAGACGGCCCCGGTCCGGGGCCGCGGAGGCTCCGGACCGGGTGCCACGTCCCGGTGTCCACCGGGCTCGCTCGACAGGCCCCGCGGCACCCCCCGCGGTGCGTGACAGGGGCGGGAATTGGACAGAATCCGGTGCTCCGAACACGATGAGGGCTGAAAGTTCGCGGCAGCACGGGGGAGGCCGCTCACAAGTTCATCTCCTCCACGCCGCTTCGTCCCCGTTTCAGCAGCCTGGAGAGACTTCACCGATGAGCTTCGGCGACCCGAACAACCCCTACGGCCAGCAGCCCCCGCAGGGCCAGCCCGGCTACCCGCAGCAGGCGCCGCAGGGCGTCCCCCCGCAGTACGGCTACCCGCAGCAGCCCCCGCAGGGCGGTGCTCCGCAGTACGGCTACCCCCAGCAGGCGCCGCCGGCCTACGGCTACCCGCAGCAGCCCGGCATGCCCGGCATGCCCGGTGCGGGTATGCCGCCGCTGGCCCACTGGGGCCTGCGCGTCGGCGCGTACCTGCTCGACGCCCTGATCATCGCCGGCCCGATGTACGCGCTGGCCGGCATCGGCGCGGCCATCAGCGGCGGGGACTCCGACTCCGCGGCGGCCGGCGTGCTCGGCCTCATCGGCATGCTGTACGCCCTCGGCATGTTCTTCTTCCAGCTCTACAAGGAGGGCACCACCGGCCAGACGATCGGCAAGAAGGTCGTCGGCATCAGCCTCCACAAGGAGGCCGACGGCGCGACCCTCGGCTTCGGCATGGCCTTCGTGCGCAAGCTGGCGCACATCCTCGACGGCATCCCCTGCTACCTCGGCTGGCTCTGGCCGCTGTGGGACGCCAAGAAGCAGACCTTCGCCGACAAGGTGTGCAGCACCGTCGTCGTCAAGGTGAAGTGACCCGCTGAGCCCACACCGGCCCGCGCCGCACGGCGCGGGCCGCCGGCGCGGGACCGGACGCCTCAGGGCGCCTCGGGCGTCCGCTCGAACTCCGCTCCCGCGACCCCGCACCACGGCACCGTCGCCACCGGCCACACGGGGCCGACCGTCTCCCCGTGCTCGGTCGCGCCCGGGGCCACGCCCGGGATCCGCAACAGGGCCTGGGCGGCCCGGCGCTCGGGGTCCGGTTCGGCGCCGTCGCGGAACTCCACCGTGACGACGTACGCGCCGACGCCCTCGGCCCGCCCCGCCGCCTCCACCGCGGCCACCACCCGCCGGCTGGCCGGATCGATTCGGCACCCGGTGACCCGTACGTCCTCCAGGGCCGCCCTGGGCGGCGCCCCGGGGGGTTCGCCGCCGCTCGCCCACACGTACAGGCCCAGCGGGGCGAACACCAGCAGTCCGGCCAGCGTCACCAGGCCGACCAGCCAGCCCTGCCACTTCAACGCGCTCACGCCCATGCCCCGATCCTCCCGGGCGGCCGCCCCGCCCACCAGCACCCGAGGGCTCACACAGCATTTCGAAGTGGGACCGCCTGGACACCTGACGTTCATTCAACTCAGCGCGGAATGTGGGTTTCCGCGAGCACGCTGCACCCGTGAGACGCATCCTAGGAATCGTCCTGGGCCTCCTCCTGATCGGCGGCGTGCTCTACGTCGTCGCCTTCCAGGGGCAGGATCACCCAGAAACCACGGCAACGAAGACCGTGCGTGGCGTCATCGGCTCGGAGAAGTCCGAATTCTTCCGCGACCCCGACGTCGTCAAGGCCCTTGCCGCCAAGGGCTACACCGTCAAGACGGAGACCTCGGGCTCCTGGGCGATGGACCAGCTCGCCCTCGAGGAGTTCGACTTCGCCTTCCCCGGCAGCAGTGAACCCGCCAAGGAGGTCGCGGCCGCCGCCGGGGTGAAGGGCGCCCAGGAGACCAAGCCCTTCTACTCCCCGCTCGTGGTCATCGCCCGCCCGGGCGCCGCGAAGGTGCTGGCCGACAACGGCCTCGCCAGGATGACCGGCAAGAACCTCGGGACCCTGCTCATGGGTCCCTTCCTCAAGGCCGCTGCCGAGGACCGCACCTGGCAGCAGCTGCCCGGTTCCGCCGCCCACGCCGAGCTGACCGGCACGGTGTTCGTCAAGACCACCGATCCGGCCTCCTCCAACTCCGGCGCCCTCTTCCTCGCGGCCACCTCCAACGTCGCCAACGGCAACAGCGTGGTCGCCGACGACGCCGGGATCGAGCGCACCGCACCGCTGATGCGCAAGCTGATCTCCGTCCAGGGCGCCCTCGAGCAGAGCACCGACGCCCCCTTCCGGGCCTTCATCAGCGGCAGCGGCGAACCGCTCATCCTGGTGTACGAGTCCCAGGTGGCCTCGCTGCTGCTCCAGCACCAGAACCCCGGCGACATGGTCGTGCTCTACCCGGACACCACCGTCAACACCGCGCACACCTTCGTCCCGATCACCGAGCGGGCCAAGGAGCTGGGGACCCTCCTCGCCACCGATCCGAGGCTGCGCGAGCTGGCCGTACGGCGCGGGTTCCGCCCGCAGGACGGGGTGCCCGAGTTCACCGCCGCGACCGCACCGCACGCCGGCTACCTCAACCCCGGGCTGACCGGCATCCGCCAGGTCGGCACACCCACCGTCAAGATCCTCATGGCGCTCGCCCAGCGCGCCAGGGGTTAGGGGCCCACACCATGACACTGACACCTCCCGAGGACGGCACGTTCGTCCTCAGCGCACCGGAGCCGGTCCCGCCCGTCCGCCGTGAGCAGGCCTCCGGGCTGGTCCCGCTGCAGGACGGCGTACGCGACGAGATGGCCCGCCGGGCCGGGGAGTACGTGGGCTCGCTCGCCGGGATCGACGCCCGCTCCCCCGAGTTCGCGCAGCGCATCGGCGAGATAGCCGGGCTCGGCGCGGCCGACATCCGCAGCGCCGCCCAGCAGTCCAACCGGATGCTGGAGCGGGCCGTGCGCTCCCTCGGCGCGGACGGCGGCGGCGACGCCCAGGCACGCGTCTCCGGCTCCCTCGTCGAACTGCGCCGCACCGTCGAGGACCTCGACCCGCGGGAGACGCCCGGCAAGGGGCTCGGCAAGCTGCTGGCGAAGCTGCCGGGCGGCAACAGGTTCCGCGACCACGTGGCGAAGTACGCCTCCTCGCAGGCCACGCTCAACAAGATCGTGGGCTCGCTGCGCAGCGGCCAGGACGAGCTGCGCCGCGACAACGCGGCCCTGCACACCGAGCGGGCCCGCCTGTGGGAGACCATGGGCAAGCTCCAGGAGTACGCCGTCCTCACCGAGGCCCTGGACGGGGCCGTCGAGCAGCGGATCGCCGAGGCGGAGCGCACCGACCCGCAGGCGGCCGACGCGCTGCGCGCGGACGTGCTGTTCCCGGTCCGGCAGAAGCACCAGGACCTGCTGACGCAACTGGCCGTGTGCGCGCAGGGCTACCTGGCGATGGACGTGGTCCGGCGCAACAACGACGAGCTGATCAAGGGCGTCGAGCGGGCGGCCACCACCACTGTCTCGGCGTTGCGGATCGCGGTCATGCTGGCCGCGGCCCTCGACAGCCAGCGCACGGTGATCGAGCAGGTCAACGCCCTGAAGGGAACCACCGAGGACCTGATCCGGGGCAACGCGGAGATGCTGGCCACGCAGAGCGGCGAGATCCAGCGGATCGCGGCCGATCCGGCGGTGGGAGCGCAGACGCTGCGGACGGCCTTCGCCCAGATCTACCGGACCCTCGACGCGATCGACACCTTCAAGGTGCAGGCGACGCAGAACATGGCGGCGACGGTGGAGTCCCTGGCCGGGGAGCTGCGGACCGCCTCGGCGTACCTGGCCCGTACCCGTACCGCCGGTGCGCTCGAAGGCGGTGCCCGGTGAGGCGGGGCTGGACCGGTGCGCTGATCGCACTCGCCACGCTCGTCACGGCGACGGCCTGCACCGGCGAGGGCGCGGCCGAGCCGGCGGAGTCGAAGTACAGGGAGGGGCACCTGCGGGTGCTGGCCTCCAGTGAACTCTCCGACATGGAGCCCGTGCTGAGGTCGGCGAAGGCGGCCACCGGGGTGAGCGTCGAGCTGACCTCGTCCGGGACCCTCGACGCCGTCGAGCAGATCGCCTCGGGGAAGGCCGACGGGAGGTACGACGCGGTCTGGCTGTCGTCCAACGACTACCTGCGGCTGCGGCCCGAGGCCGCCGGGAGGCTGTCCAGCGAGACCCCGGTGATGTCCTCGCCGGTGGCCATCGGCGTGAAGCCGGAGGCGCTGGCCCGGCTGGGCTGGAAGCCCGGCGAGGTGACGTGGTCGGCGGTGCACGAGGCGGTGGCCGGCGGGAAGCTGACGTACGGGATGACGGACCCGGTGCGCTCCAACTCCGGTTTCTCCGCGCTGGTCTCGGTGGCGTCGGGGCTGTCGGGCGCGCAGGCGGCGCTGAGCGACGCGGACGTGCAGGCGGCCCGGCCCAAGCTGAAGGAGTTCTTCGCCGGGCAGAAGCTGACCTCGGGCTCCTCCGGCTGGCTGGCGACCGCGTACGGCAAGCGCGGTGACGTGGACGCGCTGGTGAACTACGAGTCGGTGCTGCTGTCCATGAACCGGGACGCGAAGGACGCGAAGGCGCCGCTGACGGTGATCCGGCCGCGCGACGGCGTGGTCACCGCGCACTACCCGCTGACCCTGCTGACCTCGGCCCCGGAGGGGGCGCGCGACGCGGGACGGGCGCTGACGGACTACCTGCGCGGCCCCGGGGCGCAGAGGGCGATCACCGAGCAGACCTTCCGCCGGCCGGTCGCGGCCGGGGTGGCGCCGGCTCCCGGGCTGGACCCCGAGAAGCGGCACGAGCTGCCCTTCCCCGGCTCGCGTGCGGTGGCGGACGGGCTGCTGGCCTCGTACGAGAACGAGCTGCGCCGGCCCTCGCGGACGGTGTACGTGCTGGACACCTCGGGTTCGATGAGCGAGGACGACCGCATCGGGCGCCTGAAGTCGGCGCTCACCGATCTGACGGGAAGCGGGAGTTCGGGTACGGGCCGGCGGTTCCGGGACCGTGAGGAGGTGACGTTGCTGCCCTTCGGTTCCAAGGTGAGGAAGGTGCTGACGCACGTCGTCGAGCCCGGCAATCCGGGGCCGGCGCTGGACGCGATCCGCGGCGACGTGAAGTCGCTGGAGCCGGACGGCGGTACGGCGGTCTACAGCAGCCTGGAGGCGGCCTACCAGCACCTCGGCAAGGGCGGCGCGGACGCGTTCACCTCGATCGTGCTGATGACGGACGGGGAGAACACCGAGGGCGTCGGGGCCGGGCACTTCGACTCCTTCTACGCGGCCCTGCCCGAGGCGCAGCGGCAGGCGCCGGTCTTCGCGGTGCTGTTCGGGGACTCGGACCGCAAGGAGCTCACCCACATCACCGAACTGACCGGCGGGCGGCTCTTCGACGCGACGGGCGGCACCGGTTCGCTGGCCGGAGCCTTCGAGGAGATCCGTGGTTACCAGTAGGGGCGGCCGCGGGGGCGGCGGGGTGGCGGGCCGGGTGCTCCGCTACCTGGAGTCGGGGAAGAACCTGACCGGCTCCGCCTGTGGCGTGGTGGGCCTCGGCCTCACCCTCGCCGGGGTGGGGGGCGGGTACTGGCCGCTGGTGGTGGCCGGGCTGTACGGGGCGGGCGCGCTGATCGCCCCGCCGGAGCGGGTGGCGCCGCCGCCGTTCGACCCGAGCGAGGAACTCGACGTACTGCGCGGGGACTTCGCGCGGCTGCGGGAGTACCTGGCCGAGGTGGAGCTGCCGGAGGCGGCCGGGAGCCGGCGGGCCGGGCTGCTGGAGTTGTACGGGGCGCTGCTGGAGCCGGGGTGGGTGGCCGAGGTCCTGGTCACCGAGCCGGAGGCGGTGCACGGGCTGTCCCGGGCGATCCGGCGGGACGTGCCGGAGTGCGTGGACACGTACCACCGGACCCGCTGGTGGAACCGGCTGACGCCGGGCGGGGAGTCCCCGGAGCGGCACCTGGAGCGGCAGCTGGACCTGCTGTTCGAGGAGGCGGAAAGCGTGACGGCGGACCTCCGCGAAGCAGAGGCCCGCCGTCAGCAGACGCACACGGCCTATCTGGAGGAGCGCGGACGCTCCTGAGGACAGGCCGGTGCAGCGGTGGGAACCGCTTGGTCGGGGGCTCCCACAGCGGTGGGCGCCGCTTGGTCGGGGGCTCCCACGTTCATTGGCCCTTCTTCAGGGCGCGTCCTGGCTCAGCCCAGGCGCTCCACGAGTGCGTGGTACTGGTCCCACAGCTCCTTCGGAGTGTGGTCGCCGTAGGTGTTCAGGTGCTCGGGGACCAGGGCGGCCTCCTCGCGCCAGACCTCCTTGTCGACCGTGAGGAGGAAGTCGAGGTCCGCGGCCGGCAGGTCCAGGCCGTCGAGGTCGAGGGAGTCCTTGGTCGGCAGGATGCCGATGGGGGTCTCGACGCCCTCGGCGGTGCCGTCGAGGCGCTCGACGATCCACTTCAGGACGCGGCTGTTCTCGCCGAAGCCGGGCCACACGAACTTGCCCGCGTCGTTCTTGCGGAACCAGTTGACGTAGTAGATCTTCGGGAGCTTGGACTGGTCCTTGCCCTTGGCGACGTCGACCCAGTGGCCCATGTAGTCGCCCATGTTGTAGCCGCAGAACGGCAGCATGGCGAAGGGATCGCGGCGCAGCTCGCCGACCTTGCCCTCGGCGGCGGCGGTCTTCTCGGAGGCGATGTTCGAGCCGATGAAGACGCCGTGGTTCCAGTCGAAGGACTCGGTGACCAGCGGCACGGCGGAGGCGCGGCGGCCGCCGAAGAGGATCGCGGAGATCGGGACGCCCTTGGGGTCCTCCCACTCGGGGGCGATCGTCGGGCACTGGGAGGCCGGGACGGCGAAGCGGGCGTTGGGGTGGGCGGCGGGGGTCTCCGAGTCCGGAGTCCAGTCGTTGCCCTTCCAGTCGATGAGGTGCTTGGGCGCCTCTTCGGTCATGCCCTCCCACCACACGTCGCCGTCGTCGGTGAGCGCGACGTTGGTGAAGACGGTGTTCGCGTACATGGTCTTCATGGCGTTGGCGTTGGTGTGCTCGCCGGTGCCGGGCGCGACGCCGAAGAAGCCGGCCTCGGGGTTGATCGCGTAGAGGCGACCGTCCTCGCCGAAGCGCATCCAGGCGATGTCGTCGCCGATGGTCTCGACGGTCCAGCCGGGGATGGTGGGCTCCAGCATGGCCAGGTTGGTCTTGCCGCAGGCGGACGGGAACGCGGCGGCGACGTACTTGGCCTCGCCCTGCGGCGGGGTGAGCTTGAGGATCAGCATGTGCTCGGCGAGCCAGCCTTCGTCGCGGGCCATGACGGACGCGATGCGCAGGGCGTAGCACTTCTTGCCGAGCAGGGCGTTGCCGCCGTAGCCGGATCCGTAGGACCAGATCTCGCGGGTCTCCGGGAAGTGCGAGATGTACTTGGTGGTGTTGCACGGCCACGGCACGTCCGCCTGGCCCTCGGCGAGCGGAGCGCCGAGGGTGTGGACGGCCTTGACGAAGAAGCCGTCGGTGCCGAGCTCGTCGAGGACGGCCTTGCCCATGCGGGTCATGGTGCGCATGGCGACCGCGACGTAGGCGGAGTCGGTGATCTCGACGCCGATCGCGGAGAGCTCGGAGCCGAGGGGGCCCATGCAGAACGGGACGACGTACATCGTCCGGCCCTTCATGGAGCCGCGGAAGATGCCTTCGCCGCCGGCGAAGATCTCCTTCATCTCGGCGGGGGCCTTCCAGTGGTTGGTCGGGCCCGCGTCCTCCTCCTTCTCGGAGCAGATGAAGGTCCGGTCCTCGACGCGCGCGACGTCGGAGGGGTCGGAGGCGGCGTAGTACGAGTTCGGGCGCTTCGTCTCGTCGAGCTTCTTGAACGTTCCCTTGGCGACGAGCTCCTCGCACAGGCGCTCGTACTCGCCCTCGCTGCCGTCGCACCAGACGACGCGGTCCGGCTGGGTGAGGGCTGCGATCTCGTCCACCCAGGAGATCAGCTCCTGGTGGTTCGTCGGGATGGAAGTGGGAGCCGCGTTGTCGCGCGCCACGATTGCTCCTTGTTGAGGGGTGTGTTTGGTGTTTGCCCCGTGGGGGCTGCGACCCGGACGCTTCGCGCTCCGCTCATCCGGTGCCGACCGCACTCATCTGATCATCCGGTGGATGTGCGCATATGTCCAGAGGGCCTCTCACGTGAGCATTGCCACGTCCGTCAATCTTCCGTAAAGACGACCGACGGAAACCTACGGGCCCGTAGGTAGCATGGCGTTCATGACTTCTGACCCCGCCACCGTCCCGGCCGCCGAGGCCACACCGGTAGTCGAGGCCCTGGAGACGGCTGAGACCGCCCTGGAGGAGAAGCCGCTGCTGCGCGGCTGGCTGCACCTCGGGATGTTCCCGGCCGTGGTCGTCGCCGGCCTGGTGCTGATGGCCTTCACCGACTCGACCCGGGCACGGGTGGCCTGCGGGGTCTACGTCCTCACGGCCTGCCTGCTCTTCGGTGTCAGCGCGGTCTACCACCGCGGCACCTGGGGGCCGCGCGGCGAGGCCATCCTGCGCCGGCTCGACCACGCCAACATCTTTCTGATCATCGCGGGCACGTACACCCCGCTGACCGTCCTGCTGCTCCCGCCCTCCACGGGACGGACCCTGCTGTGGGCGGTGTGGATCGCGGCCGCCGCCGGCATCGCCTTCCGCGTCTTCTGGGTCGGCGCCCCGCGCTGGCTCTACACCCCCTGCTACATCGCCATGGGCTGGGCGGCGGTCTTCTTCCTGCCCGACTTCATGCGCACCGGCGGCATCGCCGTCCTGGTCCTGGTGATCGTCGGCGGCCTCCTCTACAGCGCGGGCGGCGTCATCTACGGCATGAAGCGGCCCAACCCCTCCCCCCGCTTCTTCGGCTTCCACGAGGTCTTCCACTTGCTGACCCTGGCCGCCTTCGTCGCCCACTACATCGGCATCTCGCTCGCCGCCTACGCGCACTGAGCCCGCAGAAGGGGCCCGGCCGCGAGCGCGCGGCCGGGCCCCTTCCCGTCGGGATCAGCAGGCGTGGCCGTCGCCGTCGGGGTCGAGGCGCAGCGGGTCGCTGCCGTTGACCTTCAGCCGCTTCGGGTACTGGTGGGAGGCCAGCCAGTCACAGCGGGCCTTGGCCGTCTCCTTCACCTCGGCCGGGAAGCGGGTCGGCACGCACACGTTGACCGTCCCGTAGTGCCGGTCGCAGCCCGCCACGCCGGGCGCGACGGGTACGGAGTCCCGCTTGGCCGGGTTCTGCTTGGCCGGCCCGAGCTTGTCCGCGAAGGAGTGCTCGTGCGCGGACGGCTGCTCCTGGGCGGCCGCCAGGGCCGACGGGCCGCCCAGGTGCACCCAGGTGGCGAGGGACGGGACGCCGTTCGCGTCGACCGCGAAGAGCATGTACCAGCCGGGCGGCGCCAGGTTGGGGTTGCTCGTCACGTTGAGGTCGATGTTGTTCCCGTTGACGGTCATCGGCAGGTCCACGAACCGCTGGTTGGGGTCCGAGGAGTGGGTGACCGCCGCCGGACGGATCAGCTCCGCCTTGGCGACCGGGCGGTTGACGGTGATCCGCTGCGTGTCCCCGTACACCCACTGCGTGTCGATCACCGAGGTGATCTGCGGGCGGGCGCCCTTGAACAGGTAGGGCGGGGTGTAGATCGACACGTTGTGGTTGTAGGTGCCGTTGCCCGGGTTGTCGCCGACCGACATGACCCGGCCGTCCGGCATCAGGAACGACGCCGAGTGGTAGGTCCGCGGGATCGGGTCGGTGGCGAGGCCCGGCTGGTAGGTGTTGGTCGCCGGGTCGAAGAAGGAGGCCTCGAATACGGGGTCCGCCCGGTCGTGCAGGCCGCCGCCGGTCTCCAGCACCTTGCCGTCCGGGAGCAGCACCGCCGACACGTACATCTTGCCCTCGGCGCCGGTCTGCGGCCGCTTGCCCGTGCCCGTGTCGACCAGCCCCTGCGGGAGGTCGGGGCCGGCCGTGTAGCCGGGGCTCGGCTTCTTCAGGTCGATGATGTCGGTGATCCGGTTCGCGGCCGGGTTGGTCTCGTTGTTCCCGCCGCCGATGGTCAGGACCCGCTGGTCCTGCGCCGGGGGCAGCAGTACGCTCGCCGACTCGTCGCGCTGGTCCTTGTTCCGCAGGCCCGGCACGTCGGTGACGGTGTTGGCGGCGTAGTCGTAGACCGAGGCGCCGCTGCCCTGGGTGCCGTTGCCGAAGGTGTGGCTGCCCGAGTAGAAGAGCCGTCCGTCCTGCATGAGGATCATCGACGGGTACAGGCCCCAGTACGACCAGGTCTGGTTGACCTCGTTCATCGGCAGCCACTTGTTCTGCGCCGCCGAGAACTTCTCGGCGGTCACGTTGCCCGTGGAGTCCTCCTTCAGCCCGCCGAAGGAGATCACGTCACCATTGCCGAGGACCGTCGCCGACGGGTACCAGTGCCCGCCGTTCATGTCGTTCGTCTTCGTGTAGGCCTCGGTCACCGGGTCGAAGACGTAGCTGTCCTTCAGCCCCTGGTAGCCGATCCTGCCGTCGGCGGACGGGTACCCCTTGTTGCCGCTCATCACCAGCACCCGGCCGTCCGACAGTTGCACGTGGCCCGCGCAGAACATGTCCACCGGCGTCGGGATCGTCTTGAAGGTGCCGTTCGCCGGGTTGTAGACGGCCGAGGTGAAGGTGCCCGCGTTGAACTGGGCGATGTCGTTGCCCGACCCGGCGATCAGCAGCACCTTGCCGTTCTTCAACACGACGGCGTGCATCGAACGCACCGGATTCTTGGCCGGGATCACCTCCCATTTGCCCTTGGCGCACTCCTCCGCCGTGCCCGAACAGGTGGGCTGCGGCGGCACCGCGCCCACCTCCTCCAGCGCGTAGTCGTCGGTGGTGAGCGTGCCCACCCCGTAGACCGACAGCCCCCACGCGATCTTGTCGGTGCCCGGCGGCACCGCCGGCGTACGGACCTCCGTACGCGCCCAGGCGGCGCTGACCGGCGGATTCTGCAGGTCGGTCCAGTACTGCCAGGTCCCGGTCGCGGCCTCCCGCCGGAACACCGTCACCGACACGTCCGGGGTGTCCGACTTGTACCAGGCCGACAGGTCGTACTGCCTCCCCGGCGTGACGGTCGGGGCGCAGGTGCTGTTCTCGGTGACCAGGGCCTTGCGGTCGCCGTCCACGCGGCGCGTGAGGGAGACCTTCATCGCCTTCGTGCCGGTGTGCGCCTGGGCCACGGTGGCGAAGGTGAAGTCGTTGTCGCCCCAGCCGGACTTCGACCAGCAGGACGGCATGTCGGCGCCGGCCGGGCCGGCCGTCTCGAAGCCGGGGTTGGAGAGCAGATTGGGCGGACCGGCCGTGGCCTGCTGCGGTGCGGTGAGCAGCAGGCCCGCGGTCATCGCCCCGACGGCGAGCAGGGCGGCCCGCCGCCCGGACCTCCGCCGGATCGTCAGACGCATCGAAAGGATCCCTTCTGTGCGGCTCAACTCCTGGAGTGGCGACCCGCCTCGGGCGGGGCGCCGGGGGTGCTCGGGGTACGCGGCGCACGCGACCTGCGCGGCAGATAGACGAGGGCCTCGGTGGCCGCGAACCGCAGGACGAAGGTGGTGACCAGCGCGAGCGCCGTCGCCGCCAGCACCTCCATCCCGAACCGCGCGACGAACACCGCGATCAACGGGATGCGCAGCAGCAGATCGGCATTGGCCAGCAGGGCGAACCGCCCCACCCGGTCCGCCCAGTGCCGGTGCCGGCGCCGGTCGCGGAAGAGCAGGGACTCGATGAGGAGGAAGTTCCACAGCACCCCCGCCTGGTTGGCGACGATCTCGGCGGGGAGGTAGTGCATCCCGGCGTGCGTGAGCAGCCAGAGCGCGGCCAGGTTCGGGACGAAACCGGAGAGCCCGATCAGCCCGAAACCGATCATGCGGGCCAGCGGGGTCGCGGAGCGCAGCGAGGCGAGATGGGCGAGGAAGCGCATGCCCTCGCGGGCCGTGGACTTGGACTCCCCCGAGAAGCGGTCCTGGAAGACGAACGGCACCTCGGCGACCCGGCGCGGACGGCAGCGCACCGCCAGCTCCAGCAGGATCTTGTAGCCGAGCGGCTTCAGCGCGTCCGCGGTGACGGCCGAGCGGCGCATCGCGAAGAAGCCGCTCATCGGGTCGCTGATCCCGCGCAGCGCCCGCGGGAAGAGCCCCTTGGTCAGCCAGGTCGCCCCGCGGGAGACGGCGATCCGGTAGCTCCCGGCGAGTCCGGCCCGGCTGCCGCCGGCGATGTAGCGGGAGGCGACGACCAGGTCGGCGCCGGTGCGCTCGCCCTCGCCGACGAGCTCGGGCACCAGGTGGGGCGGGTGCTGGAGATCGGCGTCCATGACGACGATCCAGTCGGTGTCCGCCCGCTTCACCCCCTCGACGACGGCGCCGCCGAGGCCGCCCTCGGCCACCTCCCGGTGCAGGACGGAGACCGGGAACGGATGGTCGGCGGCGGCCTTCTCGATGACGGCGGGGGTGTCGTCCGTGGAGTCGTCCACGAACAGCACGGCGCAGGGCAGGTGGTCGGGGAGCGCGTCACCGAGGCGGCGCAGCAACTCGGCCACGTTCCCCGACTCGTTGAAGGTGGGGACGATGAGGGTGACGCTGCCGGTCAAAGCCTGCGGAGCGGCAAGCTCCGCATCGATCGGGGCATGGAGGGACCACAGGTCCTCGCTCATGGTGACTCAGCTCCCACTCGTGCGGTCGGCGCGGTCGGTGCGGTCGGCGCGGTCGGCGCGGTCGGTCCGGCGGATCTCGATGCGGTCCTCGCCCGACCCGAAGACGGCCACCACGCTCGAATGCTCCAGCGCGGCCTTCACCGTGGGCAGGTCCACCGCGTCGCGGCGCACGGTGGGCGAGGAGACCACGTAGTCGATGTCCTGCCAGCCGCGCGGCAGGGTCTTCGTGACGGCGGGGTCGAGGTCGGCCTTGTAGAACCAGATGGCGCCCGGGCCCGGCTCGAAGCCGTGGTGCACGGCGTCCAGCCACAGCGCGTCGTCGAGCAGGACCCGGGTCCGCGCCGGATCCTCGACCTCACGGCCGAGCCAGGCCGCGGCCTGCCGGTACGGGGCGTTCGCGTCGACCGTGAGCGCCGTGCGGTTGCCGTCGTACCAGCGCGGCAGCACGTACACCGCGGCGGACACGGCCAGTACGCCGAGCACCGCCCGGCGCGCCCACACCTGCGCCCTGCCCTCCCCCGGGCCGCGCCGGCGGCGCAGCACGGCGTGCGTGACGCTCGCCGCGCCCCCGGCGAGGACGAGCGCGAGGAACGGCAGCGCCTGGATCACGTACATCGCCGGGAGGTAGCCGGAGGGCCGCATCGCGACGACGGCGAGGATGACGGCGGCCAGCGCCGGGCCGGCCAGCGCCCGGGCGGTGACGGACCAGCGGAAGGTGGCCAGCAACAGGAGGGCGCCGGCCAGGCCGCCGAGGGGCAGGACGGTGTCGTAGTAGAGCCAGGACCGCAGCACGCCGTTCGAGCCGGTTCCGGCGTCGAGGATGAAGCCGGAACCGGGGCGGGACATCTGGTAGGTGATGCCGTCGATCAGCGAGACGTGCCCGGAGCCGGGCAGCAGCTCGCTGTTGAGGAGGGCGTACAACGGGTACGAGAGCCCGATGAGCGCGCAGGCGGTGACGGCTCCGGTGACGGCGAACTTGCGGGTGTCGCGGTGACTGTGGCGCCACATCGTCACCAGCAGCGCCGGCAGCACCACCAGCATCGTCTCCTTGGTCAGGACGGCGGTGGCGGCCGCCAGCCCGGAACCGAAGTGGTGCCACAGGTGCCGGCTCGGGGACGCGGCGAGGCAGAAGGCCAGCAGCATCCACATCACGGCCAGGTTGTCGAGGAAGATCTCACGCTGGAGGACGACGGAGAGCGGCGACAGACCGAAGAGCGCCATCGCCAGCCCGGCCGCCCAGCGCGGCAGCCACAGCCGGCGCGCGAGGACGTACATCAGCACGGAACCGGCGGCGGAGACGGCGAGCATCGAGAACCGCATCGGCGCGACGGTCATCCAGTCGGGCACGAAGAGGGACGGCAGGTACGTCAGGCCCGCGACCTGGATCCAGCCGAGCGGCGGATGGTCGTACCAGTACGTGTAGTGGGCGAGGCCGTCGCCCTGCTGGACGGCCCACGCCTGGGCGAGGTAGGTGCCCTCGTCGTCGCTCAGCGTCGGGAAGTGGGTGATGTTCCACCCCTGGACGAGCAGGATCACCAGGAGCAGCGCCCCGCACAGCAGCAGGTCGGGGCGGGAGGAACGGAACCGCACGAGCGGCCGGACGGGGGCGGCGGGGCGGACGCCGAGCCCTCCGGCGGGGCCGCGCTGGGCGGGGACGGTGGCGGTCTCGGGCTGGGGATCAGTGGCCGTGGGCAGGGTGGCGGTCACTGGCGGCTGTCCTCTCGGATCGCGGCGGAGGCGGAGGCGGGGACCGCGGCGGTGGCGGTAGCGGCGGTCGCGGGGCCGGCGGCGGTGGCGGGGCCCGCGGCGGTGGCGGTCGCGGGGCCTGCGGCGGTCGTGGTCGCGCCCGTCAGGTGGGCCCCGGTGTGGCTCGTCAGCTCCCACTCGTTGCGGCCGCGCTGCTCGCGCCAGACCGCGCGGATCGCGGCGCCCGCCAGCATCACCTGGTAGAACGGGCCGCCGACGACGAGCTTGACGTAGTGCACGAAGCGGACGCGCAGGCCGTACTGCCGGCCGAAGTCGTGCAGGCCGACGATCTCGAAGACGAAGGTCACCAGCGCCGTGATCATGGGGAGGAAGGTGATGATCGCGATCCCGACCGGCACGTCGAGGAAGACCGCGACGGCGAAGTTCAGCGGGATGATCACACCCGACGCGGCCTGCATGAACGGCGTCATCAGCGTGTAGCGGGCCAGCCAGCGCTGACCGCGCCCCGGCAGCTGCTGCCAGTCCTTCTTCCGGTAGACCTGGAGAAACCCCTGGTTCCAGCGGGTGCGCTGCTTGAGCAGGCTCACCAGCGAGCCGGGCGTCTCCTCGCGGGTCACCATGTCGGAGTCGTACGCGACGACCACCTTCTTCCCGACCGACGACAGCCGCACCCCGAGGTCGCAGTCCTCGGCGAGGCAGTCCTGGTCCCAGCCGCCGGCCTCGCGCAGCACCTCGGTGCGGACGAAGACGGTGTTGCCGCCGAGCGGGATGAAGCCCTTCTCGGCGTGCAGGTGCAGCCGGGAGCGGAACCAGAAGAAGTACTCCAGGCAGTTGCGCAGGCTGTACCAGCTGGAATGGAAGTTGATGAGTTGGACCCCGCCCTGGACCACGTCGGCGCCGGTGGAGCGGAAGGCGTGGTCGACGTGGGCGAGGAGTTCGGGATGGACCTGGTCCTCGGCGTCGAAGACCCCGACGATGTCGCCGCGGCAGGACGGCAGGGCGGTGTTGAGGGCCTTCGGCTTGTTCTTCGTCTCGTGGTGGTCCACGACGACCCGTACGCGGGCCGGCTCGCGGGCGGCGGCCCGTTCGGCGACGGCGGCGGTCTCGGGGTCGTCGTGCCCGACGATCACGATGATCTCGTAGTCGGTGTGGCTCGACTCCAGGAGCCGGGCGATGGTGTGCTCCAGCACCGCATGCTCGTGGCGGGCCGGCAGCAGCAGCGAGAAGGCCAGACGGCCCTCCCCGTCGGGACGGTCGAAGCGGGTGGAGGCGAGCACCTCCGGGGTCCGCCACGCGTGCATCTGCCACCAGAGCGTGAACGCGGCCATCCAGAAGAGCGCCAGCGAAATGACAACAATGAACACAGACGTGTACAAAATGCCCCCCACAGACCCGCCGCCCCCCGGCGGCGATCAGCGAACCCCCCGGGAGCACACGACGGGCCCCCCGGCCCGCCGCTCCCGCTTCCCCCTTGCGCGCACCCCCCAGTGCGCCATCCGGTGACTCCCGAACGGAGCGACTCACGAACGACACGAGACTAGGCAGTGAACATGACAGTCAGGAGCAGCGCAGATAAATAGCACGTTTCTGAACTGATGTATGACAACCGGAATTGACGGTACTCCGGCCGCTTCAGGGACGAACCGTGCCCAACTGCTCGGCCAGCTCGACCGCTTCCGTCGTAGGCCGCGCGCAGACGAAATGTCGACACACATACGCCGTCGGAAGGTCGCGTACGAGTGTGCGCTCGGCAAGAAGGGGGAACTCACCCCCGCTGCCGTCCGCCGCACGCGGCAGACCCACCGCCACCACCGCACCAGGAGCCGTCCCCAGCAACGCCGTCCGGTGCAGCACCGCCAGCGAGGGATCATCCGGATGGCCGACGACCGCCACCTCGCGCGGCCCGTCCAGCAGCGCCTCGGCGACCGACAGCCCGTGCCCGATGAAACGCGGCACGCGCGGACCGAGCGCGTGCACCACCCCGAGCGCCCGCTCGGCCGCCGTCCGGTGCGCCTGCGACCCGGTGTGCGCGGCGTACGAGAGCAGCGCGCCCGCGGCGGCCGTCCAGCCGGACGGGGCGGCCGTGTCCGTCGGATCCTGCGGCCGCCGGATGAGCGGCTCCGCGTCGTGCGCCGTGTCGTACAACGACCCGTCCTCGGCGGTGAACTGGTCCAGCACCAGGTCGAGGAGGAACCCGGCGAACTCCAGCCAGACGCCCTCGCCCGTCACGGACGCCAGCGCGAGGAAACCCTCCGCGACGTCGCCGTAGTCCTCCAGCACCCCCGCGTTCGGCCCGACCCGACCGTCCTTGCTGGTCCGGGCGAGCCGGGCCTTGCCGTCCATGTGCAGGCGCACCAGCAGATCGGCGGCCTCGGTCGCCCGCTCCACCAGGTCCGGCCGCTCGAAGTACGCCCCGCACTCGGCGAGCGCGGCGATCGCCAGCCCGTTCCACGCGGCGACGATCTTGTCGTCACGGCCGGGCGCCGGCCGCCCGCCGCGCTCCGCCAGCAGCCGCTCCTTGATGCCGGCGAGCCGGCCCGCCTCCACCTCGGGCCCGTCCTTCGGCAGCTGCAGCACGGACTTCCCGTGCTCGAAGGTGCCCTCCTGCGTCACCCCGAAACAGGCGGCGGCCAGGTCCCCGTCGTCCTCCCCCAGCACCTCCCGCAGCTGCGCGGGCGTCCAGGCGTAGTACGCGCCCTCCACGTGCGCGCCGCTGACCGGGTCCTCGCTGTCGGCGTCGAGCGCCGAGGCGAAGCCGCCCTGGTCGGTGCGCAGCTCGCGGACCATGAAGTCGGCGGTCTCCAGGGCGACCCGGCGCGCCAGGTCCGACCCGGTGGCCCGCCACAGGTGCGCGTAGACCCGGCAGAGCAGCGCGTTGTCGTACAGCATCTTCTCGAAGTGCGGGACGACCCACTCCCGGTCCACCGAGTACCGCGCGAACCCGCCGCCGAGCTGGTCGTAGATCCCACCCCGGGCCATGGCCTCGCACGTGTCGGCGGCCATCTGCAGCGCACCCTCGGCCCCGGTACGGGCGTGGTGGCGCAGCAGGAACTCCAGCACCATGGACGCCGGGAACTTCGGCGCCCCGCCGAACCCGCCGCGCACGGCGTCGTACTCCCGCGTCAGCCCGAGCAGCGCCTGCGCGAGCTCCTCGGGCCCGGGGGTGCCGGCCTTCCCGTAGTCCAGCTCCCGCCCGGCCAGGTCCCGTACGATCCGCTGCGCGACCTCGGCAACCTCCTCGCGCCGCCCCACCCAGGCGGTCCGCACGCCTTCGAGCACCTGCATGAAGGAGGGCATCCCGTGCCGGGGCTCGGGCGGGAAGTAGGTCCCGAAGTAGAACGGCTCGGCGTCGGCGGTGAGGAAGACGGTCATCGGCCACCCACCCTGCCCGGTGGCGGCCTGCACGGCCTCCATGTAGACGGCGTCGACATCGGGCCGCTCCTCGCGGTCCACCTTGATGTTGACGAAGTGCTCGTTCATGTAGGCGGCGGCCAGTTCGTCCTCAAAGGACTCGTGCGCCATCACGTGGCACCAGTGGCAACTGCTGTAGCCGACGCTCAGGAGGACGGGCACCCCGCGTTCGCGTGCCTCCGCAAAGGCCTCGGGCGACCACGGCCACCAGTCGACGGGATTGTCGGCATGCTGGAGCAGGTACGGCGAGGTCTCGTTCGCGAGGCGATTCGGCATGATCCCATCCTGCCGCACGGGATCCGGTCACCGCCGCAGGACCGGCGCCAGGTCGCGCATCCAGGCGTCGCGGGTGCGGGGCCAGGTGGTGGAGCAGGGGGCGCGGGACGGGGCGGCGAGGGTGGGGTGGCGGGTGGGGGCCTCGGCGTGGACGGCGCAGCGGTGGGCTTCGGCGCGGGTGGCGTTCGGGGCGTGTTCGTCCTCGGGGTCCGGTTCGGGGTCGGCGGCTGCCGCGAGGTCGTAGGCGCGGGCGGCGGTGAGGAGGGTCTTCTCGCCCTCGGGGCCGGCGCGCAGCAGCATGAGCCGGGCGAAGTCGTCGGCGGCGTCCTCCTCGGCGCGGGCCCCGTTGTCCGGGAGGTCCAGCGCGTGCACGAGCGCGTGGCCGGCCTCGTGGTAGAGCGTCTCGCGGACGACCTCGGCGAGTTGGTCGTCCGCTGCGGGGGAGCCGGTCTGCTCGAACAGGGCGCGTTCCTCGGCCAGGTCGTCGTAGCAGAGCTCGATGCGGTGTGCGGCCGGGTCGTAGCCGGTGCCCTCGCCGGAGCAGGAGCGGGCGACGACGGTGACGCCGTGGGGAAGGGTGAGGTAGGCGTTGAGGTCCGCGAGTACGGGGGCGGCGACGGCCCGGTCCCGGAGGAAGCGGTGTGCGGTGCGGTCCGGGGCGGCCGGTGGTTCGTAGCGGAGCGCGAAGCCGTCCGCTGGTTTTGGTGCCGGCTGTGGCGACAGGCATCCGGTCGTCGCCGGGAGCAGCGCGGCAGCGCACAGCGTCAGGGTTCCCCACCGTCTGGTCATCGGGGCAGCCTACGAGTGCGCGAGCCCTCTCGAGGGTCCCGGCGATCGTCAATTGTGGTCTCTTGCAATCCAGTTAGCTCTGATCTCGCTCAGATTCCCTCGCGTTCACGTCCCTCGCGCACGACACTTGGGACTCGACTCGACCGGAGCTCTCTGAGGGGGATGCCGATGCGGGACAGTCATCGAGGTGAGGCCGAGCAGTTGCTGGCGCGGGCCGTGGACGAGGCGGCTCGGCAGGCGGGGGGTTCGGCGGTGGACAGAGCGGCGCTGCTGGCGCGGGGCAGGGAGGCCCTGGACGCGCTCGCCGCGAGTGCCGCCCCCGAGTACGAGGCGTACGTACGGGCCCTGGACGAGGCGGCGGCCGGGGATGAGTCGCTCGGTGAGGCCTTCCGGCGCGGCAACACCTCGACGGCGGCGCTCGTGACGGCGGTCGCCGCGGCCGCCGCCGTCGGGGCGGACCTGTCGTTCGGCGTCGCGGCCGGCACGGCCCTGACGGTCGGCGCCGTCGTGGGCATCGCGGGGGCGGTGGCGACGGTCGCGAAGGTGACGGCGCTTCACCTGCCCGCCGCGAACCGTCGGGCCGGCGAACTGGGGCGGCCCGGCGGGCCGGAGCAGCTGAGGCTGCAGTGGCTGTCGGCGCTGGAGGTACGCGGGATACGCCCCTTCCTGGAGCAGCAGCGCGCGGTGGCCGCGGCGGCGCGGGCGACGCGGCCGGTGGCCCGGCCCGCGGCCCTGACCGCTCCGCTGCGCGGTACGGACCGCAGCGCGGAGGCCCGGCGGCGCAGTGTGCTGGAGCAGTCGTTCGGGCAACTCCCGGACCCGTCGGGCGTGTTCGTGGGCCGGCGCGCCGAGCTGACGCGGATCGCGCAGTGGGTGCGGGCGGCGCGGGCCAGTACGGAGACCCGCCCGGTGGTCGTGGTGCTGCACGGCGAGCCGGGAGTGGGCCGTACGGCGCTGGCGCTGCGGGCGGCGCACGCGGTGCGGGACCAGTTCCGGGGCGCGTGCGTGGTGGACCTGCGGGGCGGGTCCGCCGTCGGGGATCCCGGGGAGGCGCCGCTGTCGACGCGGGAGGCGCTGCTGCACCTGATGAACCGGCTGGGGGCGCCGCGCGAGCAGTTGCTGTTCCGGGAGGGTGCCTCGGCGGAGCAGCAGGTACGGCGTCTGGGCGAGCTGTACCACCAGCACCTCCAGGGGCTGCCGGTGACGGTGCTGCTGGACGACGCGGTGGACGCGGCGCAGGTGCGGGTGCTGGTTCCGGAGCGCTCGGAGAGCCTGGTGCTGGTGACGGCGCGGGAGCCGCTGGAGCTGCCGGCGGACCTGGCGGCGTGGGTGTACCAGCTGCCGGTGGAGCGGCTGGCGGCGGACGAGGCGGCGGAGCTGGTGGGGGCGGGCGGGGCTGCCGGGACGGCGGGCGCGGTCGGCGCGGTCGGGACGGCGGGCGCGGTCGGCGCGGTCGGCGCGGGGGCCGACGGCACGGCCGGGTCCGACGCCGGAGCCGGGGCTGACGCCGGCGCCGGAGCCGCGGCCCGTGCCGCCGCTGCCGTGGTGGAGCTCAGCGGCGGGCTCCCGCTCGCCCTGCGCATGCTGGCCCCGCTGGTCCGCGACGGCACGGTCCCCGCGGCGGACGGCGCCGCGCACCCGGTGGAGGCCGCCCTGCGCGCCGCCGACGCCCGTCTCGCCGAGCCCGCGCGGGAGCTGCTGCGGCGCCTGCCCCTGGCCGGGCGGGCCTCCCTGGGCGGTGCGGCGGCGGCCGCGCTGGCCGACGTACCGGAGCAGGCGGCGCTGCGGACGCTGGAGGAGCTGTGGGAGGCCGGGCTGATCGAGCGGGTGCGCGGCCAGCGGTTCCGGATGCACGACGCGGTGCGCGCGTACGCGGCGCGGCGCTCGGCGGCGGACGGGGACCGGGCGGGGGCCGCGGCGGCGCACGAGCGGTTGATCCGCAACTACGCGCAGCTCGCGGACTCGGTGATCCGGATGGTCGACGGGAAGATGTCGACGCGGGCGAACCAGTTCGGCGGCCACGGCTTCGTGTCGCTGGACGCGGCGCTGCGCTGGCTGGACGACGAGTCGAGCTTCATCACGGCGGCGCTGCGGCATTCGGAGGGCGTGGACCAGCAGGCGGTGCTCGACCTGCTCGGCGCGCTGTGCGACTTCTGCCTGCTGCGCGGCGACCTGTACCGGCTCGGTGAGATCGACGAGCTCACCCAGGCCGTGGAGGCGGGTCGGAAGGAGCTGGAGGGGCTGGAGGGGCAGGCGGGGCAGCAGGGGAGGCTGGTGCGGTCGGTGCAGTGGCGTACGGGTATCGCGGCGCGGCAGCTGGGCGAGCTGGACAAGGCGCGCACGACGCTGGCGTCGGTGGTGGACCAGTACATGGAGGCCCATCAGGAGGCGGGGGCGGCGATGGCGCTGGTCTCGCTGGGCATCACCCTGCACCACCAGGGAAATCTTCCCGAGGCCGCGGCCCGCATCCGTGAGGCGCTCGTGCTCCAGGAGCCGCCGGAGCTGGCGGGCGACCGGGCCTGGGGCCTGCACGCGCTCGCGGCGGTGGAGCGGGACCTGGCGCACCTGGCGGAGGCGACGCGGCTGCTGGAGGTCTCGCTGGCCCTGCACCGGGAGAGCGAGAGCGTGCACGGCGAGGCGTGGGCGCACTTCCAGCTGGGGCAGGTGCACCTGCGGTACGGGGACGTGGGGCGGGCGGAGGAGGAGCTGCGGCTCGCCCTCGACCTGTACGGGCGTACGCGCGACGACCGCGGCGAGGCGTGGGCGCTGACCCAGCTGGGGCGGGCCCGGGTGGTGGACGGGGATCCGGGGCCTGCGGTGGAACGGCTGCGGGAGGCGCTGGCCCGGCACCGGGAGGCGGAGGACGCGCGCGGCGAGGCGTGGACCCAGTACTACCTCGGGCAGGCGCTGGAGGAGGGCGGCGGGCGCGACGAGGCGGTACGGGAGCTGGAGCGGGCGCGGACCATGTTCTCGCGGATGCGGGACGTGTACGGGCTGGCGCACGCCCGCCACCACTCGGGCCGGGTGACCCGCGACCAGCGCGCGGCGCAGACGGGCAACCTGCGCAACTCCGGCTTCGCCCGTCAGCTGCTGGTGGACGCGCGGGCGGACTTCCGGCGGATCGGGCTGGCCCACGGCGAGGCGTGGACGTGCCTGGAGCTGGCGGTGATCGACGCGGGCAACGGGCGGCTGTCGCAGGCGCTGGGCCTGTGCGAGGAGGCGGTGCGGCTGTTCATCTCGTACGGGGACCGGCGCGGGGAGGACTGGGGCCGTTTCCTGCGGTGCACGATGCTGCCGTACGCGGTGCCGGGCGCCCCGGAGGAGGCGCGGGCGGAGCTGGCCCGGCTGGCGCAGTCGGCGCATCCGGCGCGGGACGGCCGGCTGGAGGACTGCCTGGAGACGTACGGGGTGGTCCTGGGCCGTGGCGTGGACCCGTCGGAGGGCTGGCAGGCCTGGCGCCTCGGCCTGGTCCCGAACCTCCACTCGCGCGAGATCATGGGCGTCCCGCCGGCGGCGTGACCGCCGGTTGCCTCCGGCGGGTCGGCGGGGGCGGGGCCGGTTGGCTGCGCCGCTCGGGCCGAGCACCGGGGGGCCGGTCGGGCCGGGGCCGGGCGCGCGCCGGGGCGTCTCCTCGGGCGCCGAACGTGTCGGGGGGTCGGAGGGACCGGGCACCTTGGGTTCGACGCCCTGCGGGGGTCACCCCGGCACACACCCGACCCCGTCCCCACCGGCACGTTCAGCCCCGGTACACACCTCACCCCGGCCCAACCGGCACGTTCAGCCCCGCAGCACGATCCGGCCCCTCCGGCGTGTGAGCAGGGGTCCCCGGACGGAGTCCGGGGGAGGACCTGGGGCGGAGTCCCAGCAGCGGCGCCGCGCGTCGGGACCGCTGCGAACCGGCCGGCCAGGCCAAGGGCACGGCTGGAGACGGGCTACGCCCGGGAGGGGTCCTCGCCCGGGGCGGTGGCCGAGGGGGCCGCCGGGTCGGGGGCCTCCTGGAAGTTCACCCGGCCCATGTGCCGGTTCATCGACTTCATCAGGGCCCACACCCCCAGGGCGAGGGCCGCGAACACGATGAACCCCAGGATGCCGGGCGTCACCTTGTTCTTGTCGAAGGTGTCACCCGCCAGGGGGAGGAGCTGGGTCAGTGCTGCCTGCGTAGCGCTCATGGCTACGCATTCTCCCGGATGCCCGCGAAGAGGTCGGACTCGGGGAGGGAAGTGTCGACGAGCGACTTCGCGAGCTCGTACTCCTCGGTGGGCCAGACCTCCTTCTGGACGTCCATCGGGACGCGGAACCAGCCGCCGTCCGGGTCGATCTGCGTGGCGTGCGCGATGAGCGCCTTGTCACGGATCTCGAAGAAGTCGGCGCACGGCACGTGGGTGGTGAGGGTCCGCTCCTTGCGCTCGAACTCCTTCCACCGCTCCAGCCACTCGCCGTAGGGGGACTCCATGCCGCGGGCGAGCAGCGCCTCGTGCAGGGCGATGGTGCGCGGCTTGTTGAAGCCCTGGTTGTAGTAGAGCTTCTGCGGCTGGTAGGCGGGGCCGAACTCGCCCTCGGGGTACTTCTCGGTGTCGGCCGCGCCGTCGAAGGCCACCATCGTGATCTTGTGGGTCATGATGTGGTCGGGGTGCGGGTAGCCGCCGTTCTCGTCGTACGTGGTGATGACCTGCGGCTTGAAGGCGCGGATCTTCTTCACCAGCTCCCCGGCGGCCTCGTCGACGTCCGCGAGCGCGAAGCACCCCTCGGGCAGCGGCGGCAGCGGGTCACCCTCCGGAAGGCCGGAGTCCACGTAGCCGAGCCACTCCTGCTCGATGCCGAGGATCTCGCGGGCCTCGTCCATCTCCTTGGCGCGTACCTCGTGGATGTTCTCCTCGATGTACTTGTCGCCCTGGAGCTTGGGGTTCAGCACGGAGCCGCGCTCGCCACCGGTGCAGGTGACGACCAGCACCGGAACCCCCTCGGACACGTACTTGGCCATGGTGGCCGCGCCCTTGCTCGACTCGTCGTCGGGGTGGGCGTGGACGGCCATCAGTCGAAGCTGCTCGGTCAAGACAGGATCCTCTGCGATTCGGCGCGACGGTCGGCTTCTATAGTGACCGAACTGGGGGACGGAAAATTCCAGGGGTGCCCACCCTCCCCGCAGAGAGGAAACGATCATGAGCGCGGTGCGCGAGGGACTGCCTGAGGGCCGCTACGGCCGGTCGGCGGACGAGCGTGCGGACCGGAAGCTCAAGATCATCGGGGCGGCGCTGGGCGCCCTGCTGCTGGGTGTGATCGGCTGGATCGGCTGGGACTACATCGCGGGACAGAGCGTGAGCGCCGAAGTGATCAAGTTCCAGGTGATTTCGGACACCGAGGTCAAGGTGCACCTGGAGGTCCGCAAGGAGGCCTCGGTCACCGGGGTCTGCTCCCTGAGCTCGCAGGACAAGGAGCACGGCGAGGTGGGCCGCGCCGACTTCACCTTCGCCCAGCCCGAGAGCCGCGTGGACGAGGTCGTGTCCCTGAAGACGACGAGCCGTGCCACGATGATCGAGCTGGTCGGCTGCCAGCCGGCGGGTTCCGCCCGCTGAGGCTTGACGACGCGGCCGACGGGGCAATGAGCCTCTGGGGTCCTCCCTCTTTTCTTCCCGAATTGTTAGGCTCGTGGTTTCGTCCGCCGCTGGCGGCTTGAAGTCCCCTGTACCGACGAGGAGCACCCGTGACCCAGACGAGCGAAAGCGTCACCTGGCTGACCCAGGCGGCGTACGACCAGCTGAAGGCGGAGCTGGACTACCTCTCTGGTCCTGCCCGCACGGAGATCGCCACGAAGATCGCAGCCGCCCGTGAGGAGGGCGACCTGCGCGAGAACGGTGGCTACCACGCGGCCAAGGAGGAGCAGGGCAAGCAGGAGCTCCGGGTCCGCCAGCTCACGCAGCTCCTGGAGAACGCCAAGGTCGGCACCGCGCCCGCGTCCGACGGCGTCGTCGCCCCCGGCACGCTCGTGAAGATCGCCTTCGACGGCGACGAGGACGACACGATGGAGTTCCTGCTGGCCTCCCGCGAGTACGCGTCCTCGGACTTCGAGACGTACTCCCCCCAGTCCCCGCTGGGCAGCGGCGTGCTGGGCAAGGCGATCGGCGAGGACGCCGAGTACGAGCTGCCGAACGGCAAGAAGGCCTCGGTCAAGATCCTGGACGTCAAGCCCTTCACCGGCTGATCACCCTTGGTCACCTTCTGATTTCCCGCTTCACGTTTTCCGCTTCACGCGACGATGCCCGGCCGGGTTCGGTTCTCCCGGCCGGGCATCGTCGTACCCGCGCACCCTCGTACGCAGGTGTACGCGCGCGGTCCTACGCCGTCGCCGAGCGGTACTTGCGCACCGCGAGGGACCGGAAGACCACGATGATCAGCAGCGACCAGAGCACGGACGCCAGGACCGGGTGCTGCATGGGCCAGGCGTCCGGGACCGGGTAGCCCTCCGGAAGGTTGCCGAAGAGCTCGCGGGCCGCCTGGACGGTCGCGCTGAACGGGTTCCACTCCGCAATGGTCCGCAGGAACGGCGGCATGTTCTCGGAGGGGACGAAGGCGTTCGAGATGAACGTCAGCGGGAAGAGCCAGATCAGCCCGCCCGAGGTGGCCGCCTCCGGGGTGCGGACCGACAGGCCGATCAGGGCGCCGATCCAGGAGAAGGCGTAGCCGAGCAGGAGCAGCAGTGCGAAGCCGGCGAGGACCTCGCCCATGCTGGTGTGGGTGCGCCAGCCGACGAGCAGGGCCACGATCGCCAGGACGAACAGGGTGAGCGTGGTCTGGACGAGGTCGGCGAGGGTGCGGCCGGTGAGGACCGCGCCGCGGGCCATGGGCAGCGAGCGGAAGCGGTCGATCAGGCCCTTGTGCATGTCGTCGGCGATGCCCGCGCCCGCGCCGGCCGTGGCGAAGGTGACGGTCTGCGCGAAGATGCCCGCCATCAGGAACTCGCGGTAGGCGGCGGGCGAGGTGGTGTCGCCGACCATGATCGAGCCGCCGAAGACGTAGCTGAAGAGCACGACGAACATCACCGGCTGGATCACGCCGAAGATGATCATCTCGGGGATCCGCGACATGCGGATGAGGTTCCGCTTGGCGATCACCAGGGAGTCGTTGACGCCCTGGACGATGCCGCCGCGCGGCCGGGGGGCGGTCAGGTCCGTGGCCGGGGAGGTGAGGGTCACTTCGCCGCCTCCTTGCGTGCGGCCTTGCGGCCCTTGGCGTCGGCGGCGGCAGCGCGCTCGCCGTTCTCCTCGGCGATCCGCTCGGCCGCGTGGCCGGTGAGGGAGATGAACACGTCGTCCAGGGTGGGGCGGCGCAGGCCTATGTCGTCGATCTCGATGCCGCGGCCGTCCAGTTCCCGGATGACCTCGGCGAGCAGCTTGGCACCGCCCGACACCGGCACGGTCAGCTTGCGGGTGTGCTCCTCGACGGTGGTCTCGCCCTTGCCGAAGCCGGCCAGCACCTCGCGCGCGGTGGCCATGTGGTCCCGCTCGTGGACGACGACCTCGACGCGCTCGCCACCCGTACGGGCCTTGAGCTGGTCGGAGGTGCCGCGGGCGATGACCTTGCCGTGGTCGACCACGCAGATGTCGTGGGCGAGGTGGTCGGCCTCCTCGAGGTACTGGGTGGTGAGCAGCAGGGTGGTGCCGCCCGCGACCAGTTCCTGGATGATCCCCCACAGCTGCTGGCGGTTGCGGGGGTCGAGGCCGGTGGTGGGCTCGTCCATGAACATGACGGGCGGGCTGACGACGAGGGCGGCCGCGAGGTCGAGTCGCCTGCGCATGCCGCCGGAGTAGGTCTTGGCGGTGCGGTCGGCGGCGTCGGCGAGGTTGAAGCGTTCGAGCAGTTCGTCGGCCCGCGCCTTGGCGGCCTTGGACTTCATCTGGTAGAGTTGGCCGACCATTTGGAGGTTCTCGCGGCCGGTCAGGTACTCGTCGACGGCGGCGAACTGGCCGGAGAGGCCGATGGCCCGGCGGACCTCGTTGGGGTGCTTGAGGACGTCTATGCCGGCGACGACGGCCTTGCCGCTGTCGGGCCGGAGCAGGGTGGTCAGGACGCGTACGGTCGTGGTCTTCCCGGCGCCGTTGGGGCCGAGCAGACCCAGGACGGTGCCTTCGGGGACATCGAGGTCCACGCCGTCCAGAGCCCGTACATCGCCGAAGGTCTTGACCAGACCTTCGGCGTAGATAGCGCCTGGCATATGGATTCTCCCAGTGTGAATCGGGCCAGTAGAATCAAGGATTTCAGGGCTTTTCTACGCAAATCCTATGGGCGCCGGGTGGGTCTCGCCCGGCCGAACGGGTGGTGCCGGCACCCCGACGGCGTCCGCCGTCTAGCTCATCACCTTGTATCCCGCGGCGTGCAGTTTCCGCGCGACCTCCGCGCAGTGCTCCGGGCCCTTCGTCTCCAGGTGCAGCTCCACCTCCACCTCCGTGAGCCCCAGCCGCGGGTCGGTCCGTACGTGGCTCACGTCCAACACGTTCGCATCCACCACTGACAACACCGCCAGGAGCCCGGCCAGGGCCCCGGGGCGGTCGGCCACGCGCAGCCGCAGGGACAGGTAACGGCCGGCCGCCGCCATGCCGTGGCGCAGGATCCGCTGGAGCAGCAGCGGGTCGACGTTGCCACCGGACAGAACGGCCACCACCGGTCCGCCGCCGTACAGTTCGGGCTCGCTCAGCAGGGCCGCGACCGTGCTGCAGCCGGCCGGTTCGACCACCAGCTTCGCCCGTTCCAGGCACAGCAGCAGAGCGCTGGAGAGGGCGTCCTCGGAGACCGTACGCACGTCGTCGAGGAGCTCGCCGATGATGGCGAAGGGGATGTCGCCGGGGCGGCCGACCTTGATGCCGTCCGCCATCGTGACGGGTTCGTCGATCGAGACGGGGTGCCCCATCCTGAGCGAGGGCGGGTACGCGGCCGCGCCCGCGGCCTGCACCCCGATGATCCGCACGTCGGGCCGCAGCGCCTTCACGGCGACGGCGACCCCGGCCGCGAGACCGCCGCCGCCGATCCCGACGAGGATGGTCCGCACCTCGGGGCACTGCTCCAGGATCTCCAGGCCCACCGTGCCCTGGCCCGCGATGATGTCGCGGTGGTCGAAGGGGTGGATGAACACCGCGCCGGTACGGTCCGCGTAGTCCTGGGCGGCGGCGAGGGTCTCGTCGACGACCTGTCCGTGCATGCGCACCTCGGCGCCGTACTCCTGGGTCGCGGCCACCTTCGGCAGCGGCGCCCCGACCGGCATGAACACGGTGGAGCGGACCCCGAGGAGGGAGGAGGCGAGCGCCACGCCCTGCGCGTGGTTGCCCGCGCTGGCCGCGACGACACCGGCGGCCCGCTGCTCCGGACGCAGGCCTGCGATGCGGACGTAGGCACCGCGCAGTTTGAAGGAGCCGGTGCGCTGGAGGTTCTCGCACTTGAGGTGGACCGGGGACCCGGTGAGTGAGGACAGGTGCCGGCTGCCTTCCATCGCGGTGACCCGGGAGACGCCGGAGAGCATCTTCTGAGCCCCCCGGACGTCGTCGAGGATGACCTGCGGGACGGGCTGGGGCACGCGGTAGTTCATGGCGCCAGTCTCGCAGCCCGCGGCCGGGGCGGCTCGGGGCGCAGGGGCCGGCTCCGGAAGTCCTCGGGGACGGGGTCGCCGCAAGCGCCCCGGGCCGGGGTGCGGCGAGCACCGCATCCGCGGGGGCCGCCGGAGACGCTTCGGGAGGGGCGAAATCTCGCCATCTGGGACGTGGGCGGGACGGTCGCGCGGACGGGCCGTATCAGTTCTCGTACGAGGCGTACGGGCCGCCGCACGGCCGCGTACTCTGTCCCCCATCCTTGTCGGACCCACGCGAAGAGAGCCCACGGCCATGCCTTCCACCCCGGCCAATTCCGACCTGCCCGCGGCGGCCGACGCGCCCGCCGGAGGCGGTCTCCTCGACTCGCTCCAGCACCAGGTGGCGGTCTTCGCCCGCCGCGCCGAGCAGACCCGCCTGGGCGGTGTGGGCCAGGCCCGCAACTCGATGGACCGCGCCGCCTACCTGCTGCTGAACCGGCTCGACCTGGAGGGCCCGATGGGCGTCAAGGCGCTCGCCGGCGGCATGGGGATCGACTCCTCCACGGTGACCCGGCAGGTCGCGCCGCTGGTCGACAGCGGCCTGGTCAAGCGGACCTCGCACCCCGAGGACGGGCGGGCCGTGGTGCTCGCGCTGTCCCCCCGGGGGCTGGCGCGGCTGGAGGAGGTCCGCTCCTCGCGGCGCGAGCTGATGGCCCGGGTGACGGAGGGCTGGAGCGAGGACGAGCGGGAGTCCTTCACCGGACTGCTGACGCGCTTCAACCTGTCGCTGTCGGAACTGATGGCGGCCGCCGTGGCCGAAGCCGGCCCGGCCTCCTGAGCGGAGTCCGTCCGTCCTCTTGACCTGGACGGTCCCGCTGCCCGCACTATGTGGACTATGCGGGTCGTTGATCAACACGCTGGCTCCTACGCGGAGTTCGAGTCCTTCGTCGCGGGCGCGGCGGGGCGGCTCCTGCATGTCGGGTTGCTGCTGACCGGTGAACCGGAGGCCGCCCGCCGGCTGCTGGCGGGCGCGCTGGCCCGTACGTACGCGAACTGGCAGCGGCTGCGCGGTGACGACCCGTACGACTTCACCCGCCAGGAGCTGTGCTCGGCCTTCGCCCGGACCGGCTGGCGCCACCAGGGCGGCACCGGCGTGCTGGCGCGGCTGAGCCCGCCGGAACGGCTCGTCCTCGTCCTGCGGCTCTACGAAGGCGTCGCGGAGGAGGTCGCGGCGGCGCAGCTGGGGCTGACGGTCGAGCGCATACGGGTGCTGTGCAATCGGGCCGTGGCCGCGCTGAGGTCCCGGGAGGCGGCGTGAGCGGAATCCCGGACCGGAAGGAAGCACAGGTCAGGCAGCTGCTGGAAGGGCCGTACCCGGCGGTGCCGGCCGGTCTCGCGGCGGGGGCGGCGGCCCGGGGTGACCGGCTGATGCGGCGGCGGCGGGCGTGGCGGCGGTTGGGGTGGGCCGTGCTCTTCGCTGCCGCGGTGGCCTTCGTCGTCTGGGCCTCGCTGACCCGGCCCTGGGTCGCCCCGCCGAGCGGCATCTCCCCACCCCTGGAGGGCTGGTAGCCCTGCCCGGCTCCGCCGCCTTCCGGGCTTCGCCCAGCCAAATCAGCCTCGCCGGAATGTGCCCGGCCGGGCTGGCCGGGCCCCGCCGGGCTGGGGCGGGGCCCGGTGGGGTCAGCCGAGGGCCTGGGTGAGGTCCGCGATGAGGTCGTCCGCGTTCTCGATGCCCACCGAGACGCGGATCAGGTCCGCCGGAACCTCCAGCGCCGAGCCGGCCACCGACGCGTGCGTCATGCGGCCCGGGTGCTCGATGAGGGACTCGACGCCGCCCAGGGACTCGGCCAGGGTGAAGATCTTCGTGCGGGCACAGACCGCGACGGCCTCTTCCTCGCCGCCGGCGACCTGGAAGGAGACCATGCCGCCGAAGTTGCGCATCTGCTTGGCGGCGACCTCGTGGCCCGGGTGCTCGGGCAGGCCCGGGTAGAGGACCTTGGTGACCTTCGGGTGCCGCTTCAGCACCTCGACGATCTTGCCTGCGTTCTCCGCGTGCCGGTCCATGCGCACGGCCAGGGTCTTGATGCCCCGCAGCACGACCCAGGAGTCGAACGGGCCGGCCACCGCGCCCATCGCGTTCTGGTGGTAGGCCAGTTCCTCGCCCAGCGCCGCGTCCGCGGTGACCAGCGCGCCGCCGACCACGTCGGAGTGCCCGCCCATGTACTTGGTCAGCGAGTGCACGACCACGTCCGCGCCCAGCGCGAGCGGCTGCTGCAGGTAGGGCGAGGCGAAGGTGTTGTCCACGACCAGCTTGGCGCCGGCCGTCCGCGCGATGTCGGCGACCACGGCGATGTCGGTGATGCCGAGCAGCGGGTTGGAGGGGGTCTCGACCCAGATGACCTTCGTCTTCGGGGTGAGGGCGGCCCGTACGGACTCGGCGTCGGAGGTATCGGCCACCGACCACTCCACGCCCCAGCGGGAGACGACCTTCGCGAAGAGGCGGAAGGTGCCGCCGTACGCGTCGTTGGGGATGACCACGTGGTCGCCCGGGGAGAGCAGCGTACGCAGCAGGCAGTCCTCCGCGGCCAGTCCGGACGCGAAGGCGAGCCCGCGCCGGCCGCCCTCCAGCGCCGCGAGGTTCTCCTCCAGCGCGGTGCGGGTCGGGTTGGCGCTGCGGCTGTACTCGTATCCGCCGCGCAGGCCGCCGACGCCGTCCTGCTTGTACGTGGAGACCTGGTAGATCGGGGGTACGACCGCGCCGGTCTGCGGGTCCGCCGTGTTGCCCGCGTGGATCGCGCGGGTCTCGAAGCTCTGGTGCTCGTGGCTGTCGTCGCTCATGGTCAGATGCTATGCCCAGCCCGGGTCGGGGCCCCCTATTGGCCTGCGGCCCCCTCGGTCTGGTTCGCTGGAGGCATGGAGATTCTGTGGTTGCTGTTCGCGATGCTCATGATCGTGTTCATCGTGGGTCCGTACGTCCGGCGCAGGCGGGGCGGCGTCCGTCTGGTCGCGCCGGGCAGCCCGGACGCGGCGGACCCGGCGAACTACGGATTCGACCGGCAGGAGGAGCTCGACATCCGTGTCCCCGGTCCCGACCAGGACCTGATGGACGCCCTCGACAACGTGCGGCGCACCGGCCGGTGGCAGGCGGCCTCGCAGCTGCTCGCCGGGACCCCGCGGGAGGGCGAGCGGCGCTGGCAGCGCGTGCAGGCCTTCGGCGGGGCGGCGGCGCTGGAACTGGTGGCCCAGCCGGGTGTGGGTGCGCAGTGGCTGAAGGCGTGGCGACTGGAGGCGGAGCAGGACGCGGGCGGCGCGCAGGTGCACGCGGAGCTGCTGGTGCAGCAGGCGTGGCGGCACTCGGGCGGGGTCGGGTCCACCGATCACCGGATCATCCTGGAGGAGGCCCGGGAGGCGTGCCGCAGGGCCGCCGCGGCGACTCCGGAGGACCCGGTCCCGTACATCACGGAGCTGGCGATCGCACGGGGTCTGGCGTACTCGGAGGCGGAGTTCGACGCCCTGTGGGCGAAGGTCATCGACCGGGCGCCCGAGCACATGGGGGCGCACATCGCGGCGCTGCACTACTGGTGCGCGAAGTGGCACGGTTCGCGGGAGCAGGCGGACGCGTTCGCGCACGCGGCGGCGGCGCGCGCCCCGCGCGGTTCGCTCCTGGCGGCGCTGCCGTTGTTCTCGGTGTACGAGAACACGCCCGATCTCGTCGTGACCGCCTACTACGAGAGCGCGGTCGTGACGCGGGCGGTGGAGGGCGCCCTGTACGCGGTGAACACGGCGCGTCAGGACGACCCGATGCAGGCGCACGTGCGGCACCTGCTGCTGATGTTCCTGGTCCGCATGGAGCGCTGGGCGGAGGCGATGGAGCAGGTGCGGCACGTGGACGGGTACGTGGGCGCGCTGCCGTGGTCGGAGTCGGAGGACCCGGCGGCGGCGTACGCGGTGTTCCGGGCGCTGGCGGTGGCGGGGTACGAGGCGAACGGCGGGTCGCCGGCGACGCTGCCCCAGTAGGGCGCGCACCCCGGGCACGAGGCGGCCCTGCCGGGGCTCCGACACGGGGAAAGGGGCGGGCCGGGGAATCCCCGCCCGCCCCTTTCCGTTGTCACTGCCACAAGGAGGGAATCCATGTTCTCGTACCGCCGTACCCCTGAGCTGCCCACCCGCGAGGAGGCCCTGACGGGCCGCGCGGAGCCGCTCTTCGCCCTGCCCGAGAAGCACACCGTGCTCGGCAACCCGCTGTCCGGTCCCTACCCCGCGCACCTCGAAGTGGCCGACTTCGGCCTGGGCTGTTTCTGGGGCGCGGAGCGCAAGTTCTGGCAGACCCCCGGGGTGTGGACCACGCTGGCCGGCTACCAGGGCGGCTTCACCGAGAATCCGACCTACGAGGAGGTCTGCTCGGGCCTGACCGGCCACACCGAGGTCGTCCGCGTGGTCTTCGACCCGTCCCAGGTCTCGTACGCGGCCCTGCTCAAGCTGTTCTGGGAGTCCCACGACCCGACCCAGGGCTTCCGCCAGGGCAACGACGTCGGCACCCAGTACCGCTCGGCCGTCTACACCCACTCCCCCGCCCAGCAGGCGACGGCGGAGGCCTCCCGCACGGCCTACCAGCAGGTCCTGGCCTCGTCGGGCTACGGCGAGATCACCACGGCCGTCCTCCCGGCGGCGGACCGCCCCTTCTGGCCGGCGGAGGCCCACCACCAGCAGTACCTGGACAAGAACCCGGGCGGCTACTGCGGCATCGGCGGCACGGGCGTCTCCTGCCCGATCGGCGTGGCCGCGGCCGAATGACCCCACCCGGCGCGTCCCTCTCGGGGGGCCGCGCCGGTCCGGCGTACGCGGTCACGGGCCGGCTACAGCTTGAGCTGGAAGATGCCCGCGTCGCGTGCGCGGCGGTAGCCGAGGGACTCGTTCACCGTGCGCATCGGGGTGTTGGCGTCGGCCACGGTCGTGGCGATGTGGCGCAGGGCCGGGTGGCGGGCGGCGGCGTCGGCGGCCATGCGGAGCTTCACGGCGCGGCCGAGGCCGTGGCCGCGGTGGCCGGGGGTGACGACCGTGTCGTGCTGGAGGGCGCGGGAGCCGGCGGGGTCCGGGAGGACGAGTTCCGTGTACGCGGCCACCTCACCGGCCGGGGTGAGCGCCGCGACCGTGGTCAGCTCGCCGCCGCGGTCGATGATCAGCTGTTGCAGGGCGTGCAGCCGCCGCGCCGTCCAGACCTGGATCCGTTCGTCCATGTCCCCGCTCGGGGCGTCCTCCATCGCGCCGTGGGCCGTGGCGAGGGCCGGCGCCCAGGCGTCGGGGACCAGACCGTGCCAGGTGTGGAGTTCGTAGCCGGGTGTGGCGGGGACCGGTGCGGGCCCGTCGGCGGGGAGCTCCTGTTCGTACCAGGCCATCGGCAGGACGTTCTCGAAGCCGAGGGACTCGGCGAACGCCTGCCCCGGACCGCCCAGGTCCACGAGGGCGGCGACCGAGGTCCGGCCCTGCGCGAGCAGTTCCTCGCGGACCCGCTCCCACAGGGCGGTGCCCACGCCGCGCCGCCGCTCCTGCGGCCGTACGGTCAGTACGTCCAGGAACGCGGTGTGCGTGTTCCCCTCGTCCGTGAACAGGAGCAGGGCCGCCGCACCCGCGCCCTCGCCCGCCGCCCAGAGCACGGGCCGGCCGCGCGCCGGCGGCACGCACAGCCGCCCGGCGACCTCCCCGCGGGTGGGCGCGGGCAGCTGCGGCTGGTCGGCCGCCCCGGCGGCGGTGAGGAGCGCCAGCCAGGCGTCCACCTCGGCGTCGGTGGGGGGCAGGTCGAGGGAGCGGATCATCATGATCAGACCCTAGACGGGCTCCGGACGGGGCGTTGAGCGGTTTTCGGCCTCCGTGCGAGGTCTCCCCGAGAGGCCTCCGGTCATGCCTCCGGGAAGGGCCCGGGAAAAGACGGACGGCGGGGAACCCGAGGGTTCCCCGCCGTCCGTTCGCCGGGTCGGCCGCGTCCGCTGTCGCGGCGTCAGACGGCCGAGCCGGCCTTCCAGTCCGCCCAGCTCATGTTCCAGCCGTTGAGGCCGTTGTCCGGCTTGATGGTCTTGTCCGGGGAGTTGACCACGGTGACCACGTCGCCGATGAGCGAGTTGTCGAAGAACCAGGCCGCGGGCTGGTTCGGGTCGCCCGCACCCTTGGCGTCGTTCAGGCCGACACAGCCGTGGCTGGTGTTGGCGCTGCCGAAGACCGAGTCGGCTCCCCAGTAGTTGCCGTGGATGAAGGTGCCGGACGTGGACAGCCGCATGGCGTGCGGCACGTCCTTGATGTCGTACTCGCCCTTGCCCTCTTCGTTCTTGAAGCCGACGGTCGAGCCGTCCATCCGGGTCTCCTTGAACTTCTCGGAGATCACCATCTGGCCGTTGTACGTCGGGTTCTCCGGGGAGCCCGCCGAGATCGGGATGGTCTTGAGGACCGCGCCGTCCCGGGTGACCGTCATCTTCTTCGTCTTCGTGTCGACCGTGGAGACCTGGCTGCGGCCGATCTTGAAGGTGACGGTCTTGCTCTGGACGCCCTGGACGCCGGGAGCGCCCTGGACGCCCTCCAGGGCCAGCTTCAGGGTGACGGTGGAGTTCGCCTGCCAGTACTGCTCGGGGCGGAAGTCCAGGCGCTGCGGGCTGAACCAGTGGCCGACGACCTCCTGGCCGCTGCTGGAGGAGACCGAGATCCCCGCCTGGACGGCCTTCTTGTCCTTGATCGCCTTGTTGAAGGTGATCGAGACCGGCATGCCCACGCCGACGGTCTGGCCTTCCTCCGGGACGAAGGAGGCCACGAAGCTGTTCTCGGGGGAGACGGTGGTGAAGGAGGCGTTCTCGTGGGCCTCGCGGCCGTCCGCGTCCTTCGCCGTCGCGGCCAGGGCGTACTTCGTGGAGCGCTTCAGGGCCCCGTCGGGCTTCCAACTCTTGCCGTCGGCGGCGATCTTGCCGGGCACGGCCGTGCCTTCGCTGGTCTTCAGCTCCACCAGCGTGAGCGTGCCGTCACTGACGGCGACGTTGGCGGCGTCGTTGAGGCCGACGTTGGTGGCGCCGTCCTTCGGCGTGATGGTTATCTTCGCCTTCGAGGCGTCCTTGGCCGCCGCCGCGTCGACCTCCGCCTGGGACTTGCTGGCCTCGCCGTTGCCCTTCGGCTTGTCGTCGCCCCCGTCGTTGCACGCCGAGAGCATCAGTACACCGCCGAGCACGACGGATATGGCCGCCAGGGACCTTCTCCGCCGCTTGCTGTCCGTCCTCACACGTCACTCCATCGTTGCCGGATACCCCGGGGCTGCCGTCCCGGGGTGGGCCGGGCAGGGGGAATCACCCCCTGCCTCGTCCTGACAACGCGTTAACGGCACCGGCCGGTTCCACATTCCGTTGGGATGTGGGCAACCACACGGTCAGGCGTTGTCGGGTTCCTCGTCGAAGTCCCCATCTTCCTCGTCGAGGTCCCACTCCATCGACTCGGGGTCGTATTCCACGGGCTCGCTGCTCCAGGAGGCCTGCGCGAGTTCCACGCCCGGGATGCCCACGACCAGGTCGGTGGGGTCCACCAGGTAGGCCAGGGCCTCCGATTCGTCCTCGCGGACGGCGGACTCGGCGTGGCCGCGCTCCTCGTCCGGCATGAACTCGTCGGCCTTGATGTGCGCGAGGGCGGCTCCTGTGAGTGCCTGAGCGTCCGGCACCTCAAGGACCAAATCCACCCGAAGGCGGACGTAACGTGATGTCTCAGAAGGGTTCATACGACGGAGAGTAAGCCCGCGGCAGCCCTGACTTTCCCACGACCCGCCCCTTTCCGTAGCATCACCGCACACGGCCAATTCGCTGCTGCCACAAGGGGGATCGCAACCGTGTCCGCACGCCGACCGCTGCTCACCGCTCTCGGAGCGACCACCCTCCTCGCCGCCCTGTGGTTCGTGCCCTCCGCGGGCGCTGCCTCACCGGGAACCGCGGAGAGCCCGTCCGGTGTGCCCGCGGGCGCGAACACCGCGGAGAGCGCCACCGGCACGGAGAGCGCCGACGCCGCGGGACCGCAGGGCCCGTCCGTCCTGCTCGCCGACACCGGCTCCGTCGACACCACCCCCTACCTGCTGGGCGGCACGCTCTGCCTCGGCGTCGGGGCCGGGTTCGTGGCCTTCTCCGTACGCCGCTCCCACGCCGCCTCCCGCCCCCTGTGAGCGGATCGCGCCCCTGACCGACGGGAAGGGCCGCCCCGAGAGAGATCCCGGAGCGGCCCTTCGCCGCACACCAGAGCCCGTCGTCAGGCGAGCGGGCCCGTCACCGGCTCCACCGCGGCGACGAGGCCGCCCGAGCGGACGAACGCGTCGGCGGCGGCCAGGTCAGGCGCGAGGAAACGATCCGGCCCGGGACCCTGCACACCCGCCGCGCGGACGGCCTCGATCGCGGCCAGGCTGGCCGGCGCCGCGGTGAGCCCGTGGCGCAGCTCGATGGCCCGGGTGGCGGCGTACAGCTCGATGGCGATGATCCGCGTCAGGTTGTCGACGGCGGTACGCAGCTTGCGCGCGGCCGACCAGCCCATCGAGACGTGGTCCTCCTGCATGGCGGAGGAGGGGATCGAGTCGGCCGAGGCCGGCACGGCGAGCCGCTTCATCTCGCTGACCAGGGCGGCCTGCGTGTACTGGGCGATCATCAGACCGGAGTCCACGCCGGCGTCGTCCGCGAGGAACGGCGGCAGGCCGTGCGAGCGGTTCTTGTCGAGCAGCCGGTCGGTGCGGCGCTCGGCGATGGAACCGAGGTCGGCGGCCGCGATGGCCAGGAAGTCCAGGACGTAGGCGACCGGGGCCCCGTGGAAGTTGCCGTTGGACTCCACGCGCCCGTCGGGCAGCACCACCGGGTTGTCGACGGCGGCGGCCAGCTCGCGGGAGGCCACCAGGGCGGCGTGCGCCATGGTGTCGCGGCCCGCGCCGGCGACCTGCGGGGCGCAGCGCACCGAGTACGCGTCCTGCACGCGCGGCGCGGTCTCCTCCTGGTAGTGGCGGACGAGTCCGGAGCCCTTCAGCACGGCGGCCATGTTGGCGGCGGAGGCGCTCTGGCCGGGGTGCGGGCGGATGGCGTGCAGCTCGGGCTGGAGGACCTTCTCGGTGCCGAGGAGCGCTTCCAGGGTGAGGGCGGCGGTGATGTCGGCGGAGGTGTAGAGCCTGCCGAGGTCGGCGAGGGCCATGACGAGCATGCCGAGCATGCCGTCGGTGCCGTTGAGGAGGGCGAGGCCCTCCTTCTCGCGGAGCTCGACGGGGGTGATCCCGGCTTCGGCGAGCAGTTCGCCGGCGGGGCGGACGGTTCCGTCCGGGCCCTCGGCGTCGCCCTCGCCCATCAGCGCGAGCGCGCAGTGGGACAGCGGCGCGAGGTCGCCGGAGCAGCCGAGGGAGCCGTACTCGTGGACGACGGGGGTGATCCCCGCGTTGAGCACGTCGGCCATGGTCTGGGCGACGGAGGGCCGTACGCCGGTGTGTCCGGAGGCGACGGTCTTCAGCCGGAGGAACATCAGCGCGCGGACCACCTCGCGCTCGACTCGCGGGCCCATGCCGGCGGCGTGCGAGCGGACGATGTTGCGCTGGAGCTGGGCACGCAGCTCGGGACTGATGTGCCGGGAGGCGAGGGCACCGAAGCCGGTGGACACCCCGTAGACGGGCTCGGGCTTGGCGGCGAGGGCGTCGACGATCTCGCGTGCGCGGGCGAGTGCGTCGAGCGCCTCGCCGGACAGCTCGACCCGTGCGTTGCCGCGGGCGACGGCGATGACGTCCTCGGCGGTGGTCCCGGAGGTCCCGACCACAACAGTGTGCATATCCATATTCAGCACCCTACGGATTGAATCGCTACCTGTCACTAGGAGGAAGAACCCATCGGCGCGCACCGACGGTCACCCGTTCGAGTGGGCCGTCTCCGTTCCCGGGGGCGAAGCGGTTGAGGAATCTAGGTTGGCGCCATGACGGTCTTGGCGAAAGTCGGAGAGCCCCAGCGCGCCCGGTACACCTTCCGGCTCCGCCTGTCGGCGACGGCCTTGTCAGCTCTGTCGTCGGAGTGGGGCCGGTGTCGCTGGGTGTGGAACCAGTGCGTCGCCGTATCGCGCGCGATGCACACGACCGGGGAGAAATGCGGCTCCGCCGTGTTGGACAAGATGTTGACCAGCTGGCGGGGTGATCACGAGTGGCTGCGCGCAGGCTGCAGCGTTCCACAGCAACAGACCGTCCGGGACTTCGCCACGTCCCGCGCCAGGGCTCTGAAGGACATCCAGGCCCGACTACCCGTTCAGCAGCGGGCGGGGATGCCGAGGCTCAAGAAGAAGGAAATGTCCGGCCCGACTCTCAACTACACCCGTAGCGGTTTCCGACTGAAGGGCGGCCGATTGCACTTGGCGGGCGGCATTTCGCTGACGGTGGCGTGGTCACGTGAGTTGCCCACCTACCCATCGAGTGTGCGGGTGTACCGGGACGGCCTCGGGCACTGGTACGCATCCTTTGTGGTAGCCACAGAGGTACAGGCACTACCCGCTGCCGGTGCGGTGATCGGCATCGACTGGGGCGTGAAGGAGACCGCGACAACCACCAGCGACGATCATGACCTCCCTCACGCGCAGCACGGGGAGAAGGCAGCGCGGACGCTGGCCGGGTACCAGCGGATGATGTGCCGGCGTAAGCCGAAGCGGGGGCGGGCCGCCTCGAAGGGCTACCGCAAGGCCAAGCGCCAGGCAGCGAAGGTGCACAAGAAGATCGCCCGGCAGCGCCAGGACACCGCCCGCAAGTGGGCCAAGAGTGTCGTGACAGCGTTCGACCGCCTCGCCGTGGAGGACTTCAGGCCGAAGTTCCTGGCCAAGTCCACCTTGGCGCGGAAAGCCGCGGACGCGGCAATCTCGGCGACCAAGGCCGAGCTGATCAACATGGCACGGAAGCACGGGCGGGTCCTCCATCTCGTGCACCCGGCTCACACCACCATGGACTGCGGACAGTGCGGAGCGAGAGCCAAGCACACACTTCCGCTGTCGGAACGCACGTACAGCTGCACCGCTTGCGGAGCCGTCTCCCCGAGGGACAAAAACTCCGCACGCGTGATGCTCGTCCGGGCTGGTCTCACCCCGGCTGGCGTTGATCGCGGAAGACCAGACGGATCGCCGGTCCGCCAGGCTGCGTGAGCCAGGAATCCCCTCCCCTTCCGGGAGGCGAGGTTTCAATAGGGGAAATTGTCACCAAGCCCGAGTCGGCCCCGGCCACTACGGGCCGGGTGCTCACTGCCGCCCGCGGAAGCGGCGCCGCTCCCCCGGGGCCTCCTGGGCGGCGGCGTCCGCGAGCCGGACCACCGCGGTGTCCCGCCCCGCCACCACCGGCCCCGCCGAGCGGGCCGCCTTTGCCTTGTACTGGGCCGCGTCGGCCAGCCGGAACAGCCGCCGGGAGGACTTGACCGCCCCGATCGGGTCCCCGGTGGAGGCCACCCCGCAGGCCACGCCCTCGCCCAGCTCCAGTTCGGCCGCCCGGGTGCACACCTCCTCGGTGACCCGGACCACCTCGTCGGCGCTCGGGCCCACCCCGACCAGGCAGAACTCGTCACCCCCCAGGCGCGCCACCAGCGCACCGGGCAGCATGGCCCCGCACAGGCTGAGCACCGATCCGAACCGCTCCAGCAGCCGGTCCCCCATGGCGTGGCCCTGGGTGTCGTTGACCTTCTTCAGCCCGTTCAGGTCGCACACGACGAGGCTGACCACCACCCCGGTCCGCCGGTGCTCCTCCAGGGCCTCGTCCAGCCGCATGTCGACCGCACGCCGGTTCGCGAGCCCGGTCAGCGGATCGGTGAAGGCCAGCCGCCGAGCCTCCTCCAGCCGCTCGTTCTGCGCGAGGCCGGCCGCGATGACGGCGGCGAGCACGGTGGCGAACTCGGCGTCGTCCTCGTCGAAGTCGGGCAGCCCCTCGTCCCGGGCCACGTACAGCTCGCCCCAGGCCCGGCCGCTGAGCACGACCGGCGCGACCACGCAGGTACCGCGGCCGCGGTGGCGCAGGGCCTCCCCGCGCCGCCCCGGCCGGTCGCCGACGGCGCTCTCGACCCAGGCGTGCGGGCCGCCACCGCCGACCCACCGTTCGTGGAGGAACTCGGTGATCTCGGGGAAGTCGTGCACGGGGTAGGACTCGTCCTCGGGGAACTCCTCCTCCCCGGCCCGCCGCTCGCCCTCGTTCACGAGCACGCGCAGCCGCCCCCGCTCCCGCTCCCAGGCCGAGATCGCGGCGAACGAGCCGTCCAGCGCCGTGCGCGCCCCCCGCGCCGCCGCCCGCACACTGTCCCGCGGCGCGCAGGCCGCGGCCATCGCCTGAGCGAGGCTCACCACGGCCCGCAGCCGCCCGTCGACTCCCATCACCCCAGGTTAGGGAGTTTTGTCCGATTTGGTACGCGTGACGCCGCTGGGCAGGAGCGACGGCCGGGCTACTCCCCCGGCCAGTTCGGCTTGCGCTTCTCGTTGAACGCCGCCACGCCCTCCGCCCGGTCCCCGGAGAAGGCCACCGTCCGCCAGGCCGCGTCCTCGATCTCCAGACCGGCCGCCAGGTCCATCCCGTGCCCCAGCCGCAGCGCCCGCTTGGCCGCCCGCAGACCCACCGGGGAGTTCGCCGCCATCCGCGACGCCAGGGCCAGCGCCTCGGCCCGGTCCTGCCCCGCCGGGACCAGCGAGTCCACCAACCCCAGGGACAGCGCCTCGGCCGCCTCCACCCGGCGCGCCGTGAAGATCAGCTCGGCCGCCCGCGCCGCACCCACCCGGCGCGGCAGCAGCTGCGTACCGCCGCCGCCCGGGATCACACCCACCGACACCTCGGGCAGCCCGACCACCGCGGTCTCGTCGGCCACGATCACGTCGCAGGCCAGGGCCAGCTCGAAGCCGCCGCCCAGCGCGAAACCGTGCACGGCCGCGACCGTCGGCACCGGAAGCTCCAGCACGCCCCCGTACGCCCCCCGCGTGGTCGGCCGCTGCCGCACCAGCTCGGCGTCCGACAGCGAGTTCCGCTCCTTGAGGTCCGCCCCGACGCAGAAGGCCCGCTCCGCGGTGGAGGACAGCACCACCACCCGCACCGACGGGTCGGCCGCGAGCGCCGCGCAGGCGGCGCCGATCGAGCGGGCCATCTCCGTCGACACCGCGTTCATCGCCTTGGGGCGGTCCATCGCCAGCTCCGCGACGTGCCCGTCGCCCTCCCGACGTACCGCGACGAACTCTCCGAAGCGCTGCTCAGACATGCCTGCGACCCTCCCGGTTAACGAGCGTTATCGCCGCACTCTAGTGCGCGGGGAGGCCACCGGGTCAAGGCTGCCCGGTTCCGGGGCACGGCCGCGCACCGGCCCGCAGGCGGCGGGCCCGGGGCCGTCCGTCCGTACGGAATGCGCGGGCGCGTCAGGCGGGGTGCCTGGGCTTCCTGCGGGTCAGCGACCAGGGCTCCACCACGCCGAGTCCGCGCACCGGGCGCTGCCACATCGGCTGGAGCGCGAACCGGTAGGACACCTCGTCGAGCGAGGCCTCGGCCTCCTTCTCCGACACCGGGGCGGCTCCGGTCCGGGAAAGCTCCTCGGCCATCGCCCCGTCCACCAGCACCGCGTCCTTCGGGGCTATGGACGTCAGCCGGCTCGCCAGATTCACCGTGGTCCCGAAGACGTCGCCCATCCGGGTCGTCACCGTGCCGAAGGCGATCCCGACCCGCAGCTCGGGCATCTGCGGGTCGAGCTCCATGGTCTCGATCAGCCGCAGCGCGATCTCCGCCGCCGTCCCCGCGTCGTCGGCGCAGTACAGCACCTCGTCGCCGAGCGTCTTGATCAGGCGGCCGCCGTGCGCGGCGACCAGGTCCGCCGCGGTCGTCTCGAAGGACTCGACCAGCTCGCCGAGCTCCTCCTCCTCCAGCCTCCGCGTGAGGCGGGTGAAGCCCACCAGGTCGGCGAAGCCCACCGCGAGCCGGCGGTCGACCATCTCGTCGTCGTCCGCCACCTGCACCACGCGCCCGGTGGCGGCCGCCAGCTGCCGCCGCCACACGTAGACCAGGAATTCCTCCAGCTCGGGCAGCAGCAGCTCCACCAGGGGGTACGTGACCTCCGTGCGGGTCATCCCCGGCTCCGGCGGCTCCGTCAGCCCTTCCAGGAACGAGTCGATCTGCCACTCGGCCAACCGCGCCGTGGTCTGCCCGGTGGACCGGGCCACCTGCACCGCCATCGGCTCGGACAGCAGCCCGGCCTCCACCAGACCGGCGAGCCGGCGCAGGGCCAGTACGTCGGCCTCGGTCAGCGCCTTGGCCTGCCCGATGTCGGCGAAGCCCATGGCCCGCCAGAACCGGGAGGCGAGCTCCATGGACACACCGGCGCTCCGGGCGGCCTGGAACGGCGTGTAGCGGCGCTCGGCCCCGAGGATCAGCTGCTCCAGCCGGATGGCGAGGGGATCCGCCGTCGGCTGGGCCGTGTGGTCGACCTCGTGGTGCGGGGTGTGCTGGTCCCGGCCGATCGGGGTGACCGGGCCGGACGAGGAGCCGCCGGCGCCGTGGGACGCGCTGGACGTAGGGTCGTCGACGGTCAAGGGCCGCCTCCTGTCCATTCCGTGCGCACTGCCCTGCGAACCGGTTGATCACCACGAGCACCGGGATCGCCTAAACCATACGGCAGGTGTGCCGTAGCTCACTCCCCCTGCCCTCTTTGCGACTCGGTCCACCTCCGGGGCGCCCGGGCCGGGCCTGAGGCCGTACCCGCCCGAAATGCTGCTTCCGCACATTTCTCCGCGCGTCCGGCCCCCTTCCCACCGTGCCCCGTCAGTGCACGGAGCGCAGGTGGACGACGTCCCCCGCCCCCACCGCCTCGTGCTGTCCCTCGGCCGTACGGATCACCAGCCGGCCATGGGTGTCCACCGCTTCGGCCGTTCCGGTGAGGGTGCGCCCGCCGGGGAGCTCCGCGCGGACGTGGCGGCCGAGGGTGGCGCAGCCCGCCGCGTAGGTCTCCTGGAGGCCGCTGGCGGCGGGGTCGCCGCCCGCCTCGCGCCAGTTCCCGTACCACTCCTCCAGGGACCGCAGTACGGCCCTCAGCAGCGGGTCCCGGTCGGTCACGGCGGCCTTGGCCAGCGCGAGCGAGCCCGCGGCCGGTACGGGCAGCTCGTCCTCGGTGAGGCTGACGTTGAGCCCGATCCCCACGACCACCCCTCCCCCGGAGCCTTCGGCCTGGGAGGGACCCCCGGCGACGCGCTCGGCGAGGATCCCGCCGGTCTTGCGCTCCTCGCCGTCCACGGTGACCAGCAGGTCGTTGGGCCATTTGAGGGCGGTGTCCACGCCCGCCGCGCGGGACAGCCCGGTCGCGGTGGCCACCCCGGCCAGCAGGGTCAGCCACCCCCACCGCTCCTGCGGCACCGCGTCGCCCGGCTTGAACAGCACGGACAAGAACAGCCCGGACCGGGCCGGCGCGACCCAGCTCCGGTCCAGCCGCCCGCGCCCGGCGCTCTGCTCCTCGGCGACGAGCACGGCCCCCTCGGGCAGCTCCGGCGCCCGGGCGGCGAGGTCGGTGTTGGTGGAACCGGTGGTGGCGACCACCTCCAGGGAGGTCCACAGCCCTCCCCCGGTCACGAGGGCCCGCCGCAACCCCTCGGCGTTCAGCGGCGGCCGCTCCAGGTTCGACCAACGACCGGCGGAAGCTCCTGCTGATGCATCTGATGGCGTCATGCAACCCACAGTAGGTGTGTCAAACGCCGCACTGCCGAGCGCCATGCCCGCCGATACGCTACGCACCAGTAGCCAGCAGTAGTCAATCAATTGACCAGGCAGTTGACACCACGCAGGGAGCCGCGACCCCGATGTCACATCCGTCAGAGCCGATCGACATGCACACCACCGCGGGCAAGATCGCGGATCTGCAGCGCCGCATCGACGAAGCCACCCACGCCGGATCCGCGCGTGCTGTGGAGAAGCAGCACGCCAAGGGCAAGCTGACGGCGCGTGAGCGGGTTGCCCTGCTGCTGGACGAGGGTTCCTTCGTCGAGCTGGACGAGTTCGCCCGGCACCGCTCCACCAGCTTCGGGCTGGAGAAGACCCGCCCCTACGGGGACGGCGTCGTCACCGGCTACGGCACGGTGGACGGCCGTCCGGTGGCCGTGTTCTCGCAGGACTTCACCGTCTTCGGCGGTGCCCTCGGCGAGGTCTACGGCCAGAAGATCATGAAGGTCATGGACTTCGCGCTGAAGACGGGCTGCCCCCTCGTCGGCATCAACGACTCCGGTGGCGCCCGCATCCAGGAGGGCGTCAGCGCGCTGGGCATGTACGGGGAGATCTTCCGCCGCAACGTCCACGCGTCCGGCGTGATCCCGCAGATCAGCCTGATCGTCGGGCCCTGCGCCGGCGGCGCCGTGTACTCCCCGGCCATCACCGACTTCACGGTCATGGTCGACCAGACCTCGCACATGTTCATCACCGGCCCGGACGTCATCAAGACGGTCACCGGCGAGGACGTCGGCTTCGAGGAGCTGGGCGGGGCGCGCACCCACAACAGCACGTCCGGCGTCGCCCACCACATGGCGGGCGACGAGAAGGACGCCATCGAGTACGTGAAGTCGCTCCTCGCGTACCTGCCCTCGAACAACCTCTCCGAGCCGCCCGCCTTCCCGGAGGAGGCGGACACCGAGGTCTCCGACCTCGACCGCGAGCTCGACGTGCTGATCCCGGACAGCGCGAACCAGCCGTACGACATGCACACCGTGATCGAGCACGTGCTGGACGACGGCGAGTTCCTGGAGACGCAGGCGCTCTTCGCGCCGAACATCCTGACCGGTTTCGGCCGGGTCGAGGGGCACCCGGTGGGCATCGTCGCCAACCAGCCGATGCAGTTCGCCGGCTGCCTGGACATCGACGCCTCCGAGAAGGCGGCACGGTTCGTCCGGACCTGCGACGCCTTCAACGTCCCGGTGCTGACCTTCGTGGACGTGCCGGGCTTCCTGCCGGGCACGGACCAGGAGTACAACGGAATCATCCGGCGCGGCGCGAAGCTGATCTACGCGTACGCCGAGGCCACCGTCCCCCTGATCACCGTCATCACCCGCAAGGCCTTCGGCGGCGCCTACGACGTCATGGGCTCCAAGCACCTCGGCGCGGACCTGAACCTGGCCTGGCCGACCGCGCAGATCGCCGTCATGGGCGCGCAGGGCGCGGTGAACATCCTCCACCGCCGGACCATCGCGGAGGCGGACAATGTGGAGGAGACCCGGGCACGGCTCATCGCCGAGTACGAGGACGCGCTGCTCAACCCGTACACGGCCGCCGAGCGCGGTTACATCGACGCGGTGACCATGCCGTCCGAGACCCGGGCGCACGTGGTCAAGGGGCTTCGGCAGCTGCGCACCAAGCGGGAGTCCCTGCCGCCGAAGAAGCACGGCAACATCCCCCTCTAGCCCCTCCAGGAGGTCTCTGTGGTGATCAAGGTCGTCAAGGGCAATCCGACCGCGGAGGAGCTGGCCGCCGCACTGGCGGTGGTCCAAGCGCGCGCGGCGGTGCTCGCTTCGGCACCGTCGGGCGCCCCGCCGGTCGCGGACGAGTGGTCGACGCCGTCGCGAGTGGCACGGCGCCGGCTGCCGCGTCCCGGTCCGCGCGCCTGGGGCCGTACGTACTGGCCCGGCTAGCCGAAGATGACGTGAACGCGGGGCGGCGCCTGAGTACCCGTACTCAGGCGCCGCACCGGTTCCCGGGGCCAGGATCGGAGCATGCTCTGGTCCGACCCGAAGAACGAGCCGCCGAAGGACATGCGCGACGCGCAGGCGATGATCCGGCGGCTGAGCGTGGTGCTCGCCCTCGCCATGCTGGTCGTGGTCTACGTCCTGGGCGTGGGCACGGGCCACTTCTAGGGGCCGCCCCCGCCGAGCCCGCTCCGGCCCTGTCCGCGGCGCGTACGGGCCCGCTCCAGGGGCGTACCGGGCGTGTTCCGGGACGTCGCCGGCGCGCCTACGATGACCGGCATGACTGCCACGCCCCAGCCCGCGAACCCGCGCAAGCTCGTCCTCGCCTCCGCCTCCCCCGCCCGGCTGAACCTGCTGCGCCAGGCCGGTCTCGCCCCGCACGTGATCGTCAGCGGCTTCGACGAGGACACCCTGAACCACGACGAGCCCGCCGCGCTGGCCCTGGCGCTGGCCGAGGCGAAGGCCGCGGTCGTGGCGGCCCTGGACGAGGCCGCGGGCGCCCTGGTGATCGGCTGCGACTCCGTGCTGGAGCTGGACGGCGAGGCGCTCGGCAAGCCCGCCGACGCCGAGGAGGCCACCGCGCGCTGGAAGTCGATGCGCGGCCGGGCGGGCGTGCTGCGCACCGGGCACTGCGTGATCGACACGGCGGACGGCCGCCAGGTCTCGGCGACGGCGTCCACGACGGTCCGGTTCGGCGAGCCGACGGACGCGGAGGTCGCGGCGTACGTGGCCAGCGGCGAGCCGCTGCACGTGGCGGGGGCGTTCACCCTGGACGGGCTGTCGGCGCCGTTCATCGACGGCATCGACGGGGATCACGGCAACGTGATCGGCCTGTCGCTGCCGCTGCTGCGCTCCCTGCTGGGCGAACTGGGCGTGTCCATCACGGACCTGTGGGCTTGAGCTCCCCGTAGGCGGGCGGGGGCGGGGTCTGCCCGCCGCCCTCGCCGGCGCCGTCCCGCGGGGCGGCGTAGAGCGTCAGGGTCAGCACCAGCAGGCACAGGATCAGCGTCGTCGCCGCGAAGGCGGCCCAGCCGACGAGGACGACGGCGAGGACGCCGAGCAGCCCGTGGGTGACGGCGGCCGTGATGAGGACGACGCGGGCGAAGCGGCCCGGGGAGCGGTCGCCGAGTGCGGCGACGGCGGCGAGGACGGCGCACAGCACGAGGAAGGCGCCCATGCCCGCCCCCATGGCGTAGGTCGCCTTGGACATGACGTCCGGATCGCTGCCGGCGATGGACATCGACTGGTTCGCCGTGGTCCGGCCCAGCACGATGTGGACGAGCACGAGCACGGCCGCTTCCGCGACAAGCACGATCGCGGCCAGTCCGGCCACGAGTCTGCGCAGCACGACGTCCCCACCCCCCACACGTCACAAGCCTGTTCGACGCCCTGGAGGCTACTAACGGGTAGAGCGGCGGGCAAGACATCCGCACACCCGGTGTTCGACGGGCCGTCAACGCGTCTTCTCCGGGCTGCCTGTGGGTACGGTGTTGTCCCGGTTCGCCCCGTCGGACGCCGGGACCGCCGATCGGGCAACCAATCGGCGAACAAGTGGACAACTCCGCGCCGGCCGGCAAAGAAAATGTGGGCCGTTCGTAGGGACTCGACAAAGAATCACCCGGGGCCGCTGACCGGGGGGACAGAGACCTTGGATACATGACGGGGTTACTGTGCAGTCGGGGATCCCCCTGACCTGGGGCGCCACAAGGGTTCTCGGGTGGTTCGGACCTCGCATCACACTCTGTGTGGGCAAGGTCACCATCGGGGAAGGGTCGAAAGGCCGTGTGGGCTGTCCCTAAACTCAGCTTGTTTCAAGGAGGGAGCCATCGTGCGCAAGGTGCTCATCGCCAACCGTGGCGAAATCGCTGTCCGCGTTGCTCGGGCCTGCCGGGACGCCGGGATCGCGAGCGTAGCCGTCTACGCCGATCCGGACCGGGACGCTCTGCACGTCCGCGCGGCCGACGAAGCTTTCGCGTTGGGCGGTGACACCCCGGCCGCCAGCTACCTGGACATCTCCAAGGTCCTCCAGGCCGCAGCCGACTCCGGTGCGGACGCCATCCATCCCGGATACGGCTTCCTCTCCGAGAACGCCGACTTCGCCCAGGCCGTGATCGACGCCGGCCTGACCTGGATCGGTCCGCCGCCGCAGGCCATCCGTGACCTCGGCGACAAGGTGGCCGCCCGTCACATCGCCCAGCGCGCCGGCGCGCCGCTGGTCGCCGGCACGCCGGACCCGGTCTCCGGGGCCGACGAGGTCGTCGCCTTCGCCAAGGAGCACGGCCTGCCGATCGCCATCAAGGCCGCCTTCGGCGGTGGCGGTCGCGGTCTGAAGGTCGCCCGCACCCTCGAAGAGGTGCCGGAGCTCTACGACTCCGCCGTCCGTGAGGCCGTCGCCGCCTTCGGCCGCGGCGAGTGCTTCGTCGAGCGCTACCTCGACAAGCCGCGCCACGTCGAGACCCAGTGCCTGGCCGACTCCCACGGCAACGTGGTCGTCGTCTCGACCCGTGACTGCTCCCTGCAGCGCCGCCACCAGAAGCTGGTGGAGGAGGCCCCGGCGCCGTTCCTGACCGACGCTCAGAACGCGGAGCTGTACGCCGCCTCCAAGGCCATCCTGAAGGAAGCCGGCTACGTCGGCGCCGGCACCGTCGAGTTCCTCGTCTCCGCCGACGGCCTGATCTCCTTCCTGGAGGTCAACACCCGCCTCCAGGTCGAGCACCCGGTCACCGAAGAGGTCTCCGGCATCGACCTGGTCCGCGAGATGTTCCGCATCGCCGACGGCGAGGAGCTCGGCTACGGCGACCCGGTCCTGCGCGGTCACTCCATCGAGTTCCGCATCAACGGCGAGGACCCGGGCCGCGGCTTCCTCCCGGCCCCCGGCACGGTCACCAAGTTCAACGCCCCCACCGGCCCGGGCGTCCGCCTGGACGCGGGCGTCGAGTCCGGCTCCGTGATCGGCCCGGCCTGGGACTCCCTCCTGGCCAAGCTCATCGTCACCGGCGCCACCCGCGAGCAGGCCCTGCAGCGCGCGGCCCGCGCCCTGGCCGAGTTCGAGGTCGAGGGCATGGCCACGGCCATCCCCTTCCACCGTGCGGTCGTCGTCGACCCGGCGTTCGCCCCGACCGACGGCAGCCCCTTCACGGTCTTCACCCGCTGGATCGAGACCGAGTTCGTCAACGAGATCCCGGCGTTCACGGCCCCGGCCGCGGAGGACACCGAGGACGAGCCGGGCCGCGAGACGGTCGTCGTCGAGGTCGGCGGCAAGCGCCTGGAGGTCTCCCTGCCCTCCTCGCTGGGCATGACCCTGGCCCGCACGGCCGCCGCGGGCGGTGCCAAGCCGAAGCGCCGCGCGGCGAAGAAGTCCGGCCCGGCCGCCTCGGGCGACACCCTGGCCTCCCCGATGCAGGGCACGATCGTCAAGGTCGCGGTCGAGGAGGGCCAGCAGGTCAACGAGGGCGACCTGGTCGTCGTACTCGAAGCCATGAAGATGGAGCAGCCGCTCAACGCGCACCGCTCCGGCACCGTCGTCGGCCTCACGGCCGAGGTCGGCGCGTCCGTCACCTCGGGCGCGACGATCTGCGAGATCAAGGACTGACCTCCTACGACAGGGTTCCCGGGGCGCCCGCCCCGGGGGCCCCGTTTCGCATGTGCGGCGCCGTTCCGGGGGCGCTGCCCCGGCGCCCCCGCGCCTCGAACGCCGACGGGGCCGGACATCCCGGCCCCGTCGACGTGCTGCTCGTCCTAGCGACGGCGCATGTCGGCCACGCGGGCCCGCTCCGCCTGCGGCTCCGGCAGCATGCCCGCGGCCCGCAGCTGCGCGGTCGGCCCGCCTCGCCGCTGCACCGGCAGCGGTGAGTCGCGCCGCGGCCGACGCCCCATCATCCCGTCCCCGCCGCCGCCGGAGGCAGCCGCGCCCGCCACGGTGATCTGGACGCCCTGGTCGGCGAGTGCCTGGAGTTCCGTCGCGGCCCGGTCGTCGTGCGGCGGGGGCTCGTCCGTGACCAGGCGGGTCATCACGTCCGTCGGCACGGTCTGGAACATGGTGTCGGTGCCGAGCTTCGTGTGGTCCGCGAGGACGACCACCTCGGCCGCCGCCTGCACCAGCGCCCGGTCCACGCTCGCGCTGAGCATGTTGGACGTCGACAGGCCGCGCTCGGCCGTCAGGCCGCTGCCCGAGAGGAACGCGCGGGAGACCCGGAGCCCTTGGAGGGACTGCTCGGCCCCGCTGCCGACGAGGGCGTAGTTGGACCCGCGCAGGGTGCCGCCGGTCATCACCACTTCCACCCGGTTCGCGTGGGCCAGGGCCTGGGCGACGAGCAGCGAGTTGGTGACGACGGTCAGCCCGGGCACCCGGGCGAGCCGGCGGGCCAGCTCCTGGGTCGTGGTGCCCGCGCCGACGACGACGGCCTCGCCCTCTTCCACGAGGGAGGCCGCGACATCGGCGATGGCGGTCTTCTCCGCCGTCGCGAGATGGGACTTTTGCGGAAAGCCGGACTCCCGCGTGAAACCGCCCGGCAAGACCGCACCGCCGTGCCGGCGGTCGAGGAGTCCTTCTGCCTCCAGTGCCCGCACGTCCCGCCGTACGGTCACTTCGGAGGTCTGGACGACGCGGGCGAGCTCCCGGAGCGATACCGCTCCGTTGGCCCGCACCATTTCGAGGATCAATTGGCGACGTTCTGCAGCGAACACGAAACTGACAGTAACCCCAACGACCGTCTGCTTTCAGCTCCTTGCGCCGAAATACCGAAGTTGTCCGTATGCCGGGGCGACTAGTGGTATACGCGGCCCCATGTCTGGGTGAACGTCCGGCCACGCGGCGGCGCACCGCCCCAACACCCTTACGGTATGGGGCGGTTGGGGCGGATCACGCCTCCCCGGCGGCCTTCCGCGTGTGCAGCTGGCGCGCCACCTCGGCGATCGAGCCCGACAGCGAGGGGTACACGGTGAACGCGTTTGCGATCTGCTCGACCGTCAGGTTGTTGTCCACGGCGATCGAGATGGGGTGGATGAGTTCGCTCGCGCGCGGGGAGACGACCACACCGCCGACGACGATGCCGGTGCCCGGACGGCAGAACAGCTTCACGAAGCCGTCCCGGATGCCCTGCATCTTCGCGCGCGGGTTGCGCAGCAGCGGGAGCTTCACCACGCGGGCGTCGATCTTGCCGGCGTCCACGTCCGCCTGGGTGTAGCCGACGGTGGCGATCTCGGGGTCGGTGAAGACGTTCGAGGAGACCGTCTTGAGGTTCAGCGGGGCCACCGCGTCACCGAGGAAGTGGTACATCGCGATGCGGCCCTGCATCGCCGCGACCGACGCGAGCGCGAAGATCCCGGTGACGTCGCCGGCCGCGTACACGCCCGGCGCGGAGGTGCGCGACACCTTGTCGGTCCAGATGTGCCCGGAGTCCTTGAGCCGGACGCCGGACTCCTCCAGGTTCATGTTCCCGGTGTTGGGGATCGCGCCGACCGCCATCAGGCAGTGCGTACCGGTCAGGACGCGGCCGTCGGAGAGGGTCACCTCGACCCGGTCGCCCACCCGCTTGGCGGACTCGGCCCGGGAACGGCCGACGACGTTCATGCCGCGGCGCCGGAAGACGTCCTCCAGGACGGCGGCGGCGTCCGGGTCCTCGCCGGGCAGCACGCGGTCGCGGGAGGAGACGAGGGTCACCCGGGAACCGAGCGCCTGGTACGCGCCGGCGAACTCGGCGCCGGTCACACCGGAGCCGACCACGATGAGCTCCTCCGGGAGCTCGTCGAGGTCGTAGACCTGGGTCCAGTTCAGGATCCGCTCGCCGTCGGGCATGGCGTCCGGGATCTCGCGGGGGTGGCCGCCGGTCGCGATCAGCACGGCGTCGGCCGTCAGGATCGTCTCGGTGCCGTCGGCGGCGGTGACGATGACGTCGCGCGTGCCGTCGATGCCCTGCGGACCGCCGAGCTTGCCGCGGCCGCGCACGACGCGGGCCCCGGCCCGGGTGACGGAGGCGGTGATGTCGTGCGACTGGGCGAGCGCGAGGCGCTTGACGCGCCGGTTCACCTTGCCGAGGTCCACGCCGACGACGCGCGCGGCCTGCTCGATGGGCGGGGTGTCGTCCGCGACGACGATGCCGAGCTCTTCGTACGACGAATCGAAGGTGGTCATCACCTCGGCGGTCGCGATCAGAGTCTTGGAGGGCACGCAGTCGGTCAGGACCGAGGCCCCGCCGAGGCCGTCGCAGTCCACGACGGTCACCTCCGCGCCGAGCTGGGCCCCTACCAGCGCAGCCTCATACCCGCCGGGTCCGCCGCCGATGATCACGATCCGGGTCACGAAAAGTCCGCCTCACGTCTACCCGGCCGGCTGCCGCCCCGGCCGGTGTTCCGGGGGGTCTCCCCGGGGGATGCATTCCGTGCCCCATTGTCCCGCACGGTTCAAGGTGCTTCGCGCCCGGTCCCGTCATCCGTGCGCCATCCGGGCACGCGGTACCGGCCACCCCTCCCGTACCCTCGACCTCATGTCGCTCTACGCCGCGTACGCCGGCAACCTCGACCCGCGGCTGATGACGCGCCGCGCTCCCCATTCGCCGCTGCGCGGAACGGGCTGGATCAACGACTGGCGGCTGACCTTCGGCGGCGAGCAGATGGGCTGGGAGGGCGCTCTCGCCACGATCGTGGAGGCCCCGCGCCACCAGGTCTTCGTCGCCCTGTACGACATCGCGCCGCTCGACGAGGACTCGATGGACCGCTGGGAGGGCGTCGGGCTCGACATCTACCGCCGCATGCGGATCCGGGTGCACACCCTGGACGGCGAAGAGGCCGCCTGGTGCTACGTGCTCAACGGCTACGAGGGCGGCCTGCCCTCGGCGCGCTACCTCGGCGAGCTGGCCGACGCCGCCGAGTCCGCGGGCGCCCCGCACGACTACGTGATGGAACTGCGCAAGCGCCCCTGCTGAGGCCCGCGGCCGGCGTCCCCCAAGGCCCCCGCCACCGCCCCCGCCACCCCTCGGGGACGATTCGGCGGAAACGACAAGGCAACGATCCGAACACCGTGAGCTGTGCCATCTACGCGCGTAGGCCAGGAGCGGCTACGCTCGTCTGCGTGAACGCATCTGTTACCGACCCCTTCGCCGCCGCCGACGCCGCAGCCGCCCGCCTGCGCGAGCTGACCGGCGTCGAATCCCACGATGTCGCGCTCGTGATGGGCTCCGGCTGGGCCCCCGCCGCCGAGGCGCTCGGCGCCCCCGAGTTCGAGTTCCCCGTCACCGAGCTGCCCGGATTCCCGCCGCCCGCCGTCGAGGGCCACGGCGGCAAGATCCGCTCGTACAAGATCGGCGACAAGCGCGCGCTGCTCTTCCTCGGCCGGACCCACTACTACGAGGGCCGCGGCGTCGCCGCCGTCGCCCACGGCGTGCGCACCGCCGTCGCCGCCGGCTGCAAGACCGTGGTCCTCACCAACGGCTGTGGCGGTCTGCGCGAGGGCATGAAGCCCGGCCAGCCCGTGCTGATCAGTGACCACCTCAACCTGACGGCCACCTCGCCCATCGTCGGCGCGAACTTCGTCGACCTGACGAACCTGTACTCGCCGAAGCTGCGCGCGATGTGCAAGGAGATCGACCCGAGCCTGGAAGAGGGCGTCTACGTCCAGTTCCCCGGCCCGCACTACGAGACCCCGGCCGAGATCAACATGATCCGCGTCATGGGCGCCGACCTGGTCGGCATGTCCACCGTGCTGGAGGCCATCGCGGCCCGCGAGGCCGGTGCCGACGTGCTGGGCATCTCCCTTGTCACCAACCTGGCGGCGGGCCTGTCCGGAGAGCCGCTGAACCACGAAGAGGTCCTCCAGGCCGGCCGCGACTCGGCCGCCCGCATGGGCACGCTGCTGACGCAGGTCCTCGCCCGCATCTGATCGACGTACGAGAGGTAAGGCGGAAGTAGTGCAGGAACAGGACGACCTGATCACCCGGGCCCAGGCCTGGCTGGCGGAGGACCCGGACCCGGAGACGGCGGCCGAACTGGCGGCGCTCCTCGACGCGGGCGACACCGCGGAGCTCGCGGACCGTTTCGCCGGCACCCTCCAGTTCGGCACCGCCGGACTGCGCGGTGAGATCGGCGCGGGCCCGATGCGGATGAACCGCGGCGTGGTCATCCGGGCCGCGGCGGGCCTCGCGGCCTACCTGTTGGCTCAGGGCCACGCCGGCGGACTGGTCGTGGTCGGCTACGACGCCCGCTACAAGTCGGCGGACTTCGCCCGTGACACCGCGGCCGTCATGACGGGCGCCGGGCTGCGCGCCGCCGTCCTGCCCCGCCCGCTGCCGACGCCCGTCCTGGCGTACGCCATAAGGCACCTGGGCGCCGTCGCCGGCGTCGAGGTGACCGCGAGCCACAACCCTCCCCGGGACAACGGCTACAAGGTCTACCTCGGCGACGGCTCGCAGATCGTCTCCCCGGCGGACGCGGAGATCGCGGCGGAGATCGCCCGCGTCGACACGCTCGCCTCGGTCCCCCGGCCGGAGTCCGGCTGGCAGGAGCTCGGCGACGAGGTCCTGGAGGCCTACCTGGCCCGTACGGACGCCGTCCTGACCCCTGGGTCCGCCCGGGGCGTACGGACCGTCTACACGGCCATGCACGGCGTCGGCAAGGACGTCGTCCTGGCGGCCTTCGCCCGGGCCGGCTTCCCGACCCCGGTGCTGGTGGCCGAGCAGGCCGAGCCGGACCCGGCCTTCCCGACGGTGGCCTTCCCCAACCCGGAGGAGCCGGGCGCGATGGACCTGGCCTTCGCCAAGGCGGCCGAGGTCAACCCGGACATCGTGATCGCCAACGACCCGGACGCGGACCGCTGCGCCGTGGCCGTCCCCACCGCGGACGGCTGGCGGATGCTGCGCGGCGACGAGGTCGGCGCGCTGCTGGCGGCCCACCTGGTCCACAAGGGGGCGCAGGGCGTCTTCGCGGAGTCCATCGTCTCGTCCTCCCTCCTGGGCCGGATCGCGGAGGCCGCGGGCGTCGGCTACGAGGAGACCCTGACGGGCTTCAAGTGGATCGCGCGCGTCGAGGGCCTGCGCTACGGCTACGAGGAGGCGCTCGGCTACTGCGTGGACCCCGAGGGCGTCCGCGACAAGGACGGCGTCACCGCCGCCCTGCTGGTGGCGGAGCTGGCCTCGGAGCTCAAGGAGCAGGGCCGCACCCTGACCGACCTGCTGGACGACCTGGCGATGGCCCACGGGCTGCACGCCACCGACCAGCTGTCGGTCCGCGTCTCGGACCTGTCGGTGATCGCCTCGGCGATGGCCGCGCTGCGGGCGGAGCCGCCGGTGTCCCTGGCGGGGCTGCGGGTCGTCTCGGCGGAGGACCTGACGCAGGGCACGGAGACGCTCCCGCCCACGGACGGCCTGCGCTACTACCTGGAGGGCGACTACAAGGCCCGGGTGATCGTCCGTCCTTCGGGCACGGAGCCGAAGCTGAAGTGCTACCTGGAGGTGGTCGTCCCGGTCGCCGAGGCCGCCGACCTCTCCGCGGCCCGCACCCGCGGCCAGGAGATCCTGGACGCGATCAAGAAGGACCTGGCCGCCGCGGCGGGCATCTGATCCGTCCGTCGGACGCGGGGCCGGGGCTTCGGCCCCGGCCCGGTCCCGCCCCGTCCGGCGGGACCGGGCCTTCGCCGTTTCCGCGGCCCCGCGGGTCAGCGGGGCGTGGCTGCGGTGGAAGCCGAGGGCCGGACGATCTCGCCCAGCGTCGGCACCGATTCCGGGCGCGACCGCACCGCCTCCGTGCACTCCCACGCCCGCGGCGGATCCGCGTCCGGCCCGCCCAGGACCACCGGGCCCGGCCCGGCCGACACCGCCTCGTTGCCCGCCAGCGTGCACACCACCTGCGACAGCGCCACCGGCGGCAGGTCCTCCGGCTTGCGGCTCAGCCGCACCGTGCCCGCCGGGTCGCCGGCGCGCGGCGCGGACACCGCGAGCCCGTCCGGGACCCCGGTCGTGAAACCGGCGTCCCGCTCGTCCGCGCTCGGCGGCTGCTCCAGCGCTTCCAGCAGTGCCTGCGCGACCAGGCTCACGGGTTCCCGTACGGGCATCTTCTCGGGCACCGGAATCACCCGCTCCACGCCCACCAGCTGCGATCCGCAGACCAGTTCCACGGTGGCCCGGAAGCCCTGCACCCCGCTCTGTCCGGCGGGCGCCGGCGGGGTGTCGCACGACACGCGCGACGGCGCCGGCCCCACGTCCACCGGCACGGTCGTGGCCCTGATCCCACAGCCCGACGTCGCGAGCAGGGAGACCGCCACGAGCGGGACCACCACGGCCGGCACCACCGGCAGGGCCCTACGCATCCAGGTCACCCGAGATCACCTTTCCCACGTCCACCGGCAGCCGCAGCGTGAACAGGGCCCCGCCCCCCGCCGCGTTGGCGGCGGTGATGTCGCCGCCGTGGATGTGCGCGTTCTCCACGGCGATCGACAGGCCCAGCCCGCTCCCGTCCGACTTCGGCCGCGACGCGCTCGCCTTGTAGAACCGGTCGAAGACGTGCGGCAGGACCTCCTCGGGGATGCCCGGGCCGTTGTCCCGGACCGCGATGACCAGCCACTGCGCGTCGACCGTCACCGACACCCGCACCGGCGAGCCGCCGTGCTTGAGGGCGTTGCCGATCAGGTTGGCCAGGATGACGTCGAGGCGGCGCGGGTCGAGGCGGGCCACGATGTCCCGTTCGGCGTCGAGTTCCACCGCGTCCAGCCAGGCCCGCGCGTCGATGCAGGCCGTGACCTGGTCGGCGACGTTGACGTCGTCCAGCACCAGCTTGGCCGTACCCGCGTCGAAGCGGGTGACCTCCATCAGGTTCTCCACCAGGTCGTTCAGCCGCCGCGTCTCGCTGACGACCAGCGCCACCGCCGGCGCGATCATCGGGTCGAGGTCGTCGACCTCTTCCTCCAGCACCTCGGCCACCGCCGTCAGCGCGGTCAGCGGGGTGCGCAGTTCGTGGGACATGTCCGCGACGAAGCGCCGGCTGGACTCCTCCCGCGCGCTCATGTCGGCGACCTTCTTCTCCAGCGCCTCGGCCGTCTTGTTGAAGGTGTGCGACAGGTCGGCGAGTTCGTCCGTGCCGGACACCTCCAGCCGGTGGTCCAGCTCGCCCTCGCCGAGCCGCCGGGCCGCGTCGCCCAACCGCTGCACGGGCTTGAGCACCGTACGGGCCGCGGCCTGCGCGAGCAGGGCGGAGCCGAGCAGCGCCAGACCGGTGGCGATCGTCAGCGACCAGGCGAGCGCGTTCAGGTCGTCCCGCTCCTGGGCGAGCGACTTGTACATGTAGCCGGTCGGCCCGCCGCCCACGATCCGGGTGCCGCCGACCAGGTACGGGTTGCCGTTCGGCTTCGTCCGCTGCCAGTACATGTGGTACTCGGCGTCGTTCGCCGCGGTCGTCTTCTGCTCGTCGTTCACGGCGTTCCGGAGGGACTTCGGCACGTCCTGCAGCCCGAAGGAGTCGGGACCGGCCGCGCCGAACACCTCGCGGTGGTCCTTGCGTTCGTGCACCAGCAGCACGCTGTAGCCGGGACTGCTGCCCGCCATCAGCTCGGCGGTGCGCTGCATCTCCTCCGGCGTCGGGTCGGCGGGCAGCGCGGCGGCACGGTTCTGCATCTCCTGCCGGAAGTCGCCGAGCGCCGCGTCCTGGACGCGGGTGAGGACGGCCTCGCGGTTGAGCCAGTACGCGATCCCGGACGCGGAGACGGCGGCCGTCAGGGCGACCAGGGCGAAGACGACGAGGAGCCGCAGCCGCAGGCTGGTCCAGCGCCGGCCCGCGAGCAACGCGCGGATCACTGCGGGGAGTCCAGGCGGTAGCCGACACCCCGGACGGTACGGATCAGGGTGGGCGAGGACGGCACGTCCTCGACCTTGGCGCGCAGCCGCTGGACGCAGGCGTCGACGAGCCGCGAGTCGCCGAGGTAGTCGTGCTCCCAGACCAGCCGCAGCAGCTGCTGGCGCGACAGCGCCTGGCCGGGCCTGCGGCTCAGTTCGAGCAGCAGCCGCAGCTCGGTCGGGGTGAGCTGGAGGTCCTCGCCGTTCTTGGTGACCGTCATGGCCGCGCGGTCGATGACCAGGGAGCCGAAGCTCGCCGAGTCGCTCGACTCGCGCTCGCCGCGGCGCAGGACCGCCCGGATGCGGGCGTCGAGGACCCGGCCCTGGACGGGCTTGACCACGTAGTCGTCGGCCCCGGACTCCAGGCCCACGACCACGTCGATGTCATCGCTGCGCGCGGTGAGCAGGATGATCGGCAGCTGGTCGGTGCGCCGGATGCGCCGGCACACCTCGAAACCGTCGATCCCGGGCAGCATCACGTCCAGCACGATCAGATCCGGCCGCTGCTCGCGCAGCAGTTTCAGGCCGTCCTCGCCCGTCGCCGCGGTGGCCACACGGTGGCCCTGGCGAGACAGGGAGAGCTCGAGGGCCGTGCGGATGGCGTCGTCGTCCTCGATCAGCAACAGGAAGGGCACGGGCTCATTCTGTCCCATCGACAGTCGGGAGTTCGACCGTCGGGGAGAGGCGATCGTGCGCAAGTCGCTGTGACAGGGCTGTGACAGTCGACGGACACCCCGGTTAAGTCGGCGGGGCAGTCTTCTACCAACGCACAACGGACCGAAGCAGAGACACTCCACGACGGGGGGCGCGAGATGAACACGCTGCACAGCACCAACACCAGCGCGGTTGTCACGCGGCTGCACGATGTGAACCGCCGGGCGGGTGTCCGTACGGTGGCGGTCGCCCGTCCCCGGCCGGCCCACGTCGTAGCCATTGACGCAAACCAGTACCAGGCGGTTCCCGCCCGGCCCGCGCCGTCCTCCACCTCGGAGGCGGAGTTCACGGCCTACGTCCAGGAGCGGCGGGCCGCCCTGTACGCGACGGCCTTCCACCTCACCGGCGACCGTTACGAGGCCGAGGACCTGCTGCAGAGCGCGCTGTTCTCCACGTACCGCGCCTGGGACCGGATCAGCGACAAGGCGGCCGTCGGCGGGTACCTGCGCCGCACGATGACCAACCTGCACATCAGCGCGTGGCGTCGGCGGAAGCTGAACGAGTACCCGACGGAGGAGCTGCCGGAGACGGCCTCCGACACGGACGCGATGCGCGGTACGGAGCTGCGCGCGGTCCTGTGGCAGGCGCTGACCCGGATCCCGGAGCCGCAGCGCACGATGCTGGTGCTGCGCTACTACGAGGGCCGTACGGACCCGGAGATCGCGGAGATCCTCGGGATCAGCGTCGGCACGGTGAAGTCGAGCATCTGGCGCTCGCTGCGCCGCCTGCGGGAGGACGAGGCGCTGAGCTTCGGCCGTGACGAGGCGGAGTCCTTCGAGGAGCTCGTCGCGTAACGCGGGCACACAGACCATCGGGCCAGGGGGCCCGTCCTACGGGGGTGGGGCGGGGGCCGCGGGGGGAAGAGGCGGGATCAAGCGGCCGGGGGTCCGCCTGATCCCGCCTTTTCGCATGTGCGGTGCCGGCCCCGGTCCGACCTGCTCGGCTCCCGGCCAGGGCTAGGCGGGGGTGGGTGCGGGGCGGTGGCGGCCGGCGGCGGCTGCGGCGAGCCGGCCGAGGGCCTCGTCACGGCCGCACGCGTGCGCGCCCAGCGCGATGTGACGCGCCACGATGCCCCGCTCCGCCCGCATCAGCCGCAGGCCGCGCCGCAGCAGGAACAGGGCCGACTTGCGGCCCTCGCGCAGGTCGCGCGCCAGCCGGCGGCGGAAGGTGGTGGACGGCCGCCCGCGCAGGCAGATGGCGTCCGCGAGCAGCCCCAGTTCCTGGCACCGGACGGCGATGTCCGCGGCGAAGATGCCCTCCGCGATGAACAGCGGCGTCCGCGAGATGTCCAGCGACTCCACCCCCGTCCGCGAGGACGTCGCGATGTCGTACACCGGGACGTCGGTGCGGCCCACCGCGCACAGCTCCTCGATCGCCGCGACGGCGGTGTCCGCGTCCCAGGACAGCGGGGAGTCCCAGTCGATGTCCGAACTGCCCTCGACCAGCGGGAGCGTCGGGTCGTCCGCCTCCTTGTAGAAGTCGTCCAGACGCAGCACGGGCAGACCCGAACGGGCCGCCAGCGAGGACTTGCCGGACCCCGAGGGTCCGGTCAGCAGCACGACACGCGTAGGCAAAGGAGAGGAGGAGCTCACGGAACACAAGTGTGAACCATTCCCCCGCTCAGGGGATGCCTCCGGTGACCGGTTGGTATCGAGGATCACACCTCCACTACGCTGCGTGCGCGTACGACTACGGCGCACCACAGACGAGTACAGGGTGGGAATCCCATGGCACGCCACGCAGCAGCCCCCTCCACAAGCAGCCGGCTCCGTTCGGCGGGCCTGACGGTCTCGATGGCGGGCGCCGCGCTCGCGATGGCCGCGGGGGGCGCCCAGGCCGGTGAACTCGACGTACCGGCGGCTCTGGCCGGGGTCACCGAGCCGGTCGCGAACCTCAAGGTGAACCCGCTCGCCCACACCGGCGTGGATCCGCTGGACAACGGCGTGGCCACGCAGGTAGCGGACTTCCCCGCCGTCGGCACCGGCATGGTCACCGGGGTACTGACCCAGGGGCCGTCCGTCGGCGAGCTGCCCGGCGCGGCGGTCTCCTCGCTGCTCGGGCCGGTGCTCCCGAAGAAGTAGGCAAGCGGGTACGGGAAGGCCCCGGCAGCACGGGGGTTGCTGCCGGGGCCGGTTCATGGGGATCTCCTAGTACGAGGATCCGCCCGAGCCCAGCGAACCCGTCGGGTGCCAGACCGTCTTGGTCTCCAGGAACGCCGTCATGCGCGAGGTGCCCGGGTCGGCGCTCCAGTCGTCCACAGGCTGTGGACGCAGGACGCGCTTGAGGTTGTCGGCCGCCGCGATCTCCAGCTCCTTGGCCAGCGCGGAGTCGGCGCCCGCCAGGTCGATCGCGTTGACGTCCTGGTGGGACGCCAGGTGGGGGCCCATCTCGGCGGCCTTGCCGGACAGGATGTTGACGACGCCGCCGGGCAGGTCGGAAGTGGCGAGCACCTCGCCCAGGGAGAGGGCCGGCAGCGGGGACTTCTCGGAGGTGATCACGACCGCCGTGTTGCCGGTCGCGATGACCGGGGCGATCACCGAGACCAGGCCCAGGAAGGACGAGTCCTGGGGGGCGATCACGGTCACGACACCGGTCGGCTCCGGGGTGGAGAGGTTGAAGAACGGGCCCGCGACCGGGTTGGCCCCGCCCACGATCTGGCCGATCTTGTCGGTCCAGCCCGCGTACCAGACCCAGCGGTCGATGGCCGCGTCGACGACGGCGCCCGCCTTCGACTTGGACAGGCCCTCGGCCTCGCCGACCTCGCGGACGAACTGCTCGCGGCGGCCCTCCAGCATCTCGGCGACGCGGTAGAGGATCTGGCCGCGGTTGTACGCGGTCGCGCCCGACCAGCCGCCGAAGGCCTTGCGGGCCGCGACGACCGCGTCACGGGCGTCCTTGCGGGAGGACAGCGGCGCGTTGGCCACCCAGTTGCCCTTCGAGTCGCTCACCTCGTACACCCGGCCGCTCTCGGAGCGGGGGAACTTGCCCCCGACGTACAGCTTGTAGGTCTTGAAGACGCTCAGACGCGCCGACGACGACTCAGACATCGAGGTAGCCCTCCAGGCCGTGGCGGCCGCCCTCGCGGCCGAAGCCCGACTCCTTGTAGCCGCCGAAGGGCGAGGTCGGGTCGAACTTGTTGAACGTGTTGGCCCAGACGACGCCCGCGCGGAGCTTGTTCGCGACCGCGAGGATGCGGCTGCCCTTCTCCGTCCAGATGCCGGCGGAGAGGCCGTACTGGCTGTTGTTGGCCTTCGCGACGGCCTCGTCGGGCGTGCGGAAGGTCAGCACGGACAGCACCGGGCCGAAGATCTCGTCGCGGGCGACGGTGTGCGCCTGGGTGACGTTCGTGAAGAGCGTCGGGGCGAACCAGTAGCCGGCGGACGGCAGCTCGCACGCCGGGGACCAGCGCTCGGCGCCCTCGGCCTCGCCGGTCTCGGCGAGCGCGGTGATCCGGGCGAGCTGCTCGGCGGAGTTGATCGCGCCGATGTCGGTGTTCTTGTCGAGCGGGTCGCCCAGGCGCAGGGTGGACAGGCGGCGCTTGAGGGAGTCCAGCAGCTCGTCGTGGATCGACTCCTGGACCAGCAGGCGCGAGCCCGCGCAGCAGACCTGGCCCTGGTTGAAGAAGATGCCGGTGACGATGCCCTCGACGGCCTGGTCGATGGGGGCGTCGTCGAAGACGATGTTGGCGCCCTTGCCGCCCAGCTCCAGCGTGACCTTCTTGTCGGTGCCGGCCACGTGGCGGGCGATCTTCTTGCCCACGGCCGTCGAGCCGGTGAAGGCGACCTTGTTGACGTCCGGGTGCTCGACGAGGGCCGCGCCGGCGTCCCCGTACCCCGTGAGGATGTTGACGACGCCCTTGGGCAGGCCCGCCTGGCGGCAGATGTCCGCGAAGAACAGTGCCGAGAGCGGGGTGGTCTCCGCCGGCTTCAGCACGACCGTGTTGCCGGTGGCGAGCGCCGGGGCGATCTTCCACGCGAGCATCAGGAGCGGGAAGTTCCAGGGGATGACCTGGCCGGCCACGCCCAGCGGGCGCGGGTTGGCCCCGTAGCCCGCGTGGTCGAGCTTGTCGGCCCAGCCCGCGTAGTAGAAGAAGTGCGCGGCGACGAGCGGGAGGTCCGCGTCGCGGGTCTCCTTGATCGGCTTGCCGTTGTCCAGGGTCTCCAGGACGGCCAGCTCGCGGCTGCGCTCCTGGATGATCCGGGCGATGCGGAAGAGGTACTTGGCGCGCTCGGAGCCGGGCAGCGCGGACCACTTCTCGAACGCCTTGCGGGCGGCCTTCACGGCGCGGTCCACGTCGGCGGCGCCGGCCTGGGCGACCTCGGCCAGGACCTCCTCGGACGACGGCGAGACGGTCTTGAAGACCCTGCCGTCGGCGGCGTCGGTGAACTCGCCGTCGATGAAGAGTCCGTAGGAGGGGGCGATGTCGACGACCGAGCGGGACTCGGGAGCCGGTGCGTACTCGAATACAGATGCCATGGTGATCAGTCCACCGTCACGTAGTCGGGACCGGAGTAACGCCCGGTGCTCAGCTTCTGGCGCTGCATCAACAGGTCGTTGAGCAGGCTGGAGGCGCCGAAGCGGAACCAGTGGTTGCTCAGCCAGTCCTCGCCCACGGTCTCGTTGACCAGGACCAGGAACTTGATCGCGTCCTTGGTGGTGCGGATGCCGCCGGCCGGCTTCACGCCGATCTGGATTCCAGTCTGCTCCCGGAAGTCGCGGACGGCTTCGAGCATGAGCAGGGTGTTCGCGGGGGTGGCGTTGACGCCCACCTTGCCCGTCGACGTCTTGATGAAGTCGGCGCCCGCGAGCATGCCGATCCAGGAGGCCCGGCGGATGTTGTCGTAGGTCGACAGCTCGCCGGTCTCGAAGATGACCTTCAGGCGGGCCGCGGTGCCTCCCCCGGACTCCGTCTGCCCCCCGGGCCGGACGCAGGCCTCCTTGACGGCCTTGATCAGCTCGTACGTCTCCAGGTAGCGGCCGGCGAGGAAGGCGCCACGGTCGATGACCATGTCGATCTCGTCGGCGCCCGCGGCGACGGCGTCACGAGTGTCGGCGAGCTTGACGGGCAGCGCGGCACGGCCGGCCGGGAAGGCGGTGGCGACCGAGGCGACCTTGACGTCGGCGCCGTTCAGCGCGGCCTTCGCGGTGGCCACCATGTCGGGGTAGACGCAGACCGCGGCGGTCATGGGCGTGGTGCGGTCGGTCGGATCGGGGTTGACGGCCTTGGCGGAGAGCGCCCGGACCTTGCCCGGGGTGTCCGCGCCTTCGAGCGTCGTCAGGTCGATCATCGAGATGGCCAGGTCGATGGCGTACGCCTTGGCCGTCGTCTTGATCGAACGGGTGCCGAGGGAGGCCGCGCGGGCCTCCAGGCCGACAGTGTCGACGCCGGGCAGCCCGTGCAGGAAGCGGCGCAGCGCACTGTCGGACGTCGTCACGTCAGCGAATGCGGTGAGGGTGGTGGGCATGGTCACCACATGAGCATATCTACGCGCGTAGCGACCTGTCACCCCCCCTCCACCGGTTCTGACCGATCCGCTATGGAATCGACACCTCCGCTCCGACGCGCTTTCCTCGTTACACGGCCATGACAGGACCCGCATCCTCCGCCCGCACAAGATCCATAGATTTCTCTTCAGCAGCCCGCCACACCTGGCCCGGTGAACCCGACCGAACAGACTCGACGCGGCATGCGACTCTCCTCCACTTTCCTCACCCACGCTTCAAGGAGTCGTTATGCGTACCGCCCTCCGCACCTCGATAGCCACCGTCGCCCTCGCCGGCGCGATGCTCGTCCCGACCGCCGGCGCCGCGTTCGCCGCGCCCGCCACGGCCCCGCAGTCGGCCGCGGCGTCGGACAACAGCCGCTACGAGGGCAAGCCCGTCTACATCGGCGAGGGCCTGGTCGCGGTGCTGCGCAACAAGGAGGAGGGCCCCGAGGCCTGGATCCGCGAGGTCGGCCCCGACTGGAAGCCCGGCGACACCTACCTGGTCCACGTCGTGACGAAGCTGGACCGGACCCAGCCCCACGACAAGGCCAAGGGCCTCGACCTCGAACTCACCAAGGCCGCGAGCGCCAACCCCGTGCTCGTCGTCACCGCCGCGGACGGGAGCGTCAAGTCCTACCCGCTGCCCGCGGGCGAGGCGAGCACGGACTGCCGGGTCGGTCCGATCGGGCAGGAGATCGGCGCGGGCATGACGGCCGAGCTGTACCTCTCCGAGCTGGGCCCCAAGGTGGTCCTGCTGGAGGCCGGCGACGGCAAGCCCTTCGGCCGGCTGGACCGCACCCACCCCTCGCTGCCCCAGTCCGCGGGCATCATCGCCCGGATCGTGAACCCGAGCGGCGCCAAGCCCGTCTTCGAGTGGAAGACGCAGGGCGGCAACGACACGGTCGGCCGGGTCGCGTTCCCCGCGTTCCCCAAGGGCTGCAAGCCGAGCTACAAGTTCACCGACGACAAGCCGGTGACGAAGCCCAGCACACCCGCGCCCACCTCCACCCCCGCTCCGGTGAAGCCGCAGACCGCGGGCCAGACGTCGGTGGTCCCGAAGGGCCCGGTGGCCGCCGGCGCCGAGCTCCCGGTGGAGACCGTCGCGGACACGGACAACACCGCCACCATGGTGGCCGGCGGCGCCCTGATCGCCGCCTTCGGAGCCCTGGCCGCCGGCGTGGTCCTGCGGCGCCGCACCACCCGGGGCTGACACCCCCTCGCCACCTCCCCTCCTGCCCTCCCCCGGCGGGCCACCGACCCGGTGGCCCGCCGACTGCCGTCTCCGGAGCACTCCATGGCCCACCGCGCGCGCCCGCTGCTCGCCGCCGTCCTCCTCGCCGCCGCCCTGACCGGCTGCGGCACGGCCGCCTCCACCGCACCCGCGCCCGGGTCGGCCGCCCCGGCCGCCGCCCCGCCCTCGGTCTCGCCCACCACCGCTCCCCCGGCCCCGGTGGCGGCTGCTCCGCTGCCCGCCTCCAAGCCCGTACGCGTACGAATCCCCGCGGCCGGTGTGGACGCCTCACCGCTGCTGGGGCTGGGTCTGGCCGCCGACGGCAGCGTGGAGGTGCCCTCCGTGGCCGACGGCGACAAGATCGGCTGGTACACGAAGGGCGTCACCCCGGGCGAGACCGGACCTGCCGTGCTGATCGGCCACTTCGACACCGCGCGCGGCCCGGCCGTGCTGAAGGACGTCGCGCGCGTGCGCGCCGGCGAGGAGATCACGGTCTCGCGGGCGGACGGCAGCACCGCCGTCTTCCGTGTCCGCGAGCTGGAGCAGGTGGACAAGAAGGCGTTCCCGACCGCCAAGGTGTACGGGGACACCACCCACCCCGAGCTGCGCGTCATCACCTGCGGCGGGGAGATCGAAGACGGCCACCGGCCCGACAACATCATCCTGTACGCCGATCTCGTGGGCTGAGACGGCGTGGGGCAGAATCGACCCCATGAGCAGCCAGCAGCAGCCGACCGACGAGCCGGTCTACAAGGACCGCGTCTACCGCTCCACCATGGGCGTCGTCTCGGGGGTCCTGCTGCTCGCGCTGACGGCGTGGCTCTGCGGGGACGCCCTGCTGCGCGGCACGGCGAACACCCCGTGGATCGCGCTGGCGGTGGCCCTGTGCGCCGTACCGCTGATCGTGGCGTTCACGATCCGCCCGGCCGTCTTCGCCAACGACGACCGGATGCGCGTGCGCAACCCCTTCCGGATCATCGAGCTGCCCTGGGCGGCCGTGGACGCGGTGCGCGCCGGGTACTCGGCGGAGGTGCTGGCCGAGGGGTCGAAGTACCAGCTGTGGTCCGTGCCCGTCTCGCTGCGCGAGCGGAAGAAGGCGAACCGGCAGCGGCTGCGCTACGAGGGGCTCCGGGACCGGGAGCAGCGCGGCCAGGGCGAGAAGCCGCGGATGCCCGCCGAGCCGATGCGGGCCGGCGCGGACCGGATCGTGGACGAGCTGCAGCGGATGGCCGAGCGCGGCGCCGAGCGGGCCGGTGCCCAGGGCAGCGTGCGCGTGCGCTGGTCGTACGAGATCATCGCGCCCGCCGTGGTGGGCGCGCTGGCGCTGATCGTCCTCATCGCCGTCCGCTGACCTGCCCGGAGGGGTGCCGGGTGCTCGCGGCCACACCCCCCGTCAGGGCGGAACCGGGCCTACCGGGTGGTGCGTCCTCGCAGGTGTGCAGCGTCTTGAGGCCGGCGGCAGCGCCGCCACCGCCACCGCGATCCATCTCCGTCTCCGACTCCTCGCCGGGGTCCTGCTCGTCGCCCATCTCCTGGTCGTCGGCTGGCTGACCCTGCGGCCCCTGGACGTGCCGTGGGCCGCGGCCGCCAATCTGACCCCCCTGGAGGGGATCCGGGCGGACCTGGCCTACGGGCCGCTGGAGGCCGCCCGGCGGATCGGTGAGGGCCTGGCCCTGCTGGCCCCGCTCGGGGTGCTGCTGCCCCTGGTGGGCGGAAGGCTCACGCTGTCGACGCTGTCCGCGTGGTCCTCACTGGCCCGGACCGCGGCCGCGGGGGCGCTGGTCGCGCTGAGCATCGAGATGCTCCAGACCGCCGTGCCGGGTCAGGTCGTCGATGTGGACTCGGTGCTGCTGAACACCGCCGGTGTGCTGCTCGCGCACGTGGCCGTCGTACCGGCGCTGCGGGCCCGGCTGCGGCGTTCCCACGCCCGTTCACACCCCGTTTATCAGGGGACCACCCCGAAGATTTCCAGGGTCGGGCTCGGCCCCTGGACCGACGTTCTGTCGGCGGTCCAGCGGGAGTATTGAGTCATCGCGGGGCCGTACCGGTCCTCAACCACCGCGATCCCGACGAAGGAGAACCCCATGAGCGCCCTTGTCCGCCCCCGTGACGGCCGCTGGATCGGTGGAGTGTGCGCCGGACTGGCCAGGCGTTTCGGAATTTCCGCGAACACGATGCGTGCCATATTCGCCGTCTCGTGCCTGCTGCCCGGTCCGCAGTTCCTGGTCTACATCGCCCTGTGGGTCCTGCTGCCGAACGAGAAGTCCGCCTCCACCGCCTGGTGACCGGCGCAAGGGTCGGGGGCGCCTGCCGGGTCAGCCGGCCTTCCGGACCTTTTCCAGCTGCTTGTCGGTCACTTCCTGCGGGACCTGGCCCTTCTTGTCGGCCCCCGCCACGTTGAGGGCCATCAGCCGCACGACGGTGTCGCCCTCGCGTGCGACGACCAGGTGGACCGGCGCCGAGACGCCCTGACCGGCGGCGGTCGTGGTCCAGCTGACGCTCTCGTCGGCGCTCGTGCGGTAGTCGACGGCGCGCACCTCGCGGTAGCTGCCGGTCTGCTTCTCGACGGTGGCGGTGAAGCCCTTGCCGCAGGCGGCCACGGCGGCCTTGAGCCGGGCGATCAGCGCCTTGGCGTCGCTCTCGGCGTAGGAGCTGACGGAGGCGGACACGGCGAGTCCGACCTGCCTCTGGGAGCCGATGCCGCGGTTGAGGGTCTGGCGCGCGGCCGGGTCCGGCTTGTCCCCCATGATGTCGGCCAGCGGCTGGCAGGCCTTGCGGTCCGCCTGCGGCTGACCGTCCGGGGCGTTGGGGTTCTTGCCCTGGGCGGAGATCTGGTAGCCGGGCAGGTCGCCCTGCTCCAGCGCCGAGCGGTCCAGCTTGGTGCCGCCGGTCTTCGGCTTGGCGGATCCCGACGATCCCGTCGAACCGGCGGACGCCGCCGGGGCGCCGGGCGCGCCGGAGGCCTGTTCGGCGGAGCCCTTGGGGTCCCGGTCCTTGTCCGTGGCGGGGGTCCCGCTGCTGCACCCCACCGCCGCGACGAGGAGGGCGGGGACCAGGGCGACCATCGTCGCTCGTGCCTTCTTGCGCATGACCAAAGACCTCATACCGCGTGCGTCGGCGGGCAGTTGGTGGCGATCGTGGCACACGGCACGACGCGGCGCCCACCCGTTCGAAGGGGTGTGCGCCACGCGTGCCCGCGTGCGAATTCCGTACGGAATCAGCCGCCGAGGTTGCTGGTCGGCAGACCGCCGAGCAGGCCGGTCACCGGGGCGAGCGCGGAGGCCGGGTCGCTCGACTGCTGGCCTCCCTCGGGGCTCACCTGCTGCTGGCTCGTGAGGCCCTGAGCGGCGCTGGTGACGGTGCCCAGGGCGTCGGTGAGGCCGACGGCGGGAACGGCGGCGGAAGCGGTACCGGCGGCGACGGCGGCGAAGGCGGCACCGAGAGCGGCGACACCGAGGGTCTTGGCAGCTGACTGCTTCATGAAAGGTATTCCTTGCGACGGGGAATTGAGCGGCTCCGCAAACTAGTCACTTCAAACCCTCGCCCGCAAACATCATTAAATACGAGAAAGCGCCCGGGAATTGCCTCTCCCAGGCGCTTTCAGTACGTCATGCCGTGGCCTAGGCCGATACGGAACCGCTGGTGGAAGCGGTCTGCTGGAACAGCCACTCCGACTTCAGCTCCGCGTAACCGGGCTTGATCACCTCGTTGATCATGGCCAGTCGTTCATCGAAAGGAATGAACGCGGACTTCATCGCATTGACGGTGAACCACTGCATGTCGTCCAGCGTGTAGCCGAAGGTGTCCACCAGGTGCTCGAACTCGCGGCTCATGCTGGTGCCGCTCATCAGCCGGTTGTCGGTGTTGACCGTGAGTCTGAAGTGCAGCTTCCGCAGCAGGCCGATCGGGTGCTCGGCGTACGAGGCGGCCGCGGCCGTCTGCAGGTTCGAGGTCGGGCACATCTCCAGGGGGATGCGCTTGTCCCGGACGTACGAGGCCAGGCGGCCCAGGGTCACGGAACCGTCGGCGGCGACCTCGATGTCATCGATGATCTTCACGCCGTGACCGAGGCGGTCGGCGCCGCACCACTGCAGGGCCTGCCAGATCGACGGCAGGCCGAAGGCCTCACCCGCGTGGATCGTGAAGTGGTTGTTCTCGCGCTTGAGGTACTCGAAGGCGTCGAGGTGGCGGGTGGGAGGGAACCCGGCCTCGGCGCCGGCGATGTCGAAGCCGACGACGCCGTTGTCGCGGTAGCGGTTGGCCAGCTCGGCGATCTCCAGCGCACGGGCGGCGTGGCGCATCGCGGTCAGCAGGGCGCCGACGCGGATGCGGTGGCCGTTGGCCTTCGCACGGCGCTCGCCCTCGCGGAAGCCGTCGTTCACGGCCTCGACGACCTCTTCGAGGGTCAGGCCGGCTTCCAGGTGCTGCTCGGGGGCGTAGCGGATCTCGGCGTACACGACGCCGTCCTCGGCCAGGTCCTCGGCGCACTCGGCGGCGACCCGGAAGAGGGCCGCCTTCGTCTGCATGACCGCGCACGTGTGGGCGAAGGTCTCCAGGTAGCGCGGGAGGGATCCGGAGTCGGCGGCTTCGCGGAACCAGACGCCGAGCTTGTCGGCGTCGGTCTCGGGGAGGTTCTCGTAGCCGACCTCGCGGGCCAGCTCGATGATGGTCCCGGGGCGCAGCCCACCGTCGAGGTGATCGTGCAGGAGCACCTTCGGGGAGCGGCGGATCTGATCCGGGGTCGGCAGGTTGGGGGTCTCGCTCGTCATCTGCGCACTCTAACTCCTACGCGCGTAGAGCGGGGTGCCGACGGCGGGCGTCGATATGTAACAGAGACCGCGCGGACGGATGGCGTACACCTGAAGGTCTGAGACTGTTCCGCCATGGCACAGCATGCGCCGCCGGCGCGCGGGGCCCGTCTGGGGCGGGCGGCCGGCGCGAGAACCGGCTCGGGTTCGACGGAAAGCCCGGTCAACGGGGTGGTGCTCCTGCTTCCCGGAGCGTCCAGATTCTCCCCCGGTCCGCTGCGTCCGCTCGCGCGGGCGCTGGCCCGGGCGGGCGGGGCGGAGGGGCTGGTCACGCACACCGTCATCCACGGCGGGGAGTCCTCGCGGGAGGAGCAGGCGCGGTGGGCGGCGGACGAGGCGGTGCGGCGGTACGGGGACGTGCCGGTGTGCCTGGCCGGCTACGACGCGGGGGGCGCGGCCGCGCTGCGCGCCGCGGGGCACGGGGCCGTCAACTCCGTTCTGGCGATGGCCCCTTGTTTAGGCGAGGCGGCGGCTGCGGACTCCCCTGAACCGGTGAAACAGCTGTCGGGGCGGCAGGTGCTGATCGTGCACGGCACCAACGACGCGCGCAGCGACCCCGAGACCTCCTTCCGGCTGGCCGCGCGGGCGAAGAAGGCGAATCGTTCTACCTGCCGCTTCGAAGTGCATTCGGACGGGCACGGCCTGCGCGAGCACCAGGCCGAAGTGGTGGCGCTGGCCGTTGACTTCGTCCTGGGCGCGGTGTTCTCGGGACGCTACTCGCGGCCGGTGACCGACGCCCTGGCGGCGCCGCCACCGCTGGGCCTGCGGATGCCGCTCGCCTCCGGCTTCGGCAGGTCGCTGCGCAGGTGACGACGCGGCGCCCGCGCGTCCGCCGTGGCGGGGGACGGCGGGCGCCGGGCCCGTGCGGGCGTCCGCGCGTAAGGTGGGAACGAGGACTCGGGTGCATCTCCGAGGGAGGCGATGACGATGGCCGGCCTGGTGTCCAGGAGCTTCGACGAGCCGGACGAGACGCGGCCGTTCGCCGACGACAAGGGCAGGCTGGACCTGCTGGAGACGGGCGGCCGGGGTGTCGGGCGCTCCGTCTTCGAACCCGGCTGGAAGTGGTCGGAGCACGTGAAGCCGCTGGCCGGGACGGACAGCTGCCAGGCCGATCACACCGGGTACGTGGTGAGCGGTCGCATGAAGGTCGTCATGAACGACGGGGAGAGCACCGAGCTCGGCCCCGGGGACTACATGCGGGTGCCCCCCGGGCACGACGCCTGGGTCCTGGGCGACGAGCCCTGCGTGACCCTGGACTGGACCGGCTTCGCCGACTACGCGAAGCCGTCCGGCTGAGGGACCCGCCGGTCCGCGGCGCGGAGCAGGGCGGCGGCCCGATCGAGGGTACGGGCCAGCGAGTCCGCCGTCGGGGCGGTGGCGAGGACGTACGCGTGGTGGTGCGCGCCCGTCGGGGCGCGGCGGACCAGGGCGCCCGGCGGTATCTCCAGCTGCACCCGGGCCACCCCCGGCACGGCGCGGGCGGCCGCGAGCGCCGCGCGCACGCCGTCGAGGCGGCCCGGCGGGAAGTCGACGTACCGCAGCCCGGTGTGGGCGGTGCGCGGGCGCGGCACGCGCACCGGCTCGGGCAGGCCGAGCCCGGTGGCGAGCGCGAGGCCGAGCACGTCGATCCCGTGGGCGAGCCGCAGCAGCCCCGCGAACTCCTCGGGGCCCGGGCGGGCGCGGGCCCCGAGGAGGCGGGGGCCGGACGGGGTGAGGACGACGCCGGTGTGGGAGGGGCCGTCGCGGTGGCGGGCGAGGTCGAGGACGGCGCGTACGAGGGTCCGTACGGCCTCGGCGCTCCGCGGGGGCAGGGCCACCGGCAGCGCGTGGCCGAAGGCGGTGAGGCAGGGGGCGGGGGCGGCGGGGCCCGGGGCGTCCAGCCGGCGGGCCCAGCCGAGGATGCGGTGGTGGCCCGCCCTCGAGTGTGCTTCGACGCTGAGCTCCGGTCCCTCCAGGTACTCCTCGACGAGGAGGTCGGTGACCTCGGGGTAGCCGTGGGCGGCGGCGCGCGCCTCGGACTCGTCGCGGACCAGCCGCACCCCTTCCCCGTCGGCGCCCGCCCGGGGCTTGATGACGCACGGGTAGCCGATGAGGGTGGTGACGAAGGGGAGCGCGTCGGCGCGGCCGCAGCGGGCGAAGGAGACCGGCCGGGTGGGGTGCAGGACGTTGGAGCGGGCGCGCAGGGCGGCCTTGTCCATGAGCGCGGTGACGGCGGCGGTGGGCGTGCCGGGCAGTCCGAGCTCCTCGTTGGCGCGGGCGGCCGCGAGGGCTCCGGCGGCGTCGAAGCCGAAGACGGCGGCGCGGCCGTGCCGGACGGCCTCCATGCGGCCGAGGGCGCCGACGAGGTGACGGTGGTCGCGCCAGTCCGTCCGTACCCGCCGCTCCGCCCCCTCACGGTCGGATGGCACCGACGGACCCGGCGCGACCACCACGGTGTGCGCGCCCGCACGGCGGGCGGCTGCCACCACGGCCGGCCGCGGGCTCAGCAGGACGGCCACGGGCCCCCGCCCCTCCCGCCTCCGCTGCCGCATCCCGCGCTCCCCCCTCACGCCGTGCGTCCACTGTGCCGGTTCGGCATATGCCGGTCGCGCCAGGTCAGGCGTCGTCTTGTCGCCTTGCGGGAACACGAGGGGTTTACAGACAGACACAGAACGGGACGAATTGGAATATGCCCGCAGAGGAGACCGGAGCAACCGGAACGGCCGGCGCCGCCGGGGAACTCAGCCCTGCGGCCCGGCGCCTCTACGCGTACGCCGTCGAGCGGCACGCCTTCGACGCGACCGAGGCCACCGGGGCCCTGGGCGTGCGCGCGGCCGCCGCGATCACCGAGCTGGCCGCCGCCCACCTGCTCCAGCGGGCGCCGGGCGGCGGGCCGGAGCGGTGGAGCGCGGTGGCGCCGCGGGCGGCGGCGGCCCGCGCGCTGGCCCCGCTGGCCCTGCTCGTACGGGAGACCCACGACGAGATGGACCGGCTGCGGGGGCGGTTGGAGGCGCTGGTGCCGGCGTACGAGGCGGGGACCGCGCACCGGGACCTGAGCGGGTCGGGCCGCCTGGAGCTGGTCACGGACCTCGGCGCGGTGCGGGGGCTGATCGCGGAGCTGGCCGCCTCGTGCGAGCGGGAGCTGCTGACCTCGCAGCCGGGCGGGGGCCGGCCGCTGGAGACCCTGGAGGAGTCGATCGGGCGGGACGAGTCGCTGCTGACGCGCGGGGTCCGGATGCGGACGATCTACCAGCACACGGCGCGGTACTCCCGGCCGACGGCGGCGTACGTCGAGCGGGTGACGGCACTGGGCGCGCAGGTGCGGACGCTGGGCGACGGGCTGATGCGGATGCTGGTCTTCGACGGGCGGACGGGACTGATGGCGGTGCCGGACCGGACCGGGGCGGCGCTGGTGGTCCGGGAGCCGAGCGTCGTGCACTTCATGACGTCGGCCTTCGAGCGGTCCTGGCTGGGGGCGGAGCCGTTCCCGACGTCGGTGAGCCCGGACGCGGCGCGGTCGATCTCGGACGAGCTGCGGCAGACGATCGTGCGGCTGCTGTCGGAGGGGCTGGAGGACAAGGTGATCGCGCGCAGGCTGGGGATGTCGGAGCGGACGTGCCAGCGGCACATCGCCGAGATCATGCGCGCGGTCGGCGCGAAGTCCCGCTTCCAGGCCGGGTACTTGCTCTCCGCGACGCCGACACCGTCCCCTGGGGGCCCGCCGGAACCGGCCTAGGCCCGGTTCGCGAAGCGCTCGTAGTACGCGCGCAGCTCCGGCAGCCGGCCGAGGGCGGGCAGCCGGGCGAGGGTGCGCGCGAAGGCGGTGTGGTGGGGCGTGAAGGACCGCCACGGGCGCGGCGGCAGGGGGTAGTCGTCGCGCAGGACGCCCTCCGGCACCCGGCCGGACGCCGGCAGGGGCGAGGTCTCCCCGGGGAGGGCGAAGTGTGCCCAGACCCCGATGTCCAGCGGGACGACGACCGCCTCGTGCGGGGGCCGCCACGGCTCGCCGGTGACCGGATGGCGGGGGACGAGGAGCACGTCGTCGCCGGGCCGGGGCGCGGGCATCCCCGGCCCGGCGAGGCGCGCGGTGCGTTCCGGGGGCCCGGCGGGGAGACAGCGGGCGAGGGCCTCGCCGAGCAGGTCGGTGAGGGGAACGGGCAGCGCCACCGGGCGGGCCCCGCAGGCCGCCACCAGGTGCGCGAGGGCCACCGGGACCGCGGCCTCCCAGCGGAAGCTCCAGGACCCGTCGGGTCCGACGGGCGGGACCACGTACGACTCCAGGTCCAGCTCGTCCCAGTCGGGCGTCGGGAGGGCGGGCAGATCGCAGGGGAGGCGGCGGACCGCGTCGGGCTCCAGCCACACCGCCTGCCACAGCCCGCAGTCGTCCAGCCGGGTCGCCACCGCGCTCCCGCAGCCCCCGCACGCCAGGTTGGGCCCGTCGCGGCCGTCGATGCCCATGCAGTAGCCCGCGCACTTCTCGGGGATCAGCACCATGTCCCGGGAGTCTCCGGGCGCGATGACGATCCTCTCCGGCGCCGCGAACCCCACCTCGTCGTCCCACGGCCGCCGGGGCGCTCCGGAGGGCAGGGGTTCGACGGCGTACGTCGCCGGCTCCATCAGGGGCGGGTGCAGCTGCTCCCAGGCTCCGAAGTGGGTGTGGACGGGAAGGGCGACCCGGGAGACCGGGGCCGTCAGTTCCGCACCGCACCCGGCACACACGAACACGTCCAACCGGCATCCCCCTCGTCCCCCGTACCTGGCGATTGTGCCGTCCCCATGTGCAGTGGGGCGATCGGTTTTCGCGGCCGCGGCCGCGGGGGCGTTACGCGGCGGGCGGCTCCAGTTCGGGGATCAGGCGGCCGCGGCGGGAGAGCAGGAAGCGTTTGAACTCCGCCACGGGCGGGGTGTCGGGGTGGCCGTCGAGCCAGGCGAGGCCGATCTCACGGACGGCGCGCGGGGCGGTGACGGTCAGTTCCACCACTCCGGGGCGGGCCACGGCGGGCGGGGGCAGGAGGGCGACGCCGAGGCCGGCGGCGACCAGGCCGCGCAGGGTCTCGGCCTCCTCGCCCTCGAAGGCGACGCGCGGGGTGAAGCCGGCCTCCGCGCACAGGTCGTCGGTGATCCGGCGCAGCCCGTAGCCGGCCTCGAGGGTGACGAAGGTTTCCTCCGCGGCCTCGGCGAGGCGGATGCGCTTGCGGACGGCGAGGCGGTGGTCCTCGGGGACGACCAGGCGCAGCCGCTGTTCGTCGAGGCGGCGGGCGACGAGGTCGGGGGCGTCGGGGAGGGGCGAGGTGAGGCAGAGGTCGAGTTCGCCGGCCCGGAGCTTCTCCAGCATGGCCTCGCCGTAGTTCTGGACGAGGGAGAAGCGCACGCGCGGGTGGTCGGCGCGGAAGGCGCGGATCAGGCCGGGTACGGTCTCGGAGCCGAGGGTGTGGAGGAAGCCGAACGCGACCTTGCCCAGGGCCGGGTCGGCGTCCTGCTGGACGGATTCGGCGGCGCGGGCGATGCCGTCCAGGGCCTGTTCGGCGGAGGCCAGGAAGGTGCGGCCCGCCGTGGTGAGGGCGACGTTGCGGCCCTTGCGGGCGAACAGCGTGACGCCCAGGTCCTGTTCGAGGCGGACCATGGCCCGCGACAGGGTGGACTGCGGTACGCCCAGCTCGTGCGCGGCGCGGGTGACGTGCTCGTGCCGGGCGACGGCGGCGAAATAGGCCAGCCGCGGGGCCAGCAGACGTGTCACTGCCATGTCTTCTTCGTAACGGTTCATAGACAGGCGCCGCCCTGAGCTGTGGTGATGCACGAGTGGATCGATTATCGCGATTCTGTGCATTGGACGCATCAAAAACACCGGCCTACCTTCGACGTATGCCTCCCGTTCATACCGGGGCACCCGTGATCCCGGGTGCCTCCACTCCGTCGTTTCCGCAGTCCGAAGCCCCCGAGCCCCGCGCTCCCGGCCGCCCCGGCTACCGCCGGATGAGCCTCGCGCTCTTCGCCGCCGGTCTGGCGACCTTCGCCCTCCTCTACTCCACCCAGGCGCTGTTGCCCGCGATCTCCGTCGGCTTCGGGGTGACGGCGGGCCGGGCCAGCTGGACGGTGTCGGCGGCCACCGGCGCGCTCGCGCTGTTCGTCCTGCCGCTGAGCGCGCTGTCGGAGCGGTTCGGCCGCACGCGGATGATGACCTGGTCGATGGTCGTGGCCGTGGGCGTGGGCCTGCTGGTGCCGTTCGCGCCGAGCCTGGAGTGGCTGGTGGTGCTGCGCGCCGTCCAGGGCGCGGCGATCGCCGGGATCCCGGCCTCCGCGATGGCGTACCTGGCGGAGGAGGTTCAGCCGAAGGCCCTGGTGGGCGCGATCGGCCTGTTCGTGGCGGGCAACTCCATCGGTGGCATGAGCGGCCGTCTCGTCACCGGCTGGGCGGCGCAGCTGTGGGGCTGGCGGGCGGGGCTGGGAGCGGTCGCCCTGATGTCGCTGGTCTGCGCGGTGGCGTTCCTGGTGCTGCTGCCCCGGGCGCGGTTCTTCCGCCCGGCGTCGCTGAACCCGCGTGCGGTGGGCCGTACCGTCGTCGGTCACCTGCGGGATCCGCTGCTGCTGCGGCTGTACGGGATCGGCGCGCTGTTCATGACGGTCTTCGGCGCGGTCTACACGGTCATCGGCTACCGCCTGGTGGACGAGCCGTTCTCGCTCGGGCAGGGCGTGATCGGGTCGATCTTCCTGATCTACCTCGTGGGTACGGTCTCCTCGGCCGCCGCCGGCAAGCTGGTGGCCCGTACGGGGCGGCGCGGCGCGCTGTACCTGGCCGTGACGACCACGGCGCTGGGCCTGCTGCTGTCGCTGGCCGACTCGCTGGTGGCGGTCCTGATCGGGCTGGTCCTGATCACGGCGGGCTTCTTCGCCGGGCACGCGGTGGCCTCCGCCGCGGTGAGCCGGACGGCGAAGACGGGCCGGGCGCAGGCCTCCGCGCTCTACCAGTCGGCGTACTACCTCGGCTCCAGCGCCGGCGGCACCCTGGGCGCCCTCGCGTACCACGGTGCGGGGTGGGCGGCCACGGTCGGGATCGCGCTGCTGGCGGTGCTCGGCGTCGTGTCCATCACCCTGTACGGGTCGCACGCGGCCCGCGCGGAGCGCCGGATGCCGGCGTCGGCCATGGTCGCGCGCTGACGAAATCTACGCTCCCGCACGAGGCAACCCCCGTACGTTTTCCGGGCATTCAACACGGTGGACGGAAGCTGTGCGAACAGGGGAGGACCGGATGGGGACGCTGACGACACGCGGGCGCGTGAAGCGGCGGGCGACGGTGCTGGGCGGGGTGGTCGCGCTGGCGCTGCCGCTGGTGGTCGCGGGAGGCGGGACGGCGCGGGCGGCCGCCTCCTGCAACCTCACGGCAGGGCCGTACCAGCGGCAGGTGGAGCAGTTCCTGGCACGGCCCGTCGACGGGAGGCAGTCCGCGGCGGACTGCACGGCGATCAGGTCGTTCCAGGCGACGCACGGGATCACCCCGGCCCAGGGGTACGCCGGACCGCTGACCTGGCAGACGATGAGCACCATGCTGGCGCAGCGGGCGGCGGGCAGCACCCCGAACAGGGCGGGCGAGTGCCCGGTGAACCGCGGCCGGATCGCCTGCGTCGACCTGACGCGGCAGCTCAGCTGGATCCAGGACGGCGCGGCGCTGAAGTACGGGCCCGTCCCGGTCCGTACCGGCAAGGACGGCACGGAGACCCGGACCGGCCTGAAGAAGATCTACTACCGCAGCATCGACCACTGGTCGACGCTCTACGACGTCTCCATGCCGTACGCGCAGTTCTTCGACGGCGGCATCGCCTTCCACTCGACCACCAAGAGCATGTGGAACCCGCCCGGTTCGGGCGGCTGCGTGAACATGCGGCTCGCCGACGCCAAGGCGTACTGGAACCTGCTGGGGAAGGGCGAGGACGTCTACGTGTACGGCCGCAAGCCCGGCACGTGAGCCCTCACCGGGCCGGGGCGGGCTCCGCCGGGGCGCGCTCGGCCACCGCCCGCAGCTCGTCCAGCCGCCGCAGGCCGTACCGCCGTTGGACGAGGGACAGGCCCGCCACCGCCGCCCCGAGGACCAGCCATCCCGCGGGGCCGGCCGTCATGACCGCGCCGGTGAGCAGCAGCGGTCCGGCAGACTTCTGCACGGACTGGGCCATGCCGGCCACACCGAGGTACGAGGCCCGCGCCTGCGGGGGCGCGAGGGAGACCGCCAGTTCCCAGGAGCTCACCGAGCGCATCAGCTCCGCCCCGGTGGCCAGCACCGCCGCGGCGAGCAGGGCCGCCGAGGCGGTCCACGTCCCGCCGCCGGCCGCCGCGGCCAGCAGGACGCAGCAGGCGAGCGTGGTCACCCCGTACAGGACGACCGCGCGCGTCGCGGCGCGGGCGCCCCGGAATCGGGCCGAGACGCGCAGCTGCAGGACGACGACGAGCACGGTGTTGAGGACCAGGAAGGCGGGGATCAGGGCGTGCGGCGCCGCCGTCTGGCTCACCAGCCACAGGGGCAGGCCTACGCCGAGGATCGAGTCGTCCAGGTTCATCGGGATGTCGAGCAGGACGAACCGGAGGTAGCCGCGGTCCCGCCAGGCGCTCCGCGCGGGGCCCGCCTCGGTCGCGGTCGTGGGCCCTGCCTGGGTCGCGGTCGCAGGCCCTGCCCCGGTCGCGGCCACCAGCCCGCGGCCGCCCGGCTCCCGGGTGCGCCACACGAGGAGCGCGGCCACGAGGAACGACAGCGCGTTGGCCAGCATCAGCGCGTGGTAGGCGCCCCGGGTGCCGACGGCGAGGCCGATGGCGGCGAGGCCGGCGCCGAGGGCGTAGCCGGCGTTGGCCGAACTGCGCGACAGCGCCTGGTAGGTGGCGCGCCGTTCGCCCGCGACGCGGGTGGCGAAGAGCATCTCCAGCGTCTTGGCCGCGCGGTCTCCCAGGTGGGTGACGGCGAAGACGGGCAGCAGCACCGCGAAGTCGGTGACGGCCAGCAGCGCGCAGAGCGTCCCGAGGCGGACCAGGTGGCAGCCGATCAGCAGGGCACGGAGGGGGAAGCGGTCGGCGAGGTGGCCGGCCAGCGGCGACCCGGCGATGCCCGCCGCTCCGGCCGCGCCCAGCAGCAGGCCGAGCCGCCCGGCGTCGAGGCCGATGACGAAGGTGAGGTACAGGACGCAGGACGCGGCCCACAGGCCCGTGCCCGCCCGGTCCAGGAACTGGGCGAGCAGCATGATCCGCGCGTCCCGGCCGCCCGGCGGCCGGCGCAACTGCGCCAACAGCCCGGCCTCCCGCTGCCGTGCCTTCCGGATCTCCCCGCCGCGCCTCATCCAGGCCCCCGCATCCACCGTCCAGGTATCTCGATGTCGAGATACCTGGGGAAGCCTGCCCCAATTCAATCTTGACGTCAAGATACTTGACATCAACAGACTGGGTGTCCTCGGGGACGGTCGAGCGCTTCCGGCTGCCGTTGTCAGAGGCCTCCGATAGTTTCGGGAGTAGCCGAACCAGCAGGGGGATGAACGGACATGAGCGACCTCGCCACCAGCACGGACCTCGACGCGGCGATGGACCGGTACCGCGTCGAGCTCACCGGCTACTGCTACCGGATGCTCGGCTCGTCCTTCGACGCGGAGGACGCCGTGCAGGACACGTACGTCCGTGCCTGGCGGTCCTACGAGAAGTTCGAGGGTCGCTCCTCCCTGCGGTCGTGGCTGTACCGGATCGCCACCAACGTCTGCCTGGACCTGCTGAACGCGGGGAACAAGCGGGCCCGCCCCATGGACCTGACCGCCCCGCAGCACCAGGCCTCCGCCGTGCTCAACGAGCGGCCCGAGGTGACCTGGCTGGAGCCGGTCCCGGACGGCCGGGTGCTGCCGCAGAGCGCCGATCCGGCCGAGATGGCGCTGGCGAAGGAGTCCGTCCGGCTCGCCTTCGTCGCGGCGCTGCAGCACCTGCCGGCGAAGCAGCGGGCGGTGCTGATCCTGCGCGAGGTGCTGGCCTGGAAGGCCGACGAGGTCGCCCGGCTGCTGGAGACCACGGTGGCCTCGGTGAACAGCGCCCTGCAGCGGGCCCGGGCCACCCTGGCCTCGCAGGGCATCCGCGACAGCGATCCGGCGGACCCGCTCGACCCGGACCAGGCGAAGCTGCTGGAGCGGTACGTGTCCGCCTTCGAGGCGTACGACATCACGCGGCTCACCACGCTGCTGCACGAGGACGCGGTGCTGTCGATGCCGCCGTTCGACCTGTGGCTGCGCGGCCACGAGGACATCGCGGCCTGGCACCTGAACCAGGGCATCGGCTGCAAGGGCTCGCGGCTGGTCCCGACGACGGCGAACGGCCTGCCCGCCTTCGGGCAGTACCGGCCGGCCGCGGACGGGAAGGGCCACACCCCGTGGGCGCTCCAGGTCCTGGAGATCTCAGGCGGCAGGATCGTCGGGCTCAACGCCTTCCTGGACACCGCCCGCTGGTTCCCCCTCTTCGGGCTCCCCGAGCAGCTCGACGAGTCCCACGAGGCCCAGCAGGGCGCGTAGGGCCGGGCCGGCGCCGGTCACGGTGAAACCCCCGCGCCCGCGGGCGGTCAGCCGCAGCCGCGCCAGCACCTCGACCGCGGCCAGGTCCGGCGCGGTGACGGCCCCCACATCGCACTCCACCGTCGTCGCCCCGCCCTCGTACAGCCGGGCCAGCCGCGCGCACAGCCGCGCGGTGTCACGCCGGGTCGGTCCGGGTCCGGGCAGCACGAGTCGTCTGGTCTCCACGAGGGGATGACTCCCCCACCCGCCGGAACTCATCGGCGGTCCCGCCCCACGGCCCGGTGAAGCCCCCCCGGCTCCGCGGTCAGGGGCGGGGGAAGCCGAAGGTGTCGAGGACGAGGTCGAACGGCTTGGGGAGATGGACGGCCTCGCCGAACTTGCCCGCGTGCAGAAGGCGGTACTTGCCGTCGCCGGGCTCGCCGTACAGGTGGATGGTGGGGCTGCCCGTCGCGTGGGGATCGATGAGCAGGTAGAGCGGTACGCCCGCCGCGGCGTAGCCGTTGAGCTTGGCGACGCGGTCGCTGACGGCGTTCGACTTCGAGGTCACCTCGACGACGAGTTCGGCGGCGGCCGCCGGAACAAAGCTCTCCCCTTCCGGGACCTTCTCCCTCGGCACGACCGCGAGGTCCGGAACGTAGAGACCGCTCCGGCTCGGGACGGCCACGTTGAGGGTCTGGTGGACGCCCCAGTCATCGGGGATGACCGTATACAGGCGGCGCTGCACTGACTCCGCGATCAGGTTGTGGTCGTTGACGGGCGGTGGTGCCACGGTGATGATCCCCTCGATGATCTCCACCTTGCAGCCCTCCGGCCAGTCCATCTCCTCCCAGAGACGGACGACCGAATCCCAGTCGTCACCGCTCGGAGGCTGGTGCTCGACTGCGAGTGCGCTCATGGTGTGCTCCTCAATCGGTTCGTCACCGATCCCAGCATGCCGAACGGGACCGGCGGGGGTCCACCGGTCCCGTTCACCCGAAAGGGAAGCCGCAGGTCAGGCGATGCGGTCCAGGATGATCGGCATGGCGGAGAAGGCCGTGCCGGCCGGGGAGACGTCGTACGCGCCCTCCAGCGCGGACAGGGCGTACTCGAACTTCTCCGGGGTGTCCGTGTGCAGGGTCATCAGCGGCTGGCCGGCGGTGACGGTGTCGCCCGGCTTCGCGTGCAGCTCGACGCCCGCGCCGGCCTGCACCGGGTCCTCCTTGCGGGCGCGGCCGGCGCCGAGGCGCCAGGCGGCGACGCCGACCCCGTACGCGTCGAGGCGGGTCAGGACGCCCGAGGCCGGGGCGGTGACCACGTGCTGCTCGCGGGCCACCGGCAGGGTCGCGTCCGGGTCGCCGCCCTGGGCTGCGATCATCCGGCGCCAGTGGTCCATCGCGGAGCCGTCGGCGAGGGCCTTCGCCGGGTCGGCGTCCTTGATGCCCGCGGCGTCCAGCATCTCCTTGGCCAGGGCGATGGTCAGCTCGACCACGTCGGCGGGGCCGCCGCCGGCCAGGACCTCGACCGATTCGCGGACTTCGAGGGCGTTGCCGGCGGTCAGGCCGAGCGGGGTGGACATGTCGGTGAGCAGGGCGACGGTCTTGACGCCGCTGTCCGTGCCGAGGCCGACCATGGTGCGGGCCAGCTCGCGGGCGTCCTCGATGTTCTTCATGAAGGCACCGGTGCCGACCTTCACGTCCAGGACGAGCGAGCCGGTGCCCTCGGCGATCTTCTTGGACATGATCGAGGAGGCGATCAGCGGGATGGCCTCGACCGTGCCGGTGACGTCGCGCAGCGCGTAGAGCTTCTTGTCCGCCGGGGCCAGGCCGTCGCCGGCCGCGCAGATGACGGCGCCCGTGGTGTCGAGGACGTGCAGCATCTCCTCGTTGGACAGCAGCGCGCGCCAGCCGGGGATCGACTCCAGCTTGTCGAGGGTGCCGCCGGTGTGGCCGAGGCCGCGCCCGGAGAGCTGCGGGACGGCGGCGCCGCAGGCGGCCACGAGCGGGGCCAGGGGCAGGGTGATCTTGTCGCCCACGCCACCGGTGGAGTGCTTGTCGGCGGTGGGGCGGGAGAGGGAGTCGAAGTTCATGCGCTCGCCGGAAGCGATCATCGCCGCGGTCCAGCGGGCGATCTCCGTGCGGTTCATGCCGTTCAGCAGGATGGCCATCGCCAGCGCCGACATCTGCTCGTCGGCGACGACACCGCGCGTGTACGCGTCGATGACCCAGTCGATCTGCTCGGGGCTCAGCTCACCGCGGTCCCGCTTGGTCCGGATGACGGAGATGACGTCCATGTGGTGCTTCCTTCTACGCGCATAGAGAGAGGGGTTTGCGGAAGTACGACGGCCCTCCGCCCGGCAGGGGCGGAGGGCCGTCGGCACGGCTATCTCAGGTGGTCGGGCCCGAAGGCCTGGGGCAGCATCTCCGCCAGCGGGAGGATCCCCTTCGGGGTCTCCACCAGCAGGTCCGGTCCGCCGAACTCGAAGAGCAGCTGCCGGCAGCGGCCGCACGGCACGAGGATCTCGCCCCGGCCGTCGACGCACGTGAAGTGCGTGAGTCGGCCACCGCCGGTGGCCTGGAGGGAGGACACCAGGCCGCACTCGGCGCACAGGCCGAGTCCGTAGCTCGCGTTCTCCACGTTGCAGCCGACGACGGTGCGGCCGTCGTCGACGAGTGCGGCGACCCCGACCGGGAAGCCCGAGTACGGGGCGTACGCCCGGGTCATCGCCTCCCGGGCGGCCGTCCGCAGGGCTTCCCAGTCCACGGCGTGGGCCGGGGTCACTTGCCCTGGCCCTTGCGGTACGGCATGCCGTCCGCCTTCGGCATCCGCAGGCGCTGCGCGGACAGCGCGAGCACCAGCAGCGTGGTCACGTACGGGGCCGCGTCCACGAACTGGCTCGGCACCGAGTCGGTCATCGCGTACCAGACGAACAGCAGTGCTGCGCAGGCCGCCGAGATGCCGGCCTGGAGGTACTTCTTCTTGTACAGCTGCCAGGCGCAGACGAGCACCAGGACGATGGCGATCAGCAGCAGCATCGCGTGGACGTTCGTGGCGCCACCGCGCAGCTTGAGGCTGTCGATGAAGCCGAACAGGCCCGCACCCAGCGCCATGCCGCCCGGCATCCAGTTGCCGAAGATCATCGCGGCGAGACCGATGTAACCGCGGCCGCCGGTCTGGCCCTCCTGGTAGATGGGGCTGGCGACGATCGACAGGAACGCGCCGCCGAGGCCGGCCAGGCCGCCCGAGACGATCACGGCGATGTACTTGTACTTGTAGACGTTGACGCCCAGCGACTCGGCGGCGATCGGGTTCTCACCGCAGGAGCGCAGCCGCAGGCCGAAGGTGGTCCGCCACAGCACCCACCAGGTGGCCGGGATCAGCAGCAGGGCGACGATGGTCAGCAGCGACAGCTCGGTGACCAGGCCGCCGATGACGCCGGCGAGGTCCGAGACGAAGAACCAGTGCTTGGCCTGGAGGTCGGACATCCAGTCGGACAGCCCTGGCACGGTGATCTTGTAGATCGGTTCGACCTGCGGCGACTGCTTGGAGGAGCCGCCGGGCGCGTCCGCGAAGGTGAAGTTCGACAGGTACTGGGTGAAGCCCAGCGCCAGGATGTTGACGGCCACACCGGAGACGATGTGGTTGACGTTGAAGGTGATCGTGATGATCGCGTGCAGCAGGCCGCCGATCGCGCCGCCGATGATGCCGGCCATGACGCCGGTCCACGGGCCCCACTGGTAGCCGGCCCAGGCACCGAACCAGGTGCCGAGGATCATCATGCCCTCGAGGCCGATGTTGACGACGCCCGCGCGCTCGGCCCACAGGCCGCCGAGGCCGGCGAGACCGATCGGCACGGCGAGCGAGAGCGCGCCGGAGACCTGGCCGACGGAGGTCAGGTCGTTCGCGCCGCTGATCAGGCGGACCAGCGAGACCAGCGCGAGGCCGCCCGCGGTGATCAGCATGATCCAGGGCAGGGTGAGCTTCTTGCGACCGCCGGACTTCTTGGGGGCGGCAGCCGTCGCGGAGACAGTGCTGGTGCTCACGCCGCGACCTCCTTGTCGGTCTTGATGGCGTGCCCGGCGGCGAGCTCCTCGCCGACCTTCTGCTGCTGGCGCCGGACGCCGTAGCGGCCGACGAGTTCGTACGAGACGACGACCGCGATCACGATCAGGCCCTTCATGATCGTGCCGATCTCCTTCGCGTACCCGGCCTGGTCGAGCGAGGCCGAGGCCTTGTCGATGAAGGCCATCAGGAACGCGGCGAAGAGCATGCCGACGGGGCTGTTGCGGCCGAGCAGCGCGATGGTGATGCCGGTGAAGCCGACACCGACCGGGAAGGCCAGGTTGTAGGTGTGCGTCTCGCCCAGCAGCTGCGGCATGCCGGCGAGACCCGCGACCGCTCCGGAGATGAGCATCGAGGTGATGATCATCTTCTTGGCGTCGACGCCGGAGGCCTGGGCGGCCGACTCGCTGGCGCCGGTGGCGCGCAGGTCGAAGCCGAAGCGGGTCCGGTTGAGCGCGAACCAGTAGACGATGCCGAGGGCGAAGGCCACGAAGGTGAAGCCGTACAGCTCCAGCCCGTCGCCGAGGGACACGGCCGGGAACCAGCCCGACTCGGCGATGTCGCCTGTCGTCAGGTCGTTGGAGCCCGCGATCTGGACACCGAGGTTCTTCGTCAGCATCAGCCAGGCGATCAGGCTGGTCGCGATGGCGTTCAGCATGATCGTGGAGACGACCTCGCTCACCCCGCGCTTGGCCTTGAGGACACCGGCGATGCCGGACCAGAAGGCACCGACGAACATCGCCACGAGGACGATCAGCAGCAGGTGCAGCGGGCCCGGCAGGGCCACGGCCGCACCGACCACGGCGGAGAGCATCGCCGCGAGGCGGTACTGGCCGTCGACGCCGATGTTGAAGAGGTTCATCCGGAAGCCGATGGCCACGGCCAGGGCCGCCAGGTAGTACGTACCGGCCTGGTTGACGATGAGGACCTGGACGTCCTCGTAGCCGGCGTTCTCCACCATGAGGCGCAGCGGCTCGATCGGGTCGATGCCCGTCGCCGCCAGCACGATCATGGTCAGCAGGAAGGCGCTGACCAGGGCCAGCACGGGCCCGGCGAAGCCGAGGAGCAGCCGGTCCTTGTCGAATTTCTTCATCGGGCCTCATCCTCCGTCGTGTCACCGTCGGCAGCGGCGGAGTGGTTGTCGGTGGCTTCCAGGTGCCCGGAGGCGGCGCCCGTCATGGCGGTGCCGAGCTCCTCCGGGGTGACGGTCGCGGGGTCGGCGTCCGCGACCAGGCGGCCGCGGTAGATCACCCGCAGGGTGTCGGACAGGCCGATGAGCTCGTCCAGGTCCGCGGAGATGAGCAGGACGGCCAGGCCCTCGCGGCGGGCGTCGCGGATCGCGTCCCAGATCTGCGCCTGCGCGCCGACGTCCACGCCGCGGGTGGGGTGGGCGGCGATGAGGAACTTCGGGTTGTGGCTCATCTCGCGGCCGACGATCAGCTTCTGCTGGTTGCCGCCGGAGAGCGACGCCGCGGTGACCTCGATGCCGGGCGTGCGGACGTCGTACTCGCGCACGATCCGCTCGGTGTCCTTGCGGACCGCCTTCGGGTCGAGGATGCCGCGCTTGGAGTTGGGCGCCTCGGTGACGTGACCGAGGATGCGGTTCTCCCACAGCGGGGACTCCAGCAGCAGGCCGTGCCGGTGCCGGTCCTCGGGGATGTAACCGATGCCGCCCTCGCGGCGCTTGCGCACCGGGGCCTTGGTGATGTCCTTGCCGTCCAGCGTGATCACGCCCGCGTCGGCGGAGGCCATGCCCATGAGGGCTTCGATCAGCTCGGTCTGGCCGTTGCCCTCGACACCGGCGATGCCGAGGATCTCGCCCTTGTGGATGGTGAAGCTGACGTCGTCCAGCAGGAGGCGGCCGGCCTCGGCCTTCTCCACGGTCGCGGAGTCCGCGGGGGCCGCGGGCATCAGGACCTCGGGCTCGGCGACGACGGCGTCGGACGCGGCCAGGGTCAGGTTCTCCACCTGGAGCATCGGGATGTCGGTCACCGTCGACTCGCGGGTCTCCGGCGAGGGCAGCTCGGCACCGACCATCAGCTCGGCGAGCTGCTTGGTGGTGGCGGTCTTCGGGTCGGCGGTGCCGACCGTGGTGCCGCGCCGGATGACGGTGATGTCGTCGGCGACCTTCAGCACCTCGCCCAGCTTGTGCGAGATGAAGATGACGGTCAGGCCTTCGGCCTTGAGCTCGCGCAGGTTGTCGAAGAGGGCGTCCACCTCCTGCGGCACGAGCACTGCGGTCGGCTCGTCGAGGATGAGGATCTGCGCGCCGCGGTAGAGGACCTTGAGGATCTCCACGCGCTGACGGTCGGCGACACCGAGGTCCTCGACCAGGGCGTCGGGGCGTACGCCGAGGCCGTACGCGTCCGAGATCTCCTTGATCTTCTTGCGGGCCTTGGCGCCGATGCCGTGGAGCTTCTCGCCGCCGAGAACCACGTTCTCCAGGACGGTGAGGTTGTCGGCGAGCATGAAGTGCTGGTGCACCATGCCGATGCCGCGGGCGATGGCGTCGCCGGGGGTGCTGAAGGAGACCTGCTCCCCGTCGATGGCGATGGTGCCCTCGTCCGGCTTCTGCATGCCGTAGAGGATCTTCATCAGGGTCGACTTGCCGGCGCCGTTCTCGCCGATCAAGGCATGGACCGTGCCCTTGCGGACGGTGATCGCGATGTCCTTGTTGGCGACGACGCCGGGGAAGCGCTTGGTGATGCCGTGCAGTTCTACGGCGGGGGGCGGGCTGGACGCGTTGATGACGCACTCTCCTTGGCGCGGAAGGAGCGGAAGGCAGGGGGGACAGGGCGGGGAGTGAAAGTATCGCGTCCACGATGCTTCTACGCGCGTAGCACTGTCGGAAGTGAAAACTCGCGGCCATGGGGCCACTTGGTCACAGACTAGTGATCACAGAACGTGGCTCGGGGCCCGGGAGCGATCGAGACCGCTTCCCGGACCCCGGAGACCAGGACTGGATGTCAGCGACGGCCTTACGGCTGGGTCTTGACTTCGATCTTCTTGGCGATGATGTCGGCCTTGGCCTTCTCCACCGCGGCGATGACGTCGGCCATCGCCTTGTACTTCGGGTTGGAGTCGGCCAGGCCGACGCCGTCCTTGTCCAGGCCGTAGCGGATCTCACCGGTGGTCGGCTTGCCGTCCTGGACCGACTTGATCACGTTGAAGACGGAGTCCTCGACGTCCTTGGTGACCGAGGTCAGGATCGAGTCCTTGTACTTCGCCAGACCGGCCTGGTTGTACTGGTCGGAGTCGACGCCGATGGCCCACTTGCCCTTGGCCGAAGCGGCCTCGATGGCACCGGAACCCGCGAGACCGGCGGCGGCGTAGACGACGTCCGCGCCCGCGTCGATCTGACCCTGCGCGGCGGCCTTGCCGAGGTCGGGCTTGGCGAAACCGTCGAAGTTCGGCGGCTGGGTCAGGTACTGGGAGAGCACCTTGGCGTTCGGGTTGGTGTCCTTGACGCCCTGGGTGAAGCCCGCCTCGAACTTCTTGATCAGCGGAACCTCGACACCGCCGATGAAGCCGACCGTGCCGGTCTTCGACACCTTGGCGGCGGCGACGCCGGCCAGGTAGGAGCCCTGCTCCTCGTTGAAGACGAGGTTGGCGATGTTCGGGCCGGTCACCGAGGTGTCGTCGATGATCGCGAACGTGGTGTCCGGGAACTTCGCCGCGACCTTCTTGATGGCCGGGGCGTAGGCGAAACCGACACCGATGACCGGGTTGTTGCCCTTGCGGGCGAGCTCGGTGAGGCGCTGGACCTTGTCGGCCTCGCCCTCGCCGTCGGTGGGCTCCGCCTCGGCGCCCTTGATCTTGAGATCGGTTTCGGCCTTCTTCAGGCCGGCGTAGGCGGCGTCGTTGAACGACTGGTCGCCGCGGCCGCCGATGTCGTACGCGATGGCAGCGGACTTCTGACCCGACTCCGAGGGGGAGGAGGAGGCGTCAGAGGACTTCTTACCGCCACAGGCGGTGGCCGAGAGGGCCAGCGCCGCGGACGCGATGCCCACGGTGGCGATCCTGGTGATCCGGCGCAAGGGGAGGCTCCTTCAAAACCTGACCGAAGCGCCACGACCGGCGCTGGTTTCGCGGCGATCGTAACGCGCGTAGATGTCAGTTAAAGGCCCGTTCATGAGTCGTTATCGGATCGTCGTGAACCGGACAGTGACCGATTGGTGACTCCTTACCTGTCCAGCCCTTGTGTACCAAGGGCTGGACACGCCCGGCAGGAGAATCGCCGATGTTGTAAGGAACTTCGCTCCGGCCGGTACCCGCCGCTACCGGGCGGAGACCGCGCGACGCCCGTCGAGCAGGGCGGCGGCCGTGAAGAACTCCACGCCGACCGCGATCGCGTCCTCGTCCACGTCGAAGTCACCGCGGTGCAGATCGTGCTTGGCGGTGTCCCCGGGAGCACGGACCCCCAGGCGGGCCATGGCGCCCGGGACGTGCTCCAGGTACCAGGAGAAGTCCTCCCCGCCCAGACTCTGCTCGGTGTCCTCGACCGACTCGGCGCCGCAGCGGGCCGCCATCGCCTCGCGCAGCAACTCGGTGATCACCGGATCGTTGACCACCGGCGGCACCCCGCGCACGTGGTTGATCTCGAACTTGGCCCCGTGCATGGTCGCGATCTCGTCGATCGCCGCGTAGAGCATGTCCGGCGCCTCGTGCCAGGCGTTCAGGTCCAGGCACCGGACGGTTCCGGACAGCTCGGCGTGCATCGGGATGACGTTGCAGGCGTGCCCCGCCTCGATCCGGCCCCAGGTGACCGACATCCCCGAGCGGGCGTCCATCCGGCGGGCCAGCAGGGCCGGGGCGTCCACGGCCACCCGGGCGGCGGCCGTGACCAGGTCGGTGGTCAGGTGCGGCCGCGCGGTGTGCCCGCCGGAGCCGGACAGGGTGACTTCCAGCCGGTCGCAGGCCGACGTGATGGGCCCGGCCCGCAGCCCGATCCGCCCCGCGTCGACCCGGGGGTCGCAGTGCACGGCGACGATCCGGCCCACACCGTCCAGCACCCCGGAGTCGATGGCGTCGGTGGCCCCGCCCGGCAGCACCTCCTCGGCCGGCTGGAAGAGCAGCCGTACGGGGCGGGGCAGCAGCCCCTGCCGGTCGAGCTCGGCGAGCACCAGGCCGGCGCCGAGGACCACGGCGGTGTGCACGTCGTGGCCGCAGGCGTGGGCGCGGTCCGGGACGGTCGAGCGGTACGAGACGTGCGTCTTGGCGTCCGGGATGGGCAGGGCGTCGATGTCCGCGCGCAGGGCCAGCATCGGCCGGCCGCCGTCCCAGGTGCCGACGTCACAGATCAGGCCCGTGCCGGACTTCAGCACCCGTGGTCGCAGGCCGGCTTTCTCCAGCCGGGCCTTGATCGCCGCGGTGGTACGGAATTCCTGGTGTCCGAGCTCCGGGTGCATGTGCAAGTCCCGGCGGAAGGCAATCAGTTCGGTACGCAGGTGGTCCGGAAGTGTGCCGGGCAGCTCGGGCCGGTCGGACGCGGCGGGCTGGGCGGTCTGGGACTCGCGGGACATCAACTGGTTCACCCGTTGAAGGGTAGGCGCACGGACGGGTCAACTGGCCGGGGATCCACAAAAGTTCATGCCGTTAGGGGAAAGAAACACGGCCTCTGGCGCATGACCGGGTGCCCCTGGGGGTAAACTCGCGCGCTCATCCGGCCGTAGGAGCCGCCTGGGCAGGGAGTCTGCGCACATCACGGGCGGTGTCGGTGACCCCGGCGAGGAAGCTGCGGGCGCGCGGGGACGCGGAGCCGGTGAGCCAGGCCGGGTCCACATCGCATACGGCGACGGTCACACCGGTACCGGTCAGGGCGTACGGCAGCGTGTGGACGACGGTGGACGGAAAGCTGACGATCGTCCGGCCGACGGGACCGCGCCGCGCGATCAGCTCCAGCGGCAGGTCCGGGCGCACGATCTCCAGCCCGGTCGCCCGGCTCAGCGCGCGCAGCTTCTCGGGGGACTCGCGGCGGTGCGCGAAGTAGCGGGTGGCTCCGTGCTCCAGGGTGAGGGCGCGCACCGCCTCCAGGTAGCGGGCCGGGTCCACCACACCCGTCTCCACCAGCGAGGTGCCGACCAGATCGGTGCCCTTGGTCAGGCGGGGCGGGCCGAAGCGGGCGCGGGTCCAGGCGAAGTCGTTGACCCGCAGGGTCATGGCGCCGTGGGCGGTGACGGGCATCGAGCTGAACACCTCGACGCGGTGCCCGCGCCCCCGGACGGGGGTGAAGCGGCGGCGCGCGGTGGCCGAGACCGGTGCGTACGCCAGCTCGCGGACCCGGCCGGGCAGTCCGCCGCCGCCGACCCGGTGCCAGCGTACGAGGCGTTCGCCGCGGGCGGTCTGGGCGACGAACTCCATGGTGGCGGTGCCGTCGTCGACCACGACGAGCTCTTCGCCGCGCACGAGGGTGAGCAGCAGCTGCACGTAGCGCGAGAAGGGGTCGCCGATGACGACCGTGCGTGCCGCGCGGACGTCGCGCGCCAGCGCGGCGAGCGCCTTCAGCGGCGCGAACCGGCTGCCGCGCGCCTCCTGCCAGCACACCTCGTACCCCTCGTCCCGCGCCAGCGCGGCCATCCGGCGCAGCTGGCCCCGGGACATGGGGTCGGTGGGCGGCAGGACGACGATCCTCAGGGGGGACCCCGCGCCCGCCGGAGCGGGTGCGGCGGCCGGCCCGGCCCCGCCGTCCCCCTGCGCCCGGGCCCGGTCCGGGCCGGGTTCCGCCCCGCCGGAGCGGGGCCCGCGCTGGCGCGGGACGCCGTCCGGCTGCGGTTGCTGCGGGCCGGGGCCCGCCGGGGCGCTGCGCGCGTACGCCCACTCCAGGACGTTGAGGAGTTGGACCGGGCTCTCGACGAACGCCAGGGTGGAGGCGGAGGGGGTCACCACGTGCTCCTTGTCGGGGGGCGGAACGCGTACGCGCCGGAGGACCGGAGGTCAGACGGCTGCCAGCTCGCCCCGTACGCGGCGGAGCTTCTTCATGGGGCCGAGCTCGGACTGGTAGACCCGCTTGACGCCGTCGCCGAGGGCGGTCTCGATGGTGCGGATGTCGCGGATCAGGCGGGCCAGGCCGCCGGGCTCGACGGAGGCGGCCTGGTCGGAGCCCCACATCGCGCGGTCGAGGGTGATGTGGCGCTCGACGAAGGTGGCGCCGAGGGCGACGGCGGCGAGGGTGGTCTGCAGGCCCGTCTCGTGGCCGGAGTAGCCGATCGGGACGTTGGGGTACTCGTCCCGCAGGGTGTTGATGACCCGCAGGTTGAGCTCCTCGGGCTTGGCCGGGTAGGTGGAAGTGGCATGGCAGAGCAGGATGTTGGCGCTGCCGAGCACCTCCACCGCGTGGCGGATCTGGTGCGGGGTGGACATGCCGGTGGACAGCACGACGGTGCGGCCGGTGGCGCGCAGGGAGCGCAGCAGCTCGTCGTCGGTGAGGGAGGCGGAGGCCACCTTGTGGGCGGGGACGTCGAACTTCTCCAGGAAGGCGACGGCCTCGGTGTCCCACGGGGAGGCGAACCAGTCGATGCCGCGCTTGGCGCAGTGCTCGTCGATGGCGCGGTACTCGTCCTCGCCGAACTCGACCTTGTGGCGGTAGTCGATGTAGGTCATCCGGCCCCAGGGGGTGTCGCGTTCGATGTCCCACTGGTCGCGCGGGGTGCAGATCTCCGGGGTGCGCTTCTGGAACTTCACGGCGTCGCAGCCGGCTTCGGCGGCGGCGTCGATGAGGGCGAAGGCGTTGCCGAGGTCGCCGTTGTGGTTGATGCCGATCTCGCCGACGACGTAGACGGGGCGGCCGGGGCCCGCGGTGCGCGCTCCGAGGGTGCGCAGGCGGGGGTCCGGGGTGGAGGTCATGGCAGGGGAAGTCCTTCGGTGCGGGGGCGTACGGGGTGGGGGCTGCGGGTCGGGGTGTGGCTCGGGGGGTGGATGCGGTGCGGGGTGCGGGTCGAGCAGGGGCGCGAGCAGGCGGGCGCGTTCCAGGTCGTGCGGGTCGTCGATCTCCAGGACCCGGGAGGGGTCGGTGGCGACGGGGAGGGTGCGGCCGAAGAAGCGGTGGCGGGCGGCGCGGAAGCCGTCGGCGTGCATCGCGTAGGCGGCGCCGGTCTCCAGCAGGTCCTGCGGCCGGTCCTGGCGCCGGGGGCGGTACGCCTGGTCGTGGTTGACCCCGGCGCCGGAGCCGTCGGCCCGGCAGCGCCAGAGGAAGCCGTGGAAGGGGGCCACGGTCAGGGCCGAGTCGGCCGCGCCGGAGGCGACGGCGACGGCGACCGACTCGACGTCGGAGGTGGTGAGGAACGGGCTCGTGCACTGGACGAGGAGGACCACGTCCACGCTGACGGAGTGGAGTTCCTCGAAGGCGGCGAGCGCGTGCATGAGGGCGGCCTCGCTGCTCGCGGTGTCGCCGGAGATCGCGGTGGGGCGGGCGATCACGGCGGCCCCGGCGGCGCGGGCGGCCGCGGCGATGGCGTCGGAGTCCGTGGAGACCACCACGTCGGTGACGGTCGGCGCGGAGCGGCAGGCCCGGACGGCGCGCGCGACGAGCGGGATGCCGGCCACCTCGGCGAGGTTCTTGCCCGGGACTCCCTTGGAGCCGCCGCGGGCGGGGATCACGGCGAGGACGCGGGGGCTCACAGCTCCCCCAGCCTGCGGATCACGGGGGCGACGCGCTGCACGCCGTGCCGGTACGCGCCGCGGGCGGCCTCGCGCAGGTGGGCGCGGAGCCGGCGGCGCAGCCGGGACTCCCCCGCCGCCGGGCTCGCCGCGCCGGGCAGCGGGGTGCCGTCGGGGGCGAGGTGGTGCCGGGCGAGGATCCCGGGCAGGTACCGGGGGGCGGTGGTGAGCGTGTAGTACGGGGCGGGGGCGGGCAGCCGGGTCGCGGCCACCAGCCCGGCGACCTTCGCCCGGGCGACGGCGTAGGCGTCGTGCGGGCCGCCTGCGGCGGGCTCGGCGGGCGAACGCGCGGCCCCGACCGACTCGGCCGACGGGCGCGCGGCCCCGGCCGGATCGGCCGACGGGCCCGCGGCGGCGGCCGGTTCGGCCGGGTCCGGGAGTACGCCCTGGGCCGCGAGCCAGAGCGGGTCGGCCTCCGGGAGGAGCCCGGAGTCGAGCTGGTCCCAGGAGGCCAGGCAGCCGGAGCCCAGGAAGTGGTGGTTGCCTAGGGCCTCGCGGATGCCGAGGTCGGTGAGGATCGCCGTCGGGATGGACCGGTGCAGGGACTCCAGGGCGGCGGTGGAGGAGACGGTGACCAGCAGGTCGGCGCCGTCCAGCACCTCGCCCATGTTCCCGTACACGAGGCGGCAGTTGGCGGGCAGTCCGCCCGGGACCTTTTCCGCGAGCCGCTGGTACGGCTGCTCCTCCAGGTGCGTGGTGTGCTCCCCGGGCTTGCTGCGCAGCTTGATCAGCACCTCCCGGTCGGGGTGCAGCCGGGCGTGCGCGGCGGCCCGTTCCAGCAGGTAGGTGCGGTCGGCGCGGCTGTCGGGCACGGAGGGCTGGACGGCGAAGACCACCGTGTGGGCCCTGCTCCCGGCCGGCTCGTACGGCGCCCCGCCCAGGAAGGGCAGCGCGGTCTCGGTGACGGCTCCTGCATCCGCGCCGACCCCCTCGTATACGGCGCGGAAACGCTCCGCGTCGTGGCGGGAGTTGGCGAGGACGAGGTCGGCCCCGTGCCGCAGCAGCAGCCCGTCGGCCAGCTTCTCGTACACGACGCCCACGTATCCGGTGACGAGGACGGGCCGCTTCGCGGCCTTCGGCCACAGGGCGCGGGCCCCGTGCAGGACGGCCTGGACGGCTCCGCCGACGAGGGCGAGGACGACCACGTCGTAGTGCTCCCGCTCGATCTCGGCGAGGAACTGCGCGCAGGTCACCTCGGACAGCCGGTCGGCCCGCACCCCCACCTCACCGAGCTGGCGCGCGGTGGGGGTGGCGCGGCCGCGCAGCAGGTATCCGGTGAGCTGGTGGTCGGGGACGAGACGGCGGGCGGTGAGTGCGCCCCATTTCCATCGCGTATCGGAATCGGCGAGTACGGCGACGCGTTTGCGTTCTGGCACGCGGCAGAAGCTATTGCGCAATTTCGGTGATCGGCCCAACGAACGCACAACAGCGGGTTAACAACGCGTCGACGAAATGCGAAAGCGCACGGGTTAACTCGCCCGCCCCGCGCCGTTCACATGGAATCCGCATCCGGGCCACGGTGAATGCCGGGGGGCGCCCTAATGTCTCGCGGGTGCCCAAGCTCTCTGTTGTCGTGCCGTTCTACAACGTGCAGACGTACGCACCGGATGCCCTGAAGAGTCTCGAACTCAACGCCCGGGAGGATTTCGAGTTCCTGCTCGTCGACGACTGCTCGACGGACGGGACGCCCGGCCTGCTGGAGCGGGCGGCGCGCGAGCTGCCCGGGGCGGTGCACCTCGGACACGAGCGGAACGGCGGTCTGGCCACCGCACGGAACACCGGCCTGGACGCGGCCCGCGGCGAGTACGTCACCTTCCTGGACGGGGACGACTGGCTGGCCCCCGGCCACCTGGCCCGGACGCTGGCCGCCATAGAGGCCCTGAGCTGCGATTTCGTCCGCACCGACCATGTGCGGTGCACGGGCAGGACGCGGAGCGTGCAGCGCGTCCCCCACGGCCCGCAGTCGGTCGTCGCCGATCCGCGGACCGCCATCCTGCCCGCCGACCGGGCCACCTCGGTGGACTATCCGTACGCCTGGGCCGGCATGTACCACCGGCGGCTCCTGGAGCGCGGGGTGCTGCACTTCACCGACGGGCTGCGGACGGCCGAGGACCGGCCGTGGATCTGGCGGCTGCACCGGGAGGCGGAGTCCTTCGCCGTGGTGGGCCTGCCCGGGATCTTCTACCGGCGCGGGGTTTCCACGTCCCTGACGCAGATCGGGGACGAACGGCAGCTCGATTTCATCCGCGCATTTGATCAAGTACTGGCGGATGTCATCGCGGACCGGGAATCCGGGCTACTGCTCCCGAAAGCCGTCCGAACGTATTGCGCTGTTATCGCGCACCATTTCGGATCCATCGAAAGGTTCGAACCGGCCGTGGCCAAGAAACTCCGTTGGATGAGCGCGGCCGCGCTCGGCCGCATGCCCCAGGACGTATTGGACCGGGTCCTGGACTCGATGGACATCGAACGCTCCACCCTGCTGCGGCGCGTGCGCGGCAGCCGCCGCACCCCGTCGGGAGCGGCCGCCTGATGCCCACCCAGATCTTTCTGGCCTCCACCCTCTACGGCGCGGCCACGCTCGCGGCGGGCATCGACGCGGGCGCCTTCCCGCCCGCCGGCCGCCGGATCCTGCTGACCAGCAACCACGCCGTCACCGCCGAGGTCACCCCCGGGGTCGCGGACATGCCCGGCTTCACCGCCCTGCGCCCCCGCTTCGACGAGGTGCTCGACTGGAACCGGGTCATCGAGCCGCAGCACCCGAGCACCTGGGCCCCGCGCGCGGAGGACGTCCCCATCTGGGAACGGCAGCTGCGCTCCCTGTGGGGCCTCGGCGAGGACCGCGTCGAGCTGGTCGTGGAGTCCCTGCAGGTGCCGCCGGCCCAGACCCTGTGCCGGCTCTTCCCGGGCGCGGCGGTCGACGTCTACGCCGACGGGCTGATGAGCTACGGGCCCACCCGCTTCCGGCTCGACCCGCAGCTCGGGATGCGGGTGCGTCGGGTCCTGCACCTGGACCTGGTCCCGGGGCTGAAGCCGCTGCTGCTGACGGAGTTCGGGGCGCGGGAGGAGCTGGTGGCCACCGAGTCCTTCCGCAAGGTCCTCGCCGAGCTCGCCGATGCGACCGAGACCCCCGATGCGACCGAGACCCCCGAGGCGCCCGGGTCCACCGAGGCCCCCGGGGCGCAGCCCCCCGCGCTGCTCCTGGGCCAGTACCTGTCGGCGCTCGACCTGATGACCCCGGCCGAGGAGGAGGAGCTCCACGTGTCGATGGTCCGGGGCGCGCACGCCCTGGGCCACCGCGAACTGGTCTTCAAACCGCACCCCGGCGCCCCGGCCGCGTACTCCCGCCGGGCCGAGGAGGAGGCCGAGCGGCTGGGCGCGCGGCTGACCGTGATCGCCGCGCCGGTGCTGGCCGAGACCGTGTACCAGCGGCTGCGTCCGGCGCTGGTCGTCGGCTGCTTCTCCACCGGCCTGCTCACCGCCGCGACCCTGTACGGGCTCCCGGTGGCGCGGACCGGCACGGATGCGGTCCTGGCCCGCCTGACCCCGTACCCGAACAGCAACCGGGTGCCGCTGGCCCTGGTGGACGCCCTGCTCCCGGACCTCGCCGACGCGGAGGCCGTGCGCGCCTGGACGCCCCCGACGCCGGAGCAGGTCCGGGCGGAGCCGGCCGCGCTGCTGACGGCCGTCGGGTTCACCATGCAGCCGCAGATCCTGGCCGCGCGCCGGCCGGCGGCCGAGGCCTACCTGGCCCAGCACCTGGACGCGCGCACCCGGCGGTACTTCACCCGGCGCCGGCTGACCTCGCTGGGCCTGCCGGGCGGCATCCCGGCGCAGCTCTCGTTCCTGCCGCGCAGCCGCGCGGTGCGCCGGGCCGTCCGGCGGCTCGGCCGGGTGCGCCGCGCCCTCAGCTGACCGCGAGCTTGGCCGCGAAGCCGAGGAAGAGCACGCCCGCCGCCGAGGTGGCCCCGGCCGACAGCCGCTTGCGCCGGCGGAAGGCCTCCGAGAGCCGGGTGCCGCCGAAGATCAGCAGCGTCAGGTAGACGAAGCTGCCGGTCTGCAGCAGGCCGCCGAGGACCAGGAACGACAGGGCCGGGTAGGCGTAGGACGGGTCTACGAACTGCACGAAGAAGGACATCAGGAAGAGGATGGCCTTCGGGTTGAGGAGGCTGATCAGCAGCGCCCGCCGGTAGGGCCGCTCGTTCTCGCCCGCCTCGGCGGGCGCGGCGGCCCGCGCCTCGTCCCGCTCCCGGCGCGTGCGCCACAGCGCCCAGGCACCGCGCATCATCCCCACGGCCAGCCAGGCCAGGTACCCGGCGCCGAGGAACTTCACCACGGTGAACACGACGGGGCTGGCCCGCAGCAGCGCTCCGGCGCCCACGGCGGTCAGCAGCATCAGCACGGCGTCGCCGGTGAACACGCCGGCGGCGGCCTTGTATCCGGTGCGCACCCCGCGCCGGGCGGCGACGGAGAGCACGTACAGCGAGTTCGGACCCGGCAGGAGAATGATCAGTACGAGGCCGGCGAGGTACGTCGGCAGATCGGTGACACCCAGCATGTGCAGGAGTGTCCCATGGGGACACCCCTGACAGTCCAGAGCCCTCTCCACATGCGCAGGGTCACCATGTGGAATCCGTCGGCTCGTACGTCCCCCACACCTCCCTCAGCGCCCCGCACACCTCCCCCACCGTGGCCCGCGCCCGCAGCGCCTCCTTCATCGGGTACAGCACGTTCGCCGTTCCCGCGGCCGCCTCCCGCAGCGCTCCGAGCGCCGCCGTCACCGCCGCCGCGTCCCGCTCCGCCCGCAGCCGCACCAGCGCCGCGCACTGCCGCGCCTCGATGGCCGGGTCCACGCGCAGCGGCTCGTACGGCTCCTCCCGGTCCAGCGCGAACCGGTTGACGCCGACCACCACCCGCTCCCCGCTCTCGGTCTCCTGCGCGATGCGGTAGGCGTTGCGCTCGATCTCGCCCTTCTGGAAGCCGTTCTCGATCGCGGCCACCGCCCCGCCCTGCTCCTCGACCCGCCGCATCAGCGCGAGCGCGGCCGCCTCCAGCTCGTCGGTCATCCGCTCCACCGCGTACGACCCGGCGAAGGGGTCCACGGTGTGCGGCACGTCCGTCTCGTACGCCAGGACCTGCTGGGTGCGCAGCGCGAGGCGGGCGGACTTCTCGGTCGGCAGCGCGATGGCCTCGTCGAAGGAGTTGGTGTGCAGGGACTGGGTGCCGCCCATGACGGCGGCGAGCGCCTGCACGGCCACCCGTACGAGGTTCAGTTCGGGCTGCTGCGCGGTCAGCTGGACCCCGGCCGTCTGGGTGTGGAAGCGCAGCATCAGCGACTTCGGATCGCGCGCCCCGAACTCCTCGCGCATGACGCGGGCCCAGATCCGCCGGGCGGCGCGGAACTTCGCGACCTCCTCCAGGAGGGTGGTGCGGGAGACGAAGAAGAAGGAGAGCCGGGGCGCGAACTCGTCGACCGCCATGCCGGCGGCCAGGGCCGTACGGACGTAGGCGATGCCGTCGGCGAGGGTGAAGGCCACCTCCTGCGCGGGCGAGGCCCCGGCTTCGGCCATGTGGTAGCCGGAGATGGAGATGGTGTTCCACTTGGGGATCTCGGCCCGGCAGTAGCGGAAGGTGTCGGCCGTCAGCCGCAGCGAGGGCTCGGGCGGGAAGATGTAGGTGCCCCGCGCGATGTACTCCTTCAGGACGTCGTTCTGGACCGTGCCCGTCAGCTGCCCGCCCGGAATGCCCTGTTCCTCCGCGACCAGTTGGTAGAGCAGCAGGAGCAGCGCGGCGGGTGCGTTGATGGTCATGGAGGTGGAGACCCGGTCGAGCGGGATCCCGTCGAACAGGGTCCGCATGTCGTCGAGCGAGTCGACGGCGACCCCGACCTTGCCGACCTCGCCGTGCGCGAGCGGGGCGTCGGAGTCGTGCCCCATCTGGGTCGGCAGGTCGAAGGCCACGGACAGTCCGGTGCCGCCGCCCGCGATGAGCTGCCGGTAGCGGGCGTTGGACTCGGCGGCCGTGCCGAAGCCGGCGTACTGCCGCATCGTCCACGGGCGTCCGGTGTACATGTTCGGATAAATCCCCCTGGTGTAGGGGAATTCACCCGGTTCGCCCAGGGCGGCCGCGGGGTCCCACCCCGTCAGGTCGCCGGGTCCGTAGACGGGTTCGATCGGGAGTCCGCTCTCGGTGCGTGCCATGTGACGAAGACCTCCGTAGAGCTACCGGGCCCGGGGCTGGTACAACCTTGCCCGCACATCGCTTCGTAAGGCCGCGGACGGCTGCTGGTCACAATGGCGCAACATCCCGTGGCCCGGTGCAACTCTCCGCGCGCGCCAGGCATCACCTAGATACACGACGTAGAAACCGGGGGACTGCAATGCAGCGCCAGAGATTCATAATCCGCACGATCGGGGTGGCCGCCGCCGTCGCGCTCGCCGCGACCGCCTGCGGGCCGCAGAAGTCGGAGTCCGCCGGCTCCACTCCTTCGGCTCCGTCCTCGCCCACGGCGGGCGCCACTCCCGAAGCCTCCCCGACCACCGACAACAAGCCCGCCGAGGCCTCGCCGTCGCCGTCGGCCTCCGCGTCGGCCTCCCCGTCGGCCTCTCCTTCGCCCACGGTGAAGCAGATCATGGCCAACGGGGACGACACCGACCAGGTGCGCGAGCTCCAGGCCCGCCTGCGGCAGCTGAAGCTGATGTCGGTGGCGCCGACCGGTTTCTACGGCTCGAAGACCACGGCCGCCGTCAAGTCCTTCCAGTCGAAGAACGGTCTGACCGCGACCGGTTCCGTCGACGAGGCCACCTGGAAGAAGATCCAGAGCGCCAGCAAGAAGCCCACCGCCGACGAACTGCGCCCGCCGACCGTCAACGAGGTCGACGCGCCGGACCCGCGCTGCATGGAGGGCCGGGTCATGTGCATCAGCAAGGAGAGCCGCACCCTCGCCTGGATGATCGACGGCAAGGTCATCTCCACCATGGACGTGCGCTTCGGTTCGGAGAACACCCCGACCCGTGAGGGCGTCTTCAAGGTGGACCGCAAGGAGAAGGAGTGGACGTCCACGCTCTACCACACGTCCATGCCGTACTCGATGTTCTTCAGCGGCGGCCAGGCCGTGCACTACTCGGCCGACTTCGCGGCCCGCGGCTACGCCGGCGCCTCGCACGGCTGCGTGAACGTCCGCGACAAGGGCAAGCTGTCGTCGCTCTTCGGCCAGGTGAACGTGGGCGACAAGGTCGTCGTCTACTGGTGACGCGCGCGGCCCCACGAGCCCACGCAGAAGGCCTTCGACCGGGATCCGGTCGAAGGCCTTGTCGTTTCGCGGCCTAGCCGCCGGGGTCGAGGTAAAGGGCGCGGGCAGGGCCGGGGGAACGTGCCCCGCCCGCGCCGGTTGCGCAGAGCCCAGGGGTACGGGGGGAACCCCGGCTCATGCGCGGCCGATGACCAGTCGGCTCGATATGTACTGCGCCGCCGGTTCGGAAAGTGTTACAGGCGGGTCAGCACATGTGTCAGAGGCCGGTGCGCAGGCCCGTCGACCCCTGCGGAAGCGCCGGGGCCAGGGTCGGGGCCTTGAGCGTCCCGTCCCCGAGCGGGGTGTCGCGGCGCTTGCCGCCGGGCCCGTCCAGCACCGACTTGCAGTAGTCCGGGATCCGGGTGAGCCCGTCGGCCAGGCGGGAGAGCCGTTCGCGGCGGTCGTCGTCGAGGCGTCCCGAGCGGTAGTCCTGGCAGAGGTCGAGCGCCTTGAGCAGGGTCTCCCGCTCGCGCCGCTCGCGGTCCTTGACGGTCTCCCCGCCACCGAAGGTGTCCCGGTCCTGGTCCTTGCCGCCCGCGGCGCCCGCGGCGCTCCGGTCGCCGCCGGTGTCCTTGCCCGCGCCGCCGGTGCCCGAGGCGCCCGACGAGGCGTCGGCGCCGGCCACGGTGCCCGGCACCGTGCGTCCGTCCGGGCCCGGGGACTGGGTGGGACCCGGGGTGAGCGTCGAATTCGAGCCGTTCGGCGGCGGGGTGGGCAACAGCTTCGGGGTGAGCGTCGGGGCTCCGCTGCCGATGCCCGGCTCCGCGTTCTCGCCGGCGCTGACGGACATCGCCGGCCCGGGACCCGCCGTGTCGTGCCGGCCGCGGTCCAGCAGCCCGGCGCCCGCCGCGGCGGCGAGGCCGCCGACGGCGACGCTCGCCAGAGCGGCCGCCAGAGCGAAGCTCACGGTCCGGGCGCGCCGGGGCGCGGGGGCGAAGGAGGGGACGAGACGGCCGAGATCGACCACGGTCTCGACGGATCCCGCCGTCGCGGTGCGGTCCGACCGCTGTACGGAGGGGCCGGCGGCGCGCGCCGTGCGGAAGGCGGCCACGGCCGCGGCCTCGCCGGGCAGTTCGGTGCCCGCGGGCGGCAGCTCGCCGCCCGCGCCCAGGGCTTCCAGGGCGTCCAGCGCGGCGCGCAGTCGCGCGGCCTCGACGCGGGCACGCGGTTCCGCGCCGGCCGGCCCCACAGGTTCCGCCGGTTCGCCGCGCAGGAGTCTGTCCGCCGCGGCCTGGTCCAGCCACCTGTTGCGCTCGTCGGCCATCACATGTCCTTCTGCGTCCGCCAACGTGAATGCGTCACACCGGTTTGTTCTACGAAGCCCCCACCTCGGCCGCGTTGCGCGGGCACGGCGTCGAGATCCCTCCCGCCCCCGCCGTCCCACGGCTGGCCACCGGCATTATGGCCGACCGCCGCGTCCGGCTCCGCGCCGGTGCCCGGGTCCGGCCCGAAGCCGCCGTCCGAGCCCTCCTCGCCGAGCAGCTCGGCCAGCTTCTTCAGGCCCCGGTGCGCTGCGGTGCGTACGGCGCCGGGGCGCTTGCCGAGGGTCTCGGCCGCGCTCTTGGCGTCGAGCCCGACCACGACCCGCAGGACGACGGCCTCGGCCTGGTCCTGCGGGAGCCGGGCGATGAGCGCCATGGTCCGGCCGGTGGAGAGGGACTCCATCGCCGCGCCCGCGGTGTCGCAGTCGGCGGCCCACGCCGTCAGCTCGGTGTCGTCGCCGCCGATGGCGGGACGGCGCCCGCGCATGCGGATGTGGTCGAGGGCCCGGTTGCGCGCGATGCGGGCGGCCCAGCCGCGGAAGCGGTCGGCGTCGCCGGTGAAGGAGTCGAGGTCGCGGGCGATCTGCAGCCAGGCCTCGGAGGTCACGTCCTCCGCGTCGCCGTCTCCGACGAGCGTGCGTACGTATCCGAGCAGGCGTGGGTGCACGGCGCGGTACACAGCACGGAACGCGTTCTCGTCGCCGTCCTGTGCCGCGAGCACCGCGGCGGTCAGCTCCGCGTCGTCCCCCAGCAAAGTCCCCAACCCGTTCACTGTCCTGTACGTGTGGCGCAAATCAGCACGTTACGGCTTTCAAGCACCTCCCGTCCACGAGTGATACAACGTGCAACCAACCCTGTGCGGAGCGAGGTGTGACACAAAACGCACCCGGGGCGCTGACAGGGGTACGGGCTTGTCGCACGAGTCCGTGACGGATGGCGGCCGGGGCCTCTCCTGTGGGGGGTGGCGGCCTCGGTCGCCCTCCCCCTCCCGGACGACCTCCCGGGCCTGGCTGTGGCGCTCACGTCATCCTTTCGGCTCACTTCCGGGTGAAATCCCCAGATGGGTACGACACACCCTGCCTCCCGTCGCTAGCGTGGCGGTACACCCGCGCCGCGCCCCGAGGAGCCCTCGCTGTCCAGCCACCTTCCGGCACAGGCCCGCGGCTGCCCCGACCCTTCTCACGGCTCAGGACTGGCGCGGTTCAACGCCCTGTCCCCCGAAGCCGCCCACGCCGTCCTGCTGCAGTGCTGCGGGAGCCGGCGCTGGGCGCACCGGATGGCCACCCACCGCCCCTACCCGAATCCGGACGCCCTGCTCGCCGCCGCGGACGAGGCCTCGTACGACCTCTCGCAGGCGGACCTGACCGAGGCGCTGGCCGCGGAGTCCTCCGCGGAGCTGGACCACGGCGCGCCGTACGCCGCCCTCCTGGCCCTCGACGCGGCGCACGCGGAGTACGAACGGAAGTTCGGCCACGCCTTCGTGATCAGCCTCGCCGGGCATCCGCCGGAGGAGCAGGCGGACCAGCTGCTGGGGGCGATCCGCCGCAGGATGACGCACGAGGTGGACGAGGAGCGCTCGATCTCCGCGGACGAGCTGCGCCGTGTCGCCCAGGACCGGCTCTGGGATCTGACACGCTGGCTGACCTCGACGGATGGGCCGACTGCCACGGAAATCGGGCTATTCGCCCCTGTGGGATAGTCCGTACGTGCCTGTTTGATCACACCGATGGCCCCCGCGCAAGGGAACCGACAAAGCGTCGCTACGATGTCCGGGGCCGGAGGACCGTACCCGGCCGGGCCCGACCGACAAAGAAGCCGGCTGGCCCCCGCCCCGCTTCCGGAGGGTTTTCCGTGCCGGCTGGAACGTTGTACCGCGGCCGGGAAGGAATGTGGTCCTGGGTGGCTCATCGAGTCACCGGCGTCCTCATTTTCTTCTTCCTGTTCGTACACGTCCTCGACACCGCACTCGTCCGCGTCTCCCCCGAGGCGTACGACGACGTGGTGGCTACCTACAAGACTCCGATCGTCGCGCTGCTGGAGTACGGCCTCGTCGCCGCCATCCTGTTCCACGCGCTCAACGGTCTCCGCGTCATCGCCGTGGACTTCTGGTCCAAGGGCCCCCGCTACCAGAAGCAGATGCTCTGGACCGTCGTGGGCATCTGGATCGTGCTGATGGTCGGGGCCCTGTACCCCGTCCTGGGCCACGCCTACCTTGAACTGTTCGGGAAGTGACACGCATGTCCTCTGACACTTCTTCCGTAGACATGACCAAGGGCGCCGGCGACGGCGGCTCCGTGACCGGCGTCTCGCTCTACGACGTCGACAACCCGGCGCCGTACATCGAGGCCCCGCGCAAGCGCACGGGCAAGACCCCGCGCTCGACCCGCGGCAACTTCGAGATGGTCGCGTGGCTCTTCATGCGCCTCTCGGGCATCGTGCTCGTCGTCCTCGTCATCGGCCACCTGCTGATCCAGCTGGTGCTCGACGGCGGCGTCTCCAAGATCGGCTTCGCCTTCGTGGCCGGCCGGTGGGCTTCCCCGTTCTGGCAGGTCTGGGACCTGCTGATGCTGTGGCTGGCGATGCTGCACGGCGCCAATGGTCTGCGTACCGTCATCAACGACTACGCGGAGCGCGCCAACACGCGGCTGTGGCTGAAGGGCCTGCTCTACACCGCCACGGTGTTCACCATCCTTCTGGGCACGCTGGTGATCTTCACCTTCGACCCGAACATCCGCTAGGCAACGGGGCTGAGGCGAAACCAATGAAGATCCACAAGTACGACACCGTCATCGTCGGCGCAGGTGGCGCGGGCATGCGCGCCGCCATCGAGTCGACGAAGCGCAGCCGCACCGCGGTGCTGACGAAGCTCTACCCCACCCGCTCCCACACGGGCGCCGCGCAGGGCGGCATGGCCGCCGCGCTGGCCAACGTGGAAGAGGACAACTGGGAGTGGCACACCTTCGACACGGTCAAGGGTGGTGACTACCTGGTCGACCAGGACGCCGCCGAGATCCTGGCGAAGGAGGCCATCGACGCGGTCCTCGACCTGGAGAAGATGGGCCTGCCGTTCAACCGCACCCCGGACGGCACCATCGACCAGCGCCGCTTCGGCGGCCACTCGCGCAACCACGGCGAGGCCCCGGTCCGCCGGTCCTGCTACGCCGCGGACCGCACCGGTCACATGATCCTCCAGACGCTGTACCAGAACTGCGTCAAGGAGGGCGTGGAGTTCTTCAACGAGTTCTACGTCCTGGACCAGCTCCTGGTCGAGGAGGACGGCGTCAAGAAGTCGGCCGGTGTGGTCGCGTACGAGCTCGCCACCGGCGAGATCCACGTGTTCCAGGCCAAGGCCGTCATCTACGCCTCCGGCGGCACCGGCAAGTTCTTCAAGGTGACCTCCAACGCGCACACCCTCACGGGTGACGGCCAGGCGGCCTGCTACCGCCGCGGCCTGCCGCTGGAGGACATGGAGTTCTTCCAGTTCCACCCGACGGGCATCTGGCGCATGGGCATCCTGCTGACGGAGGGCGCCCGCGGTGAGGGCGGCATCCTCCGCAACAAGGACGGCGAGCGCTTCATGGAGAAGTACGCGCCGGTCATGAAGGACCTCGCGTCCCGTGACGTCGTCTCGCGCTCCATCTACACCGAGATCCGTGAGGGCCGCGGCTGCGGTCCGGCCGGTGACCACGTGTACCTGGACCTGACGCACCTCCCGCCGGAGCAGCTCGACGCGAAGCTCCCGGACATCACCGAGTTCGCGCGCACCTACCTGGGCATCGAGCCGTACACGGACCCGATCCCGATCCAGCCCACCGCGCACTACGCCATGGGCGGCATCCCGACCAACGTCGAGGGTGAGGTCCTGGCGGACAACACCACCGTCGTCCCGGGCCTGTACGCGGCCGGCGAGGTCGCGTGCGTGTCGGTGCACGGCGCGAACCGCCTGGGCACCAACTCGCTGCTGGACATCAACGTCTTCGGCAAGCGCTCCGGCATCGCCGCCGCCAGGTACTCGCAGGAGAACGACTACGTCGAGCTCCCCGAGAACCCGGCGCAGCAGGTCGTCGACCTCGTCGAGCGCCTGCGCAACTCCACGGGCAACGAGCGGGTCGCCGACCTGCGTCTGGAGCTCCAGGAGACGATGGACGCGAACGTGATGGTGTTCCGCACGGAGCAGACCATCAAGACCGCGGTCGAGAAGATCGCGGAGCTGCGCGAGCGCTACAAGAACGTGTCCGTCCAGGACAAGGGCAAGCGCTTCAACACGGACCTGCTGGAGGCCATCGAGCTGGGCAACCTGCTCGACCTGGCCGAGGTCATGGCCGTGTCCGCGCTGGCGCGCAAGGAATCCCGCGGCGGTCACTACCGCGAGGACTACCCGAACCGCGACGACGTCAACTTCATGCGCCACACCATGGCGTACCGCGAGGTCGGCGACAACGGCAAGGACTCCGTCCGGCTGGACTACAAGCCCGTCGTCGTCACCCGCTACCAGCCGATGGAGCGTAAGTACTGATGGCCACCCCGACCATGTCCGAGACGGACAAGATGGAGGCGGCGGCCGCCGCCTCGCCGTTCATCACGGTCACCTTCCGGATCCGCCGCTTCAACCCGGAGATCTCGGAGGAGTCGACCTGGCAGGACTTCCAGGTCGAGATCGACCCGAAGGAGCGCGTGCTCGACGGTCTCCACAAGATCAAGTGGGACCTCGACGGCACGCTGACCTTCCGCCGCTCGTGCGCGCACGGCATCTGCGGCTCCGACGCGATGCGGATCAACGGCAAGAACAGGCTCGCCTGCAAGACGCTGATCAAGGACATCAACCCGGAGAAGCCGATCACCGTCGAGGCCATCAAGGGCCTCACGGTGATGAAGGACCTCGTCGTCGACATGGAGCCCTTCTTCCAGGCGTACCGCGACGTCATGCCGTTCCTGGTCACCAAGGGCAACGAGCCGACGCGCGAGCGCCTGCAGTCCGCCGAGGACCGCGAGCGCTTCGACGACACCACCAAGTGCATCCTGTGCGCCGCGTGCACGTCCTCGTGCCCGGTGTTCTGGAACGACGGCCAGTACTTCGGCCCGGCGGCGATCGTCAACGCGCACCGCTTCATCTTCGACTCGCGTGACGAGGCCGGCGAGCAGCGGCTGGAGATCCTGAACGACAAGGACGGCGTGTGGCGCTGCCGCACGACCTTCAACTGCACCGACGCGTGCCCGCGCGGCATCGAGGTCACGAAGGCGATCCAGGAAGTCAAGCGCGCCCTGATCACGCGCCGCTTCTGATCCTTTCGAGCGCCGGCTGAGTCCGGCGCCCGCCGTGAGGCCCGTACCCCTTCTCGGGGTACGGGCCTCACCTCGTTGTGGAAAGATCGGCCGTATGAGTGAGCAGCAGCCGAATCCGTACGCGAACGACCCCACCGGCCAGGGCGGCCAACCCGGCACCCCCGGCCAGGGCGACTACAAGTGGGGTCCGGGCGAGGCCAGTTACGGATACCCGCAGCCCTATCCGGCGGCCCCGGCCTACCAGCCGACCATCGGCGGCGCGGGCCTGCCGGCCCCCGGCTACCCCGCCGCCCCGGCCGGCGGCGCCGGCCTGTCCCTCGGTGACATCACCATCGCCGGGGACCAGATCATCACCCCGTCGGGCACGATGCCGCTCAAGGGCGCGATGTGGAACGCGACCGACTTCTCGCGCACCGAGGAGAAGATCCCGGCCCACGCGGTCGTGCTCGCGATCGTCTTCTTCATCTTCTGCCTGCTCGGCCTGCTCTTCCTCCTGATGAAGGAGAAGACCACCACCGGTTACATCCAGGTCACGGTGACCAGCGGCGGCCGCCACCACTCCACGATGATCCCGGCGACGAACGCGGGCTCCTACCAGTGGGTGATGTCCCAGGTGAACTACGCCCGCTCTCTGAGCTTCTGACGGGGCGGAGCGGGGCGGGGCCCCCGGCCGGCGGGCGCCCCCGCCCTCACGCGCGCGGTCGGACCTCGACGTTCTCCAGGACGCCGACGGCGTCCGGTACCAGGACGGCCGCCGAGTAGTAGGCGGTGACGAGGTACGAGATGACCGCCCGCTCGTCGATGCCCATGAAACGGACGTTGAGCCCCGGCTCGTACTCGTCCGGCAGGCCGGTCTGGTAGAGGCCGATCACGCCCTCGTTGTCCTCGCCGGTGCGCACCGCGATGATCGAGGAGGTGTGCTGCTCGGTGAGCGGGATCTTCCCGCAGGGCAGGATCGGCACCCCCCGCCAGGCGGGGATGTGGTGGCCGTCGACCTCCACGCTGCCGAGACCGATGCCGCGCTTGTTGCACTCCTTGCCGAAGGCGGCGATGGCCTTCGGGTGGGCGAACAGGTATTGGGTGCCGCGCCGCATGGAGAGCAGGTCGTCGAGGTCGTCCGGGGTCGGCGGGCCGCAGTGCGTCTGGATGCGCTGGTCGAAGTCGGCGTTGTGCAGGAGCCCGAACTCCGGGTTGTTGACGAGCTCGTGCTCCTGCCGCTCGCGCAGCTCCTGGACGGTGAGCCGCAGCTGCTGCTCGGTCTGGTTCATCGGCTGGTTGTAGAGGTCGGCGACGCGGGTGTGCACCCTCAGCACGGTCTGGGCCACGCTCAGCTCGTACTCGCGCGGCTCGAGCTCGTAGTCGGCGAAGGCGCCGGGCAGCGGGTGCTCTCCGCGGTGGCCGGCGCTCAGTTCGATGGCCTTCTCGCCGGCCCGGTTGGTCCGGAAGCCGTTGCGGCCGCCGTTCAGGCCCGCGACGTGCGCGCGCAGGTGGGCGTACTGGTCGGCGACCGCCCGGTACGCCGGCTCCGGGAGCGCGAGGATCGTGACGGCGGTCGCCGCACGGGCGGTGAACTCCCAGGTGGTGCCCTTGGCGCGGGCCAGGGTGTGGCCGCCGAAGGTGTCGCCGTCGCCGAGGCGGCCGATGACGTTCTCGTCCCCGTACTTGCCCGCGCAGATCTTCTCGACCTTGCCGTGGGCGATGAGGAAGACGTGGTCGGCCTTCTTCCCCGACTGCACGATGACCTGGCCGGGCTGGTATTCCTTCTGCACGAACTTCTCGGCCAGCGCGCCGAGCGCGAGCGGGTCGTCGAAGCCGCGCAGCAGGGGCAGCTCGGTCAGCTCCGCCGGGATGACGTGGACCTTGGAGCCGTTCTTGACGAAGCTCACGCGGCCGTCGCCGAGCGTGTACGAGAGCCTCCGGTTGACCCGGTAGACACCGCCGGGCGTGTGCACCCAGGGCAGTTTCCTCAGGAGCCAGCGGGAGCTGATGCCCTGCATCTGCGGTTCGGACTTGGTCGTCGTCGCGAGGTTCCGCGCCGCCGCCGTACTCAGGCTGAGCTGTTCCTGTTCCTGCCGCTGCGCCGTTCCGGTCCGGGTGCCGGGGGCTGTCTCGACCGACATGGCCGCCTCACTTTCGAATGCAGGTGACGGTTACTCGCGGTGGCTATGTGTAACGCATCGTGGTTGCGGCTGTCGCCGGGCGTCGCCACGACCGGGTGAGGCGATGGGGCCGTCCGGCCCAGCCCCAAGAGCCTCCGACCGTTCGCTTGAACTTGTTCAAAAAAGGCCCTACAGTCAACGACGTAAGCATTTGAACACGTTCAAGGGGGCTGGGTCCATGGACCTCACCGTGGTCACGTACGTCATCTACCTGCTGATCAGCATCGGTCTCACCGTCTGGGTGGCCCGGACGCTCAGCCGCAACGGCCGGGTCTTCATCGGCGACGTCCTCCAGGGCAACGAGAAGCTGGCGGACGCGGTCAACCAACTCCTCGTCGTCGGCTTCTACCTGGTGAACATCGGTTTCGTGACGCTCTACCTGAGGTCGAGCGAGGAGATCGACACCGCCCGCGGCCTCTTCGAGGCCCTCTCGGTCAAGCTCGGCGTCGTCCTGCTGGTCCTCGGGGTCATGCACCTCGGAAACGTGTTCGCGCTGAACAAGATGCGGCGCCGGGGCGTCATGGAGCGCCAGCAGACCCCGCCCGTCGCCCCGCAGGGGTGGACCGCGCCGACCGGGGCCTGAGCCGTGGCCCCCACCCCAGCGGTACGGAAGCTGACCGTCCTGTACGACGCGAACTGCCCGCTCTGCGTCCACATCCGGCACTGGCTGCTCGCGCAGCACTGGCTGGTCCCGCTCGCCCTGGTCCCCGCGGCCTCGTGGGAGGCGCGCCGCCGGTACCCGCGGCTCGACCACGCGTCGACGCTGAGGGAGATCACCGTGATCGGGGACTCGGGGCAGGTGTGGACCGGGACCGACGCCTTCATCGTGTGCCTGTGGGCGCTGGCCGAACACCGGCCGAAGGCCAACTGGCTGGCCACCGCGGCCGGCCGGCCCTTCGCCCGGGCGGCCATGTACACCGCCTCCGCCTGGCGGCAGGCGGTACGGACCGGGGGAGCGCCCGAAGGGGTGGAGGGACCGGCCTGTGACGACCGCTGTTCCGTCCCCCGATAGGCTCATCCACCGTGACTGATCAGAAGGCTCCCAAGAGCGAGCAGACCCGCACGCTCATCCTCGAAACCGCGCTCCGTCTCTTCCAGGAGCGCGGCTTCGACAAGACGACGATGCGGGGTATCGCGAAGGAGGCCGGTGTCTCGGTCGGCAACGCCTACTACTACTTCGAATCGAAGGAACACCTGGTCCAGGGGTTCTACGACCGGATCGGCGCGGCACACCAGGCGGCGGTCCGGCCCATCCTGGACAACGAGACCGATCTCCAGAAGCGGCTCGCGGGCGTACTGACCAGCTGGATGGACATCGCGGCCCCGTACCACGAGTTCGCCTCGCAGTTCTTCAAGAACGCGGCCGACCCGGAAAGTCCGCTCAGCCCGTTCTCGCCGGAATCCGAGACGGCGCGGCAGGCGGCGATCGACATCCACCGCGAGGTGCTGGCGGGCGCGAAGACCAAGGTGCCGGCCGAGCTGGCCGACGTACTGCCCGAGCTCATGTGGCTCTCGCAGATGGGCCTGGTCCTGTACTGGGTCTTCGACCGCTCCCCGAACAGCGAGAAGACGCGGCGGCTCGCCGAGCGCGGCGCGCAGCTGACGACGCGGGGCATCGTCCTGGCCCGGTTCCGGGTGCTGCGGCCGCTGGTGCGGGAAGTCCACGAACTCTTCGCGGACTTCCTGCCCGGCATGGCGCAGACGGCCACGGCCGGGGCCCGGCGCAAGGCGTCGGACCCGGAGCCGGAGCCGGACCCGAAGCGGGACCCCGCGTAGGCCCGGGACGCCGGGCTCAGAGCCAGTCGAGCTCCCACAGGCGCCAGACCCCGGTGCCGTCCGAGAGGTACTGGCCGCCGGTGACGGCGTCGCGGGACATCACGTAGTCCTTCTTCTGCCAGATCGGCACCAGCGGGACCTGCTGGGCGACCGCCTTCTGGAGGTCGCGGAACTCGGCGGCCGCGTCGGCCCGCTCCGAGTGGGACTGGGTCCGGGTGATCAGCTCGTCGACGTGCTTGTCGGAGAAGCCGTTGTTCATGGACGAGTCGGCGCCGACGAGCGGGGAGAGGAAGTTGTCCGCGTCCGGGAAGTCGGCGACCCACCCGATCGTGTAGACGTCGAACTCGCCGGCCGCGTAACCCTTCTGGTAGTCGGCCCACTTCTCGACCGGCTTGACCGTCACCTGGAAGAGCCCGGTGCCCTCCAGCTGCCGCTTCAGTTCCTCGGCCTCGGTGACGTTCGCGCCGCGCACGTTCACCCCCAGGGTGAGCGGGACGGTGGCGTTGATCCCGGCGTCCTTGAGGAGCTTCTTCGCGGTGGCCCCGTTGGGCGTCGGATAGGCGTCGAAGAAGGGCGTGCTGTGACCGGCGATGCCCGCCGGGACCAGGGAGTACAGCGGGGTGACGGTGCCCAGGTAGACGTCGCTCGCCACCTTGGAACGATCGAGGACGGCGGCGACGGCCTGGCGGACGGCGAGCGGCGCGGCGGCGGAGCCGGGGCGGACGTTGAAGACCATCGAGCGGGTCTCGCTGCCACCGGCGGCCTGGTAGCGGACGTCCTTCATGCCCGGGTTGAGGCCGGCGAGCACGGCCGGCGGCATCTCCCGGTGGGCGACCTCGACCCGGCGGGCGTTCCAGGCCTGGTCGAGGTCCGCGGAGTCCTTGTAGTACTTCACCGTGACGGGAGTGCGGGCGGGCTTGCCCTGCCCCTTGTACGAGGTGCTGGGCTTGAGCTCGGCGCTCGTACCGGCCTTGTACGCGCCCAGGGTGTACGGGCCGGAGCCGTCGACCTTGCCGTCCTCGCGCAGGGACTTCGCCGGGTACTTGTCCTTGTCGACGATCGAGGCGGCACCCGTCGCGATCTTGAAGGGGAAGGTCGCGTCGCCGGCGGAGAGGTTGAAGGTGACCGTCCGGCCCTCCGCCTTGACCGACTCCAGGGTGTTGAACAGCGGGGCCGGGCCCTGGTCGGAGTTGATCGCCTTGATGCGGTCGAAGGAGTGCTTGACGTCCTCGGCGGTGATCGCGCGGCCGCCGGCGAACCTCACGTCGGGGCGCAGCTCGCACTGGTAGGTGGTGAGCTTCTGGCCGACGAACCCGCAAGAGGCGGCGGCGTCCGGCACGGGGGCGTCGGAGCCGGGCTTGACGGTCAGCAGCGACTGGTAGACGTTGCTGAACAGGGCCCAGGAGCCGACGTCGTACGCCCCGGCGGGGTCGAGGGAGGAGACCACGTCGGTCGTCCCGACCCGGATGGCGCCGTGGCCGCTGCCGTCCTCGGGCAGCAGCTGCCAGGCGCCCACGCCGGCCACGCCGAGGACCAGCCCCGCCGCGATGATCTTCCAGCGGACAGACCGCATCCCGTGATCCCCACCCCTTGTCCCGCTGACAGCGCCGCACTGTCCGATTAACGGTCATCCCATCACGGAATATCAGCCGCCGGAAGGCCGATTCCCGGGAGTTCAGGGGCGGTTGGAGCGGGTCAGGCCTGAAAAGAGGCGAGTTCCACGACCGTGATGTCGGACGGCGCGCCCACCCGGACCGGGGGTCCCCAGGCGCCGGCCCCGCGGGACACGTAGAGCTGGGTGTCCCCGTAGCGCTCCAGCCCGGCGACGGTGGGGTTGGCGAGCTCGGCGAGGTAGTTGCCGGGCCAGAGCTGGCCGCCGTGGGTGTGGCCGGAGAGCTGGAGGTCGACGCCGTGGCGGACGGCGTCGTGGATGACCACGGGCTGGTGGGCGAGGAGTACGGCCGCCCGCGACCGGTCGCGGTCACCGAGGGCCGCCTGGAAGTCGGGGCCCTTGCCCTCCGTCTCCCCCTGGATGTCGTTGACGCCGGCGAGGTCGAAGTGGGGCAGGGCGCGGCGGGCGTTCTCCAGCGGGGTCAGCCCGAGTTCGCGCACGTGTTCGATCCACTGCTGGGCCCCGGAGAAGTACTCGTGGTTCCCGGTCACGAAGTACGAGCCGTGGCGGGCGCTGAGCCGGCGCAGCGGCTCCGCTGCGGGCCCGAGGTCGGGGACGCTGCCGTCGACGAGGTCGCCGACGATCGCGATGAGGTCGGGCTGGGTGCGGTTGACGGTGTCGACGATGCGCTGGGTGTGGGCGCGGCCGAGCACCGGGCCGAGGTGGACGTCGCTGACGACGGCGATGCGGAAACCGTGCGCCGCGCGCGGCAGTTTCGCGAGGGGGACCTGGACCCGCCGCACGCTCGGGCCGCGCAGGACCCCGTGGGTGCCGGTGGCGACGGTGCCGACGGCCACGGCCGCGGCCGCCCCGCCGACCGCCCGCGCGACGAACCGGCGACGGGTCAGCTCCAGGCCCACGACGGCGGGCTCGGGGGCGGACTCGTCGGTGGCGGCCGCGAGCGGCGCCGGTGCCGGGTCGGTGGCGGGCACGGGGGTGGGCGCGGGGGCGGCGGCCCGGGGAACGGTCTGCGGCGCGGGAGGCCCGGCGACCGCCCCGGAGGGGACCCGGTGGGCCAGACGGCGGAGCAACAGCGCGCGGATCGGCTCCGCGACCAGCATCGTCAGGGTCAGGTACAGGAGCACCGCGAGCCAGAGGTATCCCGGCCAGGCCACCGTCTGCTGCAGCCAGAAGGGGGCTCCGGCACGACCCGTGGTCAGGGCGGCCACAGAGAGGAGGGGCAGCGCGATGGTCAGAGCCGTGCCGATGCGCCGGGTGCGGGCGCCGGGCGCCGTGGTGTCGCGGACCAGCCGGATCCACAGCCAGCGGTGCACCAGCACCAGCAGGGCGCAGACCGCGAGCGCGACGAGGGCGAAGACGAGGATCGTCACGCCTGGTCACCTCTTCCGGCGGCCGTGCCCGCGCCCGGGCCCGCGCCCGTGCGTGCTTCACGCCGCAGGGCCCGGACCCCGCGCAACCCGATCACTCCGACCGCCGTCCCCAAGAGAAAGGACGTCACCGCGAGCGTCAGGTGCACCCAGAAGTAGGACGTGGGATCGCCCGCCGCATCGAAGGCCAGGCCACTGCCGTTCTTCCACAGGTTCCGGACGAAAGACACCCAGATGAACCAGCTCCACACTCCGAAGGCGAGCAGGAACCAGGAGGCGGCACGGCTGAGTTTCATGCCTTCAGTATCGGTTTCGTCCCCAGGACGGACGCGCCGGGGTGGGCTGTCCCGGGGGTGGTTGCACCGAAAGGGCCGGTCCGCGACGCCGGACAGCTCATCGGGAGGTACTTTCACCTGCGTGTCCGCCAAGACGACCGCGCTGACGGTCCTTTCCGCCGCGTTGCTGGTGCCTTCCCTCCTGGTGGCCCCCGCCCACGCCGCGCCGACCCCGCCGGCCGACGGGAAGGGCGGGCCCGCCAAGGCGCCGCAGGCGCCCGCGCCGCCCGCCTCGATGTCCACGGTCGGCGGATCCCTGCTCGGTCAGCCGGGGACCCAGGTGAACCTGCTGCCCGGTGCTCCCGCCCTGCCGACGAACCTCACCGGGCGGTCCTGGATCGTGGCGGACGCCGAGTCGGGCGAGGTCCTGGCGGCGTACAACGCGCACTGGCGGCTTCCCCCGGCCTCCACCATGAAGATGCTCTTCGCGGACACCGTGCTGCCGAGCCTGCCCAAGGAGCAGGTCCACAAGGTCACCGAGGAGGACATGGAGGGCGTGGGCCCGGGCAGCAGCCTGGTCGGCGTCAAGGAGGACCTGGAGTACTCGGTCCACGACCTGTGGCTCGGGGTGTTCCTGCGGTCGGGCAACGACGCCGTGCACGTGCTTTCGGCCATGAACGGCGGCATCGACAAGACCGTCAAGGACATGCAGGCGCACGCCGAGGAGCTCCAGGCGCTGGACACCCACGTCGTGTCCCCCGACGGGTACGACGCCCCCGACCAGGTGTCGAGCGCGTACGACCTGACGCTCATCGCCCGCTCCGGCCTGCAGAAGCACGACTTCCGCGAGTACTGCGGCACGGCCGAGGCGAAGTTCCCCGGCCGGCAGGAGGCTGGGAAGCCGCGCGAGTACTTCGAGATCCAGAACACCAACCGGCTGATGACGGGCGCGGGCGGGCTCTCCCCCTACAAGGGCATCGCCGGGGTGAAGAACGGCAACACCACCATGGCCGGCGCCACCTTCACCGGCGCCGCCCAGCAGGGCTCCAGGAAGCTGCTGGTCACGGTGATGAACCCGGGCGCCGGCGGTGCGAACTCGGTCTACGAGGAGACCGCGGCGCTGTTCGACTGGGGTTTCGCGGCCGCCGGGAAGGTCAGGCCGGTGGGTGAGCTGGTGCCGCCGAAGAGTGCGGACACCTCCTCGCACGGATCTCCGGCCCAGTCGCACGAGAACAACCCGTCGGCGGCCGGGAAGGGCGCGGGCGGCGTGGGGACCGCGCTGGGCATCGCGGGCGGCGTGCTGGCCGTACTGGCGGGAGGCGCCTTCGTGGTCAACCGCCGCTGGCCCCGTGGCCGCCGCGGGCGGGGCGAGGACCTGGTGTGACCGGCTCCGGTCCGGGCCCGTGCGAGCCCGGACCGGGATTCACCCGGACGAGTCCGCCTCGGCCCTCAGCCGGGGTTCCGAACTTTCGTCCGCGCCGCCGGTGGCCGTCCAGGACGCGACGAACAGCAGCAGCTTCGCCGTGAAGTTGATCCAGAGCAGCAGGGCGATCGGCACGCCGAAGGCCCCGTACATGCTCTTCGCGGCCACCTCCCGCATATAGCCGCTGAGCAGCAGCTTCAGCAGCTCGAAGCCCGCCGCGCCGAGCAGCGCCGCCTCGATCAGGCGGCGGCGCGGCGGGTCCACCCCGGGGAGCAGCGTCAGGAGGTAGAGCAGCACCAGGAAGGCGGCGACGACGCCGACGAGGAAGGCGGCCACGCGCAGCCCCACGCCGCCCGCCCCCTCCTTCGGGATGCCCAGCCAGTCGGCGGACTTCCCGACCGCCGAGGCGCCGAAGATCGATGCGGCGGCCGAGGCCAGGCCCACCCCGCCGAGGCCGAGGAGGACGAGCCCGTCCTTGCCCTTGCGGACGATGGGGTTCCCGTCGTCCTCGTCGTCCTTGTCCCACACGGCGCGCAGACAGTCGCGCATCGCGCCCACCCACCCGATGCCGGTGAACAGCAGGAGGGCGCCGGCGACGAGCCCGACGGTGGCCGCGTTCGCGACGAGCCCCTCGATGTTCAGCTGCTCGGAGATCCCCGGGACCTGCTCGGCGAGGTTCTTCTCCAGCTGGTCCAGCTGCTTCTCGCTGAGCAGCGCCGCGCCCACCGCGGCGGCCACCGTGATCAGCGGGAAGAGCGCGAGGAAGCTGATGAAGGTGATGGCGGCGGCGAGCCGCGTCCAGTGCACGCGGTCGAGGCGCTCGTACGAGAGCCACGCGTGGGTCCGCATGAGCCGGGCCACGAGCGGCCCGATCACCGGGAGTTTCCTCAGCCAGTCCATGGGGTCACCGTAAATGAGCCGCCGCCAATAGCCGGGATTGTCGGTTTTGGGTACTACGGTCGTCGACTGTGACTTTTTCCGATGCGCGCCCCGACGGGCGCCCGTTCCACACGCTGGTCCTGCGAAGGCTGAGATTCCGCGCCCGGCGCACCGCCCGGCTGACCCTGAGCCCGCTCCGTCAGGAGGGCAGCGCGGTGGCCCCGGTGGCTCCCGCCGCCTCGCCCGCGGGGCGGCCCGGCTGCGGCGGTACGCCGATCGCACCGGTCCCGAAGGGGTACTCGCGCAGCTTGCGCCAGACCCCGTCCGAGCCCTGCTCGTAGAGCGCGAAGCCCTCGCACAGCCACTCGGCGGCGTAGTCGGAGAGGGCCGAGAACGCCAGGTCCATCGCCTCCTCGGAGATCCCGTGGGCGACGGTGACGTGCGGGTGGTACGGGAAGGCCAGCTCACGGTTGAGCGGCCCGTGGGGGTCGCGGACCTCGCCCTGGAGGCGGGTGCAGCCCTCGGCGCCCTCGACGACCCGGACGAAGACGACCGGCGAGAGGGGACGGAAGGTTCCCGTCCCGGCCAGCCGCATCCGGAAGGCGCAGGAGGCGGCCGCGACCTTCGCGAGGTGGGCCCGGATCGCCGGGAGCCGGTCCGCCTCCACCTCGGTCGGCGGCACGAGGGTGACGTGCGTGGGGATGCCGTGCGCGGCGGCGTCCCCGAAGCCGGCGCGCCGCTGCTGGAGCTGGCTGCCGTACGGCTCCGGGACCGCGATCGAAACGCCGAGCGTTACGGTCCCCACGTATCTCTCCTCCGGTTGTCGCTGTGGACTGCTGCCGCCCCAGTGTGGCGGCAGCACCCCCGTTCTTGCCAGGGCCCTCTGTCCGTAGTTGCGTTCGTCAGTGCTTGGCGGGCACCAGACCGAGGCGGTCGTACGCCTGCGCGAGGGTCTCGGCGGCGACCGCACGGGCCTTCTCCGCGCCCTTGGCCAGGATGGAGTCCAGGGTCTCCGGGTCGTCGAGGTACTCCTGGGTGCGCTGCTTGAACGGTGTGACGAAATCGACCATCACACCGGCCAGGTCGGTCTTCAGCGCGCCGTAGCCCTTGCCCTCGTACTTCGCCTCCAGCTCGGCGATCGTCTCGCCCGTGAGGGTGGCGTAGATCGTGAGCAGGTTGCTGACGCCGGGCTTCTTCTCCGCGTCGAAGCGGATCTCGGCCTCGGTGTCGGTGACCGCGCTCTTGATCTTCTTCTCGGTGACCTTGGGCTCGTCGAGGAGGTTGATCAGGCCCTTGGGGGACGACGCGGACTTCGACATCTTGATCGCCGGGTCCTGGAGGTCGTAGATCTTCGCGACCTCCTTGACGATGTGCGCGGCGGGCAGGGTGAAGGTCCGGCCGTAGCGCTGGTTGAAGCGCTCGGCGAGGTCGCGGGTCAGCTCGATGTGCTGGCGCTGGTCCTCGCCGACGGGGACGGCGTTCGCCTGGTACAGCAGGATGTCGGCGACCTGCAGGATCGGGTACGTGAACAGGCCGACGCTGGCGCTGTTGACGCCGCCCTTCGCGGACTTGTCCTTGAACTGGGTCATCCGGCTGGCCTCGCCGAAACCGGTGATGCAGTTCATGACCCAGCCGAGCTGGGCGTGCTCGGGCACGTGGCTCTGGATGAAGAGCGTGCAGCGCTCGGGGTCCAGACCGGCGGCGAGCAGCTGCGCGGCGGAGAGGCGGGTGTTCGCGCGGAGATCCTTCGGATCCTGCGGCATGGTGATCGCGTGCAGGTCGACGACCATGTAGAACGCGTCGTGCGTCTCCTGGAGGGCGACGTACTGGCGAATGGCTCCGAGGTAGTTCCCGAGGTGGAACGAACCGGAGGTGGGCTGGATGCCGGAGAGCGCGCGAGGACGATCAGAAGCCATGGCCCCATTCTCTCAGGTGCGGGGGCGGGCTCGGGCCCGCCGCCGGCCTGATCCTTCCGGGTGGCGCCGCGGGTGCCGGTGCGGTGGTGGGGTACCGGGCGGTAGCGGCCCGTCCGGATCCAGCCCCGGCCGAGCGACCGCTTTGCGCCCCCTGCCGGCGCGGGCCGACACCGCTGCGCGGGGCTCCACGGGCGCCGCCCCCACCCGCGCCCCAATCGCCGGAAACCCAGCCCCGCCGGCGTTTGAGGCGCGGGATCCGGGGCGGAGCCCCGGCAACGGCGCGGCAGGTCAGGACAGAGGGAGGCCCGGGGCCGGGAAAGCCGCCATGAGGTCGGCGACCTCGGCGCGGATCACCCCGAGCGCGGCCTCGTCCGACTTCGCGGCGGCGCCGACCGCGCGCGAGATCCAGTCGGCGACGACCGGCATGTGCTCCGCCGACAGCCCGCGGGACGTCAGCGACGGCGTACCGATCCGCACCCCCGAGGGATCGAACGGCTTGCGCGGGTCGAACGGGACCGTGTTGTAGTTCACCACGATCCCCGCCCGGTCCAGGGCCTTCGCCGCGACCTTGCCCGGCACGTCCTTGCCCGTCAGGTCGATCAGGATCAGGTGGTTGTCGGTGCCGCCCGAGACCAGGTCGAAGCCCCGCTCCAGCAGCGCCGCCGCCAGCGCCTTCGCGTTGGCGACGACCGCGTGCGCGTACGCGGTGAAGGACGGCTGGGCGGCCTCGTGCAGGGCCACCGCGATGCCGGCCGTCGTCTGGTTGTGCGGGCCGCCCTGAAGGCCCGGGAAGACCGCCTTGTCGATGGCCTTCGCGTGCTCCTCGCGGCACATGAGCATCGCGCCCCGCGGACCGCGCAGGGTCTTGTGCGTCGTGGTGGAGATGACGTCCACGTGGCCCGCCGGGGACGGGTGCGCGCCGCCCGCGATCAGGCCCGCGATGTGGGCCACGTCCGCGACCAGGACCGAGCCCGCCTCCTCGGCGATGGAGGCGAAGGCCGCGAAGTCGATGGTGCGGGGCAGGGCGGTGCCGCCGCAGAAGATCAGCTTGGGCCGCTCGGCGAGCGCCAGGTCGCGCACGGCGTCGTAGTCGATGAGCCCGGTGTCGGCCCGGACGCCGTACTGCACGCCCCGGAACCACGAGCCGGTCGCCGAGACGCCCCAGCCGTGCGTCAGGTGGCCGCCCATCGGCAGGGCCATACCCATCACGGTGTCGCCCGGCTTCGCGAAGGCCAGGTACACGGCCAGGTTGGCCGGCGAGCCGGAGTACGGCTGCACGTTCGCGTGGTCCACGCCGAACAGGCCCTTCGCCCGCTCGACCGCCAGGGCCTCCACGCGGTCGATGTTCTGCTGGCCCTCGTAGTAGCGGCGGCCGGGGTAGCCCTCGCTGTACTTGTTCTGCAGCACGGTGCCGGAGGCCTCCAGGACGGCCGCGGACACGTAGTTCTCACTGGGGATCAGGCGCAGGGTCTGCGCCTGGAGGACTTCCTCCGCTGCGACGAACGACGCCAGTTCGGGGTCGGTGGCGGAAAGGGCGGGATGGCGGCTCGCGGACATGGCGGGCTCCTCCGGGGTCGATGTGATCGGTACCCCGCGAGGCCCAGGCGAGCGGCCCTGAATGCGGTCGGACGCGCACGGCTCCCCCGGAGTCCGTTCTCCGTGCGCCAGTCGCCGTGCGTACCGCCCACCTTAGCCGCCGCGCGACGCGGAAGGTTTCTGCATCCGGCATCGGAGCGACGATAAGGAGACGACGATAAGAAGGGTGACGCCACCCTCGTCACCACCCGCACCGGGCAAGACGGACGATCGGAGACCCCGTGTCGACAACTGCTGATGTGATCCGCTCCGCCGACGCGCACAGCGCGCACACCTACCATCCGCTGCCCGTCGTCGTCGCGTCCGCTGACGGCGCGTGGATGACCGACGTGGAGGGCCGCAGATACCTCGACATGCTCGCCGGGTACTCCGCCCTCAACTTCGGGCACGGCAACCGGCGTCTGATCGACGCCGCCCGGGCCCAGCTGGAGCGGGTCACGCTCACCTCGCGCGCCTTCCACCACGACCGGTTCGCCGACTTCTGTACCGAACTCGCCGCGCTGTGCGGCAAGGAGATGGTGCTGCCGATGAACACGGGCGCGGAGGCCGTGGAGACGGCGGTGAAGACCGCCCGCAAGTGGGGCTACGAGGTCAAGGGCGTCCCGGACGGGCACGCCAAGATCGTGGTCGCCGCCGACAACTTCCACGGCCGGACCACGACCGTCGTCTCCTTCTCGACGGACCACGACGCCCGCGACCACTTCGGTCCGTACACGCCGGGCTTCGAGATCGTCCCGTACGGGGACCTCACCGCGCTGTCCCACGCCGTCACCGAGAACACCGTGGCCGTGCTGCTGGAGCCGATCCAGGGCGAGGCGGGGGTGCTGGTGCCGCCGGCCGGCTACCTGAGCGGCGTACGGGAGCTGACCCGCGAGCGGAACGTCCTCTTCATGGCGGACGAGATCCAGTCGGGGCTGGGGCGGACCGGCAGGACCTTCGCCTGCGAGCACGAGGGGGTCGTCCCCGACGTCTACGTCCTCGGCAAAGCGCTCGGCGGCGGCGTGGTCCCGGTGTCGGCCGTCGTCGCCGACGAGGACGTGCTCGGGGTGTTCCGGCCCGGGCAGCACGGGTCCACCTTCGGCGGGAACCCGCTCGCGTGCGCCGTCGCCCTGGAGGTAATCGCGATGCTGCGGACCGGCGAGTTCCAGCAGCGCGCCACCGAGCTGGGCGACCACCTGCACCACGAGCTGGGCCTGCTGGTCGGCGCGGGCGCCGTGACCGCCGTACGGGGCCGCGGACTGTGGGCGGGCGTGGACATCGCCCCGGGCCACGGCACGGGCCGCGAGGTCTCCGAGAAGCTGATGGAGCGGGGGGTGCTGGTGAAGGACACCCACGGATCGACGATCCGGCTCGCCCCGCCGCTGGTGATCAGCAAGGAGGACCTGGACTGGGGGCTGGACCAGCTCCGGGCGGTCCTGGCCTGAGCCCGGGCAGGGACCCAGAGGGATCAGAGGGATCAGAGGATCACGTGGGGCAGGAAGCGGGCGTACTCGTCCGTGACCGGCCCCGCCGATTCGCGGATGCCGAGCCCCGCCGCCTCGTCCTCGACGACCCACGCGCCGAGCACCACCCGGTTGCCGTCGAAGTCGGGCAGCGGGGCCAGGCCCTGGAAGCAGTACCGCTCGCCCTCCTCCGGTACGAAGGGCTCGCCGCCCCCGCCCGGTTCGTGCAGGGTGACGCCCGCGCCCTCGCGGCCGAGGAGCGGCTTGGCCACGTAGCCGGCGGATCCGGCCTCGGCCAGCTCGCGCGGTCCGTCGAGGTAGGCGGGCAGCAGGTTCGGGTGCTCGGGGAAGAGCTCCCACAGGATCGCCAGCAGCGCCTTGTTGGAGAGCAGCATCTTCCACAGGGGCTCGATCCAGCAGGTGGTGCCGGTGCCGCCGCCGTGGTCGTACGTGCCGAGGACGTGCGGGCCGAACTCGTCCGTGGCCAGCCACTCCCACGGGTAGAGCTTGAAACAGCTGCGGATGAAGCGGAGCTTCTCGTCCACGAACCGGCCGGACAGGCTGTCCCAGCCGATCTGCTCGACGGAGAGCGCGTGGGTGTCGAGGCCGGCCTGCTCGGCGGTCTCCTGGAGGTAGGCGACCGTCATCAGGTCCTCGCCGAGCTCGTCGGTCTCGGAGTGCGCGAAGTGCAGCGGGCCGGCCGGCAGCAGCTCGGCCTGGCGGCGCCAGGCATCGACGAGGCGCTCGTGGAGGCTGTTCCACTGGTCGGCGCCGGGGAAGCGTTCCTCCATCCAGAACCACTGCGGGCCGGCCGCCTCCACGAGGGAGGTGGGGGTGTCGGCGTTGTACTCCAGCATCTTGGCCGGGCTGCCGGTGCCGTCGTAGCGCAGGTCGAAACGGCCGTAGAGGGAGGGCTGTTCGGCGCGCCGGCGCCAGGACTCGGCGATCAGCGCGGCGAGCCCGGGATCGGTGATGCCGAGGTCGGCGAAGCGGTCGTGCTCGACGATGTGCGCGGCGGCCGCCAGGCACATGGCGTGCAGCTCCTCGACGACGTTCTCCAGGGCCTCGACCTCGGGGAGGGAGAAGGAGTAGTACGCGCTCTCGTCCCAGTAGGGGCGCAGGGTGTCGTCGGGGTAGCGGGTGAGGGGATAGATGAGCCCCTGCTCCTCGACGGTCTTCTGCCAGCCGGGGCGGGGCTCGATGGTGTGCCGCTGCATGGGTTCCGGTTTCCTCAGCCGCCGCTGGAGCCGGAGCTGCTGTGGCCGCCGATGCCGCCGCGGGTGACGGCGGACTTGTCGAAGCTGCCGCCGGAGACCTTGCCGCTGCTGACGTAGCCGCCGTAGTAGTACGCGCCGCGGCCGCCGCTCTTGCACTCCTTGTTGTTCAGGTGCTCCAGCGTGGAGCGGGACGCGCAGCGCTTGTCGGGCTCGTCGCTGCTGCCGCAGGCCACGAGGGTGGCCGCGAGCAGGCCCATGCCGCCGAGGGCGACCGCGCCGGAGCGCATACGGCGCTGGTTGGTGCTGCTGCTGTCCATGTCTGCTGCTCCCCCTGGGGCCTGGCGTGCTGCCGACAGAGTAGAGCGGTGGCCCGGGCCGATGGAATCCGGCCGCCGTGAGATCCGTGACCTAGAGTCAGTTCGTGCTCATTGGGATGGTTTGCGCACTCGGTGCCGCGGTCTGCTTCGGTACGGCGTCCGTTCTGCAGGCGATCGCGGCGCGGGCGGCGGAGCCGGGGTCGGGGTCCGGGGTGGACGCGGCGCTGTTCCTGCGCGCCGTACGGCAGTGGCGGTACCTGCTGGGTCTCGGCCTCGACGCGGTCGGCTTCGTCCTCCAGATCATCGCGCTGCGCCACGTCCCGATCTACGCGGTGGGGGCCGCGCTGGCCGCCAGCCTGGCGGTGACGGCGGTGGTCGCGGCGCGGCTGCTGCGGGTACGGCTGTCCCGGACGGAGTGGGGTGCGGTGTGGGTGGTGTGCGCGGGGCTGCTGATGCTCGGACTCGCCGCCGGGGAGGAGGGCTCGGGAACGGGGTCGCTCGCGCTGGAGCTGGGGCTGCTGGCGGTGGCGGGGCTGGTGCTGGTGGTCGGCGCGGTGGCGGGGCGGCTCCCGGACGGGCCGCGGGCACTGGTCCTGGGTCTGGCCGCGGGGACGGGCTTCGGGGTGGTCGAGGTCGCGGTGCGGCTGATCGACTCGCCCTGGGACCTGCGCGACCCGGCGCTGTACGCGCTCCTGCTGGGCGGCGGTGCGGCCTTCCTGCTGCTCACCTCCGCGCTGGCGCGCGGCTCGGTGACGGCGGCGACGGCGGGGCTGGTGCTCGGCGAGACGATCGGCCCGGCCGCGGTGGGCGTGGTCTGGCTCGGCGACCGCACCCGCGAGGGCCTGACCTGGCTCGCCGTCGCCGGTTTCGCCGTCGCGGTCGCCGGTTCCCTGGCCCTGGCCCGCTTCGGCGAACCGGCGGCTCCGTCCCCGGACGGGTGACCGTGGCCGCGCCGCCGCTGCTGGGGCTCCGCCCCGGATCCCGCGGGCGGTGTGCCGGCCGAGCGGCCGTCTGCAGCCCGTCGTGTCGGGGCTCCGCCCCGAACCCCGCGCCTCAAACGCCGGGATTTGGCCGGCGTTTGAGGAGCGGGGTGCGGGGGCGGGCCCCGGCGGCCGGGCCGTAGGCGGGCCCGTCAGGGAAGGGCGGCGGCGAGGGCGGCCAGTGTCGGGGACCACGCGCTGTCCGACGGAGTGCCGTAGCCGACGACCAGCGCGTCCCGCGGCACGACCTCCGCCTGCGGGTGCCGGAAGCTCGACAGGCCGTGCACGGTCAGGTCCTGCCAGGCGGCCGACTGCACGACCGACCGCTCCGTCCCCGCCGGAAGGTCCAGCACCGCGTGCAGCCCCGCCGCGATGCCCGACACCCCGACCCGGCCCGCCACCGCCGCCACCAGCTCGTCCCGGCGCCGCCGGTAGCGCAGTCGCATCCCGCGCACGTGGCGGTCGTACGCCCCCGAGGTGACGAACGCCGCCAGCGTGAGCTGTTCCAGCGCGCTGGAGGCCCAGTCCGTGGGGCCCTTGGCCGCCAGGACCTCGTCCAGCAGCCCCGGTGGGACCACCATCCAGCCCATCCGCAGCCCCGGCGCGAGGGACTTGCTGGCCGTGCCGAGGTAGACGACGCGGTCCGGGTCGAGTCCCTGGAGGGCGCCGACCGGCTGGCGGTCGTAGCGGAACTCCCCGTCGTAGTCGTCCTCCAGGATCAGCCCGCCCGTGGTCCGGGCCCAGTCGACCGCCGCCGCCCGGCGGGCCGGGGTGAGGGCCGCGCCCGTCGGGAACTGGTGCGCCGGGGTCAGCAGCACCGCGCCCGCCGACGCGGTCAGCTCCCCGGTGCGGGCCCCTTCCCCGTCCACCGCCAGTGGCCGCGTCCGCAGCCCGGCCCGCTCCAGCAGGTCGCGGTGGAAGTCCAGTCCGTACCCCTCCACCGCGACCTCCCGCACCCGCCGCGCCCGCAGCACGCCGGCCAGCAGGGTCAGCCCGTGCAGGAAACCCGCGCACAGCACGATCCGGTCCGGGTCGGCGTACACCCCGCGGGCCCGCGCCAGGTAGCCCGCGAGCGCCTGCCGCAGCTCGACGCGGCCGCGCGCGTCGAGCGCGTACCCGAAGGCCTCGTTCGGCGCGTCGGTCAGGGCCCGCCGGGCCGCCGACAGCCAGGCCGCGCGCGGGAAGCCGCCCAGGTCCGGGGAGCCGGGCCGCAGGCTGTACGCGGGCCCCTGGCGCGCGGGACGCCGTACGGGGGCGGCCGCCGCGGCCCGGCGCGGACGGGCCCGTTCCGCGACCCGGGTGCCGGAGCCCTGGCGGGCGGTCAGCCAGCCCTCGGCCACCAGCTCGGCGTACGCCTCCGCGACCGTGTTCCGCGCGATGCCGAGGTCGGCGGCGAGGGTGCGGGAGGACGGCAGCCGGGTCCCGGCGGCCAGCCGCCCGCTGCGCGCGGCCTCGCGCAGGGCCTCGGTGAGGCCGGCCCGCAGCCGCCGTCCGGCGGTGAGGTCCAGGTGCAGGTGCAGGTCGGCGCCGAAAGTGGCCCACGATTCCGTCATGAATATGGACCATATCCGCGGGCCGCCCGGCTCCTAGGGTGGATCACATGACGACCCCACACGCACACGCACCCGAGCACACCCCCCGCATGCAGATGGCGAAGGTCGCCCCCGAGGTCTACAAGGCCGTCCTGGCCCTGGAGATCGCCTCCCGCAAGGGCCTGGACCCGGCGCTGGTCGAGCTAGTCAAGATCCGGGCCTCGCAGGTCAACCACTGCGCCTTCTGCCTCGACATGCACACCAAGGACGCCCTCGCGCACGGTGAGAGCGTCGAGCGGATCGTGCAGCTGGCCGCCTGGGAGGAGTCGCGGCACTTCTACACCGAGAAGGAGCTCGCGGCGATCGAGTTCACCGAGGCCGTCACGGTCCTGACGGACGGGTTCGTGCCCGACGAGGTGTACGCGAAGGCCGAGAAGCACTTCGAGGAGCGCGAACTGGCCCAGCTGATCGCCGTGATCGCGACGATCAACGTCTGGAACCGCATCGGGGTCACCACCCGCATGGTGCCCGGCCACTACAAGCCGGGCACGTACCAGTCCTGACCGGCGTCGCCGGGCGAGCGGCCTGCCGGGCGAGCGGCCTGCCGGGCAGGCCGGGCCCGCCGGCGGACCCGGTCAGCCGGCCGGCCGGAACGCGGCCAGCGCCGCCGCGTGGTGGTCCTGCGTGACCTGCCACTCGGCGGCCGGGCCCGCGGTCAGCACCGCCCACTTGCCGCCGTCCGACCCGAACAGGACGCGTTCGACGCCGCGCCGCAGCCCGTGCGACTCCTCGCTGTCGTACTGGTAGACGAGCTCGGCCGCCCCCGAGCCGCCGGGGACCGGGCCGACGCGCACCTCCTCGTACCCCTTGGTGGCGCTCCGCAGGTACCCGGAGGCCTGGGTGACCGCGTCGAGCGGGCTGAGCTCCGGCTCCGACACCCGGAAGACCTGGATCAGCGCGGTCCGGTCGGGCGAGCGGTAGAAGACCCCCTCCTTGAGCTCCTCCCGCACCCAGCCCGCCGGGACGGCGATGGTGAAGCCCGCCGGGTCCTGCTTGGTCTCGTGGGCCCCCGCACCCGCCCCCGTGCCCGGCCCGGTGCCGGTCGGACTCGGGCTCGGGCCCGCACTCCTGCCGACCCCCGACGTCGGGGAGCCGGAGGCGGAGGGCGACCCCGTACCGGACGGTCCCCCGCCGGACCACGACGGCGTACCCGAGGCCACCGTCCCGTTCTTCTCCCCCGCGCGGTCCGCGTCGTCCGTGTCCCGGGCCAGGAACCACACCGTCCCGGCGCCGAGCGCGACGGCGGCGACCGCGATGGCCGCCGTCACCGGAGTCCGCCACCGGCCGGGCCGGCCGCCGGAGGGCGGCACGGGACCGGGCTGCGGCGGTACGGGCGGCGGATATCCCTGGTCGGGCCCGTAGGGCGGCTGCGGCGCGGTCGGCTCCGCGTACGGGGGCGGGGCCGGAGCCCCCGGCCCGAGCGGGTCGTACACGGGCGGCGCGCCCGGCGGCTGCGGCGGGAGCGGCGGCAGGCCCGGCGGCGGCCCGGCCGGGGCCTGGTCCACCACCCAGCGCTGCGCCTGCGCGTCCCAGCGGCGCGGGCCGGACGGCGGCTGTGCCGGAGCCACGGCTCAGCCCCCCAGCTGGCCGAGCAGGCTGCCGAGGGCAGCGGCCGCGCTCACCGACTCCACCAGCGGGGCCCACCGCTCCAGCGCCGCGCGCAGCCGGGCGGGCAGGCCGGGGCGGATCGTCTCGGCGCCCTCCAGCTGCTCGGCGATGCCGTCCAGTTCTGCGTCGAGGGCGGTTCTGTCCTCCCCCCGGGGTGCCTCCCGTACGAGCGCCTCGCGCAGGGTGAGCACCGCCTCCAGCAGCTGCGCCGCGTCGGGTGCGCCCGCTCCCGTACCGCCGTGGTGCACGGTGTTGGTGTTGTGGGAGCCGCCGAAACTGACCGCGCTGCCGTGGACGCTGCCGATCCGCACTCCGGGCTCCGGCCCGGTGCCGCTCCCGCTTCCGCTATCTGCCGCCATGGCTCCCCCTGTGCGTGCTGTTGTGGTTGCCGCTGCCGCCCATGCTGATCGCGCTGTCGTACGCCGCACCCACGTAGTTCTCGATGTGGATGCCGGCGCGTCGCGCGAACGCCTCGGTGTGCCAGCCGCCTTCGTGCAGGACCAAGGTAATACCGGCGATGACCCGGTCCTGAATGGTCTTCAAGTACCTGTCCAGGTCCATGAGATGGAACAGCGAACCGTTGTCCTGCGCCGCGAGTTCGCGCACGGACACGCGCGGCCCCTCCGGCCGGGCGCCGCGGTGACCGCCGGCCGCGATCCGCACCCAACTCGCGACACCGCGGCCCAGGGTGACGAGGGAGGCCGTGAAGGAGCCCGGGGTGTGCCGCAGGGCCCAGAGCACCTTCCCGAACCGGTTGTTGTTCAGGTAGCGGTGGGCGTCGGCGTCCGCGTTGTGGAAGGCGACGTGGACGGGCAGCAGCACGTGCGGGGCCATCTCGACCATCATCATCCCGCCCTGGGTGTGGACCCGTACGAACAGGGTGACGACCATGTTCTCGTCCCAGCCGCCGACGCGGATGCGCAGGAAGTGCCGGCGGCGTTCGCCGCCCTCCTCGATGGCCGCGGCCCGGTGCGTCTCGAAGTCCGCACGCAGGTACGAGCCTTCGTCGCGGTGCCCCAGTCCGTCGCCCGGCAGGAACACGCACTGGTCGACGACCAGCTCCTGCATCCGGTCCAGTACGGCGGCCTGGGCCTGCGGGGACCCGTGCGGCGAGGGCACCCGCAGCCGCTCCACCAGGGGCACGATCGCCCCGAGGATGTGGGCGTTGGTGAGCTGATCCGGTGTGGTGCCTTCGGGCAGGTCCTCGCGGGGGCGCAGCTCGAAGGACTCCTGCCAGGGGCGGTAGGCCTGTCCGGCCCCGGCGAAGGGGTGGTTGATGTCATACATGATCAGCGGCGCGTGCTGCTCGTCGACGATGCGCCGCCGCACCCGCGCGAACCGTACGCCCACCTCGGTCTCGGCGGGATCGGCCGGCCGGTGGGCGTACCGGTCCCGGTTGAGGTCGTTGGCGATGGTCCGGGCGACGTACCCGCGCTGGAGGCCGACGACGGTGACGACCGCGGCGAAGACCGCGGGGACCCACCCGATGACGAATCCGGTCGCCACGCCACCGATGCCCTGCGAGAAGATCAGGGCGCCGAGGCCGATGGATCCGCCCGTGTCGTCGAAGGCGCCGAGCAGCGCCAGCCAGACCAGGAGGATCAGGAACAGCAGGGCGAGCAGGTTCCACCAGGCGTAGATCCGCACCACGAGGGACAGGAGGCGCGCCAGCAGGCCGGACCGGGCCCTGAGCCAGCCGCCGAGGCTCAGCAGCAGGAACGGGACGAGCAGCAGCGCGAGCGCGCCGCCGGTCAGCACGGAACCCACGAACCAGGCGCCGAGTACGCCGAGCGCCCAGCCGAGTTCGGCGCGGCGGGCGCGGAGGGCGTGGGCGAGGACGCGTGAGGCGTCGAACCCGTAGGAGGGCGCGACGATCCGCTCCTCGTGGACGTACAGCTCCTCGATCACCCGATCGCGGTATCCGGCGTCGACGTAGGTGCCCGCGCACAGGAAGCGGCCGGCCTCGCTGAACGCCGGGTCGACGGGGGGACGGCCGCGGAGGAGGTCGTCCTGCCACCCGCCGGTGGGCTGAGGGGGAATGGGGCTCTCGGTCACCGACCGACTTTAGATTTCACTTATTTCAAGCGACAGGCGTAAACACGCCAAAGCGCCCCGGCCGGGTGGGCCGGGGCGCCAGGGGTCCGCGCTTCCCGCCGAGGTGCGCGCGCTCCTCGGCGGGGAGGACGGATCAGATCAGGCCGAGCTCGCGGACCGCGTCGCGCTCCTCCGACAGCTCCTGGACGGAGGCGTCGATGCGGGTGCGGGAGAACTCGTTGATGTCCAGGCCCTGGACGATCTCGTACTTGCCGTCCTTGCAGGTGACGGGGAAGGAGGAGATCAGGCCCTCCGGGACGCCGTAGGAGCCGTCCGACGGGATGCCCATGGAGGTCCAGTCGCCCGCGGCGGTGCCGTTGACCCAGGTGTGGACGTGGTCGATGGCGGCGTTGGCGGCCGAGGCGGCCGAGGACGCGCCACGGGCCTCGATGATCGCGGCGCCGCGCTTGGCGACGGTCGGGATGAAGGTGTCGGCGAGCCACAGCTCGTCGCTGACGACCTCGGCGGCGTTCTTGCCGGCGATCTCCGCGTGGAAGATGTCCGGGTACTGGGTGGCCGAGTGGTTGCCCCAGATGGTCAGGCGCTTGATGTCGGTGACGTCGGCGCCGGTCTTCTTGGCGAGCTGCGAGATCGCGCGGTTGTGGTCCAGGCGGGTCATCGCGGTGAAGCGCTCGGCCGGTACGTCCGGGGCGGCGGCCTGGGCGATGAGCGCGTTGGTGTTGGCCGGGTTGCCCACGACCAGGACCTTGATGTCGTCCGCGGCGTGCGCGTTGATCGCGGCGCCCTGCGGCTTGAAGATGCCGCCGTTGGCGGAGAGCAGGTCACCGCGCTCCATGCCCTTGGTGCGCGGGCGGGCACCCACGAGCAGCGCGACGTTGGCGCCGGCGAAGCCCTGGTTCGGGTCGTCGAAGATGTCGATGCCCTTGAGCAGCGGGAAGGCGCAGTCGTCGAGCTCCATGGCGGTGCCCTCGGCGGCCTTCATGCCCTGGGGGATCTCCAGAAGACGGAGCTTGACCGGCACGTCCGCGCCGAGCAGGTGCCCGGAGGCGATGCGGAAGAGCAGCGCGTAGCCGATCTGGCCGGCGGCGCCGGTGACGGTGACATTCACAGGAGTGCGGGTCATGGCCTTCTCCGTTTAGACAGCTGGCGGTGGGGCGTCCCTGCCCCATGTGCTGGAGGACGCCGCTCCCCTGTAAATCTTGACGTGAAGAGACATCCGCGGTCAGGCTATCCGACCCGGAAGCGGGCCAACCCCCGGGTCCCTGTGGTGCGTGGCACACGGGCCCCGGCGTTTCGAAGGCGGAGCCGGTTCGGGGACCTCTGTTCGGCCTGCTCTCCGGCGGCCGGACCGGCTACTCGACCAGGAAGATCCGGCCCGTCTGGTGGCCCTCGATCGACTTGACGTACGCGTTCGCCGCGCGGGCCACGGGCACCGGGTCGAATCCCGCGAAGGTGTCCCCGTACGCGTCGAGGGACTCCTCGAAGACGGTGGGGCTGACGGCGTTGATGCGCTGGCGGCCGGGCAGTTCGATGGCCGCGGCGCGCACGAAGGCCTCGACGGCGCCGTTGGCGAGGGCGGCCACGGCGCCGGTGAGCAGGGGCTCGCGGGCGAGGATGCCGGTGATCAGGGTGTACGAGGCGTGCGCGGGCAGGTGGCCGACGCCTTGGCGGACCAGCTCGACCTGGCTGACGACCTTGCCTTCGAGGCCGCTGCGGACGTCGTCGGTGCCCAGCTCGCCCAGGGGCCGCCACGGCACGCCGCCGGCCGCGCACGCCACCGCGTCGATCTCGCCCACCCGTTCGGCCAGCCGGGCGTACATGGCCCGGACGGACGCGGGGTCGGTGATGTCCACCGGGATGTCAGCGTCCTTGCGGGAGGCGGTGACGACCTGGTGGCCGCGCTCGCGCAGGGCCGTGTGGACCGCCCGTCCGAGGGTGCCGTTGGCTCCGACCAGGACGACCTTCTTCTTCGCGTTCATGGCACGAGCATCACGCCCCCGAACTGTGAAGTCCAGCTACTTCTGCTACAGCAATCGTTAAGCTGAACTCATGCTCGATGTGAAGCGGATGATCATCCTCAGGGATCTGGCAGCGCACGGGAAAGTGACCGCCGTCGCCGACCTGCACGCGGTGACCCCCTCCGCCGTGTCCCAGCAACTGCGCGCCCTGGAGGCAGAGGCCGGGGCCGTCCTCGTGGAGCGGGAAGGGCGCGGGCTGCGGCTCACCCCGGCCGGCGCGGCGCTGGCCGCCGCCTGCGAGCCGGTGCTGGCCGCCCTGGAACGGGCCGAGGCAGCGGTACGGGCCCTCGACACCGAGCCCGGCGGTGAGCTGGCCGTCGGCTGCGCCCCGAGCGCGCTGGCCACGGTGGCCGCGCCGCTCCTGGCCGAGCTGGCCGTACGCCACCCCCGGCTGCGCCCGCGCATCGTGCAGGCCGACCCTGAGGAGGCCGTGCCGCTGCTCCGCGCGCGCCGCCTGGACCTGGCGGTGACGTACGCGTACCCGCTGCTCGGCGCCCCGCCGGCGCCCGGGACCACGGCGGTGCCGCTGTTCGAGGACCCGCTGTGCCTGGCGCTGCCGCGGGCCCTGGTCCCCGCCTACGAGCGGGACGGGCTCGCCGCGCTGCGCGGGACCGACTGGGTCTCGGCACCGGCCCCGAGCAGCTGCCGCGAGATGCTGCTGCACGCCTGCCGGAATGCCGGATTCACCCCGCGCATCGCGCACGAGTGCGCGGATCTGCGGGCCGGCCTGTGGCTCGTGGCCACCGGGCGGGCCGTGTCGATCCTGCCGAAGCTGCTGTGCGACGCCCCGCCGCCCGGCGCCGCCGTACGGGAGCTGCCGGGCCCCGGGCGGACGCTGGACGCACTGGTGCGGGCGGGCACGCAGACCCAGCCGGCCGTCGCGGCCACCCTGGCCGCGCTCACGGCGCTCACCGGACCCGCCGCGCTCACCGCACGGTGAAGCGGACCGCGCTCTCCAGGAACGGGATCTCCAGCAGCGGCTTGGGCTCGATCACCAGCGCGAGCAGCGTGATCGCCACACCCAGCAGCCCGTACGTGATCATGTCCGTGAAGCGGGAGCGCACCGCGAGCATCCCCACCGAGGGCAGCACGCGCCGCATCACGGAGGCGGCGATCAGGGCCACGCCGATCGCCAGGCAGCCGGCCTTCGGGTGCCCCACCGCGGTCGTCAGCAGCCCGGCCGCGGTCGCGGCGAGCACGCTGAGCATCGGCCACTGACGGGCGGGCGTGGACACCGCCCCCGGGACGGCGCGCCCGCTGCCCTCGGGGCGGGCGGTGTCCCGGGTGATGGACGGGAAGCGCCGGGACCGGCGCGCCTCGTCCACGGGCGCGGCCGGCGCGGCGACCGTGCCCGGTGTGACGGGCGTGACCGGCGCGCCGGACGCGACGGGCGTGCCGTTCGCCGCGGCCGCGCCGCCGCCGCCCGCGCGCCCGGAGTGCTCCGCGTCCCGTTCAGCCTGCACTGGTGGTCCGTTCCGCCGCCTCGACGACATTGACGAGCAGCTGGGCCCGGGTCATCGGGCCGACGCCGCCGGGGTTCGGGGAGATCCACCCGGCCACCTCGGCCACGCCGGGATGCACGTCGCCGACGATCTTCCCGTCCTGGTCGCGGCTGACGCCCACGTCGAGCACGGCCGCGCCCGGCTTCACGTCCTCCGGCTTGACCAGGTGCGGCACACCGGCCGCCGCGACGATGATGTCCGCCTGGCGCAGCAGCCCGGAGAGGTCGCGCGTACCGGTGTGGCAGAGCGTCACGGTGGCGTTCTCGGACTTGCGGGTGAGCAGCAGGCCGATGGAGCGCCCCACGGTGATCCCGCGGCCGAGGACGACGACGTGGGCGCCGTTGATCCCGACGTCGTGGTGGCGCAGCAGTTCGACGATCCCGTACGGGGTGCAGGGCAGCGGGCCCGGCTCGTTCAGCACCAGCCGGCCGAGCGACATGGGGTGCAGGCCGTCGGCGTCCTTCAGCGGATCCATCAGCTCCAGGACCCGGTTGGTGTCGATGCCCTTGGGGAGCGGGAGTTGCACGATGTAGCCGGTGCAGTCCGGGTTGGCGTTGAGCTCCCGTACGACCGCCTCGATGTCCTCCTGGGAGGCCGTGCCGGGCAGTTCGCGCTGGATGGAGGCGATGCCGACCTCGGCGCAGTCCTTGTGCTTGCCGTTGACGTACCAGCGGCTCCCCGGGTCGTCACCGACCAGGAGGGTGCCGAGGCCGGGGGTGATGCCCCGGGCCTTCAGGGCCGCCACGCGGGCGGTCAGTTCGGACTTGATCGCGGCGGCGGTGGCCTTGCCATCGAGAATCTGGGCGGTCATGACCCCATCCTCCCGGATGAGGTGGCCCCGGTTCCAGTCAAGGCGCTCGCCGGTGTGCAGGGTTCATTGCACTTGCACAACAAGTCACCGGCCGCACCGTAACGAACTGGACAAGCCTCGGGCGCCGGACGACGATGAATCGACTGAGTGCCGCGGGCAGTGCCGGGGGGCGGACCGCACCGTGCAGGATTCCTCCGCGCTCATGCCGTGCGTCCCCGCACTTCCACGGAGGAACACCCCAAGATGAGCTTCGGCGACCCGCACAATCCGTACGGACAGCAGCCGCCCCAGGCCCCGCAGGGCCAGCCCGGCTACGGCTACCCCCAGCAGGCTCCCCAGGGCGGCTACGCCTACCCGCAGCAGGCCCCGCAGGCGTACCCGGGCGGTCCCGTCGGATACCCGGGCGCCCCGTTCCACCAGATGCAGATGCCCGGCGGAGCGAAGGCGGCCCGCGTCATCCTCTTCATCGTCGGCGGCCTCCAGGTACTGGCCGGCCTGTTCTTCATCATCGGCGGCGCCGTGTTCGCCGCGGCGCTCTCGGACTCCAGCTACTCCAGCTCCTCCGCCGAGGACGCGGGGGCCGTCGCCGGCACCGTGGGCGTCGTCATCGGCCTCTTCTTCATCGCCATGGCGCTGTGGCCCATCCTGACCGCGGCCAAGCTGGCCAAGGGCCGCGGCGGCGTCCGCGTCTCCGGCATCATCTACGGATCGCTGCAGGTCCTCTTCGCCGCTGTCGGCCTGGTGGGGAACATGATCGCGCTCAGCGCCGACGAGCACACCCCGGCCGGCTTCGGCGTCATCGCAGCCCTGCCGTCCCTGGTCTCCCTCGCCCTCGGCATCACGGTCATCGTGGGCCTCGCGAAGGCGGGCGACTACTTCCGGCGCCCCCAGTACTGAGCCCCCTCCGCACGCACACGGCGAAGGCCGCGTCCCGCACTGCGGGACGCGGCCTTCGCCGTCGGTCGGGTACCGGTGATCAGTGGAAGAAGTGCCGGGTCCCGGTGAAGTACATGGTCACGCCGGCCTTCCGGGCGGCCTCGACGACCTGCTCGTCACGGACCGAACCGCCCGGCTGGACCACGGCCTTGATGCCCGCGGCCGTCAGGATCTCCAGCCCGTCCGGGAAGGGGAAGAAGGCGTCGGACGCGGCGTACGAGCCCTGCGCGCGCTCGGCGCCCGCCCGCTCGACGGCCAGCTTCGCCGAGTCGACGCGGTTGACCTGGCCCATGCCGACGCCGACCGAGGCGCCGTCCTTGGCGAGCAGGATCGCGTTCGACTTGACGGCCCGGCAGGCCTTCCACGCGAAGGCCAGCTCGGCGAGCTCGGCCTCGGAGAGGGCGTCGCCGGTGGCGAGGGTCCAGTTGGCCGGGTCGTCGCCCTCGGCCTGGAAGACGTCCGACTGCTGGAGCAGCGTGCCGCCCGAGATCGGCTTCAGGTCGCCCGGCTGGTGCGGGGTGCCGTCCACCTTCAGGACGCGGATGTTCTTCTTCTTGGCCAGGACCTCGACCGCGCCGTCCTCGTAGGCGGGGGCCGCGATGACCTCGGTGAAGATCTCGGCGACCTGCTCGGCGAGCTCCACGGTCACCGGACGGTTGACGGCGATCACGCCGCCGAAGGCCGACAGCGGGTCGCAGGCGTGCGCCTTGCGGTGGGCGGCGGCGACGTCCGCGCCGACCGCGATGCCGCACGGGTTGGCGTGCTTGATGATCGCGACACAGGGCTCGTCGTGGTCGTAGGCGGCGCGGCGTGCGGCCTCGGTGTCCACGTAGTTGTTGAAGGACATCTCCTTGCCGTGCAGCTGCTCGGCGTTGGCGAGCCCGCCCGGCTGCCCGTCGGTGTAGAGCGCGGCGGCCTGGTGCGGGTTCTCGCCGTAGCGCAGGGTCGACTTGCGCTCCCAGGCGCCCGCGAGGAACTCCGGCAGGACCGCCTCCGGCTCCGGCGCGTACGCGTTCGTGAACCAGGAGGCCACGGCCACGTCGTAGGCGGCGGTGTGCTGGAAGGCCTCGGCCGCGAGCCGCTTGCGGGCGGTGAGGTCGAAGCCGCCGCCCTGAGCCGCGGCGATCACGTCGGCGTACCGCTCGGGGCTGGTGACGACGGAGACCGACGGGTGGTTCTTGGCGGCGGCGCGGACCATCGACGGACCGCCGATGTCGATCTGCTCGACGCACTCGTCGGGGGTGGCACCCGACTGGACGGTGGCCAGGAACGGGTACAGGTTGACGACCACGAGGTCGAAGGGCTCGACGCCCAGCTCGGCGAGCTGGTCGCGGTGGTCCTCCAGGCGCAGGTCGGCGAGGATGCCGGCGTGCACGCGCGGGTGCAGGGTCTTCACCCGGCCGTCCAGGCACTCGGGGAAGCCGGTCAGCTCCTCGACCTTGGTGACGGGCACCCCGGCAGCGGCGATCTTCGAGGCGGTGGAGCCGGTGGAGACGAGCGCGACGCCCGCCTCGTGCAGCCCGCGGGCCAGCTCTTCCAGTCCCGTCTTGTCGTAGACGCTGATGAGCGCACGCCGGATCGGCCGCTGGGTCGTGGTCGGGTCGTTGCTCGCTGCGATGTCTGCGGCGGTCACTGGATTGTTACCTTTCGTCCCTCAATGCGGTAGCCGTGCCGGGCCAGGCGCCCCACGACATCGACGAGCAGCTGGCGCTCGACTTCCTTGATGCGCTCATGGAGAGCGGCTTCGTCGTCCTCGTCCCTGACCTCGACCACACCCTGGGCGATGATCGGACCGGTGTCCACGCCGCTGTCCACGAAGTGGACCGTGCAGCCGGTGACCTTCGCGCCGTAGGCGAGCGCGTCCCGTACGCCGTGCGCACCGGGGAAGGCGGGGAGGAGGGCGGGGTGGGTGTTGATGAACCGGCCGCCGAAGCGGTCGATGAACTCCTTGCCCACGATCTTCATGAACCCGGCGGACACGACGAGGTCCGGCGCGTGGGCGCCGGTCGCCTCCGTGAGGGCGGCGTCCCACTCCGCACGGCTCGCGTAGTCCTTGACCGGGCAGACGAAGGTGGGGATCCCGGCCTTCTCCGCCCGCTCCAGGCCGGCGATGCCCTTGCGGTCGGCCCCCACGGCGACGACTTCGGCGCCGAAGCCCTCGGCTCCGCCGGGGTGGGCGTCGATGGCGTCGAGCAGGGCCTGGAGGTTGGTGCCGGAGCCGGAGACCAGCACGACCAGGCGGGAGGCGGCCATGGGAGGCCCTTTCTCGCGGGAATTGCGGTGTTCGTCTTTGTGTGGTCATACAAAACTTCGGGGTACCGATATACGGGGAACCATACGAAGCCACCGACCGCCTGCAACGATACCGGCACACCGGACGGCCCCCGAGGGACGGGGGGACGGCCGGGCGGTAGCGTCTGGCGTACAAGTCGCAAACTGGCCTCACCTCGACACGACGTCACCACGACGTCCATGACACAGGGGAAGAAACACACCCGATGCCGGACCGCCGTCAGCCCGACTCCCCCACCGACGACAACCCCTTCGCGGCCCCGCCGGAAGGCCGGCCCGACCAGCCGTGGCAGCCGCGCAACGGCGGTGGCGGCGGGAACGGGGAGGACCCGGGGGATTCCGACGGCCGACGGGGCCCGGCACGCTGGGACCCGACGGACCCGATCCAGCGCCGTGCGCGCTACGCGCTGCTGGCCGGCATGTGGGGGTTCTTCTTCGGGATCTTCGGCATCCCGTCGGTGGGCCTGCTGCTGGGCGCGCTCGCCCTGTACTGGGGCATCAGCGCCCTGCGCGGCAAGCCCGCGGCGGCAACCGGCGAGCCGGGCGCCCCGACGGGCCTGGACGCCCTGGGCCCGGCGGCCCGCCCCCAGCGCACGGCGGCGGTCAGCGGCCTGGTCACGGCCTCCCTGGCGATCCTGCTGGCGATGAGCTCGTACGGCCTGCAGCTCGCCTACAAGGACTTCTACGTCTGCCGCGACGACGCCCTCACGAAGTCCGCGGAACTCCAGTGCAACACCCTCCTCCCGAACAACGTCCTGGGCGACGTCCTAAAGGTCCGCCAGTAGCCCATTTCCAGCCCCGCCGGCCACTCCCAGCCCCGCCGGCGTTTGAGGCGCGGGGGCTCGGGGGCAGCGCCCCCGCAACGGCGCCGCACCCACCCACGGCCCCGCCGCGAAATCCAGCCTCGCCGGCGCTTGAGGCGCGGGGCCCGGGGCAGAGCCCCGATCTTCCAGCCCCGCCGGCGTTTGAGGCGCGGGGTCCGGGGCGGCGCCCCGGCAACGGCGCCGCACCCGGCCTCAGACGGGCGGCTTCCGCCGGGCCAGCACCCGCGCCCCCACCACCGGCGGAGCCAACGGCGGAGCCAACGCCACAGCCGGAGGCACCGGCTCCGCCGGCAACCCCACCGGCTTCGCCGCGATCAGGATCGGCGTCAGATCCAGCCCCCGCCCCGACACCACGGTCACCGCCCGCGGCGCCCGCGCAACAGGAGCCGCAACAGCTGCCGCAACCGCCGGAGGCCCCGGCACCGGCACCGACACCGCCACCCCCTCCGCCCCGATCTCCGGAATCAGCGTCCCCGCAGCCCTCCGCATCGCCGCCCACCGGACCTCCCGCACACCGCTGTCGTGCCACCGGTCGTCCACCACCTCGTCCACGTCCAGCGCGGACAGCGCGTCGAGCGCGGCCAGCCCCCTGGCCGGCCGGTTGCGCCACGCGTGCACCGCCACCGCGACCGGCACCGCCAGCAGCAGCGTCCACGCGCAGGCCGCCGCCCCGGTGGCCCACCACACCGGCCCGAAGTGGGACAGCCGCCGTGAGCCCAGCGGCCCCGCCGAGGCCGCCGCGAGCCCGGTCATGACCAGCCCGCAGACCACGGCGCCCAACGCCGCCGTGAGCGCGGTCTCCCCGTACGAGACCTCCCGCGCCCGGCGGACCGCGAACCAGCCCACCGCCAGTCCGGCGACCACCGGCACCACGGCGACCGCCCAGGTCAGCGGGGTCCCGGGCCCCTCGGCCGGGAGCGCGGCCAGCAGCGGGAACCGGGGCAGCCCGGGCTGCCCCGCGAAGCCGAGCGGGGTGGCGGTGGCGTCGGCGCCCAGGGCGAAGCCGGGCCCGAGGGCGTAGGCCGCACCCCAGACGGTGGCGTTCGGCAGCAGCGCGAGCGCGAGCAGCAGGACCGCGAACCGGCCCGACCACACCCCGGTCAGCGACAGGAACGAGGTCTGGACCTCGGCGCCGTGCCACGCGAGCGAGGCGCCGACGAGCAGCGCGCCGCCGCCCAGCAGAACCAGCGCCCCGCCCGCCCCCGCCCGCAGCGCCAGCGCGTACCGGGGGCGTACGACGGCTCTCCGCACGCCCGCTGGCAGCCAGGACGGCAGCGGCCCGAGCGGGCGTCCCCTGGCCCCCCACACCCCGCCCAGGGCGGCGAGCACGGCGACCAGCGGGACGTGCCAGGCCGCGCTGATCGGGTCGGCCGGCATGGGGCCGCCGGCCGCGTACACCGTGGCGAGCGCCCCTACGGCGAGGTACCCGCAGAGCACGGCCGAGAACACGGCGCCGGCGGGCAGCACCTCCTCGTCCTCCTCCTCGGCGCTCCCCAGCCGGGCGGCCCGCCGCATGAGGAGCACCGGCAGGGCGACGAGGAGCAGGGGGGTCAGGCCGACGGGCGCGGGCACGCCGGACAGGGTCTCGTACCGCACCAGCTCCGTCCCGTGGGCGAGCAGCCACAGCCCGGCGGCGAGGTGCAGCGCGCCGCCGGGGCCGCTGTCGGGGTAGGGGGAACTGATCCACAGCACGATGACGAGCACGGCGAGGAAGCCGAGCCCGAGTCCGGCCGCCACGGCGCCGCCCGCCACGCACGCCGCGGCGGCGGGCGAACGGCGCCGCGCGCCGGCAGGCGGGGCCGCCGGCAACGAGGTCCCGCGTTCGGTCACTTGGGTCACCCCGCCATGGTGCCAACGACACGCGCTATGGACGGGTAACAGGCGAATGTCCGTGGTGTCGCTCAATATACGTTTATGTACTTTTTCGCCCAGAGCGGTCGGGTCGCGGGGAGTGTGGCATGACACGCAGCGTCGATACGACCTCCTCATCGGCCCCGGAGCTGAGCCTGCCCGCCCGCAAGGAGCGGCGCAGGCTGCGTGAAGCGGCGGATCTGACGCACGAGCAGGTCGCGGCGGCGGTGGGCGTCACCGCGGCGACGGTCCGCTCCTGGGAAACGGGCCGCACGGACCCCCGCGGCCGCAACCGCGAGGCGTACGCGGCCTTCCTGGCCGCCCTGGCTGCCCCGGCGGCCCCGGCGGCCGCCCCCGCGCAGGCCGACACCGCATCAGACGGGCCCGCGGGGACGGCAGTCGGCGCCGACACGCCCCGGACGGCGCAGCCCGCCGAGTCCGCATCGGCGGAGTCACCCGCCGAACCCACCGCGCCCGCGCCCGACCCGGCACACCCGGCACACCCGGCCGGAGGTTGGACGACGGGCCCGGCCGCGGCCTTCGACGCCCTCTACGACCACGCCGCCCCGGCCCTCGCCCGGCAGACCTACCTGCTCACCGGCCGCCGCACCCTCGCCCTGAAGGCCGTGGAGCGCGCGTTCACCCGCGCCTGGGCCCGGTGGCCCGAGGTGGCCACCGACCCGGACCCGGTGGGCTGGGTGCGCGCGGTCGCGTACGACTACGCCCTCTCCCCCTGGCACCGGTTCCGGCGAGCCCACCGCCGGCACGACGCGCCCCCCGCCGACCACGCGGACCGCATCCTGCTCGCCGCGGTGCTCGCGCTGCCCACGCGCCACCGCCGGACCGTCATGCTCTACGACGGCGTCGGCCTCGACCTTCCCGACACCGCCGCCGAGACCGAGGCCAGCACCCCCACCACCGGCATCCGCCTCGTGCGCGCGCACGCCGACCTCGCCGACCGGATCCCCCAACTGGCCGAGGTACCGCCCGAGAAACAGTCGGCGCTGCTGCGCGACCTGTTCACCGCGCTGCGGCCGGCCGCCCCCCTGAATCCCCGCCCGGCGGCGGCCGTACGGGGCGGCGGGGAGCGGCGCGTACGGCTGTGGAGCCGCGGGGCCCTCGGGCTGACCGCGGTGATCGCCACCGCCACCGGCTACACCGCCGTGACCGCGCCCGACCACTACGAGCCTCCGCTGGCACCCGGCCAGAGCGTCTCCGGCGTGCCCCCGCTGAGCGGCCCCCAGCAGCTCACCGAGCAGCGCCGGCAGCTCCACGAGAAGCTGCGCGCCGATCCGGAGGCCGGGCCGGCCAGGATCGCCCCGAAGGTCGAATGAGAACGGGCGTGGCCCGCACCCCCCGAGGAGTGCGGGCCACGCCCGTGCGTCCGTACGTGCGTCCGTACGGGGACTGCCTACTGAGCGGCGTTCAGGATCTCGCGCGCCAGCTTCGCGGTCTCGGTCGGCGTCTTGCCGACCTTCACGCCGGCGGCCTCGAGGGCCTCCTTCTTGGCCTGCGCGGTGCCGGAGGAGCCGGAGACGATGGCGCCGGCGTGGCCCATGGTCTTGCCCTCGGGGGCGGTGAAGCCCGCGACGTAACCGACGACCGGCTTGGTGACGTTCTTCGCGATGAAGTCCGCCGCACGCTCCTCGGCGTCGCCGCCGATCTCGCCGATCATGACGATCAGCTCGGTCTCCGGGTCGGCCTCGAAGGCCTCCAGGGCGTCGATGTGCGTGGTGCCGATGACCGGGTCGCCACCGATGCCGACGGCGGAGGTGAAGCCGATGTCACGCAGCTCGTACATCATCTGGTAGGTCAGCGTGCCCGACTTGGACACGAGACCGATCTTGCCGGGCTTGGTGATGTCGCCCGGGATGATGCCGGCGTTGGACTGGCCGGGGGTGATCAGACCCGGGCAGTTCGGGCCGATGATCCGGGTCTTGTTGCCCTTGGCGGTCGCGTACGCCCAGAAGGCGGCGGAGTCGTGCACCGCGATGCCCTCGGTGATGACGACGGCCAGCGGGATCTCGGCGTCGATCGCCTCGACCACGGCGGCCTTGGCGAAGGCCGGCGGGACGAAGAGGACGGAGACGTTGGCGCCCGTCTTCTCCATCGCCTCGGCGACGGAGCCGAAGACCGGGACCTCGGTGCCGTCGAAGTCGACGGTGGTGCCGGCCTTGCGCGGGTTCACGCCGCCGACGATGTTGGTGCCGTCAGCCAGCATCAGCTTGGTGTGCTTCATGCCCGTGGCACCGGTCATGCCCTGGACGATGACCTTGCTGTCCTTGTTGAGGAAGATAGCCATGTGAGTCTGTGACCTCTGCCCTTACTTCGCAGCCGCGAGCTCGGCGGCCTTGTCGGCCGCGCCGTCCATGGTGTCCACGCGCTGGACCAGCGGGTGGTTGGCGTCCGAGAGGATCTTGCGACCCAGCTCGGCGTTGTTGCCGTCGAGACGGACGACGAGGGGCTTGGTGACCTCTTCGCCCTTGTCCTTCAGCAGCTGCAGCGCCTGGACGATGCCGTTGGCGACCTCGTCGCAGGCGGTGATGCCACCGAAGACGTTGACGAAGACGGACTTGACGTCCGGGTCGCCGAGGATGATCTCGAGACCGTTGGCCATGACGGCGGCGGAGGCGCCACCGCCGATGTCCAGGAAGTTGGCGGGCTTGACGCCACCGTGGTTCTCGCCGGCGTAGGCGACGACGTCGAGGGTGCTCATGACGAGACCCGCGCCGTTGCCGATGATGCCGACCTCACCGTCGAGCTTGACGTAGTTGAGGTTCTTCGCCTTGGCGGCGGCCTCGAGCGGGTTCGCGGCCGCGTGGTCCACGAACTCCTCGTGGCCCGGCTGACGGAACTCGGCGTTCTCGTCGAGCGAGACCTTGCCGTCGAGCGCGATGACGTCGCCGGAGGCGACCTTCGCGAGCGGGTTGACCTCGACGAGGAGCGCGTCCTCGGCGATGAAGGTCGCCCACAGGGTCACGAGGACCTCGGCGACCTTCTCGGCGACCTCGGCCGGGAACTGCGCCAGCGCGACGATCTCGCGGGCCTTCTCGATGGTCACGCCCTCGTTGGCGTTCACCGGGACCTTGGCGAGCTTCTCCGGGGTCTCCTCGGCGACCTGCTCGATGTCCATGCCGCCCGCGACCGACGCCATGGCGAGGAAGGTGCGGTTGGTGCGGTCGAGGAGGTACGAGACGTAGTACTCCTCGAGGATCTCGGGAGCCGTCTCGGCGATCATCACCTTGTGGACCGTGTGGCCCTTGATGTCCATGCCCAGGATGTCCGTCGCACGGGCGACGGCCTCGTCCGGGGTGGCGGCCAGCTTCACGCCACCGGCCTTGCCGCGGCCGCCGACCTTCACCTGCGCCTTGACGACCGACTTGCCGCCCAGCCGCTCGGTGGCCTCGCGAGCCGCCTCAGGCGTGTCGATGACTTCACCGGCCAGCACCGGTACACCGTGCTTGGCGAAGAGGTCCCTCGCCTGGTACTCGAACAGGTCCACGCGCGTCCGTCCCTTGTCTTTTTTAAAGATTCGCAGTGATTCGCGGTTGTCTGCTATCTGCGTGGGCGTGCCGCGGAGGGCAACGTGACGGCGCTGTCACAAGGAAGGCGCACACGGTGACCGTGGACGCGGCATGTCCGTCCCGCAGGTTATCCCCGCGGGCCATAGGTCCCTAAATCGCAGATCACACCTGAGCGGTGATACCTGTCACAGATCGCCTCACGGTTGAACTGGAAGTTCGTGCGATTCACCCATTCACACAAGGGACCGGGACGGGGCCCTCAGGGTGTCGGCAGGGGCCTCTTCTCCAGCGCCGCGGCCATCACCTCCGGGAACAGGTCGGGGGTGCAGGCGAAGGCCGGCGCGCCGAGCGCCGCGAGGGCGGCGGCGTGCTCGCGGTCGTAGGCCGGGGCTCCCTCGTCGGACAGGGCGAGCAGGGTCACGAACTCGACCCCCGCCCCCTTCATCGCGGCGACCCGCTTGAGCATCTCGTTGCGGATGCCTCCCTCGTAGAGGTCGCTGATCAGGACGACGACGGTGTCGGCGGGCCGGGTGATCTTCGACTGGCAGTAGGCGAGGGCGCGGTTGATGTCCGTGCCGCCGCCCAGCTGGGTGCCGAAGAGGACGTCGACCGGGTCGTCGAGCTGGTCGGTGAGGTCCACGACGGCGGTGTCGAAGACGACGAGGCGGGTCGCGATCGAGCGCATCGAGGCCAGCACCGCGCCGAAGACGGAGGCGTAGACGACGGAGGCCGCCATCGAACCCGACTGGTCGATGCAGAGGATCACCTCCTTCTTCACCGATTGCGCCGCACGGCCGTACCCGATCAGCCGCTCGGGGACGACGGTGCGGTACTCGGGCAGGTAGTTCTTGAGGTTGGCCCGGATCGTGCGGTCCCAGTCGATGTCGTGGTGGCGGGGCCGGCTGATCCGCGCGGAGCGGTCGAGGGCGCCCGTCAGCGTCGCCCGGGTCCGCGCCGCGAGCTTCTTCTCCAGCTGCTCGACCACCGTGCGGACCACGGCCCGCGCCGTCTCCTTGGTCGTCTCGGGCATCGCCTTGTTCAACGAGAGGAGCGTGCCCACGAGGTGCACGTCCGGTTCCACCGCCTCCAGCATCTCCGGTTCCAGCAGCAGCGCGGACAGGCCGAGCCGCTCGATCGCGTCGCGCTGCATCACCTGGACCACGGAGCTGGGGAAGTACGTGCGGATGTCCCCGAGCCAGCGCGCCACGTTCGGCGCGGACCCGCCGAGCCCCGCCGACCGTGCCCCCGATCCCTTGCGGGACCCCCCGTCGCCCCCGTACAGCGCACCGAGCGCGGCATCCATCGCCGCGTCCCGCCCGGCGAGCGCACACCCGGTCCCCTCGGCCTCGCCCCCACCGAGCACCATCCGCCACCGCCGCAACCGCTCGCCTCCGGCGAGGTCCGCCGTGGCCTGCGCCCTGTCCATACCGCTCATCCGCCTGTCCCCCACCACTAGTCGCATCCACACAATCCAGCCCTGCTGCACCCTCCAGCCCCGCAGCACCCTCCAGCCCCGCCGGCGTTTGAGGCGCGGGGTCCGGGGCGGAGCCCCGATCTTTCAGCCCCGCCGGCGTTTGAGGCGCGGGGGCCCGGGGGCAGAGCCCCCGCAACGGCGCCGCACCTCACCCGGCGAGCAGCATCCGCACCAGCCCCACCACCGCGTCCGCCCGCTCCGGGTCCAGCTCGGGACCGAAACCGGCGGGCGCCAGGCCCGGCACGGCCGCGGCGGCGGCGCCGCCCGGCCCGCGCCGCACCAGCTCGCCCAGGCTCCGCCTCACCCCCGACTCGTACGCCCCGAAGGTCCTGCGCAGCAGCGGGAGTACGTCCGTGAAGGCTCGCTCCGGCACCCCCACCAGCCAGGTGTCGATGAGCCCCAGCAGCCGGTCGTCGTGGACCAGCAGCGTGCCCCCGCCCGAGCTCCCGCCCGCGAAGCCCTCGATCCAGCCCGCCGCGTCGGCCGGAGGGGTGGCGGGGGACAGCGCGAGCCCCATCAACCGCGCCGTCTCCTCGGCCGGCAGCCGCCCGTCGTCGAGGAGCAGCCTGGCCGCCCGGCCGCGTATGACGCCCGGCACGGTGTCCCGGCCGGCCAGCGTCCGCAGCACCGCGGACCAGCGCTCCCGCAGCCCCTCGTCGGTGTCGGCCAGCAGCGCCACCGCCCCGTGCACCCCGTCCACGTGGCCCCGCAGCTCCGTCGCCGCGTCGGCGTCCAGGCCGGCCGCGCAGGCGGGCGGCAGCGCCACGCATATCCGCTCCGCGAGCCCGGCCGCGACCGTGCCCAGCGCCGTCGCGTCGGTGCCGCGCACGTCCCCGTACCGCAGCGAACGGGCCAGCGCGGGCAGGGCCTTGGCGAGCCGCGCCACGTCGGTGTCCAGGGCGGCCCGGTCCGCGAGGGCCCGCAGTACCGCGGGCAGCGCCTCGGACAGTCCGGCGAGCAGGCACCGCTCGGCGAGCGCCGTCACCTCGCCCAGCTCCTCGGCTCCGGTCGCGTCGGCCTCGGCCTTGGCGGTGGCCGCCGCGAGGACGGTGGTGCCCCAGATCCCGGCCTCGGCGACCCGCACCGACAGTTCGGGCTCCCACCGCAGCCGCCAGGTCTCGCGGAAGGTCCCGGTGCTGCCGCGGGAGGCGGTCGGGGTGCCCCATCCGATGCCGAGCAGCCGCAGCCGGTGGAGCAGCAGGGACTTCGCCGTGTCGGTGTCCTTGCGCAGGTCCAGTTCCAGTTCTCGGTCCTGCGCCTCGGCCTTGAGCCGCAGCGAGCGCTGCTGCCGTGTGAGGTCCCGCTGGAGCGGTACGACGGGCGCGGCGTCCGGGACCGCGCCGAGTACGTCGCCGACCACCAAGCGGTCCTCGATCAGCGCGAGCGGTATGTCGGAGCCGTCGCACATCACCGCCCGGACCGCTTCGAGGGTCTCCGTCAGGCCGGGCAGGGGCCGTCCCCGCATCACGGCGAGGGTCTCGGCCAGCCGGACCGCCTCGATGACGTGCGCCGAGGAGACCTGACGGTCCTCCGCGCGCAGCAGGCCGGCGACCTTGGTCAGCCACCGCTCGACGGGCCGGTCCCGGGCCTCGAAGAGGTGGGCGTACCAGCCGGGCGAGGTGATCCCGGCGCCGTACCCGCCGGCCCGGGCGAGCCGCCGGTGGGTCCACGGCACCCAGGTGGTCTCCACCTTGACCTTCGGCAGGCCGCCGAGCAGTGCCTTGTCGGCGGCCACGGTGGTCTTCGCCCGCAGCGCGGGGACGTGCCAGGCCCCGCAGACGACGGCGTACGCGTCGCCGAACTCCCGGCGGGCGGCCCGCATCCGCTGCCGCATGTACGCCTCGCGCACCAGGTCGCGGTGGTGGCCGCCGTCGCCGTACGCCTCGCGCAGGGCTCCCATGGCCTCCCCGAGCGCCTCGAACGCGCCGAGCACCTCCTCCCCCGCGCCCCCGGTGCCGCCGGCGCCCCGGTGTTCCACCACGTCCTCCCACCAGCGTTCGGGATCGTCGTACCCGGCGGTCTCGGCCAGCACCGCGAGGGGGTCCACCCGGACCGCCTCGGGCTCGGCCCGGTCCGCGCCGGGCTCCGCCGCCGCCAGCGAGTGCGCGGCCGGCAGGTCCATGAACCGCACCGGTACGCCGGCCTGTTGCGCCCAGCGGATCGCCACCCATTCCGGGGAGAAGTCGGCGAGCGGCCAGAACGCGGCCCGGCCGGGGTCGTCCGCGGCGTGCGCGAGCAGCGCCACGGGCGGCCGCATCCCGGGGTCGGCGGCCAGCGCGAGCAGCGCGTCCCCCTCCGGCGGACCCTCGACGAGCACGGCCGCCGGGCGGGCCGCGTCGAGCGCCGCCCGCACCGCGCGGGCCGAGCCGGGCCCGTGGTGCCGTACGCCCAGCAGCAGCGGGCCCCGTGGGCTCCGGCTCATACCGTCACCTCCCGGCAGGCCCGGTAGAAGTCCTTCCAGCCGTCGCGCTCGCGGACCACGGCCTCCAGGTACTCCTGCCAGACCACCTTGTCGGCGGCCGGGTCGCGGACCACGGCGCCGAGGATGCCGGCGGCCACGTCGGAGGGGCGCAGCACGCCGTCCCCGAAGTGGGCGGCCAGGGCCAGGCCGCCGGTGACGACGGAGATGGCCTCGGCGGTGGACAGGGTGCCGCTGGGCGACTTCACCTTCGTACGGCCGTCGCCGGTGACTCCGTCGCGCAGCTCGCGGAAGACGGTGACGACCCGGCGGATCTCCTCCAGGCCCTCGGGGGCGGCCGGCAGGTCGAGGGCGCGGCCCATCTGGTCGACGCGGCGGGCCACGATGTCGACCTCCGCGTCGGCGGTGGCGGGCAGCGGCAGCACCACCGTGTTGAAGCGGCGGCGCAGCGCGCTGGAGAGCTCGTTGACCCCGCGGTCGCGGTCGTTGGCGGTGGCGATGAGGTTGAAGCCGCGCACGGCCTGCACCTCTTCGCCGAGCTCCGGTATCGGCAGCGTCTTCTCGGACAGGACGGTGATGAGGGTGTCCTGGACGTCGGCGGGGATGCGGGTGAGCTCCTCGACGCGGGCGGTCATGCCCTCGGCCATGGCCCGCATGACGGGGCTGGGGACGAGGGCCTCGCGGCTGGGGCCGTGGGCGAGGAGGCGGGCGTAGTTCCAGCCGTACCGGATGGCCTCCTCCGGGGTGCCGGCGGTGCCCTGGACGAGGAGGGTGGAGTCCCCGCTGACGGCGGCGGCGAGGTGTTCGGACACCCAGGTCTTGGCGGTGCCGGGGACGCCGAGCAGGAGCAGCGCGCGGTCGGTGGCCAGGGTGGTGACGGCGACCTCGACGATGCGGCGCGGGCCCACGTACTTGGGTGTGATGACCGTGCCGTCGTCGAGCGTGCCGCCCTGCAGGTACGTGGCGACGGCCCACGGGGAGAGCTTCCAGCGGGCCGGACGGGGCCGGTCGTCGGCGGCCGCGAGGGCTTTCAGTTCGTGTCCGAAGGCGTCTTCGGCGTGCGGTCGCAGCACTTCGGCCGGGCGTTCGTTCTCGGGCGTGGTCATGGTCCCCCTCCAAGGCTCGGCAGCCGCTTCCGACTGCTGCATCCACGGTGCACCACGCCACTGACAACGGGCCTTGCTCACCGCGTCGTTGCAGGTCAGGACGATTGTCAGTGGGGGTCTCTACGGTGGAACACATGACTGAGCAGGGGGTCCGCTGGACAGCGGAACAGGTACTGGCTCTGGCTCCTGACGGTGCCTCACGCACAGCGGGGAGCAGACTCGGCGGGGCGGGTCCGTGGTCGCAGATCGGAGGTTCCGCTTCCGGTTCTGTGTGGGGGTTGTGCAAGGGCAGCGGCAGCAAGCCGTACCGGACGGTCGTGGACCTGGCCGGACCGGCCTACAAGTGCTCCTGCCCCAGCCGGAAGTTCCCGTGCAAGCACGCGCTGGGACTGCTGCTGCTCTGGTCCGCCGAGGGGGTCGGCGAGCCGGGAGAGGCGCCGGACTGGGCCGCGCAGTGGCTGGCGGACCGGGCGGCCAAGGCCGCGCGCCCCGCCACGGGGGCGGGCGGCCCGGTGGACGAGGAGGGGGCGCGCAAGCGGGCCGAGCGGCGGGCGGCCCGCGTCGGCGGGGGCGTCACCGAGCTGGAACAGCGGCTGGCCGATCTGGTGCGCGGCGGTCTCGCGGGCCAGGAACAGACCGGTTACGCGGGATGGGAGGAGACCGCGGCCCGGATGGTCGACGCGCAGGCACCCGGACTGGCCGCGCGGGTCCGCGAGTTGGGGACGATACCCAGTTGCGGCCCGGGCTGGCCCGCCCGGATGCTGGAGGAGGCGGCGCTGCTGCACCTGCTGGACCGGGCCTGGCTGGGGGTGGCCGGGCTGCCGGAACAGCTGGCGGCGACGGTGCGCAGCCGGGTGGGACTGCCGGCCTCCGGGGAGGGGGAGGCCGTACGGGACCGCTGGCTGGTGCTGGCCCAGTACGACTCGGTGTCACCGGACGGCCGGCTCACCACCCGCCGGACATGGCTGCGCGGACTGCAGGGCGGACGGCCCGCCCTGGTACTGGACTTCGGGCCGCCCGGGCGGCCGCCGGGTCTGTCGCTGCCGGTCGGGCTGGTGCTGGAGGCGGAGGTCCGCTTCCGGCCCGGATCGGCGGGGCTGCGGGCGGACCTCGGGGAGAGATTTTCGGCGGCCGTTCCGTGCGCCGGGGTTCCGGCCGGGGTGAGCACGGGGGCGGCACTGGAGGCATACGGGACGGCGCTGCGGGAGGACCCGTGGTTGGAGTCCTGGCCGGTGGTGCTCGGCCCGGTGGTCCCGATACCGGGCGAGCTCGGCTGGCAACTGGCGGACGCGGAGGGCACCAGTGCCCTGCCGGTGCCCCTCACCGGGGCCGGCAGCCGTTCCCGCTCGGGCCTGTGGCAGCTGGCCGCGTTGTCGGGCGGGGGCCCGGTGACGGTCTTCGGTGAGTGCGGCCACCGCGGCTTCACCCCGCTGACGGCCTGGCAGCCGGACTCTCCCGAGCCGGTCGCCCTGTCCTGAGCGCGGGCTGACAACACCACACACAGCAGGGGGCCTGGGGGGACGTATGCCGTCACACAGGGACGGCGGGGAGGGAACGCGCGACGCCGGGGGCCGTCGCACGCGGCACGACGAGGTGGCGGCGCGGGGGCGCCGGCGCTGTGACGACGAGAAGCCGGGGGGCTTGCGATGAACGACAACCACGCCAGTTGAGCGCAGTACACGAAGGCATGACAGCCCCGGTCCCGCGGAGGGGGCGGGACCGGGGCGCAGGACGCGAAGAAGGACGAGCGGCGAGGGAGGGGCCCGATGAGCAAGGGTGACGAGGGATACGGGGAGTGGGAGGAGCTGGTCGGCGCCGCACTGCTGGGCACCGACCGGCGCCGGGCCGCAGGCCCGGCCGGCTCGCCGGAGACGCTGCTGGACGCGGCGGCCGTGCACGCCGTACGGCGCAGAGCCGGGCTGCGGCCGGCCGCGGCGGGCCCGCGTCCGCGGCCCGCGCCCCGCGATCCGCGCCCGGCTCCACCGGAGGCGGCCGGCCGCCGGCTCGCCCAGCTGCTCGCCGACCGGACGGCCGCGGGCAGCGGCGGCGGTCGGCGCGGGGCCGCCCCGGACCTGACGGAGCTGCTGCCCCAGTGGCTGGCCGCGGCCGGCCGGTACGGCTACCGTGCGCCGGCCGCCCTGGTCCCGGCGCTGCTGGACGCGGCCCGGGCCCGGACGGACCTGCGTCCGCAGGCACTGGCCCTGGCCGGCCCGCGCGGGCTGTGGCTGGCCCGGCTGAATCCCGACTGGCGGTTCGCCCTGCGCGGCGGGGCGGGCGGCGCGGGGGACCTGCCCGCGGCGACCGACCAGGCCGGGGTCGAACGGCTCTGGCAGGAGGGGCTGTTCGCCGAGCGGGTGGCGCTGCTCGGCGCCGTACGGGCCCAGGAGGCGGCGGCCGCGACGCGGCTGCTCGCGACGACCTGGGCCACCGAGCGGGCCGAGGACCGGCTGATGTTCCTCGATTCGCTTCGGGTGGGGCTGTCGGAGGAGGACGAGCCTTTCCTGGAGGCGGCACTGGGCGACCGCAGCCGCAACGTCCGCGTGACGGCCGCCGAACTGCTGTCGGCTCTGCCGCGATCGGCCCTGGCCGGCCGGATGGCGCAGCGCGCCCTGGCCTGCGTGGGCCCGGAGGGGGTGACCCCGCCGGCCGAGTGCGATGCGGGCATGCTCCGCGACGGGGTGGTCAAGCGGCCGCCCGCAGGACGCGGGGAGCGGGCCTGGTGGCTCGGCCAGATCGTGGAGGCGGCGCCGCTGTCGTGCTGGCGGGAGCGGTTCGGGGGGCTCGGCCCGGCGGAGATCGTGGCGCTGCCGGCCGCCGAGGGCGAGGGATGGACGGAGGAACTGCACGCGGCGTGGTGCCGGGCGGCGGTGCGTCAGCGCGACGCGGCGTGGTCGCGGGCCCTGCTCGGCCCGCCGTCCGCATCGCCCGCGGCGGGTCCGGGCACGGCTTCGCTCGCGGAGCGGGCCAAGCTGCTGGAGACCCTGCCGGACGCCGAGCGGGCGGAGTGGGTCGCCGGGTTCATACGGGCCCACGGGCTGTCGGAGGCGTTCCAGCTGCTCGGGGTGTGCGTCGTGCCGTGGGCGGGGGCGCTGGGCCGGGCGGTGGTGGACGCGCTGGACATGGCCCGCGAGGCCGGCAGCTATCCCTGGAGCTTCAGCGGGGTGATGGGCCTGGCCGAACGCTGCCTCGATCCTGCGGAGGCCGGCCGGCTGGAGGCCCTGACCGCGGCCACGGAGGAGCCGCCGGACGCGTCTCCCGGCGCGGCGGCGTACTGGGCCGAGGCCTTTCAGCGGCTGGTGGCCACGCTTCGGCTGCGCGCCGCCATGCTTTCCGAGCTGGCACCGGCCGCCTGATCCCTCCCGGGGGGGGGCTGGGCGGTCCGGCGCGGCTCGACGATCTGGGCTGCGCCCCGGACCCTCCCCCTGACTCCGTCCGGGGGGATTCCCACGCCTCGAACGCCGGCGGGGGCCGGAGGGGTGCGGCGGGTCCGGGCACAGCCCGGCGACTACTGCCGGACGTTCGCCCGGACCCAGTCCACGATGGACGTCGTCGTCGCGCCCGGGGTGAAGATCTCGGCCACGCCCTTCTCCTTGAGGGGGGCGATGTCGTCCTCCGGGATGATGCCGCCGCCGAAGACCTGGATGTCCTCCGCGTCGCGCTCCTTGAGGAGTTCCAGCACGCGCGCGAACAGCGTGTTGTGGGCGCCGGAGAGGATCGAGAGGCCGATCGCGTCGGCGTCCTCCTGAATGGCGGTGTCCACGATCTGCTCGGGGGTCTGGTGGAGGCCGGTGTAGATGACCTCCATGCCCGCGTCCCGCAGCGCCCGCGCGATCACCTTGGCCCCGCGGTCGTGGCCGTCGAGACCCGGCTTGGCCACCACCACACGGATCGGACCGGTCACACCCATCGCACTGCCTCCCGAGTGAACGAACGTTAAGTACAGCATCGCGCACGCCACCGTTTCGCGGTCAATCACGAGGGGGAAATCACACGTGGGACGGCATTGCGCCACCGCGCCGACAGCCGCACGGCACGGTGGCGCAAGAGCCCCGGGTCCCAAGAGGCTCAGGGGAGGCCGTCGATGGGGCTGTACATACCCGTGTCCATGCCCGCGTCCATGCCCGTGTCCATGGCCTTGTCCGGTGCTGCCCTGCGGGCCGGCGCGCTGGAGGTGGTGGTGCTCGGCGGGCACCTCCTCCTGTATCCGACCGGAGTGCGCCAGGAAAAGGTGACCGCCGCCGCGCCCGCGACACGCCCGCCCGTCCTCCTCCTCCACGGCTTCACCGACAACCGGTCCGTCTTCGTGCTCCTGCGCCGCGCCCTCGGGGCGGGCGGACTGCGGCACGTGGAGGCGTACAACTACTCCCTTTTCACCCTCGACCTGCGCGTCACCGCCCGCCATCTCGCCCGGCGTGTCGAGGAACTGTGCGAGCGCACCGGGCAGGAAAGGGTGGACCTGGTCGGGCACAGCCTCGGCGGGCTGGTCGGCCGGTACTACGTGCAGCGCCTCGGCGGCGACGCCCGGGTACGGACCCTCGTCACCCTCGGCACCCCGCACTCCGGCACGCGGGTCGCACCCTTCATGGACGCGCACCCACTGGTGCGGCAGATGCGCCCGGACTCCGAGGTGCTGGCCGAACTGGCCGCGCCCGCGCCCGGATGCGCCACGCGGTGCGTGGCGTTCTGGAGCGAGTTCGACGCGTTGATGTCTCCCGTTGGAACCGCGCGGATCGAGCATCCGGATCTGCTCGTGGAGAACGTGCAGGTCACCGGGATCGGGCACCTCGCGCTGCCCGCGCACCCCGCCGTCATCGCGGCGGTCCGGCGCGTCCTCGACGGGCCCGGTCCGGCCGCCGTCGCGGGCTCGGAGGCCGCTTCCGTCGCCTAGCCGCCAGGCGGCCTCCAGTCGAACGAATTTCGAACTCAAGGCCAAGGGTGCGTCTTTCGGCGACCGAAAGGCGGCCGAATGCCCGGTTCCGGCAATCTCGAGACCCGGCGAAGATTGTCGTTGCGAGTAACCGACGGGTACAGTCACGCCACTGCTCTCCTCCGGTGAACCACGCGTTCCCGGCCACCCAGGCCCCACTGCCGAGGCGAAAGAGAAGTTGGTGAACGACCGCCCCTCGTCGGGCCAGTACCCGGATGCCGGGTATGACGGCCTTACCACCACCACTTTCGCTGGTGACTCGACCTACGTTTCCTATGAAACGCAGGGCCAGGGGGTCAACTACGCCGCCTACGGCTCCTATGAGACCGGCGCGTACGACACCACCGCGTGGACCTCGCAGGACCCTTACCTGTCCACGATCCCGTCCCAGGCCGCACCCGAGGACACCACCGGGACCTGGGACGCGAGCGCCTGGAACACGCAGGGGGCTGACTACTCCGGCTACACCGCGTACCAGCCGGCCTCCTTCGGCCACGACGCCTCCGGCGAGCAGACCGGGCACTGGGCGATGCCGGGCTACGGCACCACCGGCACCGAGACCGGCGCCTACGACGCCACCGCCTGGAACACCGCCACGGAGACCCCGGCCCAGCCCCAGCCCCAGCCCGAGGCGGCGTACCCGTACGAGTACGAGTACCAGCCCGCGCAGCAGCAGCAGCCGCAGGCACAGGAGTACGCGTACGGGACGGCCTCCTTCGGCTACGACGCCGGGACCCAGGCCGGAACCGACGCGTACGCCGACGGCTACAGCCAGACCGCGGTCTTCGATGTGCTCTCCGACGCGAGCACCGAGGCACCCGAGGCGTCCCTGGCGTCCGAGGTCCACGAGCTGCCCGAGGTCCACGAACTCCACTCCGCGCACGAGGTCCACGACCTCCCCACGCAGGCCATGCCCGTGACCGCCGCTCCGCGCGCCGCACGCCGGACCGCCGCCAAGGGCAACGCCAAGGCCGCCGGCAACAGCCGTCGCCGCACCCCGGCGAAGCGTTCCGCCCTGCTGACCGTGGCCGTGCCCTCCGCGTGCGTGATGGGCGTCGCGGGCGTGGCGGCCGCGTCCGTCGGCGGGCTCACCGACACGGACAAGCCCGCGCAGGACACCACCACGATGGCCGCGCCCGACCCGGCCTCGGTGAAGCCCGTCGCGGCGAACACCAAGCTCGACACCCAACTGGTCGCGCTCAGCGCCGACGCGGGCGATTTCGCGGACCGCGCGAGCCGCACGCAGGAACGCATCGACCTGCGCGAACGCCAGGAAGAGGAAAAGAAGAAGAAGGCGGAGGAGGCCGCGGCCAAGGAGGCCGCCCGCCCCAAGTTCGCCATCCCCGTCACGCAGCAGGGCCTGAGCGCCAACTTCGGCCAGGCCGGCGGCATGTGGATGTCCGTGCACACCGGCATCGACTTCCCGGTCTCCTACGGAACGCCGGTCATGGCCGCCACCGACGGCACCGTGCGCACCCAGTACAACAGCGCCTACGGGAACATGGCCATAGTGACCGCGCCCGACGGCACCGAGACCTGGTACTGCCACCTCAGCTCCACCAAGATCCGTGGCGGCAAGGTCAAGGCGGGCGACGTCATCGCCTACTCCGGCAACTCGGGCAACTCCACGGGCCCGCACCTCCACTTCGAGGTCCGTCCCGGCGGCGGCTCCGCGATCGACCCGCTGGCGTGGCTCCGCTCGCACGGCCTGGACCCGACGTAACCAGCCGTCAGAGCCCGACGGTGACCAGCCGGCAAGGCCTGGCCTGATGACGGCCGGGCCCCACCTCCTCGCCGAGCCCGGCATCCTCCCCGGGCCCGGCCCGCGCCGCTAGAGCTTCTGCACCGGCGCGTAACGCAGCAGCAGCCGCTTGGGCTTGTCGTCCCCGAAGTCGATGGTGGCCTGCGCGTCCGCGCCCGCTCCCTTGACCTCCATGACGGTGCCGAGCCCGAACTGGTCGTGCGTGACCCGGTCCCCGACCACCAGGGCGATGACCGGCTTGTCCGCGGCCCGCCGCGTCGCGAACCCGGACGGGCCCGACTTCGTACGCGACGAGGACAGGAACGCCTCGGGCGAGGTGCCGAAGGTCGCCCGCCCCGAAGCGGAAGACCCGTAGCCGGAGCTCCGCATCGGTCCCGCCGGCTTCTGCGTGGCGCCCGTCCGCTTCCACTGGAGGTACTCGGGCGGGATCTCCTCGAGGAACCGCGACGGCGGGTTGTACGAGGGCGTGCCCCAGGCGCTGCGCATGCTGGAGCGCGTGAGGTACAGCCGCTCGCGGGCGCGCGTGATGCCGACGTAGGCGAGGCGGCGCTCCTCCTCCAGCTCCTTGGTCTGGCCCAGCGCGCGCATGTGCGGGAAGACCCCGTCCTCCATGCCGGTCAGGAAGACCACCGGGAACTCCAGGCCCTTGGCGGTGTGCAGGGTCATCAGCGTGATGACGCCCGTGCCCTCGGTGTCCTCGTCGGGGATCTGGTCGGAGTCGGCGACGAGCGCGACCTGCTCCAGGAACTCGGCCAGGGTGCCGGGTCCGGGGGCCGGGGCTCCGCTCTCGGCCGCCTCGGCCGCCGCGGCCTCCCGCGCCTGCTCGAACTCCAGCGCCACCGCCGCCAGCTCCTGGAGGTTCTCGATCCGCGTCTCGTCCTGCGGGTCGGTCGACGCCTGCAGTTCCGCGAGGTAGCCGGTCCGCTCCAGGACCGCCTCCAGGACCACCGCCGGGCCCGCGCCCGAGTCGACGATCGTGCGCAGCTCCTCCATCAGCACGTTGAACCGCTTCACCGCGTTCGTCGAGCGGGCGGCCATGCCGAAGGCCTCGTCCACGCGCCGCAGCGCCTGCGGGAAGGTGATCTTCTCGCGCAGGGCGAGGGCGTCGATCATCGCCTCGGCGCGCTCGCCGATGCCGCGCTTGGGCGTGTTCAGGATCCGGCGGAGCGGGACGTTGTCCTCGGGGTTGGCGAGGACGCGCAGGTACGCGAGGACGTCGCGGACCTCCTTGCGCTCGTAGAAGCGGACGCCGCCGACGACCTTGTAGGGCAGTCCGACCCGGATGAAGATCTCCTCGAACACGCGGGACTGCGCGTTGGTCCGGTAGAAGATCGCGACGTCGCCCGCCTTGGCGTCGCCCGCGTCCGTCAGCCGGTCGATCTCGTCGGCGACGAACTGCGCCTCGTCGTGCTCGGTGTCCGCGACATAGCCGGTGATCACGGCGCCGCTGCCGGCCTCGGTCCACAGGTTCTTGGCGCGGCGGTTCTCGTTGCGCTCGATGACCGCGTTGGCGGCGGAGAGGATCGTCTGCGTGGAGCGGTAGTTCTGCTCCAGCAGGATCGTCGTCGCGTCCTTGTAGTCCTCTTCGAACTGGAGGATGTTGCGGATGGTGGCGCCACGGAAGGCGTAGATCGACTGGTCGGCGTCACCGACGACGCACAGTTCGGCCGGCGGCAGGTCCGGGTAGCCGGTGCCGACCAGCTCGCGCACGAGCGTGTACTGGGCGTGGTTGGTGTCCTGGTACTCATCGACCAGGACGTGCCGGAAGCGGCGCCGGTAGTGCTCGGCGACGTCGGGGAACGCCTGGAGCAGGTGCACCGTGGTCATGATGATGTCGTCGAAGTCGAGCGCGTTCGCCTCGCGCAGCCGCCCCTGGTACATCGCGTACGCCTGGGCGAGGGTCTTCTCGAACCCGTCGACGGCCTGGTCGGCGAAGGCCTCCTCGTCGATCAGCTCGTTCTTCAGGTTGGAGATCTTGGCGTTGAAGGACTTCGGCGGGAACTTCTTCGGGTCCAGGTCCAGGTCGCGGCAGACGAGCGCCATCAGGCGCTTCGAGTCCGCCGCGTCGTAGATGGAGAACGAGGAGGTGAAGCCGAGCCGCTTGGACTCGCGGCGCAGGATGCGGACGCACGCGCTGTGGAAGGTGGAGACCCACATGGCGTTGGCACGCGGGCCGACCAGGCTCTCGACGCGCTCCTTCATCTCGCCGGCGGCCTTGTTGGTGAAGGTGATCGCCAGGATCTGGCCGGGGTGGACGTTCCGCGCGGACAGCAGGTGTCCGATGCGGTGGGTCAGCACCCGGGTCTTGCCGGAGCCCGCGCCGGCCACGATGAGCAGCGGGGAGCCCGCGTGCACCACGGCCGCGGCCTGCTGCTCGTTCAGCCCGTGCAGGAGCGTCGCCGGGTCGATGACGGGCTTGGGGGCGCCGTCCCGGTAGTACGCGTCCCCGCTCATGGGCACGTCGAACCGCCCGCCGAAGAGATCGTCCGCGCCCGGTTCCGGGGCGCTGTGGTCCTCGGGCGGCGGCGGGACCTCGTCGGAGGGGGTGAGGTCCGCCAGGAAACTGTGGTCAAAGAGGCTGCTCATCGCATTCCGAGTCTAGGGGGCGGGACCGACAGGCCAGGACGAGTTCCAGCAGACCGGGGAAGCACTCGTCCAGATCGTCGCGGCGCAGCGCGAGGTAGAGCTTGCGGCCCCGGGGCCGCTGGCAGATCACTCCGCTCTCGCGCAGCGTCTTGAGGTGGTGCGTGACGCTCGATCTGGGCAGGTCGGGCACGACCTCGCCGCAGAACGCCTCCTCGCCGGAGGCCAGCTTGCGGACGATCTCCAGGCGCACGGGATGCCCGAGCGCGGCCAGCACCTCGACCAGGTCGATGCGGTCGGCGGCGGGGTGGGTCAGGTCAGCAGCGGCAGCCATGCCCCCACTGTACGCAGATCTCGTACGGACATGGACGGACCGTTCGCAGATCTCGTACAGTCTCCAATGACCGTACGGGATCTCCGTACGGTCATCCGGTCTCCCGCCCCAAGGACCGCTTCCCGGGCTGATCGGACCGCCCCGTACGCTCGTCCGCATGGACGTACTCATCAATGTCTTCGTCGGCCTCCACATCATCGGGATCGCCTCGCTGCTCGGCGGTTTCCTGACCCAGATGAAGGCGATGAGCGCGGGCACCGCCCGCTTCACCCCGGCCATGCTGCACGGCGCGCTCACCATGCTCGTGACGGGCGTACTGCTGGTCGGCTTCAACGAGATGGACGGCACGCCGGTCAACAACGTCAAGGTCGGCGTGAAGCTCGCGATCCTCTTCGTGATCCTCGCCCTCGTCTACGTCAAGCGCGACGAGGAGAAGGTCGAGAAGGCGATGTTCGGCGCGGTCGGCGGACTGACCGTGATCAATATCTTTATCGCCGTCCTCTGGCACTGACGGATAGCGATCCGCCACATCCGATCAGTTCGGATCATCTCGACATCGGCCCGTTACTTTCAGGTTTAGCGTCCTCCCCCAAGACCCAGCGTCAGCGACAGGGGAAGGACGTGAGGCCCCCGTGGCCAGTCATCGAAAGCCCAGGCAGCGCCCGCTCTCCGGCGGTACGGCACGGACCACCGCCGCCACCCTCGCCCTCGCGGGCGCTGCCACCGCCACCGCCTTCGAAGGCACCTCGCAGGCCGATCCCCGGCCCACCCCCTCCCAGGTCAAGGCGGAGGTGGACCGGCTCTACGAGGAGGCCGAGGCGGCGACCGAGCAGTACAACGGGGCGAAGGAGAAGGCCGACGAGGCCGAGCGCGCGCTGACCGGCCTGCGCGAGGAGACCGCCCGCAAGACCGACCAGCTCAACAGCGCCCGCAGCGCGCTCGGTACGCTCGCGGCCTCCCAGTACCGCAGCGGGACCCTGGGCACCGCCGTACAGCTCGCGCTGGCGGCCGACCCTCAGGAATACCTCTCCCAGGCCTCCTTCATCACCCGCGCCGGGGACCGCAACGCCGCCGGGATCAGCACCGTGCGCCGCCGCCTCGACGAGGTCGGGAAGCTCCGGGAGCAGGCCGCGGGACAGCTCGCCGACCTCCGCGCCAAGCAGGACGAACTCTCCGCGCACAAGGCCGTGATCGAGGACAAGCTCAGCGCCGCCAAGCGCCTGCTGGCCAAGCTCACCGCCGAGGAGCGCGCCGCCTACGAGGCCCAGACGCCCGCCGCCGCGCCCGCCGCCGCGCCCGCCGCCCCGCAGAGCAGCACCCCGCCACCTGCCTCCGACGGTTCCCGCGCGGCCCGCGCCGTGGCCTTCGCGTACGGGGCGATCGGGAAGCCGTACGTCTGGGGCGCGACGGGCCCGGGGTCCTTCGACTGCTCGGGCCTGACCCAGGCGGCCTGGCGCTCGGCCGGGGTCTCCCTGCCCCGCACCACCTACACCCAGATCAACTCCGGCCGGCGCGTGTCCCGCGACCAGCTGGCCCCCGGCGACCTGGTGTTCTTCTACTCCGGGGTGACCCACGTCGGCCTCTACGTCGGCAACGGCCAGATGATCCACGCCCCGCGCCCCGGGTCGACGGTCCGCCTGGCACCGGTCGACTCGATGCCCTGGGCCGGCGCCTCCCGCCCGGCGTGAGCGCAGGGGGCCCGGCGCGGTCTACGGCGCCTTGACGATGCCGCTCAGCCAGCCGAAGGTCTGCGGCAACTGCTTGGACCACGATTCGAGGTTGTGGCCGCCGACCACCTTCTCCGCGTGCACCGCGGTCGGCTTCTGCGCGAGGCCCTTCAGGTCCATCCCGGAGAGGTAGCCGTCCTGCTCGGCCCCCGACATCCACAGCGAGACCGCCGGCGGCGCGGGCGCGGCCTTGAGCAGGTTCTTCAGGTTGTGCGTGGTGCGCAGCTGCGGGTCCTGGGCGACCAGCGAGGAGGGTTCCTGGCCGGGGTCGTTGTAGCCGGACAGGGAGACGGCCGCGCTGTAGCGGTCGGGGTGCAGGATCGCCAGCTTGGCGGCGCAGTAGGCACCGGCCGAGTACCCGGCCACGCCCCAGGTGCGGGCCTCCTCCGAGGCCCGGAAGTTGTCGACGACCATCTTGCGGACGTCGACGCTGAACCAGCTGTCCGCGTTGACCTTGCCGGGGATGTTCGCGCAGCCGGTGTCGCCGTTGCCGACGAGCATGGCGCGCGGCGAGACCAGGATGAACGGCTGCACCTTGCCGCTCTTCATCAGCGGCTCCAGCACCTCGTGCGCCTTGAGCCCCTGGAACCAGGACTTGCCCGTCCCCGGTATGCCCGGGATCAGCTCGACCACCGGGAACTTCTTGTCCTTGTAGGCCGGGTCGTCGTACTGCGGCGGCAGCCACACCATGACGTCGCCCCTGACCCCGGAGATCCTGCCGTCGAGCTCGGTCTTCTGGACCCGGCCGCCGAGGCCCTCGACGGGCTGGAACTGCTGCTTGACCTTCGGGGCCTCTTCGACCTTCTTCCCGCCGAGCCCGTCCGGGCCGAGGTCGGGGGCGGCGGTGACGTACTTCCCGGTGCCGAAGAGGTCGCTCCAGGACGCGTAGAAGTGCTCGGCCCTGTTGACCGCGACGAACACCACCGCGACGGCGGTGACCTGCGCGAAGACCACCATCAGCGCGCGTACGGCGGTGCGCACGACGGCGGGCCCGCGCACCTTGCTCCACACGGCAAGCGGCAGGACGACGGCGATCGCGGTCAGCGCGATCGCGGTCACGAAGAAGGGGGTCCCCGTCAGGCTCATCACGCCCCCGTAGAGGGCGGCGCGACCTGCCCCGGTTGCCCGTCCGACCTGCGGTGTGGGTCACACCCGCAGGTCAGGCGGGTCGTACGTCACACCAGCCGGCGGGCCGTCGCCCAGCGGGTCAGCTCGTGTCGGTTGGACAGCTGGAGCTTGCGGAGCACGGCCGAGACGTGCGACTCCACCGTCTTCACCGAGATGAAGAGCTGCTTGGCGATCTCCTTGTACGCGTACCCGCGCGCGATCAGCCGCAGCACCTCGCGCTCGCGCTGGGTGAGCCGGTCCAGGTCCTCGTCCACCGGCGGCGCGTCCGTCGACGCGAACGCGTCGAGCACGAAGCCCGCCAGCCGCGGCGAGAACACCGCGTCGCCGTCCTGCACGCGGAAGATCGAGTCCACCAGGTCGGTGCCGGTGATGGTCTTGGTGACGTAGCCGCGCGCGCCGCCCCGGATCACCCCGATGACGTCCTCGGCCGCGTCGGACACCGACAGCGCGAGGAACCGCACCGGGTGGTCGGCCGCCGCCATCAGGGGGGCGCAGCGCCGCAGCACCTCGACCCCGCCGCCGCCGGGCAGGTGCACGTCGAGCAGGACCACCTCGGGCCGGGTGGCGGTGATGACGGTGACGGCCTGGTCGACGTCGGCGGCCTCGCCCACGACCTCGACCCCGGTCCGCGCGGTCTCGCCGATCTCGGCCTGCACTCCGGTGCGGAACATCCGGTGGTCGTCGACGAGGACCACCCGGACCCTCCTGGTCTCCGTCACAGCGCTGTCCTCGGTCATCCTGCGTTCGCCGCCCTCTCCATCTCCAGCTCGACTTCCGTGCCGCCGTCGGGCGCGGACCGCAGCCGTGCGGTCCCCCCGTTGCGCTGCATCCGGCCGATGATCGATTCTCGTACGCCCATGCGGTCGTCCGGTACCGCGTCGATGTCGAAGCCCGGTCCCCGGTCCCGTACGGACACGAAGACGGTCCGCCCCTCCACCTCCGCGTAGACCTGCACGGGCCCGCCCTCGCCACCGTACTTGGCGGCGTTGACCATCGCCTCGCGCGCGGCCTGGACCTGTGCCGCCAGCCTCTCGTCGAGCGGGCAGTCGCCGACGACGACGACCTCGATGGGGACGCCGTGGTGGTCCTCCACCTCGGCGGCGGTCTTCTTCACGGCGTCCGCCAGGGTGGCGGGCTCCTCCGCCTCCTCCTTGCCGGTGCCCTCGGGCTTGTACAGCCAGTTCCGCAGCTCCCGTTCCTGCGCCCGCGCGAGCCGGCGCACCTCCCCGGCGTCCTCCGCGTTGCGCTGGATCAGGGTGAGGGTGTGCAGCACCGAGTCGTGCACGTGCGCGGCGACCTCGGCGCGTTCCTGGGCGCGGATGCGCATCAGGCGTTCCTCGGAGAGGTCCTGGGTCATCCGGATCAGCCAGGGTCCGGCGAGCAGGGCGACGCCGACGAGGACGGCGAGGGTGGCGGTGAGGACGTTGCCGAGCTGCGCGGCGGAGCCCCGTACGACGATGAAGACGGTCAGCCCGACACCGACGAGGGCGACTCCGGCGAGGGCGCGGGCCACCTGGAACAGGCGCCCGTGCCGCCCGGCGGCCGTGGTCCAGTGGGCGCGGCGGGCGTTGTCGGCCTGCCGCCATACGAGGACCACGCCGGCCCCGACCAGCAGCGTCGGCCACACGTACCGGCCGGAGGCGCCGCCGACCTGGACCTTCGAGATGAAGATGCCCGCGCCGACGGACAGGGCGACCAGCGCGGTGATCTGCCCGCGGTCGGGCTTGCGCAGCCGGCGGCTGCCGTCGGGGAGCGTCTCGAAGAAGGAGCGGTGCCCGCTGCGGCCGCCGACGCCGAGCGGTACGAAGACCCAGAACGCGGCGTACAGCAGCACGCCCAGCCCGTCGCCCCACAGGAACAGGCCGAGGAACGCGAGCCGGACCCAGATCACGGGCAGCCCGAGGTGCCCCGCGAGCCCCCGCGCGACGCCACCGAGCATCCGGCCGTCCGCGCTGCGGTAGAGCTTGCGCTGCGGTGGTTCGTCGACGTCCGGTGCGTGCGGGGTACGGGGAGCGGCGGCTACGGGCATGTCACCAAGGGTCACACGCGCGGCCGCGGCCCGGCATCAGGGCATCCCCCCAGTTCTCCGCGGGGGATATCAGGGTTGCGCCAGGGTAGGGCCCGGTGCCGCGCGCCACCGCGGGCCGTCACCATGGACCCATGACCGAAGTACACGAAGCCCCGGCGGCGGACGCCGGGGGTCCCCCGGCAGCCGACGCCCGGCCGCCCCTGCGCCGCAGCAGGCGCGACAAGGTCCTCGCGGGCGTGTGCGGCGGCCTGGGCCGGTACTTCGACCTGGACCCGGTGGTCTTCCGCATCGTCCTCGGTGTCCTCGCGGTCACCGGCGGCTTCGGCCTCATCTTCTACGGCTTCGCGTGGCTGCTGCTCCCGCAGGAGGGAGAGGAGGACAGCGAGGCGAAGAAGCTGCTGACCGGCCGGGTCGAGGGCGCCACGCTGGCCGCGGTGTTCGCGGCCCTGGTGGGCTGCGCGCTGTTCCTGTCGATGCTCGACAACGGCGGGCTGGCGGTCTTCTCGGTGCTGGCCGCCCTCGCCCTCGGCGGGGCGGCGTACTGGTCGCAGCGCCACCGGCACACCTTCCCGCCGAAGGCGGAGGACGCGGCGGGCCACCGCCCGCCGACCCCCGAGACCCAGGCCCCGCCGGCGCCCGGCGGACCGTCGTGGTGGCGGGACCCGCTCGTCAAGGACGGCACCACCGGCCCCGTCGGGTCGAGCGGCTACCTGTGGGGCCCGGACGACGACGCGGTCGCCGGCGTCCCGGGCCCGATCGCCGCGGCAGCCCCCAAGACCGCCGCGGCGGCGCCCCCTGGGCGCGGCGGGATCGGCGGCCGGGTGTTCGTACTGGCCCTGCTGGCCGGGATCGTCTCCACCGCCTCGGTGTGGGAGGGCAGCACCCTCGGCCACGCCCTGCAGATCGGCCTGGCCGGCGCGCTGGCCGTCTTCGGCCTGGGCCTCGCCGTCAGCTCGGTCAAGGGCCGCACCGGCTTCGGCACCGTCCTGCTCGCGGTCGTCACGGCCGGGCTCCTCGCCGTGGCCTCGGCGCTGCCGAGCGAGATCGGCACCGACTGGCGGCGGACCGAATGGCGGCCCGCCGCGGTGGCCGACGTACGGCCCTCGTACGAGGCGGGCACCGGGCTCGCCGTCCTGGACCTGAGCCGCCTGGACGTGCCGAAGGGCGCGACGGTCCCGGTCCGCGCCTCCCTCGACGCGGGTCAGCTCAAGGTGGTCCTGCCGCGCGAGGTGACGGCCGAGGCCGACGTCTCGGTCCGCCTGGGCGACATCCACATGCCCGGGGAGACGAGCCGGGACGTACGGATCCGCAGCGGCGGCGAACACCAGCGGGCGACGCTGGCACCGGCGGCCGGCACCGAGGCCGGCGGAACGATCGAGCTGCACCTGAACACGGGTGTGGGACAGGTGGAGGTGGCCCGTGCGGCGTCATGAGTTCCAGCCCGGACGGCTCCTCGCGGGCCTGGTCCTCATCGCGGCGGGCGTGCTGTACCTGCTCGACGCGACCGGCGAGGCCGATCTGCCGTGGTTCCTGGTCCTCCCGATGACCTTGGGCGGTCTCTCGTTCGCCGCCCTGGTCGGGATGGTGACCTACGCCGTACGCCGGGACCGGCGCGAGCGGATCACGGAGTCCAGCGACAGGTAGGGGGCTCCGGCGAGCGTCAGCGGGATCCAGGCCATCAGGTAGATGAGGTCGTTGCCGTAGTAGTACGGGGTCACCGCCCACGACACCGTGAGCCACAGGCTGAGCGCGATCAGCGCTCCGCCGAGGGCCGCGACCCGGGTCAGCAGTCCGGCCAGGGTGGCGAGGCCCACCAGGATCTCCCCGATGGCCAGGGCCACGGCGAAGCCGACGGGGGAGTTCAGCGACAGGTCCACCAGGGCGGGGACCGCGGAGGTGTCGCGGACGCCACGCATCAGGTCGCCGATGGATCCGTCACCGCTGGCGGAGAGGAACGCGGAGTCGGTCAGTTTGTCCAGTCCCGCGTATACGAAGGTCACGCCCAGGAAGATCCGCAGGGGCAGCAGCGCGTGCCGGGACGCCAGCTCGCGCAGGCCCACCGCGTCACGAGGGGCTTCGGCTTCAAGAACATCGGTTCGGGTCACGGAACATGTGTACCCCGATCACTCGGCAACGTCGATGGTGCAGCGGTTGGATTCCACTCCGGCGGCCGTGACCACCTGGATCTCGATGCGGCCCGGTTCCGTTTCCGCCGGGACCGGCACCGTCAGCACGGTGTCGGAGGGGTTCGTGAACCCGCCCGGCACCGGGACCAGCGGCACGTGCACGTGCACCGCCCCGATCCGCACCACCAGCCGGGCCAGCATCTCCGGCGTCTGCGCCCCGGGCGGCACGAAGCCCACGCCCCGGATCTCGATGTCGTCCCCGGGGCGGACGGCCGCGTCCAGATCCCCGGGCTCCCGTCTGCGCACCACCGACAGCACGAGCGGGCGGGTGCCCTCCGCGTACTTCGCCGCCAGGTACACCGCCGCCGACAGCGCCACCAGCAGGGCCAGCGCCCAGGGCAGCTGCGGCAGCCGGTCCGGGAAGCGGGCCAGCGAGGCCGCCGCGTACACCAGCACCACCGTCGAGACGAGCACGTACTGCGCGTCGGGGAAGCTCCCGCGGCCCGCGTCGTCCGTCAGCAGGTCCACTCCGCGCGGCCGGTCCGCCGGCAGCTTCTGCAGCCGCTGCCCCATGATCCGCACCGACACCACCCGGCGTACGAGCACCGCCACCCCCGAGGTCAGCGCGACCACCGCCAGCAGCGGCAGCGCCCGGTCCAGCGCGAGGCCCGCGTACAGCGCCTGCCGCTCGGGCCCGGGCGCCGAGGCGGCCAGCCGCAGCGCGGGCAGCAGCGTGGCGAACGCCGTCAGCACCACCCAGGCACCGGGCACCGCCTTGGAGGTGGAGAGCCGGTTGTCCTCACCGACCAGCGGGGCCAGCAGCCCGCCGCGCACCGACTGGGCGCGGGCGGCGACCGTGAGCAGCCCGGCCAGCACCAAGGCCGCCAGCAGCCCGGCGGTGCGCGCCGTGGACCAGCCGGTGCCGAGCGCGGCGGCGACCTGGACCAGCAGCAGCACCCCGGCGGCGATCCACACGGCGAGGACGGCCCGCCGCGAGAACAGGTACAGCCAGGAGTTCCCTGCCTCCCGGCCCCGGTCGGCGACGGTACGGGCCGACAGGGTCAGCTCGTCGGAGACCCACTGGCGGGAGGCTCCGAGCGAGTGGGCCACGGCGGCGGGCACGCCCAGCCCGGAGGCGAACTCGTCGCGCTTCTCCAGGAAGGCGGTGACGGCACGGCGGTGGCCCTCGCGTGCGCACTCCTCGCAGGTGCAGGCCGTGGTATGGGTACCTCTGGACATCTCTTGGACAGCCACGAACGTGCCGCCTCTCTGAACTACGGTGCAATGCCAGCGAATTGTGCACCACTGCGGCAGTGCTCCGGATTGCGCACGATGTCAGAGCAGGTGATTAACGGTTCATGATGTTGACGCCACCGGCGTGTCCCCCTCGCGGAGCAGCGGCTGACAGCTCACCCACGCGGCCAGATCCGACCCGAACCGCGCACGGGTGGCGACCGCCGCCCGGTGGTCGATCAGCACCGGCTTCCCGGCCGCCCGCGCGATCAGCTGCACCTGCGCCGCCCGCTCCGCCGCGATGAACCACCACGTGGCGGCGTCCACCGAGTCCCCGACCGTCAGCAGCCCGCGGTTGCGCAGGATCAGCGCCTTGTACGGGCCCAGCGCGAGCGCGATCCGGCCGGCCGACTCGGCCCCCGCGTACGCGTCCAGCAGCGCGTGGTCCTCGTAGAAGGCACACGCCTCCTCGGTGATCGGGGCCAGCAGCTCGCCCAGCGCCGCCAGGGCCCGGCCGTACGGGGCCTGGGCGCGGACCACGGACACCACCTCGGGGCGCTCCCGGTGGACCGCCGCGTGCACGGCGAAGGCGAGCTCGTTGACCCGGCGCTCCCCGCGCAGCACCCGTCCGTCCCCGTCCACGAGCAGCAGGTCGCGGGCGGTGAGCGCGGCGAAGGGCAGCCCGAAGGGGTTGACCCAGTAGCAGTCCTCGAACTCCGGGTCCCGCGCGGTGACCTGCCCGGCCACCCCGTCCTCGTACCCCAGCCGGCCCAGCAGCCGCAGCGCCCCGGCGAGCCGCTCCTTGCGGTGGGCGCGCGCCGCCTCGACGGTGTCGTGCACGGGCGGCATCTCGAAACCGAGCCGCTCCACGGGCACGGGTACGGGCCGGTCCGGCATGGGGCACTCCTCACGGTCGCTTTCGCCCACGGTCGTCCTCGGGTCGCGGCGCAAGGTACCGGCGCCCCCGCGAAGTGGCCATACACACGACGAAGCCGCCGCTCCGGAGGGAGCGGCGGCAACGGGTTCGAGCGGTGGTGGGACCGACTGGGGTCCTACTCCCACTCGATGGTGCCCGGGGGCTTGCTCGTGCAGTCGAGGACCACCCGGTTCACCTCCGGCACCTCGTTGGTGATGCGGGTGGAGATCCGCGCCAGCACCTCGTACGGCATGCGCGTCCAGTCCGCGGTCATCGCGTCCTCGGAGGAGACGGGGCGCAGCACGATCGGGTGGCCGTAGGTGCGGCCGTCGCCCTGGACGCCGACGCTGCGGACGTCCGCGAGCAGCACGACCGGGCACTGCCAGATCTCGCGGTCCAGGCCGGCCGCGGTGAGCTCGTGGCGGGCGATGGCGTCGGCCTCGCGCAGCAGGTCCAGGCGCTCCTTGGTGACCTCGCCGACGATGCGGATGCCGAGGCCGGGGCCCGGGAAGGGCTGGCGGTGGACGATCTCGTCCGGCAGGCCGAGCTCCTGGCCGACCATCCGGACCTCGTCCTTGAACAGCTGGCGCAGCGGCTCGACGAGCTCGAACTCGATGTCGTCGGGGAGCCCGCCGACGTTGTGGTGGGACTTGATGTTCGCGGTGCCGGTGCCGCCGCCGGACTCGACGACGTCCGGGTACAGGGTGCCCTGGACGAGGAAGGCGACCGCGGGGCCCTCCTCCTGGAGGATCTCCAGCTGGGCCTGCTCGAAGACGCGGATGAACTCGCGGCCGATGATCTTGCGCTTGGTCTCCGGGTCGGAGACGCCGGCGAGCGCGTTCAGGAAGCGTTCCTGCGCGTCGACGACCTTCAGCTGCACACCGGTGGCGGCGACGAAGTCCTTCTCGACCTGCTCGGTCTCGCCCTTGCGCATCAGGCCGTGGTCGACGTACACGCAGGTGAGCTGGTTGCCGATGGCCTTCTGGACGAGGGCCGCGGCGACCGCCGAGTCCACGCCGCCGGAGAGGCCGCAGATGGCGCGCTTGTCGCCGACCTGCTCGCGGATGGCCGCGACCTGCTCCTCGACGATGTTGCCGGTGGTCCAGGTGGGGGCGAGGCCGGCGCCGCGGTAGAGGAAGTGCTCCAGGATCTGCTGGCCGTGCGTGGAGTGCATCACCTCGGGGTGGTACTGCACGCCGTACAGCTTCTTCTCGTCGTTCTCGAAGGCCGCGACCGGGACGACGTTCGTCGACGCGGTGACGGTGAAGCCCTCGGGGGCGGCGGAGCAGGCGTCGCCGTGGGACATCCACACCGACTGGTTCTCGGGGGTGCCCTCGAAGAGGGTGGAGCCGGCCTTGGAGACGGCCAGCGGGGTGCGGCCGTACTCACGGGCACCGGTGTTGTCGACCTGGCCGCCGAGGGAGACCGCCATCAGCTGGAAGCCGTAGCACATGCCGAAGACGGGGACACCGGCCTCGAAGATCGCGCGGTCGAGCTGCGGGGCGCCCTCCTCGTACACGGAGGACGGACCGCCGGAGAGGATGATCGCCTTGGGGTTCTTGGCCAGCATCTCGTCGACGGGCATCGAGCTCGGCACGATCTCGCTGTAGACCCGTGCCTCGCGGACGCGGCGGGCGATGAGCTGGGCGTACTGGGCGCCGAAGTCGACGACGAGAACCGTGTCCGGGGCGCTGTCGTGGGCGGCGGAGGGTGCTTCTGGCACGGGGCGGCCTTCCGGCGGAAGAGGTGGCTGTTTTGTCGATTCTAACGGGGGCCGTCAGCCCCTCTTCGTCTCACCATCCGAATCGGCTTGGCCCGGAGCGGGACGGAGGGTAATAATCCCCTTCATGCGCAAGCAGCTGAGCTTCCTCTTTACCTATGGCACCGGCCGGTCCGGTCGCCATGGGTCATCGTGATGCTCGCCTGAGCCGCCGACTTCCCAGAGCGCCCCGGTCCGACAGGACCGGGGCGCTCTGGCGTTCTCCGGACCTGCGGGCCCCACCCGACAGGAGAGAAGACCATGACCACGATCACCACCACCCCCGAGCAGCTGATCGCCGACTCCCGGATGCGCATCGACGCCATCGACGACCGGATCATCGGGCTGATCCAGGAGCGGATGGCCGTCTCGACGGTCATCCAGGACGCCCGGATCGCGTCGGGCGGGCGCCGGGTCCACCTGACCCGCGAGATGGAGGTGCTCTCGCATTGGAGCGACGCCCTCGGAAAGCCCGGCACGGCCCTCGCCATGACCCTCCTGGAGCTGTGCCGCGGCCGCGTGTGACGGCTGGTCGTCACCCGTCCGGAGCCGTGACCGCCCCCGGGACCCTTCGTTGGTGAGGGTGACCGCGGCAGCCAGCCGTGGAACCGCAACACCACGCGTGGCTCCGCCGGGAGCGATGAGACGTGCGCCCCGTGGAGCGCGCGTCGTGGGACCTCGCTCCTTCGCGTGACCGGACGGCAGGGGACAGCAGCCCGGTCACCCCTTGGACGGCCGGCCCTGGGGACGCCCCGGGCCGGCCGTTCCGTTCGTCGCGCGTACGCGGTCAGGCGCGCCCGGCGGCCTTGCGGCGGAACGCCAGGACCAGTGCGCCGCCCGCGGCCACCAGCGCGGCGCCGCCGAAGGCGATCGTCTCGGCCGAGGTGCCGGTGGAGGCCAGGTTGCCGTTCGCCTTGGCGCCGGTGCCGCTGCCCGGGGTCGCCGAAACGGTCGCTGTCGCGGTCGGGGTGGCCGAGGCGCTCGGGGTCGCCGAGGCCGTGGGCGTCGGGCTGGGCGTGGTGCCGCCGCCCTTCGCATTGATCACGAGGGCCGCCTTGTTGTTGGCGTGGTGGGGGTCCCACTGCTGCGGCTGGGTGCCGCCGGGCGTCCACTGGCCGACCGAGACGGAGCCCTTGGCGTCCTCGACGACCGACTCGATCTTCAGCTCGAACGGGTAGGCGACGTTCTCCTTCTCCCCCACGACGTGACCGGTGGAGCAGAAGTAGCGCGGCGCGCCCAGGGTCTGCTCGCGGTGGGTCCCGTCGGCGTTGACCCCCTGGCAGCGCTCCGGCACCTTGGTGACCTTCGCGCCCGCCGGGATCACGATGTCCGTACGGGCGACGTCCTCGCCGGAACGCAGGTACGCCACCCACGCCGGGCCGTTGTTGCGGAAGCCGAACTCGGCCCGCACCGTCTCGCCGGCCTTGCCCTTGAGGGACACGGGCGTGGCCACGAGGTCGGCGGTGTTGCGCGTCGCGAAGTCGAACTCCTGGACGTTGTTCCAGGGGTCGAGGTCCACCACCTGCGCGGAGGCCTTGGGCGCCCGCTCCTTCAGGGTCAGCTGCTTGCCGGCGGCGGGCTTGCGGAGCTTGTCGGCCTTCGGCTGGTCGCCGTTCGCGTACACCGCGTACGTCACCGCGTCGACGAAGGCGTGCGGGGCGGCCTTGAGGGTCAGCGCGCCCTCGACCCCGTAGACCTTGCCCGGCAGGTACTCGCCTTCGAGCAGGCACTGCGCCGTGGTCCAGCCCGTGTTCCACGGCCGGTCCGCGCCCGTGTCCTCGGAGTAGGAGCAGTTGTCGTACCGCTCGACCAGGCCGATGCCGTGCGTGGTGCGCACTTCGAGCACCACGCCCCGGACGGGCTCCGTGCCCTTGTTGGCGAAGATGATCGGCAGGTCCTGCTTGTCGCCCGGCTTCTGCTCCGCCTTGAGCGCGGCGGGCTCCAGCACCAGGTCGGGGCCGCCGACCCGGACCTTGGTGGTGGCGGCCTTGAAGGTGGCGCCCTCGGCCTTGCCGGTCAGCGTGAGGTCCGCGGTCGCGCCGACCGTGCTGTCCTTGGCCGCGCTGAGCTTCAGGTCCACGACGGTGGAGTCGCCCGTCCACAGCGCCCAGCGCTTGCAGGTGACGGCCGTGGCGGTGAGCGTGCAGTCCGAGCTCTGGTGCTCGGCGAGCGTGACGTCGGCGACGCCCTTGAGCGGGGTCAGGTCGATGGTGAAGGTGCTCTGGCGGTCGAAGGTCTTGTCGGTGCCGTTGAGGACCCGGAACTCGACCGAGGTCTTCTGCGGCTGACCGCCGGCGCCGGGGTGGGGGCGCAGGCCGGTCTCGGCCGGGCCGGCCAGCCGGAATTCGGGGTCCGCGGCGTGTGCGGGAGTGGTGGCCAGCGCCACGGCCGCGAGGCCGCAGACAGCCAGCAAGGAGATGCGCTTTCTCATGCAGCCGTTGACTGACGAAGATCAGTCGCAGTTGCACACTTCCCTGTGTGATCGACGCCACAGACCGGCCCGACAGATTCCGGTACAACCATCAAGGCTGAACATCTGTCACCTATGTACCGCGGCGGGTACCGCGCTCGGAGGGGGAGCGCGGTACCCGCCGCTGTCACGACCGGCGCGGCGGGACCTCGGGAACCGCCAGGAACGGCAGGCGCAGCGCGCCGAAGGCCTCTTTCGGGACCGCCGGACGGGCCGGCTCCACCGCCTCCAGCCGGACGTACGCCGCCCCTTGCTCGGGCCGCGGATCCTGCTCGCCCTTGTTCGGCCAGTACGACATCGCGCGTTCCGCTTGTGCCGTGATCGTCAGCGAAGGATTGACCCCGAGGTTCGCGGAGACGGCCGAGCCGTCCACCACCGAGATGCCCGGGTGCCCGTAGAGCCGGTGGTACGGGTCCACCACGCCCTCCTGCGCCGAGGCCCCGATCGGGCAGCCGCCGAGGAAGTGCGCCGTCAGCGGGGTCCCCATCAGCTCGCCGATGTTGCTGCCCGGGAAGCCGTTGATCTCCTCGGCCAGCAGGGTCGCCGCCCGGGTGGCCTCCGCGATCTGCACCGGGTTGGGGGCGCCGTGGCCCTGGCGGGCGGTGAGCAGGCCCTTCCCGATGCCGCCGGGCTTGCGGTAGGTGGTCAGGGAGTTGTCCAGCGACTGCATGACGAGGCCGATGATGGTCCGCTCCGACCAGCGCCGGTTGGACAGCGAACGGGCCAGCTGCACGGGGTGCTTCGCGGTCCTGGCCAGCCAGGCGCGGACCCGGTGCCTGCTGTGGGGGACCTGGAGGATGGTCATGAACCCCATGGCGTTGGAGCCCTTGCCGTAGCGGACCGGCTCGATGTGGGTGTCCGCGTTGGGGTGCACGGACGAGGTGATCGCCACGCCCCGGGTGAAGTCGGCCCGCTGCCCCTTGCCGGGGCCGTCGCCGTGCCGTCTGCGGTAGCGGCGGTCGTCGGTCTGCGCGCCGACCAGACCCTCGGAGTTGGTCCGGGTCAGCTCCCCGAGCCGCTCGGACAGGCGCGGGAGCTCGCCGCGGTCCTTCATCGTGTGCAGCAGGGTCTGCGTGCCGTAGGTGCCCGCCGCGACGACCACGTACCGGGCGCGCAGCACCTTGGCGGCGCGCTTGGCGCTCCTGCGTCGCTGGTCGGTGGGGACCGTGCGGACGCGGTAGCCGCCCTCGGGGTGGTCGGCCAGGGCGGTGACGGTCGTCATGGGGTGGATGACGGCGCCGGCGCGCTCGGCGAGGTGCAGGTAGTTCTCGTTGAGGGTGTTCTTCGCGCCGTGCCGGCAGCCGGTCATGCACTCGCCGCATTCGGTGCAGGCCTTGCGGGAGGGGCCGGCGCCGCCGAAGTACGGGTCGGGGACCTCCTGGCCGGGGCGGGCCTTCGCGTGCCCCTCGGCGTCGTTGCCGTCTCCGAAGAAGACGCCGACCGGGGCCATGTGGAAGGTGTCGGCCACGCCCATCTGCTCGGCGGCGGCCTTGAGGTGGACGTCGGAGGGGGTCATGGTCGGGTTGAGGCGCACCCCGAGCATCCGCTGGGCCTGGTCGTAGTACGGGGCCAGTTCGTCGCGCCAGTCGGTGATGGACGCCCACTGCCGGTCCTCGAAGAAGGCGGCGGGCGGCACGTACAGGGTGTTGGCGTAGTTGAGCGAGCCGCCGCCCACGCCGGCGCCGGCGAGCACCATGACGTTGCCGAGCAGGTGGATCCGCTGGATCCCGTACAGCCCGAGGGCCGGGGCCCACAGGTAGTTCCGCAGGTCCCAGCTGTTCTTCGGCAGGCTTTCGCGGGTGAAGCGGCGCCCTGCCTCCAGGACGCCGACCCGGTAGCCCTTCTCGGTCAGGCGCAGGGCCGAGACCGAGCCGCCGAAGCCCGATCCGATGACGATGACGTCGTAGTCGTACGCGGCGTCGGCATCGGCGGCGGAGTCGGGTGCGGCGGCGGAGTCGGGTGCGTCGGATGCGTCGTCGTGCGACACGGATACCCCTTAGCGCAGTCGGAGGGCCTTCATGATCTTGAGGCTGCGGGTCATGAACGCCGCGTACTTCTCGTCGTCCATGCCCAGCGAGGGCGCCATGGGGAGCAGCCGCTGGTGGGCGACGGTCTGGGCCTCGGTGTACTTGAGGATGCCCTCGGAGCCGTGGCGGCGGCCGAGGCCGGAGTCCTTCATGCCGCCCATGGGGGCCTGGGCGCTGCCGTAGGCGGGGGCGTAGCCCTCGTTGATGTTGACGGTGCCGGTGCGCAGCCGGGCGGCGACGGAGTGGCCGCGGCGGGCGTCTTTGGTCCAGACGCTGGAGTTCAGTCCGTAGGCGGTGGCGTTGGCCTCGGCGATGGCCTGGTCCTCGTCGGTGAAGCGGTAGATCGAGACGACCGGGCCGAAGGTCTCCTCGCCGCACACCGCCATCGGCGCCTCGACCCCGTCGAGGATGGTGGGCTCGTAGAAGAGGGGGCCGATGTCGGGGCGGGCGGTGCCGCCGGCGACGAGGGTGGCGCCCTTGGCGACGGCCTCGTCCACGTGCCGCTGTACGGTCTCCAGCTGGCGCTCGCCGACCAGGGAGCCCATGTCGGCGCCGTAGGCCAGCGAGCCGCCGAGCCGCATGGCCTTGGTGCGGGCGGCGAACCGCTCGACGAACGCGTCGGCGATCGAGGCGTGGACGTAGAGCCGCTCGATGGAGATGCACAGCTGGCCGGCGGAGGAGAAGCAGGCCCGGACGGCGCCCGCGGCGGCCTTCTCCACGTCGGCGTCGTGCAGGACGAGCATGGCGTTCTTGCCGCCGAGCTCGAGGGAGACCCCGACGAGGCGGTCGGCCGCGCCGCGGGCGACCTCGCGGCCGGTACGGGTGGAGCCGGTGAAGGAGACGTAGTCGGCGTGCCGGACCACCTCGGGGCCGACGACCGGGCCCTCGCCGAGGACGATCTGGAAGACGTCGGCGGGCAGCCCGGCCTCGATGAGCAGGTCGCGGGCCCACAGGGCGGTCAGCGCGGTCTCGGTGTCGGGCTTCATGACGAGGGCGTTGCCGGAGACGAAGGCGGGCAGCGCGTCGCCGACCGACAGCTCCAGGGGGTAGTTCCAGGGGGCTATCTGACCGACGACCCCGCGCGGCTGGCGCAGCTCGGTGACCTTGGTGAGGGTGGGCATGGCGCCCGTGTGGCCCTTGGGGCGCAGGTATCGGGGGGCCTTGCGCCCGTAGTGGCGGGCCGAGACGGCGACTGCCTGGACCTCCTCGTGGGCGTGCAGGCGGGCCTTGCCGGTCTCCAGCTGGATCAGGTCGAGCACCTCGGCCTGCCGGTCCAGGACCAGGTCGTGGAAGCGCAGGAGCACGGCCGCCCGCTTGGCGACGGGGACGGCCGCCCAGGCGGGCTGCGCGGCGCGGGCCCGTTCGAAGGCCTCGGCCACGTCCTCGGGGGTGGCCTCGGGGAGCTCCGCCAGCCGGTCCCTGGTGAAGGGGGTGTGGTTGGCGGTGCGCCCTGAGCCGAGCACTCCGCGGGTCAGCCGGGCGACCAGGTCGGGGGTCACCACGTCGGCGGCGGTGCGGGCACCGGCCGGGGCCGGGGCGACCGGGTTGGTGGGTTCCGGTGCGGTGCGGAGGGGGGCCGGGGCCTGCGAGTCCGTCATGCCGGTGAGCGTATTGCGCCGGACAGCCTTTGGGTACCCGCCGGTAACCGGATTTTGCCATTTCCGCCAGTGATCGCTGGCAGGATGCCGGAATCAGGGCTTCTGGGGCGGCTCCCAGCCGCTGAGCACGATGTCGAACTGCTGCTGCGTCGTTGCCCAGTCGCCGACGGGGCTCGACATGTAGATCGCGTACTCGGTGCCGTCCGGAGCGATGTACATCTGCTCTCTGGCCCGGCGCGGACCGGGGTGGTTCTGCTTCTCGGTCCACGAGAAGTCCCAGAGCGCGGCGCGGACGGTGTCCCTGAAGGTGTTCTGGTTCAGCAGCTGCTTCTTGTAGTCCGTCCGCTTTTTGACCTGCTTCTCCAGGTCGAGCAGGTGCATGTACGGGTTCTCGTAGTCCGGGGTGGAGTCGACGGCGATCCGGATCAAGTGGTTCCCGCTGTCGGGGCTGTAGTCGATCTGGTCGCCGTTCGTCTGGCGCGTCCAGCCCTCCGGGACGAACAGGGTGAAGCCGCCCATCGGGTCGGTGACCTTGTTCCAGCCGGCCGGCGGAGCCGCCGCCTGCGGCTTGCCGCTGCCGTCCTTCCCGTCGGGGGCGCTGACGTTCTTGTCCGCACCGCTCCCCGCGTCACCGATGTACTTGAGCACCCCGAAGACACCGCCGCCACCGAGCAGCGCCGCCACCAGGGCGATGCCCGCGGCCCGCTTGAGCCAGCCGCTCCCCGGGTCCGCGGGCACGGGTACCGGCGCGGTCGCGGCGGGTTCCGGCAGCGGCGCCGTCTGCGAGGTCGTCGGCACGGCCGGCTGCGCGGCCACCGGCCCGCGCTGCTCCGCCGGCGCGGCCGGCTCGGCGGACGGCTCCTGCGCCGGGGCCAGTTCGTCCTGGGTCACCGCGCGCGTCGGCACGTACGCCTGCGCCGCCTTCGGCTCCCGGCCCTCCATCGCCTCCAGCAACATCCGCTCGGCCTCGTCGGCCGAGGGGCGCTCCACCGGGTCCTTGCGCAGCAGGGCCGTGATGACCGGCCCCAGGGCTCCGGCCTGGCGCAGCGCCGGCGGCTCGTCGTTCACCACGGCCTGCAGGCTGGAGATGGGCGACGTACGGCGGAACGGCGAGCGGGCCTCCACCGCCGTGTAGAGGGTGGCGCCCAGCGACCACAGGTCGGAGGACGGATCCGGGATCCCGCCGGTGACCCGCTCGGGGGCCAGGTAGTCGATGGAGCCGACGATCTCGCCGGTCCGCGTGATCGAGGAGTCGCCCTCGATCGCGGCGATCCCGAAGTCCGTGAGCAGCACCCGGCCGTCCTTGGCCAGCAGCACGTTGCCCGGCTTCACGTCGCGGTGCAGTACGCCGACCGCGTGCGCGGCGCGCAGCGCACCCAGCACGTGCAGCCCGATCCGGGCCGCCTCGCGGGGCTCGATCCGCCCGGCCGCCTTGGCCGCCTCCGCGAGCGAGGGGCCGTCGATGTACTCCATGACGATCCACGGCCGGTCGTCGTGCTCCAGCACGTCGTGCACGACGACCACCGCCGGATGCTGGATCCTGGCCGCCGCCCGGGCCTCCTTCTGCGTCCGGGCGTGCATGACGTCCCGGTCCGCTTGGGCGACGTACAGACCCGCCGTCAGTTCCTTGACCGCGACGGTCCTGTGGAGCAGCTCGTCATGCGCGCGCCACACCTTGCCCATGCCGCCGCGGCCGATCGGCTCGATGAGCCGGTACCGGCCCGCCAGCACGGCGCCCCCACCTGTCTGCTGTTCCACGAAATCCCGCCGCTCTCTGCACTTCAGGCCAGATTACGGAGCCCACGGGGGCTGCCGGAACCGCCCGGCCGCCGAAAGGCCGCACTGTGACGCAATCGCCGTACTGATCCGTCGTCAGTATCCGCTCATCCGCCCGACTTGTAACTCGTCGTGGCCTTTTCGAAGACCTCGGTGACCTTGGACTGCTCGTCCTCGGGGCCCGTGACCAGGACGACGTGGTAGCTGCCGCCGAGCGCGACGACGAAGTTGCGGGCGAAGACGTTGCGGCCGGTCCCGTCGATCCACGTGTACCGGCCCGTCGCCTGCAGCTGCTGGCCCACCTTGGTGGTCTTGACGTCCCCGACGGTCGACCAGGTGGACGTGCGGTACGGGGTCAGCTCCGGCTCCTTGTCCTTCTGGTACGCCGCCGGGTCGGGATTGCCCTGGACCTTGTCCCGGCCGGGGACCACCGTCAGCACGAACGGCCCGTTCGTGTAGCGCACCTGGCCCGACTCGTTGATCCCGCGCCGCTCCCAGCCCTCGGGGACGGCGATCTCGAAGTGCTCCGGGTCCTGCTGCGTGGTGTAGCCGGGCGGGGCGGAAGCGGGGGCCGCCGGTGGAGAGGCGGGCGCGGTCGTCTGCGGCGCGGGCTTGGACTCGGGCGTACCCGTGGGCACCTGCGAGGGGCTCGGCTTCGCCGACGGCCGCCCGGTGCTCCCCCGGCCCTCGCCCGGCTGCTCCGGGGCACCGGAGCGGGGCATGAACAGCATCGCGTACGCCACGGCCCCGGCCAGCAGGACCAGGATCCCGACGAGCAGGGTCCGGCCGAGTGCGCGCGGCTTGCGGGGGGCCGCGGGATTGCGGTGCCTCCCGTGGACCTCGCCGCGACGGCGTACGACGGGCAGCCGCGCGGGATCCGGCTCCGGCATCGGGAGCATCCCGAACCCGGCGTCCGGCTCGGGGGCGGACCGTACGAGCGAGCGCAGCCAGCCGCGGAGCTCCTCGAAGTCGGGCCGCTCGGTCGGGTCCTGACGCAGCAGTGACTCGACGACCGGGCGCAGCGCCCCGCACTCCTCGGCGAAGGCGGGCGGTTCGGCGCAGACCATGTCGACGAGCTCGGCCACGCTGTCCTCGGGGTACGGGGCGTGCCCCTGCACGGCGCGGTACAGCAGGGCGCCGAGCGCCCAGAGGTCGGTGGCGGGCCCGACCGGGGGCGCCAGCTGCCAGTGCCCGAGGACCGGGCCGGCCTGTTCGGGAGCCCAGCGCTCGGTGACGGCGCCGACGACGGCCATGCGCGTCTGGCGCGCCCGCTCGGCGTCCAGCCCGGTCCGGGGTCCGGCCCAACCGCCCGCGGCGGGGGCGGGCCCGGGACCGGCCGGCCGCGGACGATCGGGGTCCGCGGGCGCCGGCGCGGGCGCCGGGGACGGGGCCGGGGCAGGCGCGCGGGACGGGGACGGGGACGGCAGCTGCAGGGCTTCGGCCTGGTGGTAGCCCTGGGGCAGGGCGAGTTGGGCGGGCAGCGCGGGCGGCTGCGCCGGCGCTTCGGCCCGGCGGTGCGGTTCCGGGGCGGACCCGGGGTGCGGCCCTGCCGGGGGCTCCTGCGGGGTCGCGGCCTCCCGGGCCGGCTCCTGCTCCGGCGACTCCTGCGGGTCGGGCTCCTGCGGGGCGGGCAGCGCCGCGTGGTTGCGGGGAGTGGCCCCGTGCCACGGGGCGGCCGAGGCCGTCTCCGGGCCGCCGTAGGGGTACGAGTACCCCTGCGGGAGGGTCGACCCGTGCGGCCGCTGCTCCGGCACGACGACGGGATCGCTCTGGTGCTGCTCGCCGACCTTGGCGGCGGCGGCCCGCGCCCCGGCCCGGTAGGCGGCGATGGCCCCGGCCCGCGCGGCGGCCTGGAGGTCGGGGCGGTCCTGCGGCCGGCCCGGGGTGATGTGATCGCTGTACCGGGGCCCGGTGTCGTACCCGGGAGCCACGAGCGGGGCGTACCCGGCGGAGGCCTCGGGGGCGGGCGCGGGCTCGGGCGCGGGCTCGGGCGTCGGAGCGGGGGCGGCCGTCGGGGCCGGAGTCGAGGCAGGGGCAGGTCCGGGCGCGGGAGCCCACCCCGGAGCTGGGGCCGGGGCAGGGGCCGTGGCGGGTGCCGCACCCCAGCCCCCTCCGCCGTCGGAGTCGGCGGCGCTCGGGACGGGGTCGTAGCCGCACAGGGCCTCCTCCGCCGCACCGGCCGCCAGGCCCGTCAGCACGACCCGGCCGTCGTCGCACACCAGCACCGTCCGGACGGTGATGTTCCGGTGCGTCCAGCCGTGCGCGTGCAGCACCCGGAGCGCGGTCAGGACGTCCGACGCCACCTCAGCGGCCCTGTAGGGGCTGAGGGGTTCATCGGCTATCAGCGCGGCCAGCGGCCTGGCGGGGACGAGTTCGCTCACTATCCACAGCGACTCGCCCTCGGCGAAGACGTCGAAGACCTGGTCCAGCCGGGGATGGTCCGGGATCGAGGCCGCCGCCTGCGCCGCCTCGATGGCACGTCGCACGGCCGGCAGGTCGGCGGGAGCGCGGCGCGCCGCCGCCGGGACGGGCCGTGGGCCGTCCAGCAGCTCGGCGTCCACGACCTCCGGCAACGGCACCTGCCGTACCAGGACTTCCTGCCCGGAGCGCGTGTCGAAGGCCCGGGTCTCGACCAGCTCGTACTCGTCGGACGGCGGCAGCGGCAGACGGTAGCGGCCGGCCAGGATCCGGCCCGCGTACTCCTCCACATCGCCTCCCCCGAGTGCGGCGGGCCCCCAGGGCCCCGCTGACACGATACGTCGCCGGGGGCGCCCGCGTCCCAGGGTCAGCCGAGCGGCTGGAAGGTCTCGAAAGCGGTGTTGCGCATCTGGGTGCACTCGGCGCCGTCCCACTGGTCGGCGGCGCAGCTGATCATGATGGCGTAGCCGTGCGTGGCGTCGACCTTGAACCCGCGGTTGAGCACCCGGACCGTGATGCCGTTCTGCTCGCGCTCGAACTCCCAGTCCGCGACGGTCGGGTAGCCCTTGTACTCCACCGTGTCTATGCGGATCTGCTTGTACGCCCTGCTGCTGCCGCCCACGGCGGGCGCGAGCTGGAGCCAGGCGGTGCGGGCGTCGTCGCCCGGGCTCTTGTTGTAGTCGACCTGGATCTTCGGGAAGTCCTTGGCCCGGCTGTAGATGGCGCCCGAGTTCTTGCCCGCCGTCTCGAGGTGCTTGAAGCCCTCCGGCATCACCATCGAGAAGTGGAACCCGAAGTCCTGTACGAGGGCGTATCCGGCCGGGACGGAGGCGCCGGCTCCCCCGGAGGTGGCACCCTGTCCCGCGCCGGCGGCCGGGGTCTGCTGGCCCTGGCCGGGCTCGCCGCCCGTACCGGTGGTGGTGCCGGTACCGGCACCGGCGGTGGCACCGGTTCCCGCACTGCCGTTGCCGTTGCCTGCCGCATCGCCCGTGTTCCCCGAGGGCTTCGGGGAGGCCTGCTTGTCGGGGGCGGAGGCACTCGGCTGGCCGCCCTTGCCCTCGTCCTTGGCGCCCTTGTCGTCACCGCTCATGGCGTAGCCGATCAGCGAGCCGACCACCGCCAGCACCACGACCACGGCCGCGATCGCGAGCACGATGGTGCGCCGGGGCATGACGTCGGTGAGCGGCGCCGCGACGGGGGACGGCTTCGCCTTCGGCGGCTCCGCGGCCGAGACGGCCGTCGTGGCCGCCGCGGCGGTGGCCGCCTTGCGGGCCGACTTCAGTGCGGCGCGGGCGCGTTCGCGCTGCTCGCGCTCGCGGCGTTCGCGTTCCTTCTTCGCCGCCTTCTCGGCCGCCTTCTCCGCGGTGACCTTCTCCGCGGCCGCCTTGGCGTCCGCGAGCGATATCTGCCGGGTCTCCTCGGCGGCGTCCGGGGCGGCCACGGGGGCCGGCACCGGCTCGGGCGCGTTGACCACGGCGGTCAGCAGGGCCCGCGCCCGGGCGTCGTCGAGCCGCAGCGCGGGGTCCTTGACCAGCAGGCCGTAGATGACCTCGGCCAGCGGTCCGGCGTTCTTCGGCGGGTCCACGGGCTCGGTCATCACCGCGGTGAGGGTGGCGAGCGCGGAGCCCTTGTCGTACGGGGGCACTCCCTCGACCGCGGCGTACAGCAGGCCGCCGAGCGACCACATGTCGGCGGGCGGGCCGGGCTTCTGGCCGCGGGCGCGCTCGGGGGAGATGTAGGAGGGGGCGCCGACGAGCATGCCGGTGGAGGTGACGGAGGGGTCGCCTTCCACCTGCGCGATGCCGAAGTCGGTGAGGACGACACGGCCGTTGCCGGCGATGAGCACGTTGGAGGGCTTGACGTCGCGGTGGAGGATGCCCTGGCCGTGCGCGGCGCGCAGCACGTCGAGCACGGCGAGGCCGACCTCGGCGGCGCGACGGGGGGTCAGGGGACCGTTCTCCCGCACGAACTCGGCGAGCGAGGGGCCCTCGATGAGCTCCATGACGATCCACGGCCGGCCGTCCTCGTCGACGACGTCGTAGACGGTGACGGCGCCGCCGCTGCGGATCCGGGCGATGGCCTTGGCCTCGCGGAGGGTACGGGTGATGAGGCGGCGCTTCTCGTCCTCGTCGACGCCGGTGCTGAAGCGGAGCTCCTTGACGGCGACCGTGCGGCCCAGGGTCTCGTCCTGGGCCCGCCAGACGGTACCCATGCCGCCCTTGCCGAGCACGGCTCCCAGCCGGTACCGCCCGGCCAGCAGGCGCCCTTCGTGCTGCCCGTCGGCGGCCGCCTTCGCCGCCGCGGCCTTGACTGCGGCCGCCATGGCATCCGCCTTCTCGACCACGGGGTTGACCCCGTCGCCCGCCTTGGCAGGCGCGGCCTTGCCCGGCTTGGGCTTCGCGTCCTCAGCCTCGGCCTTGCCCGGCTTCGCCTTCGCCTCCTCGGCCTCGGCCTTCACCGCAGGCACGCCGACGGCCTTCGCCTCGTCAGCCTCCGCCACGGGCGCGGCCTTGCTCAGCTTGGGCTTCGCCGCCTCGGCCGCGGCCTTCGCCTCGTCAGGCTCCACCGCGGGGGCGGCCTTGCCCAGCTTCGGCTTCGCCGCCTCGGGCTCGGCCTTGCCCAGCTTCGGCTTCGCGTCCTCGGCATTGCCCGGCTTGGGCTTCGCCATCTCGGGCTCGGCCTTCGCCTCGTCAGCCTCCACCACCGGCGCAGCCTTGCTCAGCTTGGGCTTCGCCGCCTCGGCCGGTGCGTCGGAAGGCTCGGCATCCGCGACGGCCGACGCCTCACGGCCCGGCTTCGCCGCAGGCGACTCGGCCTCCTCGCTGCGAGGCTTCGCCACAGGCGTCCCGGAAGGCGCGTGGCCAGCCGAAGACTTCACACTGTCAGGCGTCGCCGCAGGCGACCCCGCAGGTGACTGGGTGTGCTCCGGCTTCGACATGCGTCCCCTCTGCGATCCTGCCGCTGCTCCGCCTGCCCCGGCGGCTGAGCGACCCGGCGGCCGGGGCCCGCGGTAACCCGCCCCGGCAGAACCCTCATTGTTCCTCACTCCGCAACGGACGGGCCCCCCGGGTCCGCGGTTCCCCGTCGCGCATTCCGGAGTTACAACGGAACGATGTCGGGCGCCCCCAGTCGCGCCGCGTCCGCGGTCTGGTCGTCCGGCTGACGCTGTGACTCCCGCTCCGCCTGGACCCGCTTCTCGTAGTGTTCCACTTCCTTCGCGGTCTGCTGCTCGTCCCACCCCAGCACCGGAGCCATCAACTCCGCGCACTCCCGGGCCGACCGCGTCCCCCGGTCGAAGGTCTCGATCGAGATCCGGGTCCGCCGCGTCAGTACGTCGTCCAGGTGGCGCGCCCCCTCGTGCGAGGCCGCGTACACGATTTCCGCCCGCAGGTAGTCCTCCGCCCCGGTCACGGGCTCGCGCAGTCCCGGATCCGCGGCGATCAGGTCCAGCAGTTCCTCCGTCAGCGACCCGAACCGGTTCAACAGGTGTTCCACCCGCGCCACGTGAAGCCCCGTCCGGGCCGCCATCCTGGCCCGTCCGTTCCACAGCGCGCGGTACCCCTCCGCCCCCACCAGCGGGACGTCCTCCGTCACGCACGGCGCCACCCGCTGGTCGAGCCCGTGCACGGCCTCGTCGACGGCGTCCTTCGCCATGACCCGGTACGTCGTGTACTTGCCGCCGGCCACCACCACCAGCCCGGGCACCGGGTGCGCCACCGTGTGCTCGCGCGAGAGCTTGCTCGTCGCGTCCGACTCCCCGGCCAGCAGCGGCCGCAGGCCCGCGTACACGCCCTGGACGTCATCGCGGGTCAGTGGCACCGCCAGCACCGAGTTGACGTGCTCCAGGAGGTAGTCGATGTCCGCGCTGGACGCCGCCGGGTGGGCCTTGTCCAGGTCCCAGTCGGTGTCCGTGGTCCCCACGATCCAGTGCCGCCCCCACGGGATGACGAACAGCACCGACTTCTCGGTCCGCAGGATCAGCCCGGTGCTGGAGTGGATCCGGTCCTTCGGCACGACCAGGTGGATGCCCTTCGAGGCCCGTACGTGGAACTGCCCGCGCTCCCCGATCAGCGCCTGCGTGTCGTCCGTCCACACCCCCGTCGCATTGACCACCTGCTTCGCGCGGATGGCGTACTCGCCGCCGGCCTCCACGTCCCGCACCTGCGCGCCGACCACCCGTTCGCCCTCGCGCAGGAAGCCGACGACCCTCGCCCGGTTGGCGCAGTGCGCCCCGTACGCCGCGGCCGTGCGCACCAGGGTGGTGACGTACCGCGCGTCGTCCATCTGGGCGTCGTAGTACTGCAGGGCCCCCACCAGCGCGTCCTTGCGCAGGGCCGGAGCCACCCGCAGGGCGCGCCCCCGCGACAGGTGCCGGTGCACCGGCAGGCCGCGCCCGTGCCCGCTGGAGACCGACATCGCGTCGTACAGCGCGACGCCCGAGCCGGCGTACAGCCGCTCCCAGCCCTTGTGCTGCAAGGGGTACAGGAAGGGCACCGGCTTCACCAGGTGCGGGGCGAGCCGCTCCAGCAGCAGGCCGCGCTCCTTCAGCGCCTCACGCACCAGGGCGAAGTCGAGCATCTCCAGGTACCGCAGGCCGCCGTGGATCAGCTTGCTGGACCGGCTGGAGGTGCCCGACGCCCAGTCCCGCGCCTCCACGAGGCCGGTCGACAGGCCCCGGGTGACGGCGTCGAGCGCGGTGCCGGCGCCGACCACGCCCGCGCCCACCACCAACACGTCCAGTTCCCGCTCGGCCATCCGGGCGAGCGCCTCGGCCCGCTGCGCCGGCCCCAGTGTCGCTGTCCTCACGGCTGCCTCCCGTTGGTGCGGGTGAGATCCCGCTCACATGCCCCCGTTTCATGATTCTGACCGCCGGCACCCACATCGGCCACCGCCTGTGGACAACACAAGGATGACCTACACCCCGGAATGCGACATATCTGTCATATATACGCCTAGTCTGACATTGCGCCAGCTCCTCTGCCCCTGGAGAACTTGCGCGGCAGCCCCCTCATGTCAGGGAAGGGACGGCATCCCCATGCCCGCAGATCTCGCCGTCATCGGACTCGGCCATCTCGGCCTCCCACTCGCCCAGGCGGCCGTGGCCGCCGGGATCGAGACGGTCGGCTACGACAGCGGTCCGGTCACGGACTCCACCCTCACCGCCGCCGAGATCCGCCGCATGTCGGCGGCCGGCTTCCGGGTGACCACCAACCCCGCCGAGCTCGGCAGGGTCCGCACGGCAGTCATCTGCGCCCCCACCCAGCTCGGCGCCGACCGCGCACTGGACCTCTCCGCCATCGGCGAGGCCGGCCACGCGCTCGCCGCCCGGCTGCGCCCGCACACGACCGTCATCCTCGAATCCGCCGTCCACCCGGGCGTGACCGAGGACTACCTGCGGCCGATCCTCGAAGCGGGCTCCGGCCTGCGGGCCGGCCGGGACTTCCACCTGGCCTACTCCCCCAGCCGCCACGACCCCGGCAACCGGACCCACGGCATCGCCAACACCCCCAAGGTGATCGGCGGCCTCACCCCCGCCTGCACCGAGTCCGCGCACGCCTTCTACGCCCGCCTCACCGAGAAGGTGGTCCGCGCCCGCGGGCTGCGCGAGGCCGAGACCGTGCAACTCCTCGAGACGAACTACCGGCACGTCAACATCGCCCTCATGAACGAGATGGCGGTCCTCTGCCACGACCTGGGTGTCGACCTGTGGGACGTCATCCGCTGCGCCGAGACCAAGCCGTACGGGTTCCAGTCCTTCCGCCCCGGCCCCGGGGTGGGCGGCCACGGCGTCCCCCTCGACCCGAACTACCTCCCCCACACCACCCGCACCCCCGGCCACCCCCTGCGCATGGTCGGCCTGGCCCAGGAGATCAACAACCGGATGCCGCAGTACGTCATCCAGCGCTCGGCCACCCTGCTGAACGAGCACGGCAAGTCGGCCCGCGGCGCCCGCGTCCTGCTCCTGGGCGTCACCTACAAGCCCGACCTCGCCGACCAGGAAGGCTCCCCGGCCCGCGAGATCGCCAGCCGCCTGCTCGACCTGGGGGCGCTGATCAGCTACCACGACCCGTACATCACGGGCTGGCGGGTCAGAGACCAGCCGGTCCCCCGCGCCGAATCCTTGTACGAGGCCGCGGCCAACGCCGACCTGACGATCCTGCTCCAGCACCACCGCACCTACGACCTCCAAGGCCTCGCCGTGAAGGCGCAGTTGCTGCTGGACACGCGCGGCGCCAGCCCGGTGGGCGCGGCCCACCGCCTCTGACGGCCGGGAAATCCTCCCTGTGAATGTCCGACGGGACTGCTAGCCTGCGGCGTCACTTATCTCGCACATACGTCCCCAGGACACGTGTGCCCCACGAATCCCTGGGGGGGATTTCCCGCATGAGCCAGAACTTCACTCCGCCCGCGCCCGACTCCTTCACCCCGGCGCCCGCCCCCGCCCCGGCCCGCACCGGCAACTTCGGTCTCGGCATCGTCGCGGCGGTCGTCGCGGCCCTCGTCGCGGCGGGCGCGTACGGCGGCATCATGAACGCCATCGACCGCGAGATCGGCTACGCCGCGATCGGTGTCGGCCTCCTCGTCGGCCTCGCCGCCGGCAAGGTGGGCGGCCGCAACCCGATCCTGCCCGTGATCGCCGTCGTGCTCGCCATCGGCGCCGTCTACCTCGGCCAGGTCTTCTTCATCGCGCTGGCGATCGCCGACTACGGCCACGTCGGCGTGGGCGAGGTCATCAGCGAGGTCGGCGTCGGCGGCCTGAACGACCTCTGGAAGGAGAGCGTGGACTTCATGTCCTTCGTCTTCCTCGGCATCGGCGGCTTCGCCGCCTTCGGCGCGGCCAAGAAGGTCGGCGACTGACGCTCCCGACCGACCGACGACGCCGGGCCGGCCGCCGCAGGCCGCCCGGGCGTCCTCGGCGTGCCCGCCCACTGCTCCCCGCACACACCGTTGACCAGCGGCGATCTGGGAAAGCACGCTGTTGACGACCGGATCCGCAGCCATATGATCCGCCGCGTGTCCGTTCACCCTCCGCTCGGCCGGCCCGTATTCGAACCCGCCGACCGCATCCCCGCCCTCACCGCCCTGCGTGGCCACGTCCACAGCCGGGACTGGGACGCCGTGGCCGGCTCGTTCGCCGCGCTCACCGACGAGGACGACCGTGCCCTCGCCTGCCGCGTCGTCGCCGAACAGCAGAACGCCGAGCCGTTCCTCAACCAAGCCATGGCCGACGACCCGCGCGATCCGCTCGCCCGGAGCCTGCTGGCCGACCGGCTGATCCAGATCGGCTGGGGCATCCGCACGGGCCACCGGGCCCAGCACGTCTCGCGGCGGCAGTTCCAGCAGTTCCACGCCTTCCTGCGGCGCGCCGAGATCCTGCTGATCGACGTCTGCGCCGAGCACCCCGACCACGCCCTCGCCTGGTACCTGCGCGTCATTTCCTCGCGCGGCCTCGAACTCGGCCTGGGCGAGACCCGGCGCCGCTACGAGCGGCTCGCCGAGCACCACCCACACCACTACAGCGGCCAGCAGCAGCTGCTCCAGCAGATCTGCCCCAAGTGGGGCGGCAGCTGGGAGTCCGCACACGGCTTCGCCGAGGAGTGCGCCAAGGGGGCTCCGCCGGGCGCCCCGAACGGCGCCCTGGTCGCCCTCGCGCAGATGGAGCAGTACCTGGAGCTGCGGGAGAAGCAGGGCGACAAGGCCGCGGAAATGTACCTGTGCGGCGCGGACGCCCACCAGGCCCTCCGCGAGGCCGCCGCCCGCTCGGTCCTGCACCCCGCCGCCCGCGCCGACGCGTACCAGCTCGTCGGCGCGCACAGCGCGTTCGCCGCCGCCCACTGCGCGGCCGGCCGGCACGCCGAGGCCGCCCCGCACTTCCGCGCCCTCGGCGACCGTGCGAGCGAGTTCCCGTGGAGCTACGTCGGCGGCTACGACCACGAGGCCGAGTTCGTCCGCCACCGCAAGACCGCCCTGGCGAAGGGCTGAGGACACATGACCATGAACAGCGCCGCCGACCGCGGCACCACCGCGCCCTCCACCGACGCCGACGGCATCACCGAAACCACCGTGGACGGTATCCGCACCGTCCTCGCCCCCCGCTCGGGACTGCTCACCGCCGGGCTCCTCTTCCGCGTGGGATGCGCCGACGAGACGCTCGCCACCAGCGGCATCACCCATCTCGTCGAGCACCTCGCCCTGCACCGGCACGGCCTCGGCGACCTGCACTACAACGGGGCCACCGACGCCACTTACACCCACTTCCACGTCACCGGCACCCCTGCCGACGTGGTCGAGTACCTCAACGGCGTGTGCGCGGCCCTGCGCGACCTGCCGGTGGAGCGGCTGGAGACCGAGAAGGAGATCCTGCGCACCGAGGCCGCCGGCAAAAGCCACGGCGCGGGCCGGGCCGCCGCCCTGTGGCGCTACGGATCCCGCTCGTACGGACTCGTCGGCTACGCCGAGGCGGGTCTGCACCGCCTGACCGCGAACGAGGTCCGCGCGTGGGCGCGGACCCGGTTCACCGCCGAGAACGCCGTCCTGTGGATCACCGGTGACTCCGTCCCCGAGGGCCTCGACCTCACGCTCCCGAGCGGTGCCTGGCACCCGGCCCCGGCTGCCACCTCCGCGCTGCCCGCCACTCCCGCCTACTTCCAGGGCGACGAGGGCGGGGTCGTCCTGACCGCCGTCGTGCCCCGCTCCACCGAGGCGAACCTGTTCGCCGAGGTCCTGGGCAAGGAGTTGTTCCGCGCGCTGCGCCAGAAGGGCGGCTACTCGTACACCGCGACCGCCGACTACTGCTCCCGCGACACCGACTCCGCGACCGTCACCGCGATCGCCGACGCCCTCCCGCAGAAGCAGGACGCCTTGGTCGGCGCCTTCATCGACGTGTTCGCGAAGCTGCGGGCCGGCCGCATCGAACAGGCGGACCTGGACGCCGTACGGGCCTCCGCACTGGCGCAGTTCGACACGCCGGAGCTCGCCGCCCGCATGCTTCCCGGGCACGCCCTGAACCTGCTGCTGCGCCACCGCAACCTCACCGCCGCCGAGGCGAGGGCGGAGATCGAGGCTGTCACCGTCGCCGACCTCCACCGGGTCGCGCGCGCCGTGTGGAACGACGCCCTCATGCAGGTGCCCGGTCGGGGCGTGGACTGGGCGGGGCTGACGGCCGCACCCACCGAGTCCTCCGAGATCGTCACCGGACGGCGCTACTCCGCCGTGGAGGAGGGCAACGGCGCCCTGCTCCTCGGGAGGGACGGCATCAGCCTCGTGGCACCGCGGGGCCAGGTCACCATCCGGTACGCCGACTGCACGCTGATGCAGGTCTACCCCGACGGCGCCCGCCACCTGGTGGGCGGCGACGGCTTCACCCTCACCATCGAGCCGACCCTGTTCCACATCACCGCGGCCGAACTCGGCGCGCTGGACCGCGTGGTCCCGGCCGCCGCCGTGGTCCCCATGCCGCCGCGCGATCCGGACCGCATCCCGCAGCCGCGGACGCCGGCCGCGCCTTCGGCGCCGCGAGCCTGGTTCACCGCCCTGCTCTGGCTGCTCGGCATACCCGGCATGCTCCTGGGGGCCTTCTCTGTCTTGGCCACGCTCGCCATGGTCTCGGACCCGGAGGCTCAGGACGGCGACGGGTGGCTCCTGCTCGTCGCCTTCTGGACGGTCTCCGCCGTGTTCCTGATCCCGTGGGGCATCTGCCTACGCCGCCGCAAGCGGCGCCTGAGCTGACGGTCGAACGCCGGAGGGCCGGCACCCCACACGGGGTGCCGGCCCTCCGGCGTACGGGCGGAGCGGTCAGCGGCTGTGCTGCGAGTCCGCGATGGTGACCTCGACCCGCTGGAACTCCTTGAGCTCGCTGTAGCCGGTGGTGGCCATCGAGCGGCGCAGGGCGCCGAAGATGTTCATCGACCCGTCCGGGCTGTGCGAGGGACCGGTGAGGATCTCCTCGGTGGTGCCGACCGTGCCGAGGTTGACCTTCTTGCCGCGCGGCACGTCCTCGTGGACGGCCTCCATGCCCCAGTGGTTGCCCTTGCCGGGCGCGTCGGTGGCACGGGCCAGCGGGGAGCCCATCATCACGGCGTCCGCGCCGCAGGCGACGGCCTTCGGGATGTCGCCCGACCAGCCCACACCGCCGTCGGCGATGACGTGCACGTAGCGGCCGCCGGACTCGTCCATGTAGTCGCGGCGGGCCGCGGCCACGTCCGCGACGGCGGTCGCCATCGGGACCTGGATGCCGAGCACGTTGCGCGTGGTGTGCGCGGCGCCGCCGCCGAAGCCCACCAGGACGCCCGCGGCGCCGGTGCGCATCAGGTGCAGGGCCGCCGTGTAGGTGGCGCAGCCGCCCACGATGACCGGGACGTCGAGCTCGTAGATGAACTGCTTCAGGTTCAGCGGTTCGGCCGCGCCCGAGACGTGCTCGGCCGACACGGTGGTGCCGCGGATCACGAAGATGTCCACGCCCGCGTCGACGACGGCCTTGGAGAACTCGGCGGTGCGCTGCGGGGAGAGCGCGGCGGCGGTGACGACGCCCGAGTCGCGCACCTCCTTGATGCGCTGCCGGATCAGGTCCGCCTGGATCGGCGCGGAGTAGATCTCCTGGAGACGGCGGGTGGCGGACTCCTCGTCCAGCTCCGCGATCTCGTCGAGCAGCGGCTGCGGGTCCTCGTACCGGGTCCACAGGCCTTCGAGGTTCAGCACGCCGAGGCCGCCGAGCTCGCCGATGCGGATCGCGGTCTGCGGGGAGACGACCGAGTCCATGGGGGCGGCCAGGAACGGGAGCTCGAAGCGGTACGCGTCGATCTGCCAGGCGATCGAGACCTCCTTCGGGTCCCGGGTACGCCGGCTCGGGACGATGGCGATGTCGTCGAACGCGTACGCCCTGCGGCCGCGCTTGCCGCGCCCGATCTCGATCTCAGTCACGTGTGGTGGCCTTTCCTCTGGGTCTGCCCGTCCAGTATCCCCGAACCCCGGGGGCCCGCGTTCCCGTGACCGCTGTACGGACGAGCGGCCCCACGCCGAAGGGGCGGGCCCCGGTCTCCCGGGCCCGCCCCTGTCGTTCGGCTGCTACCCCTTGCGGGAGTAGTTCGGTGCTTCCACCGTCATCTGGATGTCGTGCGGGTGGCTCTCCTTGAGGCCCGCCGAGGTGATCCGGACGAAGCGGCCCCGGTCCTGCAGCTCGGGGACCGTGCGGCCGCCCACGTAGAACATCGACTGGCGCAGACCGCCGACGAGCTGGTGCACGACCGCGGAGAGCGGGCCGCGGTACGGGACCTGGCCCTCGATGCCCTCGGGGATGAGCTTGTCGTCGCCGCCCACGCCCTCCTGGAAGTAGCGGTCCTTGGAGAAGGAGCGCTGGTCGCCGCGGGACTGCATCGCGCCGAGCGAGCCCATGCCCCGGTAGGACTTGAACTGCTTGCCGTTGATGAAGAGCAGCTCGCCCGGGGACTCCTCGCAGCCCGCGAGCAGCGAGCCGAGCATCACCGTGTCGGCGCCCGCGACGAGCGCCTTGGCGATGTCGCCGGAGTACTGGAGGCCGCCGTCGCCGATGACCGGGACGCCGGCCGCCTTGGCGGCGAGCGAGGCCTCGTAGATCGCGGTGACCTGCGGGACGCCGATGCCGGCGACGACGCGGGTGGTGCAGATGGAGCCGGGGCCCACGCCGACCTTGATGCCGTCACAGCCGGCGTCGATCAGCGCCTGGGCGCCGTCGCGGGTGGCGACGTTGCCGCCGATGACGTCGACGGTGGAGTTCGACTTGATCTTGGCGACCATGTCGCCGACCAGGCGGGAGTGGCCGTGGGCGGTGTCGACGACGATGAAGTCGGCGCCCGCCTCGATCAGGGCCTGGGCGCGCTCGTACGCGTCGCCGGCGACACCGACGGCCGCACCGACGAGCAGCCGGCCGTCCTTGTCCTTGGCGGCGTTCGGGTACTTCTCGGCCTTGACGAAGTCCTTGACCGTGATGAGGCCCTTGAGGATGCCCGCGTCGTCGACCAGCGGAAGCTTCTCGATCTTGTGGCGGCGCAGCAGCTCCATGGCGTCCACGCCGGAGATGCCGACCTTGCCCGTGACCAGCGGCATCGGCGTCATGACCTCGCGCACCTGGCGGCTGCGGTCCGACTCGAAGGCCATGTCGCGGTTGGTGACGATGCCGAGGAGCTTGCCGGCGGCGTCGGTCACCGGGACGCCGGAGATGCGGAACTTCGCGCAGAGCTCGTCGGCCTCGCGCAGGGTCGCGTCCGGGTGCACCGTGATCGGGTCGGTGACCATGCCGGACTCGGAGCGCTTGACCAGGTCGACCTGGTTGGCCTGGTCGACGATGGAGAGGTTGCGGTGCAGCACGCCGACGCCGCCCTGGCGGGCCATCGCGATGGCCATGCGGGCCTCGGTGACCTTGTCCATGGCCGCGGACAGCAGCGGGACGTTCACCCGGACGTTCTTGGAGATGAGGGAAGAGGTGTCGATCGCGTCAGGCGACATGTCCGACGCGCCCGGCAGCAGCAGCACGTCGTCGTAGGTCAGTCCGAGCGTGGCGAATTTGTCGGGCACTCCGTCGGCGGTCATGACACCTTCCCAAATGGTCTTGCTCAGCGCGGATGTCCATGCTAACGGGATCCCGACGCGTCTCATTCCACGACCAAGGTCAAGCAGAAGATTCGTCGCTTCCTACGACTCCTCCTACTGCTCGGCGAGTGCCCGCAGCCTGCTGAGCGCCCGGTGCTGTGCCACGCGCACGGCTCCGGGGGACATCCCGAGCATCTGCCCGGTCTCCTCCGCGGTCAGCCCGACGGCCACCCGCAGGACGAGGAGCTCGCGCTGGTTCTCCGGCAGGTTGGCCAGCAGCTTCTTGGCCCAGGCGGCGTCGCTGCTGAGCAGCGCCCGCTCCTCCGGGCCCAGCGAGTCGTCGGGCCGCTCCGGCATCTCGTCGGAGGGCACGGCCGTGCTGCCGGGGTGCCGCATGGCGGCCCGCTGCAGGTCGGCGACCTTGTGGGCGGCGATGGCGAAGACGAAGGCCTCGAAGGGCCGCCCGGTGTCCCGGTAGCGGGGCAGGGCCATCAGGACGGCGACGCAGACCTCCTGCGCCAGGTCCTCCACGAAGTGACGAGCGTCACCCGGGAGCCGCGACAGCCGCGTGCGGCAATAGCGGATCGCGAGGGGGTGCACGAAGGCGAGCAGGTCGTGCGTGGCCTGCTCGTCGCCCTCGACCGCTCTGCGTACGAGCGCGCTGACACCCCCGGCACTACCGCCTTTGGCGGCGCCGGTGGGGCCTGTGGCCGCGGGTGACCCCAGGGCCTCGTCGTCGCGCATCAATCCATGGTGCCCTGGCGCCGGAGCATCCGCGGCACCGTGGCCCTTGTTGTGCATCGAAGCGTTATGAGCGGGTGCGCCTGAGCTCGTCATCTGCGCCCTCCCCTCCCGCTCGGCCGAATAGTCTCCGAGAGACTCCACACCCTCAAGGATGCGGCATCGCGCACGAAGCGAGACGTCCCCCGGATTGTGCCCCGCCAACCCCCGGGTGCGCACCGGGTAAGGCGGGACAGGGCTACACCGGAATCGAGGGCGGCGCGCCGCCCCGTCCGCCCTTGGCGGACGGGACCGCTCTCGACGATCCGCGGTCTGCGGCGGACCGGTCCGGGCCCGGCCCGGACCTGCGGGTCAGCGGACCAGACCCCAGCGGAATCCGAGTGCCACGGCGTGCGCCCGGTCCGAGGCGCCGAGCTTCTTGAACAGCCTGCGGGCGTGCGTCTTGACCGTGTCCTCGGAGAGGAAGAGCTCGCGCCCGATCTCCGCGTTGGACCGGCCGTGGCTCATGCCCTCCAGCACCTGGATCTCGCGCGCGGTGAGCGTGGGCGCCGCGCCCATCTCGGCCGAGCGGAGCCGGCGCGGGGCCAGTCGCCAGGTCGGGTCGGCCAGGGCCTGGGTGACCGTGGCCCGCAGTTCGGCGCGCGAGGCGTCCTTGTGCAGGTAGCCGCGGGCGCCGGCGGCGACCGCGAGGGCCACGCCGTCCAGGTCCTCGGCGACCGTCAGCATGATGATGCGGGCTCCGGGGTCGGCCGAGAGCAGCCGGCGGACCGTCTCCACACCGCCGAGCCCGGGCATCCGTACATCCATCAGAATCAGGTCGGAGCGGTCGGCACCCCAGCGGCGGAGGACTTCCTCGCCGTTGGCAGCCGTCGTCACACGCTCGACGCCGGGCACGGTGGCAACCGCGCGACGGAGCGCCTCTCGGGCAAGCGGGGAGTCGTCGCAGACGAGGACGGATGTCATGACCGCCCTCCGCAGCTGCTGATGCGCGTCACCTTGAGCCTCCAGGCTGGTACGTATCGTCACCTGTGCGGTCGATGCCCCCGGACACCTGTCCGAGAACTTGTTGGTTCAACCGCCTTCGCACTCTCAACGATGGTCACTCGAAAGAGTTACGGGTCGGACGGACACCTTCGGCACTCTACGTGAGGAAGCGATCACGGCGGCGACGCCACAAGCCACCTGTCCTCCATCTGGAGCTATGCCCTATTTGGCGGCTTTCCTTCCGTTTGGCACGTGTCTGAGGCTAGATTCCCAATGAGTCATATTTACATCTACTCCGACAGTAGGTGTGGAGACCCTTGGAGACATCGTCCGTATCCGCCTCAGTACCGGCACCAAGAGGACTACCAATGGCAGATTTCTCCCGCCTCCCCGGACCGAACGCCGACCTCTGGGACTGGCAGCTGCTGGCTGCCTGCCGCGGGGTCGACAGCTCCCTCTTCTTCCACCCGGAAGGCGAGCGGGGCGCGGCCAGGAGCGCGCGCGAGGCCTCGGCTAAAGAGGTCTGCATGCGATGCCCGGTCCGCGCGGAATGTGCCGCGCACGCACTCGCCGTCCGCGAGCCCTACGGAGTGTGGGGAGGCCTGACCGAGGACGAACGCGAGGAACTGATGGGCCGCGCCCGGCATCGCCTGATCCCGGCCTCGAGCGCGATCGGGCCGATCGCTCCGGACTGAGCGCTCGACGAAACGTCCGAAGGAACGTTTCTGCGGATCACCTGCACGCCCGGGCGTGTCGCCTCCGGCACCGGAGTTCACTCGTTCGGCCGTACGCACCGGGCCGAGTCCCCGCGTACGGCCAATCGCGCGGCGCGAGCTCCCGGAGCGTGCGCGTGCGCCCGGGCCCCCGAACCGGTCCGCCCGGCGCGGTCGTCAGCGCGTGGCGGCCCGCTCCAGCTCCGCCAGGGTCGCGGCCACGGCCGGGACCCTGGCCAGGTCGGGCAGGGTCAGCGCCACGACCTCCCGCTCGACGGCCGGCTCCACGACGACCGTGCTCACGCCCTTGGCCCGTACGGACTCCACCGCGAGCTCCGGCAGCACCGCCACGCCCAGCCCCGCGCCGACCAGGCCGACCACCGCCGGATAGTCGTCGGTGGCGAAGTCGATGCGCGGGGTGAAGCCCACGCCCTCGCACACCTCCACCAGATGGCGGCGGCAGCGCGGACAGCCCGCGATCCAGGGCTCGTCGGCCAGCTCGGCCATGCCCACGCGCTGCGCCCCGGCCAGCCGGTGCCCGTCCGGGACCAGCCCGACGAGCCGGTCCGTCAGCAGCGGCCGCACCACGAGGTCCTCCCACTCCGCGGCGGAGCCCGCGGCCCCGCCGTAGCGGAAGGCGAGGGCCAGGTCGCAGTCGCCCTCGCGCAGCATCTCCACCGAGCGCGGCGGCTCCGCCTCGACCAGCGAGATCCGGGTGCCCGGGTGTTCGGCGCGCATCGCCGCGAGCGCGGTCGGCACCAGCGTGGAGCTGCCGCTGGGGAAGGACACGAGCCGGACCCGGCCGGCGCGCAGCCCGGCGATGGCCGCGACCTCCTCCTCGGCGGCGGTCAGCCCGGCCAGGATCCCGGCGGCGTGCCGGACCAGGGCCTCACCGGCCTGGGTCAGCCGCATCTCGCGGCCGGTGCGGATGAGCAGCGGCGTGCCGGCCGACTGCTCCAGCGCCTTCATCTGCTGGGAGACGGCGGGCTGGGTGCAGCCGAGCTCACGGGCGGCGGCGGAGAAGGATCCGGTCCCGGCGACGGCGCGCAGAACCCGGAGATGACGTGCCTCGATCACCCTCCGAGCATAAGGCCTGCTTTGACCGCCGCGCGAATCCCTCGGGGACGCTTTGGGTCTCGCCGCCGCTAGCGTGTCCCCATGGGCACCATGCAACTGATCTCCGTGAACCTCGGCCGCGCCGCGGCCGTCGACTACACCGACGCCGAGGGCGGGGTGACGGGCATCGGCAAGCGTCCCGTCCCCGGGCCGGTCCGCGTCAGCGCCCCCGGCCCCAGGGCCACCGGGCGCGGCAGCGGCCTGGAGGGCGACGCCGTCTGCGACCGGCGCCACCACGGCGGCGACCACCAGGCCGTCTACGCGTACGCGCGCGAGGATCTGGACTGGTGGGCCGGCGAGCTGGACCGCGAGCTGCCCGGCGGGATCTTCGGCGAGAACCTCACCACCTCCGGCATCGACCTGAACACCGCGCGGCTCGGCGACCACTGGCGGGTCGGCGCGGACCTCGTCCTCGAAGTGGCCTCGGCCCGCATCCCGTGCCGGACCTTCCAGGGGGTCCTGGGCGAGAGCGGCTGGGTCAAGCGGTTCACCCAGGCCGCCCGGCCGGGCGCGTACCTGCGGGTGATCCGGGAGGGATCGGTCTCCCCCGGCGATCCCGTCGAGATCGTCCACCGGCCGGACCACGACGTGACGGTGGAACTGTGGTTCCGCGCCTTCACCACCGAACGCGCACTGCTGCCGCGCACCCTGGCGGCGGGGGCGGCGATGGAGCCGGAGGCCCACGAGCGGGTGCGGCTGTACATGGAGAAGCACGGGGTCGGCGCCGGGGCGCGGTAGCACCGTCACCCGGGGCGGCTAGGTTGCGCCTATGACGACTGCGTTGATTACGGGATCCACGGCGGGCATCGGCGCCGCCTTCGCCCGGCGGCTCGCCGCCCAGGGGCACAACCTGGTGCTGGTGGCGCGCGACACCAAGCGGCTCGGCGAGCAGGCCACCGAGCTGCACGACCGGCACGGCATCGAGGCCGAGGTGCTGGCCGCCGACCTCTCCACCGAGGAGGGAATCGCGGCGGTGGAGCAGCGCCTCGGCGACCGGACGCACCCGGTGGACCTGCTGGTCAACAACGCCGGATTCGGCAACAAGGGCCGCTATCTCGAGGTCTCCATGGCCGACGAGCTGACCATGCTGAAGGTGCACGTCGAGGCGGTCCTGCGGCTGACCTCGGCCGCCACCGAGTCGATGCGCTCGCGCGGCCGCGGCGGCGTGATCAACGTGGCCTCGGTCGCCGCCTTCGTGCCGCGCGGTACGTACGGGGCGAGCAAGGCCTGGGTCGTGCAGTTCACCCAGGGCGCGGCGCGGGACCTGGCGGGCTCCGGGGTACGGCTGATGGCGCTGTGCCCCGGCTTCGTGCGCACGGAGTTCCACCAGCGCGCCGGCATGGGCACGGACAACATCCCGAACTGGATGTGGCTGGACGCCGACAAGCTGGTGGCGGCGGCCCTGGCCGACCTGGCGCGGGGCAAGACGGTGTCGATCCCGGACCCGCGGTACAAGGCGCTGATGGGCGTGGTGAAGCTGACGCCGCGCGGGCTGCTGGGCGGGATGTCCTCGCGTACGGGCCGCAAGTACGGGCCCCAGTAGCGTCCGTGGCGCGTCGGTGAGCGCGATCTGACGGGAAGCGGCCGCCGGACCGCCAAACGGGCGAACCCTCCCTAAACTGGACATGTCCCATCTCCAGCGGGAGGCGACGCGATGACATTCGTACAAGTGATCGATTACGAGACGAAGCGGTTCGATGAGATGAACGCGCTCATCGACCGCTGGGCGGAGCAGAGCAGCGGCCGGCGCACCGCCACGCACACGATGATCGGCCAGGACCGCGAGGCCCCGAGCCACTACGTGGACATGGTGGAATTCGCCTCGTACGAGGAGGCCATGAAGAACTCTCAGCTCCCGGAGACGGACCGGATGTTCAAGGAGATGGTGGCCCTCTGCGAAGGAATGCCGAAGTTCATGAACCTCGACGTGGTCCGCGACGAGCACCTCAACAAGCAGCTCGTCGACCGCGTGTTCCGGGACGCCGCCATGGAGGGCGACATGAGCGTCCTGGACGAGTGCTTCGCGACGAACTACATCGACCACGACGTCAGCAAAGAGGAACCCACCGTCATCGGACGGGACGCCATGCGCTCGGACATGGAGACCTGGCGCGCCGCCTTCGACATGACCTTCGAGCAGACGGCCCAGCTGGCCGAGGGCGACATGGTCACGACGGTGTGGAACTGGCGCGGCACCCACAAGGGGATGTTCATGGGGGTCGCACCGACCGGGAAGACGTACGAGATGTCCGGGAGCACCACCTTCCGGTGCCTCAACGGAGAGATCGTCGAGGGCTGGTGGCATTACAACCCCGGAGCGCTGCAGCGCCAGATGGGCGGCTCCGGAATGCCCTACGGAACCTGAGGCCCTGGGCCCGACCACGGGGAAGGCCCCGTTCCGCGACTGCGGAACGGGGCCTTCCCTGCGTGGTGCGCGATCAGTGGCTGTGGCCGTGACCGTGGCCGTGACCGGCGTCGCCCTCGTCCTCCGCCGGCTTCTCGACGACCAGGGTCTCGGTCGTGAGCAGCAGGGAGGCGATGGAGGCGGCGTTCTCCAGCGCGGAACGGGTGGCCTTCACCGGGTCGATGACGCCGGCCTTGACCAGGTCGCCGTACTCGCCGGTGGCGGCGTTGAAGCCCTGGCCCTTGTCGAGCTCGGCGACCTTCGAGGTGATGACGTAACCCTCGAGACCGGCGTTCTCGGCGATCCAGCGCAGCGGCTCGACGGCGGCGCGGCGCACGACCGCGACACCGGTGGCCTCGTCGCCCGACAGGCCGAGGTTGCCCTCGAGGACCTTGACGGCGTGGACGAGCGCGGAGCCACCGCCGGAGACGATGCCCTCCTCGACCGCGGCGCGGGTCGCGGAGATGGCGTCCTCGAGACGGTGCTTCTTCTCCTTGAGCTCCACCTCGGTGGCGGCGCCGACCTTGATGACGCAGACGCCGCCGGCGAGCTTCGCCAGGCGCTCCTGCAGCTTCTCGCGGTCCCAGTCCGAGTCGGTGGACTCGATCTCGGCCTTGATCTGGTTGACGCGGCCGAGGACCTCTTCGGAGCTGCCGCCACCGTCGACGATGGTGGTGTCGTCCTTGGAGATGGTCACGCGGCGCGCGGTGCCCAGTACGTCCAGACCGGCCTGGTCGAGCTTGAGGCCGACCTCCTCGGCGATGACGGTGGCACCGGTGAGGGTGGCCATGTCCTGGAGCATCGCCTTGCGACGGTCACCGAAGCCCGGGGCCTTGACGGCCACCGCGTTGAAGGTGCCGCGGATCTTGTTGACGACGAGGGTGGAGAGCGCCTCGCCCTCGACGTCCTCGGCGATGATCAGCAGCGGCTTGGAGGCGCCGGCCTGGATGACCTTCTCCAGCAGGGGCAGGAGGTCCTGGATCGAGGAGATCTTGCCCTGGTTGATCAGGATGTACGGGTCGTCGAGGACGGCCTCCATACGCTCCTGGTCGGAGACCATGTACGGGGAGAGGTAGCCCTTGTCGAAGGCCATGCCCTCGGTGAACTCCAGCTCCAGGCCGAAGGTGTTGGACTCCTCGACGGTGATGACACCGTCCTTGCCGACCTTGTCCATCGCCTCGGCGATGAGCTCGCCGACCTGCTGGTCCTGCGCGGAGAGCGCGGCCACGGCGGCGATGTCGGACTTGTCGTCGATCGGGCGGGCGGTCGCGAGGAGCTCCTCGGAGACGGCCTTGACCGCGGCGTCGATGCCCTTCTTCAGGGCGGCCGGGGAGGCACCCGCGGCGACGTTGCGCAGACCCTCGCGGACCAGCGCCTGGGCCAGCACGGTGGCGGTGGTGGTGCCGTCACCCGCGATGTCGTTGGTCTTGGTCGCCACCTCCTTCACGAGCTGCGCGCCCAGGTTCTCGTACGGGTCGTCCAGCTCGACCTCGCGGGCGATGGTGACACCGTCGTTGGTGATGGTGGGGGCGCCGAACTTCTTGTCGATGACGACGTTGCGGCCCTTGGGGCCGATCGTCACCTTGACCGTGTCGGCAAGCTTGTTGACGCCGCGCTCGAGGGCGCGACGGGCGTCCTCGTCGAACTTCAGGATCTTCGCCATGGGAGCGGTTCAGCCCTCTCGAAAACTCGGGTTTAACGAACTGCGCCCCTCGCCGCCCGGCAATCAGCGGGGTGACCAGGGGCGCAGCTCAAAGCAGTACTGATGAAGAGAATTACTTCTCGACGATCGCGAGCACGTCGCGAGCCGAGAGGACGAGGTACTCCTCGCCGCTGTACTTCACTTCGGTGCCGCCGTACTTGCTGTAGAGCACGATGTCGCCGACGGTGACGTCCAGCGGGAGACGCTGGCCGTCCTCGAAGCGACCCGGGCCCACCGCGAGGACGACGCCCTCCTGGGGCTTCTCCTTCGCGGTGTCCGGGATGACCAGGCCGGAGGCCGTGGTCTGCTCGGCGTCGAGCGGCTGGACCACAATGCGGTCCTCAAGCGGCTTGATGGCAACCTTGGAGCTGGCGGTCGTCACGATCCGACCTCCCCCTTCGGAGATCCGGGGTTAACTGTCTGAGGTGGCGACCAGGTCGATCCGTCGTCGCGGGTGCCGGATCTGCCTGTCGCTGTGTTGGCACTCACCGGGGGTGAGTGCCAGGTGCGAGACTATTCCGGCGATTAGCACTCGGTCAAGCGGAGTGCCAATTCTGGCCGCCGGGGGTGTCGTTTTGCAGCTCAACCGAGTGCCCTGCGGGCGGCTCGGCGGGCGTGGGACGGCCCCAGCGCGGGTGCCCTGCGGGCGGCTCGGCGGGATCCAGCGGGGCTGGTCGACGGGGCCGGCCCGCGACGCGGTGCCCTACGGGCGGCTCGGCGGGTGTGGGGCGGGCCCAGCGCGGGTGCCCTGCGGGGGCTCGGCGGGATTCAGCGGGGCCAGTCGGCGGGGTCGGTCCGCGGAGCGGGTGCCATGCGGGGGCTCGGCAGAACTTTTGCGACGGGCTGGTCGGCGGGGGCGGTCCGCGGTGCCGCGCCGGGATGTCTCCTCGGCTCGCGCCTGCGGGCACGTCACGGCCCCATGGCCTGGGTTGCGCGCTCGTCCTGCGGGGACACCCCGGCACGTTCCCACTCCCCTCCGGCATGGGGCGGGGACACGCAGGAGGGTCCCCGCAGGACGAGCGCGCAACCCAGGCCGCACAACCTGACCACCGCCGCAGGCGCGAGCCGAGGAGACCCTCGTGCGGGGCCCCGACCCACCCCAACGCCGAGCCGCCCGCAGGGCAACCCGCGCTGGGCCCGCTCCACACGCGCCGAGCCGCCCGCAGGGCGTGGGGCGGGGACACGCAGGGGTCGCCGCAGGCCGCACCGCCCGACCAGAACTTCCTGGGCGTCCCGGTCGATCACTTCGCCGAGCTGAACCTGGCCGGTTTCCACCACCTCGCGGGCGCGCTGCGCGGCGTACCGGTGTGCCTGAGCAAGGCCCCGCGGGCCCGCCCTGGGGAGGGGCATCCGGGGGAAGGGGCAATTCACGACACTTCCCGTCGAAGGCTTCGGAAGGAACCATGGGGAGGCCATCAACGTCGTAGATGATATGAAGATAAAGCGCCTCATTACCGAGCAGATCGGACCGAAGGCTTCCGCCGGCTCCGGCGCCCCGTCCTCACCCCCGTCCTCACAGGAGGCGGCACCCTCGCCTTCCCCCAAGGACGGTGGCGGCATCCCGTGCGCGGGCTGAGGCCCCTGACGTCGGCGGGCGCCCGCCGCCGCACGGAGGCGCTGCTCCTGGTCTTCGTCATCGCCATCGCCGTCTTCGGCCACGCCGCCGCGGGCCTCGCCATGAACGACGAGCTGCCGCCCAACCTCGCCGGCTTCGCCATCAGCATGACCCTGCTGTCGCTGGTGGGGCACTTGGGCGTGCGCCGCTTCGCGGCCTACGCGGACCCGCTGGTCTTCCCCCTCGCCATGCTGCTGACGGGGCTCGGGCTGGTGCTGCTGCACCGCCTCGACCAGGGTTACATCGAGCGCTACAACTCCGACGCGAACGCCCCCGGGCAGCTGATGTGGACGGTGGTCGGGGTCGCCGCCTGCCTCCTGGTACTGGCGCTGCTGCGCGACCACCGGCTGCTGCAGAGGTTCATCTACATCACGATGGCCGTCGCGCTGGTGCTGCTGATCGCGCCGGCCTTCTTCGGCGCGGACACGTACGGCGCGAAGCGATGGATCATGCTCTTCGGCTTCTCGCTGCAGCCCGGCGAGTTCGTGAAGATCATGATCGCGGTCTTCTTCGCCGGGTACCTGGTCATCCACCGCGACTCGCTGGCGCTCACCGGCCGCAGGTTCCTGGGCATGCGGCTGCCCCCGATGCGGCAGCTCGGACCGATCGTCACGGTGTGGATCGTCTCGATGCTGGTGCTGGTCTTCGAGCGCGACCTCGGCACCTCGCTGATCTTCTTCGGCGTGTTCGTGGTCATGCTGTACGTCGCCACCGAGCGCACCGGCTGGATCGTCTGCGGCCTGGTCATGGCCGCGGCCGGCGCGTTCGTCGTCGGCTCGACCGAGCCCCACGTCAAGGCGCGCGTGGCGGCCTGGCTCAACCCGCTGTCGTACTACTGGGAGAACCGGCCGCCGGGGGTCACCTCGGACCAATCCGCGCAGGCCCTGTTCAGCTTCGGCACCGGCGGCATCTCGGGCACGGGCCTCGGACTGGGCCACCCCGAGCTGATCGCGTTCGCGGGACGCAGCGACTTCATCCTGACCACGGTGGGTGAGGAACTCGGGCTGGCCGGGGTCATGGCCGTCCTGATCCTCTACGCACTCCTCGTGCAGCGGGGGCTGCGCATGGCGCTCGGCGCCCGCGACCCCTTCGGCAAACTGCTGGCGGTCGGCCTGGCCTCGGCGCTGGCCCTGCAGGTCTTCGTGGTCGCGGGCGGCGTGACGGGCCTGATCCCGCTGACCGGCAAGGCCCTCCCCTTCCTGGCCAAGGGCGGCTCGTCCCTCCTGGCCAACTGGATCATGATCGCCCTCCTCCTCCGCATCAGCGACAGCGCGGAACGCCAACGCGAGGCCGACGCCCGCGGCCCGGCGGAAACGACGATCACACCGGTGGTGCGGGTGTAGGGGGGCGGGGCTTCGGGGGGGGGCGGGCCTTGGGCTGGGCGGGATCAGAGAAGCGGGGGGGGGGGGGGGGCTCCCCCCCCCCCCCCCCCCCACCCCCCCCCCCCCCCCCCCCCCCACCCCCCCCCCCCCCCCCCCCCCCC
>NZ_JBVJFB010000002.1:1110508-1377820 GCF_055588065.1 Streptomyces sp. NPDC046308
GGGGGGGGGGGGGGGGGGGGGGGGGGGGGGGGGGGGGTGGGGGGGGGGGGGGTGAGGGGGGGGTGGGGGGGGAGGGGGGGGGGGCGGCCCCCCCCCCCCCCCCCGCTTCTCTGATCCCGGCCGCCCGAAGCGCGCCCCCCGAAGCCCAGCCCCGCCCCGCGCCCTACAAGTAGTCCTCCAGGCGGCCTATGCGGTAGCCCTGTTCCTGGATGCGTTGGAGCATGCGCGTCGTCATCTGGGTTTCCGTCGTGCCCTTGAGTTCGGCCGGGCCGCGGAAGTGGGCCAGGATGATGTCGCCCGGGTGGAGGGCGGAGCCCTCGGCGTACTGGAAGTTGTTGATCTGCATCGACACCCGCCACAGCACCAGGGACGAGACACCGCACTCCGAGGCTGCCCGGAGGGTGTCGTCGTTGTAGTTGCCGAAGGGCGGGCGGAAGAGCGGCGGGCGGCTGCCGAAGCGCTGTTGCAAGTGGTCCTGCTGGCCGCATATCTCCGCCTTCTGCGCCGCGAAGGAGAGCGTCCGGAGGTTCGGGTGGGTCAGCGTGTGGTTGTTTATCGTGCTGCCGGAGCCGTTGTCGCGGAGCTTCTCGAAGTGCCCGTAGTCCGACGACGCGACACTGTGCGTCAGGAACATGCTGATGGGCAGCTTCAGGTCGGCCGCCATCTTGAGGAACTCGGGGTCCTTCTCGGCGCCGTCGTCGAAGGTCAGGAAGACCACCTTCTCCCCGGCCGGCACGGGTATTCGGTCTATCACCGGGACCTTGCCGGGTGCCGCCTGCGGGATCTGCGGCTTCTGGGCGGGCTTCGGCGCGTAGGCGAGCGGGGCCGTCAGGCCCCATTTCCGGTACGCCTCGTCGCCCGCGCCCCCCGGCGCCGGTGTCGCGGGCGCCGACGGCTTCGCGGCGTCGGCACCCCTCGAATCCTTCGAATCCTTCGGGTCCTTCGGGTCCTGGGACGCGGACTCCGTCCCCTGCGTCGTGCGGCCCAGTCGTCCACTGCTGTCCGCGCTGTCCCCGCACCCCGTCAGGGACAGCGCGAGCGCGCCGGCCGCCAGCGTTCCGGCTACGAACCGGCGCGCGTGCTTCACAGATAATCCTCCAGGCGAGCCACGGCGTACCCCTTGTCCGTGACGGTCTTCATGACATGACGGATCATGTCAGGCATCGTGCCCTTCCAGTCCTCCTTACCCCGGAAGTGCGTGAGGATGATGTCACCGGGGTGCAGGTCCCGGTCCCACTCGCGGTAGTCCATGCGGTTGGTGAACGCCTCGGCGTTCCACAGCGGGACGGCCTTGATGCCGCAGGACTTCGCCGCGCGCAGCGTGTCCTGGTTGTAGTTGCCGTACGGCGGCCGGAAGAGGGTCGGCCGCTTGCCGAACTGCTTCTGGATGGTGTCCTGCTGACCGCAGATCTCCTCGCGCTGCTGCTCGTACGACAGGCCGGGCATGTAGCGGTGGTTCATCGTGTGGTTGTTCAGGGTGACGCCGGCGGCCTGCATCTCCTTGAAGTACGGGTAGTTGTCCCGCACGAGGTAGTCGCTGAGGAAGGCCGTGTACGGGATCTTCAGCTCCTTCATCATCTTCAGGAACTCGGGGTCCTTCTCCGACCCGTCGTCGATCGTCAGGAAGACGACCTTGTCCTCGGTCGGGACGGTGGTGAAGACCGGCGGGTACTCCTCCTGGTCCTCGACCTCGAAGCCGTCGCGCGTGGTGATCTCGTGCTTCTCCTTCGGCGCGGGCGGGGCGGCGAGCGGCGTCTTGCGCAGCCCCCACCGCTTCGCCGCGGCGACGCGCGCCTGCTGGGCCGCCTTGGCCTTCTCGGCGGCGCTGAGCGCGCCCGCGGCGCCCGCCTCGGCGGCCTTGGCGGCCTTGGCGGCCTTCTCCTTCGCGGCCTTGTCCGGCCCGTCGGATCCGCCGGAGCCGCATGCCGTTCCGAGGGCGGCGACGAGCAGGGCTGCCACGGCCACCCCGAACCGGCTGCGCGGACCTGCCGCATACCGGTGACCCTGTTGCGAGTTATGTTCCTTTTGTCGTACTAGCTGCATAGCAGCGCATCCTGGCACCCGACACACGGGTTTCCCGGAAGACACCGCGAACGCGGTCGCACCTTCCTTCGACTGGCCCACACCGTCCGGGTCCGGTCCGCCCCGTCGCCGACAATGGGTCCGTGACCCCCGAAGACTTCGCCGCCCTCCTCACCCCCGAGGGCCGCGCCCTCCTCGACTCGCTGCGCGACCACGACCCCGCCCAGGAGCTGGCCGTGGCCACCCGCCTGCGCCGCGAGCACCCCGCCGGGCTGGTCTCCGCCGCGCTCGGGCAGGCCCGGCTGCGGCAGCGCGCGGTGGCGAAGTTCGGCGCCGAGGACGCCTTCCGGATGTTCTTCACGCCCGGCGGCGGCGAGATGGCCACCCGCGCGTCCGTGGCCTCGTACCGGGCGGAGCGGCTCGCGGCCCTCGGCGTACGCAGCCTCGCGGACCTGTGCTGCGGCATCGGCGGCGACGCCCTCGCCCTGGCCCGGCTCGGCATCCGGGTGCTCGCGGTGGACCGCGACCCGCTGACGGTCGCCGTCGCGCGGGCCAACGCCGAGGCGCTGGGGCTGGCGGACCTGATCGAGGTCCGGGAAGCGGACGTGACCGAGGTGGACACCTCCGGCTACGACGCCGTCTTCATCGACCCGGCGCGGCGCGGCGGCCGCGGGCGGGTCTTCGACCCGGAGTCGTACTCGCCGCCGCTGTCCTGGGCCGTCGCCACCGCCCGTACGGCGAAGTACGCGGCCATCAAGATCGCCCCCGGGATCCCGCACGAGGCCGTGCCGGAGGAGGCCGAGGCCGAGTGGATCTCCGACCAGGGGGACGTCAAGGAGGCGGTGCTCTGGTTCGGGACCACGCCCGGGACCGTGCGCGCCACCCTGCTGCCCGGGCCGCGCGAGCTGCGGACCGCCGATCCACTGCCCGATCCGCCGGCCGGGCCGGTCGGCCGCTGGCTGTACGAGCCCGACGGCGCCGTCATCCGCGCCCACCTGGTCGCCGAGGTCGCCGAACAGCTGGAGGGCCGGCTCATCGACCCGACCATCGCGTACGTCACCGCCGACGAGCTGCGCGCGACGCCGTACGCGACCGCGTACGAGATCACGGACGTGCTGCCGTTCGGCCTGAAGAAGCTGAAGGCCCTGCTGCGCGAGCGCGGGGTCGGCATCCTGACCGTGAAGAAGCGCGGCTCCGCGGTCGAGCCGGAGGAGCTGCGCAAGAAGGTCAAACCGCAGGGCCCGAACTCCGCGACGGTCTTCCTGACCCGGGTGGCGGGCGCTCCGTCGATGCTGATCGGCCACCCGGCCGGGCCGCCTGCGGCGACGCCCGCCCCGTGACCTCCGCAGGGCCGCGCCCAGGCCGCTGCCGCTAGGCCGCGGGCGTCGTGCGGGTGATGCGCAGGGCCCAGCGGTAGTGGGCGGCGGCCTTCGCGATGCCCAGGAGGGCGGTGATCCACAGGATCATGCCGAGGCCCATGTAGTACGCGACCTCGCCGTACGTCTCCTGGCCGGGGCGGGCCGAGACGGCGACGCCGAAGGTCACCCACAGCCCGGCCGCGCCCAGGGCGAGGGAGGCCAGCAGCCAGGCCAGGCTCCGGCCCGGCGCGCGCATCCGGGCGTCGGCCTGCGGGTCCCGGCCCGCCTCGGCCCACGCGTACAGCAGCCGCCGCACCTCGCGGTCGCGCCGGGCGCCCCACGCGAACCAGAACCCGGCCGGGACCAGCACGCCGGCGCCCAGTACGAGGAAGACGAGCGCGAGGACGAACGAGACCGGGTCGCCCTGCTCGAAGGCCATCAGGGCCATGCCCACGAAGGACCAGCCGAGGGCGAAGACGGCCGAGACGGCCCAGAGCAGCAGCAACCGCCCGATGCCCAGGCTGCGTTGGCCCAGGTCGTGCAGGAAGCGGGCTCGGTCGGCCCGTACGTGGCCCTCGTCCGGCCAGGCTCGCAGGTGCGCGGGCGGCGGCGGAGGCGGCAGGTCACGGCGAGGCATGCACATGACCATAGCCGCAGCCGGGCGCCACGCCCGGACCCGGGCCGGAGCGGGCCGGAGCGGGCCGGAGCCGTCAGGCCCCGTCGACCTCCACCGACTCGAACCGCCAGCGGTGCACCGCCCGCGTGATCAAGTCGGCCGCGGGTTCCGGCAGTTCGGGAAGGTCCGCCGAAACCCCTTCGGCCGCCTCCCACCAGGTGAGCACGAGCACCCGGTCCTGCGGCGCCCGGAACACCTCGCGGCGTACCGGCTCCCGCGCCAGGACCTGGGCCCTCGCCCACTCCAGGAGTTCGTTGCCCCGGCCGTCGGCGGCCCGGGCCTCCCACATCAGCGCGACGGTGCTCATGAGTAGAGGTTGTCCTTGCTCAGCTCGTGCACGTGGTCATGGTCGTGGCCGTGGCCGTGGCCGTGCGCATGACCGTGGTCGTGGTCGTGGCCGTGGCCGTCGCCGCCCCCGTGGGACGTCCCCGGCACGTGCGGGTCCGTCACCGGCAGCGAGGAGTCCGCGGACAGGTCCCAGTCGGAGGGGGCCCGGTTCCGCTTGACCATCTCCGCGCCCAGCGCCGCCACCATCGCGCCGTTGTCCGTGCACAGCTTCGGCCGCGGCACCCGCAGCACGATCCCCGCGTCGTCGCAGCGCTCCTGCGCCAGCGACCGCAGCCGGGAGTTGGCGGCCACACCGCCGCCGATCATCAGGTGGTCGACGCCCTCGTCCTTGCACGCCCGGATCGCCTTGCGCGTCAGCACGTCCACCACGGCCTCCTGGAAGGACGCCGCCACGTCGCGCACCGGCACCTCCTCGCCGGCGTTCCGCTTCGCCTCGATCCAGCGCGCGACGGCCGTCTTCAGCCCGGAGAACGAGAAGTCGTACGCCGCGTCGCGCGGCCCCGTCAGCCCGCGCGGGAAGTGGATCGCCTTCGGGTCGCCCTCGCGCGCGAGCCGGTCGATGACCGGGCCGCCGGGGAAGCCCAGCTGGAGCACGCGCGCGATCTTGTCGAAGGCCTCGCCCGCCGCGTCGTCGATGGTCGCGCCCAGCGGCCGTACGTCGGAGGTGATGTCGGGGGCCAGCAGCAGCGAGGAGTGCCCGCCGGAGACGAGCAGCGCCATCGTGGGCTCCGGCAGCGGGCCGTGCTCCAGCTGGTCCACGCAGATGTGCGAGGCCAGGTGGTTGACCCCGTAGAGCGGCTTGCCCAGCGCGTACGCGTACGCCTTGGCCGCCGAGGTGCCCACGAGCAGTGCCCCCGCGAGGCCCGGCCCGGCCGTGACCGCGATGCCGTCGAGGTCGCGGGCGCTGACCCCGGCCTCCTTCAGGGCGCGCTCGATGGTGGGGACCATCGCCTCCAGGTGGGCCCTCGAGGCCACCTCGGGCACGACGCCGCCGAAGCGGGCGTGCTCGTCGACGCTCGACGCGATGGCGTCCGCGAGCAGGGTGGTGCCGCGGACGACGCCGACGCCGGTCTCGTCGCAGGACGTCTCGATTCCGAGGACGAGCGGTTCGTCAGCCATTGCTCTCACTGCTCTCAGTTCGTGCTTGTGCGGGGTCGGTCAGTCGCATGACGAGCGCGTCGACGTTGCCGGGCTGGTAGTAGCCGCGCCGGAAGCCGATGGGCTCGAAGCCGAAGCGCTCGTAGAGCTTCTGGGCGCGGGTGTTGTCCACCCGCACCTCCAGCAGCACCTCGGCGCATTCGAAGGCGGTGGCGGCCCGCAGCAGGTCGGTCAGGAGCCGGGCGCCGAGCCCGGTCCCCCACTGGTCGCGGGCGGCCGCGATGGTCTGTACGTCGGCCAGGTCACCGGCGGCGGCCAGCCCGGCGTATCCCACGAGCCGGCCCGACGCGTCCTCGGCCACGACGTAGCGTCGGGTGGCCTGCGGGCCGCGGGCGTGGGCGAGCTCGGACCAGAACATCCCGGCGGACCAGGCGTCCTCGGGGAACAGCTCGTGCTCCAGTTCCAGCACGGGCTCGATATCCCACCAGCGCATCTCGCGCAGCACGGCATCGGGGGCGGGCGTCACTGCGGGGTGACCACCTTGTAGTTCTTGGGCACCTGCGCGTCGGGCCGGCGCAGGTAGAGCGGGGTCGGCGGCAGGAAGTCCGCCCCCGCCGCCAGTCGTTCCGCCGCCAGGGAGGCCAGCGCGGCGGCGGACTGGTGCTCGGGGCCGCGGGCGTCCGGGAACACCTCGGGGTACAGGAGCGCGCCCTGGCCCACCGCGGGGATCCCCGCGACCTGCTCGGCGATCTCGGCCGGGCGGTCCACGGCGGGCTCGCCGGCACGCGTGCGCGGGTCCTCGTACCGGGCCCAGTAGACCTCCTTGCGCCGCGCGTCGGTGGCGACGGTGAAGGGGCCCTCGATCCCGGCGGTGCCGGCGGCGTAGGCGAGGCCGTCGAGCGTGCACAGTCCGTGCACGGGCACGCCCAGCACGGCGGCGAAGGTGGTGGCGGTGACGAGGCCGACGCGCAGTCCGGTGTAGGGGCCGGGGCCGACCCCGACGACGATGCCGGTGACGGCGTCGAGCTTCACCCCGGCCTCGGCGAGGACCCGGTCCACGGAGGGCAGCAGGAGCTCCCCGTGGCGGCGGGCGTCGACCTGGTTCGACTCGGCGAGGACGTTCTCGCCGTCGTGCAGGGCGACGGTGACGGCGGGCGTGGCGGTATCTACAGCGAGCAGGAGCACGCGAACAGCCTACGACTCCCGCGGCCGCGCCCCTTGCGGCCGGTCGAAAAGGGGGGCGGCTGCTACCTTTCGACCGAGGGATCACTGAGGTGTCGGTCGAGCCGTCGGCCGAACTGCCGGTCGAAGCATCGGCCGGGGGTCGGTCAGCGCGGAGAGGTGGAGCAAGGTGGCACGCAGCAGCTCGGGAATCGTGGCCGGGCTCACGATCGCGGCGGTGGCGGCGGTCGGTTTCCTCGGCTACCAGGCCTCCGCCACGGCGCCGCCGCGCCCTCCGAAGGCGGCCGCCCAGAACCCGGCCCCCGCTCCGAGCCAGCCCGCCGCCAAGCAGGACGCGGCGAAGCCCGTCCCCGTGCCGGAGGGCTCCGGCACGGGGACGCGCGTCGTGTACTCGGTGGGTCAGAAGCGGGTGTGGCTGGTGGGCGAGGGCGGTCAGGAGCCGAAGTCGTTCACGGTGATGCCGAGCACGGTGCATCCGAAGGCGGGCGCCTACATCGTCGGTTCGCGCTCCGGTTCGGTCACCGGCTCGGACGGCGTGCCGATCGAGCACGTCGTGCGGTTCGCCACCGCCGAGGGTGTGGCGGTCGGTTTCAGTGCCCGGCTGGACGGCGCGACGCCGGCGCCCGACGCGGCGAAGAAGACCGGCGGGATCCGCATGACGCGCGCCGACGGCGACGCGATGTGGGCCTTCGCGACGATCAACTCGAAGGTCGTCGTCGTTCCCTGACCGGTAGCCCCGGCCTTCACCCGTACGTGCGACTCAGGCCGCTTCGGATTCCGGAGCGGCCTCTTCGCGCGCGGCGCCGTCCTGCGGCCCGCCCGGTACGTCTTCTCGTACGGGCGGGGTCGAGACGGCGGTGGCGGCCACTCCGGCGGCGAGCAGCGTCCGCATGGAGACGGCGGACGGGCGGGGATCGCGCTGTGCTCCTGCTGGTGCCGACATGGCTGCCTCCTCGACCCCGGGACACCGAACTTAGGCATACCTAAGAAACTCTCGGTACCATGTCACCACGAGGGCCGCCACCAGCGCAATATCTTGCCGACGAGTTGTCGGTACGTTTACTCCGAGAAGGCGCCGGCCAGTGAGTCCAGCCCGGCCCCGGCGCTCCAGCGCGCCCCGACCCCGCGCACCGCGACCTCGCGCACGTCGTCCAGCACCTCCTCGTGGCCGACGGCGCGTGCGATCACCACGTGCAGCCGGTCGTCGGAAAGCTCCTCCACCTTGCCGTCGCCCCACTCCACGACGACCACGGACTCGGGCAGCGAGACGTCGAGGTCCAGGTCCTCCATCTCCTCGAGCCCGCCACCCAGGCGGTACGCGTCCACGTGCACCAGCGCCGGCCCGCCGGTCAGCGAGGGGTGCACGCGGGCGATCACGAAGGTCGGCGAGGTCACGGCCCCGCGCACGCCCAGGCCCTCGCCCAGGCCGCGGGTCAGCGTGGTCTTGCCCGCCCCGAGCTCGCCGGTCAGCAGGACGAGGTCGCCGGGGCGCAGCAGCGCGGCGATCCTGCGGCCCAACTCCTGCATCTCGTCCGGGGAGCCGACGGTGATCCGGGTCTCTGCGCTGCCCTCGGCCTCAGGTGCCGGCGCCTGGCTGCGCTGTGCTTCCAGCGGTACTTCTTCCATGCGCGCCAACGTTAGTCGGTGTGGGGACCGGGACCGCGCCGGTCTGCGCCAGCAGTCCGGTGAGCAGCCGCGTCACGGTCTCCGGACGCTCCAGCATCATCAGGTGCCCGGTGGACTCCAGGACCACGAGGTCGGCGCCCGGCAGCGCCTCCTTGATGGCCACGCTGTGCCCCGGCGGGGTGATCATGTCCTTGTCGCCGGCGATGACGGTGACCGGGATGTCCGCGAACAGCCGGAGCGCGGCCGTCTTGTCGTGGGTCTGGAAGGCGGGGTAGAACTCGGCGACCACGTCGATCGGGGTGGCCTCGATGAGCCGCTCCGCGAAGCGGGTGACGCCCGGGTCCACGTCCCGGGAACCGAACGAGTACATCTTGATCATGCCGGCGAACAGGTCGGCGGTGGCCCGCCGGCCCTTCTCCACCAGCTCCACCTGCGAGCCGAGCGCCTTCAGTACGCTCGGCAGGATCCGGCGCACGGCGCCCACCCCGACGGACGGCAGCCCGTACGTCACCTCGTCCAGGCGGCCGCTGGAGGTGCCGACCAGGGCCACGCCGACCACGCGCTCGCGCACCAGGTCGGGGAACTGCTCGGCGAGTCCCATGATGGTCATTCCGCCCATCGAGTGACCCACGAGGATCAGCGGGCCCTCGGGGGCGGCGGCGTCGATGACGGTCTTCAGGTCGCGGCCGAGCTGCTCCATGGTCAGCGGCTCGCCGTCCGCCTGGGCGAGGCCGCGCGCGCTGCGGCCGTGGCTGCGCTGGTCCCAGTAGACCGCGCGGACCATTCCGCGCAGGGCGGCGCGCTGGAAGTGCCAGGAGTCCTGGCTGAGGCAGTAGCCGTGGCAGAAGACGACGGTGGCCGGGGGCGCGGCCTTGCGCCGCAGCCGGCGGCGCTTGCCCTCGTCGGGCACCTCTTCGACCTCGTAGTACAGCTCGGTGGCGTCCTCGGCCCGGCAGGTCCCCTCCGTGCCGCGCAGGGAGCCGTAGTCCCCGGCGGCGTCGAGGGCCAGGCGCGCCTTCATGCGCATGCCGCGCCCCACGGTGATCCGTTCGACCGCGACACCGGCCGCCGCGCCTGCGGCTATCACGCCGATGGCGGCGCCGGCCCAGCCGGCCTTGCGCCAGTTCTCGCTCACGCCGCCGCCCTCACTCCGCTCGCTCAGCCGCCCAGGTACACCCGGGGCACACGGCCACCGATACGGGTGACGATCTCATACGCGATCGTGTGCGCCGCTTGTGCCCAGTCCTCGGCGGTGGGTTCACCGCGTTCCGCGTCCCCGAAGATGACGGCTTCGTCGCCGACGAGGGCGTGGTCTCCCTCCAAGTCGACCACGAACTGGTCCATGGCGACGCGTCCGGCGACCTGGCGGATCCGGCCGGCGACGAGCACCGGACCGCGCCCGGAGGCGTTGCGCGGGATGCCGTCGGCGTAGCCGGCCGGGACCAGCGCGAGGTTCGTCTCGGTCCCGGTGACGTAGTGGTGGCCGTAGCTGACGCCGTGCCCGGCGGGGACGGTCTTGACCAGGGCCAGGGAGGCCTTGAGGGTCATCGCGGGCCGCAGGCCCAGCTGGGCCGGGGTGCCGAGCTCGGGCGCGGGCGAGACCCCGTAGACGGCCAGCCCGCAGCGCACCAGGTCGAAGTGGGACTCGGGCAGGGTGAGGGTGGCCGGCGAGTTGGCGATGTGCCGGACCTCGGGCTCGACGCCCTCCTTCTCGGCGTAGGCGAGCATGTCGCGGAAGGCGGCGAGCTGGAGCTGGATGGAGGGGTGGCCGGGCTCGTCGGCGCAGGCGAAGTGCGACCAGACGCCGGTGACCCGGACGGTGCCCTCGGCCTGGGCGGCGACGGCCGCCCCGACCAGGGCCTCCCATTCGGCGGGCTGGCAGCCGTTGCGGCCGAGGCCGGTGTCGGCCTTGAGCTGGATGCGCGCGGTCCGGCCCGCGGCGCGGGCGGCCGCGCGTACCTCGTCGAGGGCCCACATACCGCTGACGGACACGTCGATGTCGGCCTCGACGGCCTCCCGCCAGGGCCCGCCGGGGGTCCAGAGCCAGCACATGAGGCGCCCCCGGACGCCGGCGGCGCGCAGCGCGAGGGCCTCGTCGGGCGTGGCGGTCCCCAGCCAGGTGGCACCGGCCTCCTGGGCGGCCTTGGCGCACTCCAGCGCCCCGTGCCCGTAGGCGTTCGCCTTGACCACGGCCATCAACTCGGCCCGGGGTGCCCGCTCGCGCAGTGCGCGCACGTTCTCCCGTACAGCACCAAGATCGATCTCGGCGTACACGCGCGTCGGTGTCTCGTTCATCGCCCCCAGTCTCTCAGAACCCCCACCCTGCCTCTCAGCCCCGCCGCGCCCTTCCGGCGGCGCCGCACCAATCCGGCCCGGCCGGCGTTTGAGGCGCGGGGTCTGGGCCGGGCCCTGTCATTTCGGCCCCGCCGCACCAATCCAGCCCCGCCGGCCTTTGAGGCGCGGGGTCCGGGGCGGGCCCTGTCATTTCGGCCCCGCCGCACCCATACAGCCCCGCCGGCGTTTGAGGCGCGGGGTCCGGGGCGGGCCCTGTCAGCTCGGCCCCGCCGCACCCATCCAGCCCCGCCGGCGTTTGAGGCGCGGGGTCCGGGGCGGAGCCCCGGTCTGTGAGCCGCGCCGGCGCCCGGGCGCGGGGGGCCGCTGCGCGGAGCGTTCTCCCCGCCCCGCCCTTTCACCGTTTCCCGGGGCTCCGCCCCTGACCTCGCTCCTCAAACGCCGGAGGGGCTGGAATGGCGCGGCGCGCGGTCACGGGTGGGCGGCGTTGCGCCACGCAGTGGGGAGGGCCTCGGCCAGCTGGTGGGCCAGGAGGGGGCCGCCGGTGAGTCGGGCGGCCAGGCCGTGGAGGTACGCCGCCACCGCACCCGCGTCCGCCCCCGACAGCCCCGCCGCCAGCAATGACCCCGCCAGCCCCGACAGCACGTCCCCGCTGCCCGCGGTGGCCAGCCAGGAACTCCCCGTCGGATTCACCCGAACCGCGCAACCGCCGGAGGCGACCAGCGTGGTCGACCCCTTCAGCAGGACCGTCGCCCCGTACCCGGCCTCCAGCTTCCGCACCGCCTCCAGCCGCCCCGCCTCCACCGACTCCCGCGAGACCCCCAGCAGCGCCGCCGCCTCCCCCGCGTGCGGGGTCAGCAGCGTCGGCGCCGTACGGGCCCGCAGCACGTCCGCGTCCAGCCCGCGCAGCCCGTCCGCGTCGACCAGCACCGGTACGTCTTCCGCGAGCAGGTCCGCGACCTCGCCCGCGCGTCCCTCCCCCAGCCCCGGCCCGACCACCCACGCCTGCACCCGGCCGGGCCCGATCAGCGTCTCCGGGTACCGCGCGAGCACGGCCTCCGCCGCCGGCCCCACGTACCGCACCGCGCCCGCTCCGCCCCGCAGCGCTCCGGCCACGGCCAGTACCGCCGCCCCCGGGTACCGCGCGGAGCCGGCGGCGATCCCGACCACGCCCCGCCGGTACTTGTCGCTCGACGCCGTCGGCTTCGGCAGCAGCCCCGCGACCTCCGCGTGCTGCAAGGCCTCCACCTGCGGCGACGGCAGCTCCAGCCCGATGTCCACCAGCCGCACCACCCCCGCCCGCGAGGCCCCGGGGTCGATCAGCAGACCGGGCTTGTACGCCCCGAAGGTCACGGTCACGTCGGCCGTGACGGCAGGACCCGCCACCTCGCCGGTGTCCGCGTCCACCCCGCTCGGCAGGTCCACGGCCACCACCGGGACCCCCGACGGGATCCGTTCCACGAGCGCGGCCGCGGCCGGCCGCAGGCCGCCCTTCCCGCCGATCCCGAGCAGCCCGTCGAGTACGAGGTCCGCGCGGTGCGGGACGGCCTCCTCGACCCGGCCTCCGGCGGCCCGCAGCGCGGCCAGCCCGCCCGGGTGCATCCGTTCGGGGTCCATCGGCACCGCCGTCACCGCGGCCCCGCGCCGGGCGAGCCGCGCCCCCGCGTAGAGCGCGTCACCCCCGTTGTCGCCGGGCCCGACCAGCAGCACGACCCGGGACCCGTACACCCGTCCGAGCAGCCGCGCGCACACGGCGGCCAGTCCGGCCGCCGCCCGCTGCATCAGGGCGCCTTCGGGCAGCCGGGCCATCAACTCCCGCTCGGCGGCCCGTACGGTCTCCACGCTGTAAGCAGTACGCATGGCACCAGCCTGCCCCACGCCGGGCGTCAGCCGCCGGGCGTCAGCCCTCGGCGATCACCACGGCGGAGGCGACGCCGGCGTCGTGGCTCAGCGAGATGTGCCACGACTTGACGCCCAGCGCCAGTGCCCGCGCCTCCACCGTCCCCGACACCCGCAGCCTCGGCTGCCCGCTGTCCTCCACGTACACCTCGGCGTCGGTCCACAGCATTCCGGCGGGCGCGCCGAGCGCCTTGGCCAGCGCCTCCTTCGCGGCGAACCGCGCGGCGAGCGAGGCGGTCCCGCGCCGCTCGCCGCTCGCCAGCGTCAACTCGGCGTCGACGAACAGCCGCTGCGCGAGGCCCGGCGTGCGCTCCAGCGCCGCGCCGAACCGTTCGATCTCCGCCACGTCGATCCCGACGCCGATAATCACGTCCTACAGCTCCAGCCAGGTCACTACTCCACGGTCACGGACTTTGCGAGGTTACGCGGCTGGTCCACCTCGTTCCCCCGCGCCGTCGCCAGTTCGCACGCGAAGACCTGCAGGGGCACGGTCGCCACCAGCGGCTGGAGCAGCGTCGGCGTCGCCGGGATCCGGATCAGGTGGTCGGCGTACGGGACGACCGCCTCGTCGCCCTCCTCCGCGATCACGATGGTCCGCGCCCCGCGCGCCCGGATCTCCTGGATGTTCGACACGATCTTGTCGTGGAGCACGGAGCGTCCGCGCGGCGACGGTACGACGACCACCACCGGCAGGTCCTTCTCGATCAGCGCGATCGGCCCGTGCTTGAGCTCGCCCGCCGCGAAGCCCTCGGCGTGCATGTACGCGAGCTCCTTGAGCTTGAGCGCGCCCTCCAGCGCCACCGGGTAGCCGACGTGGCGTCCGAGGAACAGCACGGTGTCCTTGTCGGCGAGGGAGCGCGCGAGCTGCCGTACCGGCTCCATGGTCTCCAGGACGGTGTCCACCGCCGCGGCGATGTCGGACAGTTCGCGGACCACGGCCTGGATCTCGTCGCCCCACTTCGTCCCCCGCACCTGCCCGAGGTACAGCGCCACGAGGTAGCAGGCGACGAGCTGCGTCAGGAACGCCTTCGTCGAGGCGACGGCCACCTCCGGGCCCGCGTGCGTGTAGAGCACGGCGTCCGATTCGCGCGGGATCGTGGACCCGTTCGTGTTGCAGACGGCCAGCACCCTGGCGCCCTGCTCGCGCGCGTGCCGCAGCGCCATCAGGGTGTCCATGGTCTCGCCGGACTGGGAGATCGCGACGACCAGGGTCCGCTGGTCCAGGATCGGGTCGCGGTAGCGGAACTCGCTCGCCAGCTCCGTCTCGCACGGGATGCGGGTCCAGTGCTCGATGGCCAGCTTCGCGATCATGCCCGCGTGGTAGGCCGTACCGCACGCCACGATCACGACCTTGTCGACCTCCCGGAGCACCGAGACGGGGATGCGCACCTCGTCGAGGGTCAGCGAGCCGCTCGCGTCGATCCTGCCCAGGAGGGTGTCGGCGACGGCCTTCGGCTGCTCGGCGATCTCCTTGAGCATGAAGTAGTCGTAGCCGCCCTTCTCGGCCGCCGAGGCGTCCCAGTCCACGTGGTACGCCCGCACGTCCGCGGGCGCACCGTCGAAGGTGGTCACCGTGACCCCTTCGCGGCGCAGCTCCACGACCTGGTCCTGGCCGAGCTCGATCGCGGACCGGGTGTGGGCGATGAACGCGGCCACGTCCGAGGCGAGGAAGTTCTCGCCTTCGCCGACGCCCACCACCAAGGGCGAGTTGCGGCGCGCGCCGACCACCACGTCCGGCTCGTCGGCGTGCACGGCGACCAGGGTGAAGGCGCCCTGCAGACGCCGGCACACCTGCCGCATGGACTCCGCGAGGTCGCCCGTCGCCGAGAAGTGCTCGGCCAGCAGGTGCGCCACGACCTCGGTGTCCGTCTCGGACTCCAGCCGGTGTCCGCGCTCGGCGAGTTCGGCGCGCAGCTCGGCGAAGTTCTCGATGATGCCGTTGTGCACGACGGCGACCCGGCCCGAGTTGTCGAGGTGCGGGTGGGCGTTGACGTCGGTGGGGCCGCCGTGGGTCGCCCACCGGGTGTGCCCGAGTCCCGTGGAGCCGGCCGGCAGCGGGTGCCCGACCAGCTCCTTCTCCAGATTGACGAGCTTGCCGGCCTTCTTGGCGGCGGCCAGGCTGCCGTCCGAGAGCACGGCGACGCCTGCCGAGTCGTAGCCGCGGTACTCCAGCCGCTTGAGTCCGGCGATGACCACATCGAGCGCAGACTGCGCTCCCACGTAACCCACAATTCCGCACATAGGCCGCAGCGTACGCCGTAGTTGGCCCTGTGCCCCGTACCTGAACGAGACGAAAACCCCGCCCGGCGAATGAGCCGGAGCGGGGTTGACGTTCGGTCGGGCGGGGCTCAGCCGAGCTTCTTCACCTGCGCGGCCACGATGGCGGTCGGCTTCTCCGCGACGCCCAGGGCCGACGCGGTGTGGGTGGCCAGCACGTTGCCCTTGCGGACGACGACGGTCTCGGTCGTGACCTTCGTGCCCTCGACGTCGGCCTCCAGCGTCAGGGCGATCGCCTCGTCGCCGCCGGTGGCGGTGGAGGACGCCACCTTGTCGATCTTGGTGACCTCGCCCTCCATCGTCAGGCTGAAGCCGCCTGCGCACGCGGTGGCCGCGCTCTTGACGGCCGCGAAGGCCTCCTCCGCGCCCTTGCCCTCGTAGGAGGCGAGGGTGACCGAGGTCCGGGTGCCGGCGAGGGCCTTCAGCCCCGCGGCGGCCGCGTCCTCCGGGCTGGAGCCGCCCTTGGGCTTGGCGACGGCCTTCATCCGCGCCGTACCTGCGGCCGTGCCGACGACGGCCGTGCCCTGCGTCTTGACGACCGGCTGGCACTCGGTCTTGTCGCCCTTCGCGGCCTCGCCGATCGCCACCTCGTCCTTCGGGACGGCGACGACCACGTGGTCCGCCAGATCGGCCTGGGTCAGGATCAGGGCGGACAGCTCGGCGTCCGTCTTCGCCTTGGCGGCCGGGGCGGCCGGGGCCGACGAGGAGGCGGGTGCCGACGGCTTGGCGTCGGCCTTGGTGTCGGCCTTGTCGGAGCCGCAGGCGGTGGCGAGCAGGGCCAGGGACACCGCGGACGCGGCCACGACGGTACGACGGACAAGAGCGGTACGCACGAAAGATCTCCCCCATGGAGCAAACGACATCAGGGCAGCGCGAAAGATCCTCAGCGCTGCGGTGATCAACAATGTACGGGGCGTTCGATCAGGAGACCGGGGTTTTCCGCGTGGGCCCGGGATCGTGATCAGGGCGAGACCCCCTTCGCCCCGAATCGAGACCGGCCCGCCGCAACCGCCGCCCCGGCCCTCCCGCGGCCCCCGCGTACGTGACCGACCACACCACCCACAAGCGCCCCCGAGCCCCGACAATGGCGGTGTGATCACTTCGCCGCCACGAAGCAGCACGCCGGACGACGCAACGGAGCGACGCGGCCGGGAGGGGCACCCCACGCGCCCCGCCCACCGCCGGGGCCCCGAGGCCTCGCCGTACGTCGACCTCACCCGCGCCGAGTGGAGCGCCCTGCGCGAGCGGACCCCGCTGCCGCTGACCGCCGAGGAGGTGGAGCGGCTGCGCGGCCTCGGTGACGTCATCGACCTCGACGAGGTCCGCGACGTGTACCTGCCGCTCTCCCGCCTCCTGAACCTCTACGTCGGCGCCACCAGCAACCTCCGCGGCACCCTGAACACCTTCCTCGGGGACGCGGGCAACGGACACGGCGCCCAGCAGGGCACGCCCTTCGTCATAGGGGTCGCCGGTTCGGTCGCCGTCGGCAAGTCCACCGTCGCCCGCCTCCTGCAGGCCCTGCTCGCCCGCTGGCCCGAGCACCCGCGGGTGGAGCTGGTCACCACCGACGGGTTCCTGTACCCGATGAAGGAGCTCCAGCGGCGCGGCCTCACCTCCCGCAAGGGCTTCCCGGAGTCCTACGACCGCCGTGCGCTCACCCGTTTCGTCGCCGACATCAAGGCCGGAAAGGACGAGGTCAGGGCCCCGGTCTACTCGCACCTGATCTACGACATCGTCCCCGGCGAGGAGCTCGTGGTGCGCCGCCCGGACATCCTCATCGTCGAGGGCCTCAACGTGCTCCAGCCGGCCCTCCCGGGCACGGACGGCCGCACCCGCGTCGCGCTCGCCGACTACTTCGACTTCAGCGTGTACGTGGACGCGCGCCCGGAGGACATCGAGCGCTGGTACCTCAACCGCTTCCGGAAGCTGCGCGAGACCGCCTTCCAGAATCCTTTCTCCTACTTCCGCAAGTACACCCAGGTCTCCGAGGAGGAGGCCATGGAGTACGCGCAGACGATGTGGCGGACGATCAACAAGCCCAACCTGCTGGAGAACGTGGCGCCCACCCGCGGCCGGGCCACCCTCGTCGTCCGCAAGGGTCCGGACCACAAGGTGCAGAAGCTGAGCCTCCGCAAGCTCTGAGGGATTTCCCGCCCGGACAGCCCTTAGGGTGCGGGCATGCTGCATCTACGGATGATCACGCCACCCGACCGGACGGAGGCGGTGGTGGAGATCGTCGAGCGGACGGTCGGCACCACCCACCTGGCCGTACTGAAGGGCGCGGCGCGCGTGCCGCCGGGCGACCTCGTCCTGTGTGACGTCGCCCGCGAGGCCGGGGACGAACTGCTCCACGAGCTCCAGACGCTCGGCATCGACGAGGACGGCTCGATCGCCGTCGAGAACATCGACCTTTCGCTGTCGAAGCGGGCCGACGAGGCCGAGGAAGAGGCCCCGGGCGAGGCGGCCGACGCGGTGCTGTGGGAGCAGCTGACCGACGCCACCCACGAGGAGTCCACCCTCAGCATCACGTACAGCGCCTTCATGATCCTCGCGACCATGATCGCAGCCTGTGGCGTGGTGCTGGACAACGCGATCCTGATCGTGGGCGCGATGGCGGTCGGCCCGGAGTTCGGCCCCCTCGCGGGCGTGTGCGTCGGGGTCGTGCAGCGCGAGCGACGGCTCGCCCTGCGGTCCCTGTCCGCGTTGCTGATCGGCTTCGCGGCGGCGATCGTCGCGACCACCGTCTTCAGCCTCGGCATGGACGCGATCGGGCAGTTCCACGCGGGAATGCTGGACGATCCCCGCCCCAACACGGGCTTCATCTGGCAGCCGGACCCGTTCTCCTTCGTGGTCTCGCTGCTGGCCGGTGTGGCCGGGGTGCTCTCCCTGACCTCCGCGAAGTCCGGCGCGCTGGTCGGCGTGGCCATCTCGGTGACCACCGTCCCGGCCGGCGCGAACGCCGCGGTGGCCCTCAGCTACGGGGAGTTCGCCCAGATGTGGGGGTCGACGGAGCAGCTGCTGCTGAACCTGGGCGGGATCATGCTCGCCGGCGTCCTGACCCTGTACGGGCAGAAGGTGCTGTGGCGCACCCAGCGCGGCCGCTGGGTGCGCCGACCGAAGGCCTGAGGCGCGGCGCTCCGGCCGAGGACCTCACCCGCGGCCCCGGCCGCCTCGCACCTCCCGGCCCGCACACGTGAAACGCGTCGGCCCCGCCTCCGAGTCCTCCGGAGGCGGGGCCGACGCGTGCGCCGGAGGCGGAAACGGTCTAGCCGAGCGCCGACTTCACGACGTCCGCGAGGCGGCCGGCGATCGCGCGGGCCTGCCCGATGTCGGCGGCCTCGACCATCACCCGTACGAGGGGCTCGGTACCGGACGAACGGAGCAACACCCGTCCGGTGGTGCCCAGCTCGCGCTCGGCGTCGGCCACGGCGGCCGCCAGCTCCGCGGAGGTGGTGACGCGTGACTTGTCCACATCGGGGACGTTGACCAGCACCTGCGGCAGCCGCTGCATGACGCCCGCCAGCTCGGCGAGGGACTTCCCGGTGGCCGCCACCCGCGCCGCCAGCAGCAGGCCGGTCAGCGTGCCGTCGCCGGTCGTCGCGTGGTCGAGGATGATCACGTGGCCGGACTGCTCGCCGCCGAGCGCGAAGCCGTGCTCCTTCATCGACTCCAGCACGTACCGGTCGCCGACGCCGGTCTGTACGACCTGGATGCCCTCGCCCTCCATGGCCAGCTTGAAGCCCAGGTTGGACATCACGGTGCCGACCACGGTGTTCTCGCGCAGCTGGCCGGCCTCGCGCATGGCCAGCGCCAGCACCGCGAGGATCTGGTCGCCGTCGACCTCCGCGCCGGAGCCGTCCACGGCGAGGCAGCGGTCGGCGTCACCGTCGTGCGCGATGCCGAAGTCGGCGCCGTGCTCGACGACGGCCGCCTTGAGCAGGCCGAGGTGGGTGGAGCCGCAGCCGTCGTTGATGTTCAGGCCGTCCGGCTCGGCGCCGATCGTGATGATCTCCGCGCCGGCCCGGGCGAAGGCCTCGGGCGAGACGTAGGCGGCCGCGCCGTGCGCCTCGTCCAGGACGATCTTCAGGCCGTCGAGGCGGTTGGGGAGGACCCCGATGAGGTGGGCGACGTACTTCTCGAAGCCCTCGGTGTAGTCGGAGACCCGGCCGACGCCGGCGCCGGTGGGCCGGTCCCACGGGGCGCCGGTGCGGTGCTCCTCGTAGACGGACTCGATGCGGTCCTCCAGCTCGTCGGCGAGCTTGTGGCCGCCGCGCGCGAAGAACTTGATGCCGTTGTCCGGCATGGCGTTGTGGCTGGCGGAGAGCATCACGCCGAGGTCGGCACCCAGCGCACCGGTGAGATACGCCACCGCCGGGGTGGGCAGCACACCGACGCGCAGGACGTCCACGCCCGCGCTCGCGAGGCCGGCCACGACCGCCGCCTCGAGGAATTCGCCGGAGGCCCGGGGGTCCCGGCCGACCACGGCCGTCGCCCGGTGGCCCGCGAAGGTGCCCGCTTCGGCCAGTACGTGGGCAGCCGCCACGGAGAGGCCGAGCGCGAGCTCCGCCGTCAGATCCGCGTTGGCAACGCCGCGTACACCGTCCGTCCCGAAGAGTCGTCCCACTGTTGTCCTCCCGAGTTTCCGCATCGCATTGTGACCGCTTGTGACAGGTATTTGCCGCTTGTGGCGGTAAACGAACCGCCCCGACAGCACAGAGAGTGCTGCCGGGGCGGTTTCGTTGCAGAACAGCAGGCGCAGATTAACGCTTGCTGTACTGCGGAGCCTTACGGGCCTTCTTGAGACCGGCCTTCTTGCGCTCGACCGCACGGTCGTCGCGGGAGAGGAAGCCGGCCTTCTTCAGCGCCGGGCGGTTGTTGTCCACGTCCGCCTCGTTCAGCGCACGGGCCACGCCGAGGCGCAGGGCGCCGGCCTGGCCGGACACGCCGCCACCCGAGATGCGGGCGATGACGTCGTAGCGGTTGTCGAGCTCGAGCAGCTTGAACGGCTCGTTGACTTCCTGCTGGTGCACCTTGTTGGGGAAGTAGTCCTCAAGGGTGCGACCGTTGATCTTCCACTTGCCGGTGCCCGGAACGATCCGGACGCGGGCGATGGCGTTCTTGCGACGGCCCAGGCCGGCGGCCGGCTGCGGGTCGCCGAAGCGGCCGGCAAGGGACTCGGAGGTGTAGTCGCCCTCGACGACGACCTCGGACTCGCTGGTGTACTCCTCGACGTTGCCCTCGAACTCTTCGACGGTCGTCTCGGCGGTGGTCTCGGCCACGATGCTCCTCAGAATTTTCTACGTCTTAGGGGGTGGCCGGAACTACTGCGCGACCTGGGTGATCTCGAACGGCACCGGCTGCTGGGCAGCGTGGGGGTGCTGGTCGCCCGAGTAGACCTTCAGCTTCGAGAGCATCTGACGGCCCAGGGTGTTCTTGGGGAGCATGCCCTTGATGGCCTTCTCGACGGCCTTCTCCGGGTTGTTCGCCAGGAGGTCGTCGTAGCGCACGGAGCGGAGACCGCCCGGGTAGCCGGAGTGGCGGTACGCCATCTTCTGCGACGCCTTGTTGCCGGACAGGTGAACCTTGTCGGCGTTGACGATGATGACGAAGTCGCCCATGTCCATGTGGGGGGCGTAAGTCGGCTTGTGCTTACCCCGCAGGAGGGCAGCGGCCTGGGTCGCCAGACGGCCGAGGACAACGTCCTGGGCGTCGATGACGAGCCACTGGCGCGAGATGTCGCCGGGCTTGGGGCTGAACGTACGCACGCGTATGCCTTCGCTTCTTCAGTGGTGGTATCCCACGGGCGCAAGCCCCACGGGAAGGTCCTGACAGGGTCACCACGGACGATCACGACAGCCCTCGCTCACATCGGGGACGCAACCCGTGTGAACCGCTGGTCATCGGTCCGGTGGACCGGCGTAAGGCCCTCACGTGAGAATGAGCAAGCCAATACGCATAACAAACCAGCAGGATACCCAAGCAGACCCGTACGGGTCAAAACGCGGTCCGCGATGCCGATTCTGCTGGCGTCGCGGCGCACTCCGGTTCGGTCCTGGGTGGGGACCCCGCAGTTGTTACTGGACCCAGAATAACCCGACCGGAGCGCAGCACACGACGCGCCAGCAGAATCACGAGCCCGCACAGGGTGGCGCAGTCCTTGAAGGCGCGCCGCTTGTGGGCCAGCTCCGAGGGCCACGGGATCAGGGCCACCTGGGGCGTCAACGCCAGCCAGAACCACGGCGAACGGGGCATCGAGCCCGGCCGCACCGACGAGGCCAGCAGCAGCGGAAGCACCACCAGCAGGTAGTGGTCGAAGGACGGCCGCGACACCAGGAATGCGGCGAGCATCACCAGGCAGGCGGTCTCCACCAGCCGCAGCTCACCCCCGTCGGCCTCGTCCCGCCGGTGCCACCGCACCCACACCGCCCACAGGCCGGCCCCGGCCCCCGCGAACGCGAACAGCACCGCGAGCGGCTCGGGCACCCCCAGCCGCGGCAGCACCGCGATCGGCGAGGCGTCCCAGGGCAGCGCGTACGCGTCCTGCCCCTGGAGCAGGAAGGGCAGGGTCTTGGTGAAGAACAGCGAGGGGCTCGGCATCATCAGCGCGCCAGCCAGCGAGAGCCCCATCGGCACCAGCACGGCCGCGGCCAGCCCCCGCCACTGCCGGGCGAGCAGGAACAGCAGCCCGATCGGCACCAGCATCGGCTTGCACGCGATCGCCAGCCCGACCACCAGCCCGGCCGCCGCCCACGACCGCCGGTGCGCGAGCAGCAGCGCCACCGGCAGCGCGGCCGCCGAGATGGCGGTCCAGTTGCCGATCAACACGAGGTTCACGTACGGCTTGTAGGCGAGGGCGAAGACCGCGAAACCGCCGACCGAGAAGCGGGAGCGCAGCGGCACCGAGAACATCCGCAGCGAGGCCAGCCAGCCCACGCCCAGCAGCCCCGACATCCCGACCGGAAGGACCCACCGCAGCACTGTGCGCGGCAGCAGGGCCTCCGGGACGGCCATGAGCACGGCGCTGGGGAGGTAGAGGAAGCGCTTGTCCTCGTACGGGGACCCGCCCGCGAGCAGCGTCTGCGCCGCCTTGACCACGAAGGCGTTGTCCGAGCCCCAGTTCGCGCGCAGGCTCGTGGAGACGGCGACCCCCAGGAGCACCGCGAGGGAGAGCAGCTGCAGGGACCGGGAGGCCGGCCGCAGCAGCCAGTCGACCAGCCGGCTCCCCGAGGCCGGCGTTCCGGAGGTCTGGTTCTCCCACTTCATCAGCCAGATGCTAGGCCGCAGCCCCACGACGCCTGCCCCTCACTCATCCGAGGGGGTGACCGTATCCCCCTAGCGCTTGCGTTCGACTCTACGTTCGTCCCAGACGGGTTCCTGAGTCTCCCGCACAACACCGTCCGAACCGAAGACCAGGTAACGGTCAAATGTGCGCGCGAACCAGCGATCGTGCGTGACGCACAGCACAGTCCCCTCGTACGCCTCCAGGCCGTCCTGGAGCGCCTCCGCGGACTCCAGGTCCAGGTTGTCCGTCGGCTCGTCCAGCAGCAGCGCCGTGGTCCCCGCCAGCTCCAGCAGCAGGATCTGGAAGCGTGCCTGCTGGCCGCCCGAGAGCTTCTCGAAGGGCTGCTCGCCCTGGCGCTCCAGCTCGTAGCGGCGCAAGGCCCCCATCGCCTGGCCCAGGGGCTTGGCCGCCTCCGTCCACAGGATGTCGACGAGGGTGCGGCCGAAGAGCTCCGGGTGCGCGTGCGTCTGCGCGAAGTGGCCGGGAACCACCCGCGCGCCCAGCTTCCACGTGCCCGTGTGCTTGACGTCCTCGCCGGCCAGCAGCCGCAGGAAGTGCGATTTGCCGGAGCCGTTCGAGCCCAGTACGGCGACCCGCTCGCCGTAGAAGACCTCCAGCGAGAAGGGCTTCATCAGCCCCGTGAGCTCCAGGTTCTCCACGGTCAGCGCGCGTACGCCCGTACGCCCGCCCTTGAGCCGCATCTTGATGTCCTGCTCGCGCGGCGGCTCCGGCGGAGGACCGGCCTCCTCGAACTTCTGGAAGCGGGTCTGCATCGCCCGGTACCGCGAGGCCATGTCGGGGCTGCTCGCGGCCTGGTTGCGCAGCCGCAGGACCAGGGCCTTGAGCCGGGCGTGCTCCTCGTCCCAGCGCCGCTTGAGCTCCTCGAAGCGCGCGAAGCGTTCCTTGCGGGCCTCGTGGTAGGTGTCGAAGCCCGCGCCGTGCACCCAGACGTCGGAGCCCATCGGGCTCGCCTCCAGGCTGATGATCTTCTCGGCGGCCCGGGTCAGCAGCTCCCGGTCGTGCGAGACGAACAGCACCGTCTTGCGGGTCGCCTTGAGCTGGTCCTCCAGCCACCGCTTGCCTGGGACGTCGAGGTAGTTGTCCGGCTCGTCGAGCAGCAGCACCTCATCCGGCCCGCGCAGCAGCGCCTCCAGCACGAGCCGCTTCTGCTCACCGCCCGACAGCGTGCGGACCTCGCGGAACTGCGCGGTGTCGTACGGGATGGCCAGCGCGGCCATGGTGCAGACGTCCCACAGGGTCTCCGCCTCGTAGCCCTGGACGTCCGCCCAGTCGCTGAGCGCCTGCGCGTAGGCCATCTGCGCGGCCTCGTCGTCCACGGTCAGGATCAGCTGCTCGGCCCGGTCCACGGCCTTGGCGGCCTCCCGGATCCGCGGCTGGGCCACCGACACCAGGAGGTCCCGCACGGTCGTCTCGTCCCGCACCGAGCCCACGAACTGCGACATCACGCCGAGACCGCCGGAGACGGTCACGCCGCCGCCGTGCGGCTGGAGCTCCCCGGAGATCATCTTGAGCAGGGTGGTCTTGCCGGCCCCGTTCGCCCCGACGAGGGCGACCACCGACCCCTCCCCCACGCGGAAGGAGACGTCGGGGAGCAGGACCCGCCCGTCGGGAAGGTAGTACTCCAGGTGGCTGGCTTCGAGATGTCCCATGCCCGGCATTCTCCCGGTCCGGCGCCGATCCACCCAACCGGTTTGGCCGGGGCTCAGCAGCAGCCGGCTCCGGGCAGGGTGCGCAGGTTGCGGGCTTCCTTGCTGCGGGCGGCCAGCAGCTCGTCCGCCGGGTAGCCGACCTCCTCCAGGGTCAGCCCGTGCGGCTTGACCACGTGCACCGAGGAGTCCCGTACGGCGGCCCGCAGGACCTTGCCGGGCCAGTCGGTGGGCCGGTGCCCGTCGCCGACGTGCAGCAGGGCGCCCACCAGCGAGCGGACCATGTTGTGGCAGAAGGCGTCGGCGCGGACGGTCGCGGTGACGATGCCGTCCTCGGCGCGCTCCCAGCTGAGCTGCTGGAGCGTGCGGATGGTCGTGGCGCCCTCGCGCTTCTTGCAGTACGCGGCGAAGTCGTGCTCGCCGAGCAGCGCGGTGGCGGCCTCGTTCATGGCGTCCACGTCGAGGGGCCACTGGTGCCACAGCACGTGGCCGCGGCGCAGCGGGTCGACTCCGCCCTGGTGGTCGCCGACGCGGTAGGCGTAGCGCCGCCAGATGGCCGAGAAGCGCGCGTTGAAGCCCTCGGGGGCCTCGGCGACCTTCCAGACCCGTACGTCGTGCGGCAGCCGCCCCGCGAGGCGGCGCAGCAGCTTGTCGTGGTGCTCGGCCCACACCTCGTCGCGTACGTCGAACTGCGCGACCTGCCCGCGGGCGTGCACCCCCGCGTCGGTACGCCCGGCCACGGTCAGCTCGACCGGGTCCGGCAGCCGCATCACGGTCTGCAGGGCCGACTCCAGCTCGCCCTGGACGGTGCGCAGCACGCGCTGCTTCGCCCAGCCGGAGAAGTCCTTGCCGTCGTAGCTCAGGTCCAGCCGCACCCGGACGTGCCCGGGCTCCACCTCGTCACTCACGTGACAGATCCTCTCAGAGTCACCGCAATGCAGAACGGGCCCGCCCCCGGAAGGGGCGGGCCCGTTCAGAGCCGATCAAGCAAGCGTGATCCCGGGGGATCAGGCCTCCTTGGTCTCCTCGGCGGGGGTCTCGACAGCCTCCGCCTCCTTGACCGCGCGCTTGGTGGCGGCCTCGGCCTCACCAGTGGCCTGCTGGGCGACCGTGAGGGCCTCGACCAGCTCGATCACGGCCATCGGGGCGTTGTCGCCACGACGGTTGCCGATCTTGGTGATGCGCGTGTAACCACCGGGGCGGTTCTCGTAGCGCGGGGCGATCTCGGTGAACAGCGTGTGCACGATGCTCTTGTCCGTGATCGTCTGCAGCACCAGGCGACGGTTGTGGATGTCGCCCTTCTTCGCCTTGGTGACCAGACGCTCGGCGTAGGGACGCAGGCGACGGGCCTTGGCCTCGGTGGTGGTGATGCGGCCGTGCTCGAAGAGCGCCTTCGCGAGGTTCGCGAGGAGGTGCTTCTCGTGCGCGGCGGAGCCGCCCAGGCGGGCACCCTTTGCGGGACGCGGCATTGTTACTCCTTCAAATCTGCACCGGCCGTGTCAGGTACCGGAGTCAGTTCCCTCAAGCGGTCGCGAGAGGGGGTGTGGGGGGCGCGAGCCCCCCACAAGCTTTCTAGTACTGCTCGGTCTCGACGAAACCGGCGTCCGCGTCGTCGTCGGCGCCGAAGGCGTCGGCGGCGGCGGTCGGGTCGAATCCGGGCGGGCTGTCCTTGAGGGCCAGGCCCATGCCGGCCAGCTTCGCCTTGACCTCGTCGATCGACTTCGCACCGAAGTTGCGGATGTCGAGCAGGTCGGCCTCGGAGCGGGCGACGAGCTCACCCACGGAGTGGATGCCCTCGCGCTTGAGGCAGTTGTACGACCGAACGGTGAGCTCGAGCTCCTCGATCGGCAGCGCCAGGTCGGCGGCCAGGGCGGCGTCCGTCGGGGACGGGCCCATGTCGATGCCCTCGGCGTCGATGTTGAGCTCGCGCGCCAGACCGAACAGCTCGACCAGGGTCTTGCCGGCGGACGCCATGGCGTCACGCGGGCGCATGGCCTGCTTGGTCTCGACGTCGACGATCAGCTTGTCGAAGTCGGTGCGCTGCTCGACTCGGGTCGCCTCGACCTTGTAGGTGACCTTGAGGACCGGGCTGTAGATGGAGTCGACCGGGATGCGGCCGATCTCCTGGCCCAGCTGCTTGTTCTGCACGGCGGAGACGTAGCCGCGACCGCGCTCGACGGTCAGCTCCATCTCCAGCTTGCCCTTGCCGTTGAGCGTGGCGAGGACCAGGTCCGGGTTGTGCACCTCGACACCGGCCGGGGGCGCGATGTCAGCGGCGGTGACCAGGCCGGGACCCTGCTTGCGCAGGTACATCACGACCGGCTCGTCGTGCTCCGAGGAGACGACCAGCTGCTTGATGTTCAGGATGATGTCGGTGACGTCTTCCTTCACACCCGGCACGGTGGTGAACTCGTGCAGGACGCCGTCCACGCGGATGCTGGTGACAGCGGCACCCGGGATCGAGGACAGGAGCGTACGGCGCAGGGAGTTGCCGAGGGTGTAGCCGAAGCCCGGCTCCAGCGGCTCGATCACGAACCGCGAGCGGTACTCGTCGACGACCTCTTCGGTCAGCGAAGGACGCTGAGCGATAAGCATGTCTGTGTTCCTTCATTCGTGGACGCCCACTATTTGACGCCCGACGGGGTGCAGCCGGAGCTGCGGACTACAAGGGTACGGGCGGTACGTCCCCCGCGAGGGGTTCGTACCGCCCGGACACTCAAGAACGCACAGGTGCGTCCGCTGCGTCAGACGCGGCGGCGCTTCGGCGGGCGGCAGCCGTTGTGCGGGGTGGGGGTGACGTCCTGGATCGAGCCGACCTCGAGGCCGGTGGCCTGGAGGGAGCGGATCGCGGTCTCGCGGCCGGAGCCCGGACCCTTCACGAAGACGTCGACCTTGCGCATGCCGTGCTCCTGCGCGCGGCGGGCGGCCGACTCGGCGGCCATCTGCGCGGCGAAGGGGGTGGACTTGCGCGAGCCCTTGAAGCCGACGTGGCCGGCGGAGGCCCAGGAGATCACGTTGCCCGAGGGGTCGGTGATCGAAACGATGGTGTTGTTGAACGTGCTCTTGATGTGGGCGTGCCCGTGAGCGACGTTCTTCTTTTCCTTGCGGCGCACCTTCTTGGCAGCGCCCTGACGACCCTTGGGGGGCATCTAAATCTCCTACGGGAGGTGGTCGGTCCTACAGCGCAAGACCGCTGAACAGGACTACTTCTTGCCCGGCTTCTTCTTACCGGCGATCGCGCGACGCGGGCCCTTGCGGGTACGCGCGTTCGTGCTGGTGCGCTGACCGTGCACCGGGAGGCCGCGACGGTGGCGGATACCCTGGTAGCACTGGATCTCGACCTTGCGACGGATGTCGGCCTGGATCTCGCGGCGGAGGTCACCCTCGGTACGGAGGTTGGCGTCCACGTACTCGCGGATCTTGACCAGGTCCTCTTCGGCCAGGTCACGAACGCGGGTGTTCGGGTTCACGCCGGTGGAGGCGAGGATCTCCTTGGACCGGGTGCGCCCGATACCGAAGACGTAGGTGAGTGCGATCTCCACACGCTTTTCGCGCGGGATGTCAACACCGGAAACGCGTGCCATTCAATGGCTCCTGTGTGTTCGGGGGTCTTCCGCAGAATCGGCCCCGACCGCCGACCACACCTGAATGGGTGGTGGTACGTCCGGGTCCCCGGCCCCCGCCGGAGGTGCCGCCGGCCCCTTGCAGGGCTGGGCGGATTCTGCGTATGTACGTTTTCTTACGTCGCGCGAAGAACTGCGTTAAGGCAGGTCGGTCGGCGTGCGTCAGCCCTGGCGCTGCTTGTGGCGCAGGTTGTCGCAGATGACCATGACCCGGCCGTGACGGCGGATCACCTTGCACTTGTCGCAGATCTTCTTGACGCTCGGCTTGACCTTCATGTTGGTGAGGTTCTCCGGGTCAGTGCCACCACCCGCACCGGGACAAGACGCCCAGGCAGGAGTGAGGACAAGATCTACTTGTATCGGTAGACGATCCGGCCACGCGTCAGGTCGTACGGAGACAGCTCCACGACGACCCGGTCATCCGGGAGGATGCGGATGTAGTGCATGCGCATCTTGCCGCTGATGTGCGCGAGGACCTTGTGACCGTTCTGCAGTTCCACCTTGAACATCGCGTTCGGGAGGGACTCGATCACGGTGCCCTCGATCTCGATGGCACCTTGCTTCTTGGCCACGCTTCGCCCTTCGAATCGGCTACCTTGATCGGCTCGGTGCTCCACGCTTGCAGGCATGGAAGTGCACGAGAGCCGACGAGTCAGTCTACGTCAGGGCACCCAGAAAGACGAATCCGGAAAGTTTGCCCCAGAGTGTAGATCATTACGCCAGAGGGTCCGGAGCCGTGGTGACTCCGTACTCCGCCAGCTTCGCCTTGCCGCAGTCCGGGCTGGTCAGGACGATCGGACCGGCCTCCGTCAGGGCGATGGAGTGCTCCCAGTGCGAGGACCAGGTGCCGTCCGTCGTGATGACCGTCCAGTCGTCCGCCAGTACCTCCGTCTGGGCGGTGCCCAGGGAGACCATCGGCTCGATCGCCAGGCAGACGCCCGGGACCAGCTTGATCCCCTTGCCCCGCTTGCGCGAGACGTAGTTCAGCAGGTGCGGGTCCATGTGCATCTCGGACCCGATGCCGTGGCCGCCGTAGTCCTCGATGATCCCGAACTTGCCGAGGCTGTGGTCACCGGTGGCGGGACGCGGCTGGCGCTTGATGTACGTCTCGATCGCCTTGGAGATGTCCACGAGGCGGTGGCCGAGCTTCATGGCGGCGATGCCGGCCCACATGGACTCCTCGGTCACCCGGGAGAGCTCCAGGAGCTCAGGGGCGTGCCCGGTGCCCACGAAGGCGGTGTACGCGGCGTCGCCGTGCCAGCCGTCGACGATGGCGCCGGCGTCGATCGAGATGATGTCGCCGTCCTTGAGGACCGTCTTGTCGTCCGGGATGCCGTGGACGACGACCTCGTTGACCGAGGTGCAGATCGTCGCGGGGAAGCCGCCGTAGCCGAGGAAGTTCGACTTGGCGCCGGCGTCCGCGATCACCTTGCGCGCCACCATGTCCAGATCACGCGTCGTGGCGCCCGGAACGGCCGCCTCACGGGTCGCCGCGTGGATCGCGGCGACGACCAGCCCCGCCTCGCGCATCTTCGCGATCTGCTCGGGGGTCTTGATCTGGACCATGAAAAACGCCTTCCAGCCTCGGTTCGAGTCTTCTCAACAGTACGGCCGCGATGCCCTGGGGACACCGCGGCCGTTCTCGCACTACGGGGTACTACTTCTTGAGGGCGTCCATCGCGCGCTTCGTGACGTCCGCGACCTCACCGAGGGCCGGGATGGTCACCAGCAGGCCCTGACCCTTGTAGTAGTCGATGATCGGCTCGGTCTGCGTGTGGTAGACCTCCAGCCGGTTGCGGACCGTGGCCTCGGAGTCGTCACCGCGCTGGTACAGCTCGCCGCCGCAGGTGTCGCAGACACCCTCGGTCTTCGGCGGGGCGTACGTGACGTGGAAGACGTGCGAGGAGTCGTTGCGGCAGATCCGGCGACCGGCGATCCGCTTGACGACCTCGTCCTCCTCGACCTCCAGGTCGAGGACGGCGTCGAGCTTCATGCCCGCGGCGGTCAGCATCTCGTCGAGGGCCTCGGCCTGCGACACGTTGCGCGGGAAGCCGTCGAGCAGGAAGCCGCCCGCGGCGTCGGGCTGCTCCATCCGGTCCTTCGCCATGCCGATGGTCACCTCGTCGGGAACCAGGTCGCCGGCGTCCATGTACGCCTTCGCCTGCTTGCCCAGCTCGGTGCCCTGGCTGATGTTGGCCCGGAACAGGTCGCCCGTGGAGATGTGCGGGATCGACAGGTTCTTGGCAAGGAACGCGGCCTGCGTTCCCTTGCCCGCACCGGGCGGTCCGACGAGGACGATTCGCATCAGCGGAGGAACCCTTCGTAATTACGCTGCTGGAGCTGGCTCTCGATCTGCTTCACGGTTTCCAGACCCACACCCACGATGATCAGGATGCTCGTCCCGCCGAACGGGAAGTTCTGGTTCGCTCCGAAGCCGGCCAACGCCATCGTCGGCACAAGAGCGATGAGACCCAGGTACAGCGACCCCGGCCAGGTGATCCGGTTGAGCACGTAGCTCAGGTACTCAGCGGTGGGTCGACCGGCGCGAATACCCGGGATGAACCCACCATACTTCTTCATGTTGTCTGCAACTTCCTCGGGGTTGAACGAGATCGCCACGTAGAAGAACGCGAAGAAGACGATCAGGAGGAAGTAGGTCGCGATGTAGTACGGGTGGTCGCCCTTGACGAAGTGCTTCTGGATCCAGGTGGCCCAGCCCGCGGTCGAGCCGCTGAACTGGACGATCAGTGCCGGGATGTAGAGCAGGGACGAGGCGAAGATGACGGGGATGATGCCCGCCTGGTTCACCTTGAGCGGGATGTAGGTCGAGGTACCGCCGTAGGCACGGCGGCCGATCATGCGCTTCGCGTACTGGACCGGGATCCGGCGCTGCGCCTGCTCGACGAAGACCACCAGGCACACCATCGCCAGGCCGACCAGGATGACGACGCCGAACTCGACCCAGCCGTCCGCGATCTTGCCCTGGAGCTTGATCTGCCACATGGCGCCGATGAAGCCGGCGGCGATGGAGATGAACATGAGGATCGACATGCCGTTGCCGATGCCGCGGTCGGTGATGAGCTCACCGAGCCACATGACGACGCAGGTACCGGCGGTCATGGTGACCACCATGACGACGGTGGTGAAGATCGACCGGTCGGGGACGATGTCGCGGGCGGCGGAGCAGCCCTGGAACAGGGCACCCGTGCGGGCGGTGGCGACGAGGCCGGTGCCCTGCAGGATCGCCAGCGCGACCGTCAGATAGCGCGTGTACTGAGTGATCTTCGCCGTGCCGGACTGGCCCTCTTTCTTGAGGGTCTCCAGCTTCGGGATGACCACGGTCAGCAGCTGCAGAATGATGCTCGCCGTGATGTAGGGCATGATGCCGAGCGCGAAGATCGTGATCTGCAGCAGCGCACCGCCGCTGAACATGTTGACCAGACCGAACAGCCCGTTGCTGCTGCCTGCCTGCTCAACACAGATCTGAACGTTCTTGTAGCTCACGCCGGGGACCGGGATGTGGGACCCGAGCCGGAACAGCACGATGATGCCGAGCGTGAAGAGCAGCTTCTTGCGCAGGTCGGGCGTCTTGAACGCCCGGGCGAACGCGGTGAGCACGGTGCCTCCTGCGACCCCCGCGCTACTGCGTCAGAGGTGACGGTCTGAGGGATCGACGTATACGACAAAGCAATGGTGCACGCCACCTTACCGGCGAGTGTGCCTCCCGTGGAACGACCAACCGGGGATGCCCCATATGTGAGGCATCCCCGGTCGGGTTTTGAGCTATTCAGCCACTGAAATCGTCTTAGACGAGCTCGGTGACGGTGCCGCCGGCAGCGGCGATCTTCTCCTTGGCGGAGGCGGAGACGGCGTCAACCGAAACCTGCAGCGCCACGGAGAGCTCGCCCTGGCCCAGGACCTTGACGAGGCTGTTCTTGCGAACCGCGCCCTTGGCGACCAGGTCGGCCACCGTGACTTCTCCACCCTCGGGGTAGAGAGCGCCGAGCTTGTCCAGGTTGACAACCTGGAACTCGGTGCGGAACGGGTTCTTGAAGCCCTTGAGCTTCGGCAGGCGCATGTGGAGGGGCATCTGCCCACCCTCGAAGCGCTGCGGGATCTGGTAGCGGGCCTTCTGGCCCTTCGTACCACGACCGGCCGTCTTACCCTTCGACGCCTCACCACGACCGACACGGGTCTTCGCGGTCTTGGCGCCGGGGGCGGGACGGAGGTTGTGGGCCTTCAGCGGGCTGTTCTCAGCCATGTTAGTCAACCTCCTCAACCGTCACGAGGTGGCGGACGGTGTGAACCATTCCGCGGAACTCGGGGCGGTCCTCCTTGACGACCACGTCGTTCAGGCGCTTGAGCCCGAGCGAACGCAGAGTGTCGCGGTGGTTCTGCTTGCTGCCGATGTACGACTTCGTCTGCGTGATCTTGAGGCGAGCCATTACGCACCCGCCCCAGCACGCGCACGAAGCAGAGCCGCGGGGGCGACGTCCTCGAGGGGCAGACCACGGCGAGCCGCGATCTCCTCGGGACGCTGCAGGCCCTGGAGGGCCGCCACGGTCGCGTGCACGATGTTGATCGCGTTGTCGGAGCCCAGGGACTTCGACAGGATGTCGTGAACGCCGGCGCACTCCAGAACGGCGCGCACCGGGCCACCGGCGATAACACCGGTACCGGGGGAAGCAGGCTTCAGCAGGACGACGCCCGCAGCCTTCTCGCCCTGGATCGGGTGAGGGATGGTGCCCTGGATGCGCGGAACCTTGAAGAAGTTCTTCTTCGCTTCCTCGACACCCTTGGCGATGGCCGCGGGAACTTCCTTGGCCTTGCCGTAACCGACACCTACAGTGCCGTCACCGTCGCCCACCACGACCAGCGCGGTGAAGCTGAAGCGGCGACCACCCTTGACAACCTTGGCGACGCGGTTGATCGCGACAACGCGCTCAACGTAAGCGGTCTTCTCGGCGGCAGGGCCACCGTCGCGACCCTTCCGGTCCCGCCGCTCGCCGCCACCGGCACCGCTTCCGCGGCGCTGGGGTCCAGCCATTGGATTACCTCTCTCTGTTACGTCCGTGAGTCCCGGAACCGGGGCTTAGAACTTCAGCCCGGCTTCGCGGGCGGCGTCAGCCAGAGCGGCAATGCGCCCGGCGTATCGGTTGCCACCGCGGTCGAACACGACGGTCTCGACACCCGCAGCCTTGGCACGCTCGGCGACGAGCGCGCCGACAGCCTGGGCCTGGGCGCTCTTGTCGCCTTCGCCACCGCGGATCGAAGCGTCCAGGGTCGACGCGGACGCCAGGGTGTGACCCTGGAGGTCGTCGATGACCTGAGCAACGATGTTGCGGTTGGAACGCGTCACGACGAGGCGCGGACGCTCCGCCGTACCCGAGACGTTCTTGCGGATGCGGATGTGGCGGCGAGCCTTGGCAGCGCGCTTGTACGCGTCGCCCTTGGCGATCTTCACACCGTATGCCATGGCTACTTACCAGCCTTTCCGACCTTGCGGCGGATGACCTCGCCGGCGTACTTGACACCCTTGGCCTTGTACGGGTCGGGCTTCCGCAGCTTGCGGATGTTGGCGGCGACCTCGCCGACCTTCTGCTTGTCGATGCCCTCGACCGTGAACTTGGTCGGCGACTCGACCTTGAAGGAGATGCCCTCGGGCGCCTCCACCAGGATCGGGTGGCTGTAACCCAGCTGGAACTCCAGGTCGGAGCCCTTCGCCAGGACACGGTAACCGACACCGCTGATCTCGAGAGCCTTGACGTACCCCGTGGTCACACCGGTGATCATGTTCGCCACCAGCGTGCGGGACAGGCCGTGCAGGGCCTTGTTCTGACGCTCGTCGTTCGGGCGGGTGACGTTCAGAACGCCGTCCTCGTCCTTGACGACTGCGATGGGCGCCTTAACGGTGTGCGCGAGGGAACCCTTGGGGCCCTTCACGGCGACCGTCTGGCCATCGATGGTGACGTCCACACCGGCGGGAACCTGGATGGGGAGCTTGCCGATTCGCGACATTGCTTTTCCTCCGTTCCCGACTACCAGACGTAGGCGAGGACTTCCCCACCTACGCCCTTCTTGCCTGCCTGCTGACCGGTCAGGAGACCGTGGGACGTGGAGATGATCGCCACGCCCAGGCCACCGAGGACCTTCGGCAGGTTGGTGGACTTCGCGTACACGCGCAGACCGGGCTTCGAGATCCGCTTGATGCCCGCAATGGAGCGCTCGCGGTTCGGCCCGAACTTCAGCTCGAGGACGAGGTTCTTGCCGACCTCGGCGTCCTCGACCTTCCAGCCGGTGATGAAACCCTCCTGCTTGAGGATCTCTGCGATGTGCGACTTGATCTTGCTGTGCGGCATCACGACGGTGTCGTGGTACGCCGAGTTAGCGTTACGCAGACGCGTGAGCATGTCTGCGATCGGGTCAGTCATGGTCATGAAGTGGCCTTCGGCCTCTCTCGCCGGGGTTTCCTGTATGCGCCATCCCTCTCCCCACTCAGTGGCGGGACGGGTGCGGTGCGGGGACCTACGGCGTAGTAAGTCGTTATGGGCGGCGGACGCCCAACCACACAAGCCTAAGGCATGCGCGGCCGGGCACCCACCGTCCAGATGCTTACCGAGAGTGCCTGGTACAGCCCAAGTCCTTGCGGACGAGGGTGATTTACCAGGAGCTCTTGGTCACGCCCGGCAGCTCGCCACGGTGAGCCATCTCACGAAGGCAGACGCGGCACAGGCCGAACTTGCGGTACACGGAGTGGGGGCGACCGCAGCGCTGGCAGCGGGTGTACGCACGCACACCGAACTTGGGCTTGCGGGCAGCCTTCGCGATGAGAGCCTTCTTCGCCATCTCGCTTACGCCTCCTTGAAGGGGAAGCCGAGGTGACGAAGGAGGGCACGGCCCTCGTCGTCGTTGGTCGCCGTGGTGACCACGGTGATGTCCATACCCCGGGTACGGTCGATCTTGTCCTGGTCGATCTCGTGGAACATGACCTGCTCCGTGAGACCGAAGGTGTAGTTGCCACGGCCGTCGAACTGCTTCGGCGACAGACCACGGAAGTCACGGATACGCGGCAGCGCGAGCGACAGCGTACGGTCCAGGAACTCCCACATGCGGTCACCACGGAGGGTGACGTGGCAGCCGATCGGCTGACCCTCGCGCAGCTTGAACTGCGCGATGGACTTCCGGGCCTTCGTGACGGCCGGCTTCTGACCGGTGATCGTCGTCAGGTCCTTGATGGCGCCGTCGATCAGCTTGGAGTCGCGGGCGGCGTCGCCCACACCCATGTTGACCACGATCTTCACGAGGCCGGGGATCTGCATGACGTTCTCGTAGGAGAACTCCTCACGCAGCTTGCCCGCGATGTCCTCGCGGTACTTCGTCTTGAGACGCGGAGTGGTAGCCATCAGATGTCCTCACCCGTCCGCTTGGCAACGCGGATCTTGTTGCCCTCGTCGTCGAAGCGGTAGCCGACGCGGGTGACGACCTTCTTGCCGTCCTTCTCCACAACCAGCTGAACGTTGCTGACGTGGACCGGGGCCTCGGTGATCACAATGCCACCGGCCTGGTTCTGCGCAGCCTTGGTGTGCTTCTTGACCCGGTTGACACCCTCGACGAGGACACGGTTGTCGGCGGGGAAGGCAACGATGACCTTGCCCTGCTTGCCCTTGTCCTTACCGGTGATGACCTGGACCAGGTCGCCCTTCTTGATCTTCATGCTTACAGCACCTCCGGCGCGAGCGAGATGATCTTCATGAACTTCTTCTCGCGCAGCTCACGGCCGACGGGGCCGAAGATACGGGTGCCGCGAGGGTCGCCGTCGTTCTTCAGAATGACGGCGGCGTTCTCGTCGAAGCGGATGTACGAGCCGTCCTGGCGGCGGCGCTCCTTGACGGTGCGAACGATGACCGCCTTGACGACGTCACCCTTCTTCACGTTGCCACCGGGGATCGCGTCCTTGACGGTGGCGACGATGACGTCACCGATGCCCGCGTAGCGGCGACCGGAGCCACCGAGAACACGGATGCAAAGGATCTCCTTGGCACCAGTGTTGTCGGCGACACGCAGTCGCGACTCCTGCTGGATCACGTCTATCTCCTGTTTGTCTGCCGGTTCCCGGCGGGGGCTTCACTCCGAGGAGCGAGGCCCCCACCGAGCCTGGCGGAACTGACCTGAGGGAAACCCCTCAGGTGATTACTTGGCCTTCTCGAGGATCTCGACGATGCGCCAGCGCTTGCTCGCCGACAGCGGACGCGTCTCCATGATGAGGACGCGGTCGCCGACGCCGGCAGCGTTCTGCTCGTCGTGCGCCTTGAGCTTGTTCGTACGGCGGATGACCTTGCCGTACAGGGCGTGCTTCACGCGGTCCTCGACGGCGACGACGACGGTCTTGTCCATCTTGTCGCTGACGACCAGGCCCTCACGGGTCTTGCGGAATCCGCGCTCGGTCTTCTCAGTCACGTTGTTCTCGCTCATCAGGCGCTCTCCACCGTCTCGATACCGAGCTCACGCTCGTGCATCAGGGTGTAGATGCGAGCGATGTCCTTACGGACGGACTTGAGCCGGCCGTTGTTCTCCAGCTGACCCGTGGCCGCCTGGAAGCGGAGCTTGAACAGCTCCTCCTTGGCCTCGCGCAGCTTGCCAACGAGCTCCTCGTTGCCGAGCTCACGCAGCTCGGACGCCTTGGTTCCCGTCGCCATCACGACTCACCTGCCTCGCGCCGAACAATCCGGCACTTCATCGGAAGCTTGTGAGCAGCGCGGGTGAGCGCCTCACGAGCAATCTTCTCGTTCGGGTAGGACAGCTCGAACATGACCCGGCCCGGGTGCACGTTGGCAATCCACCACTCGGGAGAACCCTTACCGGAACCCATGCGGGTCTCGGCAGGCTTCTTCGTGAGCGGGCGGTCCGGGTAGATGTTGATCCAGACCTTGCCGCCACGCTTGATGTGGCGGGTCATCGCGATACGAGCCGCCTCGATCTGGCGGTTCGTCACGTACGCCGGGGTCAGCGCCTGGATGCCGTACTCGCCGAACGAGACCTCAGTACCGCCCTTGGCCATACCGCGGCGCTTCGGGTGGTGCTGCTTGCGGTGCTTGACCCTACGAGGGATCAGCATGTCGGTCAGGCCTCCGTTCCGGTGCTCTCAGCCGGAGCGGCGGCGGGAGCGTCGGCCTTGGGGGCCTCGACACCAGCAGCCTGCTGCGGCTTGCGGCCACCACGGCCGCCGCGCTCGCCACCACGGCCACCACGGCCGGCGGGACGGTCGCCAGCGCCCTGCGCGCCACGGGCCGGGCGGTTACCCGCACGGGCCGCAGCGTTCTCGGCGCGAACCTCGGCGATGTTCTTGACGTCGCCCTTGTAGATCCAGACCTTCACACCGATACGGCCGAAGGTGGTCTTGGCCTCGAAGAAGCCGTAGTCCACGTTCGCGCGGAGGGTGTGCAGCGGCACACGGCCTTCGCGGTAGAACTCGGAGCGGGACATCTCGGCGCCGCCGAGACGGCCGCCACACTGGATCTTGATGCCCTTGGCGCCGGCCTTCATCGTGCCCTGCATGCTCTTGCGCATGGCACGACGGAAGGAGACGCGGGAGGAGAGCTGCTCGGCAACGGCCTGGGCAACCAGCTGAGCGTCGAGCTCGGGGTTCTTGACCTCGAGGATGTTCAGCTGGACCTGCTTGCCCGTGAGCTTCTCGAGGTCACCGCGGATGCGGTCGGCCTCGGCGCCACGGCGGCCGATGACGATGCCCGGACGAGCGGTGTGGATGTCCACACGCACGCGGTCACGGGTGCGCTCGATCTCAACCTTCGAGATGCCGGCGCGCTCCATGCCGGACGTCATCATCCGACGGATGGCGACGTCTTCCTTGACGTAGTCCTTGTACAGCTTGTCGGCGTACCAACGCGACTTGAAGTCGGTGGTGATGCCGAGCCGGAACCCGTGCGGGTTTACCTTCTGGCCCATTACCGGGAACCTTCCTTGCTGCTGACGACCACGGTGATGTGGCTGGTCCGCTTGCGGATCCGGTAGGCACGGCCCTGGGCACGCGGACGGAACCGCTTCAGGGTCGGGCCCTCGTCCACGTACGCCTCGCTGATGACCAGCGTGGAGGCGTCCGGGTGGTTGTAGTTGTGTGCGGCGTTGGCAATGGCGCTGTCCAGCACCTTGCCGACCGGCACGCTCGCGGCCTGCGGGGCGAAACGCAGGACCGCCTGAGCCTCCGTGGCATCCATGCCACGGATAAGGTCCACCACTCGGCGGGCCTTCATGGGCGTGACGCGGATGTACCGCGCCTGGGCCCTGGCTTCCATGGTTGTCCCTTCGGTGTAAGTCATAGTCGTAACCACCCCGCCTTTAGCGGCGCTTCGACTTCCGGTCGTCCTTGACGTGGCCGCGGAAGGTGCGAGTCGGCGAGAACTCGCCGAGCTTGTGGCCGACCATCGACTCGGTGACGAACACCGGGACGTGGGTCTTGCCGTTGTGCACCGCGATGGTGTGACCCAGCATGCTGGGGATGATCATCGAGCGACGGGACCAGGTCTTGATGACGTTCTTGGTGCCGGCTTCGTTCTGGACGTCCACCTTCTTTACGAGGTGGTCGTCGACGAAGGGCCCCTTCTTGAGACTGCGCGGCATCTAAACCCGCTCCTAGCGCTTCTTGTTCGTCTTGCGGCGGCGGACGATGTACTTGCTCGAAGCCTTCTTCGGCGAGCGAGTACGACCCTCCTTCTGACCCCACGGGGAGACCGGGTGGCGACCACCACTGGTCTTGCCCTCACCACCACCGTGCGGGTGGTCAACCGGGTTCATCGCGACACCGCGGACGGACGGGCGAACGCCCTTCCAGCGCATGCGGCCGGCCTTGCCCCAGTTGATGTTCGACTGCTCGGCGTTGCCGACCTCGCCGACCGTGGCACGGCAGCGCGCGTCGACGAGACGGATCTCGCCCGACGGCATGCGGAGGTGGGCCATGACGCCCTCCTTCGCGAGCAGCTGCACGGACGCACCAGCGGAGCGGGCGAACTTCGCACCGCCACCGGGACGGAGCTCGATCGCGTGGATCGTGGTACCGACCGGGATGTTGCGGAGCGCCAGGTTGTTGCCGGGCTTGATGTCGGCCGTCGGGCCGTTCTCAATCCGGTCACCCTGCTGCAGACCGCGCGGCGCGATGATGTAGCGCTTCTCGCCGTCGGCGTAGTGCAGCAGCGCGATGCGCGCGGTGCGGTTGGGGTCGTACTCGATGTGCGCGACCTTGGCCGGCACGCCGTCCTTGTCGTGACGACGGAAGTCGATCACGCGGTAGGCGCGCTTGTGTCCGCCACCCTGGTGGCGAACGGTGATCCGGCCGGTGTTGTTACGGCCGCCCTTGCTGTGCAGAGGGCGAACCAGCGACTTCTCCGGCGTGGACCGCGTGATCTCGACAAAGTCGGCGACGCTGGAGCCACGACGGCCCGGGGTCGTCGGCTTGTACTTGCGGATACCCATTTCTCAGTCCTCGTCCGATTCCGGACGACTAGACCTCCGTTAGGAGGCCTGGCCGCCGAAGATGTCGATACGGTTGCCCTCGGCAAGGGTCACGATGGCGCGCTTGGTGTTGGCACGCTTGCCGAAACCGGTCTTGGTGCGCTTGCGCTTACCCTGACGGTTGATCGTGTTGACCCCGGTGACCTTGACCGAGAAGACCGCTTCCACGGCCTGCTTGATCTGGGTCTTGTTGGCGCCGGGCGCGACGATGAACGTGTACTTGTTCTCGTCCAGCAGCGCGTAGCTCTTCTCCGAGACAACCGGCTTGATCAGCAGGTCGCGCGGGTCGGTGAAGGTCTTGCTGGTAACGGTCGCCTCAGACATCAGGCGTCGCTCCCTTCGGTCTCGTCGGCCTTGGGGCCAGACACGAAGGACTCGAGCGCGGCCTGGGTGAAGACCACGTCGTCAGAGACGATCACGTCGTACGTGTTCAGCTGGCCCGGCTCCAGGATGTGAACCTGGGGCAGGTTGCGGGCGGACAGCCACGCGGCCTCGTCGGCACGCTCGACGACCAGGAGCAGGTTCTTGCGCTCCGAGATCTTGCCGAACAGCGTCTTGGCGGCCTTCGTGGAGGCGGCACCCTCGACCACGCCGGTGACGACGTGGATGCGGGAGTGACGCGCACGGTCCGAGAGGGCACCGCGGAGGGCGGCGACCTTCATCTTCTTGGGGGTCCGCTGCGAGTAGTCACGCGGCTGCGGGCCGTGGACGACGCCACCGCCTGCGAACTGCGGAGCGCGGGTCGAACCCTGACGGGCGCGGCCGGTGCCCTTCTGGCGGTACGGCTTGCGGCCACCACCACGGACTTCGCCACGGGTCTTGGTCTTGTGCGTGCCCTGACGGGCAGCAGCCAGCTGAGCGACAACGACCTGGTGGATCAGCGGAACGCTGGTCTTGGCGTCGAAGATCTCCGCGGGGAGCTCGACGGTACCGGCCTTGTCGCCTGCCGGCGAAAGGATGTCAATGGTGCTCATTACCTCAAGCCCCCTTGGCCGCGGTACGGACCAGGACGAGGCCGCCGTTCGGACCGGGGACCGCACCCTTGATGAGGAGCAGACCCTTCTCCGCGTCAACCGCGTGGATGGTCAGGTTCTGGGTGGTGACGCGCTCGTTACCCATGCGACCGGCCATGCGCATGCCCTTGAAGACACGCCCAGGGGTGGCGCAGCCACCGATCGAACCGGGGGAGCGGTGCTTGCGCTGCACACCGTGACCGGCGCCGAGGCCCCGGAAGTTGTGCCGCTTCATGACACCGGCGAAGCCCTTGCCCTTGCTGTTGCCCGTGACGTCGACCTTGACGCCGGACTCGAACACCTCAGCAGTGATCTCCTGGCCGAGCGTGTACTCGCTGGCGTCGGAGGTGCGGAGCTCCACCAGGTGGCGGCGGGGGGTCACGTCGGCCTTGGCGAAGTGGCCCTTGAGGGGCTTGTTCACCTTGCGCGGGTCGATCTCGCCGAAGGCGATCTGGACCGACTCGTAGCCGTCGATGTCGTTCGTACGGACCTGGGTAACGACGCAGGGTCCGGCCTTGACCACGGTCACCGGGACGACACGGTTGTTCTCGTCCCAGACCTGGGTCATGCCGAGCTTCTCGCCCAGGACGCCCTTGATCTGCTTTGCCATCTTCTCGACGCCTCTCAGAGCTTGATCTCGATGTCAACGCCGGCCGGAAGGTCCAGGCGCATCAGCGAGTCAACGGTCTTGGGGGTCGGGTCGAGGATGTCGATCAGGCGCTTGTGCGTGCGCATCTCGAAGTGCTCGCGCGAGTCCTTGTACTTGTGCGGCGACTTGATGACGCAGTACACGTTCTTCTCAGTGGGCAGCGGCACCGGGCCCGCGACCGACGCACCAGTGCGCGTCACCGTCTCGACGATCTTCTTCGCCGAGGAATCGATGACCTCGTGGTCGTAGGCCTTGAGCCGGATGCGGATCTTCTGTCCCGCCATGGCTACTCCGTAGTCCTGTCTGTATGTGGAAACGCTCTGGCCCTCGATCGGCTGCGGGACGGATCCCACCGCTTCTCTCCGACCCACGCGGTCGGGCGTGTCGCACTCCCTCTACAGAAAATTCCCATACGGAAATTCCCTCGTCCAAGGGGGTGCGGTCCCTGTGACCGCGTTTCGGGGGAGAAACACCCACCGAGCGCCTGGTGGGCACCGTGCTGACGCTTCCCAGAAGATTCCCGTACGTCCGTTCCCATTGCTGCCCCGAGAGGCAGATTAAGAACGACGAGTACTGTGGGACTCGCTTCCGGTCCTCCCGGCGGGAGGCGCGCAGCATCGGCACTCAGCCGAGCAACTTGAGTAGTCTGCCATACGAGGCACGTACCTGGCCAATCGGGCCGAAGAGAATACCCCGCCACGCTGAGTGGTCAAACCGCACCACGCGCATCGCCCGGCGGGGCTCCTCCCCCGGTCAGGAGCGCGTGACCGTCCCGCACCCTTCGCCCTCGATGTCCCTGCTGCGGTCGTACGGATCAACGGCGGGACCGGTGGGCGCCGGCCCGGCCGGAGCGTCCCGCGGGAAGTCCGGGTGCAGGAAGCCGTCGGCCGTCTCGCATGCGACGTTCGACCACTCCGAGGCGTACTTGCGCAGCTGGAGCCGGCCCCGGGTGGTCTCCCAGCGCGCCGGGTCGAGCAGGCTGAGGGTGATCTGCCGGCGCACGATCGTGCGCTGCACGCTCGTGCCGCCGTTCGTCATGGGGTGGACGAAGGTGTAGTCCGTCACCACGAGCAGTTCCCCGGGCTCCCCCGCCTCCGCGCGCATGCTGCCGCGCACCTTGACGATGTCGCCGACCGGCTTGACCTTCGCCTGGTCGAAGCGGGTGAAGAGCGTCACCGGGGTGTTCTCCGCGGTGGGCTTGGTCAGGGACTGCTCCAGCCGCTGCGGGGTCTCGGGCTGCTTGGGGTCCAGGATCGCCAGGGCGGCGGTCGGCCGCTCGCCGCGCAGCGTGGCCGGGTCGAGACTGGTCGCGATCAGGAACTGTCTGGCCTTCTCCAGGGCGTCCGCGACCTGCTGCTGGGACATCCCGCCGACGGCCGTGGCCGCGGGGACCTCGATGCCGGCGGCGCCGTCGGCCCACTGGAGGGCCGGGGAACCACGGAAAGGTTCCTGCAGAGTCGGCTGGTCGGGCGCCGTCGACGGCGGCGGAGCGGTCGGACGTCCGGACTCCCCGGGCAGCGGAGCGGCGTTCCGGGCCTCCTGGCGGGCCTCGGTCCTGCCGGTGATCCTGTCGATCACCAGCTCGGGCCGTACGGCGATCAGCGCGAGCCCCGCGACGCCGAGGACGGCCAGGGCCGCCCCCAGCCGCCCGGGGCGCCGGCGCTCACGCCGTACGGGCCCGGTCCGCCAGCCCGGCGGCTCCTGTCCCTGCGTGGCGCGCAGCCGCTCGGTGACCATCCGCGCCCGTGCGGAGGGCTCGGTCGGTGCGTTGCCGGCGCCCCGGGCGGCCTGCTCCATGAACCGGGCCAGCTCCTCGTCCGAGATGCCCGCCCTGTCGTCCTCGTTCTTCCCCATGTCCCCTGTGTCCCCCTGTTTCCGTTCCCTGGCCCGACATGCGGGTGAGGGGCCCCGCACCTGGTGGTGTGGAGCCCCTCACCTGCGAAAACGCGTGTTCACGCCACTAGCTGAAGTACCCCGTGATGTCCGCGATGAGATCCACGGAACCGGTGTTGTTGTAGAAGCTGACCTTGCCGTCCACCACGGGGACGACCACCAGGTTGGGGATCGTGAGACCGGCGGTGAAGTTCAGGTTCGACGCGCTGGAGCGGGTCGTACCGCTCGGGAAGACCGACACGTAGCTCGCCTCGGTCGGGTTGGTCGCCGTCACGTTCAGCACCACGGCCTTGATCCCGGTGGCCGGGATGCCGCCGACGCCCGCCACGGGCAGCGTGACCACGCTGCCGCCGGTGACCCGGCCCTGCCGGACGCCGAGGCCGGTGCGGGTGTCCATCAGCCGCTTCGGACCGAAGTTCGCGTGCACGGCGCCCTCGGCGCTGTCGGAGAAGTAGCCGGTGATGTCCGCGATCAGGTCGACGTTGCCCTGGTTGTTGTAGAAGCTGACCTTGCCGTCCACCACGGGGACGACGACCAGGTTGGGGATCGTCTGGCCCGGGGTGAAGTTCAGGTTCGACGCGCTGGAGCGGGTCGTACCGCTCGGGTAGACCGACACGAAGCTCGGCTGCGTCGGGTTGGTCGCCGTCACGTTCAACACGACGGCCTTGACGCCGGTGGCCGGGATGCCGTCGACGCCGGCCACGGGCAGGGTGACCACGCCGGCGGTCCCGACCGGGCCGGCCGGCACACCGAGGCCCGTACGGGTGTCCATCAGCCGCTTCGGGCCGAAGTTGGTCTGCGTGGCGCCCTCACCCCCGGAGGTGAAGTAACCGGTGATGTCCGCGATCAGGTCGACGTTGCCCTGGTTGTTGTAGAAGCTGACGCTCCCGTTGACGACCGGCACGACCACCAGGTTGGGGATCGTCTGGCCCGGGGTGAAGTTCAGGTTCGAGGCACTGGAGCGGGTCGTGCCGCTCGGGTACACCGACACGAAGCTCGGCTGCGTCGGGTTGGTCGCCGTCACGTTCAGCACCACCGCGGTGGGCGTGCCACCGGTGGCGGCGGCCACCGGCAGGGTGACCACGCCGGCGGTACCCACCGGGCCGGAGCGGACGCCCAGACCGGTACGGGTGTCCATCAGCCGCTTCGGCGCGAGGGGGACGAACTTGGCGCCCTTGACGTCCGCGTCGACGGTGACCGCGAGGCTCGTGGAGACCTTGCCGTTCGCGGCGGTCGCGCGGACCCGGACCTCGTGCGTGCCGTGGGTCACGACCGCGGTCGCCTTGCGGGCGGTGCCGTCGGTGACGGCGGTGGCCTCACCGTCCACCAGCAGCTCGAACTTGTTCAGCGCGGCGCTGGCCGTGCTGGTGGTCCAGTCGACCGTCAGGGCCGCGCCGCCGGGGTAGGTGGCGCCCGGCACGGCCGGCGCCCCGTTCACCGAGGCGATCTTCAGCTGGGCCGCGGGGCCCGTCTGGCGGAGCGCCTCCAGCTGCGGGTAGAGGGAGTTGCCCGGGCACTGGGTGTTGAAGCCGTCCCGGTGGCCCGAGAGCGACTTGAACTCGTACTGCTGTCCGGCGGTGTAGCTCTTGCCGAAGAAGTTCGTCTGGGTGGCGCCGGCGGTCAGCGTCGCCGTGCCCTTCATGTCGCCGTCGTACTGGCCGAGCTTGTACGCGGCGACCTTGGAGACGGCTTCGAGCGCGGCGGGCGAGGCCCCCGCGTTCGTGTAGTCACCGAGGATCGAGACGCTCGTCGACTCGGAGTTCCAGCCGTAGGTGTGCGCGCCCTGAACGGGCTGGTCCACACCGCCCTGACGGCCTTCGAAGACCGTGCCGCACTTGTCGACCAGGAAGTTGTAGCCGAGGTCGCGCCACTTCTCGATCTCCACGTGGTACTTGTGGATGCTCCGGACGATGGCGGCGGACTCGGAGCACTCGTACGGCGCGGTGGCGGCGGTGTGGTGGACGAAGACCGCCTTGATCTTCGCTCCGGGGAGGTAGATCGGGCCCTCGTTGTTCAGGGACTCGTCCGCCCCCCACTGCACGCGCGAGACCACGTCCGGCCGCGGGGCGGTCGACTCCGGTCCCGGCGTGGTCGGCGGGGTCTGCGGCGGGTCCTCCGCGGGGAGGGCGAACGCGGCCGGTCCGAGGCCCAGGTTGGCCTTCTTCTTGGCCTTCGCGCCGCCGGCCCCCGGGTCCACCAGGTTCAGTTCCATGCCGGCGGGCAGCTCGCCGCCGCCGGCCACCCGTACCTCGGCCCCGTCGGACGGACCGACCCAGACCGGCTCGGTGGCTCCGCGCAGGCCGGGGCGCTTGCCGTCGAGGCCGGACTCGGCCTGCTCCAGCTCGACCCACTTCGACCACTTGCCGGTGTCGGCGTCGCGGGTGCGGGCCTCGATCCGGCCCTTGACCTCGGCCTCGGGGTCGTTCCAGGAGACGCCGAGGAGACCGAAGGGCTCGGTGCCCTGCTGGGAGAGGACGGCCTCGCCCCTGCCCTTGGGCTTCAGCGCGAGCCGGTGCAGCTCACCCTCGACCGGCCCCTTCTCGCGGGCCCGGGTGCTGTAGGGCGACACCTCGCCCCCGTCGGAGGCACCCGTTCCGCTCGCGACCCCCTGGATGCCGAGCACCGTCACGACACCGAGCGCGGCGGCGAGAGCCGTCCCGCGCACACGACCTAGTTTCAAGTTGTCCGTCCCCGCCCCTGTGGCAATGCAGAAGTAATGGCTGACCGGCCGGATGCTACTGGCCGCCGGTGCGGGCCCGAGCAGGGGGGTCGGTCTTGGGCGAACAGGGGTACGGATACGCGAGGACCCCCGGTCCGCGGCGAAGCGCGGGGCGGGGGTCCTCGGTCGGGACGAAGGCTACTTCTTCGCCTTCTCCCTCTCCTTCTGCTCCTGCTCTTCCTTCTTCAGCTCCGACGCGGGCGCCTTGCGCCCGCAGACGGCCTGCCAGTTCAGCGGGCCGATGCCACCGCACCAGATCTCGCCGTCGTCGGCGTTCTGCTTCCAGTCGGTCGTGACGATGTCCGCGCACTTCTTCTTGTCCGGCGCGAAGCGCGGGCAGGTGCCGTCCGCCTTCTTGATGGTGTGGGCCCGCCACGCGTCGATGCCCATCGTCATGTTGTCGGACTGCGGCATGTACCGGTTGACCGACCAGGACGCGCCCATCGTGGCGAACAGCGCGACCACGCACACCATGCCGGCCGCGAGCTGCGCGACGACCCGCCGGGGCACGACGCGGGCGGCCGGGTCCGCGCCGCTCGGCCGCAGGGTGCGCTCGGCCCAGCCGGAGCTCCGGTTCACCACGGCCATCATGCCGAGGACGGCCAGGATCATCAGGCAGTACATGATGATCCAGGTGGTGCGCGGGAAGAGCTGCACGGCCTTGTCGTGCGCCATGTGCGAGGCGAACCAGAAGCGGGCCAGCCAGGCGCCGGCCAGCGTGGCGGCCGCGGTCAGGACCATGATGTTGCGCAGCGCCAGGCCGATGCCCAGGCCCACGGCGAACAGCAGCAGCAGGGCGAAGCCGCTCTGGCCCGCCATCTCGCCGGCCACCGGCCAGGTCTGGTACTCCAGCTTCCCTGAGCGGTCGGACACCCAGCCCAGGACGTACGCCGGATCGACGTACACGGCCAGGAAGGCGTAGCGGTCCGGGGTCTGGGAACCGAGCCGGGCCATCTGGTAGATCAGCGGGGCGCCCACGACGCCGGCCGTGAGCAGGGTGGCACCGACGAACGCGGCGGTCCGCCTGACCACGGCCTTGCCGGCGCGCCACGGGAAGACGCACAGCGTCAGCAGGAACACGCCGGGCGCGGCCCAGACGTACCAGCCGGAGTACCAGAGGAACACCACGCCGAAGACGAGGCCGAGGAGCGCACCGCGGAGCAGCACCCGGCGCAGCGGCTGCGCGCCGGCGCGGCGCATCTCGCGCAGCGTGTAGCCGAGCAGCGGCAGCAGGACGAGCATGCTGGCGTGGCTGTACGGGCGGATCGGGTCCATGAAGAGGAGGGCCGAGGGCACGGCGATCAGCAGCGCCCAGAACGGCCGCAGCAGCAGCCGCCAGGCCAGGTACGTCATCGGGCCCGCGATCGCGGTGAAGAAGATCTGGAAGTCCTTGAGGGCGAAGCCGGCGCCGCCGAGGCCGCCGTAGCGGATCTTCGCCCAGACGGCCATCAGGCCGGGGAAGAGCGGCGGGTAGATGCCCGACGGGCCCTCGCCGTGCAGGAAGGAGTTGGACATGGCGATCAGGGCGCTCGGGTCGCCCTCCTGGCCGCCGAGGCCCCAGGGCGTACCGCGCAGGGCGACGACCACGCCGCCGGCCAGCACGCCGGTGGCGAGACCGGCGAGGGCGGCGCACACCAGGCGCTTCGCCAGCTGGTGGCGGTGGAGGTTGCCGCGGTAGGCGGTGTAGAGCAGGACCGCGAGCAGCGGCAGGCCGAGGAGGGCCGCGTACATCTGGAGCTTGGCCAGACCGCTGACCTGACCGATGCGCACGAGCGGGTTCACGCTGATGTGCGTGCTCAACAGCGTGAACCCGAGGGCTGCCACCAGACTGACGACGACCTCGGCCAGGGCCTGCACCCACCGGCGGGACAGCCACGCCCCGCTCCGCGAGGGGGACAAGTGGGCCGTGCCGTGGGCCGGTTCGGCAGGCCGCTGCGCCGGAGCGCCGGCCTCACCGACCTGCTCGGGGGCCAGGTGTGTCATCTCAGTCCGTTTCGTGGTGGGCGGAGTCGGCTCAGTTCTGGCCGGAGGTGAACGCGTGCTTCGCCAGCGTACGAGCGCCTTCCTTGTGTCCGCGGCGCAGGGCTCCGGGGAGCATCGTCAGCGCGTGCAGGCGGGAGGCGCTGTGGAAGCGGGCCGCGCGGGCCGCCTTCGGCCAGCCGCGGGCGTCCATGCGCGCGGCGACCGCGGAGAAGTACCGCTCGGCCTCGGTGAACCGGGTTCCGGAGAAGGCCTGCACCGAGGACTCGCTGACCGCGTGGCGGCGGTACTGGAACACGGTGGTGGAGTTGTCGATGACCATCTCCTCGCCGTCTTCGAGCAGGTCGACGACGAGCGCGAGGTCCTGGATCACCGAGTAGTCGTCGCGGAAGTTCACCTTGCGCAGGGCCTCGCCCCGCCAGGCGATCGACGGGAAGTAGAGCCAGTTCCCGCGCAGCACGCTGGCGGCCAGCTCCTCACCGGCCATCAGCCGGCGGCCCTTGACCTGGGGTGCGTACAGCCGCTTCTTGGTGTTGTCCGCCAGGCCGGCCGTCACCTTGCCGTCGCCGTCGATGACCTCGACGCCGGGCTGGACCATGCCGATGCCCGGGCGGTCCGCGACGATCGCGCGCACGGTCTCCAGGTAGTGCGGGTGCAGCAGGTCGTCGCAGCCCATGATGACGACGTAGTCGGCCTCGGACAGCCGCACGCACTTCTGGAAGTTCTTGGTGATGCCGAGGTTGTGCTCGTTGCGCGTGTAGTGGACCCGGTCGTCACCGAGCTGTGCGAACCAGCCGGGTACCTCGGGCTCCTTGCCGTCGTCGATCACGACGAGGCGGAAGTCCCGGTCCGTCTGCGCCAGGACGCTGCGGACGGCGTCCTGCATCAGCTGCACGTCCCCGTAGTAGGGGAGCATGAAGTCGAAGGTCACCATGCGGCTTCAGGCCTTCACGGAGTCGGAGTCGGCGCCCGACTCGGCCTTGGCCTTGGCCTTGGCGTCGGCGGCGGATGCCGGGGTCGTCTGCGCGACGACGGCGTCCGCACCCAGACGCTCGTCGTTGTGCCGGACGCCCTCGTTGATGGCCACCGTCCGGGCGAGGTCGGTGATCTTCTTCTCCAGGGAGCGGAAGCGCAGGAAGGTGTTGAGCGTGAGGAAGCCCATCGCGAGCACCATCACGTACAGGACCAGGTCGGTGCCGCGGCCGACGCCGAGCTGCTGGGCGAGCCAGGTGACGTCGGTCGGGCGGAGCACCGCGTACACGTTGACGACGACGAAGGCCGAGAACGCGATGCGCTTCCACGCGCGGTTCTTCGCCTGGCCCCAGGTCCGGATGAACATCAGGGCCATCGACACCGAGCCGACGATCAGAACCAGCTGGATCCAGAAGTACTTCATCGACGCCCACGCTCCCGCAGCGAAATGTCAAAAAGGATGTTGACGCCGTTGATCAGGGACTGACCCTTGGCGCGTGAGTAGTCGGTGTAGAGGATGTCCACCGGTACCTCGGTGACGCGCAGCGTGGAGCCGGCGAGGAAGCCGACGAGCTCGGACGCGTGGGCCATGCCGTTCATGGTGATGTTCAGCTGCTCGGCGGCCTCCCGGCCCAGCACGCGCAGGCCGTTGTGCGCGTCGGTGAGCTTGAGCTTGCGCGCGGTCGGGCTGACGGCGGCGGCCGTGCGCAGCACGACCTGCTTGATCCACGGCACTTGGCCGTTCTGCTCGATGAAGCGGGAGCCGAGCACGACGTCGGCCTCGCCGCGGCGGAGCACGCCGACCATCGTCTCGACGTCCTTGGTCTGGTGCTGACCGTCGGCGTCGAAGGTGGCGAAGTAGCGGGCGCCGGGCTGGGCGAGCGCGTAGGTGAGGCCGGTCTGCAGGGCCGCGCCCTGGCCCAGGTTGACCGGGTGGCGCACCAGGTGGGCGCCGGTCGTGGCTATGTGCTTGGCCGAGTCGTCGGTGCTGCCGTCGTCGACGACGACGATGTTGGGGAACGTCTTGCGGGCCCCCTCGACCACGTCGGCGATCACCTGGCCCTCGTTATAGGCCGGTATGACCAGCCAGACATCGTCGTATTCGGACACGGTAGCTCCAGCGGGATGTGGCACAAACGAGTGCTCGGTGATCGGTGTGACGTCGTGGGGAGGCATGGTCATTTCCCGACCGCTCCCACGCCCGGGCTGCCTGTGTCGGCCAACTGCCGGGGGCCTTCACCGGCTGCGGCGGCGGCTCCGGGGAAGCTCAGCCTCAGGGCTGCCAGCATAGCGAGGACCGTGGCGGTCGAACCGAGGGCGTAGGCGACGATCACGCGCACGGCGACGTCGCCCGGTATCAAGGTGATGCCCACCAGGACCGCCGTGCCGAGGGCCCAGGAGAGCAGCTGCAGGTTGTGCCGCTTGAATACCATGAGCGCCTGTCCGAGGACCATCGCGAACATGTACGCCGCGGTGCCGGCGGACAGCAGGAAGAAGTCGAAGCTGCCCAGCACCGGGTCCTCGGTGCCGAACAGCACCTCGATGAGCCAGGGGCCGAGGACCGTGGCCGGTACGCCGCCGAGCAGTCCGAGCGCGGCGACGACCAGGGCGATCCGGCGCAGCATCGCCCAGAAGGCCACCCGGTCGCCGGCCGTGAACGCGGCGGTGAGACCGCTGAGCAGCGAGGCCTGGAGCGAGCCGAAGACGAAGAGCGGCACCCGCGCGAGCACGGTCGCGCTCATCAGCGCCGCGATCAGCGCGCTGTCGGAGGGCGCCAGCAGCTTGGTGCTCATGACGGCCGCGTTGACGACGACCTGGGACAGCAGGGTCGCGCAGACGAGCAGGCCGAGGCCGCTGCACAGGTCGCGCCAGGCGATCGGCTCGCCGGGCCCGACGGCGCGCAGCAGCGCCGGCAGGGTGACCAGCGTCGCGATGACCGGCGCGACGGCCAGGATGAGGCTGAAGGCCAGCGCCGAGTGCAGGCCGAGGAGCGCGCAGCCGAAGGCCAGCACGATGCGCAGGCCGCCGTCGACGGCGAGCTGGGTGCCGTACGCGCCGAACAGGCCGAGGCCGGCCAGCACGCCGCGGGTGAGGTAGCACAGCGCCATGCCGGCGAAGGCGCTGCCGAGCGCCGCCACCAGGGCCCGGTCCCCGTGGAAGAGGAGGTTGGCGATGGGTCCGGCGCCGAGGACGAGGACGAGCAGGGTGGCGCCGAGGATGGCCGCGGTGAGCAGGCCGGCCCGGCGCAGCACGGGGGCCGCGCCCTGGCCGAGGACCACGCGGGCGGAGACGATCCGGGTGAGTTCCTGCTCCATCGGGAAGAAGATGCCGATGCCGATGGACATGACGATCGTCCACAGCACGGAGACGTTCGCGTAGCCCGAGTCGGACAGGCTGTGGCCGGCCACGCCCAGGTGGGCGTAGGAGGCCGCGCCGAGCACGACGGTGCCGCCGGCCACCGCGACGGTGCCCGGCGGCAGCGCCGCGCTCAACTTGTTCAGCAGGGCTTTCATCCCGCTCGGCCGTCCCGGGCCTGTGCGGCCAGTGCGGCGAATCCGGGGGTGGCCAGCGCTTCGGCCAGCTGTTCGCGCCAGTCGGCGAGCGGGGCCATGCCCGCCTCGTCCCAGCGGTCGTGCGCGAGCACGCTGAAGGCGGGGCGGACCGCGGGGCGGACGAACGCCTCGGAGGTGGTCGGCCGGATCCGCTCGGGGTCGAGTCCGCTCAGCCGGTACGTCTCGCGGGCGAGCCCCATCCAGGTGGTGCGGCCGCTCGCGGTGCCGTGGTAGATCCCGCCCATGGCGTGGCCCTTCAGGGCGGCCAGGCCGAGTTCGACCAGGTGCCGGGCCAGCGCGTGGGACCAAGTGGGCTGGCCGTGCTGGTCGTCGACGACGTCGAGGGTGTCCCGCTGGGCGGCCAGCTTCAGCATCGTGGCGACGAAGTTCGGCCCGTGCTCGCCGTACAGCCAGGCGGTGCGGACCACGTAGCCGTCCTGCGGCAGCAGTTCGGTGACGGCCTGCTCGCCGACCAGCTTGGAGCGGCCGTACGCGTTCACGGGCCCGGTTGCGGTGTCCTCGCGGTAGGGCTCCGAGGCGTCGCCGGGCAGCACGTAGTCGGTGGAGACGTGCAGCAGGCGCACGTGGGCGTCGGCGCAGGCCCCGGCGAGGACGCGTACGCCGGTGCCGTTGACGGCGGTGGCGGCTTCCTCGGCGGTCTCGGCGCCGTCCACGTCGGTCCAGGCGGCGCAGTTCACGACCACGGTGGCACCCTCGACCGCGGCCCGGACGGCGGCCGGGTCGGTGATGTCGAGGTCGGCGCGGCCCAGGCCCACGGCCTCGATGCCGGCGCGCTTCAGCACAGCGAGGACGTCCTGGCCGAGCATCCCGGCGGCGCCGGTGACGAGCCAGCGCCCGGCGAACGAGTTGGTCCTCACTTCTGCAGGGCCGCCTTCACCTTGAGCGGCTCCCACCAGGCACGGTTCTCGCGGTACCAGTCGATGGTGGCCTTGATGCCGTCCTCGAAGGTGACCTGCGGGGCGTAGCCCAGCTCGGCGCCGATCTTGCTGATGTCGATGGAGTAGCGGAGGTCGTGGCCCTTGCGGTCCTCGACCTGCTCGACCATGTCCCAGCCGAGGCCGGCGGCCTCCAGCAGGACGCCGGTGAGCTCCTTGTTGGTGAGCTCGGTGCCGCCGCCGATGTTGTAGACCTCGCCGGCGCGGCCCTTGCGCATGGCCAGGTCGATCCCGCGGCAGTGGTCGGAGACGTGCAGCCAGTCGCGGACGTTGCCGCCGTTGCCGTACAGCGGGACCTTCTTGCCGTCCATCAGGTTCGAGACGAACAGCGGGATGACCTTCTCCGGGAACTGGTAGTGCCCGTAGTTGTTGGAGCAGCGGGTGACCACCACGTCCATGCCGTGGGTGCGGTGGTAGGCCAGCGCCAGCAGGTCGGACGACGCCTTGGAGGCGGAGTAGGGGGAGTTGGGCACCAGCGGCCACTCCTCCGTCCAGGAGCCCTCGTTGATCGAGCCGTAGACCTCGTCGGTGGAGATGTGGACGAAGCGGCCGACGCCGTGCTTGCGGGCGGAGTCGAGCAGGACCTGCGTGCCGACGACGTTGGTCATCACGAAGGGGCCCGCGCCGGCGATGGAGCGGTCCACGTGGGACTCGGCGGCGAAGTGCACGACGACGTCGTGGCCGGGCATCACCTGGTCGACGGCCTCGGCGTCGCAGATGTCGCCCTTGACGAAGGCGTATCCGGGGTGATCCGCGACCGGGGCGAGGTTGGCCTCGACGCCCGAGTAGGTCAGCTTGTCGAAGACAGTGATCTGCGCCGTGGCATCTGCACCGAGCTGCTGGCGGACGAATTCTGAACCGATGAAGCCGGCGCCGCCGGTCACGAGGATGCGCATAATACGAAGAGTCTAGCGGCCTGCCGAACGTCACATTCCCTTGGCTCGGCTCCCCCGCACGCTCTCGCATAGGGTTCACCCATGCGTGGAATCCTTTTGGCCGGTGGCACCGGATCGCGACTCTGGCCGTTGACCCGGGCCGTCTCGAAGCAGTTGCTGCCCGTCTTCGACAAGCCGATGATCTATTACCCCCTCTCCACCCTGGTGATGGCGGGCATCAGCGAGATCCTGATCATCACCACCCCCGAAGACCGCGACCAGTTCGAGCGCCTGCTCGGCGACGGCTCGCAGTTCGGCCTGCGGCTGGAGTACGCCGTCCAGGAGCGGCCGGAGGGCATCGCCCAGGCCTTCGTCCTCGGCGCCGACTTCATCGGTGACGAGTCGGTCGCGCTGATCCTGGGCGACAACATCTTCCACGGCAGTGGCCTCGGCACCCGCCTCGCCCAGCACACCGACGCCAAGGGCGGCCGTGTGTTCGCGTACCCGGTGGCGGACCCCACCGCGTACGGCGTGGTCGAGTTCGACGAGAACGGCCAGGCCATCTCCATCGAGGAGAAGCCGGAGAAGCCCAAGTCCCGCTACGCGGTGCCGGGTCTCTACTTCTACGACAACCAGGTCGTCGAGATAGCCCGCGGCCTGAAGCCCAGCGCCCGCGGCGAGCTGGAGATCACCGCCGTCAACGACGCGTACCTCCAGGCCGGCGAGCTGAACGTCACCATCCTCGACCGCGGTACCGCCTGGCTCGACACGGGCACCTTCGTGTCGATGGTCCAGGCCTCCGAGTTCGTCCGCGTGATCGAGGAGCGCCAGGGCTTCAAGATCGGCTGCATCGAGGAGGCGGCCTGGCGGGCCGGCCTGATCGACTCGGCGCAGCTGCGCGCGCTCGCCGAGCCCCTCACCAAGAGCGGCTACGGCAACTACTTGCTGACGCTGCTCGACGAGGAGGACGCCCGATGAAGTTCCGCGAACTCTCCATAGCGGGTGCCTTCGAGGTCACCCCGCAGCTGCACGGCGACCCGCGCGGCCTGTTCACCGAGTGGTACCGCTTCGACCGGCTCGCCGAGGTCGTCGGCCACCCGCTGAACCTGGCGCAGGCGAACCTCTCGGTCTCCTCCGCCGGCGTGGTCCGCGGCATCCACTTCGCCGACGTGCCGCGCGGCCAGGCCAAGTACGTGACCTGCGTGCGCGGCGCCGTCCTCGACGTCATCGTCGACCTGCGGGTCGGCTCCCCCACGTTCGGCAAGTGGGAGGGCGTCCGCCTGGACGACGTGGACCGCCGCGCGGTCTACATCCCCGAGGGCCTGGGCCACGGCTTCTGCGCGCTCAGCGACGACGCCACGCTTTCGTACCTCTGCTCGGAGACGTACAACCCGACCGGCGAGCACTCGGTCCACCCCCTCGACCCCGACCTGGGCATCGAGTGGCCGGCGGACGTCCCGCTGCTGTCCGCCCGTGACGAGGCCGCCCCGTCGCTGGCCGAGGCGATCGAGACCGGGCTGCTGCCCGACCACGCCGCCTGCCTGGAGTTCACCGAGTCGCTGCGCGTGAACTGACCCGCCGCACGTACGAGAGAGGGCCGCACCCCGTCCGGGGGTGCGGCCCTCTCTCGTGTCCGGGCGCGCGCGGACCCGTCACGCCGAAGGGCCCCGTCCCACCGCCGAGGCGATGGGCCGGGGCCCTTCAGTGGAACTGGGTGCCCGCTTCAGCGAGCTACCAGGTCAGAGCACGAATTACTTCGTGATCTTGGTGACCTGGCCGGCGCCCACGGTACGACCACCCTCACGGATGGCGAACTTCAGGCCCTCCTCCATGGCGACCGGCTGGATCAGCGCGACCGACATCTCGGTGTTGTCGCCCGGCATGACCATCTCCGTGCCGGCCGGCAGGGTGACGACACCCGTGACGTCCGTGGTACGGAAGTAGAACTGCGGACGGTAGTTGTTGAAGAACGGGGTGTGACGGCCACCCTCGTCCTTCGACAGGATGTAGGCCTGGGCCTCGAACTCGGTGTGCGGGGTGACCGAACCGGGCTTGATGATGACCTGGCCGCGCTCGACGTCCTCGCGCTTGATGCCACGGAGGAGCAGACCGACGTTCTCGCCCGCCTGGCCCTCGTCGAGGAGCTTGCGGAACATCTCGATACCGGTGACCGTGGTGGTGGTCTTCTCTTCCTTGATACCGATGATGTCGACGGTCTCGTTGACCTTCAGGACACCACGCTCGATACGGCCGGTGACGACCGTACCGCGACCGGTGATCGTGAAGACGTCCTCGACGGGCATGAGGAACGGCTTCTCGGTGTCACGCGGCGGGGTCGGGATGGCCTCGTCGACGGCGGACATGAGGCCGAGGAGCTTCTCGCCCCACTCCTTGTCGCCCTCGAGGGCCTTCAGCGCGGAGACGCGGACGACCGGCAGGTCGTCGCCCGGGAACTCGTACTCGGAGAGCAGCTCGCGGACCTCGAGCTCGACGAGCTCCAGGATCTCCTCGTCGTCCACCATGTCGGCCTTGTTCAGGGCGACGACGATGTAGGGGACGCCGACCTGGCGGGCCAGGAGCACGTGCTCCTTGGTCTGCGGCATCGGGCCGTCGGTGGCGGCGACCACGAGGATGGCACCGTCCATCTGCGCGGCACCGGTGATCATGTTCTTGATGTAGTCCGCGTGACCCGGGCAGTCGACGTGGGCGTAGTGACGCGCCTCGGTCTGGTACTCGACGTGCGCGATGGAGATGGTGATACCGCGCTGGCGCTCCTCAGGAGCCTTGTCGATCTGGTCGAAGGCCGAGGCCTCGTTCAGGTCCGGGTACGCGTCGTGCAGCACCTTGGTAATGGCGGCCGTGAGGGTCGTCTTACCGTGGTCAATGTGACCGATGGTGCCGATGTTGACGTGCGGCTTAGTCCGCTCGAACTTCGCCTTCGCCACGGGGTCCTCCTGGAGAGTGGTTCTGTACGCCTTACTCATCGGCGCCAGGTGATCTTTGCTGGAATGCCGGCCCCTCGGGGCAACGGGAGTTGCTCCTGTTGCCCCAAAGGTTCCGGTGACAAGCCTAAAGCGTGTACTCGGAAGAGTTACTCGCCCTTGGCCTTCGCGATGATCTCCTCAGCGACGTTCCGGGGAACCTCGGCGTAGGAGTCGAACTGCATCGAGTAGCTGGCGCGACCCGAGGTCTTGCTGCGGAGGTCTCCGACGTAGCCGAACATCTCCGAAAGGGGCACGAGGCCCTTCACGACGCGAGCACCGTGACGCTCCTCCATGGCCTGGATCTGGCCACGGCGGGAGTTGATGTCACCGATGACGTCACCCATGTAGTCCTCGGGCGTGGTGACCTCTACGGCCATCATCGGCTCGAGGAGCACGGGAGAAGCCTTGCGCGCGGCCTCCTTGAAGGCCTGCGAGCCGGCGATCTTGAACGCGAGCTCGGAGGAGTCGACCTCGTGGTAGCCACCGTCGAGAAGCGTGACGCGAACGCCCGTCATCTCGTAGCCGGCCAGGATGCCGAACTGCATGGCCTCCTGCGCACCGGCGTCGACCGAAGGGATGTACTCCTTCGGGACGCGTCCGCCGGTGACCTTGTTCACGAACTCGTACGCCGGACCGTCGGTCTCGGTGATGGGCTCGATCGCGATCTGCACCTTGGCGAACTGACCGGTACCACCGGTCTGCTTCTTGTGCGTGTAGTCGTGACGCTCGACGGCCTTGCGGATCGTCTCGCGGTACGCGACCTGCGGCTTGCCGACGTTGGCCTCGACCTTGAACTCGCGCTTCATACGGTCGACCAGCACCTCGAGGTGCAGCTCGCCCATACCGCCGAGGATGGTCTGGCCCGTCTCCTCGTCCGAGTGAACGTGGAAGGAGGGGTCCTCCTCCGCGAGACGCTGGATGGCGACACCCAGCTTCTCCTGGTCACCCTTGGACTTGGGCTCGATGGCGACCTGAATGACAGGGGCCGGGAAGTCCATGGACTCCAGGATCACCTGGTTCTTGTCGTCACACAGCGTCTCACCGGTGGTGGTCTGCTTCAGGCCCATGACGGCGACGATGTCGCCGGCGCCCACCGAGTCGATCTCCTCACGCTTGTTCGCGTGCATGCGGTAGATCTTGCCGATGCGCTCCTTCTTGCCCTTGACGGAGTTCAGCACCGCAGTGCCGGCCTCCAGGCGGCCCGAGTAAACCCGGACGAAGGTGAGCTTGCCGAGGTGCGGGTCGCTCATGATCTTGAACGCCAGCGCCGCGAGCGGCTCCTCGTCGGAAGGCTTGCGCTTCACGACGACCTCGGGGTCCTTGACGTCGTGGCCCTCGATGGCCTCGATGTCCAGGGGGGACGGCAGGTAGCGGACGACAGCGTCGAGCAGGGGCTGAACGCCCTTGTTCTTGAACGCCGTGCCACAGAACACCGCGGTGATCGTGGGCTCGCCCTTGCCCTTGCCGGAGCCGAGGATGATGCGACGGACGGCGGCGTGCAGCTGCTCCACGGACGGCTCGTCGCCGTTCAGGAAGAGCTCCATGATCTCGTCGTCGTTCTCGGCGACGGTCTCGACGAGCTTCCCGCGCCACTCTTCAGCGGCCTCGGTGTGCGTGTCGGGGATGTCGACGATGTCGTACATCTCGCCCTTGGTCGCCTCGGCGGACCAGACGAACGCCTTCATCGTGACGAGGTCGACGACACCCTGGAAGTCCGCCTCGGCACCGATCGGGAGCTGCATGACGATCGGGATCGCGCCGAGGCGGCTCTCGATCATGTCGACGCAGCGGTGGAACTCGGCGCCCGTACGGTCGAGCTTGTTGACGAAGCAGATGCGCGGCACGCCGTAGCGGTCCGCCTGACGCCAAACGGTCTCGGACTGCGGCTCCACACCGGCGACACCGTCGAACACGGTGACGGCGCCGTCGAGGACGCGGAGCGAACGCTCCACCTCGACGGTGAAGTCAACGTGACCCGGGGTGTCGATGATGTTGATGGTGTGGTCGACGTCCTCGAGCGGCCAGTGGCAGGTCGTCGCGGCGGACGTGATCGTGATGCCGCGCTCCTGCTCCTGCTCCATCCAGTCCATCGTGGCAGCGCCGTCGTGGACTTCACCGATCTTGTAAGACACACCGGTGTAGAACAGGATGCGCTCGGTGGTGGTCGTCTTGCCCGCGTCGATGTGGGCCATGATGCCGATGTTGCGCACCTTGGCCAGGTCAAGCGAAGTGGTAGCCATATCGGCTCAGTCTTCTCTCGGTCTCGATGTGGGTTGGGACTACCAGCGGTAGTGCGCGAAGGCCTTGTTGGACTCGGCCATCTTGTGCGTGTCCTCGCGCTTCTTGACGGCAGCGCCAAGACCGTTGGAGGCGTCGAGCAGCTCGTTCATGAGGCGCTCGGTCATGGTCTTCTCACGACGGGCGCGGGAGTAACCCACGAGCCAGCGGAGGGCCAGGGTCGACTGGCGACCCGGCTTGACCTCGACGGGGACCTGGTAGGTCGCGCCACCGACACGGCGGGACTTGACCTCGAGGGACGGCTTGACGTTCTCCAGCGCGCGCTTCAGCGTGATGACCGGGTCGTTGCCGGTCTTCTCGCGGAGGCCTTCCATGGCGCCGTAAACGATGCGCTCGGCGGTGGAGCGCTTGCCGTTCAGGAGGATCTTGTTGATGAGCGACGTCACCAGAGGAGATGCGTAGACCGGGTCGATGATGACCGGGCGCTTCGGGGCGGGGCCCTTACGAGGCATTCTTACTTCTCCTTCTTGGCGCCGTAGCGGCTGCGGGCCTGCTTGCGGTTCTTGACAGCCTGGGTGTCAAGCGCACCGCGGATGATCTTGTAACGAACACCCGGCAGGTCCTTCACACGGCCACCACGCACGAGCACGATCGAGTGCTCCTGCAGGTTGTGTCCCTCACCCGGAATGTAAGCGGTGACCTCGATGCCGGAGGTCAGACGCACACGCGCGACCTTACGGAGCGCCGAGTTCGGCTTCTTCGGGGTGGTCGTGAACACACGCGTGCAGACGCCGCGACGCTGGGGCGAAGCCTCGAGCGCGGGGGTCTTTGTCTTCTCGACCTTGTCCTGCCGGCCCTTACGGACCAGCTGCTGGATCGTAGGCACTACTTCTCCGGTTTCTGTGTGCCGTGTAGTGAAACTAACCTGGAACTCCCCCGACCCACGCGGTCGGGTGTGTCGGAAGCTGCACGCTCTCACCGAGGTGAGGCAGGCGCAGATCGCGGTGTGTTCTTCTCGACTCTCCGCGGGGTCTTATGCACACGCGGGAGCCAGGGCACACCCCAGGCACAAGGTCAGAGCGTACCTACCTCACAGAGGTAGGTCAAAACAAATGCCCAGCACGAAAACCGACCGCGCGCAACTGGGAGACATCGGCCTTCTGCCCCGGCGACCTAAACTGGCGGCTTGCCGTCGAGCAGCAGGGAGCAGGACATTGGGGACCGTGGCACCGGAGCAGACCGCAGTCGGCGCCCCTCCCCCCGACCCCGCCCCCGGTCCCGCCCGGCGGCCGCGCCGCCGGGCAGCCCGCCTCTACGGGCCCCTGCTCGCCTTCCTCGTCACCTCGGCCGCCTTCTGCGCGGCCTGGGTGGCGCGCGGCACGTTCCCCCTCGGCGACACCGGCCGCGCCCTCAACGACCAGGCCAACCAGTACGTGCCGTTCCACCGGGCACTGTGGGACCTGGTCCACGGGCAGGCCGCCGGCGACCTGCTCTTCAGCTGGCGCGGCGGCTTCGGACAACAGTTCCTGTCCGACTACTACACCTACCTCGGCAACCCGTTCTCCTGGCTGGCCGTCCTCGTCCCGCGCGCCCACGTCGACCTGGCCGTCTTCGCGGTCACCCCGCTCACGATGGGCGCCGCCGCGGCCGTGATGACGGTGTACCTCGGCAAGCTGCACCCCGGCCCGTGGTGGCAGCGGGGCGTGCTGGGAGCCACGTACGGCCTGTGCGGCTGGGCCCTCAGCGACGCCTCGTACATCCCGATGTGGCTGTGGGGCCTGGTCGCGCTCCCGATGCTCGGCATCGCCGTCGAGTGGTGCCTGGAGGAGCGCCGCTGGCCGGGCGTGGCCCTGCTGGTCGCCCTCGCGTGGTTCGGGAACTTCTACACCGCGATGATGGCCACGATGGCCGCCTGCGTCCTGCTGGCCATCCGCATGATCACCCGTGACATGACGGGCCGGCAGCAGCTGCGCGCCGTGTGGCGCGCCGCGACGGCCGCCGGGACGGGGATCCTGCTGACCCTCCCGCTCCTCCTGCCGTCGTTCCTGTCCAGCGGGGCCGCCCAGCCCACCAAGGCCGCCGCCTTCGACCCCGTACGCATCGAGGTCTTCCTCGCCGGCATGCTCCCGGCCACCCACCTGTGGGGCGGCCGGCCGCGCCTGTACGTGGCCTCGCTGGGCCTGATCCTGGCCGGCAGCTTCCTCCTCAACACCCGGGTCGCGAAGCGGACCCGCCTGGTGTGGGCGGCGGCGACGCTGCTGGTGCTCGCCTCCTTCCAGTTCCCGCCGACGCAGTTCGTCTGGCACGGGCTGGCGGTGCCGAACGGCAACCCGTACCGCGAGACCTTCGTGTTCAGCGGCATGGTGGTGATCGTCGCCTGGCTGGCGCTGGCGAACCGGCCGCGCCCCCTCCACCTGTCCCTGGCCGCAGGACTGCTCGTCGCGGCCACCTTCGTCCTGCGCCACACCGACGACTTCGGCGGCTGGACCTGGCCCGCCGTGCTCGGCGGCGGCGCGGTCTCGCTGCTCGCGCTCCTCCTGCTCTCCCTCGGCGAGAAGCGCCGTCTCCTCATCCCCGTGGCGGCGGCCCTGATGATCGGCGTGGTCTTCGCCGAGTCCACCGTCGCCGCGGCGAACGCCGACTCCCGGCGGGCCCGCGAGCGCTGGGCCAAGCCGATCGCCACCTCGAACCGGTCGATCACCGGCCACTTCGACGCGGTCCGCGGCGTGGCCGGCTGGCCCGCCTACCGCACCGACTCCGGCGCACCCCAGACCTCGTACAACGACGCCCTCGCCCTGCGGGCGGAGGGCCCGCAGTACTACAGCAGCTACCTCCCGGAGGCCACGTACCAGGCCCTCGAGCCCCTCGGCTACGGCTTCAAGAACGACGGCCGGACCTTCTTCGGGGCCGACAACCCGGTGCTCGACGCGATCTTCTCGATCGGCGCGCGGGTCCGCCCGGGGGCCGCCCCGGGCACCTGGACGGCCTCGCGGTTCCCCGCGCCCCCGCTCGTCACCGTCCGCCCCGGCCCCTACGCCTCCCCCAACCCGGCCGACAGCGTCTACGCCCGCCAGGAGAACGTCCTGGGCTCGACCGTCTACCAGGTCCCGCAGGTCACCCGCGGGGGCAGCGCCACGGAGCAGACGTACGCCGCCCAGTGCACCCCCGGCTCCGAGGCCTACTGGTTCTCCCCCGCCCTCTACGGGACCCTCGAAACGGGCGGCGCGCAGCACCGGCTGGAGGACGAGATGACCGGAGTCGTCCCGCTCGGCCCGGTCCCCGCCTCCGGCCGGATCGACGCGACGGTGCGGACGCAGACCAAGGACGCCACCGCCGGCGACCACCCGCTGGGCTGCCTGGACCGCGCGGCCCTCGACACCGCGGTCCGCCACCTGACCACCACCGGCGCCACCGAGGTCTCCACGGGCGGCCACTCCATCGAGGCCACCCTCCCCCCGGGCGCCACCGGCACGGCGGTCCTGGCCGTGACCGCCGTCCCCGGATGGGAGTGCTCCGCCCCGGCCGGGACCTTCCACGGCCTGCTCGCCGTGGACCTCCCCCCGGGCACCCACAAGCTCTCCTGCACCTTCACCCCCAAGGGCCTCACCCCCGGCCTCGCCGCCGGCACCCTCGGCCTGATGATCCTCATCGGCGCCACCACCCCCACCCTCCTCCGCCGCCGCCGCACCTGAGCAGGGCAACGGGACCCGGGAACGAGGAAACCCCCCGCCGCTCCTCTCGGAGCCGCGGGGGGTTTCTCATACGAGCTGTCAGCCGTTGTACGGGCCGTAGTCGTAGTCCTCCAGCGGGACAGCCTGGCCGGAGCCGGTGCCGAAGGGCGAGTAGTCGATGTCGTCGTAACCGACGGCCGAGTACATCGCGGCCTTGGCTTCCTCGGTGGGCTCGACCCGGATGTTGCGGTAGCGGGCGAGGCCCGTACCGGCCGGGATGAGCTTACCGATGATGACGTTCTCCTTGAGGCCGATGAGGCTGTCGGACTTGGCGTTGATCGCCGCATCCGTCAGGACTCGGGTCGTCTCCTGGAAGGAGGCGGCCGACAGCCAGGATTCCGTCGCCAGCGAGGCCTTGGTGATACCCATCAGCTGCGGACGGCCGGAGGCGGGGTGACCGCCCTCGGTGACCACACGACGGTTCTCGGTCTCGAACTTCGACCGCTCGACCAGCTCGCCCGGCAGGAGCTCCGCGTCGCCGGACTCGATGATCGTCACGCGGCGCAGCATCTGCCGGATGATGATCTCGATGTGCTTGTCGTGGATCGACACGCCCTGCGAGTTGTACACCTTCTGGACTTCGCCGACCAGGTGGACCTGGACGGCACGCTGGCCGAGGATGCGCAGCACGTCGTGCGGGTTGGTGGCACCCATGGTGAGCTTCTGGCCCACCTCGACGTGGTCGCCCTCGTGCACGATGACCTTGGCGCGCTTCGAGATCGGGAACGCCGTCTCGTCGCTGCCGTCGTCGGGCGTGATGACGATCTTCTTCGTCTTCTCGGTCTCCTCGATCCGCACGCGGCCGGCGGCCTCGGAGATCGGGGCGACACCCTTCGGGGTACGGGCCTCGAAGAGCTCGACGACACGCGGCAGACCCTGCGTGATGTCGTCACCGGCCACACCACCGGTGTGGAAGGTACGCATCGTCAGCTGGGTACCGGGCTCACCGATGGACTGGGCGGCGATGATGCCGACCGCCTCACCGATGTCGACCAGCTTGCCGGTGGCAAGCGAGCGTCCGTAGCAGAAGGCACAGGTGCCGACCGCGGACTCGCAGGTCAGGACCGAGCGGGTCTTGACCTCCTCGACGCCGTTGGCGACCAGGGCGTCGATGAGCACGTCACCGAGGTCGACGTTGGCCGGCGCGATGACCTTGCCGTCGATGACGACGTCCTCGGCCAGCATGCGGGCGTAGATCGAGGTCTCGACGTCGTCGGCCTTGCGCAGCACGCCGTCCTCGCCGCGAACGGCGATCTTCAGCTTCAGACCGCGCTCGGTGCCACAGTCCTCCTCGCGGATGATCACGTCCTGCGAGACGTCCACCAGACGACGGGTCAGGTAACCCGAGTCGGCGGTACGCAGGGCGGTGTCCGCCAGACCCTTACGGGCACCGTGCGTGGAGATGAAGTACTCCAGAACGGTGAGGCCCTCACGGAAGGACGCCTTGATCGGACGCGGGATGGTCTCGTTCTTCGCGTTCGACACCAGACCACGCATACCGGCGATCTGTCGCATCTGCATCATGTTTCCTCGGGCACCCGAGTCAACCATCATGAAGATGGGGTTCGTCTTGGGGAAGTTCGCGTTCATCGCCTCGGCAACCTCGTTGGTCGCCTTGGTCCAGATCGCGATGAGCTCCTGCGTGCGCTCGTCCTTGGTGATCAGACCGCGCTCGTACTGCTTCTGGACCTTCTCGTCCTGCGCCTCGTAGCCCGCGACGATGGCCTTCTTGGCCTCGGGCACGACGACGTCGGAGATGGCCACGGTGACGCCCGAACGGGTCGCCCAGTGGAAGCCGGCCGCCTTCAGGTTGTCGAGCGTCGCCGCCACGATGACCTTGGGGTAGCGCTCCGCCAGGTCGTTGACGATCTCGGAGAGCTGCTTCTTGCCCACCGAGTAGTCGACGAACGGGTAGTCCTCGGGCAGCAGCTCGTTGAAGAGCGCGCGGCCCAGGGTGGTGCGCAGACGGAAGCTGTCGCCCGGCTGGAACTCCTGCTCGCCCTCCTCGGCGACCGGCGGCACCCAGCCGCGCGGCGGGATGGTGCCCACCGGGAAGCGGATGTCGACGGACGACTGGAGCGCCAGCTCGCCGGCGTCGAACGCCATGGTCGCCTCGGCCGTGGAGCCGAACGCGCGGCCCTCGCCCTTGGTGTCACGGAGCTCACCGTCGGTGGTCAGGAAGAACAGACCGAGGACCATGTCCTGGGTCGGCATCGTGACCGGACGGCCGTCGGCCGGCTTGAGGATGTTGTTCGAGGACAGCATCAGGATGCGGGCCTCGGCCTGCGCCTCCGCGGAGAGCGGCAGGTGCACGGCCATCTGGTCACCGTCGAAGTCCGCGTTGAACGCGGTGCAGACGAGCGGGTGGATCTGAATGGCCTTGCCTTCGACCAGCTGGGGCTCGAAGGCCTGGATGCCGAGGCGGTGCAGCGTGGGCGCACGGTTCAGGAGGACCGGGTGCTCGGCGATGACCTCTTCGAGCACGTCGTACACGACCGTGCGGCCGCGCTCGACCATGCGCTTCGCCGACTTGATGTTCTGCGCGTGGTTCAGGTCGACCAGGCGCTTCATCACGAACGGCTTGAAGAGCTCCAGTGCCATGGCCTTGGGCAGACCACACTGGTGCAGCTTCAGCTGGGGACCGACGACGATCACGGAACGCGCGGAGTAGTCCACGCGCTTGCCGAGGAGGTTCTGACGGAATCGACCCTGCTTGCCCTTCAGCATGTCGCTGAGGGACTTCAGGGGACGGTTGCCGGGACCGGTCACCGGACGACCACGACGACCGTTGTCGAAGAGGGCGTCGACGGCCTCCTGGAGCATGCGCTTCTCGTTGTTCACGATGATCTCGGGGGCACCGAGGTCGAGAAGGCGCTTCAGGCGGTTGTTGCGGTTGATCACGCGGCGGTACAGGTCGTTCAGGTCGGAGGTCGCGAAGCGGCCACCGTCCAGCTGCACCATCGGACGCAGGTCCGGCGGGATCACCGGCACGCAGTCCAGAACCATGCCCTTGGGCTTGTTGCTGGTCTGCAGGAACGCGGAGACGACCTTGAGGCGCTTGAGCGCACGGGTCTTCTTCTGGCCCTTGCCGGTACGGATGATCTCGCGGAGGCGCTCGGCCTCCTCCTCGAGGTCGAAGGACTCCAGGCGCTTCTGCAGCGCGGCGGCGCCCATGCAGCCGTCGAAGTACGTGCCGAAGCGGTCACGCAGCTCGCGGTAGAGCAGCTCGTCGCCCTCGAGGTCCTGGACCTTGAGGTTCTTGAAGCGGGCCCACACCTCGTCGAGGCGGTCGATCTCGCGCTGGGCGCGGTCACGGAGCTGCTTCATCTCGCGCTCGGCACCTTCGCGCACCTTGCGGCGTACGTCGGCCTTCGCGCCCTCGGCCTCGAGCTCGGCCAGGTCGGTCTCGAGCTTCTTGGCACGGCCTTCGAGGTCCGCGTCACGGCGGTTCTCGATCTGCTGGCGCTCGACGGAGACGTGCGCCTCCAGCGACGGGAGGTCGCGGGTGCGACGCTCGTCGTCGACGAACGTGATCATGTACGCGGCGAAGTAGATGACCTTCTCGAGGTCCTTCGGCGCGAGGTCCAGCAGGTATCCGAGGCGCGACGGGACGCCCTTGAAGTACCAGATGTGGGTGACGGGAGCGGCAAGCTCGATGTGGCCCATCCGCTCACGGCGCACCTTGGCGCGCGTGACCTCGACGCCACACCGCTCACAGATGATGCCCTTGAAGCGGACACGCTTGTACTTGCCGCAGTAGCACTCCCAGTCCCGGGTCGGACCGAAGATCTTCTCGCAGAAGAGTCCGTCCTTCTCGGGCTTGAGGGTGCGGTAGTTGATGGTCTCCGGCTTCTTGACCTCGCCGTGCGACCAGGTTCGGATGTCGTCCGCGGTGGCAAGGCCGATCCGCAGCTCGTCGAAGAAGTTGACGTCGAGCACTGTGCGTCAATCCCTCTTTCGGGGTCGAGTCTCAATCATGGTCTGAACGGTCCCGGGGATGACGGGGGGCTCTTGAGCGAGCCCCCCGTCAGGCCCGTCAGACCTCTTCGACGCTGCTCGGCTCGCGCCGGGACAGGTCGATACCGAGCTCCTCCGCCGCGCGGAAGACGTCCTCGTCGGTGTCGCGCATCTCGATGGACATGCCGTCCGAGGACAGCACCTCCACGTTGAGGCAGAGCGACTGCATTTCCTTGATGAGCACCTTGAAGGACTCGGGAATGCCCGGCTCGGGGATGTTCTCGCCCTTGACGATGGCCTCGTAGACCTTCACGCGGCCGGTGACGTCGTCGGACTTGATGGTCAGCAGCTCCTGGAGGGCGTAAGCGGCGCCATAAGCCTCGAGCGCCCACACCTCCATCTCACCGAAGCGCTGGCCACCGAACTGAGCCTTACCACCCAGCGGCTGCTGCGTGATCATGGAGTACGGACCGGTCGACCGAGCGTGGAGCTTGTCGTCGACCAGGTGGTGGAGCTTGAGGATGTACATGTACCCGATCGAGATCGGGTCCGGGAACGGCTCGCCGGAGCGGCCGTCGAACAGACGCGCCTTGCCGGACGGGAGGACCAGGCGGTCGCCGTCACGGTTCGGGATGGTGTGCTCGAACAGGCCCGCGAGCTCGTCCTCGCGCGCACCGTCGAACACCGGGGTGGCGACGTTGGTACCCGGCGCGACCTTGTCGGCGCCGATGACCTTCAGCCGCTCGGCCCATTCCTCGCCGAGCCCGGAGACGTCCCAGCCGCGGCTGGCGAGCCAGCCGAGGTGGATCTCCAGGACCTGTCCCGGGTTCATTCGGGACGGGACACCCAGCGGGTTCAGGATGATGTCGACCGGCGTGCCGTCCTCGAGGAAGGGCATGTCCTCGATCGGAAGGATCTTGGAGATGACACCCTTGTTGCCGTGGCGGCCGGCGAGCTTGTCACCGTCGGTGATCTTGCGCTTCTGGGCGACGTAGACGCGGACCAGCTGGTTCACGCCCGGGGGAAGCTCGTCGCCCTCCTCGCGGTCGAAGACGCGGACACCGATGACCTTGCCGATCTCACCGTGAGGGACCTTGAGCGAGGTGTCACGCACCTCGCGGGCCTTCTCACCGAAGATCGCGCGGAGCAGGCGCTCCTCCGGGGTCAGCTCGGTCTCACCCTTGGGCGTGACCTTGCCGACCAGGATGTCGCCGGCGACGACGTCCGCACCGATGCGGATGATGCCGCGCTCGTCGAGGTCCGCGAGGACCTCCTCGGAGACGTTCGGGATGTCCCGGGTGATCTCCTCGGGGCCGAGCTTGGTGTCACGGGCGTCGACCTCGTGCTCCTCGATGTGGATCGAGGAGAGGACGTCGTCCTGCACGAGGCGCTGCGACAGGATGATCGCGTCCTCGTAGTTGTGACCTTCCCACGGCATGAACGCGACGAGCAGGTTCTTGCCGAGGGCCATCTCGCCCTCTTCGGTCGCCGGTCCGTCGGCGAGGACCTGGGACTCGATGATCCGGTCACCCTCGTTGACGATGACCTTCTGGTTGACCGAGGTGCCCTGGTTCGAGCGGGAGAACTTGGCGACGCGGTACGTGGTGTACGTGCCGTCGTCGTTGGCGACGGTGATGTAGTCGGCCGAGACCTCCTGGACGACACCGTCCTTCTCCGCGCGGATCGAGTCACCGGCGTCGACCGCACAGCGGTACTCCATGCCGGTGCCGACGAGCGGGGCCTCCGCCTTGATGAGCGGAACGGCCTGGCGCATCATGTTCGCGCCCATGAGGGCACGGTTGGCGTCGTCGTGCTCCAGGAAGGGGATCATCGCGGTCGCGACGGACACCATCTGGCGCGGGGAGACGTCCATGTAGTCGACGTCGTCGCCGGCGATGTAGTCGATCTCGCCGCCACGACGGCGCACCAGCACGCGGTTCTCGGTGAAGCGCATGTCCTCGGACAGGCCGGCGTTGGCCTGGGCGATGACGAAGCGGTCTTCCTCGTCGGCCGTCAGGTAGTCGACCTCGTCGGTGACGACGCCGTCGATGACCTTGCGGTACGGGGTCTCCACGAAGCCGAACGCGTTGACGCGGCCGTAGGAGGCGAGCGAGCCGATCAGACCGATGTTCGGGCCTTCAGGGGTCTCGATCGGGCACATGCGGCCGTAGTGCGACGGGTGAACGTCACGGACCTCGAAGCCGGCCCGCTCACGGGACAGACCGCCGGGGCCCAGCGCCGACAGGCGGCGCTTGTGGGTCAGGCCCGAGAGCGGGTTGTTCTGGTCCATGAACTGCGACAGCTGGCTGGTGCCGAAGAACTCCTTGATGGAGGCGACGACCGGCCGGATGTTGATCAGGGTCTGCGGCGTGATCGCCTCGACGTCCTGGGTGGTCATGCGCTCGCGCACGACGCGCTCCATACGAGCCAGACCCGTGCGGACCTGGTTCTGGATGAGCTCGCCGACGTTGCGCAGACGACGGTTGCCGAAGTGGTCGATGTCATCGGTCTCGACCACGATCGAACGGCCGGACTCGCCGGTCGTCTCGGTCTCGCCGGCGTGCAGCTTGACCAGGTACTTGATCGTCGCGATGACGTCGTCGGTGGTGAGCACGCCGGCGTCGAGCGGCTCGTCGGCGCCGAGCTTCTTGTTCACCTTGTAGCGGCCGACCTTGGCGAGGTCGTAGCGCTTCGGGTTGAAGTAGAGGTTCTCGAGCAGCGTCTGAGCGGCCTCACGGGTCGGCGGCTCGCCCGGGCGCAGCTTGCGGTAGATGTCGAGCAGCGCGTCGTCCTGACCCTGGGTGTGGTCCTTCTCCAGGGTGGCGCGCATGGACTCGTACTCGCCGAACTCCTCGAGGATCTGCTCAGTGGTCCAGCCGAGAGCCTTCAGGAGGACGGTGACGGACTGCTTGCGCTTGCGGTCGATGCGTACACCGACCATGTCGCGCTTGTCGATCTCCATCTCCAGCCAGGCACCCCGGGACGGGATGATCTTGGCGGAGAAGATGTCCTTGTCGGACGTCTTGTCGATGGAGGAGTCGAAGTAGACACCAGGGGAGCGGACAAGCTGCGACACGACGACACGCTCGGTGCCGTTGATGACGAAGGTGCCCTTGTTGGTCATGAGCGGGAAGTCGCCCATGAAGACCGTCTGAGACTTGATCTCTCCGGTCTCGTTGTTCGTGAACTCGGCGGTGACGAACAGCGGAGCCGCGTACGTGAAGTCGCGCTCCTTGCACTCGTCGACAGAGTTCTTCGCCGGCTCGAAACGGTGGTCGCGGAAGGTCAGCGACATCGACCCGGAGAAGTCCTCGATCGGCGAGATCTCCTCGAAGATCTCTTCCAGACCGGACTTGGTGGGGACGTCCTGTCCACTCTCAAGCGCCGACTCGACGCGAGACTTCCAGGCGGCATTGCCGAGAAGCCAGTCAAAGCTCTCGGTCTGCAGCGCCAGGAGGTTCGGAACCTCGAGGGGCTCCTTGATCTTTGCAAAGGAGATGCGCAGCGGGGCGGTGCTGGCACCGTTGTTCGTATTGGTCGAGGCGTTGCGCGAGGCGGCCAAGAGGGGGTCCTTCCGAGGGCTCGGACTCACTACGCGCGTACCGGTCCCAGCAGACACAGAAGACAAGCCCCCCAAATCCAGCTGAAAGGCCAGGTCAGGGCGGATCAATCAAGTGTGCTCAAGCGTGGGCATGTCCCTGGCGACGGGCAGGGGACAGCTAACAGGCAGCGCAAAGGGTCAGTGTAGCCACTTGGCTCACTGATGTCCAGACCAGGTTTCCGGAAACCGGCAACAGGCCTTCCCCAACTCGTTCCACCCACGCAGTGTCCGTCCGACCCTGCGTCCAACGCGTGCGGCTCTCGTACACAGAGCGCGTATCAGTACTGCCCTCTTCGTAGTCGATCCATGCCTCGGATCTCGGATCGAGGTGGTCGACCTCTCGACGGGTCTGAGAATTGCGCGCCGCGTCCCGTTCGTCAAGGCCCCCTGCTCCGAGCGGATCATCTTCGGACCCAGCCCCGGGGCAACGATGATCACCCTACTCCCCAACGAGACCAGGGCAAGTCAGGCACTGCGGGTACGCCAAAGGGCGACCACCCTTACGGGTGATCGCCCTTGGCTGAGGCCTCAGAGGGGCCTCAGAGGTGTTACTTGACCTCGACAGCCGCGCCGGCAGCCTTGAGGGACTCGGCGGCCTTGTCAGCGGCCTCCTTGGCGACCTTCTCGAGGACCGGCTTCGGAGCGCCGTCCACGAGGTCCTTGGCCTCCTTCAGACCCAGGGAGGTCAGCTCACGCACGACCTTGATGACCTGGATCTTCTTGTCGCCGGCACCGGTGAGGATGACGTCGAACTCGTCCTGCTCCTCGGCGGGGGCACCAGCGTCGCCACCGGCGACACCGGCGGGGGCAACGGCGACGGCCGCGGCGGCGGTGACGTCGAACTTCTCCTCGAAGGCCTTCACGAACTCGGAGAGCTCGATGAGGGTCATCTCCTCGAACTGGGCGAGGAGGTCGTCCTGAGAGAGCTTCGCCATGATGGGCGATCCTTCCACTAATTCGGCAGGTGCCGGATGTATATAGAGGCGGGCGTAACGGCCCGCTACGACCCACGCACTAGGCGGCGTGGATCAGTGCGCGAGCCGAATTACTCGGCACCGCCCTGCTCGGCGAGCTTGACGCGAAGCGCTTCCGCGGTGCGGACGAACTTCGACGGCAGCGCCTGGAAGAGCGAGGCAGCCTGAGACTGCTTGCCCTTGAACGCGCCGGCCAGCTTGCTGAGCAGAACCTCGCGGGACTCGAGGTCCGCAAGCTTCTTGATCTCATCGGCGGTGAGCGCCTTGCCATCAAGGACACCCGCCTTGATGATGAGATTCGGGTTTTCCTTGGCGAAGTCACGCAGGCTCTTCGCCGACTCCACCGGGTCACCGGTGATGAAGGCGACCGCGGTCGGACCAGCGAAGTGCTCGTCCAGCGCGGTGATCCCGGCCTGGTTGGCCGCAATCTTGGTCAGCGTGTTCTTCACCACGGCGTACTGGGCGTTCTCACCGAGCGAACGACGCAGCGTCTTGAGCTGCGCGACGGTGAGACCCCGGTACTCGGTCAGCACGGCGGCGTTCGAGCTCTGGAACTGGTCCGTGAGCTCGGCTACCGCGGCAGCCTTGTCGGGCCTTGCCATAGAGCGTCGGCCTCCTTCCGGGTGATGAGGACCGCTCAGAAGGGGCTGAACAAAACGAAACGCCCCGGCGCAAGCGCACGGGGCTGAAGCTCGACCGAATCACTCCGGGAGCTTTTCCACGAACACCTGCGCAGGACGTCCGCACTCAGCGGATCCTTCGGCCGCCGCAACCCTTGCGGGCACGGCAACGACCAGCGGTCTTTGGCTTCTCCGGAAGAGTACGTGAAGGCCGCCAGTCGAGGCAAATCGCCTCGGCCCCGCCCTCTCGCGAGGGGCCGAGGCCCTGCCCGGGAACCGCCGAGACCGGTCTCAGGAGCCGCCGAGGCCGCCCAGTCCGGCGTCCCGCAGCGTCTTGTCGGCCTCCTTCAGGTCCGCGTCGACGTCCTTCAGCTTCCGGTCCGTCTCCGCCAGGCTGTCGCGCGTTTCCTTCAGGCTCTGGTCGGTCTCCTTCAGGCTGTCGTCCAGGTCGACGACCTGGTCGGCCGGCGGGGCCTCGATCGGGGCCACCTTGCCGAATTCCGAGAACTTCGCCGTGGTCTTCGTCGAGCCGGTCCCGTCCGTGCTCACGCTGTCGACGCGGACGGGGTAGCCGTCCTTGTCGATCCACAGGTCCACCTCGAAGCTCTTGAGGCTCTTCACGGACTCGTGGAGGTACTGGCGGTTCTTCTCCTCCATGACCTTGGTGGACTCGTCCGCCTTGAGCAGGTCCTCCTGGGTGAGGGTGCCCTTGTAGTGCTGGGCGTCGGTGCCGTCGGTCTTCTCGGCCCCGACGTGGGTCAGCTTCTCCTGGCCCAGGGCCATCGCCAGGTACTCGGCCGGGTCGTCGTTCAGCCGGACCCCCGGCTTGCCGTCCTTGGCCAGGTTCATCCTCATCCAGGTCTTGCCCTTGAGGGGCTTGTCCAGCTGGGTGTGGATGAAGTCCCCGATCATGATCGAGCGGGCCTCGGGCTGCTCGCCCTTCAGCAGTACGTCGTGGCTGGACGGGTACCAGCCCTTGGTGCCGGACTGGGTACTGGTCTTGCCGTCGGCCCCGACGATGGTCAGCTCCGCCTTGGCGAACCTGGCGGCCACCGTCTTCAGGTAGGACGCCTTCACCGCCTCCACGGGCGAGTGCGCCTTCGCGTCCGCCCCGTGGCCCCCGTCGGTCTTTCCGCCGCCCGCGTCGGCCTTGTCGCCGCCGCAGGCCGTGAGGCCGCCCACGAGCAGTGCGGTACCCGCGATCGCGATACCGGCTCGGGTCCGGACAGCCTGGTGCATGTGTTCTCCCCCATGATCGTGCGTCGAATTCACCGCGACCCTACGTGCCCCCTCGGCCGGATCTCGCCCCGATTACGCCCGTATCGGGGGACATGTGGCCCGGAACACGGAAAACGGGCCCCTCGCCGCCCTGTGAAGGGGGCGAGGGGCCCGTTCAGCCACTCAGCGAGCCGTCAGGCTCAGACAGCAGCCGGGTCTTCCTCGACGAGGAGGTTCCGGGTGCGGTTCGAGTCCAGCTGGATGCCGGGACCCATCGTGGTGCTCAGGGCGGCCTTCTTGATGTAGCGGCCCTTCGCGGCGGACGGCTTCAGACGAAGGATCTCGTCGAGGGCCGCGCCGTAGTTCTCGACCAGCTGCTCATCGGAGAAGGAGACCTTGCCGATGATGAAGTGCAGGTTCGAGTGCTTGTCGACGCGGAACTCGATCTTGCCACCCTTGATCTCGGTGACGGCCTTCGCGACGTCCATCGTGACGGTGCCGGTCTTCGGGTTCGGCATGAGGCCACGGGGACCGAGCACGCGGCCGAGGCGGCCGACCTTGCCCATGAGGTCCGGGGTGGCCACAACGGCGTCGAACTCGTTCAGGCGGTTGCCCTTGGCGATCTCGTTGATCAGCTCGTCGTCGCCGACAATGTCGGCGCCGGCGGCTTCCGCGGCCGCAGCACGGTCACCGGTCGCGAAGACCAGGACCCGGGCGGTCTTGCCGGTGCCGTGCGGGAGGTTCACGGTGCCGCGGACCATCTGGTCGGCCTTGCGCGGGTCGACACCCAGGCGGAAGGCGACCTCGACGGTGCCGTCGAACTTGGTCGTGGAGGTCTCCTTGGCGAGACGGACGGCCTCGAGCGGGGCGTACAGCTTGTCCCGGTCGACCTTGGCGTCCGCAGCGCGGAGAGTCTTGCTGCGCTTCACTTCTGCTCCTGTTTGTTTTCTTCAGGCGTGGAGTCGTGGTGCGGACCAGCGCTTGGTCCTACCACTGGTGGTGCTGGAGGGGGCTGGATCAGCCTTCGACGGTGATGCCCATCGAGCGCGCGGTGCCGGAAATGATCTTCACGGCGGCGTCGATGTCGTTGGCGTTCAGGTCGGGCATCTTCAGCTCGGCGATCTCCTTGACCTGGGCGGCCGTGAGCTTGGCGACCTTGGTCTTGTGGGGCTCGCCGGAGCCCTTCTCCACGCCCGCGTGCTTCAGGATGAGGCGCGCGGCCGGCGGAGTCTTGGTGATGAAGGTGAAGGAGCGGTCGTCGTAGACCGTGATCTCCACCGGCACGACCATGCCACGCTGCGACTCGGTCGCGGCGTTGTAGGCCTTGCAGAACTCCATGATGTTGACGCCGTGCTGACCGAGCGCGGGGCCGACCGGCGGAGCCGGGTTGGCCGCACCGGCCTTGATCTGGAGCTTGATGAGCCCCGTGATCTTCTTCTTCTTGGGAGGCATTGCTCTCTCCGGGTCCTAGTGAGAGTTTTTCGCCGCCAACCGGTCATCCGGATGGAGGCATACCGCACCACGATAACGGGTATCGGTGCGGGGCTGAAAACCGAGCAGGTCAGACCGCCCTTTACGGGGCGATCTGACCTGTCCGGAAGCTTTGTCTCAGAAGATCAGTTCTTCTGGATCTGGTCGAAGCTGAGCTCGACCGGGGTCTCGCGACCGAAGATCTCGACGAGGCCCTTGACCTTCTTCGAGTCGGGGTTGATCTCGTTGATCGTCGCCTGCAGCGTCGCGAACGGGCCGTCGGTGACGGTGACCGAGTCGCCGACCTCGAAGTCCAGGACCTCGATGGTGCGCTTGACGGCGGGCGCCGGCAGACCGGCGGCCTCCGCGGCGGCCTTGTCGGCCTTCTCCTTGGCCTCCGGCGCGAGCATCTTGACGATCTCGTCCAGGGTCAGCGGGTACGGGTCGTACGCGTTGCCGACGAAGCCGGTGACGCCAGGCGTGTTGCGGACGACGCCCCAGGACTCGTTCGTCAGATCCATGCGGACGAGAACGTAACCGGGCAGCTTGTTCTGCCGGACGTTCTTGCGCTCGCCGTTCTTGATCTGGACGATCTCTTCCTCGGGCACCTCGGCCTGGTAGATGAACTCCTCGACGTTCAGCGAGACGGCACGCTGCTCCAGGTTGGCCTTCACGCGCTTCTCGTAGCCGGCGTAGGTGTGGATCACGTACCACTCGCCGGGAAGCAGACGGAGCTCGTCGCGCAGGGCCTGGACGGGGTCCACGGGCTCGGCGGGCTCGACCGGGGCGGCCTCTTCGGCCTCCTCGTCGTCGGCCTCGGCCTCGACCTCGACCTCGGTCTCGACGTCCGCGTCGACGGCCTCTTCGGTCTCGGCGTCGGCCTCGATCTCGTCCTCGACGTGCAGCGCTGCCTCTTCGGCGGCGACACCCGCCTCGGCGTCGGCGTGCTCGGCCTCATCGGGGTCCACAGCGTCTGCCGCCTCGACGATGTCGAGCTCGTCCTCGACGGACTCGACGGAGTCGTGGCTCGCGTTCAGGTTCGGGTCAGACACGGTGGCTGCTTCTTCCTGGATACAAAAGGTGGTGGAACATGCGAAAACGGGCGGCACCCATCAAGGCGCCGCCCTCCGCGGGGATCAGCCGAAGACGAACTTGATGGCTTCCTGGAACCCATAGTCAATCACGGTCACCAGACCGATCATGATGACGACGAAGACAATCACCACGGTGGTGTACGTCGTGAGCTGGTTACGAGTGGGCCAGACGACCTTGCGGAGTTCCGCGATGATCTGGCGGTAGAAGAGCGCGAGCCGACCCAGAGGGCCCTTCTTGCCGCGCTTGCCGCCCTTGCGGGCCTTCTTCTCGCGCGTCTCGTCCTCGGCGTCAGGCATGTCGATGGAGCCCAGGGCGTCCGTCACGTCTCTCACCTGAATCCGGGTCGTGGCCGTACCGCGCCCGGTTGCGCCGCACGGCGTTGCATCTAAGTACGTACCTGCGCACACACATCCGAGAAGGAGTGTGGAGCAGGGCCGGAGGGACTCGAACCCCCAACCGCTGGTTTTGGAGACCAGTGCTCTACCAATTGAGCTACGACCCTTTGCGTCCCCCAACCTACCGCATCCGGGCGAGTGCACGGAGTGCTCACGCTTTGCAGCGGCTGGCGAGGTCCAACGACAGGTGAGTGTACGTGAACTGGGCCCTGACGTCGAACAGCACCCGGGCTGACATGCTCCGGTCGCCGTCGGGCGGCGCGTCCGTGAGCGTACGTGCCACGTCCCGCACCGGTCCGGTCCGATGACTGAAACGGTGTGCGGCGCTTCTTTGCCGTCTGGGACGATTGCTCACATGACCTCTGCAACGCCTTCCTCCGAGCGCCGGGTGTCCGCCCGTATCGGCGCCATTTCCGAGTCCGCCACCCTCGCCGTCGACGCCAAGGCCAAGGCCCTCAAGGCCGCCGGGCGCCCGGTGATCGGCTTCGGTGCGGGCGAGCCCGACTTCCCGACCCCGGACTACATCGTCGAGGCGGCGGTCGAGGCCTGCCGCAACCCGAAGTACCACCGCTACACGCCGGCCGGGGGCCTGCCCGAGCTGAAGGCCGCGATCGCCGCGAAGACGCTGCGCGACTCCGGCTACGAGGTCGACGCGTCGCAGGTCCTGGTGACCAACGGCGGCAAGCAGGCGATCTACGAGGCCTTCGCCGCCATCCTGGACCCGGGCGACGAGGTCATCGTCCCGGCTCCGTACTGGACCACCTACCCGGAGTCCATCCGTCTCGCCGGCGGTGTCCCGGTCGAGGTCGTCGCCGACGAGACCACCGGCTACCGCGTCTCCGTCGAGCAGCTCGAAGCCGCCCGCACCGAGCGCACCAAGGTCGTCCTCTTCGTCTCCCCGTCCAACCCGACCGGCTCGGTCTACAGCGAGGCCGACGCCCGCGCGATCGGCGAGTGGGCCGCCGAGCACGGCCTGTGGGTGCTCACGGACGAGATCTACGAGCACCTCGTCTACGGCGAGGCGAAGTTCACCTCGCTGCCAGTCCTGGTCCCGGCCCTGCGCGACAAGTGCATCATCGTGAACGGCGTCGCCAAGACGTACGCGATGACCGGCTGGCGCGTGGGCTGGGTCATCGCCCCGCAGGACGTCATCAAGGCGGCGACCAACCTGCAGTCGCACGCCACCTCCAACGTCTCCAACGTGGCCCAGGTCGCCGCGCTGGCCGCCGTCTCCGGCAACCTCGACGCGGTCGCGGAGATGCGCAAGGCCTTCGACCGCCGCCGCCAGACGATGGTGAAGATGCTCAACGAGATCGACGGCGTGTTCTGCCCGACCCCCGAGGGCGCGTTCTACGCGTACCCGTCGGTCAAGGAGCTCATCGGCAAGGAGATCCGCGGCAAGCGCCCGCAGAGCTCCGTCGAGCTCGCCGCCCTGATCCTGGACGAGGTGGAGGTCGCGGTCGTCCCCGGCGAGGCCTTCGGCACCCCGGGCTACCTGCGCCTGTCCTACGCCCTGGGCGACGAGGACCTGGTCGAGGGCGTCTCCCGCATCCAGAAGCTCCTGGCCGAGGCCAAGGCCTAGGCGAAGTCCCGAGCGGCGCCACCCCGAACAGGGGCGGCGCCGCTCAGCCATATCCACCACCATTCCAGCCCCGCCGCACCATCCAGCCCCGCCGCACCATCCAGCCCCGCCGGCGTTTGAGGCGCGGGGTCCGGGGCGGAGCCCCGATCTTTGAGCCCCGCCGGCGTTTGAGGCGCGGGTCCGGGCAGCGCCCGGCACCCCACCCCCGCCCCGCTCTCGCGTTCGGGCAAGCCCCCAAAAGGTAAAACCCCCTCCCGCCAAGCGCAGCGGTACGGCAGGATCAACAAATGGAGCACGCACGCGATCTCACGCTTCTGCCGAAAGCCCACCTCCACCTGCACTTCACCGGGTCGATGCGACCATCGACCCTCCTGGAGCTCGCCGACAAGTACGGCGTGCGTCTCCCGGACGCCCTCACCGCCGGCGAGCCCCCGAAGCTCCGCGCCACCGACGAGCGCGGCTGGTTCCGCTTCCAGCGGCTCTACGACGCCGCCCGCTCCTGCCTCCGCGAGCCCGACGACATCCGCCGCCTCGTGCGCGAGGCCGCGGAGGAGGACGTACGGGACGGCAGCGGCTGGCTGGAGATCCAGGTGGATCCCACCTCTTACGCCCCCCTGCTCGGCGGCATGATCCCGGCTGTCGAGATCATCCTCGACGCCGTCGACGCGGCCTCCCGCGATACCGGCCTCGGCATGCGGGTCCTCATCGCCGCGAACCGCATGAAGCACCCCCTGGACGCCCGCACCCTGGCCCGCCTCGCCGTCCGCTACGCCGACCGCGGCGTCGTCGGCTTCGGGCTCTCCAACGACGAGCGCCGCGGCATGGCCCGTGACTTCGACCGGGCCTTCGCCATCGCCCGCGAGGGTGGCCTCCTCGCCGCCCCGCACGGCGGTGAGCTCACCGGCCCGTCCTCGGTCCGCGACTGCCTCGACGATCTGCACGCCGCCCGCATCGGGCACGGCGTACGGGCGGCGGAGGATCCCCGGCTGCTGAAGCGGCTCGCCGACCGCCAGATCACCTGCGAGGTCTGCCCGGCCTCCAACGTCGCCCTCGGGGTGTACGAACGGCCCGAGGACGTCCCGCTGCGCACCCTCTTCGAGGCCGGGGTGCCGATGGCGCTGGGCGCGGACGACCCGCTGCTGTTCGGGTCCCGGCTCGCGGCCCAGTACGAGATCGCCCGCCGCCACCACGGCTTCACGGACCCGGAGCTCGCCGAGCTGGCCCGCCAGTCGGTCCGCGGCTCGGCCGCGCCCGCCGACGTACAGGAGAAGCTGCTGGCCGGGATCGACCACTGGCTCACCGGGTGAGCCGCAGGTCCCCCTCGTAGCAGTCGGCCCGCACCCGGTGCCCGTCCTGGAAGCCGATCTCCAGGTGGGTGCGGCCCTGCTCGGGCAGCGCGAACTCGGCGACCGACGCGACGGTCTCGCCGAGGTGACGCAGGAAGGGGTGGTCGCCGAGGTCCTCACCGACCTCGATACGGCCCCACTCCCCCATGTCGTACGGCTCGTGCGGCTGGGCGGACTCGACGATGAGGCACTGGTCGGACCCGGTGGTGATCCGGATCGTGTCGCCGACGCTGTCGATCAGCCAGACGTCGAGGGGCGCCTCGGAGCGTTCGCCGTCGCTGATGTGCCAGGACGCGACGACTCTGCTGAGCGTGCGCCCCACGAGACGGGTGGGGTCCGTACCGGCCCCGTGCAGGGGACAGAGCATGGGCGGCCGGGACTCCTCAGATGCTGACGCCGACCGTCACCGGCTCGTTGACCAGGGTGACGCCGAAGGCCGCGTGGACGCCCGCGACGACCTCGCGGGCCAGGGCGAGGAGGTCCTCGGTGGTGGCCTGGCCGCGGTTGGTCAGGGCGAGGGTGTGCTTGGTGGAGATGCGCGCGGGGCCGGTGCCGTAGCCCTTGGTGAAGCCGGCCTTGTCGATCAGCCAGGCGGCGCTGGTCTTCGTACGGCCGTCGCCGGCGGGGTAGGCGGGCGGGGCCGTGTCGGGGCCGAGGCGGTCCTGGACGCGGGCGAGGAAGGCGGCGTACGCCTCGTCGGTCAGGATCGGGTTGTGGAAGAAGGAGCCGGCCGACCAGGTGTCGTGGTCGGCGGGGTCGAGGACCATGCCCTTCCCGGCACGCAGCCGCAGCACGGTCTCGCGCGCGGTGGCGGCCGGGACCCGCTCGCCCGCCTCGACTCCGAGGGCGCGGGCGGTCTCGGGGTACTTGATCGGCGCGGACAGACCGCCCGCGTCCTCCAGTGCGAAGCGCACGCGCAGGACGACGTAGCGCTCGGGCTGGTCCTTGAAGGTGCTGTTGCGGTACCGGAAGGCGCACTCGGCGGCGGTCAGCGTGACCGTCTCGCCGGTGGTGCGGTCGTAGGCGACGACCTCGGTGATCGTGTCGCAGACCTCCTGGCCGTACGCCCCGACGTTCTGGATGGGCGTGGCACCGGCCGAGCCGGGGATCCCGGCGAGGCACTCGATGCCGGCGAGGCCGGCCTCGACGGTGCGGGCGACGGCGTCGCTCCAGTTCTCGCCGGCCGCGAGCTCCAGGGTGGTGCCGTCCAGGACGAAGCCGGTGGTCGCGATGCGCAGGGCGGTGCCGTCGAAGCCCTTGTCACCGATGACCAGGTTGCTGCCGCCACCGATGATCAGGAGCGGGGTGCCGCTCTCGTCCGCGGCGCGCACGGCGGCGACAACCTCGGCGTCGGTGGTCGCGGTGACCAGACGGGCAGCGGGACCACCGAGACGGAAGGTGGTCAGCGGGGCGAGGGGGGCGTCGTGGAGTTCCTGCACGTGGACAAGAGTACGGTCCGTGCCCCTCGCATCCCTGCGGGGCCACGGACCGTGACTCACGAGGCGGCCTTCTGTTCGGCCAGCCGGCGCTCGGCCTCCTCCCAGCCGATGGGCAGCTCGTCGGCGCGCACCGTCCAGAAGGTGAAGGCCGATTCCTTCATGAACGCGGCGGCCGCGCGGGAGCTGGACCGGTGCGGCTCACTGCCCGCGAACCGGTAGAGCGCGTCCCGGTCCTCCCAGGCGGAGAGGGTCAGGAAGGTGCGCCGCAGGACCCGGGCCCGCAGGGCGACCCCGTGGGCGCCGGAAGCCTTGCGGATCTGCAGGACGATGCCGGGGGCCTTGAGGAAGAACCTGACGGCACCGACGAGGCCGGCGGTCTCGAAGCGGGAGGCCATGACGTAGACCTCGGCGTCGGGGGCCGCCTGGACGGGCGTGGACCAGGGAATGTCGGGCATGGCGGGCAGTCCTCCACGATGAGTCGTACGGATCTTCGTGTGCGGGCGGCGCTGCGGTTCTCCCGGCCTCCTCCCGCGCGGGCCCCGCCCGGCGAGCGGGGTCGGGCGCGGTCAGCCGGCCGCGGGCACCTTTTCGAGGGGTGCGACCGCGTCGGCGGCGGCGGGGACCGCGGAGGGCTTCGGCCGGCGCGGCAGGAGCAGGGCGAAGGCGGCGGCCAGGGCGACGGCGCCGGCGCCGATCCACAGGGCGGGGACGGTGCCGTCGGTGAAGGCCTGCGGGGACTCGTAGCCGCCCTGGGCGGAGAAGACCGAGGCCAGGACGGCGACGCCGAGGGCTCCGCCGACCTCGCGCAGGGCGTTGTTGGTGCCGGAGGCCCTGCCCTGGTCGGCGGGGGCCACGGTGGACATCAGGACGTTGGCGGCGGGGGCGAAGTAGAGGGCCATGCCGATCCCGCTGAGGATCAGCGGCGGCAGCTGGGCGGCGTACGAGACGTCCGTGCTCAGGACCGCCGCGAACCAGCCGAGGCCGAGGGCCTGGAAGGCGAGCCCGGCGGCGACGACGGGGCGGCCGCCGATGCGGTCGGAGAGGACGCCGGCCAGCGGGGCGACGATCATCGGCATGCCGGTCCAGGGGAGCATGCGCAGGCCGGCCTCGGTGGGCGAGTAGCCGGCGACGCCCTGGAGGAACTGGCTGAGCAGGAAGATCGAGCCGAACATGCCGAGGAACATCAGCAGGCTGGCGATGTTGATCCCGAGGAAGCCGCGGTTCTGGAAGAGCCGCATGGGGAGCATGGGGTTGGCGTTGTTGAAGCCGTGGTGGATGAAACCGCCGACGAGCGCGGCGCCGACGATCAGGCCGGTGAGGACGGGGGCGCTGGTCCAGCCTTCGGAGTTGGCGTTGACCAGGGCGTAGACGATGCCGAAGAGGCCACCGCTGATGAGCAGGGTGCCGGGGATGTCGAGCCGGGCGCCGGGGGCGGTGGACTCGGCGAGCCGCAGGCGGGCGAGCGGTATCAGCGCCAGCCCGATCGGGACGTTCAGCCAGAAGATCCACTGCCAGGAGATGTGCTCGGTGAGGCTGCCGCCGATCAGGGGACCGCTGGCGACGGCGAGGCCGGTGACGGCTCCGTAGATCCCGAGGGCCATGCCGCGCCGGGCGGCCGGTACGGCGGCGGTGAGCAGCGTGAGGGTGAGCGGCATCATGACCGCGGCGCCGACGCCCTGGACGGCGCGGGCGGCGATGAGCGCGTCGATGCCGGGCGAGAGCGCGGCCGCGGCGGAGGCCCCGGTGAACACCGCGAGGCCGGCGATGAACAGCCGGCGGCGGCCGAACCGGTCCCCCAGCGCGGCGCCGAACATCAGGAGGACGGCGAAGGTGAGCGTGTACGCGTTCACCGTCCACTCCAGGTCCTCCAGCCGGCCGCCGAGGTCCGCGCGGATGGCGGGGAGGGCGGTGGTGACGACCAGGTTGTCGAGCGCGGCCATGAAGCTGGCCGTGCCGGTGAGGATGAGGGCCCAGATGGCGGGCCCCCGGAGCTTGGTGTCCGTGTCCTGCGTGTTCACGCTTCCCCCTGCGAGTTGTTAGTTATTGCTGACTAACTTTCGTGCCCGAAAAAACGCGCGCGAGCGAATCTCGCGCGCCGTCACTTCTCCAGGCGCCCCTTGGCGCGGGCCGACGGATAGAGACCCTCCCAGACCCGGTGCTCGGGCGGGAACCCCATGGCGGCGAGGGTGTTGATCAACATCCCGTACGCCATGAAGGTCGTGGTCTCCCCCACGTCCCCGCCGAAGGGCACGTGGACCGTGTCCCACAGCTCCATCCACCCCTTGCGCACGAGCTCACCGAGCTCGTGATCCCCGGCCGCCTCGGCGGCGGCGACGGTGACGTACATCTGGAGCTGCATCTGGAGCTTGTCCGGATCCTCGGCGATCAGCCGGGTGTAGGCGTTCGCCATGGCATGGGTGGCCTCCTCGCCGTGCAACCCTTCGGCAGCCTCGGCGAAGACCGCCCGCGTGTCCCTCATGCAGCGCTCGGCCGCGGCGAGGAAGATGGCGGGCTTGTTCGGGAAGAGCCGGAAGAGGTACGGCTGCGAGACACCCACCCGCTTGGCGATCGCCTCGGTGGAGGTCCCGTAGTAACCCCCGCGCGCGAACTCGTGCATCGCCGCACGAACAACGCTCTCCCGCCGCTCATCTGCACTCATCCTTGCCATGCCTCGAAGTTAGTGCTCAATCACTAACTAAGTCAAGAGGACCGCGGCGAGCCCCAAGCCCCAGGAGCCACCGAGAAGACCAGCGCGCCCAAGACGCCCGGCAGACGCTGAACCGAGCCACGCACCCACCAACCACTGGCGGCCCATCCCCAGCCCAAGACGGCCGGCAGACGCTGAACCGACGGGAGCGCGTAGCGATCGATTGCGCAACGGAACCCTCACCCGGAAGGTGCCGACACGCCCGCCCCTGCTCCGGACGCCCGGCCCGTTCCTCTGGGGGTTTCCCGGCTGTCGTTGTGTTTCCGTGGCGGGTCGGTCGGTCAAGGGTGGCCGCAGGCCATCGCGAAGCGACGCGACGAAGGAGCGCCCTTGAGGGACCGACCCGCCACGGAAGGACGATGGGACCGACGGGAAACCCCACCGACCCCACCGACCCCACCGACCCCACCGACCCAGCCCACCCCGCCTCCACCCCGCCCACCCACACGGCCTCAGGCAACCACCTCAGGCCAGTTCGACCACCGCGCGGGACATGCCCAGGACCTTCTGCCCGGCGCTCATGGCCGTCAGGTCCACGCGGACGCGGTTGTCGTCCAGCTTCGCGGCCACCTTGCCGGTCACCTCGATCAGGCCGCCCTGCTCGTCGTTCGGGACCACGACGGGCTTCGTGAAGCGCACGCCGTACTCGACCACCGCACCCGGGTCGCCGACCCAGTCGGTGACCACGCGGATCGCCTCGGCCATGGTGAACATGCCGTGCGCGATCACGTCCGGCAGTCCGACCTCCTTGGCGAACTTCTCGTTCCAGTGGATCGGGTTGAAGTCGCCCGAGGCACCGGCGTACTGGACGAGCGTGGCGCGCGTCACGGGGAAGGACGCCGCCGGCAGCTCGGTGCCGACCTCGACGTCGGCGTACTGGATCTGCGATGCCATGTCAGGCCTCCTCGGGGCCGCGGGAGACGAGCTTCGTCCACGCCGTCACCACGTGCTCGCCGGTCTCGTCGTGAACCTCACCGCGGATGTCGATGATGTCGTTGCCCGCCATGGACCTCACGGCCTCGATGGTGGAGGTCACGGAGAGCCGGTCCCCCGCGCGCACCGGGCGGGAGTACGCGAACTTCTGGTCGCCGTGCACGACTCGGCTGTAGTCCAGCCCCAGCTGCGGGTCCTCGATGACCTGGCTCGCCGCCTTGAAGGTGATGGCGAACACAAAAGTCGGCGGCGCGATCACATCGGAGTAGCCGTACGACTTGGCGGCTTCGGCGTCGGTGTAGACGGGATTGGCGTCACCCACAGCGACCGCGAATTCGCGGATCTTCTCCCGGCCGACCTCGTACGGATCGGTGGGCGGGTAGCTCCGCCCCACGAAGGACTGGTCGAGAGCCATGCTCACTACCTCCTGTTGAAGGGACACGAAAGACACGAGAACAAGAAGAAAGACAAAGGCGGGCACGGAAACGACACAAGGCCGCCCCCAATGAAGGGGACGACCTCATGACGGTGCCTGTTATTCGAGACTTCGCTGGGGTCAGCGGGTCTCGCGGTGCGCGGTGTGCGAGTTGCAGCGCGGGCAGTGCTTCTTCATCTCAAGACGGTCCGGGTTGTTACGCCGGTTCTTCTTGGTGATGTAGTTCCGCTCCTTGCACTCCACGCAGGCCAGCGTGATCTTCGGGCGGACGTCGGTGGCAGCCACGTGAGTGCTCCTTGACGGAAATTGGGACGGATGAACGCATACAAGAGTAGCCGACCGGGAGACCGACCCCGCAATCGGCTACTGTGTGTAGCGGCGACCGGACTTGAACCGGTGACACAGCGATTATGAGCCGCTTGCTCTACCGACTGAGCTACGCCGCTTTGATGTGATCAGCTCCCCACCCGAGGGTGGGGGGCCTCTCTCACCAGAGCCCCAATGCGGAATCGAACCGCAGACCTTCTCCTTACCATGGAGACGCTCTACCGACTGAGCTATTGGGGCGAGCGATGAAGACATTACACGGTTGCCTGCCGATCGCCCAAATCCTTTGCGGGGACCGGGCTCCGTGGGGGTCGCGCGACCCTTCCCGATCAACCCACCGACCACTCCCACCCCACTTTTCGACCGGAATGTGTGCCGGCTCACACTCACACGGGCACGTCACGGTCACCACGCGCACACCGCACGGGCCCTCCACGCACACCGCACGGGCACCGCACGCACAGGGTCCGGCCGACGAGGGGCACCCGGTCCGGCTGACGAGGGCACTCGCAAGGACGACACCCCTGACCGATCGGGACAACCGATCGGGACGCACAAACCGGGGGGGGGCACCACACCGGTACGACTATTGCGCTCTTCCCTGAAGCGGGGTGCGCCGCGCCCTAGGCTCTGAGCACGCTGCGTGATCTTGGGCCGTGGGCCGCGGCCGGGGCCCAGGAACCGCCCGAGCCACCGCAGGAGCGCGATGTCCGACAGCCAGCCGCAGCAGCCGTTCCAGGCCCCCCGTCATGGCAACGGCAACGCGGCCGCAGCCGAGGCCACCACCCTGCTGCTCGCCGGAGCCCGCCTCACCGACGGCCGGACCGTCGACGTCCGCCTCAGCGGCGGCCGGATCCAGGCCGTCGGCACCGCGGGCAGCCTCCCCTCCCCCGCGCTCTCCCGGGTCGACCTGAGCGGCTACCTGCTGCTCCCCGCCCCCGCCGAGCCCCACGCCCACGGGGACACCGCACTGACCGCCGACGGCGAGGGCCCGGTCTCGTACACCCCCGACGAGGTCCAGCGGCGGGCCACCGAGGCGGCCCTGCTCCAACTCGGCCACGGCGCCACCGCCGTGCGCTCCCACGTGCGGATCGGCGACGTGCACGGCCTCGGCCCCATGGAGGCCGTGCTCCAGGCCCGCCGCTCCCTGCGCGGGCTCACCGACCTCACCACCGTGGCCGTACCGCGGCTGCTGACCGGCATGGCCGGCGCGGACGGGCTCGCCATGCTGCGGGACGCGGTCAAGATGGGCGCCTCCGTGATCGGCGGCTGCCCGGACCTGGACCCGGACCCGACGGGCTTCCTCGAAGCCGTCCTGGAGCTCGCCGCCGAGCACGGCTGCCCCGTGGACCTGCACACGGACGGTGACGATCCCGGCCGCCTCTCCCGGCTCGCCGCGATGGCGGGCGGGCTGCGCCCCGGGGTGACCATCGGGCCGTGCGGGGGGCTGTCCCGGCTCCCGCTGGACGCGGCGGCCCGCGCCGCCGACCAACTGGCGGCGGCCGGCGTACGGGTGACCTGCCTGCCCCAGGGCGACTGCGCGGCCCTGGAACGCCGCGGCCTGCGCACCGCGCCCGTGCGGCTGCTGCGGACCGCCGGCGTGCGCGTCGCGGCCGGCAGCGGGGCGCTCAGGGACGCCGGGAACCCCGTCGGCCGCGGCGACCCGCTGGAGGCCGCGTACCTGCTGGCCTCCCAGGGCGGGTTGCGGGCGGGCGAGGCCTACGACTCGGTGAGCGCCTGTGCCCGCGAGGCCATGGGCCTGCCGGAGGTGCGGGTGGAGGCCGGCTTCCCGGCGGAGCTGCTCGCCGTGCGAGGGGACCGGATCGCGGGCGTGCTGTCCCTCGCCTACAGCCGGATCGTGATCCACCGCGGGCGGGTGGTAGCCCGTACGAGTGCCGTCCGGGAGTACTGCGACTCCGCGGTCGCCGTGGCCCTCGACCTGCCCCGGCAGGGCCGTACGGAGCCCGGTCCCTGAAGTTCGCCGTGCGTTCGCGGGCGTGGGCGTCCGGCTCGTCGTACGGTCGGGTCATGCGCATCGTCATCGCGGGTGGACACGGTCAGATCGCGCTGCGGCTGGAGCGCCTGCTCGCCGCGCGCGGGTACGAGGTCGCGGGCATCATCCGCGATCCGGCACAGGGCGACGACCTCAGGGAGGCGGGCGCGGAGCCGGTGCTCTGCGACCTGGAGTCGGCCTCGGTGGAGCACGTGGCGGGGATCCTGCACGGCGCGGACGTGGCCGTGTTCGCCGCCGGCGCGGGGCCCGGCAGCGGCATCCTGCGCAAGGACACCGTGGACCGGGGCGCGGCGGTGCTGTTCTCCGATGCGGCCGAACGGGCCCGCGTGCGCCGCTTCCTGATGGTGTCGTCGATGGGCGCGGACGCGCACCACGAGGGTGACGAGGTCTTCGACGCCTATCTGCGGGCCAAGGGCGAGGCGGACGACCACGTGCGGACCCGGCTGGGCCTGGAGTGGACGATCCTGCGCCCCGGCTCGCTGATCGACGACGCCGGGACGGGGCTGGTCCGGCTGGAGGCGCACACGGGCCGTGGGTCCGTCCCGCGCGACGACGTGGCGGCGGTGCTGGCCGAGCTGATCGAGACCCCGGCGACGGCCGGCCTGACGCTGGAACTGGTCTCCGGTTCGACCCCGGTCCAGGTGGCCGTCAAGGCCGTGGCGGGCAACTGACGGCTCGCGTACGGCCACCCGGACGGGGGGTCAGGCGGCGCCTCAGAAGCCGGCGTTGACCTTGTCGTCGGACCGCCCGACCGAATCCTGCTGGTATCGGTCCTCGTAGGCCTGCCGGATCCGCTCGATGCGCGTACTGCGCTCGTCGGCCTCCTTCTCGGGGTACAGCAGGACCACTTCGTACGAGGTCTCGCGGACGACCTTGCCGTCCTTGCCGCGCCATTGGCCGTACCCGTCGTGGAGGGTCAGCCCCTCGGGGAAGGCGGGGGTGATCTCCTGGTCCAGGAACCGCATGAACTCCCGCTCCCCGATGGGCCCGCGGCCGTCGGGGCGTTCGGAGCCGAAGTACAGCCGGGTCTCCTGGTACGGCTCCCCCACGTCCGTGTGCAGGGCCGCTCCCATCAGAGCCGGGATCCCCGCGCCGAGCAGGGCGACGAGCACCCCGCCGCCCACCTTCCCCCGTGTGTCAGATGTCCATTTCACCCCCGGTGAACGAACAGGAGACCGTGACGATGCGGGCGGGCCGGCGTCGATGCCTGCACCCGCCTCCGGAACCGACGCGGGCGCGGCCTCGGTGCGCAGCGCCGGGGCGAACGAGCGACCGCCATTCGAATGCAATCTCAGAGCGTCCGAACCACGGTGCGGGAGATCACCCGGCGCGAGCGATACCACTCGTACGTCTTGCCGGGCTCCAGGATCAAGTTTCTCCTCCTCTCCACGTGCAGGGAGAGGAGCAGGAGGGCTGCCCGGCTTGTAACCGAGAGGAAGGGCATCGATGAAGAATCGTCTCGTACTCGCTGGATGTGCCGTGGTGGCGAGCGTGGGCATGTGCATGGCGGCTTCGCCGGCCATGGCGCAGGCGCCGACCAAGGCGACCATCGCCTGTGGCGATGTGGCCGCGCTGATCACCGCCGTGGAGCAGGCGAATACGAACGGCGGCACGATCAACCTCGCCAAGGATTGTGCCTACCGCTTCGACATCGACTACGGCACCAGCTCGGGCAACGCCCTGCCGGCCATCACCGGGAACGTCGCGATCGTCGGCCACAACTCGACCCTGATCCGCTCCGTCAGCGGCGGCAGCCCGCTCTTCCGCCTGCTCTCGGTGGAGGAGGGCGGCACCCTCACCCTCAAGGGCATCACCGTGACCGGCGGCCGCACCGACGGGAACGGCGCCGGCATCGCCAACGCGGGCACCCTGCGCCTGGAGGACAGCAAGGTCGCCGGCAACCAGGCCGGCGGGGTCGGCGGAGGCATCTCCAACGAGGGCGGCGACGTCACCCTCGTCGACACCGAGATCCTGACCAACGTGGCGACGTCCGCCACGGACGACGCGGGTGACGGCGGCGGCCTCAGCAACAGCGAGACCGGCACCCTCACGCTCCTCAAGAGCACCGTCGCGGGCAACACCGCGGACGAGGACGGCGGCGGCATCCAGAACGAGGGCACGCTGACCGTCGAGCACGGCCTCCTCACGAACAACGAGGCCCGCGACGGCAACGGCGGCGCCATCAACAACCTCGGCTCCGCGAAGATCAAGCACACCAAGCTCATCGAGAACTGGGCCGGTCTCAACGGTGGGGCCGTCAACAACGCCGAGGGCGGGACCCTGGAGATCCAGCAGTCCACCCTCGCCAACAACAAGGCGGGCAACGACGGCGGCGCCATCAACAACGCGGGCACCGCGACGCTGCGGAAGACGAAGGTCGAGTCGAACTCGGCCGGGCACGACGGCGGCGGCATCAACAACGCGGAGGAGGCGGGCGGCGACGTCACCCGGCTGACCCTGGAGCACTCGACGGTGGCGGAGAACCGCGCCGCCGGCGTCGGCGGCGGCATCAACAACCAGGCCGGCGCGGTCGTCACCCTGAAGGAGAGCAAGATCATCAAGAACCTGCCCGCGAACTGCGCCGGCACGGTCGCAGGCTGCTCCTGAACCCGGCCACGGCGCTGAGGCCGGCCCGCCCGTAGCCCCGCGCTCCCGGCGTTAACGAGGAAGCCCCTCTGGTCTGCGTTTCCGCAGATCAGAGGGGCTTCTTTCGCGTGGCGGCGCCAGGGTTCGAACCTGGGTAGGCTGAGCCGGCAGATTTACAGTCTGCTCCCTTTGGCCACTCGGGCACACCGCCAAGAGTTGCTGCCATTTTTTCCGCCTTGCGGCGGCGCTCCCTGGCAACGACGTAAACGATACCTGATGACCGGGGGTGCTTCGCCACCGGATTGATCAGCGATGCGGGTGGGTGCGGTGGCTAGGCTTTGCCGAGCGGGCCGGGGATGTCCGGCCGCGCCCTCCGGGGTGATCAAACCGACTTCAAGGAGCCACAGCACATGGCCGACTCCAGTTTCGACATCGTCTCGAAGGTCGAGCGGCAGGAGGTCGACAACGCCCTCAACCAGGCCGCCAAGGAGCTCTCGCAGCGCTACGACTTCAAGGGCACCGGCGCCACGATCGCCTGGTCCGGCGAGAAGATCCTGATGGAGGCGAACTCCGAGGAGCGCGTGAAGGCCGTCCTCGACGTCTTCGAGACCAAGCTGGTCAAGCGCGGGATCTCGCTCAAGGCGCTGGACGCCGGCGAGCCCCAGCTGTCCGGCAAGGAGTACAAGATCTTCGCCACGATCGAGGAAGGCATCTCCCAGGAGAACGCCAAGAAGGTCGCGAAGATCATCCGGGACGAGGGTCCCAAGGGCGTCAAGGCCCAGGTCCAGGGCGAGGAGCTGCGCGTCAGCTCCAAGAGCCGTGACGACCTGCAGGAGGTCCAGGCGCTGCTCAAGGGCAAGGACCTGGACTTCGCGATCCAGTTCGTGAACTACCGCTGACCCAGGTCCCAGACCTGCCACCACGCCGGCCCGGCGGTCCTCACCGACCGCCGGGCCGCGGCGCGTGCGGGGGTGCGGAGGTGTGTGCGCGGCGTGTGCGGCGCACGCGCCACCGCGGCCTCCCGTGGGCACTTGGGCGGCGGTGGCTGCGCCTACCAGGCTGAGGGGATCTCATCACCTCGCGGCAGGGGGTTCTCGCATGTCTGGGGCCGGCACGTTTCGCGAAGACTTCGGCGCTTCCGTCGTCGTCGCGCTGGTCGCGTTGCCGCTGTGCGTGGGGGTGGCGGTCGCCTCCGGGGTGCCGGCCGAGCTGGGGATCGTCACCGGGGTGATCGGCGGCCTGGTCACGGGGTGGTTCCGCGGGAGCTCGCTCCAGGTCAGCGGGCCGGCGGCCGGGCTCACCGTGCTCGTCTACGAGGCGGTGCAGACCCACGGGCTGCCCGCGCTCGGGGTGCTGGTGCTGGCTGCGGGGGTGGCGCAGCTGGGCATGGGGGTACTGCGGCTCGGGCGGTGGTTCCGGGCGATCTCGGTGGCGGTCGTCCACGGGATGCTGGCGGGGATCGGGCTGGTCCTGATCTCCGGGCAGTTGTACGCCCTGGGCAGCGTGGAGGCGCCGGGACACACGCTGGCGAAGCTGGCCGGGGTGCACGAGCTCGGGGCGCAGGCCGACTGGGCCGCCGTACTGCTCGGGGTCGGGACGATCGCCGTCATGGTCGCCTGGCGCCGGATGCCCGCCCGGCTGCGGCTCCTGCCCGGGGCGCTGGTCGGGGTGGCCGTCGCCACCGCCGCGGCCGCCCTGCTGCGGCTGCCCGTGGAGAAGGTGCGGGTGACGGGGGTGCTCGCGGCCGTGTCCCCGCCCGCCTGGTCCGATGTCCATGCGCTGGCCTCCTTCGGGGCGGCCGGGACCGTGATCGCTCTGGCGCTGATCGCTTCCGCAGAGACGCTGTTCAGCGCCGCCGCCGTGGACCGCATGCACGACGGGCCGAGGACGGAGTACGACCGGGAGCTCATCGCCCAGGGCGTCGGGAACAGCGTGTGCGGGCTGCTCGGGGCGCTGCCGATGACCGCCGTGATCGTGCGCAGCGCCGCCAATGTGGAGGCCGGCGCGCGCACGCGGGCCGCCAGGGTGATGCACGGCGGCTGGCTGCTGCTCTTCGCCGTGGCGTTCCCGCAGGTGCTGGAGATCGTGCCGCTCGCCGCGCTGGCCGGGGTGCTGCTGCACGCGGGGTGGAAGCTGCTGCCGGCCAAAGCGGTGGCAGCGCTGTGGCGTACGCATCGGGGCGAGGCGGTGGTGCTGCTGGCCACGGCCTCCGCGATCGTGGTCACCAACCTCTTCGAGGGGGTGCTGGTCGGGCTGGGGCTGGCCGTCGCCAAGGTGGCCTGGGAGACCTCCCACGTGCACATCGAGGAGGTGTGGGAGGACGAGGCGCTCCGCGTGCGGATCGTGGGGAACGCCAGCTTCCTGCGGCTGCCCAAACTGCTCGACGCACTGGACGCGTTGCCGCACGGGCAGCCGGTGCGGCTCGACCTGAGCGGGCTGCGCCACCTCGACCACGCCTGTCTGACCGCCCTGGAGGGCTGGGAGCGGAGGCGGACGCCGCTCCCCGGCCGGGAGGGCGTCATCTAGCCGGGTTACCCTCCGCCCGTGGAACAGCTGAAGCGCACCCTGGGCGTCTTCGACGCCGTCGTCGTCGGGCTCGGCGCGATGGTCGGCGCCGGCATTTTCGCGGCCCTCGCCCCCGCGGCGGGGGCAGCGGGCGGTGCGCTGCTCGCCGCGCTCGCCCTGGCGGCCCTCGTGGCCTACTGCAACGCGCACTCCTCGGCGCGGCTCGCCGCCCGCTACCCGGCTTCGGGCGGCACGTACGTCTACGGGCGCGAGCGGCTCGGGCCCTTCTGGGGCCATCTGGCCGGCTGGGGGTTCGTGGTCGGGAAGACCGCGTCCTGCGCGGCGATGGCCCTCACCGTGGGGGCTTACGTCTGGCCAGGGCGGCAGCACGCCGTGGCCGTCGCGGCGGTGGTGGCGCTGACCGCCGCGAGCTACGGCGGTGTGCAGAAGTCCGCCCGGATCGCCCGGCTGATCGTGGCGGCGGTACTGGCCGTGCTGGCCGGGGTGGTCGTGGTCTGCCTGACCTCGGGTGCGGCCGGGGCGGGGCGGCTGAGCGGCTCCGACTGGGACGCCGCCGGGCTGTTGCAGGGGGCCGGTCTGCTGTTCTTCGCCTTCGCGGGCTATGCCCGGATCACCACCCTGGGCGAGGAGGTGCGCGACCCGGAACGGACGATCCCCCGGGCGGTGCCGCTGGCGCTGGGGATCGCGCTGCTGGTGTACGCCGCGGTGGCGGTGGCGGCGCTGTCGGTGCTCGGTGCGGACGGGCTGGCGCGGTCGGCGGCCCCGCTCGCCGACGCGGTCCGGGCGGCCGGGCGGCCGGAACTGGCGCCGGTCGTCCGGGTGGGTGCGGCTCTGGCCGCGCTGGGCTCGCTGCTGGCCCTCGTGCTCGGGGTTTCGCGGACCGCGCTGGCGATGGCCCGGGACGGTCATCTCCCGCGCGCGCTGGCCGCCGTACATCCCCGGCATCAGGTGCCGCACCATGCGGAGCTGGCAGTGGGTGCGGTGGTGGCGGTGCTCGCGGCCACCACCGATCTGCGGGGCGCGATCGGCTTTTCCTCTTTCGGGGTGCTCGTCTACTACGCGATCGCGAACGCCTCCGCTTGGACTCTCGATTCAGGTGTCAAGGGGCGGGCCGTGGCAGCGGTCGGGCTGTCCGGCTGTGTGGTGTTGGCGTGTGCGCTGCCCCTCGCGTCGGCGGTCGCGGGAGCGGCGGTGCTGGCGCTGGGCGCGTTGACCTACGGGGTGCGGAGTCGCTTCAGATCCTCGATCTGAACTCGGTCCAGGGCTCCAGCTCCAGGTCGCACTCCTCCCCCAGGCCGGACTCCTCGCAGAACCAGGCGGTGCCGTCGAGCCAGCCGCGCAGCCAGCCGGCCAGGCTCGGGGTGTCGACGGACCAGGCGAGGTCCGGCTCTCCCAGGCTGGGGTCGAACAGCAGCACTTGGGCGGTCTCGGAGCGGCAGTCCACGCAGGCGTACATGGTGCAGCCGAAGTCGGCTATCGGCAGCACGCCCTCGGGCCAGCGCCAGCCGGACGCGCGGTGCGCCTCGTAGCTCCTGACGGTCTGGCTCAGCGACAGCAGTCCGCACTCGGGGCCGAATCCGCCGTCGCCGACACGGGTGTACAGCGCGGTGAGCAGCGGTGGCAGGGTGAAGCCGAGTATCCCCTCGGCCCGGGCGATCTCCCCGCTGCCCAACGGCGCGGGCAGAGGCCTTCCGTGCTCGTGCGCGGAGTGGTGCGCACGGTCGGTCACTTGCTCCAGCAACTGCTCGATTTCGTTCATGCGTTCATGGTGACGCACCCCACCGACAGCCCGCCCGCCCTGTGGATAACCCGGTCAGCGGGAGGCGAACGGGGCGTCCGTCGGGACGATTTCGCGGCCCAGGGGGAGCAGGGAGAGCGGGACCATCTTGAAGTTGGCGATGCCGAAGGGGATGCCGATGATCGTGACGCAGAGGGCGATGCCCGTGGCGATGTGGCTCAGGGCCAGCCACCAGCCGGCCAGGACCAGCCACAGGACGTTGCCGATGCAGGAGCCGGCGCCGGAGTCGTGGCGCTCGACGGTGGTGTAGCCGAAGGGCCAGAGGGCGTAGACGGCGATGCGGAAGGCGGCGATGCCGAAGGGGATGCCGATGATGGTGATGCAGAGCAGCACGCCTGCGAGGAGGTACCCCAGGAACAGCCAGACGCCGCTCAGGATGAGCCAGATGACGTTCAGGATTGTCTTCATTGGCGGCGGCCTGCCATCTGTTCGAGCCGGGCGATGCGCTCGGCCATCGGAGGGTGGGTGGAGAACATCTTAGAAAGGCCCTCACCCGGGCGGAACGGGTTGGCGATCATCATGTGGCTCGCCGTCTCCAGCCGGGGCTCCGCCGGCAGCGGGAGTTGCTTGGTGCCCGCGTCCAGTTTGCGCAGGGCGCTGGCCAGGGCGAGCGGGTCCCCTGTGAGCTGGGCGCCCGAGGCGTCGGCCTCGTACTCCCGCGAGCGGCTGATGGCCAGCTGGATCACGGAGGCGGCCAGGGGGCCCAGGATCATGATCAGCAGCATGCCGAGGAGGCCGGGGCCCTCGTCGTCGTTCGACCGACCGACCGGGATCAGCCAGGCGAAGTTCACCAGGAACATGATCACCGAGGCGAGGGCGCCGGCGACCGACGAGATCAGGATGTCGCGGTTGTAGACGTGGCTGAGCTCGTGGCCGATGACCCCGCGCAGCTCGCGTTCATCGAGGATGCGCAGGATGCCCTCGGTGCAGCAGACCGCGGCGTTGCGCGGGTTGCGGCCGGTGGCGAAGGCGTTGGGGGCCTCGGTGGGCGAGATGTAGAGGCGTGGCATGGGCTGGCGCGCGGACGTGGAGAGCTCGCGCACCATGCGGTAGAGCTGGGGCGCTTCGAATTCGCTGACGGGGCGGGCGCGCATCGCGCGTAGAGCCAGCTTGTCGCTGTTCCAGTACGCGTAGGCGTTCGTCCCCAGGGCGATGACGACGGCGACGATCAAGCCGGTCCGTCCGAAGAAGCTTCCGATGAGGATGATGAGTGCGGACAGCCCGCCGAGGAGTACGGCGGTCTTGAGCCCGTTGTGCCGGCGGTGCACGGTACGCCCTCCAAGTGGTGCGGCAGGGGGAGCCCCGTCATGGGTCTGAGGGTCTACGGTCCAGTGGACCCTCCCTTCCTGGTGAACGCGAGGTGAGGGCGTCTGGTTCCCAGGGCGTACGGGGGCGGCCACCCGCCGCCGCCCCTGCCCGGGGGCCGGCGGGGCCACGGCGGGCCTTGCTCCGTACGGGTGAGGGGCGGGTCGGCGGCGTACGGCTACTGCGCGAAGAGGCTGCCCGTCGCGACGCGCAGGACCAGCTGCGGGGCGCCCGAGAGCACGACGGCGGTGATCGCGGTGACGATGATGGCCGCCGCCACCGGCCAGGGGGCCTTCGTACGGGTCCGCGCGCCCTCGGCGGCCTCGGCGCCCTCCGGCCCGCGGAAGAGCAGCGCGGTCCACCGCAGGTAGTAGTAGAGCGCGATGACGACGTTGACGGCCATGACCACGGCGAGCCAGCCCAGACCCGCGTCGACCGCGGACCGGAAGACGGTGACCTTGGCGAAGAGCCCGATGATGCCCGGTGGCAGGCCCGCCAGGCAGAGCAGGAAGAAGGCCAGCGACAGTGCGGCCAGCGGGCGCTCGGCGTACAGGCCCCGGTAGTCGCTGATCCGGTGGAGCGGCTTCGTACGGGCGACGAGGGCGGCCACGGCGAAGGCGCCGAGGTTCACGGCGGCGTACATGAGGGCGTAGGCGATGGTGGAGCCGATCTGGTCGCGGCCGGAGTACGCGGCCGCGGCGATCGGGACCAGCAGGTAGCCGGCCTGGCCGACCGAGGACCAGGCGAGCAGCCGGACGGCGCTGTTCGGGCGGTCGGCGGACTGCCGCAGCGCGCCGACGTTGCCCACGGTCATGGTGAGCGCGGCGAGGACGGCGAGGGCCGGGCCCCAGATGTCGGAGTACGCCGGGAAGGCGATCACGGTCACGAGGACGAGGCCGGTGAAGCCGACGGCCTTGCCGATCACCGAGAGGTAGCCGGCGATGGGCAGGGGCGCGCCGACGTAGGTGTCGGGCACCCAGAAGTGGAAGGGGACGGCCGCGGTCTTGAAGGCGAAGCCGACGAGGGTGAGCGCGACGCCGGCCATGGCGAGGGTGTCGAGCTGCCCGGGGACGTCTTCGAGGCGGTCGGCGACCTGGGTGAGGTGCAGGGAGCCGGTGGCGGCGTAGACGAAGCTGACGCCCATCAGCGACACGGCGGTCGCGGTGACGGAGGAGAGGAAGAACTTGAGGGCGGCCTCGGAGGAGAGCCTGTCGCCGCGGCGCATGCCGACGAGGGCGAAGGCGGGCAGCGAGGCGACTTCCAGGGCGACGATCAGGGTGGCGAGGTCGCGGGAGGCCGGCAGCAGGGCCGCGCCGGCCGCGGAGGAGAGCAGCAGGAACCAGTACTCGCCGGCGGGCATCCGGGTGTCGCGGACGGCGGTGACCGACAGCAGCGCCGTGACCAGGGCTCCGACCAGCACCAGGAACTGGATGACGAGCGTGAAGTGGTCGGCGACGTAGCTGCAGGCCCCGGGGTCGCCGGTGAGGCAGAAGGTGGTGCGGTCGCCGGCGCGGAGCGGCAGCAGGGTGGCGGTCGCGGCGGCGAGGCCGGCGACCGAGATCCAGCCGAGGACCGGCTTGCTGCGCTCGGGCACGAAGAGGTCGGCGACGAGGACGAGCAGGCCGACGGCGGCGGTGATCACCACGGGTGCGATGGCGAGCCAGTCGACGGACTGGACCAGGCTGGGGGTCTCGGCGGCGAGGACCGTCAGGGCCGTCATGAGTTGCCTCCTGCGAGGAGCTTCTGGACGGCCGGGTCGGTGAGGCCGAGGAGGACCGCGGGCCACAGGCCGGCGAGGACGGTGAGGGCGACGAGGGGGGTCCAGGCGGCGAACTCGTAGTGCCGGATGTCCGCGACGGCGAGCTCGGGGCCGGCCTTGGGGTCTCCCATGCAGACGCGTCGTACGACGATCAGCAGGTAGGCGGCGGTGAGCAGGGTGCCGAACGCCCCGATGGCCATGTAGGTGAGGAAGGCGGGGCGGGAGAGGCCCTCGGCGGGGTCGAAGGCGCCGAAGAGGGCCAGCATCTCGCCCCAGAAGCCGGCCAGGCCCGGCAGGCCGAGGGAGGCGACGGCGGCGAAGGCGAGGAAGGCGCCCATGCGGGGGGCGCGGCCGTAGAGGGCCGCGCCGGTGGCCCCGGCGAGGGTGTCGAGGTCGGCGGTGCCGTAGCGGTCCTTCAGGGCGCCGACCAGGAAGAAGAGGAGGCCGGTGATGAGGCCGTGGGCGATGTTCGCGAAGAGGGCGCCGTTGACTCCGGTGGGGGTCATGGACGCGATGCCGAGGAGGACGAAGCCCATGTGGCCGACGGAGGAGTACGCGATGAGGCGCTTGAGGTCGCCCTTGTTGCCCTTGCGGGCCAGCGCGAGGCAGGCGAGCGATCCGTAGACGATGCCGACGGCGGCGAAGGCGCCCAGGTAGGGGGCGAAGGTGGCCATGCCGTCGGGGGTGACGGGGAGCAGGATGCGGACGAACCCGTACGTGCCCATCTTGAGCAGGACGCCGGCCAGCAGGACGGATCCGACGGTGGGGGCGGCGGTGTGCGCGTCCGGGAGCCAGCTGTGCAGCGGCCACATCGGGGTCTTCACGGCGAGGCCGATGCCGATGGCGAGGACGGCCAGCAGCTGGGTGGTGTGGGTGAGTTCGCGGCCGTTGTCAGTGGCCAGTGTCACCATGTCGAATGTGCCGCTCTTCAGTCCGATCAGCAGCAGACCGAGCAGCATGACCACGGAGCCGAGGAGGGTGTAGAGGATGAACTTCCAGGCGGCGGCCTGCCGCTGAGCACCGCCCCAGCGGGCGATGAGGAAGTACATCGGGATGAGGACCATCTCGAAGGCGAGGAAGAAGAGCAGCAGGTCGAGGACGGCGAAGGTCGCGAGGGTGCCGGACTCGAGGACGAGGAGCAGCGCGACGAAGGCCTTCGGGGAGGGGCCTGCGGGGAGCTTGAAGTAGCTGTAGAGCGCGCAGAGGAAGAAGAGCAGCGCGGTCATCAGGAGGAGGGGGAGCGAAATGCCGTCGACACCGAGGTGGATCCGGACGTCGAGCGCCGGGATCCAGCTGATGTCCGTCGTCGCCTGGAAGCGGGACGGGGCGTCGTGGTCGAAGCCCAGGGCGAGGGCGATCGCCGCGGCGAGGATCACTGCGGTCACGGTCACGCCGTGGCGGAGCACGGCCTGTTCGGGGTTGCGGCCCTTGAGGCCGGGCGGGGCCGGCAGGAGCGCGGCGACGGCGCCGAGGAGCGGTGCGGCCACGAGGAACGCCAGAAGGAACTGCATCACGGACGGGCTGATATCAATCACGGCTGACTCACGGCTCACGATCCGGCGTTGACGTTGGCGAGGACGGCGGTGGCGATCGCCAGGACCACGGCGCCGGCGAGCAGGGCGCTCAGGTAGCTCTGCACGTTGCCGGTCTGGGCGCGGCGTACGAGGCTGCCGAGCAGCCGGGGGCCGGCGCCCGCGCCGCGGACGTACGTGTCCACGACCTCGCGGTCGAGGAAGCGGACGAGGCTTGCCGCCGCCCGGGCGGGGCGGACGAAGAGCCTGTCGTAGACGGCGTCGAGGTGGAAGCCGTCGGCGGCGTGGCGGTGCAGCGGGCCGAGGAGCGCGCGTCCGGGGTCGGGGGCGGGACCGGCCGGGACGGCCGGGTGGTCGTGGGTGACCTCGGCGACCTCGGGGGTCTCGGCCGCGGACTCGGCGGCGGCGGTGGCCGCGGATGCGGCGGCGGCCACGGCGGCGGGCTGCGGGGCGCCCGCGCCGATGCCGGGGACGGCGCCGGTGACGGCTCCGGGGACCGCGCCGGCGGTGGCGGGGGCCGTGGCCGTGCGGGCCGCGGCGCGCTGCCAGAGGGCGTAGGTGAGCATCACGCCGATGACCGCCGCGCCCGTGCCGAGGACCGAGGTGGCCAGGGTCGGGGTGAGCTCTCCGCCGTCGAACCAGTCGGCGATGGGGCCGGCGGCGAGGCCGAAGCCGACCGACGGGATCGCGAGCAGCCACAGCACGCCGGTCATGGCGACGGGCTCCTTGCCGTGGTCGGGGGCGGCTGCGCCCCGGCCGCGGAAGGCCATCAGCCACAGCCGGGTGGCGTAGGCGGCGGTGAGCAGGGCGGTCAGCACGCCGGCGACGAGCACGAGCCAGCCGGCGCCGCTGGGGGCGAAGTCCGAGTGGCCGGTGGCGGTCTGCTCGGCGGCGACGAGGACGGCTTCCTTGGAGAAGAAGCCGGCGAAGGGCGGGATCGCGGCGAGCGCGAGCAGCGCGATCGTCATCGTCCAGAAGGCGTCGGGGATGCGCTTGGCCAGGCCGTCCATCCGGGACATGGCGGCCAGGGAGTTCGTACCGGCGGCGTGGATGATCACGCCCGCACCGAGGAAGAGGAGCGCCTTGAAGACACCGTGGGACAGGAGGTGGAAGACGGCGGCGCCACGGTCGCCGACGGCCAGGGCACCGGTCATGTAGCCGAGCTGGCCGATCGTGGAGTAGGCGAGCACCCGCTTGATGTCGTCCTGGGCGAGGGCGGCGAGGGCGGATCCGACCATCGTGACGGCCGCCATGACGGCCATGACCACCAGCGCGGCGCGGGAGGCCGCGAAGACGGGGAGGAGACGGGCGATGAAGTAGACACCGGCGGCGACCATCGTCGCGGCGTGGATCAGCGCGGAGACCGGGGTGGGGCCCGCCATGGCGTCGGGGAGCCAGGTGTGCAGCGGGAACTGCGCGGACTTGCCCGCGACTCCGGCGAGCAGGAGCAGCGCGATCAGCGTCGGGTGGTCGAGGCCGCCGGCGGCGACGGTGCCCAGGATCTTCGTGATCTGGAAGGAGCCGGCGTCGGCGGCGAGCGCGAACAGGCCGATCAGGAAGGGGACGTCGCCGAGCTTGGTGACGAGGAAGGCCTTCAGGGAGGCGGAGCGGGCCGCCTCGGTCTCCCAGTAGTGGCCCACCAGGAAGTACGAGCAGATGCCCATGACCTCCCAGCCGACCAGCAGCACCATCAGGTCGCCGGAGTAGACGACGAGCAGCATCGCGGAGGTGAACAGTGAGACGAGAGCGGCATACGACGGGTAGCGCGGGTCCTCACGGAGGTACGCCGTCGAGTAGAGCTGTACGCAGGTGGCGACGAGCCCGACCAGGACGGCGACCAGCACGGCGAAGCCGTCCAGGTAGAGCGAGAGGTCGATCGGCACCGAGCCGGTCGGGGTCAGCTCGGTCGCCGTGCTGATCGCCGGGCCGCCGCCCTGGCGGACGGCGACGGTCACGGCCAGTGCGGCGGCGCCGAGCGTCGGCAGGATCGCGAGCGGCCGGACGAACCCGGGGGCGGTGCGGCCGAAGAGCAGTCCGGCGACCGCGCCCAGGAAGGGGAGCAGCGGGACGAGGACGGCGAGGGTCGTGGTGCTCACGCGGTGACCTCGCTCGGGGTGTTCGGGGTGTTCGTGGAGTTCTGGGCGGGCTCGTGGCCTTCGGCGGTGTCGCGCAGCCGGTCGACGTCCGAGGTGCCGCGGTTGCGGTACACCATCAGCACGATCGCGAGGCCGATGCCGATCTCGGCGGCGGCGATGGCGATGGTGAAGAGGGTGAGGGCCTGGCCGGCGTGCAGGGCGTCGCGGAGCCAGACGTCGAAGGCCACCAGGTTGAGGTTGACGGCGTTGAGCATCAGCTCGACGGACATCAGGACGAGGATGGCGTTGCGGCGGGCGAGTACCCCGTACAGGCCCGTGCAGAAGAGGAGCGCCGCGAGGACCGCGGGATAGGCGAGGTGCATCAGCGCTGCCCCTTGTCACTGGCGACGCCGTCTTCGGCGGGACTGTTCCTGCGGGACAGCACGATGGCGCCGATCAGGGCCGCGAGGAGGAGGACGGAGAGCGCCTCGAAGGGCAGCACCCAGTGCTGGAAGAGGATCTCGCCGGAGACCTGCGTGGAGCCCTGGACGGGCCCGTCGAGGTCGATCCAGGTCGTGCGGAAGGCGTCGACGACCACCCAGACCAGGGCGATGGCCGCGACGACGGCGACGGCGAGTGCGACCACGCGGTTGCCGGAGTCGGCGTCCGGGGAGCGGCCGATGGGCGCCTTGGTGAGCATCAGCCCGAAGAGGAGGAGGACGACCACGGATCCGAGGTAGATGAGGACCTGGACCCAGGCGATGAACTCGGCGGTGAGCAGCAGGTACTCGACGGCGATGCCGCCGAGTGCGACGACCAGCCAGAGGGCGGCGTGCACCAGCTGCCGGGTGGTGACCGTGACGAGGGCCGCGCCGAGGGTGGCGAGTCCGACGAGCACGAAGGCGATCTCGACGCCGGTCGGGGAGAGGAAACCGGGCCCGGTGGCGGCGGCCAGGGTGGCGGCGGGGGTCACGCGTCTCCCTCCGGGGTCGGGGTGGTCGGCGGTTCGGCTCCGCCGTCGGTCGCGGTGGCGGCTGCTTCGGCTGCCGCGGCGGCGGCCGCGGCCGCTGCTGCCGCTTCGGCCTTCTCCACTGCCTTGCGGGCGGCGGCGATCTCCTTGGGCTCCTCGGCGGCCGGGTCCAGCGCGGGCGGGGCCGGGACGGTCCACATCCACTCGCGGAGCTTGTCGCGCTCGTGGGTCAGCTCGTGGATGTCGGTCTCCGCGTACTCGAACTCGGGCGACCAGAAGAGGGCGTCGAAGGGGCACACCTCGATGCAGATGCCGCAGTACATGCAGAGGGAGAAGTCGATGGCGAAGCGGTCGAGGACGTTGCGGCTGCGCTCGCGGCCACCGGGGGTGGACGCGGGGACCGTCTCCTTGTGGGAGTCGATGTAGATGCACCAGTCGGGGCACTCACGGGCGCAGAGCATGCAGACCGTGCAGTTCTCCTCGAACAGGCCGATGACCCCGCGGGAACGGGGCGGGAGTTCGGGCTGGACCTCGGGGTACTGGGCCGTGTGCGAGCGCTTCGTCATCGTGCGCAGGGTGACGGCCAGGCCCTTGGCGAGGCCGGATCCGGGGATGGGCATCAGTTCATCGCCACCTTCACGATGCCGGTGAGCGCGATCTGGGCGAGCGCGAGCGGGATGAGTACGGTCCAGGCGAGCTTCTGGAGCTGGTCCTCGCGCAGGCGCGGGTAGCTCACGCGGAGCCAGATCACGACGAAGGCGAGGATGCCGGTCTTGAGCAGGGTCCAGACCCAGCCGAGGCCGTCGGCGCCGAAGGGGCCGTGCCAGCCGCCGAGGAAGAGGACGGTGGTGAGGGCGCAGAGGACGACGATGCCGGCGTACTCGGCGAGGAGGAACAGCGCGAAGCGGAGGCCGGTGTACTCGGTGTACGCGCCGAAGATGATCTCGGAGTCGGCGACGGGCATGTCGAAGGGGGGCCGCTGCAGTTCGGCGAGGCCGGCGGTGAAGAAGACGACCGCGCCGACGATCTGCCAGGGCAGCCACCACCACGCGAAGCTCTCCACGATGCCGGGGAGGGAGACCGTCCCGGCGGCCATCGCGACGGAGGCGGCGGCGAGCAGCATGGGGAGCTCGTAGGCGAGCAGCTGGGCGGCGGTGCGCAGGCCGCCGAGCAGGGAGAACTTGTTGGCGGAGGCCCAGCCGGCCATGAGCGAGCCGAGGACTCCGACGCCCATGACGGCGAGCACGAAGAACAGGCCCGCGTCGATGACCTGGCCGACCGCGCCCTCGCCCGGGCCGATGGGGATGGCGAGGAGGACGAGGAGGTACGGCAGCAGGGCGACGGCGGGCGCGAGCTGGAAGATCCGGCGGTCGGCGTTGGCCGGGACGACGTCTTCCTTCTGCGCGAACTTCACGCCGTCGGCGACGAGCTGGGCCCAGCCGTGGAAGCCGCCGGCGTACATGGGGCCGAGGCGGCCCTGCATGTGGGCCATCACCTTGTGCTCGGTCTGCCCGACGACGAGCGGGAGCACGAGGAAGACGGCGAAGACGACGATCAGCCGCAGGGCGACGTCGAGGACGTCGTTCACGCGTCGCCTCCGTTGTCGGTGGTGGGGTGGGTGCGGGGGGTGTTTGGGGTGCGGGGGTCGGGGGCGCCTGCGTCTGCGGCTGCCTCCGGCTCGGGCTGCGGGGTGTCGGCCTGCGGCTCGGTGACCTCCGGCTGGGCACCGGCTGCGGCTGCGTCTGCCTCCGGCTCGGTCCGCGGCTCGGTGGCCTCGGGCTCGGGCTGCGGGGTGTCGGCCTGCGGCTCCGTGACCTCGGGCTTCGCACCGGCTGCGGCTGCCTCCGGCTCGGTCCGCGTCTCGGGGGCCTCGGGCTTCGCCCCGGCTGCGGCTGCCTTCGGCTCGGGCTGCGGGGTGGCGGCCTGCGGTGAGGTGGCCTGCGGCGTGGTCGGCTTCGCCGGGGTTGGCGGCTCGTCGAAGGCGGGCTTCGGGTCGTGCCAGGGGGCGTCAGAGCTGCGGGGCGCGACCCGGCGGGGTGCGGGTGCGGGCTGCGCCGCCTCGGGGGTCTGGCTCGCGGAGCCCTCCGTCGCCGAGCGGGTACGGCGCGGCGGGCGGGCCTCGGAAGCCTCGGGCTTCGGGGCGGTCGGGGCCTGGCTCGCGGAACCGTCGCTCGCGCTGCGGGTCCGGCGCGCCGGGGCCGCCGGAGCTGCCTCGCCCGACGGGCCCTCCGGAGTGGAGGGGGTGCGGGCGGTCCCGGCGTCGGCGTCCGGGGTCGCCGGGGAGGCCTGGCTGGCTGAGCCTTCCGAGGCCGAGCGGGTGCGGCGCGCCGGGCGGGCCTCGGGGGACGGGGTCTGCGCCGGCTGCGGGGCGGGCGCCTGGGTGGCCGAGCCTTCGGCGGCCGAGCGGGTGCGGCGTGCCGGGCGGGCTTCGGGTGCCTCGGGCTGGGTGGCCGAGCCTTCGGCCACCGAGCGGGTGCGGCGGACCGGGGCGCCCTCGCGCGGGGTGCGCGCGGCGGCGCCCGCCGCGCCGGCGGCGCGCGGGGTGCGGGCCGGGCGGGCGGGGGCCGGCGGGAGCTGGCCCTTCATCGGGCCCCAGTCGTTGGGGTCCGGGACGCCCGGCGGAAGCATCTGACGGCGCTTCGGCGCGTCCGGATCGTGCGCCTCGCCCGGTTCCTTGGCGCCCGGCCAGGCCTTGGCGACGCGCGCGGCCAGGACGAAGTCCTTGCGCAGCGGGTGCCCTTCGAAGTTCTCCGGGAGGAGGAGGTGGACGAGGTGCGGGTGGTCGGTGAAGACGACCCCGAACATCTCGTACGTCTCGCGCTCGTGCCATTCCGCTCCCGCGTAGACGGCGATCGCCGACGGCAGGGAGGGGGCGCTGTGCGGGACGGTCGTGCGCAGCAGGAGGCGGCGTACGCGGTGGTTCTCGAGCGAGGCGACGTGCGCGCATACGCGGAAGCCGGTGCCGGGCTCGTCGACCGCGCTCAGCCAGTCGAAGTAGGTGCAGCCCAGCTTGTCGCGGGCGATTTCGAGGGCGGCGATCCAGCTGCCGACGGGCACGTCCACGGTGAGGACGTCGTACGAGAACTCGGCGACGGCCTCGGCTCCGAAGACCGTCGGCGCCGCGTCGGGGAGGGAGTCGTAGAGGTTCACGCACCGCTCCCGGGGGCCGGTGGGGCCGTGACCAGGCCACTTGTGAGCTGGGAGACGGACGGCCCGGACGCGTAGCGGTCGGCCAGCGACTCGCGGGCGATCTTCTCCTGGAGCTTGAGGATGCCCTGGAGGAGGGCTTCCGGGCGCGGCGGGCAGCCCGGGACGTAGACGTCGACGGGGATGATCTGGTCGACGCCCTTGGTGACCGAGTACGAGTCCCAGTACGGGCCGCCGCAGTTGGAGCAGGCGCCGAAGGAGATGACGTACTTGGGCTCCGGCATCTGCTCGTAGAGCCGCTTCACGGCCGGGGCCATCTTGTCGGTGACGGTGCCCGAGACGATCATGAGGTCGGCCTGGCGCGGTCCGGGTGCGAAGGGGATCACGCCGAGGCGGATGAAGTCGTGCCGGGCCATGGACGCGGCGATGAACTCGATCGCACAGCAGGCCAGACCGAAGTTGAAGACCCACAGGCTGTACCGGCGGCCCCAGTTCAGGACCACCTTCATGGGTTCCGGGGCGAGGCGGGAGAGGACTCCCAGGCGCTTGGGCTCCGGGAGCAGCTCCGGCTGAGGTGTCACGTCCATTCGAGGACGCCCTTCTTGTACGCATAGAGCAGGCCGACGGCCAGGAAGCCCAGGAAGACGAACATCTCCACCAGCGTCGTGGCGCCGTAACCGGCGGCGGCGAACACCGTCGCCCACGGGAACAGGAAGATCGAGTCGACGGCGAAGATGACGTAGAGGAACGCGTAGACGTAGTAGCGGACCTGGGTGTGCGCCCAGCCCTCGCCGACCGGGTCCACGCCGCATTCGTACGTCAGCAGCTTCTCGTGGGTCGGGACCACGGGCCGCAGCAGGCGGCCGGCGCCGAAGGCCACGGCCACGAAGAGCACACCGAGGGCGGCCAGCAGACCGACGACCGAATAACTCCGGAAGTAGTCCGCCGCGAGCACGGTTACGGTCGATACCGTTGGTTCGGGCACGTCCGTTCCTCGCTCCTCGGTCACTGTCGACGATCTGGTACGGACGGGAGTCTAGGGCCTGCCTCACACGGGGTGGGGTTATCCCCCGTTCACAGCACCCCGGACACCCCATGGCATCAGCGGGCCGGTCTTGACAGGCTGTGGCCCATGACCACGAGCCATGCCATCCCCGACAACGATCGGCCTCCTCCCGTGCGCGCCGCTTTCAGCGCCGTGACGTGGAAGGAAATCGCCCATCTGCTGACCAATCTGCCGTTGGCGATCGTCGGATTCGTTTACGCGGTTGTCATGGTTTCCGTCACGGGCGGTCTTTCCGTGACCGCGATCGGAATTCCCCTGCTCGCATGCGGTCTCTATCTGTCTCGGCAAATGGGACGGCTGGACCGGGCACGCGCCCGCGTGCTGCTCGGCGTACGGGTGGACGAGCCGACCCCGATCCCCGGCCCGAAGCGGTCCGGCGGATTCTTCCCCTGGTTGTGGACGAGCATCAAGGACCCAGTGGGCTGGCGGACCGTGCTGTACCAGCTGATCCGGCTGCCGTGGGGGGTGCTCACCTTCACGGTAGCCCTGACCGGCCTGTTCGTGCTGTGGCCGGTGCTGCCGTATGTGGCGCGGCTGCTGGCGAACGCGGACCGGGCGATGGTACGGGGGCTGCTGTCGCCCTCCGACGACCTGGAGCGGCGGATCGCGGAGCTGGAATCCGACCGCGGCGTGGTCGTCGACACCGCGGCGGCCGACCTGCGGCGCATCGAACGGGACCTGCACGACGGGGCGCAGGCGCGGCTGGTGGCGCTGGCGATGGGGCTGGGCCTGGCGAAGGAGAAGCTGCTGGAGGACCCGGAGGGCGCGGCCGCGATGGTCGACGAGGCCCACGGGGAGGTGAAGCTGGCGCTCCAGGAGCTGCGGGACCTCGCGCGGGGGATCCATCCGGCCGTGCTGACGGACCGGGGGCTGGACGCGGCGCTGTCGTCGGTGGCGGCGCGGTGCGTGGTGCCGGTGAAGGTGGCGGTGGACCTGCCGGGGGCGCGGCCGGCGGAGGCGATCGAGGGGATCGCGTACTTCGTGGTGTCCGAGCTGCTGCAGAACGTGAGCAAGCACGCGGGGCCGGGGGCGCGGGGCGCGAGCGTGGAGGTGTGGCGGGCGGGGGAGCGGCTGCTGATACGGGTGGCGGATGACGGGCGGGGTGGGGCGGGGGCCTGGGCCTCCGGCGGGGGGAGCGGGTTGGCGGGGTTGGCGGAGCGGTTGGATGCGGTGGATGGGGTGCTGGTGGTGGACTCGCCCGCGGGGGTCGGGACCACGGTTACGGCGGAGCTGCCGTGGCGGGACCGGGGGTAGCCCCCCGGGCCCCCTTGTGCTGGTGAGCGGGACTTCCGTCCGGGGTGGGCGGGGGTCCCGTTGGTGTGTGTCGGGTGCGGGTGCGTTTCCTGGGGCGCCGCCCCAGACCCCGCGCCTCAAACGCCGGCGGGGCTGGATTTGGCGGCCGCCGCCTCGGAGCCGCGGCCCGCCGCGGCTGAAAGACCGGGGCTCCGCCCCGCACCCCGCGCCTCAAACGCCGGCGAGGCTGGATTTGCCGGCCGCTGCTTTCGACACCCCTGGGTGGGTGGGGGGCGCCTCAAACGCCGGCGAGGCGGGGATTGGCGGCCGCCGCTTCCAACGCCCCCGGGTGGGTGAGGGCGCCTCGAACGCCGGCGAGGCTGGCTTTGCCGGCCGCCGCTTCCAACGCCCCCGGGTGGGCGGGTGCGGCTGGAATTGGGCGCCGCCGTGTCGGACGCGCCTGGGTGGGTGGGGGCGGCTTGAGTGGGGGCGGGGCTGACGGGAGGGGGGTTAACCCCACTGTTGGGAGGCCTACTCGCTGCATGGTTCGGGGGTGGGGTGGGGCGGCAGGGTGGGGGTGTAGCCGAGGAGTGGAAAGGGCGGGTCGGGATCATGGACGACGGCAAGGGCACGGGCGGTGGTGTCGGCACGGTGCTGCGGGCTCCCATCGAAGGTCGGACCTGGCGGGAGTTCGGGTACCTGCTGATCGGGCTGCCGCTGAGCACGCTGTACTTCTCGCTCGCCATCACCGGTGTGAGCCTCGGCGCCGGTCTGCTCGTCACCTTCCTCGGCGTACCGGTCCTCGCCGGTGTGCTCGCCATGTGCCGCGGGTTCGGCACGGTGGAGCGGGCCCGGGTGCGCGTGCTGCTCGGGGCGGACATCGCCGGCCCCGCGCCGATCCGGGCCAAGAAGGCCGGGCCCCTCGCCGCCATGGGTGCGCTGCTCAAGAGCGGGAGCGCCTGGCGGCACGTGCTGTACTCCGTGATCCACTTTCCGTGGGCGGTGTTCGGTTTCTGCCTGGCACTGACGTTCTGGGCGGTGGGCTGGACGCTGCTGCTGTACCCGCTCTGGTTCTGGGTCATCCCTACCTACACCGACCAGCCCGGGCTGATGCTCTTCCAGAACGGCGACTACTCGTCCTACGTCGATTCGCCCCTGGAGGTCACCCTCGCCTGCCTCGCCGGGCTGGCGGTCACCCTTGCCACCCCGTGGGTGATCCGGGCCCTGACCACGGTCGACCGGGTCATGGTCGGCGGGCTGCTCGGGCGCTCGCGGCTGGCGAGCCGCGTCACCGAGCTGGAGTCGGACCGGGGGGTGGTGGTGGACACCGCGGCCGCCGACCTGCGGCGCATCGAGCGCGACCTGCACGACGGGGCGCAGGCCCGGCTGGTGTCGCTCGCGATGGATCTCGGGCTGGCGAAGGAGAAGCTCACCGAGGATCCGCGGGCCGCCGCGCGCATGGTGGACGAGGCGCACGGCGAGGTGAAGATCGCCCTGCAGGAGCTGCGGGACCTCGCGCGGGGGATCCATCCGGCCGTGCTGACGGACCGGGGGCTGGACGCGGCGCTGTCGTCGGTGGCGGCGCGGTGTGCGGTGCCGGTGCGGGTGGCCGTGGATCTCCCGGCCCGGCCGGTGGCGGCGATCGAGGGGATCGCGTACTTCACGGTCTCCGAGCTGCTGCAGAACATCAGCAAGCATTCGATGGCCCGGTCGGCCTCGGTGGACGTGTGGAAGGCCGGGGAGCGGCTGCTGATCCAGGTGGCGGATGACGGGCGGGGTGGGGCGGGGGCCTGGGCCTCCGGCGGGGGGAGCGGGTTGGCGGGGTTGACGGGGCGGTTGGATGCGGTGGATGGGGTGCTGGTGGTGGACTCGCCCGCGGGGGTTGGGACCACGGTTACGGCGGAGCTGCCGTGGCGGGACCGGGGGTAGCCCCCCGGGCCTCCGGGTCCGGGCCCCGGGCCCCCTTTGTGCTGGTGAGCGGGACTCCCGTCCGGGGTGGGCGGGGGTCCCGCTCGTGTGTGTCGGGTGCGGGTGCGTTTCCTGGGGCGCCGCCCCAGACCCCGCGCCTCAAACGCCGGCGAGGCTGGAGTTGGCGCGGCCACGCCTCGGAGGCACGGGCCAACGCGGTGAAAGACCGGGGCTCCGCCCCGCACCCCGCGCCTCAAACGCCGGCGAGGCTGGAATTGCCGGCCGCCGCTTTCGACGCCCCCGGTGGGTGGGGGCGCCTCAAACGCCAGCGCGGCGGGGATTGGCGGCCGCCGCCCCCACCGCCTCTGGGTGGGGGGCCGCCTCAAACGCCGGTGGGGCTGGAATTGGGTGCCGCCGCCTCCAGCGCCCCCAGGCGGGCGGGGGCGTTTGAAGCCTCGGCGGGGCTGGGTTGGGGGCGGGATGTGGGCTTCCGGTTGGGGAAAGTGGGCCCGGACGCCCACGTGTTGTCGCGGCTCTGCCTTCACCAGGACTTAAGGCTGGGATGCTTGGCTGAGTCGTGTAGTGCGGGAACGAGTGGACGCGGGAGCTGCTGAGTCGTGGAAGACAGGGTGCGGGTGGTCATCGCCGAGGATTCAGTGCTGCTTCGTGAGGGCCTGACCCGGCTGCTGACCGACCGGGGGCATGACGTCGTGGCGGGCGTCGGGGACGCTGAGGCCCTGCTCAAGACGATCGCGGAGCTGGCGGCCGAGGACGCGCTGCCGGATGTGGTGGTGGCGGACGTGCGGATGCCGCCGACGCACACCGACGAGGGCGTACGGGCGGCCGTACGGCTGCGCCGGGACTACCCCGGGATAGGCGTGCTCGTGTTGTCGCAGTACGTGGAGGAGCAGTACGCCACCGAACTGCTGGCCGGTTCCAGCACCGGGGTGGGGTACCTGCTCAAGGACCGGGTGGCCGAGGTGCGGGAGTTCCTGGACGCGGTGGTCCGGGTGGCCCGGGGCGGCACCGCCCTGGACCCCGAGGTCGTCGCCCAGCTGCTCGGCCGCAGCCGCAAGCAGGACGTCCTGGCGGGTCTGACCCCGCGCGAGCGCGAGGTGCTCGGGCTGATGGCCGAGGGACGCACCAATTCCGCCGTGGCGAAACAACTGGTCGTGAGCGACGGAGCGGTGGAAAAGCACGTCAGCAACATCTTCATGAAGCTGGGCCTCTCGCCGAGTGACGGGGATCACCGGCGTGTACTGGCCGTTCTCACCTATCTGAAATCTTGATCGACTGACACTCTGTCAGATACGGCATACCGGTCGGGCCGTCTCAAGGGGCGGTCCTACGGTCCAGAATGTGGTCGCCTCCGGGGAGCCTGATCCCTACGGACGTAGGGTGGGTTCTGGGGGTGCTCACGCCTCGAAGGAGGTCCAGTTCAGTGACCAGCCAGGTCAGCAGCCCAGCCGAGCAGGCCGACGGGGCCGGGGGTCCGGTTGTCGGTGGACAACGCACCCCGGCGAGCCCGGGCAGCAAGGAAGTACGCCGTCTCGATCGTGTGATCATCCGGTTCGCGGGTGACTCCGGTGACGGTATGCAGCTCACCGGTGACCGGTTCACCTCGGAGACGGCGTCGTTCGGAAACGACCTGTCGACGCTGCCGAACTTCCCCGCCGAGATCCGCGCCCCCGCCGGAACCCTCCCGGGCGTCTCCTCCTTCCAGCTCCACTTCGCCGACCACGACATCCTCACGCCGGGCGACGCCCCGAACGTGCTGGTGGCGATGAATCCGGCGGCGCTGAAGGCGAACATCGCGGACGTGCCGCGCGGCGCGGAGATCATCATCAACACGGACGAGTTCACCAAGCGCCCCATGGCCAAGGTCGGCTACGAGACCTCGCCGCTGGAAGACGGCTCGCTGGACGCGTACAACCTCCACCCGGTACCGCTGACCACCCTGACGGTCGAGGCGCTGAAGGACTTCGGGCTCTCCCGCAAGGAGGCCGAGCGCAGCAAGAACATGTTCGCGCTGGGCCTGCTGTCGTGGATGTACCACCGGCCCACCGAGGGCACCGAGAAGTTCCTGCGGCAGAAGTTCGCGAAGAAGCCGGAGATCGCGGAGGCGAACATCGTCGCCTTCCGGGCCGGCTGGAACTTCGGCGAGACCACCGAGGACTTCGCGGTCTCCTACGAGGTCGCGCCTGCGACCAGGGCTTTCCCGACCGGCACCTACCGGAACATCTCCGGGAACCTGGCCCTGTCCTACGGCCTCATCGCCGCGAGCCAGCAGGCCGACCTGCCCCTCTACCTGGGCTCCTACCCGATCACCCCCGCCTCGGACATCCTGCACGAGCTGTCGAAGCACAAGAACTTCGGTGTGCGGACCTTCCAGGCCGAGGACGAGATCGCGGGCATCGGAGCGGCGCTCGGCGCGGCCTTCGGCGGTGCCCTCGGGGTGACCACCACCTCCGGGCCCGGTGTGGCGCTCAAGTCGGAGACCATCGGTCTCGCGGTGTCGCTGGAGCTTCCGCTGCTCATCGTGGACATCCAGCGTGGCGGGCCCTCCACCGGTCTGCCGACGAAGACGGAGCAGGCGGACCTCCTGCAGGCCATGTTCGGTCGCAACGGCGAGGCGCCCGTCCCGATCGTGGCCCCGCGGACCCCCGCGGACTGCTTCGACGCCGCCCTCGACGCGGCCCGGATCGCCCTCACCTACCGGACTCCGGTCTTCCTGCTCTCCGACGGCTACCTCGCCAACGGGTCCGAGCCCTGGCGGGTCCCGGAGGTCACGGACCTGCCCGACCTGAAGGTCAAGTTCGCCACCGGCGCGAACCACACCCTCGCCGACGGCACCGAGGTGTTCTGGCCGTACAAGCGGGACCCGGAGACCCTCGCCCGGCCGTGGGCCGTTCCCGGCACGCCCGGCCTCGAACACCGCATCGGCGGCATCGAGAAGCAGGACGGCACCGGCAACATCTCCTACGACCCGGCCAACCACGACCTCATGGTCCGCACCCGGCAGGCGAAGGTCGACGGCATCCGGGTACCCGACCTGGACGTCGACGACCCGGACGGAGCAACCACCCTGGTCCTGGGCTGGGGTTCCACCTACGGCCCCATCACCGCGGCCGTGCGCCGGGTGCGGGGCGCCGGACTCCCCGTCGCCCAGGCCCATCTGCGCCACCTGAACCCCTTCCCCGGGAATCTCGGCGAGGTCCTGAAGCGTTACGACAAGGTAGTGGTGCCGGAGATGAACCTCGGGCAGCTCGCCATCCTGATCCGGGCGAAATACCTGGTCGACGCGCAGTCGTACACCCAGGTCAACGGAATGCCGTTCAAGGCGGAGCAGCTCGCAAAGGTTCTCGAGGAGGCCGTCAATGACTGAGGTGACCGTGACCGACGGGTCCCGCACACTGCTTTCGCTGGTGCCCAAGGCCGAGTCCAAGCAGTCGATGAAGGACTTCAAGTCGGACCAGGAGGTCCGCTGGTGCCCCGGCTGCGGCGACTACGCCGTGCTCGCCGCCGTCCAGGGCTTCATGCCCGAACTGGGGCTGGCGAAGGAGAACATCGTCTTCGTCTCCGGCATCGGCTGCTCCTCCCGCTTCCCGTACTACATGAACACGTACGGGATGCACTCCATCCACGGCCGTGCGCCCGCCATCGCCACCGGCCTGGCCACCTCCCGGCGCGACCTGTCCGTATGGGTGGTCACGGGCGACGGCGACGCGCTCTCCATCGGCGGCAACCACCTGATCCACGCGCTGCGCCGCAACGTCAACCTCAAGATCCTGCTGTTCAACAACCGGATCTACGGGCTGACCAAGGGGCAGTACTCCCCCACGTCCGAGGTCGGCAAGATCACCAAGTCCACGCCGATGGGCTCGCTGGACTCGCCGTTCAACCCGGTGTCGCTGGCGATCGGCGCCGAGGCCTCCTTCGTCGCCCGTACGGTCGACTCCGACCGCAAGCACCTCACGGAGGTACTGCGCGCGGCCGCCGACCACCAGGGCACGGCGCTCGTGGAGATCTACCAGAACTGCAACATCTTCAACGACGGCGCCTTCGAGGTCCTCAAGGACCGGGACCAGGCGCTGGAGGCCGTGATCCGGCTGGAGGACGGCCGGCCGATCCGCTTCGGCGCGGACGACGCGAAGGGCGTCGTGCGCAACCCGGCCACCGGCGACCTGGAGGTCGTGGAGGTCACCCCGGACAACGAGTCGCGGATCCTGGTCCACGACGCGAAGACCGCCAGCCCCACGACGGCGTTCGCGCTTTCCCGCCTGGCCGACCCCGACACCCTGCACCGCACCCCCATCGGGGTCTTCCGCAGTGTGGAGCGGCCCGTCTACGACACCCTCATGGCCGACCAGCTCGACACGGCCATCGACCGCAGCGGCAAGGGCGACCTCGGTGCGCTGCTGACCGGCAACGACACCTGGACCGTCGTCGGCTGACCGGCACGACGCGGCCACGGCCGTCCCGAAGCCGTACGAAGCCCGGATCTCGCAGGAGGTCCGGGCTTCGGCATGCGCGCTCCCGGACGGGCGGGGGCGGCCCCCGGCGCACGAGCCCCCGGAGATGTCATGAGTATCTCGTAAGAACGGGCATGACATCCGGGCCGCGCGGCGCTACGGTCGTGAAGTTGGCTGGAAGTCGCACAGGAGGCCCCGTGAAGGCGGAGAACGAGCAGCGCACGGGTTTGCTCTACGGATTCGGCGCGTACGGGATGTGGGGGCTGGTCCCCCTCTTCTGGCCGCTCCTGATGCCCGCCGGGGCCGTCGAGATCCTCGCCCACCGCATGACGTGGTCCCTGGCCGTGGTCGGGGTGGCGCTGCTCGCGGTGCGCCGCTGGGGCTGGATACGGGAGCTGCTGCGCCAGCCGCGCAAGCTCGGCCTGACCGCGCTGGCCGCGTCGGTGATCAGCGTGAACTGGGGCCTGTACATCTGGTCGGTCAACAACGGCCACGTCGTCGAGTCCAGCCTCGGCTACTTCATCAACCCGCTGGTCAGCATCGCGATGGGCGTGCTCGTCCTGGGCGAGCGGCTGCGCCGCGTGCAGTGGGTGGCGGTCGGCCTCAGCTTCGTCGCCGTCCTCGTGCTCGCCATCGGCTACGGGCGGCCGCCGTGGATCTCGCTGGTCCTGGCCTGCTCCTTCGCCACGTACGGGCTGATCAAGAAGAAGCTCAACATGGGCGGGCTGGAGTCGCTGGCCGCCGAGACGGCCATGCTGTTCCTGCCGGCCCTGGGCTACCTGCTGTGGCTGACCGCGCAGGGCCGGTCCACCTTCGCCGCGCAGGGCGTCGGGCACGCGCTCCTGCTGGCCGCGACCGGACTGGTCACCGCGATCCCGCTGGTGCTCTTCGGGGCGGCCGCCATCCGCGTCCCGCTGTCCACCCTGGGGCTGCTCCAGTACATGGCCCCCGTCTTCCAGTTCGGGCTGGGCGTCCTGTACTTCCACGAGGCCATGCCGCCCGAGCGCTGGGCGGGCTTCTCCCTGGTGTGGGCCGCGCTCGCGCTTCTGACCTGGGACGCGCTGCGCACGGCCCGCCGCTCCCGGGCGGCCCTCGCGGCGGCCCCCGCCGTCGTGGCGGCGCCGGCGCGCGAGCCCGCGTAACAGCCGCCGCCGGGTACGCACCGGCAAACGCTCCACGCTCACGATCCCCGGTACGGACCACCCGTACCGGGGATCGTCCGTTTTCCGAACTGCCCTGACCGAATTATGGTCTTGACGGACAGTCATACTCTCGCTGAACATCAGGCTCGCACTGACGCACTAACGCTCACCTGCTCTATCCCGCTCGTTCCGTCATATCCCCGCGGAATCCCGGAGCCCCCACATGAGCCTGTCCGTCTCCCGGCGCCTTGCTGCCGTGACCGCTTTCGCGGTCGCGGGCCTGATCGCCTCCACCGCACCCGCCGCCCTCGCCGCCCCCACGGCGGTCACCGCTGCGCCGACCCCGCCCGACATACCGCTGGCCAACGTCAAGGCCCACCTGTCGCAGCTCTCCACGATCGCCGCGAACAACGGCGGCAACCGCGCCCACGGCAGGGCCGGCTACAAGGCCTCGATCGACTACGTGAAGGGCAAGCTGGACGCGGCCGGCTTCACGACCACGCTGCAGACCTTCACCTCCAGCGGCGCCACCGGCTACAACCTGATCGCCGACTGGCCGGGCGGTGACCCCAACTCGGTGCTGATGTCCGGCTCGCACCTGGACTCGGTGACCGCGGGCGCCGGCATCAACGACAACGGCTCCGGCAGCGCCGCCGTCCTGGAGGCCGCTCTCGCCGTCTCCCGTGCGGGCCTGCAGCCGACGAAGCACCTGCGCTTCGGCTGGTGGGGCGCGGAGGAGCTGGGCCTGATCGGCTCGAAGTACTACGTCAACAACCTGCCGGCCGCCGAGAAGGCGAAGATCTCCGGCTACCTGAACTTCGACATGATCGGCTCGCCGAACCCGGGCTACTTCGTCTACGACGACGACCCGACCATCGAGCAGACCTTCAAGAACTACTACGCGGGCCTTGGCATCCCGACCGAGATCGAGACCGAGGGCGACGGCCGCTCCGACCACGCGCCGTTCAAGAACGCGGGCATCCCGGTCGGCGGCCTGTTCTCCGGCGCCGACTACACCAAGACGGCGGCCCAGGCGCAGAAGTGGGGCGGCACCTCCGGTCAGGCCTTCGACCGCTGCTACCACTCCTCCTGCGACAGCCTGTCGAACATCAACGACACGGCCCTGGACCGCAACGCCGACGCCATCGCGTACGCGATCTGGAACCTCGGGGCGGGCACCCCGGTCCCGCCGGGCCAGTCCTTCGAGAGCACGACGGACGTGAACATCCCGGACTCCCCCGCCGCCGCGGTCAGCTCGCCGATCACGGTCTCGGGCGTCGCGGGCAACGCCCCGGCCACCACCAAGGTGGACGTGAACATCGTCCACACCTACCGCGGTGACCTGATCGTGGACCTGGTCGCCCCGGACGGCACGGTCTACAACCTGCACAACCGCACCGGCGGCAGCGCCGACAACCTCGTGCAGTCGTACACCGTCAACGCCTCGAGCGAGGTCGCGAACGGCGTCTGGAACCTCCGGGTGAAGGACGCGGCCGCGCAGGACGTCGGTTACATCAACAGCTGGAAGATCACCTTCTAGGCGCACCGCCGGCCACGCGGCACACGGCCCGAGCACCGAGGGCCCCGGCACGATCCGACCCGATCGCGCCGGGGCTCACCGCCGTCCCGGAGCGGGCCTACGCCTCCTCGGCGTGGCCCTGCAGCGACGCCGGCAGCGGTTCCTGGATCCGGGCGCGCAGCTCCTCGGCGACGGCCGCGATGTCCGCGCGCCCCAGCTTCGCCGCCTCCACGAGGTCGCCGAGCTCCTCCGGCGAGGGCAGCTGCCGGGCCCCGGCCACGCGCAGGTACGAGCGGGTCGCGGCGGCCGCGTAGAACTCGTTCATCGGGGATTCCAGCGCCGGGCACACCGCGAGGGTGTGCAGAAACGCGGCGGCCCGCCACGCGGTGTCCGGGGCGGGCTGTTCGGGCACGAGGACGAGGTCGTTCTGGTGCCGGGCGACCGCGGCGGCCACCCCCGAGGGGTCCCACACCGCGGGGTCGGACGGGAGATGGTGGGCCAGAGCGGTCCAGGCCCACTCCATGGTGATCTTCAATGCCCGAACCGCTCCTGGAAGTAGCTCCAGTGGTCGGCGAACTCCTCTATGCCCGACAGGAACTTCTTGCGGTCCTCGTCGAGTTCGCGTTCCGTTACCTCGGTGATCAGCGCGGTGACCGTCGTCCCCAGCGCCGCCGCGCGCGCCTTCAGGCGTTCGTGGAACTCCTCGTCCAGGCGGATGGTGACGTGTCTCGACATGTCCAACACCGTACAGCGGCCGTGCTGTACGGGCAGCCGGAATGCCGCAAGGGTGGGCAGGGACACAGTCCCGGCCCACCCTCGCGGCGCCCTCGTGCGCGGTGCCCGCCCGAGCGACTACTTGCCGGCGTCGGCCGCCTTCACCAGCGCGTCCTTGGTGACCGCGCCGACGTAGACCTTGCCGTCGTCCGTGACCAGGGCGTTGACCAGGCGGGTCGACAGGATCCGGCCCTCGCCGAACTTCCCGGTGACCTTGTCCCCGAGGGAGTCGAGGAACTGCTTGGCCTCCTTCGGGGCGTTCTTGTCGTTCGCCGAGTTCTCGAAGTCCTTGAGGCCCTTGCCGGCGCCCGAGTCGATCCGCGCGACGGTCGCCCAGCCCTCGCCGAGCACCTTCACGTCGCCCTGGCCGTTCGGGCCGCCCAGCAGGCCGTCCAGGCCGGGGAAGGACTCCAGCGCCTTGAATCCCTCGCCCTTGTCGCCCTTGCCCGCCTCGTCGACGCCCTCGGTCAGCTTGGCGCCCTTGGGCGGGGTGAAGGCGAAGGTGTCGGCCGCCGGCTTGGCGAAGTCCACCTTGGTGAAGCCGGCGTCCACGATCGGCTTGCCGCCCTGGGAGGAGAGCAGCTGCACGCGCAGCGGCACGCCGTTCTTGGCGTCCACCGCGATCTGGACCGAGCCGACGGTGGAGCCGCTCTGCTTGGGCTTGAGCACCAGCTGGTAGGCGTCCCGGCCGGCCACCTGCGCGGTGTCGCCCACGCTGACGTCGGTGGTCGGGCCGGCGGCCTTCAGGAGCTCCTCGGCCATCTTCTGGGGGGAGGCGGCCAGCCGGTCGGCCGTCTTGTGGTCCTTGCCGGCGTCCTTGCCGCCCTGCGGGTCCTTCTCGTGGAAGACCTCGTTCGCCTTGGAGTCGTAGCCCCAGACGTCGTCGCCGTTGTGGATGAGGCTGTACTCGTCCTTGCCGTCCAGGAACGTGAGCTTCTGGCGGTCCGGGCCGTCGGCCGCGACCCGGAAGGTGTGCGTGCCGCTGGCCAGCTGCGCGACCTTGTCCTCCGGGTTGGCGGAGCCGCCGGCGATCCCGCCGCCGCCGAGCAGTCCGGTCGCGATCTTCGGAAGACCCAGGTCGGTGCTGATCTTGGCCGTGCCCGACAGCTGCTGTACGTCGGAGGCCGCGACCTTCTCGATGAGCTGCTGCGCCGTCACCTTCGGCAGGTCGGGCCCGCCGGCGTTGGCGAAGGCCGGGACCATCGCCACGGTCGCCGCGGCCACACCCGCCACCGCCACCGGTACGGCGTACCGGGCGACCTTGCGAGAAGTCTTCGTGTTCGCTGCCATGTCAGTGCCCTGCCCTCTTGTGTCGACGGCGGCGACCGCCGTGTCGCCGCGCTCACCCGATCTGGTGGGGTTTGATGACTCCATCTGACCAAATCACCGGCGCTGGGGCGTCAGTCCCCGGACGCAACTGCGCGTACGACCGTGGGATGACACGACGAGGGCCCTCCCGCCCGGACCCGTAGGGGTCACCTGGGCGGAAGGGCCCGTTCCGTTCTCGGGGTGCCGGACACCCTCCCGGCAGGGCTAGCCGGCGCGGTGCACCACGGCGTCGCAGAGCTCTTCGAGCGCCGACTTGGCGAAGCACTCGGGCAGCGGCGCGAGCGTGGCCCGCGCCTCCTCCGCGTACCGGACGGTGTCGCGGCGGGCCTGCTCCAGGGCGGGGTGCGCCCGCAGCCGGGTCAGCACCTCGGCGTGGCGGGCGTCGTCCGTCAGGTCGCCGTCCAGGAGGCGTACGAGTTCCAGGTCCTCGGGGCGCCCGTCCCGCTCGGCCATCTCGCGCAACCGCAGCACGGGCAGCGTGGGAATGCCCTCGCGCAGGTCGGTGCCCGGGGTCTTGCCGGACTCGTGCGCGTCGGAGGCGATGTCGAGGACGTCGTCGGCGAGCTGGAAGGCGGTGCCGAGCCGCTCGCCGTACTGGGTGAGGATGTCGACGACCGACTCGTCGGCGCCGGCCATCAGCGCGCCGAAGCGGCCGGAGACGGCGATCAGGGAGCCGGTCTTGCCGGCGATGACGTCGAGGTAGTGGGCGACGGGGTCGCGGCCGTCGCGCGGACCGGCCGTCTCCAGGATCTGCCCCGTCACCAGCCGCTCGAAGGCCTCGGCCTGGATGCGCACGGCCTCGGGGCCGAGGTCGGCCAGGATGTGCGAGGCGCGGGCGAAGAGGAAGTCACCGGTCAGTACGGCGACCGAGTTGCCCCAGCGGGTGTTGGCGCTCTCGACGCCGCGGCGCACGTCGGCCTCGTCCATGACGTCGTCGTGGTAGAGGGTCGCCAGGTGGGTGAGCTCGACCACCACGGCGGAAGGAACGATTCCGGGCGCGTAGGGATCCCCGAAGCGGGACGCGAGCATCACCAGCAGCGGCCGGAACCGCTTGCCTCCGGCCCGGACCAGGTGCTGTGCGGCCTCGGTGATGAAGGGGACTTCGCTCTTGGTGGCCTCCAGCAGACCCGCCTCGACGGCGGCCAGTCCGGCCTGGACATCGGTCTCAAGAGCCTGGTCCCGCACGCTCAGTCCGAACGGCCCGACGACGGTCACGAGGGGTACTCCTGTCTGCTGACGATCACGCTGACGATCACCTGGATTGTCGATGTGTCGCTGCCATCACTCAAGCCAGCGTATCGGGTCTGTTTTCGATCACCGAGAGCGCCTTCCCGGCCACCACCCGAGCACTGCCTGAGACACACCTGTATGTTCCGAAGGAGCCGAAAAAGCCGGAGCGTCCGTTTTGCCCAGAACTGCCACCGACACCGGCGAGGAGCGCGGGCGGCTGCGCCCGTACGTGGTGCTATGAGGTCCATGGAGGTGGTTCCCGCATGATCGTCCGTACCGCGTTCCCGTACGAGACCACCCGCGAGGATGTCCGGATCCCGATGGCCGACGGGGTGGAGCTGTACGCGCGCGTCTGGCGGCCGGTGACGGACGAGCCGGTTCCGGCGCTCCTGGAGTACCTCCCGTACCGCCTCACCGACTGGACCGCGCCGCGCGACTGGCAGCGCCATCCCTGGTACGCGGGCCACGGCTACGCGTCGGTGCGGGTGGACGTGCGCGGCCACGGCTGCAGCGGAGGCCGTCCCGGCGACGAGTACGACACCCGGGAGCTGGCCGACGGCGTCGCGGTGGTGGAGTGGCTGGCGGCGCAGCCGTGGTGCACGGGCTCGGTGGGGATGTTCGGGATCTCCTGGGGCGGCTGCAACTCCCTCCAGATCGCCGCCCTCGCCCCGGAGGCGCTGAAGGCGGTCGTCACCGTCTGCTCGACGGACGACCGCTACGACAACGACGTGCACTACATGGGCGGCTCGGTGCTGGCCGTGGACATGCACGCCTGGGCGGCGACGATGCTGGCCTTCGCCTCCCGGCCGCCGGACCCGCTGTTCGTCGGCGACGGCTGGCGCCGGCAGTGGCTGGACCGGCTGGAGGCCGTCGAACCGCTGATCCACACCTGGCTCTCGCACCAGACCCGCGACGCCTACTGGCGCCACGGCAGCGTCTGCGAGGACTACGGGGCGATCGGCGCGGCGGTCCTCGCGGTGGGCGGCTGGCACGACCCGTACCGCGACACCGTGCTGCGGCTGGTCGAGCACCTGCCGTCCGGGCGGGTCCGGGGCCTGATCGGGCCCTGGTCGCACCAGTACCCGGACCGCGGACTGCCCCCGGGCCCGGCGATCGGCTTCCTCCAGGAGACCCTGCGCTGGTGGGACCACTGGCTGCGGGACATCGACAACGGGGTGACGGACGAGCCGCTGCTGCGCGCCTGGATCAGCGACTCGCACCCGCCGGCGACGGTGTACGAGGAGCTCCCGGGCCGTTGGGTCGGCGAGAAGGCCTGGCCCTCGGCGTCCGTGATCCCCGTCCCGTACGTCTTCCAGGGCGCGCCGGTGGACGTCGCCTCGCCGCAGCACACCGGGATGGACGCCGGCCGCTTCTTCCCCTTCGGCAACGACGCCGACCTGCCGCCGGACCAGCGGGAGGAGGACGCGAAGTCGGCCTGCTTCGAGTTCCCGGTAGGGGCCGGGGAACCGGTGGAGATCCTGGGCCGGCCCTCGGTGACCCTGCGGCTGCGGCTCGACGTGCCGTACGGGCAGGTCGTGGCCCGGCTGTGCGACGTCGCCCCGGACGGGACCTCGACGCTGGTCACGCGGGGCGCGCTGAACCTGTCGGCCCGCCAGGGCCGGGACCGGGCCGTGCCGTGGCCGGTGGGCTCGTACGAGGACGTCACCTTCGAGCTGAACGGCATCGGCCACGCCTTTGCGCCCGGGCACCGGATCCGGCTCGCCGTGTCCTCCGCGTACTGGCCGTGGATCTGGCCGCGGGCCGGGTCGGAGGCCGGCTGGACCCTGGACCCGGCGGGCAGCGCGCTGACCCTGCCGGTGCGGTCGGCCTCGCCGGCCGTGGACGGGGGGATCGTCTTCGAGCCGCCGGAGCAGGCGCCGCCGCTGGGGGTCGCCTTCCCGGCCACGCTGGACGAACCGCGCCCCGAGCGGGTGGTCGTACGGGACGTCGCGCGCGGGACGTGGCGGCTGGAGGTGGACCCGCGGTACGGGGGCACGCGGGTGTACCCGGACGGCCTGGAGTCCAGCGAGGACGCGGAGGAGGTGTACGAGATCCAGGACGCCGACGCGCTGTCCGCGCGGGCCCGGTCCCAGTGGCGGATCCGGCTCCACCGGCCCGAACTGGGCTGGGACGTACGGGTGGAGACCCGCTCGGAGACCTCGTGCGACGAGGGCGGCTTCCTGACGTCGAACGAGGTGGTGTGCCGGGAGGGGGGCGAGGTGGTCTTCCACCGGACGTGGGAACGCCGGCTGCCTCGGGCGGCGGGCTGAGCGGTCCGACCGCCCTGGCGGGCGGCCCCGGGGGCTCCGCCCCGGACCCCCGCTCCCCACGCCGGAGGGGCTGGATGTGGCCGAGGCCGCACTGTTCGGCCTCGCCGGCGTTCGAGGCGCGGGGTGCGGGGGCGGCGCCCCCGGAGGCGGCGGTCAGCCGTAGAGCTGCTCCAGCACCACCGCGACGCCGTCGTCCTCGTTGGACAAGGTGATCTCGTCCGCCACCGCCACCAGCTCGGGGTGGGAGTTGGCCATGGCCACCCCGTGGGCGGCCCACGCGAACATCGGGACGTCGTTCGGCATGTCCCCGAAGGCGATCGTCCCCGCGGGGGACGCGCCCAGGACTTCGGCGGCCCGCGCGAGCCCACTGGCCTTGTCGATGCCCGGCGGCTGGAGTTCCACCGTGTGCTCCCCCGCCATCGTGACGTTCACCAGGTCCCCGACCACCGCCCGCGCCACCCGCGTCAGCTCGTCGTCGTCCAGCTCGGGGTGCTGGAGCAGCACCTTGTTGATCGGGGCGGCCCACAGGTCCGACCGCCGCGGCACCGACACCGTCGGCAGGTGCGGGTGCCACATCCGGTAGCCGGGCCCTATCAGCATCTCGGCGTCCAGTCCCTCCTGGTTGACCGCCGCGTAGACCTCGCCGATCTCCGCCTCGATCTTGCCGAGGGCGACCTCGGCCAGTTCCCGGTCCATGGACACGGAGTGCAGCAGGCGCCCGCGCGCCGCGTCGTACACCTGCGCGCCCTGCCCGCACACCGCGAGCCCCGCGTACCCGAGGTCGTCGAGGACGTGACGGACCTGTGGGACCGGGCGGCCGGTGACGATGATGTGCCGGGCGCCGGCCGCGCGGGCGGTCGCGAGGGCCCTGTGGGAACGGGCCGAGACGGTGTCACCGGCGCGCAGCAGAGTCCCGTCCAGGTCGGTGGCGATCAAGGCATAGGGGAGGGCCGGAGGCGGCGCGGAAGTCACGGCGCCAAGGATACGGACCCCTTTGGACAAGTCCTACAAATAGAGCGCGAATCCGGCCTCCCATGCGCCCCTTCAGCCACGTAACGTGTCAACCAGCTCCCGGGACACCCCCGGACCGCGTCGAAAGCGAGGCAGCACCCCATGCCCCAGCAGAGCCCCCTCGATCTCCCCGAGGGCGACCCGTTCGGGCCGCACAACCTCCCGTACGGCGTCTTCTCCACCTCCGGCGAGGACCGCCGCCGCATCGGTGTGCGCATCGGCGGGCACGTGCTCGACGCGGGGGCGGCCGCCGCCGCGCTCGGTTCCCCGTACGCCGGGCTGCTCGGGCAGTCCTCCCTCAACCCGCTACTGGCCGCCGGGCGCACCGCCTGGCGCGACGTGCGCCGCGCGCTCACCGCCTGGGTGACCGACCCCGGCCACCGGGTCACGGTCGAGGCGCACCTGCTGCCGCTCGACGAGGTCACGCTGCACCTGCCGTACGAGGTCGCCGACTACGTCGACTTCTACGCGAGCGAGCACCACGCCACCAACGTGGGCCGGATCTTCCGACCCGACGGTGACGCGCTCACCCCCAACTGGAAGCACCTGCCGATCGGTTACCACGGCCGCTCCGGCACGATCGTGGTCTCCGGGACCGACGTCGTACGCCCCTCGGGGCAGCGCAAGGCGCCCACCGACCCGGCGCCCGTCTTCGGCCCGTCCGTCAAGCTCGACATCGAGGCGGAGGTCGGCTTCGTCGTCGGCGCCCCCTCCGAGCTGGGCCGCCCGGTGCCGCTGGCCGACTTCGAGGACCACGTCTTCGGGCTGTTCCTGCTCAACGACTGGTCCGCGCGCGACATCCAGGCCTGGGAATACGTGCCGCTGGGTCCCTTCCTCGGCAAGTCCTTCGCCACCTCCGTCTCCGCGTGGGTGACCCCGCTGGAGGCCCTGGACGCGGCCCGCGTCGCCCCGCCGGCCCGGGACTTCCCGCTCCTGCCCTACCTGGACGACGCCGAGCTCGACCGCCCCGGCGGCTTCGACCTGCACATCACCGTCTCCATCAACGGGCAGGAGGTGGCGCGGCCGCCGTTCGCGTCGATGTACTGGACCGCCGCCCAGCAGCTCGCCCACATGACCGTCAACGGCGCCTCCCTGCGGACCGGCGACGTGTACGGCTCCGGCACCGTCAGCGGTCCCGAGACCGGCCAGCGCGGCTCGCTGCTGGAGCTGACCTGGAACGGCCGCGACGCGATCGAGCTCGCCGACGGCAAGCGCACCTTCCTGGAGGACGGGGACACCGTCACCCTCACCGCCTGGGCCCCCGGCCCGGACGGGACGCGCGTCGGCCTCGGCGAGGTCACCGGCCGCATCGTGGGACAGCGCTAGTCCACCCCTCGGTCGGCGGGGTGGCGGATCTTTCCGCCGCCCCGCCGAAACCGCAGCTCAGAGCCTTGTGAATGCGCCATCAGGTGGCGCAACACTGCGGCAACACCACGGCCCGCGGGCCGCCGGTACGTTCCCTGCCATGCCAGCCGAACGCACCGCCACGCACACCGTCCCGGTCGCCGCCGCGCGCCGCCGGCGGCTGCGCGCGGACCAGGCGCGACAGCTCGCCGACCTGCTCCGCCACCAGATCCTGGCGGGCGGCTACCCCGGCGGGGTCCTCCCCCTGGAGAGCACCCTCGCCGCCGACTACGGCGCCGGCCGCAACACCGTCCGCCAGGCCCTCGACCTGCTGCGCGGCGAGCAGCTGGTGGAGCGCCGGCCGGGTGTCGGCACGGTCGTCGTCTGCGAGAAGTACCCGCACGGCCTGGACCGCCTGCAGGGCCTGGCCGAGACCCTGCACGAGCACGGCCGGGTCACCAACGAGGTCCGCAACGTCGGGCCCGTGCGCGCCCCCGCCCCGGTCGCCGGACGCCTCGGCCTGCCCGAGCACGCCGACGTGCTGTACATCGAACGGCTGCGGCGCCTGAACGGACTGCCGCTCTCCCTCGACCTCACCTACGTACCGATGGACATCGGCGCCGAACTGCTGGGCAGCGACCTGGAGAACACGGACGTCTTCCGGCTCCTGGAACAGCTGACCGGGCAGCCGCTCGGCCACGCCGAGATCACCCTTGAGGCCGTCAACGCCGACGCGCACTCCGCCGCCGTCCTCCAGGCCCCGCGCGGGGCCGCCGTCCTGATGCTGGAACGGCTCACCCACCTGCGCGACGGCCGGCCCGTGGACCTGGAGTTCATCCGCTTCCGCGGCGACCGCATCACCATGAGCGGCCTGCTGCGCCGCTCCCTCTAAGCCACCGCCACACCCCCCTTCCCTGGAGACAGCCATGCCTCTGGTCCCCCAGCGCGGCGACGTGCCCGTGACCATCGACGAGTCCCTGTGCATCGACGGCTGCACCCTCTGCGTCGACATGTGTCCGCTCGACTCGCTCGCGATCCGCGAGGACAACGGCAAGGCCTACATGCACGTGGACGAGTGCTGGTACTGCGGCCCGTGCGCCGCCCGCTGTCCCACCGGCGCGGTCACCGTCAACATGCCCTATCTGCTCCGGTGAAAGGCTCCACTCCCATGCGTACGAAGGCCCTCGCGCCCGCGCTCGTCCTGCTGCTCGCCCCGCTCGCCACGGCCTGCGGCGGCGACGCCTCCGGGGCGTCCGGCTCCAGGACGGTCACCGTGACCGTCGGCTACCAGTCCAAGACCATCAACACCGTCACCGCCGGCACCCTGCTGCGCTCCCTCGGCTACTTCGAGCAGGAACTCGCCGCGCGCGGCAAGCAGGACGGCGTCACGTACAAGGTGGACTGGCAGGACTACGCCACCGGCGCCCCGATCACCGCCCAGATGACCGCCGGGAAGATCGACATCGGTTCGATGGGTGATTTCCCGCTCCTCATCAACGCGGCGCGCGGCAAGGAACTGGGGCAGCCCACCCACCTCGTCTCCGTGACCGGCTACAACCTGCGCGGCGGCCTCAACACCGTGGTCACCGCCCCGGATTCGAAGCTCGGGTCCCTCGCCGACCTGCGCGGCAAGAAGGTGTCGACCAGCGTGGGCTCCGCCGCCGACGGCACCCTGGTACGGGCCCTGCAGCGTGCCGGGATCGACCCGGAGAGCGGCATCCAGAAGCTCAACCAGCAGCCCAGTGTGGGAGCTTCGGCCCTTCAGGCGGGCAGCGCGGACGCGCTGTCGCAGTTCGTGGCGTGGCCGGGGCAGCTGACGTACGAGGGCAGGGCGAAGGCCCTGTACGACGGCGCCGAGCTGAACCTGCCGACCTTCCACGGGGTCACCGTGCGCGAGAAGTTCGCGAAGGAACGGCCGGGCGTACTGGAGGACTTCCTGAAGGCGCAGCGCAAGGCCACCGACCAGCTGCGCGCGGAGCCGGTGGCGGCCGCCGAGTCGGTGGCGAAGGAGACGGGCCTGCCGGCGGAGGTCGTGTACCTCTACAACGGCGCGAACGGCATCGCCACCTTCGATCCGGCCCTGCGCCCCGAGCTGATCGACGCCCTGAAGCAGGACGCGCCGGTGCTGCAGGCGGGCAAGCTGGTCGGCGACGTGGACGTCGACGCCTTCGTGGACCCGGAGCCCCTGAAGCGGGCGGCGGCCGGCGCGCCGGAGTACCCGAAGGCGGCGGCCCCCAGGTCCGAGCTGTGGCTGAAGGGCCAGAGCCGCACGCAGTCCTTCGACTCCCCGCGCGAGCTGCTGAAGGCGGCGCGCGGTGCGGACGTCCGGGCGGCGTACGTGCCGGACGCGGTGACGGGCACGCTGTGGTTCGCGGACAAGGCGGTGTGGGTGGCCGAGGGGCCGGAGCTGCGCGCCTTCGTCACGCAGGCGGGCGCCACGGCCTACGTCGACCAGCACCGGGGATCCGGGGCGCGGATCCTGAGCTTCGCCGAGGCCGGGGCCCTGGCGTCATGACGGGGGGCCGCTGGCTGCTGCGGGCGGCCTCGCTCGGGGCGGCGCTCCTGCTGTGGCAGGGGCTGACCTCGCTCGACGTGAACCTGTGGCTGCGTTTCGAGCAGTTCCCGACGGTCGGCGAGATCGCCTCGACGTTCGCGGAGCGGGCCCGGACCCCGGACTACTGGCAGGACCTGGCCTCCAGCCTGCGCCGGATCGTGACGGGCTTCGTGCTCGCCGCCGCCCTGGGCGTGGTGGTGGGCACGGCCGTCGCCCGGTCCCGGACCGCGGCCGACGTGCTGGGCCCGCTGCTGGAGGTGCTGCGTCCGATCCCGGCGATCGCGCTGGTCCCGGTGGCGATCCTGATGTTCCCCTCCAACGAGCAGGGGATCGTCTTCATCACCTGCGCGGCCGCCTTCTTCCCGGTGCTGGTCTCGACGCGGCACGCGGTGCGGGCACTGGCCCCGGTGTGGGAGGAGGCCGTCCTGACGATGGGCGGCGGGCGGGCGCGGGTGCTGTTCTCCGTGGTCCTGCCGGGGGCCCTGCCGGGCATCTTCGGGGGCCTGTCGGTCGGCATAGGGGTGGCGTGGATCTGCGTGATCTCGGCCGAGATGATCTCCGGCGAGTACGGGGTCGGCTACCGCACCTGGCAGGACTACACGGTGGTCGACTACCCGGGTGTCTTCGTCGGCATGGTCACCATCGGCGCGCTGGGCTGGCTGACGTCCACGGCCGTGGAACGCGCGGGCCGCCGCCTGACCTCCTGGCTCCCCCGCACCGCCGTGTCCCCCGCCGCCCCGCCCCGGCCCCGCCCCTCTTTTCAGGCCGTGCGGCGTACGACCCCGCAGGGCACGACCACCGGAGGGATGCGGAAGTGACCACCCTGACCACCCGGAAACCGGACGCCGGCCGGAAACCCGGCGCCGCCCTCGCCCTGCGCGGGGTACGGCTCGGCCACCGCGGGCACGTGGTGCTCGACGGGGTCGACCTGACGGTCGAGGCCGGGGAGGTGCTGGCCGTCGTCGGCCCCTCCGGATGCGGGAAGTCCACGCTGCTGCGCACCCTGGCCGGCCTGCTGCCGCCGCTGGGCGGCACGGTCGAACAGGACGGGCGGCCGCTGACCGGCCCGGCCGCCGACCGCGCCCTGATCTTCCAGGACGACGCCCTGCTCCCCTGGCGCACCGTCCGCGCCAACGTCGAACTCCCCCTCGCCATCGGGCGCCCCCGCCGGCTGCCGCGCGCCGAGCGGCGGCGGGTCGCCGAGGAGTGGCTGGAGCGCGTCGGGCTGGGCGGCCACGCCGACCGGCTCCCGCACCAGCTCTCCGGCGGGCAGCGCCAGCGCGTGCAACTGGCCCGCGCCCTCGCCGCGCGCCCGCGCGCCGTCCTGATGGACGAGCCCTTCGGGGCGCTCGACGCCCAGACCCGGGCCGAGATGCAGGACCTCCTCGTGGACGTCCTCGCCGGCACCGGCGCGAGCGTCGTGTTCGTCACCCACGACGTGGACGAGGCCCTGTTCGTCGGGGACCGCGTCGCCCTGCTCGGCAGCGGCGAGGTGGTCTCCGTACCGCATCCCCGCGACCGCGGGCGCGCGCCGGCCCATGCCGCCCTGCGGCAGCAGATCATCGACTCTCTCTGAAAGGCAGCACCGTGGACATCCCCGCGATCGGCGACGCCGAGGAACTCTCCTGCGACGTCCTCGTCATCGGCGGCGGCACCGCCGGCACGATGGCGGCGCTGACCGCCGCCGAGCACGGGGCCCGCGTCCTGCTGCTGGAGAAGGCCCACGTACGCCACTCCGGCGCCCTCGCCATGGGCATGGACGGCGTCAACAACGCCGTCGTCCCGGGCCGCGCCGAGCCCGACGACTACGTCGCCGAGATCACCCGCGCCAACGACGGCATCGTGGACCAGTCCACGGTCCGCCAGACCGCCACCCGCGGGTTCGCGATGGTCCAGCGCCTGGAGTCCTACGGGGTGAAGTTCGAGAAGGACGAGCACGGCGAGTACGCGGTGCGCCAGGTCCACCGCTCGGGCTCGTACGTGCTGCCCATGCCCGAGGGCAAGGACGTCAAGAAGGTCCTCTACCGGCAGCTGCGGCGCCGCGAGATGCGGGAGCGGATCCGGATCGAGAACCGGGTGATGCCGGTGCGCGTCCTCACCTCGCCCGAGGACGGCCGGGCCATCGGCGCGGCCGCCTTCAACACCCGTACGGGCGCCTTCGTGACGGTCCGCGCGGGCGCGGTGATCCTGGCGACCGGCCCGTGCGGACGCCTCGGACTGCCCGCCTCCGGGTACCTGTACGGGACGTACGAGAACCCCACCAACGCCGGGGACGGGTACGCGATGGCGTACCACGCGGGAGCGGCCCTCACGGGGATCGAGTGCTTCCAGATCAACCCGCTGATCAAGGACTACAACGGGCCGGCGTGCGCGTACGTCGCGAACCCCTTCGGCGGCTACCAGGTCAACCGGCACGGCGAGCGCTTCGTGGACTCCGACTACTGGTCGGGGCAGATGATGGCGGAGTTCGCGGCCGAACTCGCCTCGGACCGCGGCCCGGTGTACCTGAAGCTCAGCCACCTCCCGGAGGAGTCGGTGGCCTCGCTGGAGTCGATCCTGCACACCACCGAGCGGCCGACGCGCGGCACCTTCCACGCGGGCCGCGGCCACGACTACCGCACCCACGACATCGAGATGCACATCTCGGAGATCGGGCTGTGCGGGGGCCACTCGGCCTCGGGCGTCCGCGTCGACGACCACGCCCGCACCACGGTCCCGCGGCTGTACGCGGCCGGGGACCTGGCGTCCGTCCCGCACAACTACATGATCGGGGCGTTCGTCTTCGGCGATCTGGCGGGCGCGGACGCGGCCCGGTACACGGCGTACGAGGGCGAGTTGCCGGCCGGCCAGGTGGCGGCGGCCCACGAGCTGATCTACCGGCCGCTGCGCCGTCCGGACGGGCCGCCGCAGCCGCAGGTGGAGTACAAGCTGCGGCGGTTCGTGAACGACTACGTGGCGCCGCCGAAGACGGGCGCGAAGCTCTCCCTGGCCGTGGCCGCCTTCGACCGCATGTCCGGCGAGATCGAGGAGATGGGCGCGACCACCCCGCACGAGCTGATGCGGTGCGCGGAGGTGTCCTTCATCCGCGACTGCGCGGAGATGGCGGCCCGCTCCTCGCTGGCCCGTACGGAGTCCCGCTGGGGCCTCTACCACGAGCGGCTCGACCACCCGGAGCGCGACGACGCGGGCTGGCTGCACCACCTGGACCTGCGGAAGTCCGCCTCGGGGGCGATGGAGTTCACGGCCCGGCCGGTGGAGCCGTACCTGGTGCCGGTGGACGGGTTCGCCCCGGCCGGCGGCCCCTCGCGGCACCTGGGCGAGGTCGCCCTCGTGCCGGTGGCCACGGCGGGGCGGGCGGAAGCCGCGCCGGCGCACGGGTCCGGGCCCGCGGGCGCGGGGGCCGCGCCCGCGGGGGCGGCCGCACCGGCGGAAGCGGCCCCCGGACCGGAGGACCCGCCCGTCGAGCCGGCGGGGAGCGCCTCGCCCCGGATCCTGGAACTGCTCGCCCTGGCGGAGGAGTCACCCGGCCTGGACCTGCTGGGCCCCTATCTCGACGACCCCGATCCCGGGGTCCGGGCGGCGGCCGTCGCCGCGCTCGGCGAGACCGTCCCCGCGGGGGCCGGGCCCGCGCTGGCCGCGCGGCTCGCGGACGCGGCCCCCACCGTACGGGCGGCCGCCGCGGCCGCGCTGCGCGAGCTGGTGGAGGTGCTGCCGGGCGGGCCGGAGCTGGCGGCCGGGCTGCGCACCGCGCTGGCCGTGCCCGACGCGGCGGTGCGCTCGGCCGCGCTCGAAGCCCTGCGGGCCCTGCGGTTGGGCGACGCCGGGCTGTACGCGGCCTCGCTGGCCGATGCCGACCCGGAGGTCCGCATCCACGCGGTGCGGGCCCTGGTCTCGGTGGACGCGGTGCCGGCGCTGGCCGCGGCCGCGGCGGATCCGGCCCGTGAGGTCCGGGTGGCGGTGGCCAAGGGGCTGGCCTCGGTGCACGCCCCGGCCCCGGCCCCGCTGGACCCGCTGCTGGGCGATCCGGATCCGCTGGTGCGGGGCGCCGCCCTGGCGGCGCTGGCCTCGACCGGCTGCCCCGCCGGGTACGCCGGGAGGGCGGTGTCGGCCCTGGCGGACGCCGCCTGGCAGGTCCGGGCCGGAGCGGCCGCCGCGCTGTCGGCCGCCGCGCCGAGGGCGGCCGTACCGGCCCTGGCGGGGGCGCTGGCCGACGCCAACGCCGATGTGCGCAAGGCCGCGGTCCTCGCCCTGCTGGCCCACCGGGACACCGCGGCGGCCCGGGCGGCGCTCGCCACGGCGGTCACGGACCCGGACGCGGACGTGCGCGCGTACGCCGGCCGGGCCTGAGGGCCGGGCCCCGTTCGGAGGCGCGCCGCGTGCGGCGGGCCGGGCGGGCCGGGATGGTGGACGGACGAACCGAACCGGGAACCCGTACCCCGTACCCCCACCGCCCAGGAGCCGCCGCCATGTCCGTACGCCGTCTGAAGACCGTCCTCACCTGTGCGGCCGCCCTGTCGCTCGGCCTCGTCGCCGTGGCCCCGGCGCACGGGGTCGAGGGGCCCGCCCCCGACCCGCGCGATGCCGGGGCCATGAAGGACATGGCGACGGCCATCGCGGTGACGGCCAAGTACGTCGACGAGCGGGAGGCCCTCAAGGACGGGTACGTCCCGAAGGGCGAGTCCTGCATGACCAACCCGTTCGGGGTGGGCTCCATGGGCTACCACTACGTCAAGCAGGCCAACTGGGGCTCGATGGACCCCGCCAGGCCGACCGCGCTCCTCTACAGCACCGAGAAGGACCACAAGGGCCGCCGCAGGCTCCAGACCGTGGAGTGGATGTACACCGACCGGGACCAGGACCTGAAGACCGCCGACGACCGTCCGAGCATGTTCGGGCTGCCCTTCGACGGCCCGATGCCGGGCCACTGGGCGGGCATGCCCAAGCACTACGACCTGCACATGTGGGCGTACAAGGAGAACCCGGCCGGCCGCTTCCACAACTGGAACCCGGCCCTGACCTGCCCCAAGAAGAACACGGCCGCAGGGGCCGCCGGGCACGCTCACGGCCGCTAGTCCGCGCCGGCCTGCATGGTCAAGTGCCAGCAGCATATGACTCACCCATAAGGACGGCTTTTCGCGAGAACTCCGGCGATACGCTGAACGCACTCGCGAGACTCTGCCCCATGGGAGCACTGATGAGCGTCGAACCCGCCGCGCCGCAGCCTGAGCCGGAGCCGGGCCCCCGCTGGCCCATCCCGCCTGCGGGCGGCTGGACCGCGGACGACCTGGACACGCTTCCGAATCTGCCTCCGCACACGGAGCTGATCGACGGGAGCTTGATCTTCGTGAGTCCGCAGAGCATCTTCCACGAGCGAGCCATCGACTTGTTCAAGTGGCAGCTGCGGTCGGCGGCCCCCGCCGACTTCGAGATCTTTCGCGAGTTCACGATCGACATCGACAAACGCAATCGGCCTGAGCCGGATGTGGTGGTCGTACGCACTGACGTCGTAGACGATCTGGAACAGACCCGGTTCCCTGCCGAGGCAGTGGTGCTGGCCATCGAGGTGGTCTCCCCCGACTCTGTCGGACGCGACCGCGAAACCAAGCCGTTGAAGTACGCCAGGGCCGGGATCATCCACTTCTGGCGGGTCGAGAACAAGGACGGACGTGCTGTGGTCTACGTCTACGAGTTGGATCCGGCCACGGGCGCCTACGTCGCGACGGGGATCTTCCACGACCGTCTGAAGGTCTCCGTACCCTTCGCCATCGATGTCGATCTCACGGCGATCACGCCCCGGCACCGTCCGAAGAGGTAGCCCACGCAACGGCGAAGGGCCCGGCTCCCCGAAGGGGGCCGGGCCCTTTCCGTGCGGCGGACCGGTCAGCGGACGAACGTGCTCGCCTGCCCGGCCAGGTCCAGGAAGTACTGCGGGGCCACGCCGAGGATCACGGTGACCGCGACACCCACCGCGATGGTGGTCATCGTCAGCGGCGAGGGCACCGCCACCGTCGGGCCGTCGGCCTTCGGCTCGCTGAAGAACATCAGGACGATCACCCGGATGTAGAAGAACGCGGCGATCGCGGACGAGAGGACACCGACCACGACCAGCGCCCCCGCGCCGCCCTCCGCCGCCGCCCGGAACACGGCGAACTTGCCCGTGAAGCCCGACGTCAGCGGGATGCCGGCGAAGGCCAGGAGGAACACCGCGAAGACGGCCGCCGTCAGCGGCGAACGCCTGCCCAGCCCGGCCCACTTGGACAGGTGCGTCGCCTCGCCGCCCGCGTCGCGCACCAGCGTGACCACCGCGAAGGCGCCGATCGTCACGAACGAGTACGCGCCCAGGTAGAAGAGGACGGACTGGACGCCCTGCGCCGAGGTCGCGATCACACCGGCCAGGATGAAGCCCGCGTGCGCGATCGAGGAGTAGGCGAGGAGCCGCTTGACGTCGGTCTGGGTCACGGCGATGACCGCGCCCGCCAGCATCGTGACGATGGCGATCGCCCACATCACCGGCCGCCAGTCCCACCGCAGGCCCGGCAGCACCACGTACAGCAGCCGCAGCAGGGCGCCGAACGCGGCGACCTTCGTGGCGGCGGCCATGAAGCCGGTGACCGGGGTCGGGGCGCCCTGGTAGACGTCCGGGGTCCACATGTGGAACGGGACCGCGCCGACCTTGAAGAGCAGACCCATCAGGATCAGCGCGCCGCCGATCAGCAGCAGCGCGTCATTGCCCATGGTGGAGGCCAGCGCCGGGTCGATCTTCGTGACCGTGCCGTCGACCACGTCGGCGATCACCGCGTACGAGACCGAGCCCGCGTACCCGTAGAGCAGCGCGATGCCGAAGAGGAGGAAGGCGGAGGAGAAGGCACCCAGCAGGAAGTACTTCACCGCGGCCTCCTGCGACATCAGCCGCTGGCGGCGGGCGACGGCGCAGAGCAGGTACAGCGGGAGGGAGAAGACCTCCAGCGCGACGAACAGCGTCAGCAGGTCGTTGGCCGCCGGGAAGATCAGCATTCCGGCGATCGCGAACAGCGCCAGCGGGAAGACCTCGGTGGTGGTGAAGCCCGCCTTGACGGCGGCCTTCTCGCTGTCGCTGCCCGGTACGGACGCCGCCTGGGCGGCGAAGGAGTCCACCCGGTTGCCGTGCGCCGCCGGGTCGAGGCGCCGCTCGGCGAAGGTGAAGACCGCGACGACCGAGGCCAGCAGGATGGTGCCCTGCAGGAACAGCGCCGGACCGTCGACGGCGATGGCGCCCATCGCCGCGATGTGGGCCTTGGTCGAGCCGTACCCGCCGGCCGCGAGGCCGACGACCGCCGCGAAGGCCGAGGCCAGCGCCGCGACGGCGAGGAACACCTGCACGTAGTACCGGGACTTGCGGGGCACGAAGGCCTCCACGAGGATCCCGAGGACCGCCGCGCCCACCACGATCAGCGTGGGCGCGAGCTGTGCGTACTCGATGGTCGGTGCCGGGATCCGGTCGACCGGTGCCTCGGCCGCCAGTGTCCACAGGCTGTGGGCGGAAGTCACTGTGCTCACTTCGCCGCCTCCCCGTTCTTGGCCTCGACAGCCACCTCGGGCTTCGGGTCCGTCTGCTTCACGTCCGACATGGTGTGCTCCACCGCCGGGTTGACGATGTCGGTGAGCACCTTCGGGTAGACGCCCAGCCCGATCAGCAGTGCGATCAACGGGGCGACCACCAGCAGCTCCCGCAGGCGCAGGTCCGGCATCGTGCGGACCTCCTCCTTCACGGGGCCGGTCATCGTGCGCTGGTAGAGCACCAGCGTGTAGAGCGCGGCGAGCACGATGCCCACGGTGGCGATGATGCCGACCACCGGGTACCGGGCGAAGGTGCCGACCAGGACCAGGAACTCGCTGACGAAGGGCGCGAGGCCCGGCAGCGAGAGGGTGGCGAGGCCGCCGATCAGGAAGGTGCCGGCGAGGACCGGGGCCACCTTCTGGACGCCGCCGTAGTCGGCGATGAGCCGCGAGCCGCGCCGCGAGATCAGGAAGCCGGCCACCAGCATCAGCGCCGCCGTCGACAGGCCGTGGTTGACCATGTAGAGGGTGGCGCCGGACTGACCCTGGGAGGTCATCGCGAAGATGCCCAGGATGATGAAGCCGAAGTGCGAGATCGAGGCGTAGGCGACCAGCCGCTTGATGTCCCGCTGGCCGACCGCGACCAATGCGCCGTAGACGATGCTGATCAGGGCCAGGACCAGGATCACCGGCGTGGCCCACTTGCTGGCGTCCGGGAAGAGCCCGAGGCAGAAGCGGAGCATCGCGAAGGTGCCGACCTTGTCGACGACCGCGGTGATCAGGACGGCCACCGGTGCGGTGGACTCGCCCATCGCGTTCGGCAGCCAGGTGTGCAGCGGCCACAGCGGGGCCTTCACCGCGAAGGCGAAGAAGAAGCCGAGGAAGAGCAGCCGCTCGGTGTTGGTCGTCATGTCGAGCGTGCCCGCGGCGCGGGCGGCGGTGATCTCCTGGAGCGAGAAGTTCCCGGCGACCACGTACAGCCCGATGACGGCGGCCAGCATGATCAGGCCGCCGACTAGGTTGTAGAGGAGGAACTTGACCGCCGCGTACGAGCGCTGCGCGGCCGCGTTCTCGTCGGTACCGGAGTGCGCCCGGTCCCCGAAGCCGCCGATGAGGAAGTACATCGGGATGAGCATGGCTTCGAAGAAGATGTAGAAGAGGAAGACGTCGGTGGCCTCGAAGGAGATGATCACCATCGCCTCGACCAGCAGGATCAGGGCGAAGAAGCCCTGGGTCGGCCGCCACCGGGAGCTCTTGGTCTCCAGGGGGTCGGCGTCGTGCCAGCCGGCCGCGATCACGAAGGGGATCAGGAGCGCGGTGAGCCCGATGAGGACCACCCCGATCCCGTCGACGCCCAGTTCGTAGCGGACGCCGAAGTCGGCGATCCAGGGGCGGGATTCGGTGAGCTGGTAGCGGTCGCCGCCGGGGTCGAAGCGGACCGCGACGAGCACGGCCAGGGCCAGTGTCGCCAGCGAGAAGAACAGCGCGAGCCACTTGGCGGCGGTCCTGCGGGCGGCCGGGACGGCCGCCGTCAGGATCGCACCGGCCGCGGGGACCGCGGCCGTCACCGTCAGAAGCGGGAAACTCATTTCACACCGCCCTCATCAGCAGGGTCGCGGCGATCAGGACCACCGTGCCCCCGAACATCGAGACCGCGTAGCTGCGGGCGTAGCCGTTCTGCAGCTTGCGGAGCCGGCCCGAGAGCCCGCCGACCGAGGCGGCCGTCCCGTTGACCACACCGTCGACCAGGCTGTGGTCGACGTACACGAGGGAGCGGGTCAGGTGCTCCCCGCCGCGCACCAACACGACGTGGTTGAAGTCGTCCTGGTACAGGTCCCGGCGGGCCGCCCGGGTGAGGAGCGAGCCGCGCGGGGCGACGACCGGGACGGGCCTGCGGCCGTACATCGCCCAGGCGATGCCGACGCCGACGACCAGGACCACCATGGTCGAGGCGGTCACCGTCATGGCGCTGACCGGCGGGTTGCCGTGCTCGTAACCGGTGACGGGCTCCAGCCACTTGAGGAAGCGCTCGCCGATCTCGAAGAAGGCGCCGGCGAAGACCGAGCCGAACGCCAGGATGACCATCGGGATGGTCATCGACTTCGGGGACTCGTGCGGGTGCGGCATGTGGCCCTCGCCCGCGGCGGAGCCGCTGTCGGACACCGTCGGCTGCCAGCGCTTCTCGCCGAAGAAGGTGAGGAGCATGACGCGGGTCATGTAGAACGCCGTGATGCCGGCGCCCAGCAGGGTCACGCCGCCGAGGATCCACCCCTCGGTGCCGCCCTTCGCGAAGGCGGCCTCGATGATCATGTCCTTGGAGAAGAAGCCGGACAGGCCCGGGAAGCCGATGATGGCCAGGTATCCGAGTCCGAAGGTGACGAAGGTGACCGGCATGTACGTGCGCAGGGCGCCGTACTTGCGCATGTCCACCTCGTCGTTCATCCCGTGCATCACGGAACCCGCGCCGAGGAAGAGGCCCGCCTTGAAGAAGCCGTGCGTCACCAGGTGCATGATCGCGAAGACGTAGCCGATCGGGCCGAGGCCGGCGGCGAGGATCATGTAGCCGATCTGCGACATCGTCGAGCCCGCCAGGGCCTTCTTGATGTCGTCCTTCGCACAACCGACGATCGCACCGAAGAGCAGCGTGACCGCGCCCACGACGGTGACCACCAGCTGCGCGTCCGGCGCCCCGTTGAAGATGGCGCCCGAGCGGACGATCAGGTACACGCCCGCGGTCACCATGGTGGCGGCGTGGATCAGGGCCGAGACCGGCGTCGGGCCCTCCATCGCGTCACCGAGCCAGGACTGCAGCGGGACCTGGGCGGACTTGCCGCAGGCGGCCAGCAGCAGCATCAGGCCGATCGCCGTCAGCGTGCCCTCGGAGGTCTCGCCCACCGACGCGAGCACCGGCCCGAAGGCGAAGGTCCCGAAGGTGGTGAACATCAGCATGATCGCGATCGACAGGCCCATGTCGCCGACGCGGTTGACGAGGAAGGCCTTCTTCGCGGCGGTGGCCGCGCTGGGCTTGTGCTGCCAGAAGCCGATCAGGAGGTACGAGGCGAGGCCCACGCCCTCCCAGCCGAAGTACAGCAGCAGGTAGTTGTCGGCGAGGACCAGCAGCAGCATGGCCGCGACGAACAGGTTGAGGTAGCCGAAGAAGCGGCGGCGGCGCTCGTCGTGCTCCATGTACCCGATCGAGTACACGTGGATGAGCGTGCCCACCCCGGAGATCAGCAGGACGAACGTCATCGACAGCTGGTCCAGCTGGAAGGCCATGTCCGCCTGGAAGCCCTCGACGGGGATCCAGGTGTACAGGCGCTGGTACAGGGTCCGGTCCTCGCCGCTGCGCGACAGCATGTCGGCGAACAGGGCGACGCCGAGCCCGAAGGAGACGGCCGCGAGCAGGGTGCCGATCCAGTGACCGACCTTGTCGAGGCGCCGGCCGCCGCACAGCAGCACCACCGCTCCGAGCAGGGGCGCTGCCACCAGCAGCGCAATCAGGTTCTCCACAGCGACCCCTTACAGCTTCATCAGGCTGGCGTCGTCGACCGAGGCCGAGTGGCGGGTACGGAACAGCGACACGATGATCGCCAGGCCGACCACGACCTCCGCGGCGGCGACGACCATCGTGAAGAACGCGATGATCTGGCCGTCGAGGTTGCCGTGCATCCGCGAGAAGGCGACGAAGGCGAGGTTGCAGGCGTTGAGCATCAGCTCGACGCACATGAACAGCACGATCGCGTTCTTGCGGATCAGCACGCCGCTCGCGCCGATGGTGAACAGCAGGGCCGCCAGGTACAGGTAGTTGACCGGATTCACTTGGATGCCTCCTCGCGGCCGAGGCGCTCCGCCGACGCCTGCTCCAGCGCCTTCAGGTCGTTCAGCGCCTCGCTCGACACGTCACGGATCTGGCCGCGGGCGCGCAGTGTCTTGCTGACCGTCAGCTCGGACGGGGTGCCGTCCGGCAGCAGACCGGCCACGTCCACCGCGTTGTGCCGGGCGTAGACGCCGGGCGCGGGCAGCGGCGGAAGCTGCACGCCCTCGCGGACGCGCTTCTCGGCCAGCTCGCGCTGGGTGGCGGCCCGTTCGGTGCGCTCGCGGTGGGTGAGCACCATCGCGCCGACGGCCGCGGTGATCAGCAGCGCGCCGGTGATCTCGAAGGCGAAGACGTACTTGGTGAAGATCAGCTGGGCCAGGCCCTCGACGTGTCCGGCGGAGTTGATCCGGCCGAGCCCGTTGAAGTGGGTGAGCTTGGCGTGGGCGATGCCGGCGATCAGCAGGATGCCGAAGCCGAGCCCGCACAGGGCGGCCAGCCAGCGCTGCCCCTTGATGGTCTCCTTCAGGGAGTCGGCGGCGGTGACGCCGACGAGCATGACCACGAAGAGGAACAGCATCATGATCGCGCCGGTGTAGACGATGACCTGGACGACGCCCAGGAAGTACGCCCCGTTGGCGAGGTAGAAGACCGCCAGGATGATCATCGTCCCGGCCAGGCTGAGGGCGCTGTGCACGGCCTTCTTCATCAGGATCGTGGCCAGGGCGCCGATGACGGCGACCGTGCCGAGGACCCAGAACTGCACGGCCTCGCCGGTGGAGGTGAGGGTTGCCGCGGTGGTGCTCACGCCTGCACCTCCTCGGCCTCGGGCGCCGTCACCGGCTCGTCCTCGGGCTTCTCGCCCTTGGTGACCGCGACCTGCCGGACCGTGCCGGGGGCGGCCCCCGTCACCTGCCCGCGGTAGTAGTCGGTGTCCTCCGTGCCGGGGTACATCGCGTGCGGCGCCTCGACCATGCCCTCGGTGAGGCCGACGAGCAGCTGCTCCTTGGTGTAGATGAGCGACTCACGGCTGGCGTCGGCCAGTTCGAACTCGTTCGTCATGGTCAGGGCCCGGGTCGGGCACGCCTCGACGCACAGCCCGCACAGGATGCAGCGGGCGTAGTTGATCTGGTAGACGGCGCCGTACCGCTCGCCCGGGGAGTAGCGCTCCTCCTCGGTGTTGTCCGCGCCCTCCACGTAGATCGCGTCGGCGGGACAGGCCCAGGCGCACAGCTCGCACCCGATGCACTTCTCCAGACCGTCGGGGTGCCGGTTGAGCTGATGCCGTCCGTGGAAGCGCGGGGCGGTCGTCTTCTGCTGCTCCGGGTACTGCTCGGTGAGGCGCTTCTTGAACATGGCCTTGAAGGTCACGCCGAAGCCCGCCACCGGGTTCTGCCACTTGTCGTCGTCGGACATCTCTCAAGCCTCCTCTCGGTCACTCTCAGTATTCGTCCCGCCACTGACAATCAGCTCCCGCTCGCCGCGCGGACGCCTGCGGGGTACGGGTGCCAGGTGCTGGCCGGGCTTGGGCGGTACGGGGAATCCGCCCGCCAGCGGGTCGAAGGGCGCGGCCTGGTCGACGGCCTCGGCGGCCTGCGCCTTCTCGCGCTTGTCACGGAAGACGTCCGCGACGAACGAGAGCAGCAGGATCGCCACGACTCCGCCGCCGACGTAGAGGACGATCTCGCTGAAGTCGTACGCCTCGTTGCGCAGCGCGCGGACGGTCGCGACCAGCATCAGCCAGACCACGGAGACCGGGATCAGCACCTTCCAGCCGAGCTTCATCAGCTGGTCGTAGCGCACGCGCGGCAGCGTGCCGCGCAGCCAGATGAAGAAGAAGAGCAGCAGCTGCACCTTGAGGACGAACCAGAGCATCGGCCACCAGCCGTGGTTCGCGCCCTCCCAGAAGGTGCTGATCGGGTACGGGGCCCGCCAGCCGCCCAGGAAGAGGGTGACCGAGACCGCCGAGACGGTGACCATGTTGACGTACTCGGCCAGCATGAACAGCGCGAACTTGATCGACGAGTACTCGGTGTTGAAGCCGCCGACGAGGTCGCCCTCGGACTCCGGCATGTCGAAGGGGGCGCGGTTCGTCTCGCCGACCATCGTGATGACGTAGATGATGAAGGACACCGGCAGCAGGACGATGAACCAGCGGTCCTGCTGCGCCTCGACGATCGCCGAGGTCGACATCGACCCGGAGTAGAGGAAGACCGAGGCGAAGGCCGCGCCCATCGCGATCTCGTAGGAGATCATCTGCGCGCAGGAGCGCAGTCCGCCGAGGAGCGGGTAGGTGGAGCCGGAGGACCAGCCCGCCAGCACGATGCCGTAGATGCCGACCGAGGCCACCGCGAGGATGTAGAGCATCGCGATGGGCAGGTCGGTCAGCTGCATGCTGGTGCGCTGCCCGAAGATGGAGACCTGGTCGTCCGCGGGCCCGAAGGGGATCACCGCGATGGCCATGAAGGCCGGGATCGCCGCGATGATCGGGGCCAGGACGTAGACCACCTTGTCGGCGCGCTTGACGATGAGGTCTTCCTTGAGCATCAGCTTCACGCCGTCGGCGAGCGACTGGAGCATGCCCCAGGGGCCGTGCCGGTTGGGGCCGATGCGCAGCTGCATCCAGGCGACGACCTTGCGCTCCCACACGATGGAGAAGAGCACGGTCACCATCAGGAAGGCGAAGCAGAACACCGCCTTGAGGACGACGAGCCACCAGACGTCCCGGCCGAAGAGGGACAGGTCCTCCGCGGCCAGTTGTACGAAGTCACCGTGTACGGCGTTCACGCGTCCACCTCCGCAGTGGTGTCGCCGGCGCCGGCCGGGGTCGCCGGGCCGATGCGTACGAGGCTGCCCGGGCGGGCGCCGGCGTCGGCGAGGACGCCGGAGCCGGTGGAGTTCAGCGGGAGCCAGACCACGCGGTCGGGCATCTCGGTGATCCGCAGCGGGAGTTCCACGGAGCCGGCCGGGCCGGTGACCGCGAGGACGTCGCCGTCCTTGACGCCCGTCTCGGCGGCCGTGGCGGCCGACAGCCGGGCGCTCGCCTCGTGCCGGGTGCCGGCCAGGGCCTCGTCGCCCTCCTGGAGCCGGCCCAGGTCGAGGAGGAGCCGGTGGCCCGCGAGGACCGCCTCGCCGACGCCCGGCCGGGGCAGCGGCGCGGTGTCCGCGGACTGTTCGGCGGCGCGTTCCCCGGTCCACGGGCCGAGCGCGTCGAGCTCCCGGCGTACGGCGTGCACGTCGGGCAGCGCGATCGGCCGGTCGGCGGCGTCGGCCAGCATGTGGAGCACGCGGGCGTCGGCCGGGGCGAGCCGGCGGGTCATCTGGTCGGGCTTGAGCGCCGCCTCGAACGGGCGGACCCTGCCCTCCCAGTTGATGAACGCGCCGGCCTTCTCGGCCACCGCGGCGACCGGGAGGACCACGTCCGCGTGGGCGGTGACCTCGCCGGGCCGCAGCTCCAGGGAGACCACGAACGCCTCCTGGAGGGCGATCCGCGCGCGGACCGGGTCCGGCAGGTCGCTCACCTCGACGCCCGCGACCAGCAGGGCCGACAGCTCGCGGGAGGCCGCGGCCTCGACGATCTGGCCGGTGTCGCGGCCGTAGCGGTGCGGCAGCTCGTCCAGGCCCCAGGCGGTGGCGACCTCGTCGCGGGCCCGCGGGTCGGTGGCCGGGCGGCCGCCCGGCAGCAGGGACGGCAGCGCGCCCGCCTCGACGGCGGCCCGCTCACCGGCCCGGCGCGGGATCCACACCAGCTGCGCGCCGGTCGCGGCGGCCGCCCGGACGGCGGCGGTCAGCGCACCGGGCACTCCGGCGAGCCGCTCCCCGACCACGATGACGGCGCCGGGCGCGCGCAGCGCGTCGGCGGCCGCGGCCCCGCCGGCCTCCAGACCGGTCCGGGAGGCCAGTGCGTCCAGCCACTCCGGCTCGGTGCCGGGGGCGGCGGCCAGCAGGGTGCCGCCCGCCTTCTCCAGGCCGCGGGTGGCGAACGGGGCGAGGGCGAAGGTCCGCTGCTTGTGCTTGCGGTGGGCCTTGCGCAGCCGCAGGAAGACGCCGGGGGCCTCCTCCTCCGCCTCGATGCCGACGAGGAGGACGGCCGGGGCCGCCTCCAGCGAGGCGTTGGTGACGCCCTTGCCGTCGAGGTCCCTGCCGGTGCCGGCGACGGTGGCGGCCAGGAAATCGGCCTCCTCCGCACTGTGCACGCGGGCCCGGAAGTCGATGTCGTTGGTGTCGAGCACGACCCGGGCGAACTTGGCGTACGCGTAGGCGTCCTCGACGGTGAGCCGGCCGCCGGTGAGCACCCCGGCCCGGCCGCGCGCGGCGGCGAGCCCGTCGGCCGCGGCCTCCAGGGCCTCGGGCCAGCCGGCCGGCTCCAGGACCCCGGCGGAGTTGCGGACCAGCGGGGTTTCCAGGCGGTCGCGCTGCTGGGCGTAGCGGAAGCCGAACCGCCCCTTGTCGCAGACCCACTCCTCGTTGACCTCGGGGTCCTCCGCGGCGAGGCGGCGCAGCACCTTGCCGCGGCGGTGGTCGGTACGGGTCGCGCAGCCGCCCGCGCAGTGCTCGCACACGCTCGGGGAGGAGACGAGGTCGAACGGGCGGGAGCGGAACCGGTACGCGGCCGAGGTGAGGGCGCCGACGGGGCAGATCTGGATGGTGTTGCCGGAGAAGTACGACTCGAAGGGGTCGCCCTCGCCGGTGCCGACCTGCTGGAGCGCGCCGCGTTCCAGCAGCTCGATCATCGGGTCGCCGGCGATCTCGTTGGAGAAGCGGGTGCAGCGGGCGCACAGCACGCAGCGCTCGCGGTCCAGCAGCACCTGCGTGGAGATCGGGACCGGCTTCTCGTAGGTGCGCTTCCTGCCCTCGAACCGCGATTCGGCGTTGCCGTGCGACATCGCCTGGTTCTGCAGCGGGCACTCGCCGCCCTTGTCGCAGACCGGGCAGTCCAGCGGGTGGTTGATGAGCAGCAGCTCCATCACCCCGCGCTGGGCCTTGTCGGCGACCTCGGAGGTCAGCTGGGTCTTGACGACCATGCCGTCGGTGCAGGTGATGGTGCAGGAGGCCATCGGCTTGCGCTGGCCCTCGACCTCGACGATGCACTGGCGGCAGGCGCCGGCCGGCGAGAGGAGGGGGTGGTCGCAGAACCGGGGGATCTCGATGCCGAGCTGTTCGGCGGCCCGGATGACGAGGGTGCCCTTGGGCACGGACAGTTCGGCACCGTCGATGGTCAGCGACACCAGGTCCGCGGGCGGAACGGCCGCGTCTCCTCCGGAGGCGGCCGTAGTGGTGACGGTCATGCGTTCACCTCCGTGTCGGCCCAGAGGGTCGACTTCCTGGGGTCGAAGGGGCAGCCCTTGCCCGTGATGTGCTGCTCGTACTCCTCGCGGAAGTACTTGAGCGAGGAGAAGATCGGGCTGGCCGCGCCGTCGCCGAGCGCGCAGAAGGACTTGCCGTTGATGTTGTCGGCGATGTCGTTCAGCTTGTCGAGGTCGGACATGACGCCCTTGCCGGCCTCGATGTCGCGCAGCAGCTGGACCAGCCAGTACGTGCCCTCGCGGCACGGCGTGCACTTGCCGCAGGACTCGTGGGCGTAGAACTCCGTCCACCGGGTCACGGCCCGCACCACGCAGGTGGTCTCGTCGAAGCACTGGAGCGCCTTGGTGCCGAGCATGGAGCCGGCCGCGCCGACACCCTCGTAGTCGAGCGGGACGTCGAGGTGCTCGTCGGTGAACATCGGGGTGGAGGAGCCGCCCGGGGTCCAGAACTTCAGCCGGTGCCCGGGCCGCATGCCGCCGCTCATGTCGAGGAGCTGGCGCAGGGTGATGCCGAGCGGGGCCTCGTACTGGCCGGGGCCGGCGACGTGCCCGGAGAGCGAGTACAGGGTGAAACCGGGGGACTTCTCGGTCCCCATCGACTTGAACCAGTCCTTGCCCTTGTTCAGGATCGCGGGAACCGAGGCGATGGACTCGACGTTGTTCACGACGGTGGGGCAGGCGTAGAGCCCCTCGACGGCAGGGAAGGGGGGACGCAGCCGGGGCTGACCGCGCCGGCCTTCGAGGGAGTCGAGCAGCGCCGTCTCCTCGCCGCAGATGTACGCGCCCGCGCCCGCGTGCACCGTGATGTCGAGGTCGAGCCCGCTCCCCAGGATGTCCTTGCCGAGGTAACCGGCCTCGTACGCCTCGCGCACCGCCTCGTGCAGGCGCCGCAGGACCGGCACCACCTCGCCGCGCAGGTAGATGAAGGCGTGCTGCGAGCGGATCGCGTAGCACGCGATGATCATTCCCTCGATGAGGGAGTGCGGGTTGGCGAAGAGGAGGGGGATGTCCTTGCAGGTCCCCGGCTCCGACTCGTCCGCGTTCACCACGAGGTAGTGCGGCTTCCCGTCGCCCTGCGGGATGAACTGCCACTTCATCCCGGTGGGGAAGCCGGCGCCGCCGCGTCCGCGCAGGCCCGAGTCCTTGACGTAGGCGATGAGGTCGTCCGGGGTCATCGCGAGCGCCTTGCGCAGGCCCTCGTAGCCCTCGTGGCGCCGGTAGGTCTCCAGCGTCCACGACTGCGGCTCGTCCCAGAAGGCCGACAGCACGGGCGCGAGGAGCTTCTCCGGGCTCGTGCCGCCGCCGGCCTCGGGCCGGGAGGTGCTGCCCCCATTGCTCAGTTCGGAGGACACGGTCATCCCTCCCCTCCCTCGGTGGTGGTGTCGCCACGGGTCTGGCCCTGCGCCTCGGACCTCGGGTGCACGATCGAGGCGTGCGGGGACTCGCCGCGGGCGATGCGCAGCCCGATCAGGGAGGCGGGACCGGCGCCGCCGGTCGCTTCGACCGCGCCCTCGCGCTCGTCCGGGAACCCGGCCAGGATCCGGGCGGTCTCCTTGTACGTGCACAGCGGCGCGCCCCGGGTCGGCGAGACCTCGCGGCCGGCCAGCAGGTCGTCCACCAGCGCCTTGGCGGACTCGGGGGTCTGGTTGTCGAAGAACTCCCAGTTGACCATCACCACGGGGGCGAAGTCGCAGGCCGCGTTGCACTCGATGTGTTCGAGGGTGACCTTGCCGTCGGGGGTGGTTTCGTTGTTGCCGACCCCGAGGTGCTCCTTGAGTTCCTCGAAGATCGCGTCGCCGCCCATCACCGCGCACAGCGTGTTCGTGCACACGCCGACCTGGTAGTCGCCCGAGGGCTTGCGCCGGTACATCGTGTAGAAGGTCGCGACGGCCGTGACCTCGGCGGTGGTCAGGCCCAGCACCTCGGCGCAGAAGCGGACTCCGGTGCGCGAGACGTGGCCCTCCTGCGCCTGGCACAGGTGCAGCAGCGGCAGCAGGGCCGAGCGGCTGTCGGGGTAGCGCGCGATCACCTCCTGCGCGTCCGCTTCGAGGCGCTCGCGTACCTCCGCCGGAAAGTCGGGGGCCGGCAGCTGGGGCATGCCCAGGGAGACCCCTTGGTTCTGAGGACTGGCGGTCATCGGTCGACGCCTCCCATCACGGGGTCGATGGAGGCGACGGCGACGATGACGTCGGCGACCTGGCCGCCCTCGCACATCGCGGCCATGGCCTGCAGGTTGGTGAAGGACGGGTCGCGGAAGTGGACCCGGTAGGGGCGGGTGCCGCCGTCGGAGACGACGTGTACGCCGAGCTCGCCCTTGGGCGATTCGACGGCCGCGTACGCCTGTCCGGCCGGTACCCGGAAGCCCTCGGTCACCAGCTTGAAGTGGTGGATGAGGGCCTCCATGGAGGTGCCCATGATGTTCCTGATGTGGTCGAGCGAGTTGCCGAGGCCGTCCGGGCCCATCGCCAGCTGCGCCGGCCAGGCGATCTTCTTGTCGGCGACCATCACCGGGCCCGGTTCCAGGCGCTCCAGGCACTGTTCGATGATCCGCAGCGACTGGCGCATCTCCTCCAGGCGGATCAGGAAGCGTCCGTAGGAGTCGCAGCTCTCGGTGGTCGGCACGTCGAACTCGTAGTTCTCGTAGCCGCAGTACGGTTCGGACTTGCGCAGGTCGTGCGGCAGGCCGGCGGAGCGCAGGATCGGGCCGGTGGCGCCGAGCGCCATGCAGCCGGTGAGGTCGAGGTAGCCGACGTCCTGCATGCGGGCCTTGAAGATGGGGTTGCCGGTGGCGAGCTTGTCGTATTCCGGCAGGTTCTTCTTCATCGTCTTGACGAACTCGCGCAGCTGGTCGACGGCGCCCGGGGGCAGGTCCTGCGCGAGGCCGCCGGGGCGGATGAACGCGTGGTTCATGCGCAGTCCGGTGATCAGCTCGAAGATGTCGAGGATCAGCTCGCGGTCGCGGAAGCCGTAGATCATGATCGTGGTCGCGCCCAGCTCCATGCCGCCGGTGGCGATGCACACCAGGTGGGAGGAGAGCCGGTTGAGCTCCATGAGCAGGACGCGGATGACGGTGGCGCGGTCCGGGATCTGGTCGGTGATGCCGAGCAGCTTCTCGACGCCGAGGCAGTACGCCGTCTCGTTGAAGAACGGCGTCAGGTAGTCCATGCGCGTCACGAAGGTGGTGCCCTGCGTCCAGTTCCGGTATTCGAGGTTCTTCTCGATGCCGGTGTGCAGGTAGCCGATGCCGCAGCGGGCCTCGGTGACCGTCTCGCCGTCGATCTCCAGGATCAGGCGGAGCACCCCGTGGGTGGAGGGGTGCTGCGGACCCATGTTGACGACGATCCGCTCGTCGTCGGCCCTGGCCGCGGACTGGACGATCTCGTCCCAGTCGCCGCCGGTGACGGTGTAGACGGTGCCCTCGGTCGTCTCGCGCGCGGATGCCCGGTCGGCGGAGGCGTGATTCGAAGTGGACATCAGCTGTACGACCTCCGCTGGTCGGGAGCCGGGATCTGGGCGCCCTTGTACTCGATGGGGATGCCGCCGAGCGGGTAGTCCTTGCGCTGCGGGAAGCCCTGCCAGTCGTCCGGCATCATGATCCGGGTGAGGGCCGGGTGCCCGTCGAAGACCAGGCCGAAGAAGTCGTACGTCTCGCGCTCGTGCCAGTCGTTGGTCGGGTAGACCGTGACGAGCGACGGGACGTGCGGGTCGCTGTCCGGGACGGACACCTCCAGCCGCACGATCCGGCCGTGGGTGAGCGAACGCAGGTGGTAGACGGCGTGCAGCTCGCGGCCCTTGTCCTGCGGGAAGTGCACCCCGGAGACGCCGGTGCAGAGCTCGAAGCGCAGGGCCGGGTCGTCACGCAGCGTGCGCGCCACCCGGACGAGGTGCTCGCGGGCGATGTGGAAGGTGAGCTCCCCCCGGTCGACCACCGTCTTCTCGATGGCGTTCTCGGGGAGCAGGTCCTGCTCCTCCAGTGCGCCTTCGAGCTCGTCGGCCACCTCGTCGAAGTAGGAGCCGTAGGGGCGGCTGGTCGCGCCGGGCAGGGCCACGGTGCGCACCAGGCCGCCGTAGCCGCTGGTGTCGCCGCCGTTCCTGGCGCCGAACATGCCCTTGCGGACGCCGATGACCTCGGGTCCCTGGTCGCGCGGCGCAGGGACGTTGCTGCCGTCGCCGTTGCCGCCGTTCTCGCCGGTGGTGCCGTTCTCCGGCTCATGGGTCTCGCTCACCGGAGCAGCCCCTTCATCTCGATGGTGGGGAGGGCCTTGAGGGCCGCCTCCTCCGCCTCACGTGCCGCCTCTTCCCGGTTCACGCCGAGCTTTCCGCCCTGGATCTTCTGGTGGAGCTTGAGGATCGCGTCCATCAGCATCTCGGGGCGCGGCGGGCAGCCGGGCAGGTAGATGTCCACCGGGACGATGTGGTCGACGCCCTGGACGATCGCGTAGTTGTTGAACATGCCGCCCGAAGAGGCGCAGACCCCCATGGAGATGACCCATTTCGGAGCGGGCATCTGGTCGTACACCTGCCGCAGCACCGGCGCCATCTTCTGGCTGACCCGGCCGGCCACGATCATCAGGTCGGCCTGGCGCGGGGAGCCGCGGAAGACCTCCATGCCGAAGCGGGCCAGGTCGTACCGGCCCGCTCCGGTGGTCATCATCTCGATGGCGCAGCAGGCCAGGCCGAAGGTCGCCGGGAAGACGGACGACTTGCGCACCCAGCCCGCGGCCTGTTCGACGGTGGTCAGCAGGAAGCCGCTCGGCAGCTTCTCTTCCAGTCCCATGGAAAACTCAGCCCCTCAGTCCCATTCCAGGCCGCCGCGGCGCCACACGTAGGCGTAGGCGACGAAGACGGTGAGCACGAAGAGCAGCATCTCGACGAGCCCGAAGATCCCCAGGGAGTCGAAGGTGACGGCCCAGGGGTAGAGGAAGACAACCTCGATGTCGAAGACGATGAAGAGCATCGCCGTCAGGTAGTACTTGATGGGGAAGCGGCCGCCGCCGGCCGGCATCGGTGTCGGCTCGATGCCGCACTCGTAAGCTTCGAGCTTCGCCCGGTTGTACCGTTTTGGGCCGATCAGCGTGGCCATGACCACGGAGAAGATCGCAAACCCTGCGCCGAGGGCGCCGAGCACGAGGATGGGTGCGTACGCATTCACGCTCCTCGCTCCTTCCAGTCGTCCTTGACCGTTGGACCGCCGCCGGCACCGCGTGCGCCGCCTCGCGAAGATCACGCTTCAATCGAGCGCTCGTATGTGAGGCAGTTCACAAGCCGGACTGGTGCGCATCTTATGCCCGCTCGTCTGTGATCTGCGACACGGGTTACAACACCGAGTTTGTGATCTCCACCACCTGACGAACGATCATGAAGCTCACCGAGTGGTGATCTTCGTACGTGAAGCATCCACATGATCACCAAAGGTGACATCCGACCCCGTTACCGCAGGTAGAGGGCGCGTAGCATTATCAAACGATGGCTAGTGCAGGCAAATTCGCACCAGGCGCGCGGGGGTGGTAAAGGGATCGGCGTCGCCCGGTCGAGGGAGCCGGTGCGTACGGAGGTGGACGCGGGGCAGACGAGGGGGGCGGAGGGCGCCCGAGCGCGTGCATCCGTTCACGAACCCCTCGGGCTCTTCACGGGAAGGTCACGGACGGGGTACGGCGTCCGCATCGCGTGACACTCCTGTGACCTGCGCCACTATGAATCCGTGCTTCCGAAAGAGGGCTTGGCCATCTGTGCGCGGGGATGGTAGGTCGTGGATCATTTCGGACTTATTTCAGAAACCCCATGATCACAGCCTTGTGAAGGCCTGTCCGTTTCGCCCGTTACGGCGTCAATAAGGAGCCGGACGCGCCCGGTTAGCGCCGTTCGCGCGCAACTGTGGCGCACCCCACGTTTCTTGAAGGGACCCCGGACGCCCTGATAGCGGTTGTCCTCATGTCCCACACCGCTCACATACCCAGCCACCGGAAGCCCCGTCGTAGCGCCTCGAAGCTCGCGGTCCGCGCCGGAGTTGCCGGTGGCGTCCTCAGCACCCTGGCCATGGCCGGCACCGCGAGCGCGTCGCCGTCCGAGCCCGTGGCCGAGACGACGCTCGAAATGCCGGTCCTCAAGCTGGATCTGGCCGCCGAGGTCGCCTCCGCCGTCACCACGGCAGCCGAGAACACCCGTCTCGCCGCCGTCGAGGGCGAACTGACCGCGCAGGAGGAGAGCGCCCGCACCGGCGCCGCCGCCGAGGCGAAGCAGGCCAAGGAAGAGGCCCAGAAGAAGGCCGACGAGGAGAAGAAGGAGAAGGAGGAGGCGGACCGCAAGGCCGCGGCCGAGCGCGCCACCCGCTCCTCCGCCCGTGCTTCCCTCAACAGCACCTCGGCCTCCGGCTCCGGCAGCTCGCAGGGCACCGGTACCGTCACCGCCCCGGCCACCGGCTCCGCCGCCGCGATCGTCAACTTCGCCCGCGCGCAGGTCGGCAAGGCGTACGTCATGGGCGGCACCGGCCCGTCCTCGTTCGACTGCTCCGGCCTCGTCCAGGCCGCCTACCGCCAGGCCGGGATCTCCCTGCCGCGCATGTCCCAGGCGCAGTCCTCGGCCGGCACCTCGGTGTCCCTGAACGCCCTTCAGCCGGGCGACATCCTCTTCTGGGGCTCCAAGGGCAACGCGTACCACGTCGCCATCTACGTCGGCGGCGGCAAGTTCGTCGGCGCGCAGAACCCCAGCACGGGCATCGTCGAGCGCAACCTGAGCTACGACAAGCCGACGGGCGCCGTCCGCGTCCTCTGATCCTCCGGATCGTCACCAGGGCACGAAAGGGCCGGTACTCCCCCGCTCGGGGGTGGAGTACCGGCCCTTCGGTCCGCCTCAGACCAGGCTCGCCGCCAGCTTGAAGCGTGCGTCGCGCTGCTTCTTGTAGAGCGCCAGCGTCTCGGCGTGCTCCTCGACGAGCCGCTCCTGGTAGGCCTTCTCGACCGCGGCCCAGATCCCTACGAGGTTCACCTCGCGCTTGCAGGCGACGTCGGCCTTGGCGGCCAGGACGGCCTTCGCGCCGCCCTTGTCGTCCTGCAGGCCCAGCTTCTCGATGACCTCGTACGGGGTGGCGACCCCGCCGTATCCCGATTTGTCCATGCATGCCGCCCAGTTCTTCAGCATGCTGACGACCCGGGAGTCCTGCCGGGACCGCTCGTGCGCCTCCGAGGCCAGCCCGAACGTGAAGAGCAGGTCCACGCTGTCCTTCGTCGGCGCGTACAGCTTCCGGTACCCCTCCCGCGCGCATCCGCCGGCCGGTACCTTCTGCCCGCCCGCCATCAGGCCGCTGTCCAGCTGCGCGGCCTCCTCCTCGGTGTTCGCGTCGGGGATCCTGCCGCCCTGGGCTCCCGGCTGTTCACCGTTCATCACGACGTAGGCGCTGTCGCTCAGCTGCGGCGCCGGGGGCTTGGCCGGCATCCCCTCCCCCGCGGACTTGTCGTACCCGTGGGCCGCCGCGTACACCGGATCGGCCAGGCCGAAGAGGTACCGGTGCCGGTCCTCGGCCGCCCCGCCGCCGGACGGCGCGGCCGCCTTCACCCCCTCGTACGTGAACCCGTACCGGGCCATGCACCGGGAGACCAGCATCTGCTGGACCTGGCCCATGCGGATCCGCTCGGCTTCGGTGTCCGTGTACGCGTCCATCGGGAAGGACAGCGCGGCCGTCGCCGGATTGGACTCGACGGGGCCGAGCTCCGGTTCGCCGCCCTGCGCACCGCCGGCGCCGGAGCATCCGGCCAGCGCCGTGGCCAGCAGGACGAGCGGGGCGACGAGACGCAGGCGCCGGGCGGTGCGCATAGCGCGGGACTCCTTCGTCCGGATCAGGGGTGGAGGGTGTAGGTGGCCGAGCTGATCTTGTTCTTGAAGGTGGCCGAGGCGTTGCCGGAGTAGTTCGACGGGACCTCGCCGACATTGCCGTCGATGTTCGCGTCCGTGGCGACCTTCCAGGCGTAGACGTCGCGGTTCCGGTACGACTCGGTGTTGTCGTTCACGAGGGCCCCGGCACCCGTGCACCCGCTCTTGAAGTAGTTGTCGTTGAAGTTCAGGTCCTCGCCGTACAGGTCAAAGACACAACCGGTCTGATTCTGGTAGTAGAAAAGACCGAACTCGTCGACCTCCAGATTTCCGTCCTTCCCCATGGCCGCGGCCTGTCCGGCCGTACCCAGGAGAATCGCGCACACCGATACGGCGGCGACGCCGCCCGTGGTCAGCGCGCGGAATGCCTTGTTCATGATCTGCCCCTCTGCAGGTGAAATGGTGACGTCGAGCCGGAACATGATCACGACTCTCCGTCGGCCGGGATTCAACAGGCCACGGCGCCCGAAAACCAAGTCCTTCTCACCTGATGGACAGTCATGTCTGGTTACTGTCCAGGAACTTGTGCGCGCACTTTCCCCTCTCTACTATCGCCCGGCGCGCACTCCTCGCACTTCTCGCACGGGCGCGCCGATCCCACTTCTACCGCCGCAAGGGAACTCCCGTCGTGCACGCACGCTATTTCGCTCCACTGCTCCTCATATGCATTTCACTGACGGGATGCGGCGGCGGGGACAAGGAACCCGGGGCGAGCGACAGTCCGCCGCCCACCGCCGCGGAAATCGCCTACTACGACTGCCTGAAGGACCACGGCGTGGCCATCGTCCACACCGATTACGGCGCGCCCCGCGAGGACAAGTCGAAGCCCTGGAACGAGGAGGCGCACAAGGCCTGCGAGTCGAAGCTGCCACCCGCGGCGAAGCCCCGGCCGGCCGAGCCGGAGCAGCTCGCCGCCGCGCAGAAGGAGGCGGCGTGCCTGCGGGCGGAGGGCGTGACCTGGTACCCGGACCCGGACCCGGTCACCGGTGAGACCGACCAGACCAAGGGCACTCCGGAGCAGTGGTCCGCGCTCAAGCACGACCACGCGGACGCGCTGAAGAAGTGCCGGCCGCAGAGATGAGCGAGCTCGATCACGTCGTGGAGCACACCGAGCACACCGTGGTCCCGGACGACGACCGCAGCGGCCTCGCGCGGGGGCGGCGCGTGGTGCTCGGGGTCGTCGGCGGCGCCGCGCTGATGGCGGTCGGGGGGCTGCTGGCCACCACGCTCGTGAAGTCTCCCGCGCAGGTGGCCGCGGAGACCGGCCCGCCCGCGCAGGGGGCCCTGACCGCGGAGGTCGAACGGCGGGTCCTCGCGCAGACGCTGGTGATGCGCGGCTCCGTCGTCGCCGACCAGAGCGTCGAGGTGTCCCCGCAGGGGATCCGCTCCGGTGACGGCGCGGGGTCCGGGGCGGCCATGGTGACCAAGCTGCCGCCGAAGGCGGGGGACCCGGTCACGGCGGGCCAGCTGATCGCCGAGGTCTCCGGGCGGCCGGTGTTCACCCTGCACGGCACGCAGCCGATGTACCGGGACCTCAAGCCGGGGGCCACCGGGGACGACGTCGCGCAGGTGCAGCAGGCGCTGCGCGAGCTCGGGCACGGCACCGGCGCCGACCCGAGGGGCGTCTTCGGGGCGGGTACGAAGGCCGCGCTCGCCGCCCGCTACCGGGCCATCGGGTACGAGCCGCTGCCCGCGGTCGCCGACGGCGGCGCGGCGCTCAAGTCGGCGCGGGAGGCCGTCCGGTCGGCGACCTGGGCCGTCGAGGACGCGAGCGGCTCCGCCGGTGCCGCGGGTCGGGGCGGCGCGGCCACCGCCGGGCCGGCCCCCTCGGGCGCCCCCGCGCCCGCCGGCACCGGCTCCGGCAAGGGCGGGACGACGACAGGTACCGGAGCCGTCGGCGGCGCCGGCTCCGGACGGGAGCTGGTGCGGGCCCGGCAGGCCCTCACGGAGGCGCAGGCCGCCCTCGCGGCCGCCGAGGCCGCCGACGGGCCGATGCTGCCCGCCGCCGAGACCGTGTTCCTGGGCTCCTTCCCGGCCCGCGTCAGCTCCGTCGGCGCCCGCGTCGGCTCCCCCGTCTCGGGCCCGGTGCTCACGCTCTCCGCCGGGGAACTCGTCGTCGAGGCCTACCTCAAGGACGACAAGAAGCAGCTGCTGCGCGCCGGGATGGCGGTGGTGGTCTCCTCCGAGGTCTCCGGCACCGACGTCCGCGGGAAGGTGGCGCTGGTCGCCGCCGAGCGGTCCGCCGCACAGCCCGCCGGCCGGTCCCGGCAGCAGGACCAGGGCCAGAGCGCCAAGGGAGGCGGGGATTCCGCAGGCGGGGGCGGCGGCGGAGCCGATCTCGGCTACCGGATGGTGGTCCGCGCGGACCAGCCGCTGCCCGCCGGCTTCGCCGGTCAGGACGTCCGGCTGACCATCGAGTCCGCCGCCACCGACGGCGAGGCGCTCGTGGTCCCGGTCACCGCCGTGTCGGCCGGCGCGGATGGGCGTACGGTCGTCACCGCCGTGTCCGCCGAGGGCACCCAGCGGCGCATCGAGGTACGCACCGGCACCAGCGGTGACGGCTTCGTGGCCGTCACCCCGGCCCAGGCGGGCTCCCTGGTGGCCGGCACCCGCGTGGTGATCGGAGTCGCGCCCGGCGGGACCCGCGAGAAGCGCGGGACGGCCAAGTGAGGCTCCTGCCGCGCCGCTCCCGGGCCGGCTCCCCGGAGACCGAGGCGCCCGAGCCGGGACCGCCCGGGGCCGAAACCGAGGCGCCCGGAGCCGGGGCGTCCGGAGCCGAGGCGCCCGGAGACTGGGCGTCCGGAGCCGGGGCGTCCGGAGCCGGGGCGTCCGGAGCCGGGGCGTCCGGAGCCGGGGCGTCCGGAGCCGGGGCGCGCGAGGCCGAGGCGCCCGGAGCCGGGGCGCGCGAGGCGGCGCCCGTGATCGAGTTCCGCGGGGTCGGCCTCACCTACCCCGGGCCGCCGCCCGTCGAGGCCCTCCACCCCTGCGAGCTGGTCGTGCGGCGCGGCGAGTTCATCACCGTCGTCGGCCCCTCCGGCTCCGGGAAGTCCACCTTCCTCAACGTCGCCGGACTGCTCGACTCCCCCACCAGCGGCCGGTACCTCCTCGACGGGATCGACACCGCGGCCCTCCCCGACCGGGAGCGCACCGCCCTGCGCGGCCGCCGCATCGGCTTCGTCTTCCAGTCCTTCCACCTGCTGCCCCACCGGTCCGCCCTGGAGAACGTCACCCTCGCCATGCTCTACACCGGAATTCCGCGCGCCCAGCGCCTCGTACGCGCCCGCGAGGCCCTGGACCAGGTCGGTCTCGGGCACCGGGCCGGCGCCGTGCCCGGGCGGCTGTCGGGCGGCGAACGCCAGCGCGTGGCCATCGCCCGCGCCCTCGTCGGCCGGCCCTCGCTGCTGCTGTGCGACGAGCCGACCGGCAACCTCGACTCGGCCAACGCGGCCTCCGTCCTCGGGCTGCTGGACGATCTCCACCGCTCCGGGATGACCGTCCTCGTCATCACGCACGACCTCGAAGTGGCCCGGCGCGGCCGCCGGACCGTCACCATCCGCGACGGGCGGCTGCACCTGTGAGCACCGTCGCACCGACCCGGCTGTCCCTGCGCGACGCCCTGTCCGAGGCCGTCGCCGGCATGCTGCGCCGCCCCGGCCGGGCCGCGCTCACCGCCCTCGGCACGGTCCTCGGCGTCGGCAGCTTCGTGGCCGTACTGGGCCTCACCGCCACCATCTCCTCGCAGATCGACGGCCGGTTCAACGTCCTGACCGCCACCGAGGTGAGCATCGAGGACGTCGCCGGGCAGCAGGACGAGTTCGCCGGGCCCGGCTTCCCCGCCGATGCCGAACGGCGGCTGCACGCGGTCGAGGGCATCGAGCACGCCGGGGTGATGTGGACGGTACGGCTGGACTCGCGGACCTCCGTCGGCCCCCTGCCGTCCGGCGCCGGCGAGGCCACCACCGGCGCGGCCGTCGTCGCCGCGTCCCCCGGGGCCGTCGCCGCCCTCGTCCCGACCCTCCAACAGGGGCGGCTCTACGACGACTTCGCCGAGCGCGGCCACGAGCGCGTCGTCGTCATCGGCAGCGGCCTCGCCGCCCGCCTCGGGATCACCACCCTGGCCACCCGCCCCGCCCTCTACATCGGCCAGGAGCCCTTCACCGTGGGCGGCATCGTCGCCGACCTGGAACGCCGGCCCGAGCACCTGATGTCGGTCCTCGTCCCGCGGGGCACCGCGGAGCAGCTGTGGGGACAGCCGCCGCCCGGCTCCGCGAGCATGCTGATCTCCACCGAGCTCGGGGCCGCCCGGCAGGTGGCCGACCTGGCCCCGCTCGCGCTGCGGCCCGACCACCCCGAGTACCTCAAGGCCGTCCCGCCGCCGGACCCGCGCACCCTGCGCTCCGGCGTCACCTCGGACCTGAGCGCGCTGTTCCTGCTGCTCGCCGGGATCTGCCTGGTCATCGGGGCCGTCGGGATCGCGAACACCACGCTCGTCGCCGTGCTGGAGCGGACCGGTGAGATCGGGCTGCGGCGGGCGCTGGGCGCCCGCGGCCGGCACGTCTCGGCGCAGTTCCTCACCGAGTCCGCGGCCCTCGGGGCCCTCGGCGGGCTGGTCGGCACCTCGCTGGGCGAACTGACCGTCGTCGCCGTCTCCCTGGCCCGGGACTGGACCCCGGTGATCCATCCGGTCACCGTCGCCGCCGCCCCGCTCGTCGGCCTGGTCACCGGGCTGCTGGCCGGCCTCTATCCCGCCTGGCGGGCGGCCCGTGTCGAACCGGCCGAGGCCCTGCGAAGATAGCGGGGGCGCCCTGACCGTCAGAACGACCCGCCCCGGAGGTGGTGGTCCCGTGAACCCGAAGCCGTACGAGTCCCACGGCACCGGCGACCCCACCGCCGTCGCGGCCGCGCTCGGGCTCGGCCTGCTCGCCGTGGGGGGCTGGCTGCTGACGACCGCCCGCCCCTGGCAGAAGCCGGGGCACCCGCTCACGCTGGGGCTCGGCTGGACCGCCTCGGCCGCGCTGCTGGTGTGCGGGCTGGTGCTGCTGGCGAGGTGCGTCCGTACGGTGCACGGCCGCCCGGACACCGACCCCGACACGGCTGTCGCCGAAGCCGGGGCCACGGGGGACTGACCGAGCGGCGCCCGCACGGGCGCCGCCGTCCACCGCCCGGTTCAGGCCTTCGGGGCCACCTTCGAGAGGCCGTTGATGATGCGGTCCATCGCGTCGCCGCCCGTCGGGTCGGTCAGGTTGGCCAGCATCTTCAGCGTGAACCGCATCAGGACCGGGTGGGTCAGGCCGCGCTGTGCGGCGATCTTCATCACCTTCGGGTTGCCGATCAGCTTCACGAAGGCGCGGCCCAGGGTGTAGTAGCCGCCGTAGGTCTCCTTGAGCACCTTCGGGTAGTTGTGCAGCGCCAGCTCGCGCTGGGCCGGGGTGGCCCGGGCGTGCGCCTGCACGATGACGTCGGCCGCGATCTGCCCCGACTCCATCGCGTACGCGATGCCCTCGCCGTTGAACGGGTTGACGAGCCCGCCCGCGTCGCCGACCAGCAGCAGGCCCTTGGTGTAGTGCGGCTGCCGGTTGAAGGCCATCGGCAGGGCCGCGCCGCGGATCGGCTGCGTCATGTTCTCGGGGGTGTAGCCCCAGTCCTCGGGCATGGACGCGCACCAGGCCTTGAGGACCTCGCGCCAGTCCAGCTCCTTGAAGGCGGAGGAGGAGTTGAGGATGCCGAGGCCGACGTTGGAGGTGCCGTCGCCCATGCCGAAGATCCAGCCGTAGCCGGGCAGCAGCCGGTCCTGGGCACCGCGCCGGTCCCACAGCTCCAGCCAGGACTCCAGGTAGTCGTCGTCGTGCCGGGGCGAGGTGAAGTACGTGCGGACGGCGACGCCCATCGGGCGGTCCTCGCGCCGGTGCAGGCCCATCGCGAGGGACAGCCGGGAGGAGTTGCCGTCGGCCGCGACGACGAGCGGGGCGTGGAAGGTGACCGGGGTCTTCTCCTCGCCCAGCTTCGCCTGTACGCCGGTGATGTGGCCGGTGCGGGGGTCGCGTACGGGCTCGCCGACGTTGCAGCGCTCGTACAGCCGGGCACCGGCCTTCTGCGCCTGGCGGGCCAGGGTCTCGTCGAAGTCGTCGCGCTTGCGTACGAGTCCGTAGTCCGGGAAGGAGGCGAGTTCCGGCCAGTCCAACTGCAGCCGCTGGCCGCCGCCGATGATGCGCAGACCCTTGTTGCGCAGCCAGCCGGCCTCTTCGGAGATGTCGATGCCCATCGCCACCAGCTGCTTCGTGGCGCGCGGAGTGAGGCCGTCACCGCAGACCTTCTCGCGCGGGAACGCCGTCTTCTCCAGCAGCAGGACGTCCAATCCGGCCTTGGCGAGGTAGTAGGCGGTGGTCGAGCCGGCGGGCCCGGCCCCGACGACGATCACGTCCGCGGTGTGTTCGGAGAGGAGCTCGGTCACTGCGGGGTCTCCCGAAGGCTCGATAAAGGGTGCCCAACGGCACCGGACATGTGCAGTCTATGCAGCGAGAGAGATCGCGATCCGAAGGGTGCCTCCGATGACCACCTCGCCGACCCGGCCGCTTCCCGCCGTACAGCTCCGCGTGCCCACGGACGAGGACGCGCACGCCTGGCACGCGGTCTTCGCCGACCCCGACGTCATGGAGTTCCTCGGTGGTCCCGCGGAACGTTCCGCGTACGAGGAGCTGTCCGCGCGCCAGCGCATGCACGACGCACAGCTCGGCTACTGCCTGTGGACCCTGCTGGACGGGGAGGGCGCGGTGATCGGCTTCACCGGCGCGCAGCCGTGGCCCGCGGAGAAGTCGTGGGGGCCGGTCGGCGAGATCGAGATCGGCTGGCGGCTGGGGCGCTCCGCGTGGGGGCGGGGCTACGCGTATGCCGCTGCGCTGGCCACGCTGGAACGGGTCCGGGCGGCCGGTGTTCCGCACGTGGTGGCGATGATCGACGACGCCAACGCCCGTTCGATCGCGGTGGCGGAGCGGCTGGGCATGACGCTTGCCGAGCGGTTGCCGCTGCCGGGTGGCTCCCGCCATGGCCGCCGCTACGAGCTCTCCCTGGGGGCCGACTGACCGGGCTCCGCCCGGCCCTGGGGCTCCGCCCGGCCCTGGGGCTCCGCCCCAGACCCCGCGCCTCAAACGCCGGCGGGGCTGGATTTGCCCGACGTGTTCGGACGCGGGCGTCAGAAGACCGACAGGCCCGTCAGGGTGGTGAAGCGGTCGAGGGCGGCCACGCCCGCGACCGAGTTGCCGCGGGAGTCGAGGCCGGGGCTCCAGACGGCCAGGACGCACCGGCCCGGGACCACCGCGACGATCCCGCCGCCGACGCCACTCTTCCCCGGCAGGCCGACGCGGTACGCGAACTCGCCCGCCGCGTCGTACGTCCCACAGGTCAGCATCACCGCGTTGACCTGCTTCGCCTCGCTGCGCGTCAGCAGCCGCGAGCCGTCCGCCCGCAGCCCGTGCCGGGCCAGGAAGCGTCCGGCGCGGGCCAGGTCGGCGCAGCTCATCTCGATGGAGCACTGCCAGAAGTAGTGCTCCAGCAGCGCCGGCACCGGGTTGACGATGTTGCCGTACGAGGCCATGAAGTGGGCGACGGCGGCGTTGCGGTCGCCGTGCGACTGCTCGGAGGCCGCGACCTCGGCGTCGAAGCCTATGTCGGGGTTCTGGCTCTCCTGCCGCAGGAACTCCAGCAGTTCGCTGCTCGCGTCGCCCGTCAGGGTCTGGAGCACGTCGGTGACCACGAGGGCGCCCGCGTTGATGAACGGATTGCGTGGAATGCCGTTTTCGTACTCCAGCTGTACGAGCGAGTTGAACGGGTTGCCCGAGGGCTCCCGGCCGACCCGCTCCCACAGGCTGTCGCCGCCCTCGGCCAGGGCGAGGGCGAGCGCGAAGACCTTGGTGATGGACTGCGCGGAGAAGGGCACCTGCCAGTCGCCCACCCCGAAGACGTTGCCGTCGAGGTCGGCGACCGCCATCCCGAACTGCCCCGGGTCCACGGAGGCGAGCGCCGGGATGTACTCGGCCGGGGTGCCGCTGCCGAGCAGCGGGGCGATGTCCACCGCGATCCGCTCCAGCAGCCCGGCGTAGTCGAAGGGCTTGGTGTCCACCCTCAGGCCTTGGTGCCCCGGTGCAGGGCCACGATGCCGCCCGTCAGGTTGCGCCAGGCGACCTTGGACCAGCCGGCCTTCTGCAGCAGCCCGGCGAGCGCCGGCTGGTCGGGCCACGCGCGGATGGACTCGGCGAGGTACACGTACGCGTCGGGGTTGGACGACACGGCGCGGGCGACGGGCGGCAGCGCGCGCATCAGGTACTCGGTGTAGACCGTCCGGAAGGGCGCCCAGGTGGGCTGCGAGAACTCGCAGATCACGACCTGGCCGCCGGGCTTGGTCACCCGGTACAGCTCGCGCAGGGCGGCGTCGGTGTCCTGGACGTTGCGCAGGCCGAAGGAGATCGTCACGGTGTCGAAGACGTCGTCCTTGAACGGCAGCTTCGTCGCGTCGCCGGCGGTCAGCGGAAGCCAGGAGTTCCGCTTCTTGCCCTCCCTGAGCATGCCCAGGGAGAAGTCGCAGGGGACGACGTACGCGCCGGTCGCGGCGAAGGGCAGCGAGGAGGTCGCCGTGCCGGCGGCCAGGTCGAGGACCTTCTGCCCGGGGCGCGCGTCGACCGCCTTGGCGACCTCCTTGCGCCACACCCGGTCCTGGCCGAGGGACAGGACGTCGTTGGTCAGGTCGTAGTTCGCCGCGACCCTGTCGAACATGGAGGCGACTTCGTGCGGCTGCTTGTCCAGGGAGGCCCTTGTCACTGGCGTTCGCCCCTCGGTGTGCGATGCGGATCGGCGGGTACGGCCCCATCCTCTCAGGCCGGGCCGCCCCCGACCGCCGGGGCTCCGGCCCGTGCCCCGCAGTGGCGGGCCCGCTCCCCACCGTAGAACTGGTCCGAAGGACAGTTGCGCCGCACCCCCGCGGACGCATTGACTGCCAGGGTGCGGCCCGGTGAGGGTCACCCACCGGATCAGAGCCCAGTCGCGGCCGGTCCGGCAGTGGCCGCCGCGAACAGAGGGCTCCACGATGCCGGCAGGCCATTCCACCGGTCGTTCCCGCCGCAACGGCCCGCGCGCCAGGCGCCGGGCCGAGCGGCGCAAGCGGCTGCGGCGCACCATACTCCTCGGCTCGGCCGCGCTCGTCGCGGTCTCGGCGACCGCGTACGCGCTGATCCCCCAGGACGAGGCCGGCACGGCCGCCGGGGGCCGGAGCGCGGTCCAGCCGGAGCCGACGGACGGGGAGTCCGCCGGCGAAGCCGGGAACGCGGTCCCCAACGGCGGCAAGCCGTCCCCCGCGCCGTCCCCGTCCTCCGCCGCCCCCTCCCAGAAGCCGTCGGGCACGCCGTCGGGCGCCGCGACGCCCGCCCGGCCGGGCACCTTCACCGCCTCCAGCACCGCCGGCACGGCGAAGGGCAAGGGTCCCGCGCTGCGGTGGCGGATCGAGGTCGAGGAGGGCAGCGGCGTCGACCCGGAGTCGGCCGCCCGCTCGGTCGAGGCGATCCTTTCGGACCCGCGCGGCTGGACCCGGGACCCGGCCTACGGCTTCCAGCTCGTCGGAGCGGGCCAGCCGGTGGACTTCACCGTCAAGATCGCGACACCCACGACCACCGACCTGCTGTGCGACGTGGTCACCCCCGAGCTCATCGGCGAGACCAACTGCCGGGCCGGGCACACCGTGGTGGTGAACCTCAAGCGCTGGCAGGAGGGTTCACCGCAGTTCAACGGCCCGGTGGAGGAGTACCGGGCCCTGATCGTCAACCACGAGGTCGGGCACGAGATCGGCCGCGAACACGAGACGTGCCCGGGCCCGGGAAAGCCCGCACCCGCGATGATGCAGCAGATCAAGGGGCTGCTCGGCTGCAAGGCGAACGCGTGGCCGTTCGACCCGAATGGAACCTACCTGTCCGGTCCACGCGTCCCATAAGGGGGAGAGCCGCCCGCAGGAGGGCGGTTCGGGGGGAGTGGAATTCGTGCGCGTCGTCAGCTTCAGCGTCCCCTCGTGGTTCCCCTCGTACGAGTCGTACGGGGAACCGGCCGGGCCGCAGACGACGGGCGAGGCCCTGCCCGCCGACCCGCACTGCGCCGAGGCGCAGCTGACCGAGCAGGAGTCGGCCGTGTTCCTGTGCCTGGCCACCGGCGCGTCCAACCGGGAGCTCGCCGTCGAGCTGCAACTGTCCGTCAGCACGGTCAAGTTCCACGTCGTCAACATACGGGCCAAGCTCGGCGGGATCAGCCGCCTGCAGGCCTGCCTCCTCGCGGCCCTCGCCCGCGAGGACACCCGGCGCGCCGAGGTCGAACGCCTCAGCGGCGACGGTGGAGCAGTCGCCCGCCGATGACCGTGGCCACGCAGGTGGTCGCGCCCCGGGCGAGCAATTCCGCCTCGTCCGCCACCGCGTAGACCGCGAAGCGGGCCACCACGCCCGGCTCCAGCAGCCCGTGGAAGGCCTCCCCGGCCGCGTCCCGGCCGGCGAGGGGATCCAGGGCGGGCGGTCCCTCGTAGGCGGCCGGAGGCAGGATCACGAGCCCCGAGCGGCTCACCGCCGTGCGCACCGAGGCGACCGTGAAGCGGCCGCACACGGCGACCACCCCCCGCGCGAGGAGCTTCTGCGTGCCGCGCCGGGCACTGTTGCCCCAGCGCGCCTCGGTCATCTTCAGCGCCTCCAGCGCGGCCTCACCGCTGATCGGTTCGGCGCCGAGCTCGGGGACCTCGTACGGGTCGTCCGGGTAGTACGTCCGCTCCAGCAGAGCTTCCGCCCCGCGCACCCGCAGCCCCGGGGTGAGCACCCCGGGCCAGCGGCGGGTGCGGGCGTGCGGAAAGGCCGCGGCGAGGTCCTCGTACGGTCCCACGCGGGCGATCCGCTCGCCGTCGACGAGGACCGCAGCGCCGGGCAGCGGTGCGCGGTCCGGCCCGGGTACGAGCAGTTCGGCGGTGTGGAGCGTCAGCATCGTCTCGGACGCGTCAGTTCGTGGAGATGAGCTTCAGTTCGGGGTGCGCCGTGCCGCCTTCGATGGCGGTGGAGGAGATGTGCGAGACGACGCGGTCGTCGACCGGGTCGTTCGCCGGGTCGTCGTGCACCAGGAGGTGCTCGTAGGTCGTCGCGCGCTGCGCCGGGGTGCGGCCCGCCTTGCGGATCAGGTCGATGATCTCCTGGCGGTTGGAGCGGTGCTTGGCACCGGCCGAGGAGACGACGTTCTCCTCCAGCATGATCGAGCCGAGGTCGTCGGCGCCGTAGTGCAGCGACAGCTGGCCCGCCTCCTTGCCGACGGTCAGCCAGGAGCCCTGGATGTGGGCGATGTTGTCGAGGAAGAGCCGCGCGATGGCGATCATGCGCAGGTACTCGAAGATCGTCGCCTGGGTGCGGCCCTTGAGGTGGTTGTTCTCGGGCTGGTAGGTGTACGGGATGAAGGCGCGGAAGCCGCCCGTACGGTCCTGCGTGTCCCGGATCATCGCGATGTGCTCGATGCGCTCGGCGTTCGTCTCGCCGGTGCCCATCAGCATGGTGGAGGTGGACTCCACGCCCAGCTTGTGCGCGATCTCCATGATCTCCAGCCAGCGCTCGCCGGACTCCTTGAGCGGGGCGATCGCCTTGCGCGGCCGCTCCGGCAGGAGTTCGGCGCCGGCGCCCGCGAAGGAGTCGAGGCCGGCCGCGTGGATGCGCTTGATGGCCTCCTCCGCCGAGACGCCCGAGATGCGGGCCATGTGCTCGACCTCGGACGCGCCGAGGGAGTGGATGACCAGCTGCGGGAAGTCCTTCTTGATGGCGGAGAAGTGGTGCTCGTAGTACTCGACGCCGTAGTCCGGGTGGTGGCCGCCCTGGAACATGATCTGCGTGCCGCCGAGCTCCACGGTCTCCGCGCAGCGGCGCAGGATGTCGTCGAGGTCGCGGGACCAGCCCTTCTTGGTGTCCTTGGGGGCCGCGTAGAAGGCACAGAACTTGCACGCCGTGACACACACGTTCGTGTAGTTGATGTTCCGCTCGATGATGTACGTCGCGATGTGCTCGGTACCGGCGTAGCGGCGGCGGCGCACCGCGTCGGCCGCCTGGCCGAGCGCGTGCAGCGGCGCGTGGCGGTAGAGGTCGAGCGCCTCTTCCCTGGTGATCCGGCCCCCCGCGGCGGCGCGGTCGAGGACAGACTGGAGAACGGCCTGGTCGGTCACCGGTGAGTCACCTTTCGGCGGTGTGTCTGTGTCAAGGTCCGGACCGATCCAGCCTACGCCAGGGGTTCCCGCGCCCCGTCACGGGCTGCGGGTGAGGTCGCCCTCGGGGTTCCCGGCGGGCCTGTCGCCGGACTTGTAGTGCAGTGTCCCGTTGGCGTTGAGGGTGAACCGCTCGTCGGCGGAGCCGTTGGAGCAGATCCCGGGAGCCGGGTTGCGGTTGCCCGACGTGTCCAGGACGAGCGAGCGGTCGGTGGCGGAGGACAGCTTCCAGTCACCGCTGCAGTCGGTGCCGAGGACCGCCAGGACCGACTTGTCCCGGGCGACGACCTCGCCGGTCTTCCCGCCCTTGATGGTGATCTCGAACTCGGTGGAGGCCCCGAGCCGGGCGGTGGTGACGGTGCCCTTCCAGGTGCCGATGAGCTCCTTGGGCACGTCGGCGCGGGTCCCGGAGGGGCCCGCGGAACTCGCGCTCGGCGCCCCCGAGGGCCCGGTGGCGTCCGGGGCCGCCGGGCTCGAGGTGCGCGGGCCGCCGTCCGAGGCGACGTCCCGCCCCTTGTCCCCCTGGCCGGGCAGCAGGCCCATCCCGTACAGCCCGCCGGACAGCACCGCGAGCCCGGCGGCCGCGGCGAGGACGAGGGTGCAGCTGAAGCGGCGGCCGGCCGCCCTGACGCTGACCTGCCGGCCCCGCGTCCCCTCCGCGGCGGTCCGCTGTCCGGGCAATGGACCGCCGGCGGTGGGACCGGACGTGCCGTACGGGCCGGCGCCGCCGGCGCTCGAGCCCGCGGTCTCCGTCGGGGCACCGAACACCCCGGGGCCCGAGCCCTGGCTCCCGTACGACTGGTACGGGCCGGGCGCGGCGAAGCCGGCGCCCGCCGGGCCCCCGTACGAGGCGGCCGTGAACGGCACCGGCCCCGACGGCGCCTCCGCCGCGGCTCCGCTCCCGTACGACGGGTCGGGCGCCCCGAAGCCGGCCGCCGGCCCCGACCCGTCCCCGGCGGGATCGGCGTCGAGGTCCAGCAGTGCCACCGCGGCCCGGCTGGCCTCCTCGACCAGGGGCGCGGGGAGCCAGCCGGGGGCGCCCAGCGCACCGCCGAGGGCCGCCGCGACCGCCTCCGGGGACGGCCGCTCGGCCGCCGCCTTGGCCAGGCAGGCCGCGATCAGCTCGCGCAGCTCCCCGGCCGGCAGCGCGCCGAGCTCGGGCGGCTCGTGCACCACCTTGTAGAGGAGGGTGGCCGAGTTGTCCCCGGTGAAGGGCGGCCGCCCGGTCGCCGCGAAGGCCAGGACCGCGCCGAGCGAGAACACGTCGGCCGCCCCGGTGACGCCCTTGCCGAGGATCTGCTCGGGCGACATGTAGCCGGGCGAGCCGACGGAGACCCCGGTGGAGGTGAGCGAGGCGGTGCCGTCCGTGGCCCGCGCGATCCCGAAGTCGATCAGCCGCGGGCCGTCGAGGGTGAGCATCACGTTCGACGGTTTCACGTCCCGGTGGACGAGGCCCAGGCCGTGCACGGCCACCAGGGCGCGGGCCAGACCCGCGCCGATGGCCCGTACCGAGGACTCGGGGAGCGGCCCGTGCGCGGCCAGCGCCCGGTCCAGCGAGGGTCCGGCCACGTATCCGGTGGCCACCCACGGCACCGGTGCCTCCGGGTCCGCGTCCAGCACCGGCGCGGTCCACTCGCCGCCCACCCGCCGGGCCGCCTCCACCTCGCGGCGGAACCGGGCCCGGAACTCCTCGTCGGCGGCGAAGTGCGGGTGCACGATCTTGACGGCGACCGTCCGGCCGCCCGCACTGCGCCCCAGGTAGACCCGGCCCATGCCACCCGCGCCGAGCCGGCCGAGCAGCCGGTACGCGCCGATGGTCCGCGGCTCACCGGCTTCGAGCGGCTGCATCGCGTCCCCCAATTCCCCGTGATCGCGGGCGCCTTGTGCCACCCGGCCGAGCAGCAGCCTAGGGCGTGCGGGCGCGGGGGAAGGGCCCGTCACCCTTTTGCATTTCCCTTCCGCGATGAGAAATGCAAAAAGGCGTGAATTCCCGGGAAACTTCGCATTCGCCCGCCCGACCCAATGGGCTACCGCTCGGCAAACCCGGTCAGCCCTCCTGGACCACAGGGCTCAGCAGCTCCACGGACACATCCCCGGCATACCCCGTCGTGGCTCCGGTACGGCGCGCGAATTCCCGTACGCCGGCGAGCTGATCGGGGCCGAAACGGAAGTCGAGCGTCGTGAAGTACCGCTCCAGCAGGTCCGCGTCGAAGGCCTCCCAGCGGGCCGCCTGCTCGGCGACCTTGGTGACCTCTTCCAGGGAGACGTCCCGGGAGGCGAGGAACGCCTCGTGGACCTCGCGCACGACGCCGGGCTCCCGGGCGAGGTAGTCCTTGCGGGCGGCCCAGACGGCGAAGACGAACGGCAGTCCGGTCCACTCCTTCCACATGTGCCCCAGGTCGTGCACGGTCAGCCCGAGCCGGGGAGCGTCGTGGAGCGAGGCGCGCAGCGCGGCGTCGCCGATCAGTACGGCCGCGTCCGCCTCCTGCATCATCACGCTCAGGTCGGGCGGGCAGGTGTAGTAGTCGGGACGTACGCCGTACTGCTCGGAAAGCAGCAGCTGAGCGAGTCGGACGGACGTACGAGAGGTGGAGCCGAGGGCGACGCGGGCTCCGTCGAGCTGTTCCAGGGGCACCTGCGAGACGATCACGCAGGACATCACGGGGCCGTCGCAGCCGACCGCGATGTCGGGGAAGGCGACGAGCTGGTCGGCGTTGCGGAGGAACTCCACGAGGGTGATCGGACCCATGTCCAGGTCGCCCTGGACGAGGCGTTCACTGAGTTTCTCGGGGGAGTCCTTGGTCAGCTCCAGGTCCAGCAGCGTGCCGGTTCTGGCCAGGCCCCAGTAGAGGGGAAGGCAGTTCAGGAACTGGATGTGGCCGACGCGGGGCCGGCTGCGGTAGACGTCCACATCGCGAGACTAGCCCCCGCGTCAGCGTCAGCCTTCGGGCGGGTCTCAAACGTCCGGGTGACGTGATCTTTCCCTCTGGTCTCCGCCGCGGGGTGCGTGCTAGGCTCGACGCAAGTTGCAGTTTGGTTTCCCTTGCAGTACGAGGCCTGCGGAGAATGTGACCCGCAGGCTTTTGTAGTTTTCAGACTTCTTAGCAGGTTCTGGAGCAGGGCGACCCTTTGGCCCATAGGAGGGCTCATGGCTACCGGAACCGTGAAGTGGTTCAACGCTGAAAAGGGCTTCGGCTTCATCGCCCAGGACGGCGGCGGCCCGGATGTCTTCGTCCACTACTCCGCGATCAACGCCTCTGGCTTCCGCTCCCTCGAGGAGAACCAGACGGTGAACTTCGACGTCACGCAGGGTCCGAAGGGCCCGCAGGCGGAGAACGTCACCCCGGCCTAGTCGCCTGGGCCAACCTGTCGCGGGTTGGAAAAGCAGTACCCAAGGAGCCCTGTCACCTCTGCGCGAGCGGAGCGGCAGGGCTCCTGCCTTTTCCCTCCCGGGGTGGGGGGCGGGGTACGGCAGTGGCCCCCGGCACCTTGACGGTGCCGGGGGCCACTTGCCGTACGGGCCGGGGCCCGGGCCTGCCGGGGCCGACGGGCCCCGGGCCGGCCGGGCCGGGCCAAGGGCCCGGGCCGAAGGCCCCCCAACCGGCCCAGGTCGGGAAGCCGGAGCGGGCCGGGAGGCGGACCGGGCCGGGGGCCGGAGCGGGCCGGTTTGGCCTTAGGCCGGGGGCTGGGGGGTGGGGGCGGTGATCTTGATGTCCAGGATCAGGGTCACGTTTTCCTTGGTGGTCAGGCGCAGGGAGTACGTGCCCGGGGCCGCGTCCGTGGTGAAGAGCTCCGGCAGGACGATCTTGCCGTCGGCGCCCGTCTTGGGGAGCACGCGGCCGAAGACCTTCTTGCCGTCCTCGTCCTTGAAGTACGGGCCCTTCGAGGTCGCCGGGTCCACCGGGACCCACTTGCCGTCCGCGCCCTTCACGACCAGGTCCGCGACCGTCTCCGTACCGGCGACGGGCTTGCCCGCGGCGGTGGCGAGGACCTCCACGCCCTTGAGGCTCGTACCAGCGACCGCCTCCAGCGGCTTCGAGCCCTCGGGGCGCGACAGCTTGTCGGCGACCGTCACCGTGACGCGGCCCTCGAAGTTCACCGTGAGCTTGGTGGTGGTGTCGTAGGCGGAGGCGCGCAGCGTGAAGGTGCCCGCCTTGGTGCCCGCCTTCAGACCGGGCGCGGCGGCGATGCCGTCCGAGCCCGTCTTGACCACCAGGGACTTCTCCGCCCCGAAGAGCGTGCCGCCGGTGGTGTCCTCCTCGACCGCGAAGATCACCTCGCGGTCGGCTGCGGGCTTGCCGTCGCTCAGCAGCAGCTTGACCTTCGGGACCACGGCGAAGGCCGTGCCCGCCTCGGCCGTCAGCCCGGGCCCGTCGAGCAGCGTCAGGTCCTGCAGGTGCGGGGCCGGCTTCTCCGGGGTCGGGGTCGGAGTCGGAGTGGGGGTCGGCGTGGGCTTGGGCGTCGGGGTGGGGGTCGGCGTCGGGGTCGGCCTGGGCGTCCGGGTCGGCGTGATCGGGGTCTGCGGGGTCGGCAGGGTGCCCGGCTGCACGGGCGGGTAGTTCCCGGCCGGCGGGTTCGGGACCTCGGCGGCGCCGCCGTTCTGGTACTGCCGCATGTAGCCGAGCACGGTGTTCACGTACTCGCGGGAGTTGTTGTAGCTGAGGATCGCCGCGTCGAGCTTGGCCTGGTTCGACAGGTCCCGGTCGCCCGCGCACAGGTAGAGCCCGGCGCCCAGCGCGGCGTCGTAGATGTTGTTGGGGTCGCGCTTGGCGTCGCCGTTGCCGTCGGCGCCCCAGGTGGCCCAGGTCGACGGGATGAACTGGAGCGGGCCGACGGCGCGGTCGTAGACGGCGTCCCCGTCGAACTCGCCCTTGTCGGTGTCCCGGATCTCGGCGAAGCCGTTGCCGTCGAGGCGGGGGCCGCGGATCGGCTTCTCGGTGTAGCCGTCGGCCTTGAGCCCGTAGCCGGACGCGTGGACGGACTCGACCCGTCCGATGCCGGCGAGCAGCTGCCAGGGCAGGTGGCAGCCGGGGAGCGCGGCCGCCACCGAGAGCTCGGCGCGGTGGTAGGCGTCGAGGGCGGTCGCGGGTATCCCGCTGGCCCCCTCCTGCGCGCCCGCGCCGGTGGGCGGCGGGTCTGCGACGATGTCGGGCAGGTCCAGCCGGGCGTCACCGCGGTCGGTGGCCTGCGGGCTGTCCGGAGTCGGCTCGGACTCGCCCGCGTCGGCGGTCGACGGATTGGTCACGACCGCGGCGGTGGTCAGGCTGGCCGCGAGGGCGGCCGTGCACAGGACCTTGCGCGAGGTGTTGACGAGGTGACGGTGAAGCGGCTTCACAGTGCGGCGATCCCCCCAGGAGCCGTCAAGGGTGTACGGCAGGTCTAGCCGTGAATATCCACTGTCTATCAGGTATTCGAACCCGACTCGCCGTCCCGCCGACAGATGTGACGCACCATTCGTCTCGGCTTCACCGGGGTCTCGCGGCCGAACGGCCGGAAACCCCAACTCCCTGACCGGAATGCCCCGATCGGAAGCGAATTCCGATCGGGGCTCCGGTGTGCACCACTACGGCCGGGTGTAGGTGAAGTAGCCGAGCAGGTCGGTGATCACGTGGTTGCTGCCGCCCCAGCTGTTCCAGACGCTGACCTTGCCGTCCCCGACGGGGGTGATGACGTGGTTCGGGACGGTGTCGCCGGGCCGGGTGTTGAGGCTGCTCGCGTCCGTACGGGCGGTCCCGTACCCGTGGACGGTGAGGAATCCCGCGTCGCTGGTGTCGGTCGCGGTGACGTTCAGGGCCGCGCCGACGGCGTCGGCCGGCAGACCGGGGACCGTGGTGGTCGCGCCGGGGGCGAGCTTGCCGGTGGTGCGGGTGTCGGCCAGGCGCTTGGGGACGACGGGGGTGAACAGGACTCCCAGGCCACCGTCGCGGTAGTAGCCGACCGCGTCGACGACCAGGTCGGTGGAACCGGCGTTGTTGTAGAGGGTGATGGTGCCGTCCGGGCCGACCGGGACGATGACCTGGTTGGACTTGTCCTTGCCGGGCTCCGGGTTCAGGTTCGAGGTGGCGGGCCGCTTCGTCGCGTCCGCGTAGGCGATCACGTGCGTGCTGGTCGTGGCGCCGGTGCTGGTCAGGTTGAGCGCGACGGCGGTGGCGTCCGGCGGGATGGTCCGCACGCCCGCGACCTTGACGGTCCGGGTCTGGCCGGCACCCAGGGCGCCGCCCGCGGTACGGGTGTCGGCGAGCCGGGTCGGGGTGATCGGGTCGAACCGGTGCCCGGTGTTGGGCTGGTAGTAGCCGACGAAGTCGACGACGACGTGCCCCCGGCCGGAGTTGAGCTGGGCGAGGACCTTGCCGTCGGCGCCGATGGGCACGGTGACGGTGTTGGACGAGGTGCCGCCCGCGCGGACGTTCACGTTCGAGGTCGCCGGGCGCGGCTGGCCCGAGGGCCAGACGTTCAGGTGGGTGTCCTCGCCGGCACCGGTCACGGTCACGTTCAGGACGGCGGCGGTGGCCCCGCCCGTGTGGTGGGGGCCCGAGCTGTAGTAGACGACCGGCAGGGCCACCGGGGTGGCGGTGCCGGCCTGCACCGGGGTGCCCGCGGTACGGGTGTCCAGGACGCGGAACGGGTGCAGGGACACGTAACCGGACGCGGCGTACGCGACCTGCACGGTCCGGCTGACGGCGGAGGTGACGCCCTTGGCGTCCGTGAGGGTGACGGTCACCTTGTAGTCGCCGGGCTGCGCGTACGCGTGCCGGACGGGCTCCAGCGCCGACACCCGCTCCTTGGCCCCGTCACCGAAGTCCACGTCCACCTGCCGGACCGGCCACGGTGCGACGGAGGTCGCCGGGTCGACCTCGACCGTCAGCGGGGCGACGTACGCCCGCGGGTCCTCGGCGGTCGGCAGGAACGGCTTGGAGGTGAAGGCGGCCGTCAGCGGACCGGGCGCGGTCACCTTGGCCTTGGACCCGGCGGCGACCTTCTGCTGGGCGTCGTTGTACACGGTGACCGTCGCCGTGCACTCGCACGGCGAGCCGTAGACGTGCGTGGCGGTGGTCTCCTTGGTGACGACGGGGGCGGAGCCGTCACCGAAGTCGAAGTGGTGGGTGAGTGCTCCGGGCCACGCGCTGACCGTGGTGGCCGTCGCCTTCACGGTGGTGCCGGCCGGCGCCCAGGGCTGGTCGAACTCCAGCCGGGTGCTCTCCAGCCAGTTCTGGCCCTCGCGCGCGCCGCGGTCGAGGTACCCGCCGTCCTTGCCGGTGTTGGGCACGCGGGGGTCGTCCACGACCGGGTAGCCCTTGGAGTCGGTGAGCAGCACGCCGGGTGCCGTCGCGTCGGCGGAGTCGACGGCCTTCGTGCCGACTTCCTCGGCCGAGGGGACCACGACGTCCCGGCCGCCCTGGCCGGTCGCCGCGTGGAAGGCCGCCTGGTCCTGGTGGGCGGCGCCGCCCCACTTGTAGACCTGCCCGGCCTTGAAATCGCCCGCGATCAGGTTGGAGTCGGAGCGGGTGCCGTCCGCGGCGCTCTGCGACACCGTGATGGCCCCGCGTCCCAGAGCCGGGTCGCACGGACCGGACAGGTCCTTGCCCTTGATCAGGTTGTTGAACACGGCGGAGCCGGACGAGCCGCCGCTGAGCGAAACGGCCGTGCCGCAGCCGAGCGGGACGGAGTTGTTCGTGATGACGGTGCCGGGGGCGTCCACCACGGTGAGCGGATCCGGCTTGTCGCCCTGGAACTCGTTGCGGCTGAGTACGGTGCGCTGGGCGCCGCCCTCGATCCGGACGGTGCCGTACAGCAGCGCCCGGCTGACGCGCACGTCCGTGCTGGCGTCGCCGACCACGAGGGACGCCCCGGTCGTCGGGTCGACCGTTTTGATCCGCTCCAGCTCGACATCGGCGGAGCGGCTGACCCTGAGGCCGCCGCTGGAGGTCAGATCACGGAGCACCACGTGCGAGGCACCGCTGATGGTGAGCCCCTGTCGGCCCACGCTCACCGTGCCGCCCACCGGCCCGTCGGCCACGAAGCTGACCGGCTTGCCCGGCGCGCCGGAGCTGCCGATGGTGACGGCCTCGTCGTAGGTCTTGCCCGTCTTGATCCGCACGGTCTGGCCCGGCGCCACGGCCTTGGCCGCCGCCGAGATGGTGCAGAAGGGCACGGTCTGCGAGCCGGGGCCGCCGTCCGTGCAGGAGGAGCCGGCGGAGTTGTTCACGTAGAGCACGGGCGGAGCCTCGGCGGCCACGGCGGCCGGAACACCGAGAAGGGTGACGAGACCTGCGGTGAGCAGGACCGTCGCACGAGTGGGACGCACCAGGAGGGTTTCCTTCAGACCAGAAGTGACGTGGGGTCACGCCGGTCGCGGCGCCGCACGACTGGTAGACGTTCTGTTCCCCCAGCGTCAGCCGGGCGCACGCGAGCTCGAACAGACATCGATCATCATCCATCGCCGAACCAGCCAGTGTCATCTGTTTTCAGCCGCACCCGGCGGGGCGGCGGCGTGACCCTCGTCACCGTCACGAGGGTGGGGGAGCGCGATGAATTCCGGCGGGCGCGGCAGTCTCCCCTTCGTACGCACCGACTTCGTACGCACCGACCGGCTCGAAGAAGAGGAAGAGATCCCATGCGCATCGTCATCACCGAATTCATGAGCCTGGACGGCGTCGTACAGGCCCCCGGCGGCCAGGGCGAGGACGACGACGGCGGCTTCGCCCACGGCGGCTGGTCGCACCCCTTCTTCGACGCGGAGGTGGTGGGCGGCGCGTTCGCGGAGGCGATGGCGAAGGCCGAGGCACTGCTCTTCGGCCGCCGCACCTGGCAGACGATGGCCGCGGCGTGGCCCGACCGCGCCGGCGACCCGTTCGCCGACCAGATGAACGCCATCCCGAAGTACGTGGTGTCCGCGACCCTGGGCGAGGACGAGCTGACCTGGAACAACACCACGCGCATCGCCGGCGTTGAGGCCGTGGCCCGCATCCGGGAGCTGCGCGCGGCCGGCGGCGGCGACCTGGTGGTCATGGGCAGCCCCACCCTCGTGCGCACCCTGCTGGGCGAGGGCCTCGTCGACGAGCTCCGGCTCATGATCATGCCGGTGCTCCTGGGCGGCGGTAAGTCGATCTTCCCGGCCGACGGCGGGCTGCGGACCCTCGAACTGGCCTCCACCACCATCAGCCCGGCGGGCGTCCACGTGTGCACCTACCGGCCGGTGACCCGGCATTAGGCCGGGCGCGGGGTCTCCGGCGGCCGTTGTGGCATATGGCCGTCACGGCGCGCGACGTCGTATGACCGTATGTAACTTCGCTGGTGTCCCGCTTCCCGCCGCGGCAGACCGTGCCGAGGCATGCCAGGAGAGGTGCCCATGAGGCGCACTGCACGAAGTGACCCGGGGGATTCCCCGCCCGGCCGCACCCCGCACCGAGGCTGGCGACGGCTCGCCGTCGCCGCCCTGGCGCCGCTGCTGGCCCTGTCGGCCACGACCGCGACGGCCCAGGGCGTGTGGGTGACCGTCCCGAACCTGCCGACGCCACGGGCCGGGCTCGCGAGCTCGGCGGCGGACTGCCCCGAGGGGCTGCGCGGCATCTGCGTGTACGCCGCCGGTGGCGAGCAGGCCCCGGAGAAGTTCGAGGCGTACAGCCCCTCCAGCGGCACGTGGGCCACCCTGCCGGTCCTGAAGACACCCCGTACACAGGCCGCGGCGACGACCGCCCCCTGCCCCAGCGGGGTACGGGGCGACTGCGTCTACGTGCTCGGGGGTATCGGCACGGCCGCCAGGGTCGCCGAGGCGTACAGCACGGAGACCAACGCCTGGCTGTCCCTGACCCCCATGTTGGCGGACCACACCAACGCGGGGGCGGCCACGGCCCCCTGCCCCGAGGGCTGGCGCGGCACGTGCGTGTACGTCTTCGGCGGCAACGCCACCGGCACCGCCGAGGCGTACAACCCGGCCACCAACAGCTGGGCCACCGTGGCGAACCTGCCGACCCCGCGAAGCAATCACGCCGGCGCGTCCGCGCCCTGCCCCGGGGACCCGAACCCCCGACACCTCTGCGTGTACGCCATCAGCGGGACCAACGCCAACCCCCTCTCGGTGGACTTCTACAACCCCGTCAACAACCAGTGGGGGCCCGCGGCCGATATCCCGACCGCCCGCAACCTCGCGAGGGCGGCGACGGCCCCCTGCCCCGACGGCATTGTCAACGGCTGCATCTACGTGGTGGGTGGCGCCGGCTCCCCGAATACGGTCGAGGCCTACACCCCGGTCACCAACGCCTGGGTGACGCTGCCCTCCACTCCGACCGGTCACATCAACCACGGAGTGGCCGCGGCGCCCTGCCCCAAGGACACGAAGCACCCCTGCGTGTACGCCATCGGAAGCCTGGTCCCCGGCGAGACCCCCACCGTCTCGGGCACGACCGAGGCCTTCGCCATCGAGCGCCAGAGGGGCAGGCCGCATCCGCGGCCGGAGCCCACGGCTCCCAACGGCCCGCGGAGGGACCCCGCACCGGCCCCGCTGCCCAAGCCCGACGCGAAGCCTGACGTGAAGCCCGGGCCCGACGTCAAGCCCGAGCCCAAGCCCGACGGCAAGCCGGCGCCGAGGCCTCCGGCCGAGAAGCCCCAGACCGACCCCGCACCCGACGCGGGTCTGGACCCGGACCTCGACCTCGGCCTCGACCCGGGGCTGGACCTTCCGGCCGGCGACACGGAAGACGCCCGCTAGTCGGCGTCACCCCCGTCGACCAGGGCCGGCGCCGCCACGGCGCCGGCCCTGCGCGTCGGAGATGCTCTCCGGACCGTCAGAAGACGAACGTGGCGACGCCGACCAGCAGGCCGGCCGCCGCGCCGAGCACCATGGCGGCGAACAGGCCGACCATCCCCGCCAGGAAGTAGACCTCGCCGTCCACGACCCTGCCGTGGCGCGCACAGGAGAACAACCAGGCCGCCAGCGTCAGGAACGGCACCACGAGCAGGCCGGTGGCGGTGCCGAAGTTGAACACGGCGCTGCCCGAGAGCTCGTAGGCCTTCCCCCGCGCCGTCCTGACCTCCACGTCGGTACCGGACCGGTACTTCTCGTCGGCCGTGTCCAGCACGATCTCGCGCCCCGGTTCCCCGGAGACCCGGGGGGTGTACCAGCCCGTGCAGTCGGTGCCCGTCGTGTAGCCCTCCGCGTCGGCGGCCTCGTAGCACCGGTGGATCGAGACGACCCCGTCCACGGGCCCGAAGCCGAGAACGGCGGCCATCTGCGGCCCGGGCAGCAGGCACACCAACCACCCGGCCACCGCGACCGTCACGACCGCCCCGGCCCCGGCCACCCCCCGCCCCAACCTCCGCACGGCAGCGCGCACCACGCCCCTCCCTCTCCCCCGGGCCGATACCCGCGCGGAGCGGGGCGTAACGCGGGCGCGCGGGCTGCCGGCCCGGACTCCAGTCTGTACCGCGCTAGAAGTGCAGATCGGGCGGGAAGCCGGTCCAGCGCAGTTCGGCGGGGAGGTGCCGCATGTCGTTGGAGAAGAGGACGGAGGCGGGTCGATCGGGCGCGTACCGGATGACCGTCAGCGCGGCATTGGCGTGGTTGAGGCCGAGCCAGCGCCACTTCGGAGCGTGCATGGCCTCGCGGACGAGCCAGGCGACCAGGAAGTTGTGGGTGACGACCAGTTCGTGGCGGTCCTCTTCGCCGTCCACCGGACCGGTGAACAGCTCCATCGCCTCGCGCACCAGCCCGGGCCCCCGCTCCCGCTCCTCGGCAGAGGCACCTTCGAGAAAACGGAGGTAGAAGTCGGCGGATTCCGCCGGAAGCTCCTCCCTCTGCGGCATGTAGGGCACGTAGTCACCGGCAGCCTCCGAAGGACACAGGGGCACGTCCTTCAGCTGGTCGCCGATCAGCTGTGCCGTCTGCTCGGCCCGGGGCAGCGGGCCGTGGTGCACCGCCGCGAGCGGGACGTCTCGAAGACGACGGCCGAGCAGCGTGGCCTGCCGGCGGCCGTCCTCCGTCAGCCCGCTCTCGTCCGGCAGCGCCTCGCCGTGCCGGACGAGATAGAGGTACCGCGTGGCCGTGCCCGTCATCCCGAACTCCTCGAATCCGTTATCGATCTTGTGCACCACTGGACGCCACCACTCGCAGTGCCGGTTCCTCCGAAGTCCGCAGCGGCCGAGGGCGGCTCATGTCCAGCCCAGGACGGCCGGCGGACGCTGAACCGACGGGAGCGCGTAGCGATCGATCGCGCACCGAAACCCTCACCCGGAAGGTGCCGACACGCCCGCCCCTGCTCCGGACGCCCGGCCCGTTCCTCTGGGGGTTTCCCGGCTGTCTTCGTATTTCCGTGGCGGGTCGGTCGGTCAAGGGTGGCCGCAGGCCATCGCGAAGCGACGCGACGAAGGAGCGCCCTTGAGGGACCGACCCGCCACGGAAGGACGATGAGACCGACGGGAAACCCCACCTCCCACTCCCCCGCCCCCCTCACCCCCCGTACAGCCCCTCGATCACCTCCGCGTAGCGTTCCGCCACCGCCGCGCGGCGGAGTTTCAGGGTCGGGGTCAAGGTGCCCGCCGCCGTCGTGAAGTCCTCCGGGAGGATGTGGAACGCGCGGATGCGGGCCGGGCGGGAGACCGTGGCGTTGGCTTCGGCCACCGCCGCTTCGATCAGGGCGCGGACCGCCGGGTGCGTGGCCGGGGTGGGGCCCGGGTCGAGACCCTCGCGCGCCGCCCAGGCCGTAATCTCCTCCGCGTCCAGGGTGATCAGGGCGACCGGGTAGGGCCGGCGGTCGCCGATCAGGACCGCGCGGGAGACGTAGCGCGAGCGCTGGACGGCGAACTCGACCTCCGTCGGGGTGAGGTTCTTCCCGGCGGAGGTGATGATCAGCTCCTTCTTTCGGCCCGTGATCCGCAGGTAGCCGTCGCCGTCCAGTTCCCCCAGGTCGCCGGTGTGCAGCCAGCCTTCCCCGTCCAGCGCCCGCGCCGTCGCGGCGTCGTTCGCGTGGTAGCCCGGGAACACCATCGCCCCGCGCGCCAGCACCTCACCGTCCTCCGCGATCCGCACCTCGCAGCCCGCGATCGGGCGGCCGACCGTCCCGTTGCGGGAAGCCCCCGGGTGGTTGAGGGAGATGACTCCCCCCGACTCCGTCATCCCGTACCCCTCGAAGACGGTGATCCCGCAGGCGCGCAGGAAGTCCAGGGTCGCCGGGGCGATCGGGGCGCCGCCCGTGAGCGCCCACTTCAGCCGGCCGCCGAACGCGCCCCTGACCAGGGAGTAGAGGGACTTCTCCGCCTCCTCGTACGCCGCCCGCCGGTCCTCCGGCAGCCGGCCGTCCGCCGCGAGTACGCCCACCCGTACGGCCTCCTCGAAGCGTTCGCGGCCGCCCTCCCGGGACTCCGCCAGCGAGAGCACGACCGAGTGCAGCTTCTCGAAGAGCCGCGGAACGGAGGGGAGATGGGTCGGTGCGACCTCCGCGATCTCCGTGAGCACGTCCTCGATCCGGCCGCCGAAGTAGCACAGCTCCCCGCCCTCCAGCAGGGTCGTGAACTGGATCAGTTGGGCGAGCATGTGCGCGAGGGGCAGGTACAGGTACGTGGAGTCTCCCGGCCCGCCCTTGATGAGGGGGACGGTGGCGTCCTGGACGGCGCCGAAGTTCCCGTGGGTGAGGCGGCAGCCCTTGGGCAGGCCCGTCGTGCCCGAGGTGTAGACGATCGACGCGTCCGCGGCGGGTGTCACGCCCGTCGCGCGGGCCCGCAGCGCGGCATCGGCGCCCGCGTCCGCCCCGGCCGGCCTGCCCACCACCGCCGGCAGTTCGTCCATCAGCACCACCCGCCGCAGCGCGGGCAGTTTCGCCCGGAGCGCCTCGACGCGTTTCGCCTGTCTCCCGTCGTCGCAGACCACGACGACGGCCTGCGAGTCCGACAGGACCCAGGCGAGCTCCTCCTCCCCCGCCGTCGGGTAGACGGGTACGAGGACCGCGCCCGCCGCCAGTACGCCGAAGTGCGTGTAGGTCCACTGCGGCCGGGTCTCCGCCAGTACGGCGACCCGTTCCCCGGCGGCGACTCCCAGGCCGAGCAGCGCGCACCCGACGGCCCGTACCTCCGCGGCCAGTTCGCCGTAGGTACGGGTCTGCCACCCGCCGTCGGCCGACCGGAACCGCAGGGCCGTCTCCGGCCCGTACCGCTCCTCGGCCCACTGGGTGAACACCGCCAGCGTGCTCGGCCGACCGTCCATCGCATGCCCTCCGGCTCAGGGGGTTTGGTGAGGTGGTGACCCCCGACGCTAGGCACCCGTACGTCCGCCGCGGCATGACCGGAAGCGTCACCCCTGCTGACCCGAGCGCTCACCGGTCCGCGCACGTCCGTATCGCCCCGCGCCGCCGCGGGCTACCGTCGAGGGCATGGGGAGGCGGACGATCACCGTGCACCACGTACGCGCCCTGCTCGCGGGAGCGCGCGGCAGCGGCATCGACACCGTGCCGCTGCTCCAGGAGGCGCAGATCCCGCCGCTGCTGCTGGGCGACGACCGGGCGCGGATCACGCCCGCGCAGTTCGCCCGGCTGTTCCGGGCGCTGTACCGGACGACGCAGGACGAGTTCCTCGCGCTGAGCCCGGTCCCGAGCCGTCCCGGCACCTTCGCGATGATGTGTCACGCCTCGCTCGGCTGCCGTGACCTGGGCGCGGCGACGGAGCGGGCGGCCGCGTTCTACGGGCTGTTCCCGGGCGGGCCGGAGCTGGCGCTCGAAGTGGCGGGCGGCGAGGCCCGGTTCACGGTGCGCAACGACTTCGCACGGGACGAGGACCGTTTCCTCACCGAGTGCGTGCTCGCGATCTGGCATCGGCTGAGCAGCTGGCTGGTGGGGCGGCGCATCCCGCTGGCGTACGCCGCGTTCGCCTATCCCCCGCCGCCGCACGAGGAGGAGTACGAGGTCCTCTTCGACTGCCCGGTCCGGTTCGGGGCGGACCGTACGGGCGCCGGCTTCGACGCGCACTGGCTGACCGCGCCGCTCGTACGGGACGAGGCCGCGCTCGACGCGATGCTCCGGCGTGCGCCGTTCGACCTGCTGTCGCGGCCGGAGTACGGGACCACGGTCGCGGAGCAGGTACGCCGGACCCTGACGCAGCGGCTGCGCACGTCGCCGCGGCTGCCCGCGCTCGGCGAGGTCGCGGCGCGGCTCGCGGTGTCCCCGGCGACGTTGCGGCGCCGGCTCCAGCAGGAGGGGACCTCGTTCCAGCAGCTGAAGGACCACGTGCGGCGGGACGCGGCGATCGCCGGGCTGGCGGAGAGCGGCGAGCCGATCGCGGAGCTCGCGGCGCGGCTGGGCTTCTCGGAGGACACGGCCTTCCACCGCGCCTTCCGCCGCTGGACGGGCACGACCCCAGGCGCCTACCGCATGGCGTCGAACGGCTAGGCCCGGAAGCCGGGGGCGGAAGCGCACCGACTGCCCGGCCACGACGCCCACCCAGCCACCGCGTGCCCCGCGGCCCGGCCCGGCCCCGACCCCCGGCCCGGCCCCGGCCCCCGGCCGCGGTCCCGGCTCCGCCCCCGCTGTCAAGTCCCGGGATCGAGTGGCGTGACGGGGTGCTGCCGGTGGGGCCCAATGGTGGGACGAGGGTCGGCCTTCGCCTCCTGGGCGACCGGGCCCGCTCCCCGCTTCCCGTTCCCACCGCCTTGAGGAGACCGTCATGACCAGCATCCACCGCCTCGCCCTCCTCAAGGCGGCCATCGCCGTGGGAGCCATCCGTGTGGCGCCCAGTGCCATCGGCTCGGCCCGGATGATCCCCTCCACCGGCACCCTCATCCCCATGAGGCCCGACTCCGGTGGGCGGGCGGGGTACGCCGACGGCAGGGCTCGCGCCGCCTGATCCGGTACGCGGGCGCCCCGGCGGGTGCGTTTTCGGGCCAGGAAAGCTGAGCTGCGCGGTCAGCGACCTTCCTACTGGTCGGTCACTACCTTCGGCTCACCGATCCCCGCACGGAACGAGCCTCCGGGAGCCCCCCATGCGTTTGCGCAGCACCGCCCTCGTCGCCGTGGCCGCCCTGGCCGTCTCGGCGGTCCCGGCCGCGATCCCCACCGCCGGCGCCGCCCCCGCCTCCGCCCCCGGCGACGTCGTGGCCAGCGCCCCGTCCGCCTTCCACCCGCTGCCCGGCCAGCCCACCGACACCCGGGCCTGGAAGATCCACTACCGCTCGACCACCGCCGACGGGACCCCGAACATCGTCTCGGGCACCGTCATCGTCCCGCAGGACGGCCGGACCGGCCCGCGCCCCCTGATCACGTACGCTGTCGGCACGGTCGGCCTCGGCGACTCCTGTGCGCCGAGCGACAACCTCCCCCGCGGCACCGCCATGGAAGCCAACCTCATCCAGCAGCTCACCCTCCGCGGCTGGGCCGTGGTCGTCACCGACTACGAGGGCCTCGGCACCCCTGGCGTCCACACCTACACGGTCGGCCCCTCCGCCGGGCACGCCGTCCTCGACGCGGCCCGCGCCGCCCAGCGGCTGCCCGGGACGGGCCTGTCGCCGACCGGCCCGGTCGGCATCATGGGCTACTCCCAGGGCGGGCAGGCCAGCAGCTGGGCCGCCGAGCTGCAGGGCTCGTACGCCCCCGAGCTCCAGGTGAAGGGCACGGCCACCGGCGGTGTCCCCGCCGATCTGCTGGAGGTGGCCGACTTCAACAACGGCTCCTACGGCTCCGGGCTCATCTTCATGGCGGCCGCCGGACAGGACGCGGCCTTCCCGGAGCTGAAGCTGGACTCCTACCTCAACCCGGTGGGCCGGCAGCTGGTCGCCGGGATGAAGGAGAACTGCGTGGCGATCGACGCGATCGCGGGCTCCTTCAAGCGGATCTCCGACCTGACCACGCGCGACCCGCTCGCCCAGCCGGACTGGCGGGCCCGGCTGAACCAGAGCCGCCTCGGGCGGACGGCCCCGGCCGCGCCGGTGTACCAGTACCACGCGCTCGCCGACGAGCTGATCCCGTACGGGGTGGGCCGTCGGCTGCGCTCCGACTGGTGCGCCCGCGGCGCGAACCTCGAATTCGACACCGTCTGGGTCGGTGAGCACGTCAGCGGCGTGATCACGCACTCCCTGGCGGCCGGGAACTGGCTGGCGGACCGCTTCGCCGGCCGGGCCACGCACGCCAACTGCTGATCCGGCCTGTCCCGAGCGGCACGGAGCGGGCCGGGCCCCCGGCCCGCCCGCCCCACACCCGCTCAGCCCGCCCACCCGGCCGGCCGGCCGCCCCGGCCCGCACCCCCCCCCCGGCCCGCCGCTAGGCGTCCCGCGGGCCCCGGTACAGCTCCTCGATCCGGTCCGCGTAGTCGCGGGCGACCACGCCCCGCTTGAGCTTCATCGACGGGGTCAGGTGGCCGCGCGCCTCGGTGAACTCGCCGGGCAGGACGGCGAAGCGGCGGATCGACTCGGCCCGCGAGACCAGCCGGTTCGCCTCGTCGACGGCCCGCTGGAGGTCCGCCAGCAGTTCCTCGTCCCGCACCAGCTCGCGCATCGGCACGCCCTGCTTCTTGTGCATCTGGCGCCAGTGCTGCAGCCCGTCCGGCTCCAGGGTGATCAGCGCGGTGATGTACGGGCGGTTGTCGCCGACCACCATGCACTGGCCGACCAGCGGGTGGGCGCGCAGCCAGTCCTCCAGGGGTGCCGGGGCCACGTTCTTGCCGCCGGAGGTGATGATCAGGTCCTTCTTGCGGCCGGTGATGGTGAGGTACCCGTCGGCATCCAGCTCCCCGATGTCGCCGGTGGCCAGCCAGCTCCCGTACGGCAGGGCGTGCCCGCTGTTCCAGTAGCCGGCGAAGACGTGTCCGCCGGACAGCAGCACCTCGCCGTCCTCCGCGATGTGCACGGCCGTGCCGGGCAGCGGCCAGCCCACCGTGCCGAGCCGGGGGTGCTGCGGCGGGGTCACGGTGCTCGCGCCGGTGGTCTCGGTCAGGCCGTAGCCCTCGAAGACCTCGATGCCGGCGCCGGTGTAGAAGGCGGCGAGCCGTCGGCCGAGGGGGGAGCCGCCGCTCAGGATGTAGCGGACGCGGCCGCCGAGCGCGGCCCGGATCCGCCGGTAGACGAGCGGGTCGTACAGGGCGCGGCCGGCGCGCAGCACGAGCCCGGGGGCCTTGCCCTTGGCCAGCTCGCCGAGGCGCTGCGCGATGCGGGCGGCCCGGTCGAAGGAGGAGGCCCGGCCCATGCTCTCTGCGGTGGCCCGGGCGGTGTTGTAGACCTTCTCCAACACGTACGGGATGGCCAGGAGGAAGGTCGGCCGGAAGCCGGCGAGGTCGGCGAGGAGGTCGTCGGTGCTGATGCTGGGGGCGTGGCCGAGCTTGACGCGGGCCCGCATGCAGCCGACGGCGACCATGCGTCCGAAGACATGGCTGAGCGGGAGGAAGAGGAGGGTGGAGGCCGGGTCCTTGCTGACGGACTTGAAGACGGGGTGCAGCAGTTCGACGGCGTTGTCCACCTGGGCGAAGAAGTTGGCGTGGGTGATCACGCATCCCTTGGGCTGCCCGGTGGTGCCGGAGGTGTAGATGAGGGTGGCGACGCTGTCCGGCGTACGGGCGGCCCGCCGGTTGTGCACCACCGCGTCGGGGATCCGCTCCCCGGCCTTGACCAGCCGGGCCGCGGCGCCGGTGTCGAATTCCCACAGGTGCGCGAGCCAGGGCAGATGGGCCCGCTCGTTGCTGATGAGCCGGGCCTGCGTCGTGTCCTCGACGGCGCAGGCCACGGCTCCGGAGTCCTGGATGATCCAGCGGGCCTGGAGTGCGGAGGAGGTGGGGTAGATCGGTACGGTGACCAGCCCGGCGGCCCATCCGGCGAAGTCGAGCAGGGTCCACTCGTAGGTCGTGCGGGCCATGATCGCCAGCCGGTCGCCCTCGCGCAGCCCCTCGGCGATCAGCCCTTTGGCGACGGCGATCACCTCGGCCGCGAACTCGGCGGCCGAGACGTCGCGCCAGGTTCCGTCCCGCTCCTTGCGGGCGAGGACCGCTTCGCGGGGGGCCTGGTGGGCGTTGTCGAAGGGGATGTCGCCGAGGGATCCCTGCTGCGGCGGTCCCACGAGCGCGGGGACCCGTACCTCGCGCACCACCCCGTTGATCACGGTCTTGACGGGCTCGACGGGGCTGACGGGGCTGACGGGGCTGGTGGGGGTGGTGGTACCGGCGGGGCTGACGGGCTTCAGCTCGGCTCCCATGGCGCACTCTCCTTGGCTCGGCACGAGCGTTACCGCGGGTAATTTACGGAGAGGTAACCCGGTCCGACCAGCCCTCGGACCCCTTCTTCACGGACGCTCCACCCCACTGACACCGATCGGTGCCACTGACACCGATCCGTGCCGCACGCGTGAAGCGCGCTGCCGCGGCGGTGCGGCTCACCCCCGCGCGGCCGCCGGCACGGTCCGCACCGCTTCCCAGTACAGCGCCTGGAACGTCGAACGGGTGGGGCGACGAGGGAGCAGGCGCGCCCCCTCGGCCACCAGCTCGTGTACGCGTTCCAGCAGCGCGGAGCGCGGGTCGGCCGCGCTGGCCACCGTCACCCCGCGCCGCCGCCGGAACTCCAGCACCCCTTCGTCGCGCAGGGCGCGCAGGGCGCGCAGGACGCGCAGCCCGCGCAGGACGGGGGTCAGGCGTCCAGGGGGCGCCAGGCCGGGCCCTCTCCGTCCTGCTGGACTCGGCCGAACACGACGTCGGCGAAGTGGGCGCCGAAGCCGATCGTGTCGGGCTCCGCCAGCTCGGCGACCAGGCGGTGGCGGTGGTCGGCGGTGAGGTCCTGGTCGTGGTCGAAGGCCGAGGACCAGTCGGGGTGGTCGATCTGGATCGGGGAGTGCACGGCGTCGCCGAAGGCGATCAGGCGCCGCCCGCCCCCGGTGATGACGTACTCGGCGTGGCCGACGGTGTGGCCCGGGGTGATCCGCACGCGCACCCCGGGGAAGATCTCCTGCCCGTCGGTGACGGTACACACCCGCGGCGCGAGGGCGGCGACCTGCTCGCCCATCCCCTGGTCCTCCAGGAGGTCGCGACGCTCCCACTCCGGCTCGGAGATCAGGTACTCGGCGTGGGCGAACACCGGCTGGTCGCCGCCGGGGACGGGGTGGCAGGCCCAGCCGAGGTGGTCGGCGTGGAGGTGGGTGAAGGCCACGGCCTCGATGTCCTCGGGGCGGCGGCCGAGTTCGGCCAGGCCGTCGGCGAGCGCGCCTCCGTGGATCACGGCGATGGGGCCGTCCGATGCCTCGTGCCTCTGCGGGCCGAAGCCCGCGTCGATCAGCAGCGCGCGGTCGCCGTGCTCCACGAGGAGTGCGCCGACGCTGCCGACGAGGTGGCCCGTGGCGTCCAGGTATTCCGGGTGCGCGGCCCACACCTCGCCGGTGGTGCCGGGGAGCACGCTCAGCGGCCGGAGCCGCACATCGCCGTCCGGCACGTACGACACCTTCGTGTCGCCGAGCCGTATCGAGCGGATGCCCCCGGGGCGGCGCAGCCGCACGTCGTGACCCTGTTCCACCGTCAACTCGGCCATCGATCCTCTTCCGTGAGTCGTCATCAGGACGCCGCGGGGTTCGTTTCCCGCGGCGACGACGTCACCATAAACATCAAGCTCGAATCATTCAAGCTGGAAATATTCAGTCTTGACGGACTTGCTAGGGTGGTGGCATGACGACGTCCCCCGAGCAGCAGGTCATCGCCGAGCGCCAGCTGTGCGGTCTGGTGAACGGACTGGCCCAGCGGATCGGCGAGCACGTACGGGAGCGCGCCGCCACCCTCGGCCTCACCGCACCCCAGGCGACCGCGCTGCGGGAGATGAGCGGGCCGATGACCATGCGGGAGCTCGCCGAACGCATGAGCTGCGAGCCCTCCAACACCACCTTCGTCGTCGACAAGCTGGAGAAGCAGAGCCTGGTGGAGCGCCACCCGCATCCCACCGACCGCCGCGCCAAGCACCTCGTCCTCACCGCGGAGGGCACCGCACTGCGCGAGCGCCTCCTTGCCCTGCTCGCCGTGGACTCCCCCCTGTCCGGCCTCACCCCCGAGGACCAGCGCGTCCTGCGCGCCCTCCTGGAACAGGCCGTCACCTCCGCCTGAACCCCTACGCGGCGGCCGGTGGACAGTCGCGGCAACGACCCGGGGCCGGGGCACGGAAGGCGCGGTCGCAGCCGTTGCAGTTCTGGAGCGGATCCGGCCGTTTGGGCCGCCGGACCACCGGGACGGGCGGCAGGTGCGGCGGGAGCAGTGCGGTGAGCCGGTACGCGAGCACGGACGCGGGGTCCCGCATGGGCTCGGGAAGGCCCGCGGACAGCGCTCGCGCCACCGCCTCCGGCTCGACCCCGCGCTCCAGCCAGGCCGACACCCCCGGCACGAGCCGCCGTAGGTCGCGTTCGGCCAGCAGGAGCCGCGGATCGTACCGCCGCAGCCCGGCGAGCAGGTCGGCGGCGCCGTGGTGCACCGCCCGCGGGACGGGCAGGGCGTCGAAGACCCGCGCCCTCCGAGCCGACGCCGGCCCCGACGCCGGCCCTGGCCCTGGCCCTGGCCCTGGCCCCGGCCCCGGCCCCGGCAAGGGCTCCCGGCCCGGAGGCGTGCCACCCGAAGGCGGCGGGTCGCCGGAAGGCGGGTGGTCAACGCAAGCCGACGGGTCGTCGGAAGGCGACGCAGGATCATCGGAAGGTGGCGACGCATCGTCGACAGGCGACGCAGGCCCGTCGAGGGGGGCCGGGGGCTCACCGGCAGGCTGGGGGCCGTCCGGAGTCGGCGGGCGGTCAGGATCCGCGCCGGCCCCCGGCCTGTTGTACGAGAACGTCCGGGTCACCACCTGGCCGGTCGCCAGCCGCTCGCGCCTGCGCTCCAGGTAGCCGTGCCGCTCCAACTCCCGCAGGGCTGAGGCGATTCGGACCTCGCCCTCGCGGAACCGCTCCGTGAGCGCCTTGATCCCGACGGGCGCGCCGTCGGGCAGCGACTGGATGTAGGCGCCGACCCCGATCGCCGTCGCCGACAGATCGGCGTGCTGGAGGAGGTGGTTGCCCACCACGGTGAAGTGACGCCGGTGCGACGTGTTGACGTGAATGACACCGGATCGGGGGGTCCCGGGTCGAACACGGGCCACTGCGCGCGTCGGCGCGCTAAGGTTCTGGGGAGCCATGAGGAAGGTCGTTTCCTTGTTGGTCAGGCCCTCGGCCGGGATGCCAGTCCCACCGGGGGCCGTCTCATTTCTGAGGCGGTCGGGGCGAGCATATGCCCGCCAACCCCCTCCGAATCCAGCCCAGTTGCCACGTTTCACCCTTCCGAGCGACACGGTCCGGGTTTGGTGGGGTTGGTTGGTTCTTTCCCCCGGTTCTTTGGTTCTTCAGGCGTCCCAGCCCACCGCGTCCCGGCCCACCGCGTCCCGGCCACCAGCACCCCGAAGACCCACGCCCCGGCCACCGCCACACCGGGCGGAACGACAATGGCCGGATGGAACGCCTCCTCCACCTGGACCGCACGCTCGACGAACTCGACGGCCCCGCATGGCCGCCCGCGCCGCCGGACGCGACGGGACTCGTCACGAAGGTCCACGCCCTGCGCCGCCGCCCGCTGTCCGTCCTGAGCCCCGCGGACCTCCGTACGCTCGTCACCCAGCAGGTGTCCCTTCCGTACGTCCTCCCCCTCGCCGTGGCCTTGCTGCTCGAAGACCCGCTGCTGGACGCGTACTTCCACGAGGGAGACCTGCTGCTCGCGGTCTGCGGCCTGCCCGCATCGGCCTGGGCCCCCTTCCCGGACCTGGCCGCACGGCTCACGGCAGCCGTCAAGGACCTCTCGGCCGATGCCACCGCCGAACTCGGGCGGTTGGCAAGGCGAGAGGGGTCGGGGGGATGGTTGGGGGGATTTGGGGGGTGAGGGGCGGTGGGGGCGTGAGGGGGCCGGTGCGACTTAACATGCGCATGACCACCACATCGGGGGGAAGTCATGACGTTCGACGCGGAGTGGGCCGAGTGCAAGGCCGCCGCGCAGGCCGGGGAACAGGCCGGGGAACGGCCCGTTCCGCCGTGCCCCCATCAGCCGGCGCCCGCGGGGGGACTGGTGGCCGGGGTGCCGTCCATCAACGGGAACGCGAACCTGCTGATCGAGATCGCCGCGCTCCTGCACGAGGGGCGGCCCGACGGTGACGCGAGCACGATGGCCCGTGCGCCCCGCGCGCACCCCGATGTCGCCGCGCAGGCCCTGCGCTTCGCGCGGTTCGCCGACGACCAGTTCAAGGACACGGTGGCCCTGTTCGCCGGCCTGGCCACCCGTCTGAAGACCACCGGCACCGGCTTCGCCCGCGTCGACGACGACACCGCCGCCGCGTTCCTCCGCAGGGTCGTCGATGCCGGCGTGTACGTGAAGCCGGAGGACAAGGACCGTTGAGCGGCGGCCTGAGCCATCACTCGGACGTCCGTTTCCTCGCCGAGTGCGCCCCCGCGCTCGTCGAGCGCAACGCCGACGAGTTCCGCCGGCTGCGCGAGCTCCTCGTGCAGGTCGAGGAACCCGCCCTGCGGGCGGAGAGGCACACCCAGTGGCACAGCGAGGGCAGCGAGACGTACCGCTCGCGCCTCACCGACGCCCGGCAGCTGGTGACGCACATGGCCGAGGCCTTCGACAAGGCCGCGAGCGCCCTGCACGGCTATGCCCTGGCCCTCGCCACCGCCAAGTCCCACTACGGCAACGGCACGCGGTCGGAGCGGGCGCTCGCCGCGCTCATCGCCACCAAGGGCACCGCCCTCACCAAGGTCGCGCAGGAGGCGGAGCCGATGCGCCAGTGGGAGGACATGCGCGCCACGACCGGCGTCTTCGACTTCCTGGCCGAAGTGACCATGGACGTGGACGACATCCGCGACGAGGCGAACCGGCTCCACGACGACGCGGGCGGCAGCTTCCACCTGGCCCGGACGGTGGAGCGGGAGGCGCGCGAGGCCTGCGTCCACGCGCTGGAGCAGGCGTACGAGCTGCTGCCCGAGCTACGGATCCGCGGCGGCGAACGGCCCGACCTGTACGCCGCCATGGCGGACCTGCGCCGCGAGGGCGAGGAGGCGCGCAACAGCCCGCTGACGCACCTGCCGGGCAGCGGCCCGAAGCGGGAGGTGCACGGGACGGTCGGGGACGCCTACATGTCGCCGGAGCTCAAGGACATCCGCACGCGCATCGCCGGGCTGCCGCAGGGCGAGGACATGTACTGGAACCCGCCGGAGAGCGACGCGGAGAAGGCCCGGTGGCTCTCCCGCAACAAGGAGGTGCTGCGGGCCGCCGCCGAGCACGCGGGACTGCCCGTGGAGCTGGTCGCGGGCATCGCCTGGAACGAGATATCCGGGCAGCCGGGCTACGCCGACGACGTCACGGACCACCTGCGCCATGCGGCCGCCTTCCCGCTGAGCCCGATCACGCCCGAAAACCTCCCCCACCGCCTCGGCGGCGTGCCCGACCAGACGTCCTTCGGGCCGATCGCCATCCAGCTGCGGCGCGGCGCCGAGGTCCTCGGCTACGACCCCGCGCACCTCACCGAGGCCCAGCGCGCCCTGGTGGAGGAGTCGCTCCAGGACCACCGGCAGAACGCCTTCATCGCCGCCGGCCACCTGGCCCGGATCAAGGCGGAGACCGCGTACGCCGACGTACCGGCCGACCAGTTGACCGAGGGCCAGATGCGCGAGATCGCGGCCCGCTACAACGGCGGCCCGTACTGGGAGTCGCAGAAGGCCCAGAACTACGGCGATGATTTCACCGACGGACTCGGCCAGGTGAAGGAAGCGATGCGATGACGCACCCGCGCGCGGGCGTCGACCTGCCCGAGGACCACGGCCCGCTCAAGTGGATCGTCGGGGTCCCGCTCGCCCTCGTCCACCTGCTCGACGCCTTCTTCGTCTACACGGCGGTGCGCTACGGGCCGGCCGCCGGGTGGGACGAGCAGGGGTACGCGGGGACGACGGCGGTGTGTCTCCTCGCCCTCGGCCTCAGCCTGACCGGGTTGCTCCTCACCCTCGTCCCACCCGTCCGCCGGATGCTGGGCCCGTGGTGGTTCGCCCCGCCGGTCGTCCTCGGGACGATCGCCTGGATCCGGATGGTGACGCTGTCGTGAGGCTCCCCCGCGAGAACATCGACCTGCCCGGGGACCGGGGCTGTCTGCGGTGGGTGCTCGGCGTCCCGCTCGTACTGCTCTACACACCGGCCGCGTTCGCGTGCTACGTCGCCCTGGCCCTGCGGCCCGGGTCGCCGTACGACCCCGTCCGCGATGACGCGCGGTTCCTGGGCAACTGCTCCGTCGTGCTGTGTTTGCTCGGGCTGATGATCACCATCACCCCGGTGTTCCGGCGGACGATGGGCCGGTGGTGGTTCGCCGTGCCGTTCCTGCTCGCGACGGTCGCGTACTTCCGCGCGCAGACCGTCTGACGCCCCGGAACGGGGGCCGTCCGGACACGCCACAGCCCCCGCCCGGACGGGGGCGGGGGCTGCGGCGAGAGCGGTGATCAGGCGGCGACGGCGACCTGGGCCGGGGCCGGGGCGGGCTCCTCGTCCAGCGGGGAGGCCGAGGCGGAGGCGTAGGCCTCCTTGTCCAGGATCCCCTCGCGGGCCGAGACGATGACCGGGACCAGGGCCTGGCCGGCCACGTTCGTGGCGGTGCGGATCATGTCCAGGATCGGGTCGATCGCCATCAGCAGGCCGACGCCCGCGAGCGGCAGGCCCAGCGTGGAGAGGGTCAGCGTCAGCATGACCGTCGCGCCCGTCAGACCGGCCGTGGCGGCCGAGCCGATGACCGAGACGAAGACGATGAGCAGGTACTCCTTGATGCCCAGCTGCACGTCGAAGATCTGCGCGATGAAGATCGCGGCGAGCGCCGGGTAGATCGCGGCGCAGCCGTCCATCTTGGTGGTGGCGCCGAACGGGACGGCGAAGGAGGCGTACTCCTTCGGGACGCCGAGGCGTTCGGTGACCTTCTGGGTGACCGGCATGGTGCCGACGGAGGAGCGGGAGACGAAGGCCAGCTGGATGGCGGGCCAGGCGCCCTTGAAGAACTGGAGGGGGTTGACCTTGGCGACGGTGGCGAGCAGCAGCGGGTAGACGCCGAACATCACGAGGGCGCAGCCGATGTAGATGTCGGCGGTGAAGGTCGCGTACTTGCCGATCAGGTCCCAGCCGTAGGTGGCGATCGCGGTGCCGATCAGGCCGATGGTGCCGATCGGGGCGAGGCGGATGACCCACCACAGGGCCTTCTGGAGCAGTTCCAGGGCGGACTCGGCGAGGTCGAGGACGGGCTTCGCCTTGCTGCCCAGCTGGAGGGCGGCGATGCCGGCGACGACGGCCAGGAAGACGATCTGAAGGACCTTCAGGTCGGTGAACGGCGTGACGATGTCCGTCGGCACGATCCCGGTCAGGAAGTCGATCCAGGAGCCGGTCTTCTTCGGCTCCTTGCCGTCGGCCGCGGTGAGGCCGGTGCCCGAACCCGGGTCGGTCAGCAGGCCGATCGCGAGGCCGATGCCGACGGCGATCAGCGAGGTGATCATGAACCAGAGCAACGTGCGGGTGGCGAGCCGCGCGGCGTTGTTCACCTTCCGCAGGTTGGTGATCGACACCAGGATGGCGAAGAAGACGAGCGGGGCGATGGCCAGCTTCAGCAGCTGGACGAAGATGTCGCCGGTCTTCTCCAGGGTGGTGGCGAGCCAGCTGACGTCCTGGCTGCGGGCTATCCAGCCGAAGAGGACACCGAGGGCGAGACCGGCGACGATCTGGGCCCAGAAGGGGAACTTGAACGAGGCCTTGGCGGGGGCCTGGGGGGTCGCGGACACGGACACTCTCCGGAGGTGACGCACAAAGACAGGGGGGAAGTGCTGCGGTGGTGATGCGGTGCGGCAGCAGCCGGAAGGAGCCGGCCGGGACCGCTGCTGTATCGATTCAGCTCAACAGCAACAGGCCGCGGACGCGCGGCGGCAGAGGTCGACGTGCAGGCGCATCACGAGCGGGACGCTCGTGGTCATCGGGTGCGCGGCTGTGGTCAACATGTTCAACACGCTAACACTTCTCCTTTGGGAATCTCAAAGGGGCCCTTTGAGACAACGGCGCAGGAGGCCCTCTTGCGCCGGCCCGGAAAACACCACCGCCCCAGCGTTACGGGCGGTATACCCGGTGCTGGGGCGGTTCGGTGTGTGATGAAGCCAACTGTGTCGTTACGAGCGCACACGCGCCGCGTCGTCGACCTCGTCCTCCTGGCTGCGGTTCGCGGCGAGCTTCTCCTTCGCACCCGCTACGCGCCCGGAGATCTGCTGGGACATCTCGTCGCGCTGCTTGCGCAGGAGGACGAAGGAGAGCGGCGCGGAGAGGACGAGGGCGAGCAGCACGACCCAGGCGGCGTTGGCGTCTCCGAGGCCGGAGGGCACCCATCCGAGCCGGACGAGCCCCGCGACGACGACGAGGCATCCGACGAAGATGCCCAGGCGCATCGCGGTGTAGCGGATCGTTGCGCTCGGCTTGAGGGACACGGTGACCCCTTCTCTCTCGTCGTGGTCGTACGTCGGCTGGTGCCCGTCCAGTGAAGCACGCCGGGCCCGCGCCGCGGGCCTCCGGGGTGCGGGCGGACGACACCCCGCCCGTCAGTACAGCGGCAGCAGCATCGTGATGTCGTCGCGGTCGTCGCCCGGGGCCACCCGGACGGCGCCGGGGACGCGGCCGACCTCCTTGTAGCCGCAGGACGCGTAGAAGTGCTCCAGGCCGTGGCCGCCGCGGCAGGTGAGGCGGATGGCGTCGACGCCCCCGAGGGAGCGGGCCGCGGTCTCCGTCGCGGCCATCAGCTCGCGCCCGTAGCCCTTGCCCTGGTGCCGCGGATGGACCATGACCGTGTACGCCCACAGCCAGTGGAGCTGCAGCCGGTGGGCGTTGCGGGTGAGGAAGGCGGTGGCGGCGACCGCGCCGTCCTCGTCGTGCCCGACGAGCAGGCGGCAGCTCCCGTCGGCGACGCCGACGAGGTGCTTGTCGAGTGCGGGGCGGATGTCGTCGAAGGTGACCGGCGGTACGAAGCCCACGGCGCCGCCCGCGTTAGAGACGTCGGCCCACAGCCCGAGGATTCCATCACGCAGGGAAGGGTCGACGACCGGGTCCAGGGTGAAAGTAAGGGTCATTTCGCAAGTTTACCCATTACCTCATCGGCCCGTCCAGAAAAAGTTAAACCCCGGCCCATGGGCCGGGGTTAACTCGCCGGGAGGGGGTCGGACAAGGCCGACGCGGCGTCAGACGCGCATGGCCTGCGGGGTCTCGCGCAGGCCCGCGTCCGGACCGGGGTACTCGCGGATGATCTCGTAGCGCGTGTTGCGCTCGACCGGGCGGAAGCCCGCTTCCCGGATCAGCTCCAGGAGGTCGTCACGGCCCAGCTTGTTCGGGGTGCCGTAGTTGTCCGCGTCGTGCGTGATCTTGTACTCGACGACCGAGCCGTCCATGTCGTCCGCGCCGTGCTGGAGCGCGAGCTGGGCGGTCTGCACGCCGTGCATCACCCAGAAGACCTTGACGTGCGGCACGTTGTCGAAGAGCAGGCGCGAGACGGCGAAGGTCTTCAGCGCCTCGGCGCCGGTCGCCATCGTGGTGCGCGCCTGGAGCTTGTTGCGCACCTTGCCGTCCTGCATGTCCACGAAGTCGTGCTGGTAGCGCAGCGGGATGAAGACCTGGAAACCGCCGGTCTCGTCCTGGAGCTCGCGCAGCCGCAGCACGTGGTCCACGCGGTGGCGCGGCTCCTCGATGTGCCCGTACAGCATCGTCGAGGGGGTCTTGAGGCCCTTCGAGTGCGCGAGGCGGTGGATGCGCGACCAGTCCTCCCAGTGGGTGCGGTGGTCGACGATGTGCTGGCGCACCTCCCAGTCGAAGATCTCCGCGCCGCCGCCGGTGAGCGACTCCAGGCCGGCCTCGATCAGCTCGTCCAGGATGTCGGAGGCCGACATGCCGGAGATCGTCTCGAAGTGGTGGATCTCGGTCGCCGTGAACGCCTTCAGCGAGACGTTCGGCAGCGCCTTCTTCAGCTCCGAGAGCGAGCGCGGGTAGTAGCGCCACGGCAGGTTCGGGTGCAGGCCGTTGACGATGTGCAGCTCGGTGAGGTTGTCGTTCTCCATGGCCTTGGCCAGGCGCACGGCCTCCTCGATGCGCATCGTGTACGCGTCCTTCTCGCCCGGCTTGCGCTGGAACGAGCAGTACGCGCACGAGGCGGTGCACACGTTCGTCATGTTGAGGTGCCGGTTGACGTTGAAGTGGACGACGTCACCGTTCTTGCGCGTGCGCACCTCGTGGGCGAGGCCACCGAGCCAGGCCAGGTCGTCCGACTCGTAGAGGGCGATGCCGTCCTCACGGGTCAGCCGCTCGCCGGAGCGGACCTTCTCCTCCAGCTCACGCTTGAGCCCAGCGTCCATGTACCGGTCGCCTCCTCTAGATGCCTCTGCCTGTCCTGCGAACCCTGCCCCACCGTACTCTCAGGCTTCCTCGGGCAGCTCCCCGACCCGGTTCTCCCACTTCGTGGAGAGCACGATGGTGGTGCGGGTGCGCGAGACGCCCTTGGTTCCGGAGAGCCTGCGGATGATCTTCTCCAGGCCGTCCACGTCGTTGGCGCGCACCTTGAGCATGAAGGAGTCGTCGCCCGCGATGAACCAGCAGTCCTCGATCTCGTTGAGGTCGCGCAGCCGCCGGGCCACGTCCTCGTGGTCTGCGGCGTCGGACATGGAGAGTCCGATCAGCGCCGTGACGCCGAGGCCGAGCGAACGCGAGTCCACGGTCGCGCGGTAGCCGGTGATGACGCCGGCCGTCTCCAGACGGTTGATGCGGTCGGTGACGCTGGGGCCGGAGAGGCCCACGAGACGGCCCAGCTCCGCGTACGAGGCACGACCGTTCTCCCGGAGTGCCTGGATGAGCTGCCTGTCCACCGTGTCCATTACGTGGAGCCTTCCATTATTCGGCGATCCTGCAAGTTTAGGTATAGAATCTAAGGCACACAGGGTCAACACCCTGTGAAATCTTTCAACAGATCAATGACGATCTTCAGGAGTGGTTCACCGTGTTCACGATCGAGATGGCCCACGCACACATGCGACAGCTCCAGGAGCTGGCCAACCGATCCCGTGCCCACCAGCCCGCCGCCGCCTACCGCGTCGACAAGGCCCGCAAGCCGCTGTCCGGCAAGAAGGCCTAGTCACCACCGTTCGCCTCCCGGGGAGTGCGGGACCCTCCCAACTCCCCCTCCCAACGGCGGTACAGCCGGTGCGGCACCCCTGCCGCGTCCAGCACCCGCCCCGCGACGAAGTCCACCAGATCCTGGATGTGCGTCGCACCCGCGTAGAACGCCGGAGAGGCGGGCAGCACGACGGCGCCCGCCTCGTCCAGCGCCACCAGGGCCTTGAGCGTCTGCCCGTTCAGCGGGGTCTCCCGGACCGCGACCACCAGCCGGCGCCGCTCCTTGAGCGTCACGCTCGCCACGCGCTGGAGCAGGTCCTTCGACAGCCCGAGCGCCACCCCCGCCACGCAGGCCGTGGACGCGGGGACGATCAGCATCCCCTTGGCCGGGTACGAGCCCGAACTCGGCCCCGCGGCCAGGTCCCCGGCGCCCCAGTACCGGACGTCGTCCAGTCCGGGCCGGGCGAAGGTCCCGGGCTTCCCGTCGGCTCCCCCCTGCAGCCACTCCCCCAGATCGTCGCGCCAGTGCGCGTCGCGGAAGGCGATCCCGGTCTCGTCCAACAGGGTGAGCCGCGAAGCCCGGCTGACCACCAGGTCGACACTCTCCCCCGCCGCCAGCAGTCCGCGGAGCACCGCCGCCGCGTACGGCGTCCCGGACGCCCCGGAAACCCCGACCACCCACGGGGTGCGCTTGCGCTCAGTCATACCTCCGAGACTATCCGGCCACCCCGGGCGGGCACTCGGTAAGGTGCCCGGACGTTCCGCACTCGGGGCGCTGCGAGGGGGTACGGAGACGATGGGCACGACGGGCACGACGGTGCGTCAGGGCGAGTGGCGGCACAGCGACCGCGCCAAGGCGGCCGGAAAGCTCATGCTGGGCTGGGTCGCGCTCCTGTGGGCCCTGGAGGCCGTGGACTACGCCACGGGGCACGCGCTGGACGCGTACGGGATCGTGGCCCGCGACCCGGACCACCTGACGGGCGTCCTCACGGGGCCCTTCCTCCACTTCGGCTTCGACCACGTCGCCTCCAACAGCGTTCCGCTGCTGGTCCTCGGTTTCACAGCGGCCCTGTCCGGGATCCGGCACTTCCTCGCGGTGTGCGGGCTGATCGTGCTGGCCGACGGCATCGGCACCTGGCTGATCTCCCCGCCGAACACGATGACCCTGGGCGCCTCGGGCGTCGTCTTCGGTCTCTTCGGCTACCTGCTGGTCCGCGGCTTCGTGGAACGCCGGGTGCTGGGCATCGCCGTCGCCGTGGGCATCGCGGCCGTCTGGGGCTCCGCGATCGTGACGGGCATCCTGGCGACGGACGCGGGCGTCAGCTGGCAGGGCCACCTCTGCGGCCTGGTCGGCGGAGTGCTGACGGCCCTGTTCTACCGGCGCCCAGCCCGCCGGCGCCCCGCCCTCACGGGCTGACGACGAAGGGGGCCACGGGCAGCTCGATCAGAAGGTCAGGCCCCGGAGCACGAGGTCCAGCGTGGCGCACACGAACAGGGCCATGCCGATGAAGCCGTTGACCGTGAAGAAGGCGCGGTTCAGACGGGACAGGTCGTGCGGGGTCACGATGGTGTGCTCGTAGAAGAAGGCCACCACGACGATCGCCAGGCCCGCCCAGAACGGCGCGCCCGCGCCGGTGGCGAGGCCGTACCAGAGCAGCAGGGCCGTGGTCACGACGTGCGCGCCGCGCGCGCCCCACAGGGCGGCCGGGACGCCGAAGCGGGCCGGGACGGACTTGACGCCGTCCGCGCGGTCCGAGGCCACGTCCTGCGAGGCGAAGATCAGATCGAAGCCGCCGATCCAGACGCCCACCGCCAGGCCCAGGATCACCGCGTCCCAGGACCACTCGCCGGTGACGGCCAGCCAGGCCCCGATCGGCCCGATGGCCTGGGCCAGACCCAGGATGGCGTGCGGGAAGTTCGTGAACCGCTTGCCGTACGGGTACACCACCATCGGGATCACCGCGACGGGCGCCAGCATCAGGCAGAGCGGGTTCAGCAGCGCCGCCGAGCCGAGGAAGACCAGGAGCGCGATCCCGGCGCCGGTCCAGGCCGAACGGACCGACACCGCGCCGGTGACCAGTTCGCGGCCGGCCGTGCGCGGGTTGCGGGCGTCGATCTCGCGGTCGATGATCCGGTTGGCCGCCATGGCGAAGGTCCGCAGGCCGACCATGCAGACGGTGACGAGCAGCAGCTTGCCCCAGTGCACGTGCCGGTCGAGCTGGAACATGGCGGTGAGCGCCGCGATGTAGGCGAAGGGCAGCGCGAAGACCGAGTGCTCGATCATCACGAGCCGCAGGAACGCCTTCACCTTGCCGTTCGGTTGCGGCGCATGGCCGGACCCGATCACCCCGTCGGCGGTCGTCATCATGCGAGTGCGCTCCGGAAGTCTTCGAGGTCGGCGAGGAGCCGGGTCGCCGGGAGCGCGCCCAGTTCCAGGGTCCGGGGGCCGGCTGCGCCGTCCTCCTCGTGCTCGGGCGGGCTGACCCGGGCGGTCAGCCGCCAGGCGTCGGCGGCCGGGCGGGCGTCGATGCTCAGGAAGTCCCCGGCCTCGACCGTGAACGGCTCGCCCGAGGCCAGGGCGGCCTGGAACTGCTCCGCGAAGCCGTCCGCCTCGACGTCCCGCGCCCCGGGCAGCTCGAACTCACCGGGGCCGGCCCCGTCTTCGTACATCAGCGCCCAGACGTCGCCGGGACCGGCGAACTCCTCGGGTGTGACGCCCGCCTGCTCGGCGGCCAGCCGGACGCCCGCGTCCGCCGGGTCGATCTCCGGGCGCAGCAGGGCCACGTAGACCTCACCGGCGCCGAGGAAGAGCTCGGGACCCCCCACAACGATCGGACTCACAGGCCGTACTCCTTCCAGCGGCGGTCCACGAGGGCGGCGGTCGCCGGGTCGGACTCGACCATGTCGGGCCAGCCGCCGTCGCGGGTGTAGCCCTCCTCAGGCAGCTTCCTCGTCGCGTCGATGCCCGCCTTGCCGCCCCAGAACTGCTGGTACGAGGCGTGGTCCAGGTGGTCCACCGGGCCTTCCACGACCGTGAGGTCGCGGGAGTAGTCCGTGTTGCCGAGGGCCCGCCAGGACACCTCGTGCAGGTCGTGGACGTCGCAGTCGGCGTCCACCACGATGATCAGCTTGGTCAGCGACATCATGTGCGCGCCCCAGATGGCGTGCATGACCTTCTGCGCGTGCTTGGGGTACTTCTTGTCGATGGAGACGATCGCGCAGTTGTGGAAGCCGCCCGACTCGGGCAGGTGGTAGTCCACGATGTCCGGCACGATGATCTTCAGCAGCGGGAGGAAGAAACGCTCCGTCGCGCGGCCCAGCGGGCCGTCCTCCGTCGGCGGGCGGCCGACGACGATCGACTGGAGCAGCGGGCGCCTGCGCATCGTCACGCAGTCGATCCGCAGCGCCGGGAAGGGCTCCTGCGGCGTGTAGAAGCCGGTGTGGTCGCCGAAGGGACCCTCGGGAAGCATCTCGCCGGGCTCCAGCCAGCCCTCGATCACGACCTCCGCGTTGGCCGGGACCTGGAGCGGGACGGTCTTGCAGTCGACCATCTCGATCCGCTTGCCGGCGACGAAGCCGGCGAAGAGGTACTCGTCGATGTCGCCCGGCAGCGGCGCGGTGGACGCGTACGTCACCGCGGGCGGGCAGCCGAAGGCGATCGCGACGGGGAGCCGCTCGCCGCGCTTGGCGGCGACCGCGTAGTGGTTGCGGCTGTCCTTGTGGATCTGCCAGTGCATGCCGATGGTGCGCTTGTCGTGGCGCTGGAGGCGGTAGAGGCCGAGGTTGCGCACGCCCGTCTCCGGGTGCTTGGTGTGCGTCAGGCCGAGGTTGAAGAAGGACCCGCCGTCCTTGGGCCAGGTGAAGAGCGCCGGCAACCGGTCCAGGTCCACGTCGTCGCCGGTGAGGACGACCTCCTGGACGGGCGCGGACTCGCCCTTCACCTTCTTCGGGGGCACGTGCACCATCGATCCGAGCTTGCCGAAGGCCTCGCGGACGCCGATGAAGCCCTGCGGCAGCTCCGGCTTGAGCAGGCCGCCGATCTTCTCGCTGATCTCGCCGTACGACTTGAGGCCGAGGGCCTTCAGGAGGCGCCGGTCGGTCCCGAAGACGTTCATGGCCAGCGGCATCGCCGAGCCCTTGACGTTCTCGAAGAGGAGCGCCGGGCCGCCGGCCTTGTTCACTCTGTCGACGATCTCCCCGACCTCCAGGTACGGGTCGACTTCGGCCTTGATGCGCTTGAGGTCGCCCTCCCGCTCCAGAGCCCGGAGCAGCGAGCGGAGATCGTCGTAAGCCATAGGGGCAAGTATCCGTCACCAACTACTCTGGAGGTGTCACCGGGGCCCCGAGGGGCCTGCCGTCACTGCCGGGGAGTCGGTTCCACACCGTGCTGCGCTATCTGCCGTTCCTGCTGATCCTCGCGCTGACCATCTACGCCTTCATCGACTGCCTGAACACGCCCGAGGAGGAGGTCAAGCACCTCCCCAAGGTGGTCTGGGTGATCATCATCCTGCTCTTCTCGATCGTCGGGCCGGTGGTGTGGCTGTTCGCGGGCAAGAAGCGCTCGGCGGTCGGAGGTGGCGGCCGCGGAGGCCGCGGCCGGACCCAGTGGGTCGCGCCGGACGACAATCCGGAGTTCCTGAAGTCCCTGCGCGACGAGCAGGAGAACAAGGACAAGAAGAACAAGAAGGACAACGGCCGGGACCAGGACTAGGACGGGGCCCCGGCCGGCCCCGGCCTCCCGGTCACTGCGCCCAGGGCAGGACGCGGGTGCCCTCGGTGCCCGGGACGCTGACCACGCCGTCGGCGCGCATGGCCACGTACGCCTCGAAGTGCTCGGGGGCGTGGATCCGGCGCGGTACGTCGGGCGGAAGGACCAGGGTCTGGCCGGCGGCGACCTTCTCGGTGCGGCCGTCGCAGGTGACCTCCAGGGAGCCGGCGGTGAGCAGCCAGACCTGCTCGCGATCGACGCGGTGCTCGGGTCCGGTGCTGCCGGCGGCCATGTCGACGTGCCAGGTGCTGAGCTCGGAGCTGCCGCGGCTGGGGGCGGCGCGGCCGGTCATGGTGGCGTTCGGGGTGGCGGTGACGTGCTCGGGCGAAACGGTGATGACGTGCAAGGCGGTCCTCGTCTTCTCGGGTACGACTGAGTCAAGCTGCTTTACTCGACACATCGAGTAAAGCAGCTTGACTCAGCCGTGTCACCATATTTGCGTGACGAGAGAAGAGAACGAGGGCGTCGAGCTGACCATCCTGCTCGGCCTGGGCTTCCAGCTGATGCTGGGAGAGTTCACCCGGCGCGTGGCCGAGGCCGGATACCCGGACCTGCGCCCCCTGCACGGCATGGCCTTCCAGGCCCTGAAGGGTCCCGGCGCCACCGCCACCGAGCTCGCCGAACGGCTGGGGGTCACCAAGCAGGCCGCCGGGCAGATCGTCGACGACCTGGAGAAGCGCGGCTACGTCCGGCGCGAGCCGCATCCCGGGGGCGGCCGCCGCAAGCTGGTCGTGCTGACGGCGGCGGCCCACACCCACCTCGCCGTCGCGGGCCGGATCCTGCACGGGCTGGAGGCCGAGCTGGCCGGCAGCGCCGACCTCGCGGTCCTGCGCCGGGAGCTCGGGCACCTCGTGCGCGCACTCCACGGGGACGACGGACTGCCACCCCTGCGCCCGGTGTGGTGAGGGCGGCCCGATCGGCTCAGGCCCTGCCGGCTCAGGCCCCGGCGGCTCAGGCCCCGGCGGCTCAGGCCCTGGTGAAGGAGGCGTAGGCCTCGCGCAGCTGCGACCAGCGGGCGTCCGTCCAGGCGGCCCAGTTCGCCGGCCGCCCGGACAGGGCGGACTCCAGCAGCTCGAAGTGCTCGTGCCAGCCGGCCAGGCAGTCGAGGCGCTCGTCCTGCGGCCCGCCCCGCTCGTTCACGAACCGGATCACCGTCGAATCGGTGCCGACCGCCTCCAGGTGGAAGCGGATCCGCCCGTGCTCGGTGACCGTGTACTCCACGACCCGCTCCACGTCCCAGGCGGTGACCCGCCCGGTGGCCACGGTCCCGGTGTTCAGCCAGCGCAGCGTGACCGCCCCGCCGAGCCTGCGCTCCAGGACGTCCGCCGCGGCCAGCCAGCCGCGCAGCCCCTCCGGTGTGGTCAGGGCGGGCCAGAGCGCCGCGTAGGAGTACGGCAGGTGCAGCTCGAAGCGGAGCAGCCAGCGGTCTTCGCCGCGGCGCTCGCTGGTGGCGTGGCTCACGAGAGACATGCCACCAGCGTCCCACTCCGGCCGGTCAGACGCCCGAGTAGGAGTGCAGGCCGTTGAGGAACATGTTCACGCCGTAGTAGTTCCAGATCCAGCAGGCGAAGGCGAAGAGCGCCAGGTACGCGGCCTTGCGGCCCTTCCAGCCGGCGGTGGCGCGGGCGTGCAGGTAGCAGGCGTACGCCACCCAGGTCACGAAGGACCAGACCTCCTTGGGGTCCCAGTTCCAGTAGCGGCCCCAGGCGTCGCCGGCCCAGATCGCGCCCGCGATGATCGTGAAGGTCCACAGCGGGAAGACGGCCGCGTTGATCCGGTACGAGAACTTGTCGAGCGAGGCCGCGGAGGGCAGCCGCTCCATGACCGACGCGTAGAACTTCCCCGCGGCCTTGCCGTTCGCGATCCGGCCCTCGTAGGCGTCGCGGAAGAGGTAGAGGACCGCGCCGGCCGCGCCGATGTAGAAGACCGCGCCGCAGAAGATGGCGGTGGAGACGTGGATCCACAGCCAGTACGAGTGCAGGGCCGGGACCAGCTGGTCGCTGTCGGTGTAGAGGATCTTGACGGCGATGCCGAGGTCCAGCAGCACGCTGGTGACCAGGATCAGGCCGAGCCAGCGGACGTTCTTTTTGAGTGCGAGCAGCGCCAGGTACGTGCCGACGGCCACCGTGGAGAAGGTGATCGAGAACTCGTACATGTTGCCCCACGGGGCCCGCTGCACCGACATCGCGCGGGCGAGGACGCCGCCCGCCTCGATGAGGAAGGCGAGCGCGGTCAGCGAGATCGCGATCCGCCCGTAGAGGTCGCCCTGGACGGTGCCGCCGCCGGCGCCGGGGCCGTCCGGCACGTCGCGGGTGCCCGCGGCCGAACGGGTGACGACCTTCGGCTGGTCGAGGACGGCGGTGCCGCCCCCCTTGCCCCGGACCTGCACGGCGGGCGCGGCGGCTGCCCGGTCCTGCGCGGACCCGGTCAGCGCGGCGGCCGTACGGGCCACCTTGCTGCGGCTGCCGAAGGTCCACTCGGCGATGTGCGCGAAGAAGGCGAGCGTGTAGACCGCCATCGACGAATAGATCAGGTAGTTGCTGATCTGAGCCAGGTTCTCATTGGCTGCGGCTGCGAGCGGCGTCATCCGCGCTCTCCTTCAGGGGTTTCTTCGACACGTGGTTCGGCAAGTGCGGCGGGCGCGGTCGGCGCCTGCTGGTGCAGCGCGGCGGCCAGGGCCGCCAGCTCCTGCGGGAGCCGGGCGGACTCGCTGCGGCCCAGGCCCGCCATCTCGACGACGGTCACGCCGTCCGGGCCGGCCACCGCGCGGACCCAGATCCGGCGGCGCTGGATGAACAGGGAACCGGCCAGGCCCGCGATGGCGGCGATGGCGCCGGCGAGGGCGAGGCCGCTGCCGGGCTGGTGGGTGACGGAGAAGGTGGCCCACCGCTCGATGCCCTCGAACTTCACGGTGCCCGCGCCGTTGGGCAGGGTCATCGTGTCGCCGACCTTGAGCTTCTGCTTGAACGGAGCGCCGGACTCGTCCTTGAAGGACTGCATCTTGTCCGTCTTGAGCACGTACACGTTCTGCGGCAGGCCCGAGTCCACGCCGAGGCTGCCGTGCCAGGCGTTGAGCATGAGCCGCGGCTGGAGCAGGGCCGGGAACTGCGAGAACATCGTGCCCATGCCCTCGCCGGCGTAGCTCGGCACGAAGACGGCGTTGAAGCCGAGCTGCTCCGCCTTGCCGTCCTTGTCCTTGTAGCCGTCGGTGACCTTGACGGCTCCGGTGGAGGTGAGGTTGGAGTCCTGCGGGAGCATCGGCACGGCGTCCTTGTAGATCACCTTGCCGGTGGGGTCGGTCACCGAGAGGATCGGCGCGTAGCCGTGGCCCAGCAGGTAGACCTTGGAGCCGTCGACCTGGAGCGGCTTGTTGACCTGGATCTCGCGCTTCTCCGGCTTGCCGTCGGCCCCTTCGCTGAAGGTGACGTACGCCTTGAAGTCGCGCGGGGTGCCCTTCTGCGGGCCGCTCATCTCGTACGTCGCGTCGAACCGGTCCAGCGTGAAGCTGAACGGCGGCAGGTCGTCGGGGTGGAAGAGGGTGCCGGCCTTGAAGTCGTCGTACTGGGTGAGGGTGTTCGAGAAGCCGGTGCCGCGCAGGACCAGCTTGCCGCCCTCGGACTTGAAGTACTGGCCCCAGGCGAAGGCCACCAGCATCACGATCAGCGCGACGTGGAAGACCAGGTTGCCGGCCTCGCGGAGGTAGCCCTTCTCCGCCGCGACGTGCCCCTTGCCGGCCTCGGTGCGGAAGCGGCGCCCGCGGAGCACCGCCGTGGCGTACGAGAGGACCTCGTCCGGGGTCTTGCCGGTGCGCCAGGTGGTGTGGGCGGGGAGCCGGTCGAGCCGCTTGGGGGCGGCCGGCGGCCGGCCGCGGAGCTGGCCGACGAACTGCCAGGAGCGCGGCAGGATGCAGCCGACCAGCGAGATGAACAGCAGCAGGTAGATCGCGGAGAACCACACCGAGCTGTAGACGTCGAAGAGCTGGAGCTTCTCGGCGACGGTCACCCAGGAGGCGTGGGTCCGCTTCCAGTCGGCGACCTTCATCTCGTCGACGTTGCGCTGCGGGATGAGGGAGCCGGGGATGGCGCCCAGGGAGAGCAGGAAGAGCAGGATCAGCGCCACCCGCATGGAGGTGAGCTGCCGCCAGAACCAGCGGGCCCAGCCGATCACGCCGATGCCGACGGCCGGTCCGCTCGGACCGTCGTCCAGCGGGGCGGTGGAGAGCTGGGCTCCGGCCACGGCGTCCGCGGCGTCCGTGGCGGCGGAGTCGGTGGCGTCGGTGGCGTCGGTGGCGTCGGTGGCGTCGGTGGTGTCCGCCGCGGCGGACTCGGGCGACGCCCCGGTGGGTGCCTTGTCAGTCGTACTCATGTCCGTGTAGTCCTCAGATCCCCACCGTGAAGGTTTGGGTCCAGCTCTGCATGTCGCTGACGATGCTGGCCCACATTCCTGTGACGAGCAGCAGACCGGTCAGGATCAGCATGCCTCCGCCGATGCGCATCACCCACGCGTAGTGCTTCTTCACCCAGCCGAACGCCCCGAGCGCCTTGCGGAAGGCGATCGCGGTGAGGATGAACGGCACGCCGAGCCCGAGGCAGTAGGCGACGGTCAGCAGCGCGCCCCGGCCGGCGCTCGCCTGGTCGAGGGAGAGCGTGGTGACGGCCGCGAGGGTCGGGCCCATGCAGGGGGTCCAGCCGACGCCGAAGAGCACGCCGAGCAGCGGGGCGCCGATCAGGCCTGCCGTCGGCTTCCGGTGGAAGCGGAACTCCCGCATCGTCAGCCCCGGGATCGCGCCCATGAAGAACAGGCCGAGAACGATCACCAGGCCGCCCAGGACCCGGGAGATGATCTCGTTGTTCTCCCGGAGGGTCTCCCCGAAGTAGCCGAAGAGCGCCCCCGTGGAGACGAAGACCACGGTGAAACCGGCGATGAACAGGGCCGCGCCCGCCAGCATCCGGCCGCGCCGCGCCTCGGCGAGGTCGGCGCCGCTGACGCCGGTCACGTAGGAGAGGTAGCCGGGGACCAGCGGCAGGACGCAGGGCGAGAAGAAGGAGACCAGCCCGGCGAGGACCGAGATGGGCAGCGCCAGCAGCAGCGCCCCGTTCAGGACGGTGGTGTTCACCCCGGTCGCCTCGGCGGCCAGCACGTACTCGACCACGAGGTCACTGCTCCGCGAGGATCGGGTCGATCATCGAGCGCAGTCTCTCCTCGCCCAGCGGGGCCAGGGTGCGGGCGGCGATCTTGCCCTCCCGGTCGAGGACGATCGTGGAGGGGATCGCGTTCGGGTTGAGCGTGCCCTTGGGGAAGCGGAGCATCAGCTTCCCGGCGGGGTCGTAGAGGCTCGGGTAGGTGATCCCGAAGGTCTCCTCGAAGGAGATCGCGTTCTGCGGGCTGGTGTCGCGGGTGTTGATGCCGACGAAGGCGACGTCCTTGCCGGCGTCGGCCAGCTCCTTGGAGACCTTCGCGAAGTCGGGGGCCTCGGCGCGGCACGGCGGACACCAGGAGCCCCAGATGTTGAGGACGACGACCTTGCCCTTGAGGGTGGTGGTGTCGAGGGTCTTGCCGTCGACGGTCTCGCCGTCGAGCTTGGGGGCGTCGTCGCGCTCCCCCTTGGCGGCGGTGGTGATTCCGGTCGCGCCCGTGACGTAGTTGCCACCGGTGGAGGCCGCCTTGCCGCCGCCCGAGCCGCCGCAGGACGTCAGGGTCATGACGCCCGCTACGGCCACCGCGGTCAGCAGGGTGGCACGGCCGCCGGTCGAGCGGCGGCGACTTCGGCGGGCACGGGCGCGGCTAAGGCTCATGTGAAAAGTTTCGCATGAGCAATTCGCGGATCTACCGCGCCCCCCGCGGGGATGTCAATGCGCTGGTCAGGCAATGGACGGGCGGAGACCGGCCAGGGTCGGGCCGCAGGTCGGGCCGCAGGTCGGGCCGCAGGTCGGGCCGCGGCCGGGCGGGGCCGGGTCCTGGTCAGGCCGCGGCCGGGCGGGCCGGGTCCTGGTCAGGCCGCGGTCAGGTACGCGTTCCAGCCGCCGGCCGGCGACTGGCCCGGGCCGAGACCGCGGAGCCTGGCCAGCAGGGTCGGGTCCTGGACGTCCAGCCAGTCGGTGAACTGCCGGAAGGACACGAGCCGTACGTCCCTTTTGTCCGCCATGCCCTTGAGGGCCTCCTCGACGGCATCCATGTAGATGCCGCCGTTCCACTCCTCGAAGTGGTTGCCGATGAAGAGCGGCGCGCGGTTGGTCTCGTAGGCCCGCCGGAAGCCGCCGAGATAGGTGGCCGTGGCCTGGGTGCGCCAGGCCGGGTAGTTGGCGGGCACGCCCCTCGTGGTGTTCTTCGACTGGTTGGCGAGGATGTTGTAGTCCATCGACAGCACCTCGAAGGAATGCCCGGGGAAGGGCAGGGACTGCAGGGGCAGGTCCCAGACGCCGGACCGGCGCACCGGCCAGACCTGGAGGCCGCCGGGCGAGCTGGAGTCGTAGCGCCACCCCAACCGCTGGGCGGTCGGCAGCAGGTTGTCCCGGCCCAGGAGGCAGGGGGTGCGGGCGCCGGCCAGCTCCTTGCGGTAGTCGAAGGGCAGGGGGTCGAGGTCGGCGAAACCGGTGTGGGTGCGCCAGTTGGTGACGAAGGACACGGCCTGGTCGATCTCGCTCTGCCAGTCCTCCGGGGTCCACCGGTCGACGGAGCCGGGGCCGCCGCAGAAGTGGCCGTTGAAGTGCGTCCCGATCTCGTGCCCGTCGAGCCACGCCTCGCGGACGTACTTGAGGGTGGAGCGGACGTTCTCGTCCTTGAGGTAGCCGATGTCCGAGGCCCCGACCGGGTTGTTCGGCGGCTGGTAGAGGCTCCGCTTCGCCTCGGGCAGCAGGTAGATGCCGGAGAGGAAGAAGGTCATGCCCGCGCCGTGGTCCTTGGCCAGCTTGAGGAAGCGGGGGAAGAGGCCGTTGCCGATCTCACCCGCGCCGTCCCAGCTGAAGACGACGAACTGGGGCGGGGTCTCGCCCGGCTGCAGCGGCACGGGCCGGTCGGGCTGGTTCGGCTGGGGGCCGGTGTCGGCCGTGGAGCCGTCACCGATGAGCTTCGCCGCCGGCTTCCCACCGGGCTTGGGGTTCTTGACCGGCCCGGGGGTGCCGGGCCCGGCCTTGCCGGGCGCGCCGCAGCCCGCGATCCCCACCGCGGCGGCGGCCCCAAGGCCGAGCCCGAGCACTCCCCTTCGACTGAAGTCGCGCACGCCACCCTCCCCGTCGTCCCTCGCAAGCCCACATCGAAATCCATATAAACGGACAATTCGAAGCGACTTGCGACACTGGAGGGGTGATTCCCGGCGCAACTTGTATTTATTTAGGTAAAGCTGTAACGGTTCGTAACAGAGCGTCGATCAAGGAAGGGCTACGTCCGGAACGGCGTAACGATCCGTCAGGCTCCGAACGCCTTGGACGCGCCCTTCACCGGCTTCGCCCCGGCGAGCAGGTGCGCCGGGACCAGGTCCCGGGCCGGCTCGCTGTAGCCCACCGACACCAGCTTGTCCCCCTGGAACGTGAAGGACGTCAGCGAGGCGAGGGTGCACTGGCGGCGGCGCGGGTCGTGCCACAGCCGGCGCTTCTCCGCGAAGCTGCGCACGATCCAGATCGGCAGCTGGTGGCTGACCGCCACCGCCTCGTGACCGCGGGCCGCGTCGCGCGCCGCCTCCAGCGCGCTCATCATCCGGACCACCTGGTCGACGTACGGCTCGCCCCAGGAGGGCTTGAACGGGTTCGTCAGGTGCTTCCAGTTGCCGGGCTTGCGCAGCGCGCCGTCGCCGACGCCGAAGGTCTTGCCCTCGAAGACGTTCTCCGCCTCCAGCAGCCGGGCGTCGGTCGCCAGGCCCAGGCCGTGGGCCTTGGCGATCGGCTCGGCCGTCTCCTGCGCCCGCTCCAAGGGGGAGGACACCACGTAGGCGATGTCCCGGCCCTTGAGGTGCTCGGCGACCCGGTCGGCCATCTGCCGGCCCAGCTCGGACAGGTGGTACCCCTCGCGGCGCCCGTACAGGACCCCGTCCGGGTTGTGCACCTCTCCGTGGCGCACCAGGTGCACGACGGTGATCTCGCTGCTGCTCATGCGGTGGCCTCCGCGGCCGCTCGGGCGGCGGCGGGCAGCGCCGCCGCGATGCGCTCGATCGCCCGCTCGTCGTGGGCGGTGGACACGAACCAGGACTCGAAGGCGGACGGCGGCAGGTAGACGCCCTGCGCCAGCATCGAGTGGAAGAAGCCGTTGAAGCGGAAGCTCTCCTGCTTCTTGGCGTCGTCGTAGTTGCGCACCTCGTCCTCGGTGAAGAAGACGGAGAACATGTTCGACGCGGTCTGCAGCCGGTGCGCCACGCCCTCCTTGGCCAGCGCCCCGCTGACCAGGCCCTGGATCTCCTTCGAGACCGCGTCGACCTTCTCGTACGCGGCCGCGTCGAGCAGGCGCAGCTGCGCGAGGCCGGCGGCGGTGGCGATCGGGTTACCGGAGAGGGTGCCGGCCTGGTAGACCGGGCCGGCGGGCGCGAGGTGGCCCATGACGTCGGCGCGGCCGCCGAAGGCCGCGGCCGGGAAGCCGCCGCCCATGACCTTGCCGAAGGTCATCAGGTCGGGCTTGACCCCGTCGACGCCGTACCAGCCGGCGCGCGAGGTACGGAAGCCGGTCATGACCTCGTCGGAGATGTACAGGGCGCCGTTCTCGCGGCAGAGGTCGGCGAGCCCCTGGTTGAAGCCCTCGGCCGGGGTCACGACGCCCATGTTGCCGGGCGCGGCCTCGGTGATCACGCAGGCGATCTCGCCGGGGTGCGCGGCGAAGGCCGCCCGGACCGCTTCGAGGTCGTTGTAGGGGAGCACGATCGTGTCGCCGGCCTGCGCGCCCGTCACACCGGGGGTGTCCGGCAGCGCGAAGGTCGCGAGGCCGGAACCGGCCGCGGCCAGCAGCGCGTCCACATGGCCGTGGTAGCAGCCGGCGAACTTGACGACCTTGGCACGGCCGGTGAAACCGCGCGCCAGCCGGATCGCCGACATCGTGGCCTCCGTCCCCGAGGAGACGAGCCGCACCTGCTCGACGGGCTCGATGCGCGCCACGATCTCCTCGGCGAGCGCCACCTCGCCCTCGCCGGGCGTGCCGAAGGAGGTCCCGCGGGCCACGGCCGCCTGGACGGCCGCGATCACCTCGGGGTGGGAATGGCCGAGGATCATCGGTCCCCACGAGCACACGAGGTCGACGTACTCGCGACCGTCGGCATCGGTGAGGTACGGACCGGTCCCGGACACCATGAACCGGGGCGTACCGCCCACGGCGCGGAAGGCGCGCACGGGAGAGTTCACGCCGCCGGGGGTCACGAGGGAGGCGCGCTCGAAGAGCGTCTGCGAAACTGGGGCTTCATACGGGTACGGGTAGCTCACACCAGCCATGGTCTCAGAGGGCCGGGACAGACTTGCGGACGGGCGTTTCACCGCGTCGCCGCGGGGGAGGTCACTGCCATGATGATCAGGCTGCGTGGCGGGGGCCGCGGGGCCGGGGCAAGCAAGACCAGTCGGGTGGAGATATGCAACGCGGTGGTGGACCGGGCGAGGGTACGGACGGCCTCGATCCCCAGCGCGCCCGCGAAGCCCGCGAGGCCCGCCGCCGGGGCAAGCACCGCCGGCGTGCCACCGAGGCGGCCGACGCCGTCCCGGGACCCACGACGCCGGCGGAGGACCTGCCCAGGGGTCGTGGCATGGGAGTGACGTACAAGTACTTCGGCGCCCCCGACGGCGCCACGGCCGCCCGCGTGCCGGTCACGATGCGGCCCGAGGAGCTGGGCGGCGACGAGCTCGGCATGGGCGGCCTCTTCACCAAGATCAAGCCGGAGACGGTGGCCGCGATGGTCCTGACCGGCATCGAGGGCATACCCCTCCACAAGGTCCCGCCGCTGGAGCTGGTCGTCCTCCACCCCGACTACGCGGTGGTCAAGCTCCCCATGACGGTGGTCGACCCGCTGCGCGGCATCGGCGAGGAGTCCGTGGGCGCGGCGGCCTTCATCTGGTCCACGGTCCCGGACCGCGGCGGCCCGAGCGACGCCTTCAACGTCTACCAGCTGCTCCACGAGTGGCAGGACTTCTCCCACCGCCTGCACGAGGCGGGCCACCAGCCGTACTGCCTGGTCTGGCCCTGACCCGACCCGACCTGACCTGAAACTTCGCCGAAGACGGGCGGCCCCTGCGCGGGCCGCCCGTCTTTCGTGCTGCCCTGCACCAGCGGTTCCCGCATCACGTCCCTCACATAGACCATTTTTACTGATTTGCGGTCTATTGCTGTGAAATATGCGTGACTACTCCCGCGTGACGACGTATCACTACCTCGGGCAGGCAGTCGCTCTCGGTCCCCGCTCAGGGGAAGCCTGCACGCCGGCGCGGGCAGGGGGGCTCGCGGCCCTGAGCCGTCATCGTCGCGGGCGCTCGGGATCCTCCTCCGGGAGGCCTGAGACCCGAAGCAACAAGAAAGGTCCTGCTGTGGCATTGGATGTCATCCGGTCGGGTCCACCCGACAAAAAGCCTCGACGCAGTCTGTTCAAACGGGGAGTGCTCGTCCTGCTCCCCGCGGCGCTTCTGGCGGCGGCAGCCCTGACGCCGAACCTCGCGCACGCCTTGGAGGCCCCCGTGAACCTGGGGACCGCCACCAACTACGCGGTCCTGGCTGGTTCGACCGTCACCAACACGGGCCCCACGGTCATCAACGGTGATCTGGGGCTCCACCCGGGCACATCGGTGACCGGCTTCCCGCCCGGCATCGTCAACGGTACGCAGCACATCACCGACGCCGCCGCCGCTCAGGCGAAGTCCGACCTCGTCATCGCCTACAACGACGCGGCAAGCCGGGGCCCCGGCACCGCCACTCCAGCCGATATCGGCGGACTGACGCTGGCGCCCGGCGTCTACACGGCCTCGTCGACCCTGAACCTCACCGGCACGGTCACTCTCGACGGCCAGAACAACCCCGACGCCGTCTTCATCTTCCAGATCCCCTCGACCCTGATCACGGCTCCGAACAGCGTCGTAGCCCTGATCAACGGAGCAAATGCCTGCAACGTGTTCTGGCAAGTGGGCAGCTCTGCCACGCTCGACGTGAACACCCAGTTCAAGGGCAACATCCTGGCCCTGACGTCCATCACGCTGAACACCGGCGCCGTGCTCGAAGGCCGCGCCCTGGCGCGTAATGGCGCGGTTACGCTGGACACCAACACCATCACGAGGGCGGCCTGCGCCGTTGGGCCGCCCGGACCTCCCGGACCGACGGGCTCGCCCGGCCCGACCGGCCCGACCGGCCCTCCCGGACCGACGGGTGAGCCCGGCCCCACCGGCTCTCCCGGCCCCACCGGCCCCCCTGGCCCGACGGGTGCCCCCGGCCCCTCCGGCAGCCCCGGTGCCCCCGGCCCGACCGGTGCCCCCGGCCCGACGGGCGCCCCTGGCCCGACGGGTGCCCCCGGCCCCTCCGGCAGCCCCGGCGCCCCCGGCCCGACCGGTGCCCCCGGCCCGACGGGCGCCCCCGGCCCGACCGGTGCCCCCGGCCCCGCCGGACCCACCGGTTCTGCCGGACCCGTAGGACCCGTAGGACCCGCGGGACCTGCCGGACCCGTAGGACCCGCCGGCCCCGCCGGACCCGCAGGACCGGCAGGACCCGCCGGCCCCGCCGGCCCCAAGGGGCCTCGCGGTGACAAGGGCGAGAAGGGTGACTCGGGCGACCACGACCACGACCACGGCCACGGCCATGACGACGAGGGCAACGAGGGCGAGCACGGTCACGACGACGACCACGGCAGGCCGCCCGGCCACGGGCACGACGGCCCCGACGACCACGGCAAGCCCGGCCACGACCAGGGCAAGCCCCCGTGGGCCGACTTCCTGCCCGGCGGCCTCGACGACGCTCTGGGGCAGTTCCGCCCCGGCCACACCGCCAAGAGCGTCAACTTCGCCCCTGTGAGCGCCGCCACCGACCGGCAGCCGAAGGTAGCGTCGCAGAACCTCGCCACGACCGGCTCAAGCAGCGAGTCGGGTATCGCGGCCGCCACCGCAGTCGCGCTGGCCTTCCTCGGAGGCTCGGCCTTCTTCGCCATGAAGCGGACCCGCCGAGGTGCGACGACCCGACAGGACTAACCCGTAGCAGGCGTGACCGTTCCCCATCCGGTCCGCCGTTCGCCGACTGAGCCCCTGGACGCCCGTCCGGGGGCTCAGCGGGCGTCCGGCCGGAACTCCGTGCCCGCGTACGCCGCGATGACTTCCTCGATGAAGCTCCGGCTACTGTCCGGGCTCAGCGCCCGGGCCTGCAAGTGCGCGTACATGTCGCCGTAGCGCCGCACGTCGGATCGTTTCTCCAGATAGAGGTCGCTGGTGAACCTCTCCAGGTACACCACGGTCGCATCGACGGCATCGGTGAACTCGAGCAGCGAGAACTGCCCCGAGACACCCGGGTGCGCACCCTCATCGTGGGGGAGCACCTGAAGGGTGACGTGCGGCTGGACGCTGATGCCGGCCACATGGTGCAACTGCTCGAGCATGACCTCGCGGCTGCCCACGACGCGCCGCAACGCCGATTCGTCCAGCACGATCCATAAGCGCAGCGGCTTGCCCGGCTCGCGCAGCCGGTTCTGGCGCCGCATCCGCACCTGGAGGCGGGCGGCGGCCTGTTCGGCAGTGGCGTGCGGGATCGATCCTGCGATGACCGCCCGGGCGTAGGCGCGGGTCTGCAAGAGACCGGGAATCACCAAGGGTTCGTAGACACGGATCGCGGCGGCCTCGGCCTCCAGGCCGATGTAGGCGCCGTACGGGATGTCGTCATAGGCGTTCCACCAGCCCTGCCGGCCCGATTCCCTGGCCAGCTCCATCAATTGGTCGACACGCCGCTGGTCCCGGACTCCGTACAGCCCGCAGAGATCGCGCACATCGCGCGGCTTGATGAGGCGACGGCCGTTCTCCAACTGACTGATCTTGGGCTGGGAAATCAGCAGGGTCTCAGCCACCTGCTGCGACGTCATACCGCTGATCTCACGGAGCCGGCGCAGCTCCGATCCCAGTCGGCGCCTGCTGACGGTGGGATTGACAGTGACACCCACGGGACGCTTTCTCCTCCGCTCCAAAACCTTGCAACGGCGAGCAGATTGCCACGGCCGAGCGCTGCTGGACCGGCCTTCGCGGTGTGTCGTGCACGGTCATCCGCACCGGAAGGAGAGCGGCTCCCTATCCGTATGACCGCCACAATCCGGGTGCAGGTTTCTGTGCAATATGCCAGGCACGCAGCTGCTCGATCCGGCGGTGCGGCCCCGCAGCGGCGGGGGCTTCCCCCGGGTGTGCCCGAAGGGGCATCCCGCCCGGCGGATCGCCCCGGGTGGGCAGGTGTGCGTCCCGCCACACCTCCCGAGGGGCACGCCCCCTGCGTATCCCCGCTCGCGGCGGGCGCCGGAGCCGGGCAGGAGGACGCGGCGGGCCGGCCGGCGACCGCGCACGAGGCGCTCCGCTCTCCCGGCCGGCCCCTCGACGCGCCGCTGCGCGAGGAGATGGAGAGCCGGCTCGGCGCCGACTTCTCCGACGTACGGGTCACTCCGGTCCCCTGGCGCAGCGCTCCGCAGCCGAGACCGGGGCCGGGCGCACACCTCCGGCAGGGACGTCTCGGGAACGGACACGGGGCAGGGCTGCGGGTCAGCGACCCCGGCAACCCCGGCGACCGCTTCGAGCGGGAGGCCGAAGCCGTGTACGAAGCCGGGATGACCAAGGAGATCGCCGGAGCCGAGGTGGCCGGAACTGGCTCCCCGATGTCCGGTAGCCGAACATCCGCGAGGGCGACTTCTCCCCCGGATTCACGCTGCCGGCACGAAAAAAGGACCTTTCGCGGTCGACCGTGGAGCGGCCGCGGTGGTCCTCGGGTCCGGTCAGCAGGTCGGAGTCCTCACGCACTGACCACGCACTGACCGGAGCAAAAGAGAGAGTGTAAATCAGGCCATCTTCGGCAGCCCGTCAACTGACGCCGTGCGTACCGGGGTTAACCGTTCCCAGCGCTGTCGAAACGAAAGCGCACAGTCGTACGGGGAACGCCTGATCGCTACCCAGGAGTAGCGGTTTCCGGACGCCGGGGCACTGGGCACCTTTGCCCCGGCGTGCAACCTGACCGACTATGTCCGTGCCGCTCGGGTCACCTGAGGTCGCTCAGCACACCGCTCACGTTGAGCACCTCGTGACACTCCTGCGCCTGACGGCCGGTGGCCGGGGTGCCCGGCTTCGCACAGGTCACCTGCACGGTCACAGTCTGGCTCTCGGTGATGCTGATGGGGGTGACCCAGTGGTAGTCCTGGTTGCGGAACGTCTCCAGCGCGATCGTCGTGATCTTGCGGTCGCCGAAGTCGATGGTCACCACCCCTTCGTCGCCCTGGAAGTTCGCGACGACGATGTCCGTGATGCCGAAGGCCTTGCCCGCGGGCACCGTGTAGGTGCCGGTCTTGGACTGTCCGGCGCCGGTCTGCAGGTCGATGGTGGCCGAGCTCTGCTGGCCTCCGCCTCCCGTACCGCCCCCGCCGCCACCCGATCCGGTGCCGGTGCCGGTTCCCGTACCGGCTCCGCCCGCGCCGGGCTGGGTGCCCTTGCCCCCGCCGGCCGGCTGCTTGCCGTCACCGGTCACCGGGGTCTGCCCGTTCAGGTCCGCGCTGGGCGCCGGCTTCTTCTGGACCGCCTCGGCGGCCTCCTTCGCCGTACTGCGCACGGCCGGGCGTACCAGCAGGAACCAGGCGAGCAACAGGGCGAGCAGCGCGGCCAGTACCGCGAGCAGCCACCTCGGGAAGACCGGGATCTGGACGAACTCGGCGTCCAGCGGCACCCGGACGCGCTCCGACTCGGGCCGCTCCACGCCCTCCTCACGCCCACCGACACCGCCACCGCCACCGGCGCCGCCGGCGTCGCGGACCTCGACCTCGGCCACGTCCACCGTGAACGGCCAGGTCACCGGGGCCCCGAACCACACCGGCTTGCCGGTGCGGACCCGCAGCCCCACCTCGGCCGACTCCCCCGGCTCCAGCTTCTGCGTCGCGGGGGCGAAGGCGAACTTCAGCTCCTCGCCCGGCTGGGCGGGCGTGAAGCCCAGCTCCACGGGGCAGTTGCCCTCGTTGCGCACGGCCAGTCGATAGCGTCCGCGCAGCCAGCCGCGGCGCCGTTTGGGAGCGCTCTCAGCCCTGACCTGCCGAAACTCCTCCACATGCACGGTGGTTTCGGGCACCCGCACGGCGTCGGGGTGCTCGGTGGGCAGCACGCGCACGGCGAGCGGCACGTCCCCCGCCCGCACCTGCGGCGACCGGGGCGGAGCCAGCCGGATCGTCACCGTTTCCGAGGTGCCGGGGTAGAGGGAGACGCGCTCGGGCTCCACCGTGGCCCAGGCAGCGCAGTCGCCGACGACCTCCAGGCGGTACGCCTCGACGATGTCGCTGTCGTTGCGGACGGTCAGGCTCGTGGATGCGGTACCGCCCGGCGTCACGGATACCGGCGGGATGTCGAGGCCGGGCGCGCCAGGGCTGGAAGAGGCTGCTGGGGATATCACACCACGACGCTACGGCGCCGCCACGGCCACTTCCACGGACGCGAGGGCAACGCCCCGGGCAGCCCCGATGCCCCCGCGGACGCTCACCAACTCCCCTCATCGACCCAGTCGTTGAACCTCCCCATCCATCCGTAACCCCACGTACGCATCACGGAACAGGTACGACACATGCCTCAGCCTGAGAACAACCGACCCGTCTCCTCATCCGGCGCCGGCGAACGGGTCACCGTGGCCGTGTATGCGCCGGACCCGGTCCTGCACGTCGGGGTCGTCCACCAGCTGCGCCAGCGGCCCGAGATCGAACTCGTCGACCTCGCCGACGCCGACGACGCACAGGTGTCCCTCGTCGCCGTGGACAGCGTGGACGACGAGACGGCCGCCCTGCTGTACCGGCTGCGGCACAACTCCGGCACCCGTACCGGGCTCGTGGTCGGCACGTTCGAATCCGGGGACGCCCTGCAGCGCGCCATCGAATGCGGGGTCACCGCGGTGCTGCGGCGCAGCGAGGCCGACCAGGACCGGCTCCTGCGCCTGGTCCTGGCCATAGCCAACGGCGAGGGCGTGCTCCCGGGCGACCTCCTCGCGAAGCTCCTCGACCACGTGGGCAGCCTGCAGCGTTCGACGCTCGACCCGCACGCCGTGTCCCTGTCCACGCTGACCTCGCGCGAGGCCGACATGCTGCGCCTGGTGTCGGAGGGCCTGGACACCTCGGAGATCGCGCGCAAGACCTCGTACTCCGAACGGACCGTCAAGAACGTGCTGCACGAGATCATCACGCGGCTGCACCTGCGCAACCGCACGCACGCGGTCGGCTACGCCCTGCGCAACGGGCTGATCTGACCCCACGGCCGGGCGTCGGCGGGCCGCCGGCCCGGGCGGACCGCACCCCCCGCTGCCCGAAAGCGCACCGGGCGCTTCCCCCGGGTGCGGCCGCGCGGCCCTGCCGCCGGCACGTGCGCGGCCGAAGGATGGCGAGGTCATACGTGAATGCTGTACCCGACTGTGAGGTGGACCGTGATGGGCACGGGTGGCTCCGGCAGTCGTCGACGCCGCTGGGGGAGGGCCGGCGCGCCGTTGCTGCTGCTGGTGCCCTTGCTCGCGGTGACGGCGGCCACCGGCCCGGGCGACGCCGAGGCGCGCCCCCTGGCAGCCGACGCCGGGGACGGCCGGGTCGTGTTCGCCGGTACGCGCCACCGGAGCCTCGGCCGGGTGGCGAACGACGCGTCCAGCACACCGCTGTTCGGTGAGGGTCCGGCCCACCTGGACACCCAGCCCGCAGCGCTGGGCGACCAGGTGGTCTTCGCGAGCCGCCGCGACGAGAAGACCCCGCAGGTCTACCTGCGGGCCGCGGACGGTTCGGTGCGGCGCCTGACCAGCGGCCTGGACGCGGCGAACCCCCGGCTGACCCCGGACGGCCGCTCGGTCGTCTTCGACTCGGCCCAGCCCGCCCCCGCCGGCGGCGGCACCCAGCGCGACCTGTGGTCGGTGCGCACCGACGGCACCGGCCTCACCCGGCTGACCGACTCCCCCGCCAACGAGGAGCACCCCACGGTCTCGCCGGAGGGCGGACGCCTCGCCTACTCCTCCGACGGCGACAAGGCCGTCGGCCGGCAGGTCTACGTACGTCCCCTGCGCGGCGGCTCCGCCACCCGCGTCACCGACCCGGCCAACGGCACGGCCACCGAGCCCGTGTGGAACCCGGTGGACGACAAGGCGAACCGGGACCTGATCGCCTACACCGCCACCCCGACCACCGCCGACTCGACCGGACCCCGCCTGCGCTGGACCGACGGGCGCGGCGACGGTCCGCTGCTGGCCGGCGCCCAGGCCAACTGGCGTACTCGCGGGGCAGCGTGGCTGCCCGACGGGGACGGGGTGCTCTTCCTCAGCCCGGACCGCACCTGTGACTGCAAGGGCGACTGGGACCACGTCTTCCGGGTGCCCGCGCACTCGGCGGACACGCCCCAGCTGGTGCTCAGCGAGGACCGCGAGGTCGGTTCGGCCACCTGGCTCGGCCCGCTGACCGGCGGCAGCGTCGTGGTCGAGCGGACCTCGGCGGCCGGACCGCACACGGTGACCCTGCAGGACGCCCGGATGGACGGCTCCGACCCCCGCGACCTCGGCCTGGAGATCCTCAAGGAGGACCCGGCGGCCGACACCAACACCGACCCGGCCAAGGATCCGCTGTTCCAGCCCGCCCCCGGCTCCGACCCGTGGACCGAGCGGCAGAACTACACGCCCGACGGGCGCAGGATCGTGCTGACCCGCTTCGAGGGCAAGCCCGAAGCCCGGATCCAGCGGATCTGGATGGCGGACGCCGACGGAACCAACCCGTCGGCCCTGCCGCTCGCCGGCCGCGGCCCCCGGGACTGGGACACCGACCCGACGTTCTCCCCCGACGGCAAGCTCCTGGCCTTCACCCGGACCTCGCCCGGCGGGGTCGGCGGTGAGACGGGCGTCGCGCGCATCCTGATCGCGGACGCCGCCACCGGCGCGATCCGCGGCGAGATCACCCCGCCCGCCGGCCAGGCCCGGCTGGGCGACGCCCAGCCCACGTGGTCCTCCGACGGCACGACCCTGGCCTTCACCCGCAACCTCGTGATCAACGGCAACGGCGGCAACAAGCACGTCTGGACCGTGCCCGTGGACCACCTGGACCGCCAGCGCGACCTGAGCGCCACCCTGTGCCCCGCCGGCTGCGAAGTCATCGACGACAGCCCGGCGTTCTCCCCGGACGGCGCGACCATCGCCTTCAACCGCAAGAACGGCGGCGGCCGCGTCGACGAGCGCAGCGGCATCCTGCTCGCCTCCGCGACCGGCGGCGCCTGCCGGGTCCTGCTGCCCGACGCCGCCCGCGACGTGCCCGGGGCCTGCGGCCGGGAACTGCCCGAGCCCACCGCCAAGGGACCGTTCCAGCCCCGCGACGCCGCGTGGACCGCCGACGGCAAGAGCCTGGTGCTCAGCGCCCGCGGCTCGCGTGCCCCCAACAGCCCGGAGAAGCTGAAGCTGGTCGACGTGGCCTCCGGCGACCACAACCTGCTCGTCACCGGCCTGCCGGGCCGCCAGAAGGAACCCGGCGTGCAGCAGTCCGTCGACCTCGCGGTACGGGCACCCGAGAAGGCCGCGCCGCTCACCGTCGGCGGCTCCGCCACCGTCCGCGTGGACGTCGTCAACCAGGGCCCCGCGGCCTCACCCGGAACCCGGCTGACCGTCTCGCCGCCCCTCGGAGTGGGCGTCACCGCGCTCACCGCACCCGGCGCCACCTGTGACGCGGCCGCGCTGACCTGCACCCTGGGCGTGGTCCGCCCCGGCGCCACCGTCCCGGTGAGCGTCACCCTCACCGGCGTCACCCCCGGCGACCAGCCGGTGGACTGGTCCGTCACCGGCACCGTGATCGACCCCCGCCCCAGCGACAACTCCGGCCGGACCGTGGTGCCGGTCCGCGAGGCACCCGTACCGCCGAAACCGACCCCCACCCCGCCGACTCCGACCCCGGCACCGCCGACCACCGCCCCGCCGACGACGCCCGCGCCGCAGCCTGAGCCCCCCGCGCCCCCGGCCGGCCCCGGGCTGAGCATCACCGCGCAGCCGAACCCCGGCTACGTCGGCGGCCGCGTCGTCGTCACGTACGCCGTCCGCAACGGCCGCAATGCCCTGGCCACGGGCCTGCGGCTGCGCATAGGCCTCCCGCAGGGGGTACCGAGCGCGGGGATGCCGCCGGGCTGCGACGCGTCCGGGGAGTGCGCCCTGCCGGACCTGGCCCCGGGCGCCCGGACCGTCCTGCGGGTCGTCCTCAACCCCGACAAGGCGCTCACCGCCCAGGTGACCGGCAACCTCACGACGACGGGCACCGACGCCGACCCCCGCGACAACACCGCCCGCCAGCAGTTGCGCATCCTCCAGCCGCGCATCGTCGCCGTGCCGCCGATCGGCAAGCCCGGCTTCGTCACCTCCGTGCGCGGCGAGGACTTCCCGCCCGGCGTGCCGGTGCGGTTCGCGTGGAAGCCGGGCATCACCGCGGCCGCGGCACCGACGTTCCCGCAGCGCGACGGCACGTTCATCGGGCAGCTGCTGATCCTGGCCAAGGACCAGACGGGCCCCCGGACCATCACCGCGAGCGGTCCCGGCTTCTCGCCGGTGCAGACCGACTTCCTCGTGGTCGGCGGCTCGGTGCAGCCGCCCGACGAGGTGACCCGCCGATGATCCACGAAGTCGACGAGGGGCTGCGCCGGCTGCTGGCGGAGTCCGGACTGGAGGCGTCGGGCGTCGAGGTGGTCTTCGACGCCCCGACGAGCGACTGGGCGGCGCGCCGCAGCGCGCCCACGGTCTGCGTGTTCCTGTACGACATCCGCGAGGACCACACCCGGCGCGGCAGCGGCGCCGGCGAGGTGTACGACGCGGACGGTTTCGTCGTCGCGCGCCGCACCCCGCCGCGCTGGTTCGAGCTGACGTACCTGGTCACCGCGTGGGCGAGCAGGCCGCAGGACGAGCACCGGCTGCTCTCCCAGGTGCTCTCCTGCCTCGTGAACACCGACACGCTGCCCCCGCGCCTGCTCACCGGCACGCTCGCCGAACTCGGCCTGATCGTGGACGTGGACGCGGGCGGCACCGGCATGGACGCACCGGCCGCCTCCGACGTGTGGTCGGCGCTGGGCGGCGACCTCAAGCCGTCCCTCGGGCTGCGCGTGAAGGCGCCGCTGGCCGGCATCAGCACGATCACGGCCCCGCCGGTCACCGAGGGGCTCGTCGTGAACTCCGTACCGCAGGTCGATCCGGACGGGTCCGCGGCGAACGCGTCCGCGGCCGACGGATCCGACACGGACAGGTCGCAGCCGGACGGGGGCGAGGCGGACGGGGCCGAGAGCCGGCGCCGGCTGCGCTACGTCGGGCTGAACGTGCCGGTACCGGAGGGCTTCGGCGGCTCCCGGCCCCGGCCGAACGCACCCGCGCGCCGCCGGCGGGGGGAACGGCAGCCGTGACGCACACCGTCCGGCCGGAGACCCCGCCCGCGGCCCCGGCCGACACCACCCCCCACCTGTGGACCCGCCTCCGGCTCGTCGAGGAGCGGGTACGCCGGGCCGTGGAGCTCCGCCGTGCCGTCGATCCCGACCCCGACGACCCCTACCGGGGCCAGTACCTCACGCCCGAGGCCGCCGCCCGCGTCCTGGACGGACCGCACGGCCCCGGCCTGCCCGCGCTCGCCCCGGACGCACCCCCGCCCGGCTCGCCGCTCGACGTCCTCGCCACGCGCTTCGCGCTGGAACCGCTCGACGTGGACCTGCTCCTCGTGGCCCTGGCGCCCGACCTCGACGCCCGCTTCGAACGGCTCTACGGCTACCTCAACGACGACCTGACGCGCCGCCGGCCCACCGTCGGCCTCGCCCTCGAACTGTGCGGCCGCACCGGCGTGGCCGCCGCGCGGTTCCGGCTCTCCCCCACCGCCCCCCTCGTGGCGGGCGGTCTGCTGGAGGTCACCGAACCCGAACGGCCGCCCCTGTCCCGGGTGCTGGCCGTCCCGGACCGGGTCACCGCCCACCTGCTCGGCGACACCTCGCCCGACCCGCGGCTGGCCGACGTGCTCGCCGCGGCCACCGACGACCCCGCCGTCGAACCGGCCGAGCTGGCCCGGGCCGTCGCCGCGGCCCGCAGCGGCACCCGCCACGTCCACCTGCGGGCCCGCGGCGGCGACCCCGCGGGCCTCGCGGTCGCCGCCCTGCACGCGTGCGGGACCACGCCCCTCGCCCTGGACGCGGCGGCCCTGGCCCCCCACGCCCGCGCCCTGCCCGAACTCGCCCGGGCCGTCGCCCGCGAGGCCCGTCTGACGGGCGCCGGCGTCCTGCTCGGGCCGCTGGAGGAACTGCCCGACCAGCCCGACGAGCGGACCCGCGTGCTGCGCACCCTGTGCACCGTGCTGCGCGGCATCCCCCTGTTCACCTACGGAACCAGCGGCTGGGAACCCGCCTGGGCGGCCGCCACCCCGGTCACCCTCACGGTGACGGCCCCCACGCCCGACCGGCACGCCACCCGCTGGCGGCACGCGCTGGAGCGGGCCGCCGGAGAGCACGGCGCGGCCGGGGACACCGAAGCGCTCGCCCGGTCCGTGGCCGCGCACCGCCTCGACGCCGGCCAGCTGCGGCGCGCCGCCGACACCGCGGTGCGCACCGCCGCACTGGAGGACCGCCCGCTCTCCCCCGACGACCTGCGCGCCGCCGTACGGGCCCAGAACGGTGCGGGACTCGCCCGCCTCGCCCGCCGGGTGGAGCCCGCGGTGGGCTGGGACGACCTGGTGCTGCCCGCCCCCACCCACCGCCGGCTGCGGGACCTCGCGGTGCGCGCCCGCCACCGCGACCAGGTCCTCGGCCAGTGGGGCATGCGGCCCGGCGGCGGGCGCGGCCGCGGCGTGATCGCACTGTTCGCCGGGTCCTCCGGCACCGGCAAGACCATGTCCGCCGAGGTGGTGGCGGCCGACCTCGGCATGGACCTGTACGTGGTGGACCTGTCCACCGTTGTGGACAAGTACGTCGGCGAGACCGAGAAGAACCTGGAGCGGATCTTCACCGAGGCGTCGGCCGTCAACGCGGTCCTGCTGTTCGACGAGGCCGACGCGATCTTCGGCAAGCGCTCCGAGGTGAAGGACGCCCACGACAAGCACGCCAACATGGAGTCGGCGTACCTGCTCCAGCGGATGGAGTCCTTCGACGGCATCGCCATCCTGACCACCAACCTGCGGGCCAACCTCGACGAGGCGTTCACCCGCCGCCTCGACGTGGTCGCCGACTTCCCGGTGCCCGACGCCACCCAGCGCCTGGCCCTGTGGGAGCGGTGCCTGGGCGAGCGGCTGCCCCGGGCCGGCGACGTCGACCTCGCCTTCTGCGCCGACCGCTTCGAGCTGGCCGGAGGTTCGATCCGGGCGTGCGCCGTGACGGCCGCCTACTTCGCGGCCGCGTCGGGCGAACCGCTGACCATGGGCCAGGTCGTGACGGCGGTCGCCCAGGAGTACCGCAAGCTCGGCCGGCTCGTCCTGGAGAGCGAGTTCGGTCCGTACCTGGGGCAGCTCACGGAGGTGTGAGCGCGCTGCCTGGCCGGCCCTGCGGGGGCGACCAGGAGGGCAGCGCGCTTGCCCCCGCCCAGGGCCGAACGTCTCTGCCCGCGACGGCGCCCTCCGGAAAGACTGTGGACAGACCTGATCAGACCTGATCGCACAGCCGTGACCCAAGGAGCGAGCATGCCGACGTACCTCACCCCGGGCGTGTACGTGGAGGAGGTGCAGTCCGGTGCTCGCCCGATCGAAGGGGTCGGCACCGCCGTCGCCGCGTTCGTGGGATTCGCCCAGAGCGGCCCGTTCCACGAGCCGACCCTGGTCACCAGCTGGGACCAGTACTCCCAGCGGTTCGGCGGTTTCTCCGAGGGCACCTACCTGCCCCACGCCGTCTACGGCTACTTCGCCAACGGCGGCGGCGCCGCCTACGTCGTCCGCATCGGCGGACAGGCCCAGGACACCTCCGCACCGGCCGCCGCGGGCTCCGTCCCCCAGCCCCTCGCCGCGCAGCCGGTCGAGCTCGGCGGCTTCGTCCTCACGGCCCGGCCGGGCGTCACCGGCGTGTCCGTGGAGATCGCCGACTCGGACGGCGAGAACCCGCCCGAGGACCGCTTCAAGGTCCTGGTCCGCCAGGGCGAGCAGGTGGCCGAGACCTACGAGGTGTCCGCCCGCAAGAACGTCAAGGGCTACCTCGTCACCCAGGCCCGCGCCTCGAAGCTGATCGAGGTCACCGAGCAGCGGGGCGCGGCCCAGACCCGGCCCGCCGCGCAGACCGTCGCCGTGCCCGACGCCCCCGCCGCGTCGCCCGCCCCGGCCGGCGGCGGCGTGGCCCGTCTCGACCCCGCCGAGTACGTCGGCGACTCCGCCGCCCGTACCGGGTTCGCCGGCCTGGAGACCATCGACGAGATCACCATGGTCGCGGTCCCGGACCTGATGAGCGCCTACCAGCGCGGGGACATCGACTCGGAGGGCGTGCGCACCGTACAGCTCGCGGTGATCTCGCACTGCGAGCAGATGGGCGACCGCGTGGCCGTCCTGGACACCCCGCCGAGGCTCTCCGCCCAGCAGGTGCGCACCTGGCGCAACGACGAGGCGGGCTACGACTCCCGCTACGCCACCCTCTACTACCCGTGGGTGAAGGTCTTCGACCCGGCCGCCGGACGCAACACGGCCGTCCCGCCGAGCGGCCACGTCGCCGGTGTGTGGGCGCGCAGCGACGCCGAGCGCGGTGTCCACAAGGCCCCCGCCAACGAGGTGATCCGCGGCGCGGTGGACCTGGAACTGCGCCTCAGCAAGGGCGAGCAGGACCTGCTCAACCCGATCGGCGTGAACTGCGTACGGGCCTTCCCCGGCCGTGGCATCCGCATCTGGGGCGCCCGCACCCTCTCCTCCGACCCGGCCTGGCGCTACCTGAACGTGCGCCGCCTCTTCAACTACCTGGAGGAGTCGATCCTCCTGGGTACCCAGTGGGTGGTCTTCGAGCCCAACGACGACCGGCTCTGGTCCAGCATCCGGCGCAACGTCACCGCGTTCCTCACCGAGGAGTGGCGCCGCGGCGCCCTGTTCGGCCGCACGGCCGCCGAGGCGTTCTACGTCAAGTGCGACCGCGACAACAACCCGCAGGAGTCGATCGACCAGGGCCGCGTGGTCTGCGAGATCGGCGTGTCGCCGGTCAAGCCCGCCGAGTTCGTGGTGTTCCGGTTGGCCCAGTTCTCCGACAGCACCAGCCTCGTCGACGAGTGACCCCGCCGGTCAGCGGCACCAGCAGCAGCAAGGAAAGGTGAAGGACAGTCATGGCAGAGGGCGATGCTCTTTCCACCCACATCTTCGGCGTACAGCTCGGTGGTTACCTGGTCGAGTCGATCCAGGAGATCAGCGGCCTGACCGTCGAGGAGGAGGTCGTCGAGGTCCGCCAGGTCAGCGCGGAGGGCAAGCAGATCATCCGCAAGCAGCCCGGCGCCCGCCAGGCCGGCGAGGTCACGATCACCCGGGGACTCGACAAGAGCAGCGAGTTCACCAAGTGGATCAAGGAGACCCTGAACAACGGGGCCGTCGACACCGCTCGGCAGAACCTCACCATCGAGATCAAGGACTCCACGGGCGCGACCATCCGCCGCATCCAGCTGATGCAGGGCTGGGCCTCCAAGTGGGAGGGCCCCTCCCTCAAGGCCGGCGAGTCCGCCGCGGCCACCGAGTCCGTGACCATCGTGTTCGAGGAGATCATCGTCGAATGAGACGTCGTACGGTGACGGCAGGAAGCCTGGAGGAGATCCTCCAGGTCACGGCGCCCACGACGGCCCCGGAGCAGGCGGCGGCGCCCCCGGCCGCCGCCGCTCCGGCGGCGCGCGAGGACCACGGCCTGCGGACGGAGTTCGAGTTCGAGCTGCCGCGCGGGTACGTCGACGAGGCGGGCACGCTGCACCGGCACGGCTCGATGCGCCTCGCCACCGCCCGCGACGAACTGCGCCCGCAGATCGACCTGCGGGTCAAGGAGAACCCGGCGTACCTGAGCGTGGTGCTGCTCAGTCAGGTGATCACCCGGCTCGGCACCATCACCGACGTGCACGCCGGGATCGTCGAGCGGATGTACGCGACCGACGTCGCGTTCCTCCAGGACTTCTACCGGCGCGTCAACAGCGAGGGGCACACCCGCGCGGCGGTCACCTGCCCGCACTGCGAAGGCGGCTTCGAGGTCGACCTGTCCGGTGGGCGCCTGGGGGAATCGTGACGTACGCCCTCCCCCGGCTCAAGGAGGAGATCGCGTACATCGCCTACCACTTCCACTGGCAACGCGACGAGATCCTCGACCTGACCCACGGCGAGCGCCAGGAGTGGGTCACCGAGATAGCTCGAATCAACACCCGTGTGAACGAAGGCGGTTGAACGCATGGCATGGCGGGACAGGCTGCGTCGGCGCACCGCCGTGCCGCAGGCCCCGAGCGGCCGCGGAGCGGAGCCGGCCGCGCCGTCCGGCGGCGCGGCCGGCGCACCGCAGACCGGCGTACCGCAGAGCGGCGTACCCGGCGACTGGGACGGCGGCTGGCGCACGACGGCGCAGCCCGTCCTGACCGTGTCCCGCGCGACCATCGGCGTCAGCGACGGGCTGGCCTTCCGGTCCGGCCTGGCCGCGTGGCGCGACCCGTCCTTCGACACCGGGCTCGGCCACGCCGTGCTGCCGTCCGCCCCGGCCGGTCTCGTACGCGGGGTCACCCGCCCGGCCGCAGCCGGCCCCGCGCCCACCGCCGCCAGTGGCGGCGGCCCGCTGCTGCTGCGGGCACTGCGGCAGCCGCAGGAAGCGGAGCCGCCCGCTGAGGGTGGTACGTCGTCCCGTGCTGCCTCGTCCCGTCCTTCTTCGCCCCGCGTCACGGCGTCCGGCGCTCCGGCGTCCCGTCCGAGCGGCCCGGGCGCGCACGGCACGTCCACGCACTCCGCAGCCGTACTCGGCACGCCCGCCCCGTCCGTCCAGCGGGCCGCGGCGACGGGCGGCGGCGCGGCCGTTCCCGCGGGCGACCGTACGCCGATGCCCGCTCCGCGGTTCCCGCTGATCCGCCGGGTCGCGGTCGTCCCCGCCGCATCGGCGACCCGGGGAGCGTCCGCCGGGGGTACCGCCCCGACCCCGTCGGGTCCGACCGTTCGGCGGTCCGGGTCCGCCCCGGCCACGGTGGAGGCCCGTGCCGGCCGCGCCGGTGAGGAGACGCCCGTCGCGGTCCGGCCGCGCGCGGTCGGCCGCACGCTGACCGTCGCCCGGGTCCCGGCCACGGCCAGGCGCCGCGTGCCCGCCGTCCGGCCCATCGCCGGACCTACGGCCGGGGCCGCTTCGGACACGCCCGTGCAGCGGGCGGGAAGCCGCGCACCACTCGGCACCCCCCTCACCGACCTCCCGCCCACCGCCACCCCGTCGGAAGGCCCCGCCGCGCCCGCCGCGCTCACCCCGGCGCTGCCGACGGTCCAGCGCCAGGCCGAGCACCGCCCGGCGAAGCCCACGGCGCAGCGCCAGGCCGAGCCCACCGCCGGGCCGGACGCGCCCGTGCGGCGCACGGCAACCCGCCCGCCGCTCGGCGCACCCCTCACCGAACTCCCGCCCACCGCCACCCCCTCGGCAGCCGAGGCCCCCGCACCCACCCCGGCCATGCCGACGGTCCAACGCCAGACCGACCCCGACAGCGCTCGGCCGACCCCCTCCCCGGAGAAGCCCTCCGCCCCGAACACGCCCGCGCCGCGGACGGGAACCCGCCCGCCCCTCGGCGCGCCGCTCGCCGAGCTCCCGCCCACCGCGACCCCGGCGGGCCGGCCCGCGCCCGCCCCGGCCATGCCGACGGTCCAGCGCCAGGCGGAGCCCTCGGCCGGGCCGGACGTGCCCGTGCAGCGCCCGGGGAGCCGCCCACCGCTCGACGGCCCGCTCACCGAACTCCGGCCCACGGCGGGGCACCCGGCACCCGCTCGGACCGCTGGGCCCGCCCCCGCCATGCCCATGGTCCAGCGGGCCGAGCCCGACAGCGCAGGGTCGAGGCCGTCCCCGCAGCGCCGGGCGGAGCCTGCGGCCGGCGCCGACGCGCCCGCGCAGCGCACGCGCAGCCGCGCACCGCTCGGCGCGCCGCTCGCCGAACTCCCGCCCACCGCGACCCCGGCGGGCCGGCCCGCGCCGGCCATGCCCACGGTCCAGCGCCAGGCCGAGCCCTCGGCGGGGCCGTCCGCACCGCGCGTACGCACCGGCCTCGGCGCGCCGCTGACCGCGCTGCCGCCGAGCGCGGCCCCTCCGGTGTCCCCCTCGTCCCGGGCTCGGGCGGCGGCCCGGCCCATGTCCCACGCGGACATCCAGCGTGCACTCGCGGCCGGGGCCGCGTCGTCGCCCGCCGGCCGCGCGCCCGTACTGGGCACGGGCTCCGTGCAGCGCCGTACGGCCCCGTCCACCACGTCCGCCGCGACCTCCGGTTCCGTTCCCCCGGTTCCGCTGGTCGTCGCCCGCTCGGTCACCGACAAGGCCGCGGGCGACGTCCCGCCGACGCCTTCGGCGCCCCGCACGCTCCAGCTGCTGGCGGCCCGGCCGCTGCCCCTCGGCACCAACACCCGTGACATGGGGAGCGCGGCCGCGCCCGCCCCCCGCCCGGCGGGCCGTCCCGTGGTGGCGGCGCGCTGGCCGGCCCCCTCGAGCGCACCGCAGCCGGTTCAGCGCGCCGCGGTGCACGGGCCGCACGCCGTGCGCCCCGCGCCCGACCCGCGTACCGCGCCCGCGTCGCCCCCCGGTCCATCCCGCGCCGCGGCCACCCCCCTGCCCGTGACGAGCCCGCAGGCACCGCCGGTCGCGGTGCAGCCGGCCCCGGCCGCGTCGCCCGCGCGGCCCGTACCCGTCGTACGCCCGAGGACACCGGCTCCCGCCCCCGCCACCCCGCCAGCGACCGGCCCCGCGCCGGCGGGCCCGCCGGCGGTGCAGCGGGCCCCGGGCGGCGCCCGGAGCGCCCCCGGTCCGGCCACCCCCGGGCCGAGCGCCGGCAGCGGCGGCGGCGGCGGTGCGAGGTCCGCCCCGGCCGACCGGCACGCCGCCCCGCAGGTCCCCGACGCCGATCTGGACGATCTCGCGCGCCGTCTGCTGGATCCCGTCTCCCGCCTGTTGCGCACCGAGTTGCGGCGCGGCCGGGAACGCGCGGGCCGGCCCTTCGACGGCCGTCGCTGAGACCACGTACACGAGAAACGGACGACGGACCGATGACGGACAACATCTTCGCGACCAGCGTGTTCTTCCGGCTGGCGATCGGCGGCAACGACCTGGGCGCCTTCCACACCTGCTCCGGCATGGGCGCCGAAGTCGAGATGGAGAGCTACGCCGAGGGCGGCAACAACGGCTTCACGTGGCAGCTGCCGGGCCGCGTGACCTGGTCGAACATCACCCTCACCCGGCCCGTCACCGCCGACACGGCGAAGATCGGCCGCTGGCTGGACGAGACGCTGCGGCGGGTCGAGCCCAAGGACGGGGAGATCGTGGCCCTGCGGCCCGACCTCAGCCGGATCATCAGCTGGCAGGTGTTCGGGATCGTCCCCGTGCGCTGGCAGGGGCCGTCCTTCGACCCCGCCAACTCCGCCGCCGCCGTGGAGACGTTGGAGATCGCCCACCAGGGCCTGCTGCCCTCCTGACCCCGCCGCCGCCCGCACCACCCGGCGCCACCCGACACCCGCCCGCCCGTATCCGTCCCGTCCCTCGTCCCCGCTCCGGAAGGGAGTCCACGCCATGGCCTCATCGGCACGCGCCAGCCGCGCCAGGGCCCAGCTCACCCTCAAGGAGCCACCGACCTCCGTCGGCGCCAAGCCGGGCGGGACGATCGCCAAGCTCGACCTCCAGTTCAACCCCTCGACCCTGCAACTGGGCAAGACCACCGAGTGGCGGCGCTCCCCGTCCCGGATGGCGGGGCAGTCGGCGCTGCCCGAGTTCGTGGGCAGCGGTCCGCGCACGCTCAGCCTGGAGGTGTTCCTGGACGCCACCGCCACCCACGACAACTCCGTGGAGCAGGCGGTGGAGAAGCTGATGAAGGCGTGCGTGCCGACCCCCGCGAGCCTCGGTCGCAAGAAGCCGGCGAGCCCCTGGGTGCGCTTCGAGTGGGGCAGCGCGCGGACGACGTCCTTCGACGGGGTCCTGTCGAACCTGTCGGTGTCGTACACGCTCTTCGACGTGGACGGCAAGCCGCTACGGGCCACCTGCTCGCTGTCCATCGAGGAGGCGAGCGTCGACCCGCCGGGCCAGAACCCGACCTCCGGCGCACGCACCGCCCGCAGCACGCACATCGTCGTGGCGGGCGACAGCCTGGCGATGCTCGCCTGGCGCGAGTACGGCGACGCGACGGCCTGGCGGGCCATCGCCGAGGCCAACGGGATCGACGACCCGATGGCGCTCGTCCCCGGCACCGAGATCGTGGTGCCGGCCCTGCAGGACCAGCACGGCGAGGAGGAGCAGCGGTGAGCGGATCAGAACCCGGAGGCCGGTCGTTCGCGGCCGACCCGATCGTGGAAGCACCCGGCGAACTGCCGCCGATCTGGGCGGCCCAGCTGGTGAGCTGTGTCGTCGACGAGAACGTGGGCCTGCCGGACACCGCCGTGCTCACCTACCGCGACCCCGACCACGAGTTCCTGCGCGCCACCGGCATCACCATCGGCTCGCCGCTGCGGGTGTCGGTGATGACCGTGAAGGGGCAGGCGCGGGAGCGGCTGTTCAACGGCGAGGTCACGGCCCTGGAGATCGACCGGGACCGCACCGGTTCGTTCACCGTCGTGCGCGCCTACTCCAAGGCGCACCGCCTCCAGCGCGGCCGCAAGGTCGTGGCGTACCGCAACATGACGGCCGCGGCCATCGTCCGCAAGGTGGCCGCCGGAGCGGGCCTCGCCGTCGGGAAGGTGGAGGCGGCGCCGGTGACGTACAAGCAGCTGTCCCAGGCGAACGTCTCCGACTGGGACTTCCTGCAGTTCCTCGCGGGCGAGAGCGGCGCGCAGGTGCGCGTCGACGACAAGGGACTGCTCCAGTTCACCCGGCCCGTGAAGGCGTCCGGGGCGCCCGCCCCGTCGACGTCGGCCGAGCGCAACCCGATGGTCCTGGAGTACGGGCGCAACCTCCTCGCCCTGCGGGCCGCGCTGTCGGCCGCCGACGGCGTCTCCAAGGTGCAGGTGCGCGGCTGGGACGTGACCACCAAGCGGCCGCTGGTCGCCGAGCAGCCCTCCGTGGTCAGCGACACGGTGGTGCCCGGCCTCAGCCCCGAGTTCGCCGCACGCTTCGGCAAGTCGGCCCTGGCCGTCACCGACACCCCGTACCGTACGCAGGCCGAGACGACGGCCGTCGCGAAGGCGGCGGCCGACGAGGTCAGCTCCGGCTTCGGCGAACTGGAGGCCGTCGCCGAGGGGAACCCGCTGCTGCGGGCCGGCAAGGCCATCGCGCTCGGCAACGTGGGGCAGGCCTTCTCCGGCCGGTACACGGCGACCGCCGTGCAGCACGTCCTGGAGCCGCACGGCGGCTACCGCACCACCGTGTGGGTCAGCTCCAGCCCCGACCGCTCCCTGGCCGGCCTGGTCACCGGCGCCAACGCGCCGGGCCGCGGCCCGCGCCTCCCGGGGCTGGCGATCGGCGTGGTCACGGACGTCCGCGAACCGAACGGCTCCCAGCGCGGGGCGGTGCGCCTGAAGTTCCCCTGGCTCGACGACACGTACGTCTCCGACTGGGTGCGCACCGTCCAGTGGGGCGGCAAGGGCGGCGGCGGCGTGGTGAGCCCCGAGGTCAACGACGAGGTGCTCGTCGGGTTCGAGCAGGGCCTGCTCGACAGCCCGTACGTCCTCGGCGGGCTCTACAACGGTGTGGACCAGCCCTCCCCGCACGACGTACCACTGATCGACAAGACCAGCGGGAAGGTCAACCGCCGCTCCATCGTGTCGCGTTCGGGCCACCGCGTGGAGCTGCTCGACGCCCCGGCGCCGGGCCCCTCCGGGCTGCGGCTGGTGACCGGCGACGAGCGGCTCGAAGTACGCATGGACGACCGCCGGGACCGCATCGAGCTCACCGTGTACGCGGGGCGGGGCCGCCCGCTGACCTCGGTCCTCCTGGACAAGACCGGCATCACCCTGGACGCGCGGCGGGGCACGGTGAAGGTGTCCGGCCGCCAGGTGGACATCGACGGCACCGCCGGGGTCAGCATCGGCGGCCGCTCGGTGAAGGTGAACGGAACCGCCGACGTCACCGTCAACGGCGGCCTGCTCGCCACCCTCAAGGCCCGGCTCATCCGCATCAACTGACCCCCTGCCAAGCCCACTCGACCACGACCGCTCTCCCCGAGGAGGACCCGATGCCAGCCGCAGCCCGTACCGGCGACCCCACCAACCACGGTGGCCGGATCGCCACGCCACCGCCCGGCGCCGCCGCGTCGGTGGCGACGGTGCTGATCGGCGGCCTGCCCGCCGCCGTCGTCGGCAGCCTGCACGTCTGCGTGGTCCCGCCGCACGCCGCACTGGGCCCGGGCAACGTCGTCATGCCGAACCCGGCCGCGCTCGCCACGGGCACGGTGCTCATCGGCGGGCTGCCCGCCGCCCGCGCCCGCGACCAGACCTCGTGCGGCGCGATGATCCTCACCGGCGCCATGAACGTCCTGATCGGCGGTGTGTGATGAGCGAACGGTTCATCGGGCGCGGCTGGGCGTTCCCTCTGCGGGTCGGCCCGACCGGCGGGATCGCCATGGTCGAGCGGGAACGCGAACTGGAGGAGGCCATCCGGCTGGTCCTCGGCACCGCTCCGGGCGAGCGCCCGATGCGCCCGGAGTTCGGCTGCGGCATCCACGAGTACGTCTTCGCCCCCGGCGACGGCGACACCGCCGGGCGGGTCGCCCAGCAGGTGCGCGAGGCACTGGAGCGCTGGGAGCCCCGCATCGCCGTCGACGAGGTCGTCGTGGCCTTCGACGCCGTCGACGCGGGCACCCTCTACATCGATGTGCACTACACGGTGCGCACCACCAACGACCGGCGCAACCTGGTCTTCCCCTTCTACACGATCCCCTCCGAGGAGGGGGCCGAGGAAATGGTCGCGGACTGATGGCCCTGCCCTCCCCCAACCTGGACGACCGCCGGTTCCAGCAACTCGTCGACGAGGCGAAGCGGTACGTGCAGCAGCGCGCCCCGGAATGGACCGACCACAACGTCTCCGACCCGGGCGTCACCCTGATCGAGACGTTCGCCTACCTCGTGGACCAGCTGCTCTACCGGCTGAACCGGGTCCCGGAGAAGAACTACCTCGCGTTCCTGGACCTGTTGGACATCCGGCTGTACCCGCCGTCGGCCGCCGTCGCCGACGTCGACTTCTGGCTGTCCGCCCCGCAGCCCGAGACGCTGACGCTGCCCGCCGGCACCGAGGTGACGACCGCCACCGGCGAGAGCGAGGAAGCCGTGGTCTTCGCGACCACCGACGATCTGCGCATCGTGCCCAGCGAGTTGACGCGCCTGGTCACCGCACCCCGCACCGGCGAGCAGACCGACCGCACCGGCGCCCTCACCGAGGGCCTCGACATACCGTGCTTCCAGGCGACGCCCGAACCCGGCGACGCCCTGCTGTTCGGCCTGCCGACGGCGGTACCGCGCTGCGTGGTCGCGGTGCGCCTCGACAGCCGCGTCGAGGGCGTCGGCGTCGACCCGCGCCAGCCCCCGCTGGTGTGGGAGGCGTGGGACGGCGGCCGGTGGCAGCACTGCGAGACCGACTCCGACAGCACCGGCGGCCTCAACCGGCCCGGTGAGGTCATCGTGTACGTGCCGGCCGGGCACACCGCGTCGCTGATCAGCGGCACCCGCGCCGGCTGGCTGCGCTGCCGGGTCACCGAGCCCGAGCCCGGCCAGCCGTTCTACTCGGAGTCCCCGACCGTGCGCGAGGCCGCCGTCTTCACCGTCGGCGGCACGATGACCGTGGAACACGCGGAACGCGTGACCGACGTACCGCTCGGCCAGTCGGAGGGGGTGGCCGGGCAGACCTTCCGGCTCGGCCGCCCGCCCGTACTGCTCGACGGGGAGCCGCCGGTGGTCGAGGTGTCCTCGCCCGAAGGATGGCAGCGCTGGGAGGTCGTGGACCACTTCGGCCGCTCCGCCCCCGAGGACCGGCACGTCCGCGTGAACGCCACCACCGGCGAGTTCGGCTTCCCGCCGGTGCTGCGCGAGGCCGACGGCACCCTGCGCGCCTGCGGCGCCGTACCGCCCAAGGGCGCCCAGGTCCGCGTGGCCCACTACCGCACCGGCGGCGGCCCCGCGGGCAACGTCTCCCGCGGCGCGATCTCCGTCCTGCGCAGCTCCGTCCCCTACGTCGCCCGCGTCACCAACCGGGAGGCGGCACGCGGCGGCGTCGCCGGGGAGACCGTCGACAACGCCAAGCTGCGGGCGCCGGAGACCCTGCGCATGCAGGAACGCGCGGTGACCGCCGAGGACTACGAGATCATCGCCCGCCAGGCGGCGCCCTCGGTGCGCCGGGTCCGCTGCCTGCCCGCCGCGGACGGCTCCGCCGGCGCGGGCGCGGTCCGCGTCCTGGTGGTGCCGGACGCGGTGGCCGACGAGGGCGACGACCGGCTCCGCTTCGAGCAGCTGATCCCCTCCGACCAGGTGCTCACCGCGATCACCGCCAGCCTCGACGAACGGCGCCTGATCGGCACCCGCCTCGTCGTCGAACCGCCCGTCTACCAGGGCGTCACCGTGGTGGCCCGGCTGTCGGCACCCGCCGCGGACGCCGACCGGGTGCGCGAGGCGGCGCTCGCCGCGCTGTTCCGCCACCTCAACCCGCTGCACGGCGGACCCGACGGCACCGGCTGGCCGTTCGGGCGGCCCGTGCAGTACGGCGAGGTGTTCGGCGTGGTGCAACGCGCCGTCGGGGACGTCCTGGTGGAGGACATCCGCATGTTCGCCGCCGACCCGATCACCGGGCGGCGCGGCGCCCCCGTCGACCGGCTCGACATCGGAGCGGGCGCGCTCGTCTTCTCCTACCAGCACCAGGTCGTCGTGACGGAGCCGGAGCCGGGGGTGCGCGGATGAGCCGGGCCGCCGTCCCGGGCCTCCCCAGCCCGCACCCGATCGGCGGGCAACTGCCCGCGCTGTACGCCGACGACGACTTCGCCCAGCGGTTCACGGCGGGCCTCGACACGGTCCTGGCCCCGGTGTTCACCACCCTCGACAACCTGCCCTCCTACTTCGACCCCCGGCTCGCCCCGGCCGACTTCCTGCCCTGGCTGGCGTCCTGGGTGGGCGGCATCGACGACCCCCGGTGGCCGACCGCGCTGCGGCGCGAGGCGGTGGCCCGCGCGGTGGAACTGCACCGCTGGCGCGGCACCCGGCGCGGCCTGACCGAGGCCCTGCGGCTGGTCCTGGGCGTGTCCGCCGAGGTCAGCGGGGACGGCGGGGCCACCTGGTCCCGCACGGCGGGCGCGGACCTGCCGCCACCGCCGGCCGACGAGGTCCTGATCCGGGTGTGGCCGGGGCGCGAGGGCGACGCGTACGCGGTCGACGCGGACCGGGTGCGCGCACTCGTCCGCACCCTGTGCCCCGTCCACACGGTCTGCCGCGTGGAGGTCCTGCCCGGGCCGCCCGCGGGTGAAGGAAGGTGACGGCGATGCGTGCGTGTCCCGTGTGCGGCGCGTCCAACGGCGCGACGGACGACTTCTGCGGCAACTGCGGCGCCTACCTGGGCTGGTCCGACCCCACCCCCACCGAGCCGACCGACGCGGACCGGCAGGCGCCCACGGAGCCGCGCCACGCGCCCACACCGGCCGGGGCAGACCGGCAGCCCCCCGCCGAGCCCCGCAGCGGGTCCACCCCACCCGCGCCCACCAGGACGGAGCCCAACCCGCCCGGGGCCGGGTACGCCCCAACCGCACCCATCGGGGCGGAGCCGACCCCGCCCACGCCCCCCAGGGCCGAGCCCAACCAGCCCCCCGTGGCCGGGGCCGAGCACGCCCCGCCCGCGCCCACCCGCGCAGAGCCGGCCCCGCCCACGCCCGCCAGGGCCGAGCCGACCCCGCCCGCGCCCTCCGGGGCGGGGCCAGGCCTGTCCGCGCCCGCCGGAGCGGAGCCCAACCCGCCCACACCGGCCGGGGCCGAGCCCAACCCGCCCACCGCGGCCGGGGCCGAGCACGCCCCGCCCGCGCCCGCCAGGGCCGAGCCAGGCCTGTCCGCGTCCGCCGGGGCGGAGTCGAGCCCGTCCGTGCCCGCCGGCGCGCAGGCCGGGCGGGCCCCTGCCGGACTGCGCAACGGATCGGCCGCCAGGGCCGAGCACGGCCCGTCCGCCTCCACCGGCGCCGAGCCGGCCTCATCCTCGCCCGCCGGGGCGGAGTTCGGCGCGCCCACACCCACCCGGGCAGAGTCCGCCCCACCCTCGGCAGCCGCCGCAGAGCGGCAGGCGCCTACCGGGCCGCACAACGGGTCCGCCCACCCCGCCGCGCCGGCCGCGCCCACCCAGGCGGAGTCCGGCCTGCCCGTGCCCTCCGGGGCGGCCCGGCGGTGGCCCTGGCTTCGGGGACGGTCCGCGCCGCCCACCCCGCCCGCGCCCCCCGGCTCCGCGCCGGACCCGGCCGCGCCCGCCGACCCCGGGTCCGGTCCCGCCACGGCGCCCACGGCGCCGCCGGCGCGGCCGGACACCGCTTCGCCCGCCGCCAGGCGACCCGCCGCGCCCGAGCCCGTGGCGGCAGCGTCCCCGCAGCCCGTGCAGCCCGCCAGGGCGGTCGCGCCGCGCCCCGTCGTGCGGCCCGCCCCGGTGAGCGACGTCGTCGCCGGCGTGCCGTGCCCCTCCTGCGGCACGCCCAACCCCCCGGACCGCCGCTTCTGCCGCCGTTGCGCGGCTCCGCTCACGCCCGCCACCGCACCGCCGCCCCTCCCCTGGTGGCGGACGATCTGGCCACTGCGCCGCCGCACCCGCGCCGGCTCGGGCCGCCTGGTGCGCTTCCTGGTGGTCCTGGCCGTCGTACTGGCGCTGTGCGCCGGTGGCTTCCTGCTGCTGCCGGCCGGACGTCACCTGATCGAGGACACCCGGGACAAGCTCGGCAAGGCCAAGGCGGTGACCGCCACCCGAGTCGAGGCGAGCGCCGAAGTGCAAGGGCATCCGGTGGGCAACAGCACGGACGGGCTGAGCAACCGCTACTGGGGCGCACCCGCCCCCGGCGCCTCGGTGACGTACACCTTCGCCAAGCCCTTCCGCCTGGTCGCCGTGATCGTCACGAACGGCGCCTCCTCCTCGCCCGAGGAGTACGCGAAGCAGGCCCGCGCGCTCCAGATCGACATGGAGGTGACGTCGAAGGACGGCCGGAAGGTCCACAAGCGGCTCGCCCTGAGTGACAAGCCCGGTCCGCAGACCTTCCCCACCGGCATCAGCGACGCCGCCACCATCCGCCTGACCCTCGACGCGCCCGCCGGGGCGGCCCCGGACCGTCATCTCGCCCTGGCGGAGGTGGAGTTCTTCCAACGAAGCTGACGGGGCCGGGTGGGCCCGCCCGGCCCGGCCGCCGCATACCGTGGGTCCCCATGGAGACACGGGTGCGGCTGGAGCCGTGGGGTGACGGGGACTTCCGGCTGCTGGAGCGCACGAACGAACCCGCGATGACCGGGCATCTCGGCGGCCCGGAGACCCCGGAGAAGCTCGTCGAGCGGCAGCGGCGGTACGAGGCCCTGAGCGCGCGGGAGCCGTCCGCCGGGCGGATGTTCCGGGTCGTACGGGAACCGTCCGGCGAGAGCGTCGGCTCCGTCGGTTTCTGGGAGCGTGAGTGGCGCGGCGAGCCGGTCTACGAGGCCGGCTGGGGCGTGCTGCCCGAGTTCCAGGGCCGGGGGCTGGCGGTGGCGGCCCTCACGGAACTGCTGGCGTACGTCCGCGTCCACGGCACCCGCGACAGCGTCCACGCCTTCCCGGGGACGGACCACCCGGCGTCGAACGCGGTCTGCCGGCGGGCGGGGTTCGAGAACCTGGGAGAGGTCGACTTCGAGTACCCGCCCGGCGTGCCCCACCCGAGCATCGACTGGCGCTACCGGGTGGGGCGACGCCCCGCAACCACGCCGCAGGCCGGGATCACGCCGTCAGGATGATGCGGCCGCGGACGCCCGCGGTGGCGAGGCGGTCGTGCGCCTTCGACGCGTCGGCCAGCGGGAAGGTGTCCGCGACCCGGAGCGTGAGCTCACCCGCGTCCACCAGGGCCACCAGACGGGCCAGGTGCTCCCCGTCCGCCGCGACCTCCTGCTCCTCGACCCGGATCCCCCGCTCCGCGGCCGGGGCCGCGCCGGGGATCACGCCGACGTAGACCCCGCCGTCACGGACGAAGCCCAGCGCGGGCTCCCCCAGTACGGCCGTGTCCAGGACCCCGTCCACCGGCCCGGCCGGAGCCGCGCCGCGCGGGACGAAGCCGGCCGCGCCCAGGGACCGTACGAACGCCTCGTCCCCCTCGGCCGCCAGGGCCGTCACCACCAGTCCGGCCCGCGCCGCGAGCTGCACCGCGAGCCCGCCGACCACGCCCGCCGCGCCGGTGACGAGCACCGAGGCGCCGGGGGCGAGGCCCAGCAGGTCCACCGCGCGGGCCGCGGTGAGCCCGGCCAGCGGCAGCCCCGCCGCCGCCACGGCGTCCACGGTCGTCGGCGCGGCCACCACGGCGGAGGCGTCGAGCACCGCGTACTCCGCGTGCGCGCCGAGCGGCTTCACCGCCCCGTAGTGCAGCCCCACCACCCGGTCGCCGCGGCGGTGGCCGGTCACGTCCGCGCCCACCTCGTCGATCTCCCCGGCCACCTCCCAGCCGAGCCCGATCCGCTGCCCGGCGCCGCCGAAGACACCGGCGCGGACCGCTCCGTCCACCGGGTTGACCCCGGCGGCCCGGACCCGGATCCGGACCTGGCCCGCCGCCGGCCGCGGCACCGGGACCTCGGCCAGCTCGACCCGCTCCGGCCCACCGAACTCGTTCACCACGACCGCCAGCATCGTCCGCTCGTCACTCATGTCGCCATCTCCCCTTGGGTATCGGCCAGTTCGTTGAGCACTAACCTAAGGAGAGGTACTCTCTTTCCGTAAGTACGCACTCCAAAGTGCGTACCCGACCCGGAAGTGGGGGACCCGTGGCCACCAGCACCGCCGCAGCCCGACGCTCGCAAGCCCGCGCCGGCTACGACGCCTTCCTCAAGGAGTGCCCCACCGGCCAGCTCCTCGCCCGCATCAGCGACAAGTGGGTCGGTCTCATCGTCAGCGCCCTCGCCGAGGCCGAAAACCGGTCCCTGCGCTACAGCGACCTCGGCCGCAAGATCCCCGGCGTCAGCCAGAAGATGCTCACCCAGACCCTGCGCTCCCTCGAACGCGACGGCCTCGTCGACCGCACCGTCACCCCCACCGTCCCGGTCCGCGTCGACTACCGGCTCACCGACCTCGGCGGCAGCCTCAGCTGCCTCCTCTCCTCCGTGAAGCTCTGGGCCGAGAACCACTTCGACGAGGTCAGCGCCCACCGCGACACGTACGACCAGGCCACCGGGACCTCGTAAATTCAGCCGCGGCCGGCGCCCCGGCAGTGGCATGCTGGCAGGGTGAACGGACCCGGCATTCAGCTCACCCTCGCCCCCGAACTGCGCCTCTTCGCCCCGCCCAGCCGGCGCGCCGACCGCGTACCGACCACGACCGACGGCGCCTCCAGCCTCGGCCACGTCGTCGAATCGGCCGGCGTCCCGCTCACCGAAGTCGGCCGCCTCCTCGTCGACGGCCACGAGGTGCCCGTCTCCTACGTCCCCCAAGACGGCCAGGACGTCGAGGTGTTCGGGGTCGAACGCCCGCAGCGGATCCCCGGCGCCCCGCTCCGCTTCCTCCTCGACGTCCACCTCGGCACCCTCGCCCGCCGCCTGCGCCTGCTCGGCGTCGACGCCGCCTACGAGAACGAGGACATCGGCGACCCCGCCCTCGCCACCCGCTCAGCCGCCGAGCAGCGCGTCCTGCTCTCCCGCGACCGCGGACTGCTGCGCCGCCGCGAGCTGTTCGCCGGCGCGTACGTCTACAGCGACAACCCCGACGAGCAACTGCGCGACGTGCTCAGCCGGTTCGCGCCCGCCCTCGCCCCGTGGACCCGCTGCACCGCCTGCAACGGCCCGCTCCACGAGGCCGACAAGGAGAGCGTCGGCGACCGCCTCGAACACGGCACGCACCGCTCCTACGACGTGTTCGCGCAGTGCTCCGCATGCGAGCGCGTCTACTGGCGCGGCGCCCACCACGCCCGCCTGGAACGGATCGTCGAGGACGCCCTCGTCGAATTCGGCACCGCCTGACCCGGGCGGACGTCATCAGGGTTCAGAAGGCGTAGGCGTCGCCCGTGTCCAGCGCCAGCACCACGTGGTCGTTGTTCACGTGGTTCCGGTCCGTCGCACCGCCGTTCCACCACGTGTCGACCCGCACCACCACCTCCGGCACCCGCTCCCGCAGCGCCAGCGCCAGCCCGATGTGCCGGCCGCGCCCGTGCAGCGGCAGCGGGCCCGTCTCGCACACCACCTCGCGCACCCCCGCCCGCGCACAGCCCTCCGCCAGCTGCTGCCGGTCCGCGAGCTCCGACGACAGCCGCACCCGCAACGTCGCGTTCGCCAGCGCCGCCGGCCCGTCGTTCTCCGGGACCAGCCAGATCCGCAGCCGCGCCCCCGACAGGTGCACCCGGCCGTGGTACGCCACGTCGGCCTCCGCCTCGGCCTCGGGCCCGGGGCCGGGCTGCGCCGAGGCCCACCCGGGCGGCGCACCCGCACCCGCACCCAGCGCCAGCAACCCCGCCACCACCACACTCCGTACGGCACCACGGCGCACCGCCACCACCTCCTCGCGCGGAGGCTAGCCACCGGCGACCACGGCCGATCGGACCATCACACGAATGAGGGCGGGCCGTACCCCCATCTGCCCCGCGCACCCTCGTACGCTTCCGGCCATGCTGATCGCACGCTCCGCCGCCCTGTTCGCCCTCGCCGCCCTGCTGGAGATCGGCGGCGCCTGGCTCGTCTGGCAGGGCGTCCGCGAACACAGGGGCTGGGCCTGGATCGGCGCCGGAGTGATCGCCCTCGGCCTCTACGGCTTCGTCGCCACCCTCCAGCCCCAGGGCGACTTCGCCCGCGTCCTCGCCGCCTACGGCGGGGTCTTCGTCGCCGGATCCCTTCTCTGGGGCGTCCTCGCCGACGGCTACCGCCCCGACCGCTGGGACGTCATCGGAGCCCTCGTCTGCCTCGGCGGCATGGCCGTGATCATGTACGCCCCGCGCGGACGCTGATCAGTATCGGCAGCAGGCCGCCGGGCCCCGCCTATGCTGGCGGGTAATCGCCCGTACGAACGACCTACGCACGACCGAGGAGCCCGCAGATGAGCACCGCACCGGCCACCCGAACCGCCGTCGTCACCGGCGCGAGCAGTGGCATCGGCGCGGCCACCGCCCGGCAGCTCGCCGCAGCCGGCTACCACGTCGTCCTCACCGCCCGCCGCAAGGACCGCATCGAGGCCCTCGCCGCCGAGCTCACCGACGCCGGCCACTCCGCGGCCGCCCACGCCCTCGACGTCACCGACCGCGCCGCCGTCGACGCTTTCGCAGCCTCCCTCGACCGCTACCCCTCCGTCGACGTACTCGTCAACAACGCGGGCGGCGCCATCGGAGCCGAGCCCGTCGCCACCGGCGACCCCGCCGACTGGCGCACGATGTACGAGGTCAACGTCATCGGCACCCTCAACGTCACCCAGGCCCTGCTCCCCGCCCTCACCGCCTCCGGCGACGGCACGGTCGTGGTCCTCTCCTCCACCGCCGGCCACTCCACGTACGAGGGCGGCGCCGGCTACGTCGCCGCCAAGAACGGCGCCCGCGTCCTCGCCGAGACCCTCCGCCTGGAGATCGTCGGCCAGCCCGTACGCGTCATCGAGATCGCCCCCGGCATGGTCAAGACGGAGGAGTTCGCGAAGACCCGCTTCCGCGGCGACGCCGAGAAGGCGGAAAAGGTCTACGCGGGCGTCGCGGAACCCCTGTCCGCCGACGACGTCGCCGACACCGTCACCTGGGCCGTGACCCGCCCCAGCCACGTCAACATCGACCTCCTCGTGGTCCGCCCCCGCGCCCAGGCCTCGAACACGAAGGTCCACCGCGAGCTCTAGGCCAGCCCGGCCGCCCTGAGGTGCGGCAGGAGGGCCGCGGGCTTCAGGCCCGCGGCCCGCGCCGCGCCCAGCGCCCGCTCCAGATCCGCCGCCAGCGTCGGCGTGAAGTGCAGCAGCACGATGTCCCCGGCCTTCAGCCGCGGCGTGGGCGGGGTCTCGCCCCAGGTGGTGAAGTCGTGCGTCCACGTCACGAGCGCCTTCACCCCGCACGCCTTCGCCGCGAGCCGCACCTCGTCGTTCACGGCCCCGTACGGCGGTCGCAGCAGCTTCGGCGCCCGCCCGAACACCTCCTCGATCCGCTCCCCCGCCCCGCACATCTCGGCGTCCTTGCCGACCGCGTCGAGCGTGGTGAGGTCCGGGTGGCTGACGGTGTGGTTCTCCACGCTCGCCCGCCCCTCCTCCGTGAGCCGGGTGAAGTACCCGGTGTCGTACGAGGTCGCCCCGGGCAGCAGGAACAACGTCACCGGCACCCGCTTCTCCAGCAGGATCCGGGCCGCCTCGGGATAGTGGTTCCACCCGTCGTCGATCGTGAGGAACACGACCTTCTCGGACGTCGGCACCTGCGCCACGACAGCCGGCAACCCCACCCCGGCCTGCGCGGACCCAGCGGCCCCCAAAGCAAGCGCCGACGCCGCGAGAGCGGCCAGAACCCCACGCGTTCTCCCCATGCCGCACACCCTGGTCTAGACCAACTCGCACCGTCAACCCTCCTGCACCAAGCGGAAGTTGACGCCTCACACACCCCGGGGTCCGTATGGGTGAATCCACGCGAAATGTCAGCGTGCGCGGCTACCCTCCGAAAACGTGAGCCGCGAAAAGGAGGAAGCTATGGCCGTGATACAGCACGAGACCACGATCGCGGAGGCCGCCGATCGACTCTCCAAGGAGCTTCCCAGGCACCGAGTGGAGATTCTCCACGGGAGGCTCACCGTGACACCACCCGCCGACGGGGCGCACGCGCTCGCTCTGAGCTGGCTGATCGAGAAGTTCTACGAGGCCGGGGCCAAGAAGGCCGGCCTGCGCTACGTCCAGGGTGTCGGCATCTGGCTGCCCACCGGCCCGGACGACTACGCCGTCCCGGACTTCGCACTCGTCGACAAGGACTTCCTCGCCTCCAAGGGACGCAACAACTGCTACCCGCCCGAGGTCTTCCGCCTCATCGTCGAGGTGACCTCCTCGAACTGGTCGGATGACCTCGGGTCGAAGGTCGACGCCTACGCCAAGGCCGACATCCCCTTCTACGTCATCGCCGACCGCCGCCACGACGAGGTCGTGGTCTGCCGCGACCCGCGGGGCGGCACCTACCGGCTCCGCACGTCCCACAAGCGGGGCGAGTCCATCACGGTCCCCGAGTACGTCGGGGTGTCCCTCGATCTCCCCGTGCATCTCCTCCTCGACGGTGACGAGGACTGACCTCACGCGGAGGGGCCCGGACCGATCGTGATCGGTCCGGGCCCCTCCACTCCCCCGACAGCCCCGCCCGGGCCTCAGCCCTTCACGCAGATGACCTGCTTGAGCTTGGCCACGACCTGGACGAGGTCGGTCTGCTGGTCGATGACCTGCTCGATCGACTTGTACGCGCCCGGGATCTCGTCCACGACGCCCGAGTCCTTGCGGCACTCCACGCCCTTGGTCTGCTCCACCAGGTCGCGCGCCGAGAACTTCTTCTTGGCCGCCGTCCGGCTCATCTTCCGGCCCGCGCCGTGCGAGGCGGAGTTGAACGACTTCTCGTTGCCGAGGCCCTTCACGATGTACGAGCCCGTGCCCATGGAGCCCGGGATGATCCCGTAGTCGCCGCTGCCGGCGCGGATCGCGCCCTTGCGCGTGACCAGCAGGTCCATGCCGTCGTACCGCTCCTCCGCCACGTAGTTGTGGTGGCAGCTGATCTCGCGGTCGAAGGACACCTTCGCCTTCCGGAACTCTCTGCGCACGACCTCCTTGAAGAGGCTCATCATCGCCGCACGGTTGTACTTGGCGTACTCCTGCGCCCAGAAGAGGTCGTTGCGGTACGCCTCCATCTCCGGAGTCGCGGACAGGAACACCGCCAGGTCCCGGTCGACCAGGTTCTGGTTGTGGTCCAGGCTGCGGGCCACGCCGATGTGGTACGCGGCGAGCTCGTTGCCGATGTTCCGGGACCCGGAGTGCAGCATCAGCCAGACCGAACCTGCCTCATCCAGACAGAACTCGATGAAGTGATTCCCGCTTCCGAGCGTTCCGATCTGCTTCGTGGCACGTTCCTGACGGAACTTGACCGCGTCGGTGAGGTAGTCGAAGCGCGCCCACAGGTCCTCGTACCCCGCCTCCGAGAAGCCGTACAGCCGCGACGGGTCCACCGCCTCCTTGTGGAGGCCCGTGCCCACCGGGATCGCCTGCTCGATCTTCGAGCGGAGCTTGGACAGGTCCCCCGGGAGGTCGTTCGCCGTCAGGGACGTCTTCACGGCCGACATGCCGCAGCCGATGTCCACGCCCACCGCCGCCGGGCAGACCGCGTCCTTCATGGCGATCACCGAGCCGACCGTGGCGCCCTTGCCGTAGTGGACGTCCGGCATGACGGCCAGGCCCTTGATCCACGGGAGGGTGGCGACGTTGCGCAGCTGCTGCATCGCGCCGTCCTCGACCGACGCCGGGTCGGTCCACATCCGGATCGGGACGTTCGCCCCGGGTACCTCTACATACGACATACGGAATCAATCCCCCGAAAACCACAGAAAAGTCAGAATGCGCAAAAAGCCTCGCTCTTGATCCCAAATACGACAGGGGACCGGCGCCAGCACCAGCGTGTGCGATAGACATTGTGTCCAGCCGTGACCAACCAGCGGCAACGTATTTTCCTGACCACCGGGGGCCCGGCGGTCGAAGGGAGCCAGTGGACGTGCAGCGCAAGGCGGTACGGCGAGGGTCGCGGATCCTGCCAGGCATCGCGGTGCTCACCGCGCTCGCGGCCGGCGCGCTCGGTCTGACCGGGTGCACCGGCGGGAGCAGCGGCGGCGGCACCAGCGACTCGAAGGCCGGCGGCAACCCCGCCGTGCCCGCCCAGCCGGGGAAGTACCGCAGTCTGCCCGCGCCCTGCAAGGCCGGTGTCGACAGCAAGAAGCTCAGGGCCATGCTGCCGGCCGGCGACAGCCTGACCCCCGAGCAGCGCGACCAGATGTACGCGGGCGTCTCGGACGCCTCGTACGACGGCGACCGGCACGTCGGCTGCCGCTGGACCGCGCAGTCGCCGGAGGAGACGCGGCTGCTGTCGGTCGGATTCGAGCGCGTGGTCTCGTACGACCGGGCCACCGCCAGCGACGACGACAAGGCGAAGCAGGTGTACGTGCGCCTGCTGACCGACGCCCACCTGCCGTTCCCCGGGCCGGCCACGAGCGCGAGCCCGGGTCCCGGCGCTCCCGCGACGGCGGCCAACCCCGCCGCCGATCCCGCAGCTCCCTCCGCCTCCGCCACGCCGCCGCCCGGCGCGCCGACGCCCGCCGCGAGCCCGTCCGCCCCGGTCGAGCTCGGCTCCCGGGTCCTGGAGGGCCTCGGCACCGACGCCTTCATCGAGGACAAGCTGAGCCCGGCGGGGGCCACGGCCGCGCAGGCGCGCACCGTGCGGATTGTGTTCCGTACCTCGAATGTCATCGTCAAGGTCGAGTACAGCGTGCAGCCGGCCCTGCCCGGTACGGTGCCGCCGAGCGCCGAAACCCAGGACAGGGCAAGGCAGTTGGCGCAGGCCTTGGCGGAGCGTTTCAACGAGTGAGCGGCGCCGGCCGCCGCCGGGCGTGACGCCGCGCACAGCAGGCGGGTACCCGATCGGGCTACCGTTGCCCGGGTCCCGCGTCCGAAGCAGACCCTCACACGCACTGAAGGAACCATGCACCGATCAGCCTCGCGCCTCACCCGCGTTCTCGCCTGCGCAGCCGTCCCGGTGATCCTCACCGTCGCCGGCTGCTCGTCCGACTCGGGCAAGGACTCGGGCTCGAACGACGGCAAGAAGTCCAGTTCCTCCTCGTCGGCCAAGCCCAACGCGAAGTCGTCCGCCCCGCTGGAGAAGGCGGCGTTCGCCACGCTTCCGGACCCCTGCAAGGCGCTCGGGTCGGCGACGATAGACACGGTCGTCCCGGAGGCGAAGGACAAGAACGGTACGGGGACCAAGTCGAACGACCTGACCAGCCGTGCCGGCTGTGCCTGGAACGGCCTGCAGTCGGACGGCCTGAAGGGCTCGCAGTACCGCTGGCTGTCGCTCTCCTTCTTCCGTGCCGACTCGCACACCTCGCTCGGCAGCGCCAACAAGCGCGCCGAGGAGGAGTACAAGAAGCAGGTCGAGAAGGCGAAGGCGACCGAGGGCGCGCAGAACCTGAAGGCCGAGGCCACGGAGGGGATCGGCGAGCAGGGCACGTCGGTCGTCTACACGGTCAAGAAGGACGTCGACTTCTTCAACACGACGATCGTGGCGCGCAACCAGAACGTGGTGGTCACGCTCGACTACAACGGCGCGGCGTACGAGGGTGCGGGCGCTCCGGACCAGGCGAAGCTGCTCCAGGACGCCGTGGCGGCGGCCAAGGAGGCCGTGGCCTCGGTCGACGCCGCGAACAAGCAGCAGGCCGAGCAGCCGCAGTCGCCGTCGGAGCAGCCGCAGTCGCCGCAGCCCCAGTAGTCCCGGTAGTCGCCGCAGCCCCGGCGGAGGCCCCTGGGCGGGGCCTCCTGGGGCGCTGACATCGAGTCACCCGTACGCTGTGCCTGCCGCAGCTCGGTAAAGGCTCGGTAAGCACTTCAGCGCTCGGTATGTGCTCGACAAGGGGAGGGGATCGCGGGTGGCCGCGATGCAGCTGACTCGTACGCACCGGATACTCATCGGCGTCGTGGTCGCGGGAGCCGTGGTCATCGCGGGGATCGGCTTCGCGGGCTCGTACGCCGCAGTGCGCGCCCTCGCCGAGCAGAAAGGCTTCGGCAGCTTCTCGCTGGTGTTCCCGATCGGTATCGACGCGGGCATCTGTGTGCTGCTGGCGCTCGACCTGCTGCTGACGTGGCTGCGGATCCCCTTCCCGCTGCTGCGTCAGACGGCCTGGCTGCTGACCGCCGCCACCATCGCCTTCAACGGTGCGGCTTCCTGGCCCGACCCGCTGGGTGTCGGCATGCACGCCGTGATCCCGATCCTGTTCGTGGTGACGGTGGAGGCCGCCCGGCACGCGGTGGGCCGGATCGCGGACATCACCGCGGACCGGCACATGGAGGGTGTGCGCATCACGCGGTGGCTGCTGTCGCCGATACCCACCTTCAAGCTGTGGCGCCGGATGAAGCTGTGGGAGCTGCGCTCGTACGAGCAGGCGGTCGGCATGGAGCAGGACCGGCTGATCTACCAGGCCCGGCTGCAGGCGCGGTACGGGCGCTCCTGGCGGCGGAAGGCGCCGGTGGAGGCGCTGATGCCGCTGAAGCTGGCCCGGATCGGTGTGCCGCTCAAGGAGACGGCCCCGGAGGCGCTGGCGGTGACGGGCATCGAGCCGGCGGTGCTGCCCCCGCTGGATCAGCAGGGTGCGGGGGCCGGCGCTCCGGCGCTGGTGGCCGCGGCGGCCGCGCCGGGGTCGGCGCAGGAGGCGCAGCAGGCGGAGCAGGCCCGGCAGGCCGCCGAGGCGCAGGGCGCGGTGCCGGGGCCGCCCCCGGTGGTGCACGGCCCGCCGCCGTTCGCGGTGGAGCCGACGGCCATGCCGGCGGCGCACAACAGTGCGTGGTTCGCCGCGCCGAAGGCGCCGCAGGCGGCCTATGAGGGCGGGTACAACCCGCAGTACGTCGAGGGGCTGGAGCCGACTCCGGTCCTGCCTCCGATGGGCCCGGAGGAGCAGCAGCCGGTGCAGCAGGACCTCCCGATCCCGGCGCCCCGCCAGGACGACCTCGCCCAAAGCCCCCAGGCGCAGCAGGCCCCGGAAGAGGGCCCGCAGACGCCCGACGAGGCCGAGTTCGCCGAGGTCGCGTACAAGGTGTTCTGCGCGCTGGCCGACGAGAAGCAGGACTGGCCGTCGGTCGAGGCCCTCGACATACACCTCTCGGACGGCTACGGCGTGACCCATCCGCGCAGCGGTTCCCTGCTCCGCCGGATGATCCCGGCGTTCAAGCAGCGCTACAACAAGGACCGCGAGGCGGAGCACATCGCCTGAGCGGCCGAGTACGACGTCCGACCATGCGGAAGGGCCCGCACCCCGAGGGGTGCGGGCCCTTCCGCATGGTTTGCGCGCTGTCAGACGGCGAGCAGCTTGCGCACCCGGTCCGCGCCCACGGCCAGCAGCAGCGTGGGCAGTCGCGGCCCGGTCTCCCGGGTCACGAGGAGCCGGTAGAGCAGGGCGAAGAAGGTCCGCTGCGCGACCTTGAGCTCGGGCGTCGGCTTGGCGTCGGGCTCCAGGCCGGCCATGACCTTCGGGACGCCGTAGACGAGCGTGGTCAGCCCGTCGAGGGACCAGTGCGAGTCCAGGCCCTCCAGGAGCAGGCGCAGGGATTCGCGGCCCTCGTCGTCCAGGGACGACAGCAGCTCGGTGTCGGGCTCCTCGCGTACGAGGGTGCGCTGGTCGGCCGGGACCTGGGTGGTGATCCAGTTCTCGGCGCGGTCCAGGCGCGGCCGTACCTCGTCGAGGGAGGTGAGCGGCTGCGTGGGGTCGAGGTCGGTCAGGATGCGCAGGGTCTGCTCGTCGTGGCCGGCGGTGATGTCGACGACGGACGCGAGCGTCCGGTACGGCATCGGCCGCGGGGTGCGCGGCAGCTCGGCGGCGGCGGTGCGCACGGCGCGGGTGTGCGCGGCGGCGTCGGCGGGCAGGACGGAACCGTCGGCGACCTTGGACTCCAGCTTGTCCCACTCGTCGTAGAGCCGCTGGATCTCCTGGTCGAAGGCGATCTTGAAGGACTGGTTGGGGCGGCGGCGGGCGTACAGCCAGCGCAGCAGCTGCGGCTCCATGATCTTCAGCGCGTCGGCCGGGGTGGGGACCCCGCCCTTGCTGGAGGACATCTTGGCCATGCCGCTGATGCCGACGAAGGCGTACATCGGTCCGATCGGCTGTTCGCCGCCGAAGATGTGCACGATCTGGCCGCCGACCTGGAAGGACGAGCCGGGCGAGGAGTGGTCGACGCCGGAGGGCTCGAAGATGACGCCCTCGTAGGCCCAGCGCATGGGCCAGTCGACCTTCCAGACGAGCTTGCCGCGGTTGAACTCGCTGAGCTTGACCGTCTCCGTGAACTCGTCCTCGGTGCAGACGTAGGTCATCTCGGTGGTCTCGTCGTCGTACGAGGTGACCTTGGTGAAGTCCTTGCCGCATGCGCCGCAGTACGGCTTGTACGGGAAGTAGCCGCCCTCGCCGGTGCTGCCGTCGTCCTCGGCGGCGGCGCCGGAGCCCTCGGCGGCCTCCAGCTCGGCCTCGTCGACCTGCTTCTGCTGGGGCTTCTTGCCGCCCGGCTTCTGCTTGGTGCGGTACTGGTCGAGGACGGCGTCGATGTCGCCGCGGTGCTTCATCGCGAACAGGACCTGCTCGCGGTAGACGCCGGTGGTGTACTGCTCGGTCTGGCTGATGGGGTCGTACTCGACGCCCATCTCGGCCAGCGCCTCGACGAAGGCCGCCTTGAAGTGCTCGGCCCAGTTCGGGTACGCGGATCCGGCGGGGGCGGGCACGGCGGTCAGCGGGCGCCCGATGTGCTGGGCCCACGACTCGTCGATGCCGGGCACGCCGGCCGGGACCTTCCGGTACCGGTCGTAGTCGTCCCAGGAGATGAGGTGACGGACCTCGATGCCCCGGCGGCGGATCTCGTCCGCGACCAGGTGCGGGGTCATGACCTCGCGGAGGTTGCCCAGGTGGATGGGGCCGGAGGGGGAGAGTCCGGACGCGACGACGACAGGTTTGCCGGGTGCTCGGCGCTCCGCCTCGGCGATGACCTCGTCCGCGAAACGGGAGACCCAGTCGGTCTCGGTGCTGCTCTGAGCCACGACACGTCCTTCTATCTCGAATGCTGGCTTCAGCCATTCTCCCAGACGGAACAGGCCGCTCCGGGGTTGCTTCCGCCCAGTGATATCCCGCGAAACGGATGGCGCCCGCGTGGGATACTCGGCACTTGTCGGAAGACCCAAGTACCGCCCACGTACAGAACCTCACAGGAACGGCAGCTCATGGCCTCGGTCCCTTCGCTCGCTTCGTCCGTCAACCAGCGCGTCGCCGACGCCCTTGCCTCCGCGCTGCCGGAGGCCGGTGGCGCGGACCCGCTGCTGCGACGAAGCGACCGGGCCGACTTCCAGGCCAACGGCATCCTGGCGCTCGCGAAGAAGGCGAAGGCCAACCCGCGCGAGCTGGCCACGACCGTGGTCGAGGGCATCGCGACCGGTGACCTGATCCAGGAGATCGAGGTCTCGGGTCCGGGCTTCCTCAACATCACCATCACCGACAGGGCGATCATCGAGACGCTGGCGGCGCGTGCGCTCGACGACCGTCTCGGTGTGCCGCTCGCGGAGAACCCGGGCACCACGGTGATCGACTACGCGCAGCCGAACGTCGCCAAGGAGATGCACGTCGGGCACCTGCGGTCGGCCGTGATCGGTGCGGCGATGGTGGAGATCCTGGAGTTCACGGGCCAGAAGGTGGTCCGTCGCCACCACATCGGCGACTGGGGCACCCAGTTCGGCATGCTCATCCAGTACCTGCTGGAGCACCCGCACGAGCTGGACCACAAGTCCGAGGAGGAGGTCTCCGGCGAGGAGGCCATGTCCAACCTCAACCGCCTGTACAAGGCCTCGCGCGGCCTCTTCGACTCCGACGAGGAGTTCAAGACGCGGGCCCGGGCGCGGGTGGTGGACCTCCAGGCGGGCGACCCGGAGACCCTGGCCCTGTGGCAGCGGTTCGTGGACGAGTCGAAGATCTACTTCTACTCCGTCTTCAACAAGCTGGACATGGACATCCAGGACCCCGACGTGGTCGGCGAGTCCGGCTACAACGACATGCTGGTGGAGACCTGCAAGCTGCTGGAGGAGTCGGGCGTCGCCGTCCGCTCCAACGGCGCGCTGTGCGTGTTCTTCGACGACGTCAAGGGCCCGGACGGCAACCCGACCCCGCTGATCGTGCAGAAGTCGGACGGCGGCTTCGGCTACGCGGCGACCGACCTGTCGGCGATCCGCGACCGCGTGGCCAACCTGGGCGCGACCGAGCTGATCTACGTGGTCGACGCGCGGCAGTCCCTGCACTTCAAGATGGTCTTCGAGACGGCCCGCCGCGCGGGCTGGCTGAACGACGAGGTCAAGGCCGTGCAGCTGGCCTTCGGCACCGTCCTCGGCAAGGACGGCAAGCCGTTCAAGACCCGTGAGGGCGAGACGGTCCGGCTGGTGGACCTCCTGGACGAGGCCATCGACCGCGCGGCGGCCGTCGTACGGGAGAAGGCCCAGGACCTGTCCGAGGCCGAGATCGGCGAGCGGGCGGTCCAGGTCGGCATCGGCGCGGTGAAGTACGCGGACCTCTCCACCTCGGCGGCGCGCGACTACAAGTTCGACCTCGACCAGATGGTGTCGCTGACCGGTGACACGTCCGTGTACCTCCAGTACGCGTACGCCCGTATCCAGTCCATCCTGCGCAAGTCGGGGGAGGCGAAGCCCGCTGCCCACCCGGAGCTGGCCCTCGCCCCGGCCGAGCGTGCCCTGGGTCTGCACCTGGACCAGTTCGGCGAGCTCATCGCCGAGGCGTCGTCGGAGCACGCGCCGCACAAGCTGGCGGCGTACCTCTACCAGCTGGCGTCGTTCTACACGACCTTCTACTCGGAGTGCCCGGTCCTGAAGGCGGACACCCCGCAGCAGGTGGAGAACCGGCTGTTCCTGTGCGACCTGACGGCCCGCACCCTCACCAAGGGCATGGCCCTGCTCGGGATCCGGACGCCCGAGAAGCTCTGACGTCCGGACTCCGGACACAACGCACCAAAGGTCAACGACCCCGGCAGCCGCTGCCGGGGTCGTTGGCGTTTCGTGATGTTCAAGCCATCAACTTTCACGCCGACCCCACTAATCTGATCACGTTCAAAATTATGTGTGGGGGGAAACAAATGAAGAAGATCAAGCGCATGGCCGCGGTCGCCGCGGTGGCCGTGGCCGGACCGACCGTCCTGACCGCCGCGCCCGCCATGGCCGCCGACCAGCCGGCCGTGATCGTTCCTGATGTGGCGCCGAAGGACGACGCCACCGCCGACGCCGGTGCGCCGACCACGCCCGTCGCCGACAAGCCGGGCGCCGACAAGCCCGCCGCGGACAAGCCCGTCGCCGACAAGCCCGTCGCGGACAAGCCGGCGCCCGTCGTCGAGTCGCCCGCGCCGACCACCCCGGCCCCGGCGCCCGCCGAGCAGCCCGCGAAGGACGTCAAGCCGGCCGCGGACCAGCAGAAGGTCGACGCCGACGGCATCATGATGGGCCCCGAGGTCACCGTCTCGGGCCTCCCGAAGAACGGCTTCAAGCCGGGCGGCGACTGGACCCAGCTGAAGGTCACCGTCGACAACTCGGGCGGCGACTGGGTCAACGGGCTCCAGCCGCACCTCTCGATCGGCAAGGCCGACGGCAAGCTGAAGGCCGGCCACTACGAGATCGAGACCCGCATCGTCCGCACGGACGGCAGCAGCTACTGGTGGCCCGCCACGGCGCTCGGCAAAGACGGCGACGACTCCAGCATGCTCGGCTACTTCATCGGCACCGTCGGCACCCTCGACCGTGGCGCGAGCTACGACCTCGACGTGCGGATCCGCTTCACCGCGGACGCCCCGCGCGTCAACTTCGAGATGTACACCGACGCCGTGAGCATCAGCGCCGACGGCTGGAACTGGGGCCCCGCCAGCTGGTACAACGCCAAGATCGAAGGCGCCGAGGACGGCGAAGAGGACCCGTTCGTCGAAGGCCCCGCGCTGACGGTGAACGGCGTACCGGAGACCGTCAAGGCCGGCGGCGACTGGACCAACCTGTCCGTCCGCGTCGACAACTCCGGCAAGAAGGCCCTGGACGGCTTCAACGTCGGCCTGGTCCTGGCCCGGCCGGACTGGGTCCCGATGAAGGGCTCCCAGGTCAAGGTCGAGGTCCTGAGCAAGGACAAGAACGGCAAGGCCGGCTGGCACGAGGCCGAGATCCGGTCCGAGGAGGAGGGCGTGTTCCTCGGGGTCGACCTCGCGGGCGGCCCCGTCGCGGCCGGCCAGAGCTTCGACATCCAGGTCCGCCTCCGCCTGACGGCCGACGCGCCGCTCGGCGACCTCCGCATCTCCTCCTGGGGCTCCTCCCAGGTCGGCCCGGAGACCCCGAAGCCGTGGGCGCAGTCGCACTCCAAGTCCCGCCTGACGAAGATCGTCGCTGCCGACCCGGCCACCGGTGACAACGGCAACCAGCCGAAGCCGAACGGCGGCTCCAAGCCGATCGTCGACGACACCACCGGCCACACCGGTGGCGAACTCGCCGCCACCGGCGCCGACGCGGCGACCACCTGGGCCCTCGGCGGCGCGGGCGTGGCCCTCGCCATGGGCGCCGCCCTGGTCGCGGGCACCGGCCGCCGCCGCCGCACCACCGCCTGAGCCGACACCCGGCGGCCCCGCCACCCACACGGGTGGCGGGGCCGCCGCATTTTCCGGGCCGGGTCCGAGCCCGACGGCTAGGGTGGAGGGCGTCCGATCCGAGGAGGAACCGGAAATGACGACCGCGACGCCTGCGCCCGGCGGATCAGTGCCGCCGATGCCGGAGTACACGCCGAAGGCCCTGCGCGCCGCCATAGCCGCCCGCACCCCGGCCCTCCTACCGGACTTCGACGCCGCCTGGCGACAGCAGATCGCCGACACGTACGACATCGGGCCCGTTCCCGCGTTCATGGCCCGCTGGTGGGGTGAGTACGCTCTCGCCCGCGACCCGGAGCTCGACCGCCGCGTCAATGACCTCGAAGCCCGGGCAGCCGAGGCCACGGACGCCGAAGCGGCCCGCAAACTCCTCGACGAGGCCTCGCGCATCCGCCACGAGCTGCGCGGCCTGGAGCCCGGCGAGTGAGCGAGGAGTTCACCGGGCCGCCGTGGGCGGTGGACTGCACGCAGGACGCCGAGAAGTACCGGCTCGCCCTCGCCGACGCGCCCCGCAAGGCGCTCTGGGAAGCCCTCTTCGAGTTGCGGACCGCCCGGAATCCGTACCGTGGCGACCATGTGGAGCCCGCGCGATCCACGGTGCCCCGCGGCCCGCACATCGCGTACTTCGACGGCTACCGGGGGTGGATCCTGTTCACGTTCCTACCCCGGGTGGCCGAGCCCCAGATCGTGGTGGAGGAGATCTTCTGGCAGTAGGCGGCACTCCTTGCGCTGCCGCGACATGATCGCGGCGTGACTCGGTCGCGGAGAACCGTCTGCCCTGTCGACCGCTTCCCCTGGACGGCGGCGCGCCGCGCCCCGCAGGCGTCACCCGAACGGCCCGATTGTGTCCGTGCGCCACGGGTAGGGGACGGCCCGTCCTTCCCCCATCCGACCACCGGAGGCCTCCGTGCCCGACATGAACGGCCCCTACAAGCCCGGCACCCCCTGCTGGATCGACCTGATGGTCCCCGACCAGCAGGCCGCCCTCGACTTCTACGGCGGCCTCTTCGGCTGGCAGGGCGAGATCGGCCCGGCCGAACAGGGCGGCTACTCCGTCTGCACCCTCAAGGGCAAGCCGGTCGCCGGCATCATGAAGGCGAGCAACCCCGACGGCACCGTCCCGGACCCGATGCCGCCGACCGTGTGGACCACGTACCTGGCCACCGACTCCCTCGACTCCACCCTCAAGCAGGTCACCGACGCCGGCGGCTCGGTGATGATGGGCGCGATGGACGTCATGGACCTCGGCCGGATGGCCGTGATCACCGACCCCACCGGCGCCGCCGTCGGCCTGTGGCAGGCCGGCACCTTCGACGGCGCCGGCATCGTCAACGAGCACGGCGCCCTCATCTGGAGCGAGCTGAACACCGCCGACGTCCCCGCCGCGGCCGCGTTCTACACCTCCGTGCTGCCCGTCACCACGGCCCGGTCCACGATGCCGGACGCCGGCGACTACACCGAGTTCCAGGTCGACGGCCGCGCCGTCGGCGGGATGATGGACCTGACCAAGCTGCCGGCGGGGGTGCCGCCGCACTGGATGCCGTACTTCCACGTGGACGACGTCGACGAGATCCAGGCCGCCGCCGTACGGGCCGGAGGCAGCGTCAAGGCCCCGGCCTTCGACATGGCGGCGGGCCGGATGGCCGTCCTCGCCGACCCCCAGGGCGGCGTCTTCTCGGTGATCACGGCAACCGCCCCGGACCAGGTCGACTGAGCTGACCTGATGTCACCCGGCGCACGGGGAACCCTCCCCCGTGCGCCCCTCACCTCGTGAACCGGTGCCACCAGCGGCGCCGGGCCGCCTCACGCGCGTCCGCGGCCTCCCGTCGGCACTTGGCCTCCCGCTCCGCGTCCCCGGCCGCGGCGAAGCCCGCCGCGGCCCGCTCGAAGGCCTCCTCCGCCTCCGTGAAGCGCCCCAGGCCGGCCAGGGTGCCCGCCAGTGCCCGTACCGCACCGGCCCGGTCGGCCTGGTCCCCTGCGGGGTCCAACAGCGCGCATGCCCGCTCGTGCGCCTCCAGCGCCTGCGTCCAGTGCCCCTCCAGCTGGTGCAGCACGCCCAGGTTGACGAGCACCGTGCCTTCGCCGTGCCGGTCACCGGCCGCCCTGAAGAGGCTCAGCGCCTCCTCCAGACGGGGCCGCACCTCGCGCGACGACCCCGTGGACAGCAGCGAGGAAGCGATCGCGTTCAGCGTCCACCCCATCCGGGTCCGGTTGCCCAGCGCCCTCAGGATGGCGAGCGCCTCTTCCAGCACCGCCAAGGACTCCTCACGCTCCCCCACCTGCCAGAGCGCGCTGCCGAGAGCCCGCAAAGCGCTGGCCTCGCGATGCCTGTCCCCCAGCACCCGCATGACGAGGAGACCCTGCCGGTGGGCCTCGATCGCCTCGTCCGTCCGCCCCAGTTGCTGGAGGTTGTCGGCCAGCCCCACCCACGCAGCGCCCTGCGCGTGCACGACCCCCAGCTCACGGAAGATGTCCAGCGCCCCTTGGTGCGCTTCCCGTGCCTCCTCGAAACGGTTCGTCGCTGCGTACGCGATGCCCAGCAGGTTCAGCGCCCTGCCCTCCCCCTCCCTGTGGGAGGTCTCCCGGAGCAGGGCGAGTGCCTCCGTCAGCCGCTCGACGGCCTCCGGCCAGAGCAGCGCCTGGCCGAGCGCACTGCCGAGGTCGCACAACGCGACGCCGGTGTCGTCGGGCGTACCCGCCGTGCGCACGTGGGCGAGCACCTGGCGGGCCATCAACAAGCGTTCCTGCCCGTGCCCGTAGAGCTGGAGGTAGGGCGCCAGGAGGTCGGCCAGCGTCACGGCGGTGTCCAGCCGGCCGCTGTCGGCGGCGAAGCCCACCGCGGCCACCAGCGTCGGACGCTCCGTGTCGAGCCAGTCCAGCGCCTGCGCCACCGTCGGCAGTCCCGGCCCGCTGCTGCCCGGACCGTTCACGCCCAGGACCGCCTGGGCCACTTCGGTGTCGAAGCACAGGCTCGCCAGGAAGGTGTCCGTCACCTCCTCCCGCCCGTCCTCCTCCGCGCACTCCTCGCCCCGCTCCAGCGCGTACAGCCGCAGCAGGTCGTGCATCCGCCACCGCCCCGAGCCCACCGGCTGCTCGGTCAGCAGGCTGGCCCGTACGAGCGCGGCCAGCTTGGGCCGTACGTCCTCGCCCTCGCCGGTGAGCAGGCCGGCGTACTCGGTGCGGCAGTCCGGGCCGGGGTTCACCGTCAGCAGCCGGAAGACCCGCGCCTGGTCGGCGGGCAGCCGCGCGTACGAGAGGTCGAACGCGGCCCGCACCCCCACCGGTACGCCGCCCTCGTCGAAGGTCAGCGCCTCCAGCCGGCTCCGGGCTTCGGCCAGCCGCTGTGCCAGCTCCCCCGCTGACAGGCCGGGATCGCCCGCCAGCACCGCCCCCGCCACCGCGAGGGCCAGCGGCAGCCGTCCGCACCGCCGCGCGATGTCGGCCAGGGCCTCCGGCTCCCGTACGGGACGCGGGTCGTCCGGCCACGCACGCAGCACCGCGTCGGCGAGGAGTTCCGCCGCGGGCCCCTCCGCCAGCTCGTCCAGCGGGAGCACCCGCCCCGCGAACCCGGGCGCCACGAGCCGGTGCCGCGAGGTCACCAGGAGCCGGTGCGTGTCGGCGGCCGGTACGAGGTCGCGCACCTGCCCGACCGCACCCGCGTCGTCGGCCACGATCAGCACCCGCTGCCCGGCCTGGGCGAAGGCCGCCAGCTTCGCCCGGTACAGCGCCAGCCGGCCCTCCGGCGACTCCGGCAGGTCCGTGTCACGGACGCCCAGGTGGCGCAGCACCTCCTGGACCGCCTGCGACCCGCTCACCCCGCCGTCGGGGGCGTAGCCGCGCAGCGACAGGAAGAACACGCGGTCGCCGAACCAGCCCAGCTCCACCGCCCGGTGGGCCGTCGACACCGCCAGCGCGCTCTTGCCGACGCCGGCCAGCCCGGCCACCACGACGACCGGCGGGCCGCCCTCCGCGAGCAGGCCCACCAGTTCCTTGACCGGGCCGTCGCGCCCGACCAGGGCCGGGGGTGCGTCGGGCAGGCCGAGCAGCGCCCGGGGCGCGGGGCCGGCGCCGGGCGCGTAGGTGATGTGGTCGCCGGCGACCTGGGTGATCCGCGCGTTCCCGTCGGCGCGGGCCCACTGCTCGTTGCCCACTAGGGGGTGGGGGTGGTGGGCGTGGTGGCCGTGGTACCCGTGCCCGTGCCGGGGGTCGGGTCGGTGGTCTGCCGCACCCGGGAGTCCCCGTCGGCCCGTGCCCACTGGTCCACGAGGTCCGGCGCCGAGCCTCCGCCGGACTGGCTGATCTGACCGGTCCCCGAGGCTCGGGCCCGCTGCCGTACGACGCGCTGCCCGACGCCGGCGGCGCCCGGCCCGCTGCTCGCCCACCAGGCCCCGGCGAGCCCGAAGGCCGCCGCCATGGCCCCGGCGAAGCCCGCGGCCGCCGCCACCTTGTCGGAGTCCTTGTCCGGCAACCAGCCGAAGGGGTCCGCCTGGCCCAGCCTGAAGCTGAGCAGGAACACGATCGCCGTGCCCCCGACGACGACAGCCCACCGCAACGGACGTGACACTGGCCCCCCTTGATGCGTCTTCCGAGCATCCGAAGCTAGCAGGCAGCCCCGCGGAACTCGCACCAGACGACCTTCCCGGGCGTCCGGGCCAGCGCTCCCCAGTCGTCGGAGAGCGCGGCGACGAGCGTCAGCCCGTGCCCGTGCGGTCGCCCGGTGATCCGGGAGAACCCGGGCCCGGTGTCGTGCACCTCGATGCGGACGGTCCCGTCCTCGATGCCGAACAGGCGCAGCAGGTAGCCGCGGCCGCGCGGGACCCCGTACCGCAGCGCGTTGGTCGCCAGCTCGCTCACGCAGAGCAACATGTCGTCGAGACGTTCGGTGGCCCCCCACGCCCGCAAGGTGTCATGTGTGAAGTGCCGTGCAGCTGCGACGGATCGGGGTGAGCGCAGGTAGAGACGCTCGCGCATGAGCGCCGCCTGAATAGTTGGATTCACGGGACGATCGTCGCGTTGCGTGACTAGCGTGTGGCTGAGCGCCGACCCGTACTCCTTGATGAGTACGGGTCCGCACGGGGTATTCCGCGCACGTGGGTGGGGAGTTCGCTGTCATGCCACCGAGGAAACGAGCACGGCCGAACGCGACGACCATGAAGATGGTCGGAGCGCAGGTGGCCGCCGCCCGCATCGCCAAGAACCTGACCCAGAAACAGCTCGGAGAGCTGGTCCGGCTGGATGCGGAGACCATCGCCTCCATCGAACAGGGCCGGCGGACTCTTATGCCTCCCGTCGCGGAGCTGATGGACCTGCACCTGGGCCTGCCGGGTCTGCTGACCGTGGCGGCGCTCGAGATGCCCGAGCGGGATGCGAGCCCTCCCTGGTCGGAGGAGTACATGGATCTCGAGAAGCAGGCCGTTGCCCTCAACTGGTACGAGAGCATGGTCATTCCGGGAGTCCTCCAGACCGAGAACTACATGCGGGCTCTATTCCGCTGCCGCGTACCGGCCTTCCTCCCAGAGGAGATCGAGGCGCTGATCGTCCGACGACTCTCCCGGGTGCAGATGCTGCATCAGCAACACCCGCCGAGCGTCTCTTTCGTGATCTCGGAAACGGGACTCCGCGACAGGATCGGCGGCGACGCGGTCTGGGCCGAACAGGTGCGCAACCTGCTGGCCTGCATGGAGCTTCCCCACGTCACCATGCAGATTCTGCCGCTCGGCCAGACGTACCATCCGGCCCTCTCCGGCTCATTCACCATGCTGGAAACACCTGAACACGTGCACCGCGGCTACTTCGAAGGTCAGCGTGGCAGCAAGCTCGTCACCGACCCCGACGACGTCAGCATCCTGGCGCAGCGGTATGCCATGCTGCGAACCCAGGCCCTCAACCCTGTTGAAACAAAGGGCCTGCTGGAGCGCATGCTAGGAGAGCTATGAGCACCACACTGAAGTGGTTCAAGTCCAGCTACAGCAGCCCCGACGGCGACCAGTGCGTAGAGGTCGCCCAAGGCGTGAGCCAGGTGCACGTGCGGGACTCGAAGGTCCAGGACGGCCCCGTCCTGGGCCTCGCCCCGGCGAGCTGGGCGGCGCTCACCGGCTGGCTGGCTCGATGACGGAAGCCCGCATCGATGATGCGAGCAACGTACTGGTCGCGCCGTCGACGCTGCACGACCACGACCTGGTCAGGGACTTCTTCGGGTCCGTGATCACGCCGCAGGACCTCGCCTCCGGTGCACCCGACCTTGCGCGCAAGACCGTCTACCTGTGTGGCGACGTAGCCACACTCCACAGCGGCCAACTGGACTCGGCTGGGCGGGTGTTCGTCGTCCGGGAGCTGTCGCGTGGTTACGCCGACACGCCCTGGGCCCCCGTCGGTGTCGGCCGCGTTCCCGTCCGGGTGCACGGCGCAGGCGTGTACTACCGGCGCTTCTTCGACCTCGACGCCGATCACTTCGGACGGATCCGCGCGGAGCACGCCTTCCAGTCCCTGACGGAGTCCACCAAGCCCGGAACGGCCCACCGCAGCGGCATCTATCTGACGCCCGTCGAGCAGAACGGCGACGAGCTGCATTTCCGCCTGCTGCGGTGCTCCACGAACCTCTCGGGGCCGACCGAGGGCTTCCGCGCGACCGACACCCGCATCGTCGAGGCGCTGAATCGCGAGGCCGCCACCGTCTTCCGGGGCCACGCACCGCTGAACCACGTTCTCGCGCAGATCTACCACAACACCCTTGCCACGGCCGACCGCAAGCAGTCCAAGGCCAGGATTTCGGCGCATGCCGACAAGACCAAGGACATGCCCGTCAACGGCGTCATGGCCTTCTGCACCTTCTACGACGGGCTCGAAAAGCTGCGCCCGCTGGCCGAAGACGCCTTCGACTACGGCGTGAAGCGCGCCAGCGGGCTGACCAGACTCCGCTTCCGCCTCAAGGAGCCCATCGGGGAAGGCGAGGGGGTAGAACTCCCCCCGCAGTTCGACCTGACGCTCTATCCCGGCTCCGTGTTCTTCATGCCGCTGTCCACCAACCGTCTGTACACCCACGAGATCCGGCCTTCGACGCTGGACGCCGAAACCCTCCCGACCCGCCTGGGGTACGTGGTGCGCTGTTCGAGCGCCGAGGCCGTTCACAAGGACGGCCAGACGTTCCTCAAAGCGGCCGGGGACCTGGTGAAGCTGGGGCCGCCCACGCCGGAGGGCATGGACGAGCTGCGCAGGCTGTACGCCGAGGAGAACAGGACCTCGTCCTTCATCGACTACGGCGACGCATTCCTCTTCAGCATGAACACGGGAGACTACGTTGCCCCCCGGATCTAGGATCTCCGACGAGATCATCTCGTACTCGTTGCCGGCCGCACCGGATCTCTTCGCGGAGCTGTCCGCCTCGGTTCGTCTGGAAGACGTGGGAAAGGGCCGGCAAGGTGCCGTGCTCGCCAGGATCGACGAGTCGGGGGGTGTGCCTCTCGTACGGACCACCACTCGATACGGCAGCCCGGCGCAACGTTTCCGCACGGTGCACGAGCGGCTGGCGCAGCAGATCCAGGAACATGCGGCGATACCGGTCGGCTTCAACAACGCTCTCATCGAGAGCTACACCAATGCCTACCGGACCATGGGCGGCCATTCCGACCAGGCTCTGGATCTGGCCGCCGAGTCCTTCATCGCCGTGTTCTCCTGCTACCGGCATCCCGAAGCGGGTCCACCGCGGAAGCTGATGTTCGAGTCGAAAGAGTCCGGCGTCGACACGTTCGAGATCCCTCTCACCCACCACAGTGTCGTCGCGTTCTCCGTCGACTCGAATCGGCGGTTCAAGCACAAGATCGTGCTGGACGCGCCCGTCCCGGCGGCGGACAACCAGTGGTTGGGCGTGACGTTCCGGACGTCGAAGACCCTCGTCCGGTTTCGCGACGGACACGCGTACCTCCCGCAGGGAGCGCGCCTCACAGCGGCCGACGACGAGCAGAGGCGCGAGTTCTACCGCCTACGGCGCCGCGAGAACGAGGAAACGGACTTCCTCTACCCTCCGCTGACGTACACCGTCAGCGAGAGTGATCTACTGCCGCCCGTCTGACCGCCCCGGAGCCGCCGCCAGCGGAGTCAGCCCGTCCAGGATGCGGTCCAGGCCGAAGCGGAACTGGAAGTCCGGCTCGCCGGAGCCGCCGAACGCGTCCGAGGCCAGCAGCCGCGTCACCGCGGGGTGGCTGTCCGGTCCGGTCATGAGCCGCAGCGTGCGGACGTACTGGCCGAGCGCCTGCTCCGGGGCGACCCCGGACTTCACGATGGCGTCCATCATGTCGGCGGCCATCGTGGCCTCGTTCCGTACGAGGCCTCCGATGAGGATGATCGTCGACAGCTTCTCGCTCTCGTTCAGGCCCGTGCCGGCCATAGAGGCGAGGCCCCGGTCCATCCAGGCGAGCTGGTTCGGGGAGACGGGCGCGGCGGTGATCGGGATGCGCAGGATCCAGGAGTTGGCCATCAGGACGGCCCGCTGCGCGTACGCCCAGTGCGTCAGCAGCTCACGCCAGCCCCACCCCTCGGCCTCGGGCGGCAGCGGCGGCGGGGCGCCGACGCCCGCGTCCGCCATCAGGACGTAGAGCTCCTCCTTCGCGGCGACGTACCGGTAGAGGGACATGGTCGAGACGCCCAGTTCCTTGGCCACGCGGCCCATGGAGACGGCGTCTACTCCCTCGGCGGCGGCCAGCGCCACCGCCGCCTCCACGATCTTCGGCAGGGTGAGCGTGGGGCGCGGCCCCTTGGCGGGGCGTTCGCGTAGGCCCCAGGCCATTTCCAGGCTCGCCGGGAGCCCTGTCCCGCAGTCCTCGTCCGCCATGTCCGCCCGCTCCTCGATTGACCCCCATCCTAGTTCTGTGTATTACTTACGCAGAAGAGCGTATGGCATACGCAGAAGCAGTCGGGAAGGGAGCACATCCCCATGACCACGCACGCCCCAGGCGACCTCGGCATCCACGCCACCGGTCTGACCAAGGCCTACGGCGACCTCCGCGTCCTCGACGGCATCGACCTCGCCGTCCCGCGCGGCAGCGTCCTCGCCCTCCTCGGGCCCAACGGCGCCGGAAAGACCACCACCGTCCGGATCCTCGCCACCCTCACCGCCGCCGACGCCGGGACCGTCCGCGTCGCCGGACACGACACGGACACCGCACGGGCCCGCGTCCGCGAACGGATCTCCCTCACCGGCCAGTTCGCCGCCCTCGACGAGCTCCTGACCGGCAGCGAGACCCTGCGCATGATGGGCCGGCTCGCCGGGCTCTCCCCACGTACGGCCCGCGCCCGCGCCGACGAGCTGCTCGCCCGCTTCGGCCTCGCCGAGGCCGCCGGCCGCACCGCGAAGACGTATTCGGGCGGCATGCGAAGGCGCCTCGACCTCGCAGCGAGCCTCGTCTCCCGCCCCGAGGTCGTCTTCCTCGACGAGCCGACCAACGGCCTCGACCCGCGCAGCCGCCAGGACCTGTGGGACCTCGTACGGGAACTGCGCGCCGACGGCACCACCGTGCTGCTGACCACCCAGTACCTGGAGGAGGCCGACAGGCTCGCCGACCGCGTCGCCGTCCTCTCCGGCGGCCGCATCGCCGCCGAGGGCACCCCGGCCGAACTGAAGGCGCGCGTCGCCGGACACCGCCTGGACCTGACCCTCGCCACCGGCGCCGCCTACGAGGCCCTCGCCCCGCGCGCCGTCCACCTCGACCCCGACGCACTCACCCTCGGCCTGCCCACCGACGGCACCGCCGCCCACGTCCGGAGCCTGCTCGACGAACTCGACCCGGACCGCACCGCCGTGGACCGCTTCACGGTCCGCAGCGCCACCCTCGACGACGTGTTCCTCACCCTGACGGGAGCCGACCGATGACCGCCGTGCCCGTGAGCGCCCTCGCCCTGGCCGGCCGCAGCCTGCGCATCAGCAGCCGCCGGCCCGACGCGCTGATCGCCGCCCTGATGCTGCCCGTCATGCTGATGCTGATCTTCGTCTACTTCTTCGGCGGGGCCATCGACACCGGCACGACGTACGTGACGTACGTGGTCCCCGGCGCCATGCTGCTCTGCGCGGGCTTCGGCGCGGCGAGCACCGCCGTCAGCGTCGCCGAGGACATGACGAACGGCGTCATCGACCGCTTCCGCTCCCTCGACATCGGCGGCGTCCCGATCCTCGCCGGACACGTCACGGCCTCGGTCCTGCGCAACCTGCTCTCCACCACCCTGGTCCTCGCCGTGGCCCTCGCGATCGGCTTCCGGCCCCAGGCGGGCCCGGCCGCCTTCCTCGCCGCGGCCGGCCTGCTGCTGGCGTACATCACGGCGATCTCCTGGCTGGCCGCCGCACTGGGCCTGCTCGCCAAGTCCCCGGAGGCGGCGGGCGGCTTCACCTTCCTGATGATGTTCCTGCCGTACCCGTCCAGCGCCTTCGTCCCCATCGACACCATGCCCGGCTGGCTGCACGGCTTCGCCGACCACCAGCCGCTGACCCCCGTGATCGAATCCCTGCGCGCCCTGCTCCTGGCACAGCCCGCCGGGGACGCGCCCTGGGTGGCCCTGACCTGGTGCGCGGGCATCACGGCCGCGGCCGTGGTCCTGTCGGCGGTCCTGTTCCGCGGCAGGACGCGCTGAGGGGCTCCTCACCCGGAGAAGCCCCTCGGCACGCCGACGGCGCGTACCCGCTCAGCTGTTGAGCGGGTAGGAATGCCGGCCCGTCGCCTCGTCGATCTCGGCGTGGGCCTTCTGCAGCATCTGCGACGCGAGATCCATGAGCGCGCGAGCACCCGCGATCTCTTCCCCGACCCTCAGCTGCTCCGGGTCGGAGGGGTGACGCAGGGCGTAGCCCCGCGCCTTGATCTCGGAGCCGTCCCCGAGTCTGACCAGGGCCGCCGCACTGGTGCGGTGGCCCTCCTCGGTGAATTCGAGCTCCACATGCCACCCGACGAGCGTGGCCATGGTGCATCACCTCCAGGGGGTCACCCTTCCCTCCAGGGTGCGCCCGCGGCAGGGCCGGCGCGAGCCGGGAGCCCGCCGGCCCCCGGCCGTCAGCCGGCGGTCAGGGCCGCCGCCACCGTCCGGAACCACGCCCCGTACGAGAACGGCTCGGGCGGGTTGACCTCCATGCCGAGCTCCGCGGCGGCCAGGGCGTAGTCGCCCTCGTCCATCGGGAGCGCGATCAGTTCGTGGAGCTCGCCGACGAGGCGAGCGACGATCTGCGGGTCGGTGGTGGCGGCGTAGTCCGCGACCGCGGCCTCGTGGTCGGGGAACTCGTCGACGATGTCCTGCGAGAACCAGCCGCCCAGCAGCTGCGCGGTCTCCGGGAAGCGTGCGTGCCACTCCCAGTGGGTCTGCGGGTTCGCCGGGGGCGGCACCTCGCCGTCCTCGATGCTCTGCTTGAGGTGGTCGGCGAGCACGAACAGCCAGTCGCCGATCGCGGACTGCGGGATCCCGACGTCGGGGACGGCGTAGAACTCGCCGAGGTCGATCCGCAGGCGCCCCGGAGGGTTGCTGCCGTACTCGCGCAGCTGGCGCTCGGCCTCCGCGATGGCCCAGGGGCGGGTGTGCCAGGTGTGGCGCAGGTAGGCGTCCAGCGCACGGCTGCGCTGCTCCGCCGTGTCGTCGGCGGGCTGGCCGAGGTAGGCGCGCAGCACCTGGTCGAGCTCGCCGTAGCGCCGGTCGTGTTCGAGGGGCTTCATGGACACGGTCGGTCGCCTCTACGGGTAGAACGGGACGGTCGTCAGGACGACGAATCCGTACGGGCTGGCGGGCTCACGGCGCAGGACGACGCGGGCGGCGCGGACGTCGACGGGTCCCTGGCCGGCGAGCAGCATCGCCTCCAGCTGCACCCGGCCGACGGGCTCCTCACGGGACGGCCAGGCGGCCTCGAGGGTGAGGCGCGCCCGCGTCCCCTGGGCGAGCCAGCGGTGGATGACCTGCTCGTTGGCGGTCACCACCTGCTGGGTGGCCCACTGCGCGGCCTCCCGGTCGGGGTAGGTGGAGGATCGGGTCAGCATCGGATCATTGTCTCAATTCGCGTTGAACGACCAGAAGACGCCGACCTCGTCCGCCGACACCGCGATCAGGCCGAGGTCCATCATGTAGTCGGTGAAGGGGTGCCCGCCTTCGAGGTCCCGTGCCAGGAAGTCGGGAGCGTCGCAGCCGCGGGCGAGGTCGGAGGAGGTCCAGAACGCCGCATCGGCGCCGAACCGGTCAAGCACGGTCCGGGCGTCCGCGAGCACCGCGTCCCGGTCCTCCCGGGACCGGACCGGGAAGCCCTCGAAGAACCACTCCTGCGCGAACGAGGCGAGCAGGTCGACGGCGGCGCCGGCCGTGATCGGCCGGAGCCCCGCGCGCAGGTCCTCGGCGGACATCGCACGGAACGGGTAGGAGGGGAAGCCGGCCTCCCGTCCCTCCTCGAACGTCTCCGGATCCAGGGCGGACCAGCCCCGCGGATCGGCGACGGACCGCTCCATGACGGCGAGGACGTCCTCGGCCCAGTCCTCGTGCGACCGGGGGCCGCTCCTGGCGAAGGTGAAGACGTCCTCCAGGAGCCGCAGCAGCGCGGCGTCCCAGGTGGCGGCGTCGGTGGATTGCGTCGGCACGGTTTCCTCTCTAGGGCTCAGCAGTCGAATGTCCAGAACAGCCCGACCTCGGTGTCGGAGACGATGACCAGGCCGGCGTCCTCCACGTAGTAGGTCATCGGGGTGTAGCCCCAGTGGGACGCTCCAAAGTCCAGCGTGTCGTCCTTGCGCGCGCCGACGGTGACGTTGGTGTAGCCGGTGAATGTGTCCCCGTAGCGGGCGAGGATGGTGCGGGCCATGTTCTGCAGCTCGTCGAAGCTCTCGGTGAACCTTTCGAGGTTCCGCAGGGTGCAGCCGCCGTCGGTGAGCGCGAGGAGGAGGTTCTCGGCGCTCGCACGGTCGATCTCGTGCGTCCGTTCCCCGATGTCGGCCGGGGTGAGCGGGCGGGGCGGATCGTCCCTGAAGGCCGGGCGGCAGAACGGGACGGCGGGGTGCTCCGCAGTGCGTTCGTGCGCGATCGGGTCGATCCCCGCCCATCCGCGCGGATCGGGGACGGCCCGTTCCATCACGGCGAGCACGTCGGCCCGCCAGTCCTCGCGCTCGCGCGGACCGGTGGCGACGAACGCGAACCCGTCCTCGTAGAGGTCCCGGACCGCCGCTTCCCAGGTGGTGCTGTCGGGGGCGTTCATCAGGGTCCCTACGGGGTCGGGCGGGGCGCGGGCATCGACGTGTAGATGATGTACGGCGGATCGAGGCTGGAATCGTACTTGAGCACGGTCTTGACGTACTGGACGTCGATCGCCTTCGCATTGAGGCCGTGGTCCTTGTAGCCCGTCCCCGGGATCGTGCCGGGGGACCCGTCCTGGTTGGGCGTGGGCTGCTTGGACACGTAGCTGCCGCTGGCCTCGCCGTTGGGCGTCTTGCTCACGAAGGCCTTGTTCTGGCCGTCCTGCGGGTTGGAGGCGAGCCAGGCGTCGATCTCGGACTGCGTCAGCCGCATGTTCTGCTCGGTGAGCCGCTGCGCGTCCGCCATCGTCTTGAAGCTCGACGAACCGCCGATGGTGGGCCTGCTGTTCTCGGGCCACGTGGCGGCCGGCTGGGACTGGTCGCGCAGGCGCTGCGCCAGCTGCTCGTCGGTCTTGCCCACGTGCTTGTCCAAGGTGTGGCCGCCGCCGAGGTACTCGTTGGCCGCGAGGTCGAAGGCCATGTTGCCGTTCGCCCCCGGGACGGTCCACTGCTGCTCGTGCTTGAAGTCGTTGAGCGAGCGGGCGCCGAAGCCGTGGGCGCGGGCGACGCCGGCCTCGAACTTCGGGGCGCTCCGGTGCGCTTCGTCCAGGACGCCCTCAAGCTCGTTCATGCGTGTCGTGAGGCCGTCCACGATGCCCGTGTACTTGTCCACGATCCGGTTGAGCTTGGCCTTGTCCAGCTTCAGGACCGTGTTGACGTCGAACTTCAGCAGGAGCCCGGCGGCCCCGCCGACCCCGCTGGCCACGCTGGTGACCGCGCCGACGATGCTCTTGACGCTGGGCTTCTCCTTGGCCTTCTCCAAGTCCTCGATGATGCTCATGGCAGCCTGCTTCATGGCCCGCTTGAGCTCTTCGAAGACGTCGTGGTTCAGCTCGACGGCGGCTTCCGCGTACTCCCGCAGACAGTCGCTGATCTTGATCGCCACGTCGTTCAGGACGCTCATCACCGGCTGACTGCCCGTGGGCGCCTTCGCCCCGTGCGGACCGGCGGTATGCGCCCACTGGTAGCCGTGCCGGGCCGGACCGGACTGCCCCCAGTCCGTCGCGCCCCACAGCGCACTGCAGAACGTCCGCATGGCCGCTTCCCAGTCCGCCTTCTGGTGGTTGGTGATCGTGCCAATGATCATCGTCAGCTCGGCCGCCGTGTTGCTCGGGACGACCGAGGCGTTCATCCAGCTGTGGCAGTGCGAGTTGAGGTAGTGCTGCTGCGGGAAGGGGTGCACGTCCGCCACCTTGCCGACACGGAAGACGTGCTTCGCGACGGGCTGCAGGACGTCCCGGACGATCTCCGGTATGCCCTCCATCGCGCCGCGGATCAGGTCGTCACCGCCGTCGTCGTCACCCCACTTGATGTCGGGAACGCTGGCGAACTTGGGGTCCTTGTCGATGACCGTGGGGAGCGGGCGCTGCTCCGGGGCCTGCCCGGGCTTGGGGTGGGCCGCCGCATCGGCCTTGGTGTAGGCGTTGGCGGTCTCCGTGAAGCCGACGGCGACACCGCCGATGCTGACCACGCTCTTGCCCAGCACCTCCAGCCAGCGGTTGCCTATCTTCTTGTAGGCCGCCGCGAACTTCTCGGCCTCGGTGCCCGCCCCGCCGGCGTCCGGGTACTTCTGCAGCTCCTGCACGAGCGTGTTCCCACCGCGCATCATGGGGTCCTGCTGACTGGCGACCCGTCCGGAGACGGTCCACAGGCTCGACGGCTTGACGTCGATGTTGCCGCCGCCGGCGGCGGCGGGCGGCTGCGCCGGGGTGGGGCCCGGAGTGGGTCCGGCCATCAGGCGCCGCCTCCCCAGCCCTGGAGCACGGACCTGTTCGCCGCGGCGTAGTTGAGGTGACCCTTGACCACGACCTCGTGCAGCCAGGCCTGCGCGGCCTTGAGGTCCTGGGCCGAGCGGTCCCACTTGTCCAGCTCGTCGATGAAGGCCTGCCGGGCCTCGCCGTCCCAGCTCAGAACGGCCTTCTTGGAGCGCTCGTACAGCAGCTCCAGCTTCTCGTTGAGGTCCTTGAGGATGTCCTCCAGATCCCCCGACAGGCGCTGCAGGGTGGCGAAATCGACAGTTATCCGGTCGTCGTCCGACATGGTGGTGCGGTCCCTCGCTGCTCTCAGATGTCCTGCAGACGGCTGTGCGGGGCGGCCGGCTGGTCCGGCACGGTCAGCTCCGCGGCGGACGCGGTCACGTCCTCCTGGCTCTGGACGCGTCTGAACGCGGCCAGGACCTCCAGCTCCTGGGCCGTGAACCCGTCACGCGAAGCCCTGGTCGCCCGTTCGAGGAGGGCGAGCACCTGCCGGATCCGGACCGCGTCCTCGGCGGCCCCCCGGTGCAGGGCGCGGTACGCCGTTGCCGTGGGCCCTTGCCAGCCCGCCGCGATGCTGTCGACCACGCGGTCCATGTTCCGGATCTGACGCTCCAGATGACCCTGCATCTCGTCGAGGTCGTCCGCGAGTTTGGTGAGGCCGTCCTTCGAGACCCTCAGATCGCCGTCCGTCATGTCCACCCCCTCTTCGGCGCTGCCACGCCAACTACGTACGTACACTCAGGATTTTCGCAGGTGGAGCACCGAGGTCACCTGAGTATGCGCACTCATGTTCCATGTCTTCGCAAGGAGTTCACTGGATCCATGACCCCGGACACCGCCCGCCACCCCCGTGCGTTCGTCGCGCCGCTCGTCTCCACCCTGCTCACGCTGCCGCTCGCGGCGGCCGCGTTCTTCTTCGTCGGACTGTCGCCGATGGCGTGCGACTCCTGCGGTGAGGCGGCGAGCGACCGGTTCGACGCCTCGTACGGCATCGCCTTCCCCGTGTTCGGATCCGGCCTGGCCGCGGTCCTGGTCCTGTTGCTCGCCGCATGGGCCCTGCCCTGGCAGCGGCGCCACGCCGCCGCCAGGGTGTGGCTGGCCGTCATCGCCCCGGCGGCGGTCGTCCTCGACTTCGTCGTCTTCAACGGCCTCGTCGACTGGCCGTAGAGCGGGTCAGGCGTTGCGCAGCCAGCCGGCGACCTCGGTCGCCCAGTAGGTCAGGATCGTGTCGGCGCCCGCCCGCTTGATGCCCAGCAGGGTCTCCAGGATGGCCCGGTCCCGCTCGATCCAGCCCTTCTCCGCGGCCGCCTCGATCATCGCGAACTCGCCGCTGATCTGGTACGCCGCCACCGGGACGTCGACCGCCTGCGCGACCCGGTACAGGATGTCGAGGTAGGGGCCGGCCGGCTTGACCATGACCATGTCCGCGCCCTCCTCCAGGTCGAGGGCCAGCTCCCGCAGGGACTCCCGGGCGTTCGCCGGGTCCTGCTGGTACGTCTTGCGGTCACCCTGGAGCGAGGAGGCGACGGCCTCCCGGAAGGGGCCGTAGAAGGCCGACGAGTACTTCGCCGTGTACGCGAGGATGGACACGTCCTCGTGCCCGGTCTCGTCCAGCGCGTCGCGGATGACCCCGACCTGGCCGTCCATCATCCCGCTCGGGCCCACCACGTGGACGCCCGCGTCGGCCTGGACCTGCGCCATCTCGGCGTACCGCTCCAGCGTCGCGTCGTTGTCCACCCGCCCGTGCTCGTCCAGCACGCCGCAGTGCCCGTGGTCGGTGTACTCGTCCAGGCACAGGTCCGACATGATCACCAGGTCGTCCCCGACCTCGGCCTTCACGTCGCGGATCGCGACCTGCAGGATCCCGTCCGGCTCCGTGCCCGCCGTGCCCAGCGCGTCCTTGTTCTCGTCGGCCGGGACGCCGAACAGCATGATCCCCGCGACCCCCGCCTCGACCGCCTCCACGGCGGCCTTCCGCAGCGTGTCCCGCGTGTGCTGGACGACACCGGGCATCGCCGAGATCGCCAGGGGCTCGCTGATGCCCTCCCGTACGAACGCGGGGAGGATCAGGTCCGACGGGTGCAGCCGGTTCTCCGCGACCATCCGCCGCATCGCCGGGGTGGTGCGCAGCCGGCGGGGCCGCGAGCCGGGGAAGGATCCGTACGTGCTCATCTTCAGTCGCCTCTTCGAGCATCGACAGCAGTCGCACCAAGCGTAGGGGCCACCCGACCACCCCCACCCCCCAGGTCGACTCCGACGCGCCCGGGCCCCAGGGCGCCGAGGCGCGAGCAGCCAAAGCGGCCCGCCCGCCCCCCCCTCGGGCGCTTCCGCCGAGGTCGGGTGCGTGCCGGGCGATCCCCGCCGGCAGCCGGGGCGATCGTGGCAAAGCGCCCAGGCGGGAGCACCCGAAGCGGCCCGCGCCCGGCCGGTCTCGGCGGGGTCGGGTGTGTGCCGGGGCGATCCCCGCAGGGCGCCGAACGCACTTCCGCCCAGTTCTCCGACACCCCGCCACGTTCGGCGCCCGAGGAGACGCCCCGGCGCGCACCCGGCCCCGCCGGAACCGCCCCCACCCCACCCGGCAGGGCAGCCCCCCGGCCACCCGGCCGCACGCCCGCCCGCCCGCCCGGCAGGGCACCCGGCGGAACGGGGGCGGGGGGGGGGGGGGGGGGGGGGGGGGGGGGGGGAGGGGGAGGGGGAGGGGGGGGGGGGGGGGGGGGGGGGGGGGGGTGGGAGGGGGGGGGGGGGGGGGGGGGGGGGGGGGGGGGGGGGGGGGGGGGGGGGGGCGC
>NZ_JBVJFB010000002.1:1377826-1395135 GCF_055588065.1 Streptomyces sp. NPDC046308
GCCCCCCCCCCCCCCCCCCCCCCCCCCCCCCCCCCCCCCCCCCCCCCCCCCTCCCCACCCCCCCCCCCCAGCCCCCCCCCCCCCCCCCCCCCCCCCCCCCCGCCCCCTCACCGCTCAGCCCACCGCTAGGTGGTACGACGCCTCCGCGCCCCCGGCCGGCGCTCGCTCGGCCGGAACACCGTCTCGCCGGCCTCCTTGGCCGCCTCGCGGCGCGCCGCACCGTACTCGGCCAGCGCCTCCGCCAGCTTCGACACCGACGGCTCCGGGGACAGCACGTCCACGCGCAGCCCGTGCTCCTCCGCCGTCTTGGCCGTCGCCGGCCCGATACAGGCGATGACGGTCACGTTGTGCGGCTTGCCGGCGATGCCCACCAGGTTGCGCACGGTGCTCGACGACGTGAAGAGCACGGCGTCGAACCCGCCGCCCTTGATCGCCTCGCGCGTGTCCGCCGGCGGCGGCGACGCCCGCACGGTCCGGTAGGCCGTGACGTCGTCGACCTCCCACCCGAGCTCGATCAGCCCGGCGACCAGCGTCTCGGTCGCGATGTCGGCCCGCGGCAGGAACACGCGGTCGATCGGGTCGAAGACCGGGTCGTACGGCGGCCAGTCCTCCAGCAGCCCGGCCGCGGACTGCTCACCGCTCGGCACCAGGTCCGGCTTCACGCCGAACTCCACCAGCGCGGCCGCGGTCTGCTCGCCCACCGCGGCGACCTTGATGCCCGCGAAGGCGCGCGCGTCGAGCCCGTACTCCTCGAACTTCTCCCGGACGGCCTTCACGGCGTTGACCGAGGTGAAGGCGATCCACTCGTAGCGGCCCGTCACCAGGCCCTTCACCGCGCGCTCCATCTGCTGCGGGGTGCGCGGCGGCTCCACGGCGATGGTCGGCACCTCGTGCGGCACCGCGCCGTACGAACGCAGTTGGTCGGAGAGCGAGGCGGCCTGCTCCTTGGTGCGCGGTACGAGGACCCGCCAGCCGAACAGCGGCTTCGACTCGAACCAGGCCAGGTCCTCGCGCCGCGCGGCGGCGCTGTGCTCACCGACCACGGCTATGACGGAACGGGCGCCCTCGGGGGACGGGAGCACCTTGCCCTGCTTGAACACCTGGGCGATCGTGCCCAGCGTCGCGCACCAGGTCCGCTGCCGCGTCGTGGTGCCCGCGACGGTCACCGTCAGCGGGGTGTCGGGCTTGCGCCCGGCGCTCACCAGCTCGGCGGCGGCCGCCGACACGGTCTCCAGCGTCGCGGAGACGACGAGGATCCCGTCGCTCGCACCGACCTCGCTCCAGCAGCGCGCCGAGGCAGTTTTCGCGTCGACGAAGCGGACGTCCGCGCCCTGCTTGTCGCGCAGCGGGACACCGGCGTACGCGGGCACGCCGACCGCGGTCGCGACTCCGGGCACCACCTCGAAGGGGATGCCGGCGGTGGCGCAGACGAGCATCTCCTCGGCCGCGTTGCCGTCGAGCCCGGGGTCGCCCGTGACGGCACGTACGACCCGCCTGCCGGAGCGTGCGGCCTCCATGACAAGATTGGCCGCGTCCCGGATCACCGGGACCCCGGCGGCTGCTGACACTTCGTCAGCGATCGTCAGCTGCGGCGTGTCGACGTTCGCGCGCGCATGCGTCCGTACGACCTCGAGCACCTCGGGCTCCGCGATCAGTACGTCCGCGGCGGCGAGCGCCTCGACGGCGCGCAGCGTCAGCAGACCCGGGTCGCCGGGGCCGGCACCGAGGAAGGTGACGCGTCCGTGGGCGGCGACGGCCGGATAGGCGGAGGTGGTCGGAATTGAGGGGTTCAAAGCGATCGCTCCCCCATCAGACCGGCCGCGCCCTTGGCCAGCATCTCGTCCGCGAGTTCGCGGCCGAGAGCCATGGCCTCGTCGTACGACTGGGGCACGGGACCGGTGGTGGACAGCTGAACCAGCGTCGAGCCGTCGAGGGTTCCGACGACGCCGCGCAGGCGCATTTCATTGACAATCCGTCCGTCGGCCAGAAGATCGGCGAACGCGCCCACGGGTGCGCTGCAGCCGGCCTCCAGGGCGGCGAGCAGAGAACGCTCGGCGGTCACGGCGGCCCGGGTGTGCGGGTCGTCGAGTTCGCCGAGCGCGGCGATGAGGTCCGTATCGGACGCGAGGCACTCCACGGCCAGGGCGCCCTGGCCGGGGGCCGGCAGGACGCTGTCGACGGAGAGCAGGTCGGTCGCCTCGTCACCGCGACCGATCCGGTTGAGGCCGGCGGCCGCGAGCACGACGGCGTCGAGCTCGCCGTCGCGGACGAAGCCGATCCGGGTGTCGACGTTGCCGCGGATGGGCACCGTCTCGATCCGCTTGCCGAGCGACAGCGCCAGGTGGTTGAGCTGGGCCGTGCGCCGCGGCGACCCGGTGCCGATGCGGGCACCGTCGGGCAGCTGCTCGAAGGTCAGGCCGTCGCGCGCGACGAGCGCGTCCCGCGGGTCCTCGCGCAGCGGCATGGCCGCGATCACGAGGTCGTCGGGCTGCGCGGTCGGCAGGTCCTTCAGCGAGTGCACGGCGAAGTCGACCTCACCGCGCAGCAGCGCGTCGCGCAGGGCGGTGACGAACACGCCCGTGCCGCCGATCTGCGCGAGGTGCTCGCGCGAGACGTCGCCGTAGGTCGTGATCTCCACGAGCTCGACGGCCCGGCCGGTGATCGCCCGTACCGCGTCGGCGACGTGCCCCGACTGGGACATGGCCAGCTTGCTCCGCCGCGTACCGAGCCGCAGCGGCTGGTCGGGACGTGTGTTCATGATGCCCGTCCTGGGTCGTCGTCGTTCATCGGATCGGCCGCGTCCGCCCGGCTGACGGAAGCAACCGTCTGAGGGTCGAGGTCGAAGAGTTCGCGCAGCGCCTCCGCGTACCCGGCGCCGCCGGGCTCGCTGGCGAGCTGCTTGACGCGCACGGTCGGCGCGTGGAGGAGCTTGTCGACGACGCGGCGCACGGTCTGGGTGACCTCGGCGCGCTGCCGTTCGTCCAAGTCCGGGAGCCGCCCGTCGAGCCGCGCCACTTCCATGGCCACGACCTCGGCCGCCATGGCCCGCAGGGCGACCACGGTGGGCGTGATGTGCGCGGCCCGCTGTGCGGCGCCGAAGGCGGCCACTTCCTCGGCGACTATGCCGCGTACGGCATCGACGTCGGCCGCCATCGGGGCGTCGGCCGACGCCTCGGCCAGGCTTTCGATGTCGACGAGCCGCACCCCGGGGATCCGGTGCACTGCGGCGTCGATGTCGCGCGGCATGGCCAGGTCCAGCAGGGCCAGCCGTACGGGCGCCGCGTCGACCTGGCTGCGGGGACCCCTGCGGGGCTGCCGCTGCGCGGCGGCCTCGCCCTGGTCGGCCCAGGTCCCGTGCAGTTCGAGGGAGTTCGCGTCGACCCCGGTCAGCGCGGCCCGCCCGTCGGGCCCCACCGGACACCCGTCGGCCTCGGCGGCAGCACTGATCGTCCGAGCCGCCCCGGCATCGGCCAGCCGCCCGCCATCGCGCGCAGCGGCGACGAGCCGCGCGACGACGGCCGCATCCAGCCCGGCCGGCACAACCAGCCCCGCCGGCACATCCAGCCCCGCCGGCGTTTGAGGCGCGGGGTCTGGGGCAGCGCCCCAGGACACGGCGGCGAGCACGTCATCGGCGGTCAGCACGAGCCCGGTGGCCCCGGTGCAGGACACCACCACGTCGACTCGTGTCAGCTCATCGGCGACCTGAGCCATCGGCACGGCCGAAGCCCGCACACCCGTGCCTGAGGCAACCAGAATCTCCGCAAGCCGCTCCGCCCGATCGGCGGTCCGGTTCGCCACCACGATCTCGGCGACGCCGACCCGCGCCAGCGTCGCGGCCGCCAGCGAGGACATCGACCCGGCGCCTATGACCAGGGCCCGCTTGCCCCGGGCCCATTCGGCCACCGGCGTGCCGACCGCCAGCTGCTCCAGCCCGAAGGTCACCAGCGACTGGCCCGCGCGGTCGATCCCGGTCTCCGAGTGCGCCCGCTTGCCGACCCGCAGCGCCTGCTGGAACAGGTCGTTGATCAGCCGGCCGGCGGTGTGGAGCTCCTGCCCCAGCGCCAGCGCGTCCTTGATCTGGCCGAGGATCTGCCCCTCGCCCACGACCATCGAGTCCAGGCCGCACGCCACCGAGAACAGGTGGTGCACCGCCCGGTCCTCGTAGTGCACGTACAGGTACGGAGTGAGCTCTTCCAGAGCCACCCCGCTGTGCTGGGCCAGCAGCGTGGACAGCTCGGCCACACCCGCGTGGAACTTGTCCACGTCCGCGTACAGCTCGATCCGGTTGCACGTGGCGAGCACCGCCGCCTCCGTCGCGGGTTCCGCGGCGAGGGTGTCGTGCAGCAGCTTGGTCTTGGCGTCCGCGGGCAGCGAGGCCCGCTCCAGGACGCTGACGGGTGCGCTGCGGTGGCTCAGCCCTACGACGAGCAGACTCATGCCGGCATCACCGCCGGGTGGTCACCCTCGGGGTTGCCCTTGCGCGCCTCGGCGGCCGCGCGCCCGGCCGGCGGCACGACGGCCGCGGCGGGGGCGGCGCCGCCCACGGAGGAGCCGCCGGCGGCAGCGGCGGCGGCCGCTTCCTCGCCGGCCTTGCGCTGCTCGTGGAACGCCAGGATCTGGAGCTCGATGGAGAGGTCGACCTTGCGCACGTCCACGCCGTCGGGCACGGACAGCACGGTCGGGGCGAAGTTCAGGATGGAGGTGACTCCGGCCGCGATCAGCCGCTCGCTGACCTGCTGGGCCGCACCGGCCGGCGTCGCGATGACTCCGATCGAGACGCCGTTCTCCTCGATGATCTTCTCGAGGTCGTCGGTGTGCTGCACGGCCATGCCGGCGACCGGCTTGCCGGCCATCGCCGGATCGGCGTCGATGAGGGCCGCGACGCGGAAGCCGCGCGCGGAGAAGCCGCCGTAGTTGGCGAGGGCGGCGCCGAGGTTGCCGATGCCGACGATGACGACCGGCCAGTCCTGGGTCAGGCCGAGCTCGCGGGAGATCTGGTAGACGAGGTATTCCACGTCGTAGCCGACGCCGCGGGTGCCGTAGGAACCGAGGTACGAGAAGTCCTTGCGCAGCTTCGCGGAGTTGACTCCGGCGGCGGCCGCGAGCTCCTCGGAGGACACCGTGGGCACCGATCGCTCGGAGAGCGCGGTGAGGGCACGCAAGTACAGCGGAAGCCGGGCGACAGTGGCCTCGGGAATACCTCGGCTGCGGGTCGCCGGTCGGTGAGTTCGGCCAGTTGCCACGATGCTCCTGCGGGATGAGCGGGGCTGCAGGCGGTCACTTGTCCCAAGACCGCCCCGTCGACAGCAGGCTATGCCTTTGTGAACGCGTGCACAAAGATTGTGTCCGGTTTGTCCGAGCAAAGTGACCGGGGTCACGCGACTTCGGCACGCAAACCCGGAACCGGCGGCACGCCGAACCCGTTCAAATCCCAAAGGGGGCAAAACCGTGCACACTCCTCACAGATACGCCCCCGAGACCCCACAAATCGCCCATGATGGTAACCGGCAAAGGGGTCAAGCCCCCAACGCCCGCCGGAGCCGGTCCGGGTTCACCCTCCAGAAGGTGTGCTGTTCGCCGTCGACGAGCACCACCGGGATCTGCTCCCAGTGCAGCCGGTACAACTCCTCGTCCTGCGAGATGTCCTTCTTCTCCCACTGCGCTCCGGTCTCGGCGCAGACCCTCGCGACCACCTCCTCGGCCTCGTCGCACAGGTGACATCCGGGCTTCCCGATCAGCGTCACCATCCGCTCGCCGGGACGCTTCTTTTCCTTGCGGTGCAACAAAGGGCTCATGGCCCCATTCTCCCGAAGTGTTAACGCCTCCGTTTCCCATCGGTTCGGGAAGTTCCGAACACAGTGGCTATGCTCGCCGCATGGCCGCTCTGGGATGGCTCACCCCTCGTAGACGCTCCGCGACCGCGCGGAGCGTGCTTGCAGGCGAGGCCTCGGCGGAGGCCGCCCGCAAGACCGCGCTGGCCGAAGCCGGAGCCGGCGCCCCTCAGATCGAGGCGCCCCGGGAAGAGCCGCCGGCCGAGCCCGAGTTCCCGGTCGCCGGCGACGACCTCGCCGCCGCCTTCTTCGACCTCGACAACACCGTCATGCAGGGCGCCGCGATCTTCCACTTCGGCCGCGGCCTCTACAAGCGCGAGTTCTTCCGGCGCCGCGAACTCGCCCGCTTCGCCTGGCAGCAGGCCTGGTTCCGGCTCGCCGGGGTCGAGGACCCCGAGCACATGCAGGACGCCCGCGACAGCGCCCTGTCCATCGTCAAGGGCCACAAGGTCTCCGAGCTGATGGCCATCGGCGAGGAGATCTACGACGAGTACATGGCCGAGCGGATCTGGCCGGGCACCCGCGCCCTGGCCCAGGCCCACCTCGACGCCGGCCAGAAGGTGTGGCTGGTCACCGCGGCCCCGGTGGAGACGGCCACGATCATCGCCCGCAGGCTGGGCCTGACCGGCGCCCTGGGCACCGTCGCCGAGTCCATCGACGGGGTCTACACCGGCCGCCTGGTCGGCGAGCCGCTGCACGGCCCCGCCAAGGCCGAGGCAGTCCGCGCCCTGGCCGCCGCCGAGGGCCTGGACCTCGCGCGCTGCGCCGCGTACAGCGATTCGCACAACGACATCCCGATGCTGTCGCTGGTCGGACATCCGTACGCGATCAATCCGGACACAAAACTGCGCAAGCATGCCCGGACCAACGACTGGCGGCTGCGCGACTATCGGACCGGCCGCAAGGCCGTGAAGGTCGGTGTCCCGGCGGCCGCCGGCGTCGGCGCCATCGCGGGCGGCGCCGCGGCCGCCATCGCCCTGCACCGCCGCCGCAAGTAACAACGGCCGGCCCGGCATTCCGGCTGCCGCCAGCACCGGAGCCCTCGCACGCCAGGCGGGCGGCGCCCCGCGGGCGCCCCGCCGCCCTCCCGCACGCTCCCCGCCCACCGGCCCCGAGGCATTCCCCCGGCTCTACCCCCGGAGGGGACATGCCACTCCGGCCTGCCGGACTCGGTCGTGAGCCCTCTTGGAAGCGTCCATTCCGCGTGCCCAAGCGATCAAGAATCGATCACCAACAGCGACTGAATATGCCCTCGACACGCAACAGAAGTGTCGGAACCGGTGATTTGAGCAACTGGGTGTAGCACTGCCTGTACGAAGCGTTATTCTCCTCAAACGCATGCCACCGCCCATCTGTCGCCACGACGGGTGAACGGTTCCGCACTGCACGTGATGGAAGCTCTGCCTCTGGGAGTCCCGTGTACCCACCTGTCGGGGTTGACGCCTCGGGCCTGGCTCAGCTGCGCGCAACGGTCCTCGACCACCTGCGCGGCTTCGTCCCCACCGCGTACGCCGTCCCCGCCTTCGCCGCCGCGGTCCCCGCCGGTATCGGCCCGGCCGGTCCTTGCTACGCCCTGACCGACGGCGGAGCGACGGTGGGCAGACGAGGGCGCGCGGCCGGGGGCTCGAACGGCGCAGCCGGCACGAGCACCCAGGCCACCCCCCGCCGCCCCACGGCGGACAGCGACCAGGCCCGCATGATGGACCTGGTCGAACGCGCCCAGGCGGGCGAGGCCGACGCCTTCGGCCGCCTCTACGACCAGTACAGCGACACGGTCTACCGCTACATCTACTACCGGGTCGGGGGGAAGGCGACCGCGGAGGACCTCACCAGCGAGACCTTCCTGCGCGCGCTGCGCCGGATCTCCACCTTCACCTGGCAGGGCCGCGATTTCGGCGCCTGGCTCGTGACGATCGCCCGGAACCTGGTGGCGGACCACTTCAAGTCCAGCCGGTTCCGGCTGGAGGTCACCACCGGCGAGATGCTCGACGCCAACGAGGTCGAGCGCAGCCCCGAGGACTCCGTCCTGGAGTCCCTTTCCAACGCGGCCCTGCTGGAGGCCGTACGGAAGCTCAATCCGCAGCAGCAGGAGTGCGTGACCCTGCGCTTCCTGCAGGGCCTCTCGGTCGCCGAGACGGCCCGGGTCATGGGAAAGAACGAAGGAGCGATCAAGACGCTCCAGTACCGGGCGGTCCGCACGCTGGCCCGCCTCCTCCCGGACGACGCCCGCTGACCCCCTCATAAATCAACACAACCTCACATACATCCGGTGACCCCTCGATGACGCTGTGGTCCGATCATCCTTCGTCCGTAACCCAAGTGCCGCGACGCTCGTTGTGCGGAATGCAGACCCCCTGTGGACACGCCCTGCCCGAAGCCGCTCACTCGAAAGTGTGGATGTGCTCAAGGAAGGCAACCTTCCGGACACCTTGGGGAGTCGATCGTCATGACGAGAGGAGGTGCCGCCAGTGATCGCGAACGTGACTCCGCACCGGCGGGCGAACGCCTTCGCCCAGGCCCTGGAGGATCGGACCCCGTCCGACCTTTCGGAACCGGACCCGGCGGCCGAGCAGTCCGAGGCACCTGCCGAACCTGCCGACCACGACCGGTTGTTGGCCCTGGCGAGCGTGCTCGGCGAAAGAATGCCGCGCCCGGTGCTGGACCCCGAGGTCAAGGTGGTGCAGCGAGCCCAGCTCGTTGCAGCCATGGAGGCCATGGTGTTGGAAGAGAGGGCCGGGGGCGGTGCCGCCTCGGACCCTCTGGTGCCCGAACAGCGGACCGGCCGCGGCGCCCACCGGGCGACCCCGCTCCGGAAATTGCGGCCCCGCTCCCGCTGGTCCAAGGGCATCGCAGCGGGAGGCCTCACCGTGGGTGTGGCCGCGGGGGCCTTCAGCGGAGTGGCCGCTGCCAGTTCCGACGCCCTGCCCGGTGACCACCTCTACCCCGTGAAGCGGGGCATGGAGGACCTGAAGCTGGGGATGGCCGACGACGACGCGGACCGGGGCGAGCTCTACCTCGACCAGGCCTCGAACCGTCTGTCGGAAGCCCGCAGGCTGATGGAACGGGGCCGGCTGGGCGACCTGGACCACGAGTCCCTGGGCGCGATCCGCCGGGCCCTGGCGGGCGTGAAGCACGACGCGGAGGAGGGCCACCGGCTCCTCCAGGCAGCGTACGAACGGGACGGCTCGCTCGGCCCGATCCAGAAGCTGTCGTCGTTCTCCCGCTCCCACCGGGACGTCTGGGGCAAGCTCCGCGAGAGACTCCCGGCCCAGCTCACGGACGTGGGCGGTGAGGTGGAGTCGGTCTTCCAGGCCATAGACGAAGACGTGGCGCCGCTCCAGAGCCTGCTCCCCAAGCCACCGGAGCAGACCCGCGGCACCGGCACGCCCGGCAGCGCCTCCACCAAGCCGGGCGCCCCCAGCGGAGCGCACCCGTCGGCCCCGGCCGCGAGCACGCCCTCGGGCAGCCCCGCGCCGTCCCCCTCGGGCAGCACCCGGCCGCCGGCCGGCGGCCTCCTGGGCGGTACGGGCGACCTGCTCAACCCGCCCGCGGGGGAATCGGCCCCGCCCCCCTCGGGCACCCCGGAGCAGGCGCGCCCGGACATCACCCTCCCGCCCCTCCTCCCGGGCATCCTCCCGGGCCTGGGCCTGGGCGCGGAGGACGCGGAGTAGGAGTAGGAGTAGGACGAGGGCGGGGCTGCTCAGGCAGCCCCGCCCTCGCTCCTTCGCCGGTGGGTCAGAAGAACACGGGTCAGAGGAACACCGGTCAGAAGAACACGGACCGCCGCTGCACGAGCAGCTTGTACAGCGTGTGCTGGATCTGCTCCCGCACCTGATCCGTCAGGTTGAACATCAGCATCGGGTCCTCCGCCGCCTCGGCCGCATACCCCGAGGTGGGAATCGGCTCGCCGAACTGGATCGTCCACTTCGTCGGCAACGGCACGACGCCCAACGGCCCCAGCCACGGAAACGTCGGCGTGATCGGGAAGTACGGGATCCCCAGCAGCCGGGCCAGCGTCTTCGCGTTGCCGACCATCGGGTAGATCTCCTCCGCCCCCACGATCGAGCACGGCACGATCGGCGTCCCCGCCCGCAGCGCCGTCGACACGAACCCGCCCCGGCCGAAGCGCTGCAGCTTGTACCGGTCCCCGAACGGTTTCCCTATCCCCTTGAAGCCCTCCGGCATCACCCCGACCAGCTCCCCGGCCTCCAGCAGCCGTTGCGCGTCCTCCGCGCACGCCAGGGTGTGCCCCGCCTTGCGGGCCAGCTCGTTGACCACGGGCAGCATGAACACCAGGTCCGCCGCCAGCAGCCGCAGGTGGCGCTGTGCCGGGTGGCGGTCGTGCACGGCGACCTGGAGCATCAGCCCGTCCAGCGGCAGCGTACCGGAGTGGTTGGCCACGATCAGCGCGCCGCCCTCGGCCGGGATGTTCTCGATGCCCCTGACCTCGACGCGGAAGTACTTGTCGTAGAGCGGCCGCATCAGGGACATCAGGACCTGGTCCGTCAGTTCCTTGTCGTAGCCGAACTCGTCGACCTCGTAGTCCCCGGTGACCCGCCGCCGCAGGAACGCCAGTCCGCCCGCGATCCGCCGGTCCCAACCGTCACCGGACGCCGCCGGAGCCGGCTCCGGCGCCGGCTCGGGGGCCTGCGGCGGCTCCAGCGGCTCGGGAGCGGACACCGCCCGCACCCGGCGGGGGATCCGCCGGCGCGGCCGGTCCTCGTCGAACGGAATGACCTTGGCGTCCGCCACTATCGCTTCGCTCCTTCAACCGCGTCGGCATCGACATCAAGCCCGTCTGCCCCCAGCATGGCCGCCATCCGGTCGACGGCCCGCCCGACCCGCTCCGGCGGCAGCAGCCCGCTCCCCCGGCTCCGCGCGAAGTCCGAGAAGGTCTCCGCCGTCGTGTAGAGCGGCTCGAAACCGAGGACCTCCCGCATCTGCGAGGTCTCCACGACCCGGCCGTGCGTGAGCAGCTGCATCTGCTCCGCCGAGAACTCGGTGACCCCGACCGCCCGCAACGCGGAACCCACCCACGTCAACGCGGGCAGCAGCAGCGGCACCGTGGGCCGCCCCAGCCGCCGCGAGCACTGCGACAGCAGCAGCACGCCGTCACCCGCGATGTTGAAGGTCCCGCTGTTCAGCGTTCCGCGTCTGGGCTCCCGCGCCGCCAGTCCCAGCACTTCGAGGACGTCGTCCTCGTGCACGAACTGCAGCCGCGGGTCGTAGCCCAGCACGGTCGGCATCACCGGGATCGAGAAGTACTCGGCGAGCGCCGAGTCCGCGAAGGGCCCCAGGATGTTCGCGAACCGCAGTACGCACACCGCGACGTCGGGCCGCCTGCGCGCGAAGCCGCGTACGTACCCCTCGACCTCGGCGGCGTCCTTGGCGAAGCCGCCCGACGGCAGCGATTTCGGTTCGGTGGTCTCGGTGAAGACGGCCGGGTCCCTGGAGGTGCCCCCGTACACGCTGGTACTGGACTTCACCACGAGCCGTCGCACCGTCGGCGACTTCTGGCAGGCCCCGAGGAGCTGCATGGTCCCGATAACGTTCGTTTCCTTGACGGCGCTGCGCGCGCCGCCCGCGCCCGCGGCGCTCCCGGTGACCGCCAGGTGGACCACCGTGTCCACGGCGTGCTCGGCGAGCACGCGGGCGATCGCCGACTGTCTGATGTCCGTACGGACGAACTCAGCCGATCCGAGCCGGTGCGGCGGTGTCACCGCGTCCACCGCGATCACCCGCTCGACGTCCGGGTCACGCTGGATCCGGCGCACGAAGCGGCCGCCCAGCTGCCGGGCTGCCCCGGTGACGAGTACGACCTTCCCCACGAGCTCAGCGCCTCCCTAGAAGAAGTCCCCCGGCTGCACCGCAGCCCCTCCACCAGGATGGTGGAGGGGCTGCGGAGAACACGTACAGCTGCCGTTTACTTCTTGTTACGGCGCTGGACGCGGGTGCGCTTGAGCAGCTTGCGGTGCTTCTTCTTAGCCATCCGCTTGCGCCGCTTCTTGATAACAGAGCCCACGACTACCCTCGCTCACTTCTCTTCATTCGGTGCGGGGCGTCGGGGCCCACACGACCTACGTCGGCCTAGCCTACCGTCCCGAGCTCTGAGCTTGTAATCCGAGGGCGCGCCGGGGTCAGTCTCAGGCCGACTCCACCCCCACATAGGACTCTCGGAGGTACTCGTGGACCGCGTTCTCGGGGACCCGGAAGGACCGGCCCACCCGGATTGCGGGCAGATGACCGTTGTGCACCAGCCGGTACACGGTCATCTTCGACACTCGCATCACCGAGGCAACCTCCGCCACGGTCAGGAACTGAACCTCACTGAGAGGCCTCTCGCCAGCAGCCATGACACACCTTGACCTTCCGCGCATGACGGGCACCGGCTTCCCCTCCGGTTACTCCTCGTCGTCGCACGCTCACTCCCCAGAGTAGGGGCGCGTGATACGAGTGGGGAAGAGGAGCTACGGCCACTCCTGCCGGGCCGTCAGGCTCGCCCTCCCGAGAACGTAGCGCGTAAGCGGTCGGTAGTAATCCGCTCGCACCGCGTCATCAAGTGGAACGGCCACAGACACCCGCCCCTCGGCCTCCCCCACGAACAGCGCGGGATCATCCGTGTCCGCCAGCCCGATCGCCCGCACACCGAGCTGACCTGCGCCGCAGACCCACCCGTGGTCCCCCACGACCAGCTCCGGCAACGGCCCGCCGGCCTCCGCCAAGGCCCCCAGAGCCACCCGAACCGGCAGCGGCGAATGGGTGTGCACGCCCGTCGCACTCCCCGGCACCCGCGCGCCGGGTTCCCGCACCAGCGCGACCCCCCGTACGTATTCGATGCGGTACGTGCGTACGCCGAACCGGGTCGTCATGTCGACACTCACCCCCTGCGCAGGGGTGAGGACAACACATCCCGCCGCCGACATCGCCTCCGCCAAACCGGCGTAGAAGCCCAGGAGCCGGTGCGGATGACCGGTCCCGAACAGCACCGGCGACCGCGCCCGCGCCGCCTCCCGCAGCCGCCCCGCGAAGGCCTCCAGCGCGGCCACCGTCCGCTCCGGGTCGATCACGTCCGGCCCGCTGACGTGCGCGGGGTCAGCCGAGACACCGCACTTGTCCGCCATCAGCCTCAGCAAGTCACCCTCGCCCCAGCCCCACTCCGGCTCCAGCCCCAGCAGCACCCGCGGATCACGCGCCGCGAACAGCCGGTAACTGCGCAGGCTCTCCTCCCGGGAGGTGGCGACGGGCCCGGCCAACCGGGCGGCCAGCAGATGCGCACGCAGCGCGCCGGTGCTCAACACCCTCCGATGCTGCCCCCAACGCATCTGGCGGGTCATCAATTCCGGCGAACAGCCCCACAGTTGGCGTAACGATGCATCAAGGTCACCAAGAGGGGGTCAGGTCAGCATTCCGCGCAGCGGGAAGACCGCCCGACGCGTCGCGAGAACGGCCTGATCCGTACGGTCCGCCGGGTCGTAGCCCGCGTCCCAGTCCCGCCAGGAAGGCGTCCGCCCGTCCGTCATCCGGGCCGGAGCCAACTGCCGCGTCCGCGCGTACACCTCGTCCCGCCACGACGCGGGAACCGCCGCCGCCGGGTCCACCGGCCGGTGCGCGGCGATCGCCACCAGGTGCGTCCACGACCTCGGCACCACGTCCACCACCGCGTACCCGCCGCCGCCCAGCGCCAGCCACCTGCCGTCCGCGTACTCGTGCGCGAGCCGGTGACAGGACTCCTGGACGGCCCGCTGGGCGTCCAGGGACACCGCCAGGTGCGCGAGGGGGTCCTCGAAGTGCGTATCGGCCCCGTGCTGGGTCACCAGCACCTGCGGCCGGAAGTCCGCCAGCAGCTCCGGCACGACCGCGTGGAAGGCCCGCAGCCACCCCTCGTCCCCCGTCCCGGCGGGCAGCGCGATGTTCACCGCCGACCCCTCGGCCGCCGGCCCCCCGGTCTCCTGCGGCCAGCCGGTCTGCGGGAACAGCGTGCGCGGATGCTCGTGCATCGAGATCGTCAGCACCCGCGGGTCGTCCCAGAAGGCCGTCTGCACGCCGTCCCCGTGATGCACGTCCACATCCACGTACGCGACGCGCTCGGCCCCCAGCTCCAGCAGCCGCGCGATCGCCAGCGACGCGTCGTTGTACACGCAGAAGCCGGCCGCCCCGCCCGGCATGGCGTGGTGCAGCCCGCCCGCGAAGTTCACCGCGTGCTCCGCCTCCCCGCGCCACAGCGCCTCCGCGCCCGCCACCGACTGCCCGGCGATCAGCGCCGACGCCTCGTGCATGCCGTGGAAGGCCGGATCGTCGACCGTCCCCAGCCCGTACGACCCGTCCGCGAGCCCCGGGTCCCCCGACACCTCGCGCACCGCGGCGACGTAGTCCTCCCGGTGAACCAGCCGCAGCGTCGAGTCACCGGCCACGGGGGCCGCCCGTACCTCCATCTCCCGGTCCAGCCCGAAGGCGCGCACCAGGCCCATGGTCAGCGCCAGGCGCACCGGGTCCATCGGATGGCTCGGTCCGAAGTCATACCTCGTTACCGCCTCGTCCCACATCAACAGCCCGGTCACCGGCTCGCCGCTCATGCCGGACACCGTATCGGGCCTTGTCGGAGCCGAACGAGCGGGCGTGCAGCAAGGTCACCAGCACCAACGCCATCGGCACCAGCATCGCGCCCCGGTAGCTCCAGGCGTCGCCGACCGCCCCGACGAGCGGCGACCCGATCAGGAAGCCGACGTAGTTGAAGATGTTGAGCCGCGCGACGGCCGTGTCGGACGCCCCCGGGAACAACCGCCCCGCCGCGGCGAAGGTCTGCGGCACGATCACGCACAGCCCGATCCCCAGCAGGGTGAAGCCGAGCATCCCCACCCACGCCCCCGGCGCGGCCGCGACGACGGCGAAGCCGGCCGCGGCGACCAGCGTCCCGGCCCGCACCACGGCCGCGGCCCCGAAGCGGCGCACGCCCAGGTCCCCGACGGCCCGCCCGACGAGGGTGGTCACCATGTAGACGTTGTAGGGGACGGTCGCCATCTGCTCCGAGCTCCCGAGCACGTCCTGGAGGTACTTGGCACTCCAGTTCGCCACCGTCGAGTCCCCGATGTACGCGCACGCCATCACCAGGCACAGGGGCAGCAGCAGCGTGAACCCGCCGCTGCCCAGCCCCTTCTCCTGCACCTCGCCGGGGCCCGTACCGTCCACGTAGCGCCGGCTCAGCACCACCACGAGCGGCACCAGCACGACCACGGCCGGCAGATAGCCGGTGAACAGGCTCAGGTGCCAGTGCGCCCCGGCCCACGCCGCCGACGCGCCCAGGATCCCGCCCAGGCTGTACGCGGCGTGGAAGCCGAGCATGATGCTCCGCCCGTACGCGCGCTGGAGGCTGACCCCGAGCATGTTCATCGAGGCGTCCAGCGCACCCACCGACAGCCCGAACGCCCCCAGGGCCACCGCCACGTGCCACATCTGGCCGCCGGTCCCGACGCCCAGCAGGGACAGCAGCACGAGCGGCTGCGCCCACCGCAGGACGACGCTGGGCGCCACCCGCTTCACCAGGTGCTCGGTGGCCACGCTCGACACCCCGGCGAGGATCGGCACGGCCGCGAGGAAGGCGGGCAGCAGCCCGTCGGATATCCCGTACCGGTCCTGGATGGCCGGGATCCGGGTCACGAGCAGCGCGAAGGCCACGCCCTGCGCGAAGAAACTGAACCCCAGGGCGCCGCGGCCGCGCCGCAGCCGCACATCATCCGTCATGGCGCGTCAGCGTAGGCCCCGGGGCTACCCGTGGGTAGAGCGATCACACGGGCAGTTGCAGGAGCAGCGGGACCCGCATCATGTCCCCGAAGTACCCGGTGGCCCCGGGCAGCTGCTCGGCGGGCAGCATCGCGGTGTACGCGTACACGTCCATGCCGGCGGCGACGGCGGCCTGGATCCCGCGGGGGCTGTCCTCGATGACGACGCACCGCGCGGGCTCGACGCCCATCTGCCGGGCGGCGTGCAGGAACAGGTCGGGTGCCGGCTTGCCCTGGCCCACGTCATCGGAGCTGAAGATCCACTCCTCCTCGAACCATCCGTCGATCCCCGCCGCCAGGTGCCCGGCCCTGATCCGCTCGTGGCTCCCGGAGGAGGCGAGGCAGTACCCGACCCCGCTCGCGGTCAGCGCCCCGAGCACGTCCTCGATGCCGGCGACCGGCTTCAGCTCCCGCTCGAACGCGGCGATGGTCCGCGCGGCCAGCGTCGCGTCGAAGTCCGCGGGCAGCCGCGCCCCGGTCCGCTCCTGGACGAGGTCGTGCACCCGGTGCACGGCCGCCCCCATGTAGTCGCGGAGCGAGTCCTCGTACGTGGTCGTGTGCCCCAGCTCGGTCAGGTACCCGGCGAGGACGCTGTTGGCGAGCGGCTCACTGTCCACCAGCACGCCGTCGTTGTCGAAGATGACGAGGTCATAGCCCATACCCCAACCCTACGATCCGTCAGCTCAGGTCCCCGGCAACCCGGGGCTGGTGAACGGACGAACGGCAGAAGATTCACGGAACCGCCTCACCGAACTGGACACGCTGGTTCGGCACCCACCAGGAGACACATGGCCGACTTCACCCCCGAGCAGCTGCGCCGCATGCACGACTTCGCGGAGGTGCTCGCGGAGCTGGCCGAGCGCCAGGAAGACCAGTGGAAGGTGCAGACCACCGACGGTCAGATCTTCCTCACGATGGTGAGCCCCACGGCACCTCACGGGCTGAACGTGGTCCGGCTGCGCCGTCAGATCGAGGCCCAGACGCCCGGGGTGATGGCCCTCAACGACACGAACATGGGCGATCCCCGAACGGGTCTCACCAAGGTCCCCGACCTCATGGTCATCGCGGAGGAGGACACGGACGACACGGCGAAGGTGGTCAACTCCCGTGACGTCATGATGGTGGTGGAGGTCGTCTCCCGCACGAACTCCCTCACCGATATCCGCGACAAGCTGCACGACTACCCGCGGATGGGGGTGCCGCTCTATGTCGTCGTGGACCCCCGCAAGGACAAGAAGACCGTCACGGTGCACAGCGACCCCTCGGAAGGGCCTGACGGCATCCGCTACCGCAAGAAGGTCCCCTACGCATTCGGCGACACCGTCACCGCCGGCCGCTGGACGTTCGACACCTCAAGCCTCAAGAGCTACCCCGCCGGATGGTAGGGGCCGTAAACGCAAAAAGCCCCGTACCGGATACCCGGTACGGGGCTTTTCACAATGATTGTTCGGCGGCGTCCTACTCTCCCACAGGGTCCCCCCTGCAGTACCATCGGCGCTGAAAGGCTTAGCTTCCGGGTTCGGAATGTAACCGGGCGTTTCCCTAACGCTATGACCACCGAAACACTATGAAATTTGAACGCTGGCATGGACACAGCTGTTCGTTATTTCAGAACTAACACAGTGGACGCGAGCAACTGAGGACAAGCCCTCGGCCTATTAGTACCAGTCAGCTTCACCCGTTACCGGGCTTCCACATCTGG
>NZ_JBVJFB010000003.1:0-303699 GCF_055588065.1 Streptomyces sp. NPDC046308
TCAAAGGAACCTCATCCACCGAAGTGGACGGGGTATCAACTTCTGGCGTTGATTTTTGGCACGCTGTTGAGTTCTCAAGGAACGGACGCTTCCTTTGTACTCACCCTCGCGGGCTTTCCTCCGGGCTTTCGTTCTGTGTTCTTGCTGTGTTCTTGCGTTTCCGACTCTATCAGACTCTTTCGGGCCCGACTTCCTCGGTGCTTTCCAGTTCCAGCTGCTTTCGCGCTTTCCCTTTCCGGCGATTCCGACTCTATCAGATTCTTTCCGGGCCGTTTCCGGCTGGATTCGAATTCCGATGGCCTTCGGAGAGGCTTTCCCTTTCGGGCGGATCGGACTTTATCAGGTCTCCCTGGTCCGGATTCACACCCGCTCGCGCGAACCGTCCGGACACACGTGTGTGCCCGGGGGTAGCGCGAGGTGGAGACGTAAACGTACTGGAGCGGGGCCCCCGGATGCAAATCCGGTTGCCCCGCTCCCCATCCGGCGTTACGGCGAGGCTCAGACCTCGACGACGACCGGGAGGATCATCGGGCGGCGGCGGTAGCCGTCCGAGACCCACTTGCCCGTCGTCCGGCGGATCAGCTGCTGGATCTGGTGCGGCTCGGCGACGCCGTCGGCCGCGGCGCGGGCGATGGCCTCCTCGATCTTCGGGATGACCGTCCCGAAGGCCGAGTCGTCGATGCCGGAGCCGCGGGCCTGGATGTTCGGGCCGCTGACGACCTTGCCGGTGCTGCTGTCGACCACGACGTAGACCGAGATGATGCCCTCGTCACCGAGGATCTTGCGGTCCTTGAGGTGGACTTCCGTGACGTCGCCGACCGAGAGGCCGTCCACGTAGACGTAGCCGGCCTGGACCTTGCCGGAGATCCGGGCCTTGCCGTCGATCAGGTCGACGACCACGCCGTCCTCGGCGATGACGATGCGGTCCTTCGGGACGCCCGTCATGGCACCGAGCTCGGCGTTGGCGCGCAGGTGGCGCCATTCGCCGTGGACCGGCATCAGGTTCCGCGGCTTGCAGATGTTGTAGAAGTACAGCAGCTCGCCGGCCGAGGCGTGGCCCGAGACGTGCACCTTGGCGTTGCCCTTGTGCACGACGTTGGCGCCCCAGCGGGTCAGGCCGTTGATCACGCGGTAGACCGCGTTCTCGTTGCCCGGGATCAGGGACGACGCCAGGATCACGGTGTCGCCGGGGACGATCCGGATCTGGTGGTCGCGGTTGGCCATGCGGGACAGGGCCGCCATCGGTTCGCCCTGGGAACCCGTGCAGACCAGGACGACCTCGTGGGCCGGCAGGTCGTCGAGGGTCTTGACGTCCACGACGAGACCGGCCGGGACCCTCAGGTAGCCGAGGTCGCGGGCGATGCCCATGTTGCGGACCATCGAGCGGCCGACGAAGGCGACCCGGCGGCCGTACTCGTGGGCGGCGTCGAGGATCTGCTGGATGCGGTGCACGTGGCTGGCGAAGCTGGCCACGATGATCCGGTTGTGGGCGTTCGCGAAGACCGTGCGCAGGACGTTGGAGATCTCGCGCTCGGGCGGGACGAAGCCCGGGACCTCGGCGTTCGTCGAGTCCGAGAGGAGGAGGTCGATGCCCTCTTCGCTCAGGCGCGCGAAGGCGTGCAGGTCGGTGAGGCGCTTGTCCAGCGGGAGCTGGTCCATCTTGAAGTCGCCGGTGGCGACGACCAGGCCCGCGGGGGTCCGGATCGCGACGGCCAGGGCGTCGGGGATGGAGTGGTTGACCGCGATGAACTCGCAGTCGAAGGGGCCGAGGGCCTCGCGCTCGCCTTCCTTCACCTCGAGGGTGTAGGGGCGGATGCGGTGCTCCTGGAGCTTCGCCTCGATGAGGGCCAGCGTCAGCTTGGAGCCGATCAGCGGGATGTCCGGCTTCTCCCGGAGGAGGTAGGGGACGGCGCCGATGTGGTCCTCGTGACCGTGCGTGAGGACGATGCCCTCGATGTCGTCGAGGCGGTCCCTGATGGACGAGAAGTCCGGCAGGATCAGGTCGATGCCCGGCTGCTCCTCTTCGGGGAAGAGGACGCCGCAGTCGACGATCAGCAGGCGACCGTCGAACTCGAAGACGGTCATGTTGCGGCCGATCTCGCCGAGACCACCCAGGGGGGTGACTCTCAGGCCGCCCTTGGGCAGCTTCGGCGGCGGACCGAGTTCCGGATGCGGATGGCTCAAAAGTGTCTCCTCACCACGCACGCCACGTACCCGGAAGGCACGTGGCGCGCATGTCATTCGTGCACTTGCTGTTGTCTGTTCTGTTCTGATTTGTTCGTCTTGCTTGTTCAGTTGTGAAGTCTGTTGTCAGAGCTGTACCCCGCCGGCGGCAAGATCGATCTTGAGCTGCGCAGTCTCTTCGGCGGTCAGTTCGATCAGCGGGAGCCGGAGCGGGCCCGCGGGCAGGCCCTGCAGGTTCAGCGCGCCCTTGGTCGTCATCACGCCCTGGGTGCGGAACATGCCGGTGAAGACGGGGAGCAGCTTCTGGTGGATCTCGGCGGCCTTCTGGACGTCTCCGCCCAGGTGGGCCTCCAGCATGGCGCGCAGCTCGGGGGTGACCACGTGGCCGACCACCGAGACGAAGCCGACCGCGCCGACCGACAGGAGCGGCAGGTTCAGCATGTCGTCGCCCGAGTACCAGGCCAGGCCGCTCCGGGCGATGGCCCAGCCGGCGCGGCCGAGGTCGCCCTTGGCGTCCTTGTTGGCAACGATACGGGGGTGCTCGGCCAGCCGTACGAGAGTTTCCGTCTCGATCGGGACACCACTGCGGCCGGGGATGTCGTAGAGCATGACCGGCAGCTCGGTGGCGTCGGCGATGGCCGTGAAGTGCCGGTAGAGGCCCTCCTGCGGCGGCTTGCTGTAGTACGGGGTGACGGCGAGCAGGCCGTGGGCGCCGGTGCGCTCGGCCTGACGGGCCAGTTCCAGGGTGTGGCGGGTGTCGTTGGTACCGATGCCGGCGACCACGTGGGCGCGGTCTCCGACGGCTTCGAGGACGGCTCGTACGAGGTCGTTTTTCTCCGCGTCGGTGGTGGTCGGCGACTCACCGGTGGTGCCGTTGATGATCAGGCCGTCGTTGCCTGCGTCCACCAGGTGGACGGCGAGCTGCTGCGCGCCGTCGAGGTCGAGTGCGCCATCCGCCGTGAACGGCGTGATCATGGCGGTGAGGACCCGCCCGAAGGGGGTCTGCGGAGTCGAGATCGGAGCCATGGGTAACACGCTACTCGCTGCCATGCTCGCGGTGTCCCCTCGGGGGACGTCAACGGGGTGTGCCGCCCGGCGGCGGCCGGGCGGAGGTGTTGGACGCCGGCACTGCCTGCTCGGGGGTTCAAGCAGTGCCGGGTCCGTTTGATCAGCCTAGATGAAGTTTACGAAACGTCGCAATACGGACACTTAGGACTTGACGCAGCACATCTGTACGCCGCAGGAGCAACAGGCCTTACGGGGCAACGCGCCCGTTGCCGTTGTAGGCCGCGTACGTGAGGGGCATGAGCTTCGCCCAGTGCTGCTCCATCTTCTCGCCGACCATCTCGATCTCCCGCTGCGGGAAGGACGGCACGGTCGCGAGCTCGTGCTGCGTGCGCAGGCCGAGGAAGTGCATGAGCGAGCGCGCGTTGCAGGTGGCGTACATCGAGGAGAAAAGACCCACCGGCAGGACCGAACGGGCAACCTCCCGGGCCACGCCCGCGGCGAGCATCTCCTGGTAGGCCTCGTAGGCCCGCACGTAGGAGTCCTCCATGACGCGGCCGGTCAGCTCCTGCTGCGCCCGGGTGCCCTCGACGAAGACGTACTTGCCCGGGCGGCCCTCCTGGACCAGCTTGCGCTCCGCGTCCGGGACGTAGAAGACCGGCTCGAGCTCCCGGTAGCGGCCCGATTCCTCGTTGTACGACCAGCCCACGCGGTGGCGCATGAACTCGCGGAAGACGAAGATCGGGGCGCTGATGAAGAAGGTCATCGAGTTGTGCTCGAAGGGGCTGCCGTGGCGGTCCCGCATCAGGTAGTTGATCAGGCCCTTGGAGCGCTCCGGGTCCTTCTGCAGCTCCTCCAGGGACTGCTCGCCGGCGGTGGAGACGCGCGCGGCCCACAGCACGTCCGAGTCGGCGGCGGAGTGCTTCACCAGCTCCACCGTCACGTCACTGCGGAAGCTGGGTTTCAGATCTGAAGCGGCGGTCTCGCTCACCGGGGGGTCCTTCCAAACGTGCGTTCCTGGGGCGCGCCCACTCTACGGCGCCCCCCGCGGGTCCTCGCGCACACGCACGCGCACGGGGGACCCCCCACAGCTGACGCACAGCCATGAAATCTGGTGAATGTCCCGAAATCCGGCACCGATTGGCCGGCTCGTTCGTCCTACCAGGAGACCGCACACCCCTTCCATCCCGAGGAGATTCGCTCTGATGTTCCTCCGGCGTGAAGCCGTCCCGTTCGCTTTCGTCTCCGAGGCCGACCGTTTCCGAAGCAACGTCACTCCGCCGCCGCGCGAGCGTCTGAGCCGGACCCAGATGGCCGCCCGTAGTCTGGTCGGACTGACCGTGGTTGCGGGGCTCGCCGGCTCACTGCTCTTCGGTATGCCCGCACTGCAGCCGAGCAAGGCACCGGAGAAGTCGCAGCAGTCGGAGGCGTCCCAGGGGCGGTAGCCTCACGGGCACAGCCCAACCGAACGTGCATGTGAGTGAGGTCCAGCCGTGCCCCTGCCCTTCCTGACGGCCGACGGCGTATCCGATGCGGATGACGACGGCGACGAGGTCCTGGCCCATGCCGACCACGACCGCTGGCGCCGGCCCTACCGGCCAGGCCCCTGGCGCGTGGCCATCTCCGCGCTGCTGCTCCTGCTGTCCGCCTTCATGCTGCTCGCCACGATGATCATCGCGTTCGCGGGTGCGTGGGGCGGAGCCGGTGTGTGCCTGGCGGCCGCCCTCGTGGTCGTCGCATCGGCGGTGCAGACGCTGCGCGTGGGCGTGTGGGTGAGCCGTGCGGGGCTGCGCCGGGTGGGGTTCCTCGTGACCCGCACGGTCAAGTGGAGCGAGATCGCCGAGCTCCGTACGGTGCAGCAGCCGGTTCGCTGGCTCGGACTGCCGAGGACCGTGCAGGGGCAGGCGCTGACGATGTCCGGGCACGGCGGAGCGCAGTTCGCGGTGCCGGTGCTGCTCACCGACCACAACGCCGACTTCCTGTCGCGGGCCGAGGCCTTCGACCGGGCGGTCGACACGGTGGGTGCCTGGGCCGACGAGTACCGGCCCGTGGCCGCCTGATCCGCCGCGGCGCGCGCCCGGGAAGCCCGTACAGGTGTCAGACCTGTACGGGCTTCTTGTCGTGCAGGGCGATCGCCCGCTGCATGGCCTTGCGCGCCCGCGGGGTGTCCCGGGCGTCGTGGTAGGCGACGGCGAGCCGGAACCAGCTGCGCCAGTCCCCCGGCGCGTCCTCGGTCTCGGCCTTGCGGCGCGCGAAGACCTCGTCGGCGGAATCCCGCAGGATCCGCCCGTACGTGTCCCGCTCCAGCTCGTCGACGGGCAGTCCGCCCTCGGCCTCCAGCTCGCCGGCGAGCTGGTTGGCCCGGGTGACGAACTGCGTGTTCTTCCAGAGGAACCAGACACCGATGACGGGCAGGATCAGCACGGCCACACCGAAGGTGACGGTGAGCCAGGTGCCGTGCCCGATCAGCATCAGGCCCCGGCTGCCGACCAGGACGAAGTAGACGACCAGGACGGCGGCCGTGAGGAAGTACGTGATCTTCGCGCGCATCGTGAACTCAGCCCAGGTCGAGGAAGTGTTCCAGGCCGAAGGTGAGGCCCGGGGTCTGCGTCACGCGGCGCGCGCCGAGCAGGATGCCCGGCATGAAGCTGCTGTGGTGCAGGGAGTCGTGACGGATGGTCAGGGTCTCGCCCTCACCGCCGAGGAGCACCTCCTGGTGGGCCAGCAGTCCGCGCAGGCGGACGGCGTGCACCGGGACGCCGTCGACGTCCGCGCCGCGGGCCCCGTCGAGGGCCGTGGCGGTGGCGTCGGGCTGCGCGCCGAGGCCGGCCTCGGCGCGGGCCGCCGCGATGAGCTGCGCCGTGCGGGTCGCCGTACCGGAGGGGGCGTCGACCTTGTTGGGGTGGTGCAGCTCGACGACCTCGACGGACTCGAAGTAGCGGGCGGCCTGGGCGGCGAACTTCATGGTGAGGACGGCGCCGATGGAGAAGTTCGGGGCGATGAGCACACCGGTCTCCGGGGAGCCGGCGAGCCAGGTGTTCAGCTGGGCGAGGCGGTCCTCGGTCCAGCCGGTGGTGCCGACCACTCCGTGGATGCCGTGGCGGATGAGGAAGTCCAGGTTCCCCATCACCGACGCCGGGGTGGTCAGCTCGACCGCGACCTGGGCGCCGGCCTCGGCCAGCGTCTCCAGCTTGTCGCCGCGGCCGAGGGCGGCCACCAGCTCCATGTCGTCGGCGGCCTCGACCGCCTTGACCGCCTCGGCGCCGATGCGGCCCTTGGCGCCGAGGACTGCCACGCGCAGCTTGCTCATGTTGCTTCCTTACTCACGTACGGAACTAGGCGACCGCTTCGTCGAGACGGGCGGCCTGCTTCTCCTTCAGCGGACCGATCACCGCGAGCGAGGGGCGCTGGGCCAGTACATCCTGTGCGACCGAGCGGACGTCGTCCGGGGTCACCGCGGCGATCCGGGCCAGCATGTCGTCGACCGACATCTGGTCGCCCCAGCACAGCTCGCTCTTGCCGATCCGGTTCATCATGGCGCCGGTGTCCTCCAGGCCGAGGACGGTGGAGCCGGACAGCTGGCCGATGGCCCGCCTGATCTCGTCGTCGCCGAGCCCGTCGGTCGCGACCTTGTCGAGCTCGTCGCGGCAGATGCGGAGCACGTCGTGGACCTGGTTGGGCCGGCAGCCCGCGTACACGCCGAAGAGTCCGGTGTCGGCGAAGGCCGAGGTGTACGAGTACACGCTGTAGGCGAGGCCGCGCTTCTCCCGGACCTCCTGGAAGAGCCGGGAGGACATGCCGCCGCCGAGGGCGGTGTTCAGCACGCCGAGCGCCCAGCGGCGCTCGTCGGTGCGGGCGATGCCCGGCATGCCGAGGACCACGTGGGCCTGCTCGGTCTTGCGGTTCACCAGCTCGACGCGGCCGGCGGTGCGCAGGCGCTTGGCGCCGCTGCGCGGGCCGATCGGCTGGGCGTCGGTGCGGCCGAGGGCGCCGGCCTTCTCGAAGGCCGCGCGGACCTGGCGTACGACCTTGTTGTGGTCGACGTTGCCGGCGGCGGCCACGACGAGGTGGGTCGGGTCGTAGTGCTTCTTGTAGAAGCGGCGGATCCGGTCGGCGCCCAGGGCGTTGATCGTGTCGACGGTGCCGAGGACGGGGCGGCCCAGGGGGGTGTCCCCGTACATGGTCTGCGCGAACAGGTCGTGGACCACGTCGCCCGGGTCGTCCTCGGTCATCGCGATCTCTTCGAGGATGACGCCGCGCTCGGCGTCGACGTCCTCCTCGCGGATCAGCGAGCCGGTGAGCATGTCGCACACCACGTCGATGGCGAGCGGCAGGTCGGTGTCGAGCACCCGGGCGTAGTAGCAGGTGTACTCCTTCGCCGTGAAGGCGTTCATCTCGCCGCCGACCGCGTCGATCGCGGAGGAGATGTCGAGGGCGGTGCGCTTGGCGGTGCCCTTGAAGAGGAGGTGCTCCAGGTAGTGCGTGGCGCCGTTCAGCGTGGGCGTCTCGTCACGGGAGCCGACGTGCGCCCAGATGCCGAAGGTGGCGGACCGGACGGAGGGCAGCGTCTCGGTGACGACGCGCAGTCCGCCGGGCAGGACCGTGCGCCGGACGGTGCCGATGCCGTTCTGGCCCTTGAGGAGGGTTTGGGTACGGGCGACGGCCCGCCCCTCCGAAGAGGGGCGGGCCGTCACACGGGAACTACGCGACGTCACTTGTCGGAGTCGTCCTTGTCAGCGTCATTGTCGGCGTCACCTGCGGATTCGCCGTCGATCACGGGGATCAGGGAGAGCTTGCCGCGCTGGTCGATCTCGGCGATCTCCACCTGGACCTTGGAGCCGACCGCGAGCACGTCCTCGACGTTCTCCACGCGCTTGCCACCGGCGAGCTTGCGGATCTGCGAGATGTGCAGCAGGCCGTCCTTGCCCGGGAGCAGGGAGACGAAGGCACCGAAGGTGGTGGTCTTGACGACCGTACCCAGGTAGCGCTCGCCGACCTCCGGCATGGTCGGGTTGGCGATCGAGTTGATCGTGGCGCGGGCGGCCTCGGCGGCCGGGCCGTCGGAGGCACCGATGTAGATGGTGCCGTCGTCCTCGATCGTGATCTCGGCGCCGGTGTCCTCCTGGATCTGGTTGATCATCTTGCCCTTGGGGCCGATGACCTCACCGATCTTGTCCACCGGGATCTTGACGGTGATGATCCGCGGCGCGAACGGGGACATGGCGTCCGGCGTGTCGATCGCTTCCATCATCACGTCGAGGATGTGGAGGCGGGCGTCGCGGGCCTGCTTGAGGGCGGCGGCCAGGACCGAGGCCGGGATGCCGTCGAGCTTGGTGTCCAGCTGGAGCGCGGTGACGAACTCCTTGGTGCCGGCGACCTTGAAGTCCATGTCGCCGAAGGCGTCCTCCGCACCGAGGATGTCGGTGAGGGCGACGTAGTGGGTCTTGCCGTCGATCTCCTGGGAGATCAGGCCCATGGCGATACCGGCGACGGGGGCCTTGAGGGGCACACCGGCGTTCAGCAGCGACATGGTGGAGGCGCAGACCGAGCCCATGGACGTCGAACCGTTGGAGCCGAGGGCCTCGGACACCTGACGGATCGCGTACGGGAACTCCTCGCGGGTCGGGAGGACCGGCACGATCGCGCGCTCGGCGAGCGCGCCGTGGCCGATCTCGCGGCGCTTCGGCGAACCGACACGGCCGGTCTCACCGACGGAGTACGGCGGGAAGTTGTAGTTGTGCATGTAGCGCTTGCGGGTCACCGGGGAGAGGGTGTCCAGCTGCTGCTCCATGCGGAGCATGTTGAGGGTGGTGACGCCCAGAATCTGGGTCTCGCCACGCTCGAACAGCGCCGAGCCGTGCACGCGCGGGATGGCCTCGACCTCGGCGGCGAGGGTACGGATGTCCGTGATCCCGCGGCCGTCGATGCGGACCTTGTCCTTGATGACGCGCTCGCGCACCAGGGCCTTGGTCAGGCTGCGGTAGGCGGCGGAGATCTCCTTCTCGCGGCCCTCGAAGGCCGGGAGGAGCTTGTCGGCGGCGAGCTCCTTGACGCGGTCCAGCTCGGCCTCGCGGTCCTGCTTGCCCGCGATGGTCAGCGCCTGGGAGAGCTCGCCCTTGACGGCGGCCGCGAGGGCCTCGTACACGTCGTCCTGGTAGTCCAGGAAGACCGGGAACTCGCCCTCGGGCTTCGCGGCCTTGGCGGCCAGGTCGGCCTGGGCCTTGCAGAGGACCTTGATGAACGGCTTCGCGGCGTCGAGACCCGCGGCGACGATCTCCTCGGTGGGCGCCTGGGCGCCGCCCTTGACGAGGGCGATGGTCTTCTCGGTGGCCTCGGCCTCGACCATCATGATCGCGACGTCGCCGTCCTCCAGGACGCGGCCCGCGACGACCATGTCGAAGACGGCGTCCTCGAGCTCGGTGTGCGTCGGGAAGGCCACCCACTGGCCGCGGATCAGCGCGACGCGGACGCCGCCGATCGGGCCGGAGAAGGGCAGGCCGGCCAGCTGCGTGGACGCGGACGCGGCGTTGATCGCGACGACGTCGTACAGGTGGTCGGGGTTGAGCGCCATGATCGTGGCGACGACCTGGATCTCGTTGCGCAGGCCCTTCTTGAAGGACGGGCGCAGCGGGCGGTCGATCAGGCGGCAGGTGAGGATCGCGTCCTCGGAGGGGCGGCCCTCACGGCGGAAGAAGGAGCCGGGGATCTTGCCGGCCGCGTACTGCCGCTCCTCGACGTCCACCGTCAGGGGGAAGAAGTCGAGCTGGTCCTTGGGCTTCTTCGACGCGGTGGTGGCGGACAGCACCATCGTGTCGTCGTCCAGGTAGGCAACGGCGGAGCCGGCGGCCTGGCGGGCCAGACGGCCCGTCTCGAAGCGGATGGTGCGGGTGCCGAAGGAACCGTTGTCAATGACGGCCTCGGCGTAGTGGGTCTCGTTCTCCACTAGCGTTTTCTCCATTTTCGTCGTCTCCGTCCGCCGCCCGTGTGGCGGTGGACGGTTGCGGAGAAGCGCTCCTGGCGTGCGGGCCGGTCTTCGATCGAAGCATCCGGTTCGTTGCCCCCTGGGGGCATTCCGGGTGCCACTACCGAGGACCGGCGGCGGGGGAGGGCGCTCCTCCTCTTCAGTTGTGCGCGTCTTCCTCAGACGCGCACGTGCGTCGTTCCCAGACTACAAAGGGTCCGGTCCGGTGCGCACGTACAGCAAAGGGAGCGGCCCCCTGATGTGGGAACCGCTCCCTTCACCGCGCGTTACTTGGCGCCGGCCGCACCGCGGCGGATGCCGAGGCGCTCGACCAGCGTACGGAAGCGCTGGATGTCCTTCTTGGCCAGGTACTGCAGCAGGCGGCGACGCTGGCCGACCAGGATCAGCAGACCACGACGGGAGTGGTGGTCGTGCTTGTGCGTCTTGAGGTGCTCGGTCAGGTCCGAGATGCGGCGGGAGAGCATCGCGACCTGGACCTCGGGGGAGCCGGTGTCGCCCTCCTTGGCACCGAACTCGGTGATGATCTGCTTCTTCGTAGCGGCGTCGAGCGGCACGCGTACTCCTCGTTTTAGGTCTTCGTTGCCACCGAGTGCCCCAGGTCTGAATCTCTGGGGAGCTTCCGTAACTCGGGAGGCGGGGTCCGCTGAGCGCAGTCCACAGACCCTTGGGAGGTATCCGGGGGACGCGTACACAAACGGCCGTCACACAGCGTACCAGGCTGCCGGGACGCGGCGTCTCAGCTGGTGAGAGCGCGGGCCCGGGAGTAAACGTCCAGCACGGCCAGGGTCAGGGGGACCAGGCTGAGCAGGACCGCCGCCTCGGTGAGGTCGAGCAGCCTTCCCCAGAAGGGTGACAGACCCTTGCGCGGGATGACAAGCGCGATTCCGGCGAGGAGGGCCGCGCCGGCGGCGACGGCGGCGGTCAGCCAGATCGTACGGAGGTCCAGGCCGCTGCTGTCCTGCTCGACGACCAGGGCCTCGATCAGGTCGGTCGGCGGGTGCAGGGCCATGCCCAGGATCAGCAGGGCGATGGCGGCCAGGCCGGCGACGAGGGCGCACACGACCTGCGAGGTGTAACGGAAGAGGCGGGCGCGCAGCAGCATGGCGAGGCCGGTGGCCAGGGCCAGCAGCCGGCCCCAGGTGTTCTCGGAGAAGCCGAGGACGGCGGCGGCGCCGACGGCGACGGCGGCGCAGCCGCCGACCAGGCCGAGGAGCATCTCGTGGCCGCGGCGGGCCTGGGCGGCGATGGCCTCGGCGTCGAGCGGGGCGCCCTGCTCGTGCTGGTCGGAGCCGGGCTGGTCGCCGTACGGCTCGGTCTCGTAGCGGTCCGGGGTCACCGCGTGGTCGACGTACTCGTCGGCTGCGCTCTGCGGGGCGGCGTAGCCGATGGGCAGCCGGGCGAAGCGGGCGGAGAGGCCGGGGAGGAAGGCGACGAGGCCGATGGCGACGGGGGCGCAGGCGGCGGCGGTGTGGGTCGCGGAGGCCTCGGTGGCGATGGCGACGAAGGTGGCGAGGGTTCCGGTGGCGGCGACGAAGGTGGCCGCGACGAAGGGGGCGTCGCCACTGGGGGTGAGCGCGACCAGGGCGACGGAGGCGACCAGGACGCAGACGCAGCCGAGCAGGAACTGCAGCCGGCCGGGGCCGTCGCCGACGGCCGGGGCGATGATCCCGGAGCCGGCGATCAGCAGGTGCGGGAGGGCGCCGAGGCCGAGGGCCACGGCGGAGAGGCGGTCGCGGTAGACGCGGGCCCGGACCCCGGCCACGCCGGTGAGCAGGACGCCGACGGCGCCGGCGATGATGCCCGGCAGGCCGTGCATGTCGTGGCGGACCGGGTCGGCGTACCAGAGGACGAAGCCGAGCATGACGAGCAGCACGGCGGCGCCGGCCAGGCCCGCGCCGCGCAGCATGTCGTCGCTCCAGCGGTGCCGGTCGCGGACGACGGCGGAGGCGACGGCGTCGGAGACGTCGTCGAACACCGCGGGCGGCAGGGACTCGGCGAAGGGGCGCAGGCTCAGCACCTCGCCGTCGAGGATCTGCTGGGCGGCGAGGGTGCGGGCGCCGTCGAGGACGGTGCCGGAGCGGCGTACGAGGTGGAACCCCGTCGGGGCGCCCACGGGCTGGGTCTGGCCGGTGAGGCGCAGCAGCTCGGGATAGACGTCGGCGACGGCGATGTCCTCGGGGAGGGCGACGTCGATCCGGCTGTCAGGTGCCACGACGGTGACCCTGCAGAAGCCCGTCGTTGCGGCCGTACTCACCTGTGTGACCCCCCTTGTTGGTGCCCGCACCGGCGGACGATTCGCGGATGCGCATACTGCGCGCGCCACCCTACCGGGCGCCTGGCCTACTGTCGGCAAGTAGGATCACCGACGCGTGGGGGAACCCCCTTCGCGCCCGGGACTTGGGGGCGCCGGTTATGACGTCCCGTCCGTTTTCGAGGGATTGATGCTCCGGTGAGCCAGATCGTCGTCAAACGCCCGCCGCGGTCCCTGCCGCCCGAGGTTCCCTCGGACGAGCTGAGGCTGGAAGCTCCGCCCGAACTTCCGCGGGGGCAGCAGGAGGGCATGCTGATGCAGCTCCTGCCGATGCTCGGCATGGGCTCTTCCGTCGTCTTCTTCTTCATGCCGGGCGCGGCACCGTTCATGCGCATCATGGGTGTGCTGATGCTCGTGTCGACCGTCGGCATGGTCATCGCCCAGCTGGTGCGCCACCGGCGCGGTACGCAGGGGCAAATGGCCGATGTGCGCCGGGACTACCTCAAATATCTTGCGCAGACGCGTCGTCAGGTACGGCGTACCGCGCGGGCGCAGCGCGACGCGCAGCTGTATCTGCACCCGGCCCCCGAGCAGTTGTGGTCGGTCGTCGCGGAGGGTTCGCGGCTGTGGGAGCGGCGCGTCGGCGACCCGGACTTCGGGCAGGCCCGGCTCGGGCTGGGCGCGCAGCGGCTGGCGACCACGCTGGTGGCGCCGGAGACGGCGCCCGTGGACGAGCTGGAGCCGCTGACCGCGGGTGCGATGCAGCGCTTCCTGAAGGTGCACTCCACGCTGGACGGCCTGCCGGTGGCGCTGTCGATCCGGGCGTTCTACCACGTGACGGTGTCGGGGGAGCCGGACTCCGCGCGCAGTACGGCGCGGGCGATGGTCGCGCAGCTGGCGACGCTGCACTCCCCCGAGGACCTGATGGTGGCCGTGGTGGCCGCACCGGGTGCGGTGCCCTCGTGGGACTGGACGAAGTGGCTGCCGCACACGCAGCTGCCGGGGCAGGTCGACGGGGCCGGTACGAAGCGGCTGTTCGGCGACGACCTCGCCGAGCTGGAGGGGCTGCTGGGGTCCCGGCTGGAGGGCCGTCCGCGGTTCAGCCGCGACGTGTCGCCGGTCCTGGACCAACCGCACCTGGTGGTCGTGCTGGACGGGGGCCTGGTGCCGCCGGACTCGGTCTTCGCGGCGGCCGAGGGGCTGCAGGGCGTGACCATCGTCGAGGTGGTGGCGGGCGAGCTGGACGAGCCGCGCGGCGGGCTGTCGGTCGTGGTGCGGCCGGGCCGGCTGCGCCTGGAGTCGGGCGCGGGGGTCGCGTACGAAGGCGTCCCGGACACCCTGTCGCTGCCCGCGGCGGAGGCCCTGGCGAGGCAGTTGGCGCCGCTGCGCACGGGCGGCGGGGACGACGACGAGCCGCTGCTGGCCAACCTGGACTTCACGGACCTGCTGAACCTGGGCGACGCGGCGGCGGTGGACGTGGCGCGGACGTGGCGGCCGAGGTCGGCCGGTGAGCGGCTGCGCGTGCCGATCGGTGTCGGCGAGGACGGCTCCCCGGTCATGCTGGACCTGAAGGAGGCCGCGCAGGAGGGCATGGGTCCGCACGGTCTGTGCGTGGGCGCGACCGGTTCCGGCAAGTCGGAGCTGCTGCGCACGCTCGTGCTGGGCCTGGCGGTCACGCACACCTCGGAGACGCTGAACTTCGTGCTCGCCGACTTCAAGGGCGGTGCGACCTTCACGGGCATGGGCCAGATGCCGCACGTCGCGGCCGTCATCACCAACCTGGCGGACGACCTCACGCTCGTGGACCGCATGGGCGACTCGATCCGCGGTGAGCTGCAGCGCCGTCAGGAGCTGCTGCGTTCGGCGGGCAACTACGCCAACATCCACGACTACGAGAAGGCCCGCGCGGCCGGCGCCCCGCTGGAGCCGCTGGCCTCGCTGGTGCTGGTCATCGACGAGTTCAGCGAGCTGCTGACGGCGAAGCCGGACTTCATCGACATGTTCATCCAGATCGGCCGCATCGGTCGGTCGCTGGGTGTGCACCTGCTGCTGGCCTCGCAGCGTCTGGAGGAGGGCAAGCTGCGCGGCCTCGACACCTACCTGTCGTACCGGATCGGTCTGCGGACCTTCTCGGCGGCGGAGTCGCGGACAGCGATCGGCGTGCCGGATGCCTACCACCTGCCGTCGGTGCCCGGTTCGGGCTACCTGAAGTTCGGTACGGACGAGATGACCCGCTTCAAGGCGGCGTACGTGTCGGGCACCTACCGCTCGGGCGGGCCCGACCTGTCGGTGGGGCTGTTCCCGGTGGAGCGGCGGCCCGCGCTGTTCACGGCGGCTCCGGTGCCGGTGGTGTACGCGGCCCCGGACCCGGCGTACCTGGCGGCGCAGACGCCGCGGGAGGACGACGCGCTCGCCGACACGGTGCTCGACGTGATCGTGAGCCGGCTGGAGGGCCAGGGGGTGCCGGCGCACCAGGTGTGGCTGCCGCCGCTCGACCAGGCCCCGCCGCTGGACCAGCTGCTGCCGGCGCTGGCGCCAAGCGCGGAGCGCGGGCTGCACGCGGACGGGTACACGCGGCCCGGCGGGCTCGTGGTGCCGCTCGGTCTCATCGACAAGCCCTTCGAGCAGCGGCGCGAGGTGCTGTACCGGGACTTCTCGGGTGCGGCGGGCCACATGATGGTGGTCGGCGGTCCGCAGTCGGGCAAGTCGACGCTGATGCGGACGCTGATCTCGTCCTTCGCGCTCACCCACACTCCGCGCGAAGTGCAGTTCTACGGGCTGGACTTCGGTGGTGGCAGCCTGTCGGCGGTGGCCGAGCTGCCGCACGTGGGCGGGATCGCCTCGCGTCTGGACCCGGAGCGGGTACGGCGCACGGTCGCGGAGGTCGGGGGCATCCTCAACCGCCGCGAGGAGTTCTTCCGCGCGAACAACATCGACTCGATCGGCACCTACCGGCGGCGCCGGGCGGCCGGTGAGCTGCCCCACGAGCCGTGGGGCGACGTGTTCCTGGTCGTCGACGGCTGGGGCAACTTCCGGGGCGAGTACGACGGCCTGGAGCAGGTCGTCACGGACATCGCGTCCCGCGGTCTGGGCTACGGCATCCACGTCGTGATCACCGCGGCCCGGTACATGGAGGTGCGGGCCGCGCTCAAGGACCAGATGCTCAGTCGGCTGGAGCTGCGCCTCGGCGACACGATGGACTCCGAGTTCGACCGGAAGGTGGCGGCGAACGTCCCCGCGGGGATGCCGGGCCGCGGCCAGGTGGCGGAGAAGCTGCACTTCCTGGGCGCGCTGCCGCGGATCGACGGCTCGCACGAGGCCGGGGACCTCTCGGAGGCCACGGCGGCCTTCGTGGAGGCGGTGAAGCAGAACTGGTCGGGCCAGGCGGCTCCGGGCGTGCGGCTGCTGCCGCGGCTGCTCCACTCGGACCAGCTGCCCAAGGGCGGGGAGTTCCCCGGCCGCGGGATCGCGATCGGCATCGACGAGAACGACCTGGAGCCGGTCTTCGTCGACTTCGAGGCCGACCCCTTCCTCCTCGTGTTCGGCGAGAGCGAGTCGGGCAAGACGAACCTGCTGCGGCTCATCGCCAAGCAGATCTCCGAGCGGTACACGCCGGACCAGGCGCGCCTGGTCGTGGGCGACTACCGGCGCAGCCTGCTCGGGGCGCTGCCGGAGGAGCACCTGCTGGAGTACGCGCCGATGGCGAGCTCCCTGCAGATGCACATGGAGGCGCTGGGCGGGGTGTTCTCGCGGCGGCAGCCGCCGACCGACGTCACCCCGCAGCAGCTGCGCGACCGCAGCTGGTGGACGGGCCCGGACGTGTTCATCGTCATCGACGACTACGACCTGGTCTCCACCAGCCAGGGCAATCCGCTGGCGCCGCTGGTGGAGTTCCTGCCCTTCGCCCGGGACACGGGTGTCCGCTTCATCATCGCGCGCAACTCGGCGGGGGCGTCGCGCTCGCTGTACGAGCCGTTCATGCAGCGGATCAAGGAGCTGGGCGCGCAGGGCCTCGTACTGTCCGGGGACCCGTCCGAGGGCGACCTGGTCGGCAACGTGCGGCCGCGTCCGATGCCGCCGGGCCGGGCGTACTTCTCCTCGCGCAGGCGGGGGACCTCGCTGGTCCAGCTCGGCCGGATGCCGGGCGGCGTGTGAGTCTCCGGGCCCCGGTGGCCGGCCGGCCGAGGCGCCGGTCGCCGGGCCCGGGCACGGGCACGGGGCATCCGCCGGAAACCCGTCCCGGCCGGCGGCGCACCCCCGATAATCGGCGGTGAAGACCGCGCCACCGAGGGAAAGGCCTCCTATGGGCACCCAGCAGGAGAAGGACGAGCTGTACGCGCTGGACATCAGCGGTGTGGAGTGGGAGGGGCCGCCCGGGACCAGCCCGGACGAGGAGCGGGTCGAGATCGCCCGGCTTCCCGAGGGCGCGGTCGCGATGCGGTCCTCGCTGGACCGGGACACGGTGCTGCGCTACACCGCCGCCGAGTGGGAGGCGTTCGTACTCGGGGCCAGGGACGGCGAGTTCGACCTCGACCGGCACCACCCCTGAGGGGGACGGCACCGCCGCCACGACGATGCGCCGAAGGGGCGCGCCCGGTGCGGGCGCGCCCCTTCGGCGCGTACGGAGACGACGTGCCGGCCGTGCCGGACGTGGCTACCGGGCTCAGTAGGCCTCGGTGAACAGGCGCGAGGCCTTCACGTCGGTGGCGCGGTAGTCGCCCTTGCCCTGCTCGATGAGGCGGGCGACCTGCTCCAGCGTCTTCTGCATGTGGTCGGCCTTGGCCTTGTACTTCGCCTGGAGGTTGACGTACTCCTGGTGCGCGTCACCGTCCCAGGTGTCGGTGACGACCTTGAGGGCCGTCTCCATCTCCTTCAGGTCCGTGACGATGTTGGTCGAAACGACCCGGATGCGGTCCGCCATCTGCTGGACCGTCTCATACCGGACCTTGGTGTGTCCGTCATTGCCGCCCGACATGTTCTTCTCCTTCTCGCTGCGCTGCGGTAACTCGTGAACGACGCTGTTGTCAGATGCTGTTGAGGCCGGAGTTGTTGCCTCCGCCGCTCGACTGGACAGCCTTGAACGCGGCGCGCACCTCGTCGTCCTGTGCGTTGCTGAGGTTCTTGGTCTGCGCCACCGCGTTGTGCAGAACGCCGAGCAGACGGCGGATCTCGTCGTGGTCGTCGTTGACCGTGGTCTGCGCGGAGATGAACCCGGAGGCACCCACACCCGTCCAGCCGGCGCTCACGGTCGCGAGGATGTCGGCGAGCTCGCGGGCCTGCCTGGTGACGGCGTTGGCCGTCTCCTCGATCTTGTTCTTCGCCTTGACGACCGGATCGTCCGCAAGTCCGAAGGTGTTCGTGCTCATCGAAGCTCCTCACTTCTCAATTCGCCGGCAGAACCGGCGGATTGCGCGGCGGAGCGGATCCGGACCCGGCGCGGTCCTTGAGCCACGCGCCTCGGGCCTTCCCCCTCCGCTCCACGCGATCCCCCGATCACACTCGTGAAGCCTGGTGTCACTCTAGCCAGTTCGGCGCCCAGCCCCAACACCGGTAGGCCGCTTCCGTTGATGAACTGTGACCGTTCACTGCAAACGGCGTCGGCGGGCGCGTGCGTCCCGGATGACCGTCGCGGTACCCGCGATGACGGCGATGAGGACGGCGCCGATGCCGAGAGCGTACGTGCCCAACCGCTCCGCACGCTCCTGGGCCGTCTCGGTGAGCTGGAGCGCCGCCGCCTCGGGGGCCGCCGCCGGGGGCGGTCCGGGGTCCGGGACGGGCGCCTTGGGGACCTCCTGGTCCTGGCTGAGCGCGCGCACGGGGTCGACGACGCCCCAACCGACGTAGTCGTCATGGCCGTTGACCGAGCGCTCGGCGGTGTTCTGGATCTGCCAGACGATCTGCTCCGCGGTCCAGTCCGCGTGCTCGGCGCGCAGCAGGGCGGCAACCCCGGCGACGTAGGGGGCGGAGAAGCTGGTGCCGTTGTCGATGCACTGGCCGAAGCCCGGGACGGTGGACACCATGTCGACGCCGGGCGCCGCCACCCCGATGAAGTCGCCGGGCTGGGAGAACGGGGCGCGCTCGTTGTTGCGGTCCGAGGCGGCGACGGCGAGCACTCCGGGGAAGGCCGCCGGATAGGTCTTGCGCTTCTCGCCGGTCATGCCGTCGTTGCCGGCCGAGGCCACCACCACGACGTTCGCGGCGATGGCCCTCTGGACCGACTTGCCGAGCTCGGAGTCCGGGGACAGCTGTGCGTCGGTGTCCTGGGAGATGTTGATCACTTGGGCGCCCTTGGCGACCGCGTGGTCGATGGCCTGGCTCAGCGACAGGGCGTTGCCCTTGCCCTGCCCGTCGTTCTGCCGGATCGGGATGATCGTGGCGTCCGGGGCCAGGCCGACGAAGCCGGTGCCCTCCTGTGGGCGAGCCGCGATCAGCCCGGCGACCTTCGTGCCGTGGCCGACCGTGTCGGTCGTGCCGTCGCCGCCCTTGGGGTCGACGAAGTCCTTGCCGGCGCCGGTGTCGAGGGCGCCGCTGAGCTGCGGGTTCGCCCGGTCCACGCCGGTGTCGATGACGGCGACGCGGACACTGGCGCCGTTCTTGGCCTTGCCCTTGGTCTGCGCCCAGAGCTCGTCGAGCAGCAGCCGCTGCAGGGCCCAGGGGCGGTCCGCGATCTGCTTCTTCATGGGGAAGGTGCACTCCCCCGCCCCGTCCGGGCGCAGGGCGTACGGGGGCCGTGGCGCGGGCGGCTCGGCCGCGGCGGCCGCGCCCGCGCCGCCGCAGACCAGGGCGAGGGCGAAGGCGGTGGCGAGGAGCGCGCTCCGGGGCGCCTGGGGCTGGGACATCGGCGGCTTCCTCACGAACCCTGCGGCTGACGGGCGGAGTTGGTGTCCAGGCGCGGGCCCTTGGAGAGGAACTCCGACCAGGCGATGGGCACCATGGCCGGAGTGATGCTTCCGTAGCCGAGCCGGACCTGTGCCTGGCTGGCCTCGGGGCGGCCGTCGGTGGTGCCCCCCTTCGCCTGCGGGTCGGGCGCGCCGATCTTCGACTTCTCGGCGTCGCTGTCGCCGTTGGCCTGGACGGCGTACCGCAGACCGGTGTCGGTGACCAGGAAGAGCGAGCCGCCCGCCGTGGTCTGCTTGCCCTGGACCTGCGTGTAGAGCAGTCCGGAGCCCGGGGTGACGTACGCGCTGGTGCCGCTGGCGGTGATGTCGATCGGGAAGCCCGAGCCCGCCCAGGTGCTCAGGGTCTGGTTGCCCTGGCCGTCGACGGAGCGCAGGACGTTGCAGACGGTGTCCCGGTTGTGGGAGCCGCCGCCCGTCTGGGCGCCGGCGGCCGGCGCCGTCTGGTTGACGCGGTCGGACTTCTCCTGCGGCCACTTGACCTCCCCGGCGAAGGGGGCGGCGTCCGGGCTGAGCGACTGGAGGTCGACCTCGCGGGGCTTGCCGTGCATGTTGAGGCCGTCGGTCGCGGGCGCCGAGATCAGCAGCCAGGCGACGAAGTCGGAGACCGGTGCCACCTTCCCGGGGAGCACCACGTAGTGCTGCGCGCCGGCGCCGGTCTGCGCCTTGAGCACCATGCCGACCTTGTTGTCGGCGGTGACCAGGCCCTTGACGTCGGCGTTGGCGCCGGCCTTGCCGGGGAGCGCCGGGAAGGTCAGGTCGTCGCCGGAGTTGAGGGTCCCCAGCCATTCCGGGGTGACCTGCTGCGGGGTGGCGCCGGTGCCGACCAGCGCGTTGGTCATCGTCCCGGCGGCGGGCGTGCCCTCCGGGAACTTGTACTTCGTCCCGGTCCAGTCGACCAGGTAGCGCTCCTTGCCCGGGCCGGTGCTCTGCACGTACAGCGACTGGGTCTCGGTGAGCCTGCGCGCGTCGTCCGTCTTGGCCGCCTCGCGGTCGGCGAGGACGAAGGTGGCGGTCTGCACGCCGCGGCCGTTGCCGCCCGGCTGCTGGCAGACGGCCCAGCGCTTGGCCTTGCCCGCGTCCTCCTTGGAGGGGAGCCGGTCCGGGGCGTACTGGATGCCGATGATGGGGCCGCGCGGCGGCTTGCCCGCGTCGAGCACCTTGTCCTCGACCTGGATCACCTTGAACTTCTGCGGGTCCAGCAGGAGTCGGGCGGAGGCGAGGTTCAGCACCGGGTGCAGTCGGGTCTGGTCCTTGCCGCCCACCTTCGTGGTCAGGACCACGTACCGGGTCGTCGAGTCCTTGCCGACGATGACCTTCGTCCCGGGCTCCGCCCAGCCCTTGGGCGCCGTCGGCTTGAACATGCCCCAGGCGCCGAACGTGGCGAGCACGAGCGCCCCGACGACCAGGCCCGGCAGGACCGCGCGCAGCGGGCGCGGCGCGCCCTCCTCGGTGCCCGTGGCGGACGGCTGGAGGAACGCGGCCACCGTGCGCCGCTTCGCAAAGGTGTACGCGTTGAGCTCATCACGTCGTGATGCCATGACCGCCTGTTTCTCCCCCGCAGGGCCCGGCCGGTGAGTACGGTCCCCGGGCCTCGTTTGTCGGACCGGGCACCTACTATGCCTCTTGACCGACGGTATGCACGGGCCGGGTAGGGTGAGGCAGCCGCTCAGCGCCTCCCGCACCGGGGTATTCAGGGCTTGTTGAGGTGGATTGGGGAGATTCCGGGGCCGTGCGGCAGGTGTCGCGCAACGCCCGGACTCAGGGGGTTTCGCCCTGGGGGCACCCCCCGGCGGTAGCCGGGGGAGAAAGGGGAAGTGCGCACGTGATGGCCACCGCGACGGAGCCGCAGACCGGCGCGCCCGCACCCGCCCGTGGCGGGGTGACGCCGCATCCGAAGTCGAGCCCCGGCCGCTTCGGTCCGTTTCGACTGCAACAACTCGTACTGCTCCAGGTCGCGGCGGCCGCGCTGCTCGTGGCCTGGGTCGTCGAACCGATGCTGCTGGTGCCCGTCGGCGCCTTCGCGCTCGTCCTGGTGGTGCTCGCGGTCGTACGCCGCCACCAGCGCTCCCTGCCGGAGTGGATCGGCAGCGCGCTCGCCCTGCGCGCGCGCCGCGGCCGTGCCGCCTCCCACGTCGTGCCGGCGGGCACCGAGCCGGGGCTGGCCCCGCTCGTCGAGGCCGATCCGGCGCTGCGCACGCTGACGTTCAGCGACCGCGAGCGGCGTCCGGTCGGGATGATCGGCGACGGGACCTTCCTGACCGCGGTCGTCCAGGTGGACACGGACGCCACCGCGCTGCGGCCCGACCGGGCGGCGCGGCCGCTGCCGCTCGGCCTCGTACGGGACATCCTCGAAGTCGACGGCATCCGGCTGGAGTCCGCCCAGCTGGTGCAGCACACCCAGCCGGCGCCGGCCCCGCACCTGCCGGCCCAGTCGATGGCCACCCGCAACTACGCGCCCCTGCAGGCCCGGACCGGGACCCCGGCGGTGCGGCTGACCTGGATCGCCCTCAAGCTCGACCCGGAGCTGTGCCCCGAGGCCGTCGCCGCGCGCGGCGGCGGGCTGGCGGGGGCGCAGCGGTGCGTGGTGCGCGCGGCCGACCAGTTGGCGAGCCGGCTGACCGGGGCCGGGTTCACGGCCACCGTACTGACCGAGCAGGAGCTGACGGCGGCGCTGGCCACGTCCTCGTGCGCGAACCCGATGGCGATCACCCAGGCCGGACGGTCGGCCAGCACCGGACGGCGGACCGAGGAGACCCCGCGGACCTGGCGCTGCGACGACCGGCGGCACACGACGTACTGGATAGGCCGCTGGCCGCAGCTCGGCGGTGCCGGAGCCGCGGCGCTGCCGCAGTTCGTGGCGCTGCTGACCTCGCTGCCCGCGCTCGCCACGAACTTCAGCCTGACGATGGCCCCGGCCGAGCGACAGGGCGTGACCCTGACCGGACACGTACGGGTGACCGGCCGCAGCGACGAGGAACTCGTCGTCGCGCGAAGGGAGTTGGAGAGGACGGCGCGGGGCGTGAAGGCCGGGCTGGTCCGGCTCGACCGTGAACAGGTACCGGGGCTGCTCGCCTCGCTGCCGCTGGGAGGGGCCCGATGAGGGGCGGATTCGGGCTGGTCGGCCCGCGACGGGAACGGCACGTGGTCCAGGCGGCGGACCTGGACGCGCTGGCGCTGCCCGTCGGGGACGACGGGGTCGTCATCGGCGTGGACGCCGAGGGCCGGCCGGCGGTGCTCGGCATCAACCGGCCGACGCCCTACGAGGTGACGCTGATCGGCGGCCTGTGGACGGCCCAGGTGCTGGCGCTGCGCGCGGCGGCCACGGGCGCACGGGTGGCGGTGGAGACCGGACGCGGCCAGGTGTGGTCCGGGCTGGCCCAGGCGGCCGGCGGCGGGCAGCAGTGCGTGACCCTGCACGAGGTGGGCCGGGTGCCGCCGCAGGGCGCCTCGGCCGGCAGCCCGGTGCTGGTGGTCCGCGACTGCGGGATGCGGCCGCCGCGCGGGCGCGTGGTGGCAGGGCCGTGGCAGTCGGTGCTGACCCTGCTGCCGTATCTGAGCCCGACGGCGCCGCGGTTGCTCCAGCAGTCCTCGCTGGTGGGCGTCCAGCGGGTGTCCCCGGACGAGGCGGAGCAGATCGGCCGCCTGATGCAGCTGCCGCGGCAGGCGGTGGCCTCGCTGCCGACGCTGGGCGACGGGGTGACGCTGTGGTGCACGCCGCGGGACCGGCAGTTCGTGATGACCCAGGGGACGGAAGCGGAGACGGGCCTGCTCGGCGGAGCACGGCGCATCGACTGACCAGGGCCCCTGAGGGGGGCGGACAGTGGTGTCGGGGCGCGATTAGGCTGGGTGCGGGCGCGGCGAGGTGGACGCCGGACCGGTGTTCGACAGACCAGGAGGACCAGTGAGCGGCGATCGGAACGAGAGGCGCGGCGGGACGTGGGACGTCCCGACGGACGATCAGTCCGATGCGGAGCCCGAGCTGACGGGCGAGTTCACCATCGACTACACCCCGCCGGCCTGGTACACGCAGGGCGCGGCCCCCGCCGCGCAGGTGCCGGGGCTCCCCGAGGGCAGCGGCTTCGAGCCGCACCGCCCTGCGGACGTGGAGTCCCCCTCGACGATGCGGATCGCTCCGCCGGCGCCGCGGACCCCGTCCGACGGCGCGGGGCTGCCCGTCCCGTTCCCGCCGCCCACGCCGGCCGAGACCCCTCTTCCGGCCCCGGCCCCGCCCCGGATCCCGTTCGAGGCGTCCGCCCCGGCGCCGCTCGACGCCGTCCCGGCGTACCCGGCCCCGGCCCAGACCCCTGCTCCGGCTCCGGCTCCGGTCGAGGCGCCCCTTCCGGCACTGCCTCCCCTCGAGGCGGCGGCTCCGGCGCCTGCCGAGGCTGCCGCCCCGGAGCCGATCGAGGCTCCGGCTCCGGCCGACGCGCTCCCGGCGTACCCGGCTCCGTTCCCCTCCTCCACGGACCCGGCCCCGGCCCCTGTCGAGGCTCCGGCCGAGAGCGCGCTGCCCGCTCCCGACGCCCCGGCCCCCGTCGCGCCGTTCGGCCCTCCCGCCGACGCGGCTGCGTCGTACCCGGCTCCCGCCCCGGACGCGGCACCCATCGAGGCTCCGACCCCGATCGAGGACGCCCGGCCCGCGCCCGACGCCCCGGCGCCCGCCGCGGCCCCCGCCCGGGACCCGGCACCGATCGAGCTTCGGGCTCCGGCTCCGGCCGAGGACGTCCGGCCGGCACTCGACGCTCCGGCGCCGTTCCCGACCCCGGCGGCGCAGGCTCCGGCCGGAGGCGGGTCCGGTCCGGGGGACACCCCCGCCGACGGGGTGCCCGTGCTGCCTCTCGCCGGGCAGACGCCGGCCCCGGCACCGGCGCAGACCGGCGGAGAGAACCCGTTCGGCGGACCCGGTGGTGAACTGCCGCCGCTGCCGCCCGCGTTCGCGACGCAGGACGCCTATCCGTTCCAGCCGCCGGCACCGGCCCCTGCCCCGCAGCAGCAGCAGCCCCAGCAGCAACCTCAGCCCCAGCCGTACGACCCCCGCTCCGCCGGGCAGTGGCCCGTGGGGCCCGGGCAGCAGCAGCAACAGCCGCCGCAGCTGCAGCCCCAGCCGCAGCCGCACGACCCGCGCTACTCGGCCGGTCCGACCGGCGGCGGGGCGCCGCTGGGCTACACCGCCGCCGTCGAGCTGTCCTCGGACCGCCTGCTGCGCAACAAGCAGAAGCCCAAGAACAACGGCGGCGCCGGCGGCCGCTTCCGCTTCGGCGGCAAGGCGGCCGAGGCGGAGCGCCAGCGCAAGCTGGAGCTGATCCGCACCCCGGTCATGTCCTGCTACCGCATCGCCGTCATCAGCCTCAAGGGCGGCGTCGGCAAGACCACGACGACCACCGCGCTCGGCGCCACCCTCGCCACCGAGCGCCAGGACAAGATCCTGGCCATCGACGCGAACCCCGACGCCGGTACCCTCGGCCGCCGCGTGCGCCGCGAGACCGGCGCGACGATCCGCGACCTGGTCCAGGCGATCCCGTACCTGAACTCGTACATGGACATCCGCCGGTTCACCTCGCAGGCGCCCTCCGGTCTGGAGATCATCGCCAACGACGTGGACCCGGCCGTCTCCACGACCTTCAACGACGAGGACTACCGCCGCGTCATAGAGACGCTGGGCCGCCAGTACCCGATCATCCTCACCGACTCGGGCACCGGTCTCCTCTACTCCGCCATGCGCGGGGTCCTGGATCTGGCCGATCAGCTGATCATCATCTCGACCCCGTCCGTGGACGGTGCCAGCAGCGCGAGCACCACCCTCGACTGGCTCTCCGCGCACGGGTACGCGGACCTCGTCTCCCGCTCCCTCACCGTCATCTCGGGGGTCCGCGAGACGGCGAAGATGATCAAGATCGAGGACATCGTGCAGCACTTCGAGACCCGCTGCCGCGGTGTCGTCGTGGTGCCGTTCGACGAACACCTCGCGGCCGGCGCCGAAGTCGATCTCGACATGATGCGGCCCAAGACGCGTGAGGCGTACTTCAACCTCTCCGCGCTCGTGGCCGAGGACTTCCTGCGGGCCCAGCAGCAGGCCCCGCAGGGGCACTGGGGGGCACCGCAGCAGCCCCAACAGCCCCATCCCCACCAGCAGCCGCAGCAGCAGCCGCAACCGTACAGTCAGCCCCAGGGCCAGCCCCCGTACCAGCAGCCGCCGCAGCAACCGCAGCCGCAGCCGCAGCCCTACGGTCAGCCCTACCCGCAGCCCGGCCAGCCCTGGCAGCAGCCCCCGGCCCCGCAGCAGCAGCCGCCGCAGCCCCAGCAGCCCCCGCGCGACCCGCGCCTCGGCTGAGCGCAGCCGGCGCAGCGCGACCGCACAACAGGAAGGGCCCGTACCGCCCCGGACAGGATCGAGAAGGATCCCTCCCGGGGCAGTACGGGCCCTCGCCCGTTCGTCCGTCAGCGGCGCAGGTCGTACGTGTCCGTCAGCACCCGCGCCCGCTTCACGTCGTCCGCGATCGCCTCCAGCAGCCCGTCGAGCGACTCGAACCTCGCCATCCCCCGCACGTACGCGAGGAAGTCGACGGCCACGTGCTTCCCGTACAGGTCCAGCCCGACCCGGTCGATCGCGTACGCCTCGACGGTCCGCTCCGTGGCGTCGAACTGCACGTTCGTCCCCACCGAGATCGCCGCCGGCATCCGCTCGCCGTCCGCCGTCAGCCAGCCCGCGTAGACCCCGTCCGCCGGGATCGCGGTGTGCGGCGCCGTCTCGACGTTCGCCGTCGGGTAGCCGAGCTCGCGCCCGCGCTGCGCACCGCGCACCACCACGCCCTCGACCCGGTGCGGGCGGCCCAGGATCTCGGCCGCGCCGTCCATGTCGCCCTCGGCCACCAGCCGGCGCGCCAGCGTCGAGGAGAACGGCACGCCGCCGCCCGCCGCGCCCCGCTCGACCAGGTCCACGACGTCGACCTCGTAGTCGTACGTGGCGCCCAGCTCGCGCAGGAAGTCGACGTTCCCGGCGGCCCGGTGACCGAAGCGGAAGTTCGGGCCCTCGATGACGGACCGCGCGTGCAGCTTGTCGACGAGCACCTTCACGATGAAGTCGGCCGGGGACAGCTGCGAGAACTCCGCCGTGAACGGCAGGATCAGCAGCGCGTCCACGCCCAGCCCGGCCATCAGCTCGGCGCGCCGGTCGTAGGGGGCCAGGATCGGCGGGTGGCTGCCGGGGCGGACGACCTCGCTCGGGTGGGGGTCGAAGGTGACCACGACGGACGGGACGCCGAGCGCCCGAGCCGTGGACACGGCCCGTCCGATGATCAGCTGATGTCCCCGGTGCACGCCGTCGTAGGAGCCGATGGTGACGACGCTGCGTCCCCAGTCCTGGGGGATGTCCTCCAAGCCACGCCAGCGCTGCACTGTGACCGCTCCTCGCCCGAACCCGGTTGGTCCTTGAACTGATTGCCGATTGCAGGTCTAAGACTGCCATGCCGGTGGCCGGTGCCCCGCATCGGCGTCGGGCTGGGGTGCACCGCCGCGGCATATCGTCACGTCACGTCCGGCGCCGTCCTGCCGAGGGTCTCCACCGTCCGCCGTGCGCTCGGCCCCAGCAGGGCGGCGGCCTCCGCGCGCGCCTGCGCCAGCCAGCGGGCGACCAGCGCCCCGAAGGCCGGTTCGGCCCGGGCCAGCTCCACCGTCCGCCGCTCGAAGAGCGCCGGCCCGCCGGGGGCCCGCAGCAGCTGCCGCCCGGTGCGCCGCAGCAGCTCCCGCGTACGGGCCTCCGGGCGCCCGGAGGTCCCGGCCGCGAGCCCCGCGAGGAACGCGCCGAGCACCTGCGGATCGGCCTCCTCGCGCAGCAGTACGCCTGCCAGCTCGCCGCGCAGCGGGTACGAGCACTCCCCGCCCGGCGCGGCCAGCACCGCGGCGAGCTCCGCCCTGACCCCCACAGGGGCGTTCCGCAGCAGGTCCAGGACCAGCGGACGCAGCACGGGTTCCGCGGCCGGGCCCTGTTCGAGCCGCCGGTCCACGAAGACGGCGGCGTGCGGCGCGTCGCCGGGCCGCCGCGCGAGGTGTTCCCGTACGAGCTCACCCGCGCGGCGGGCCAGCCCCGGCGTGGTCAGCGCGGCCAGGGCGCGCACCACCTCCCCGTCGGCCCGGGCCCGCAGGGCGGCGAACACCTCGTCCGGGTCGGGCAGCACGGGCAGGGCCGCGACCAGCGCCTCCGCGGGCAGCCGGGAGCCGGACTCGGGATCGCGGAAGCAGGCCAGGGCCTCGGGCAGGTAGCGGCCGCGCACCTGCGGGTCGCGCAGCAGCACGGCGAGGGCGCTGCCGTGCAGGGTGGCGTCCGCGGGCCGGGCGAGCAGCGCCTGGGCGGCGTAGCGCAGCAGGTCGCGGTCGGCGGAGGTGCGCACGTGCGGGGCGGTGGCGAGCCCGTAGGCGGCGGCCGCGACCCGCCGCCCGGGCCGTTCGTCGTGCGCCCACCGGTCCACGGCCCGGGACATCGCTGAGGGCTCCTCCTCGGCGAGTACGGCCAGCAGCTCGTCGGCGCGGGGGTGCGCGGCGGTGACGAGCGCCTCGGTGAGGTCGTCCACGGCGAGCCGCCGGTGGGTGTGCAGCAGGGCCTGCGCGGCGGTGGCGACGGTGGCCCCGGGGCGGCCGCGCAGCCGGCGGCCGTCGGCGAACCACGCGCAGAGCAGCGGCTGCACGCGCTGCGGGTCCCGGGCGAGGCGGCGGGCCGCGGCGTCGAGGTAGCGGTCGCCGGGGACCGCCTCGGCCGGGTCGGCGGGCAGCAGACGGCGCAGCAGGTCGAGCCGGTCGGGCTCGGGCAGCCGGAGCCGGTTCCAGAACCAGCCGCCGAACTCCCCCGGGCCGGCACGGGCCACGTGCTCGGCGAGGGCGTGCAGGACGGGCAGGTGGGGGTGCGCGTCGGGAGCCCGGAGCAGGCTCTCGCGCAGCAGCCGGGTCGCCCACCAGGAGCGGTCCGGGTCGGCTTGCGCCGGGTCCTCGGCGAAGCGGTTCAGGGCGTTGACCAGCCGGGTGAGCTCGTGGCGCAGCTGGTCGGGGGCGAGTCCGCGCAGCGCCTCCAGGACGGGGCCGATGCGGTGCCGGGGCACGGGCAGGCCCGGCCCGGCGGGGCCGTGCACGAAGTGGCCGAGGGCGGTCGGGACGTCCAGGTGGCCGGCCTGGATCCAGTCGGACAGCTCCTCGTGGGCGAAGCGGTAGCCGGCTCCGGCGGGCACCAGCAGGCCCTCGGTCAGCACGGCGGAGGCCCAGCCCGTGCGCCACGGGAACAGCTCCTCGAAGGAGGCCCGGTCCAGCCGCCCCTGCCCGGGCCCCAGGCAGCGGCGCGCGGCCTCGTGGACGCTGCCGGCGATGCGCGCGGCGAGCCGGCGGATCCCGGGGCCGTGCACCCGGGATCCGCCGGCGTCGGCGCAGGCCGCGGCGGTAAGGAGGGCGCTGCGCAGGCACAGCAGGTCCAGGTGGGCGGAGAAGACCTCGTCCCGGTCGGGGCGGCCGTCGGTGACCCCGGCGGCGCGGATGCCGGCCAGCAGGCTCAGGGTGAGCGGGTGGCGGACGTCGGCCGCGCGGACGGCGTCGGCGGGGATGGCGAGCCGGTCCCGGACGGTCTCGGCCTCGGCGGCGGTGAGGTCGCCGATCGGGAGCGCGGGCGGCAACCGGCGGGCCGGACCGGCCGGGCGGGCCGGGGTGTGCAGGGCGTCGGGCGGGAAGAGGGCGCCGGCCCGCTCCCAGTACTCGGGCCGGGCGGCGATCACGAGGCGGGCGCCGGTCCCGCGCAGCCAGGCGGTGGTGGCCTCGGTCCAGGGGCCGAGGCGGTGGGCGAGCTCCGGCGGCATCTCCTCGGGGGCGTCGAGCACCACGAGCAGGGGGCGTCCGGCGCGGGCGGCCACGCGGGCCAGGTGGGCGGCCGGGTCGGTCGGGGCGGGGCGTGCGGAGTCGGTTCCACCGGGGAGCGCGGAGTCGGTTCCACCGGGGAGCGCGGCCAGGTCGGTTGCACCGGGGAGCGGGGCCGACGGGCCGGGGCCGGCGGTTGCGCTGCCCGGCGGGGTGGGGGCGGTTCCGGCGGGGCCGGGCGCGCGCCGGGACGTCTCCTCGGACGCCGAACGTGGCGGGGGGTCGGAGTGCGGAGCCTCGTTGCGTTCGGCGCCCTGCGGGGATCGCCCCGACACACACCCGACCCCGCCGGAACCACCCTGGGGGTCGGAGAGCCGAAGTCCCCACAGCCCGCCGGAGCCGCCCTGGGGGGAGGGCTGCGGTGCGGTTCCGGCGTCGGTGATGTGGGCGGCTCTGGTCAGGGTGCGGGTCAGGGCGGTGGACAGGTCGGTGTCGTCGGGGTGGAGGTCCGCGCCACGGAGCCAGAGGGTGGGGGCGGGGCGGGGGCCGTGGGCTCGGTGGGCGGCCAGGGCGGCGAGTGCGGTGGTGCGGCCTGTCCCGGGGTCTCCGACCAGGGCCAGGACCGGCTTGTCGCCCTCCGTGAACTCCGTCAGTGCGGAGGTGATTCTCGGTCGCTCCACCGGGTTCGGGGAGGGCGGTCGCAGGGTGGTGGCGGTGAGTTCCAGCGCCCCGGCGAGGTTCAGGTCGGGGCCGTGGCCCGGCACGGTGGCGGCGTTGCGTTCCAGCAGGGCGGCCAGGGGGCCGCGGGGGTCGGCGGCGGCGGCCGGGCGCAGGGCCACCGCGCAGGGGGCCGAGCGGTGTTCCGCGGGGAGAGCGGTGCCCAGGACCGCGAGCACCGCTCCGGTCGCGGCGTCGAGGACCGGGCCCCCGCTGGCCTCCCCGCCGAGCAGCAGCGCGTCCCGGCCGTCCGTGCCGATCGCCAGCTCCACCGCCGGGTACGCGGCCTGCCCGCCTCCCAGCACCCGCGCCTGGCGCCAGCCCCGCGCGGGCAGCCGTACGTAGGTCCCGGGATCGATCGCCTCGCGCATCGCCACCGGCAGCGGCCGCATGCCGAGTCCGTCGGTCCGTACGAGCGCCAGCGCCAGCCCCGGCAGCGCGGTCACGTCGGCCGCCTCGGCCAGCCAGGTCCGTCCGGGGCCGTGCAGGAGCACCCGGGTCAGTCCGGCGACGGCCTCGTGGCTGGTGAGCACCGTGCCGCGGTCGTCGGCGACGAACCCACTGCCGCGCACCCGCCCGGCGGCATCGCTGATCTTGACGAGCTCCGCCATGGCCGCACCACTCCCCCGCAACGCCCCGTGGTCACGACGGTAGGCAGGTGAAGATCAGCACGAAAAGCACGCGAGGCGAACGCGCCCCCTTACGCTCCCTCCATTCACTCCGAGCGCCTGCTCGGACGGGTGAATACGGGGGTCCGGGTGGATAGAGACCTACCCGAGGGGGGTCGTGGAGCGGTGAGCAGCAGTACATCTGCGCTCACCGCTCCACGTCAAAGGATCAGACGAAGACCGCGAGGGACTTCGCCTTCCCGTTCTTGCTCTCGACGAGGCCGAGCAGCTGCCCCTGCGGTCCGAAGACCGCGACGGTGCGGCCGGCCTCGTACTCCTCCGGCATGTCGATCCGGACGCCGTTGGCGAGCAGCGAGGCCCGCCGGGCGTCCAGGTCCCAGCGCGGGAAGGCCGCGGCGGCCGCCTCGCCGATGGGCATGACGGTCAGCTCCTCCTGGAGCTGGTCCAGGGTCCGCGCCCGGTCGAGCTTGTACGGGCCCACCCGGGTGCGCCGCAGCGCGGTCAGGTGCCCGCCGACGCCGAGGTCGGCGCCCAGGTCGCGGGCGAGGGCGCGGATGTACGTACCGCTGGAGCAGACGACGGAGACGACGAGGTCGACGACCTTGGTGCCGTCCTCGGCCTCCGCCTCCCGCATGTCGTACACCTGGAAGGAGGAGACGGTCACCGGACGGGCCGGGATCTCGAAGTCCTCGCCGTCCCGCGCGCGCTTGTAGGAGCGCACGCCCTTGATCTTGATGGCGCTGACCTTGGACGGGACCTGCATGATCTCGCCGGACAGCTTGGCGATGCCCGCCTCCACGGCGTCCCGGGTGACCCCGGTGGCGTCCGTGGAGGAGGTGATCTCGCCTTCGGCGTCGTCCGTCAGGGTGTTCTGGCCCAGCCGGATCGTGCCGAGGTACTCCTTCTCCGTGAGCGCGAGGTGGCCGAGGAGCTTGGTGGCCTTCTCGACGCCCAGGACCAGCACGCCCGTCGCCATCGGGTCGAGCGTGCCGGCGTGGCCGACGCGGCGGGTCTTGGCGATCCCGCGCATCTTGGCGACCACGTCGTGCGAAGTGAAACCGGACGGCTTGTCGACGATGACCAGTCCGTCCGGAGTCTTCCCTGCGTTGGTGCTCATTCCGCGGCTGCGTCCTCGTCGTCGTCCTCGCCGGGCTTCTTGTACGGGTCGGCGTCACCGGCGTACTGCGCCCCGGAGGACACCTCGCGCACCTGGGCGTCGGAGGTCCGCGCCTTCTCGAGGAGGTCCTCGATGGTCTTGGCGTTCTCCGGGAGGGCGTCCGCGACGAAGGTCAGGGTGGGCGTGAACTTGGTGCCCGCCGCCCGGCCGACCGCGGAGCGCAGGACGCCCTTGGCGCTCTCCAGGCCCGCTGCCGCGCTGGCGCGGTCCTCGTCGTCTCCGTAGACCGTGTAGAAGACCGTGGCCTCCCGCAGGTCGCCGGTGACCCTGGTGTCCGTGATGGTCACGTGCGTACCGAGGCGGGGGTCCTTGACACCACGCTGCAGCTTCTCGGCCACCACCTCCCGGATGAGGTCCGCCAGCTTCTTCGCCCGCGCATTGTCGGCCACTGGTCCGTCTCCTTCTTATGTCTTGCTGTCAGTCTTCATCACCGTGGAGGCGCCGTCGCACGGACAGCAGCTCCACTTCCGGACGTGCCGCGACCAGCCGCTCGCAGCGGTCCAGTACGTCCGAGAGGAACCCCGTGTCCCCGCTCACCAGGGCGACCCCTATACGGGCCCTGCGGTGCAGGTCCTGGTCGCCCACTTCAGCCGCGCTCACGGAGAACTTGCGTTGGAGCTCGGCCACGATGGGCCGGACGACGGAGCGTTTCTCCTTCAGCGAGTGGACGTCGCCGAGGAGCAGGTCGAAGGACAGAGTCCCCACGTACATGCAGTTCCGGATATCCCGCCGGTGCGGGTTCGGTGGCCTGCCGGACCGTCGCCCGGCAGGATCGCCCGGCGCTCGCGCGGCCGGGTCACCAGAACCGTACACGCAACGGCCGGGGCCGATCGACGGATATTCCGCCGACCGGCCCCGGCCCCCTGCAGCGTCGCCGCCGAGTTACGACACGGTGCGAACCGCCTCGCGCTTACGCGCGGGGCTTCTCGCGCATCTCGTACGTCGCGATGACGTCGTCGATCTTGATGTCGTTGTAGCTGCCGAGGTTGATACCGCCCTCGAAGCCTTCACGGATCTCGGTGACGTCGTCCTTGAAGCGGCGCAGACCGGAGATGGTGAGGTTCTCGGCGATGACCTTGCCATCGCGCAGGAGCCGCGCCTTGGTGTTGCGCTTGACCTCGCCGGACCGGATGAGGACACCGGCGATGTTGCCCAGCTTGGACGAGCGGAAGATCTCGCGGACCTCCGCCGTACCGAGCTCGACCTCTTCGTACTCCGGCTTGAGGAGACCCTTCAGGGCCGCCTCGATCTCCTCGATGGCCTGGTAGATCACCGAGTAGTAGCGAACGTCGACGCCCTCGCGGTCCGCCATCTGCGCGGCACGGCCGGCCGCACGGACGTTGTAACCGATGACGATGGCGTCGGAGCCCATCGCCAGCGAGATGTCGGACTCGGTGACCGCACCCACACCGCGGTGCAGGACCCGGATGTCGACCTCTTCACCGACGTCGAGCTGGAGCAGCGAGGACTCGAGAGCCTCGACCGCACCGGACGCGTCGCCCTTGATGATGAGGTTGAGTTCCTGGACCAGACCGGCCTTGAGCACGGAGTCGAGGTCCTCGAGGGACACGCGACGGACGCGCTTGGCGAAGTTGGCGTTGCGCTCGCGCGCAGCACGCTTCTCGGCGATCTGACGGGCCGTACGGTCCTCGTCGACGACGAGGAAGTTGTCGCCGGCGCCGGGGACGTTGGTGAGACCCAGGACCAGGACGGGGGTCGACGGACCCGCTTCCTCGACGTTGTTGCCCTTGTCGTCGAGCATGGCGCGCACGCGGCCGTAGGCGTCGCCCACGACCATCGTGTCGCCGACGCGGAGGGTACCGCGCTGGACGAGGACGGTGGCGACGGCACCGCGGCCGCGGTCGAGGTGGGACTCGATCGCAATACCCTGAGCGTCCTGCTCCGGGTTGGCGCGGAGGTCGAGCGAGGCGTCGGCGGTGAGGACGACGGCCTCGAGCAGGGAGTCGATGTGCAGACCCTGCTTGGCGGAGATGTCGACGAACATCGTGTCGCCGCCGTACTCCTCGGCGACCAGACCGAACTCGGTGAGCTGACCGCGCACCTTGACCGGGTCGGCACCCTCGACGTCGATCTTGTTGACCGCGACGACGATCGGGACGCCGGCGGCCTTGGCGTGGTTGAGCGCCTCGATCGTCTGCGGCATGACGCCGTCGTTGGCCGCGACCACGAGGATCGCGATGTCGGTCGACTTCGCACCACGGGCACGCATGGCGGTGAACGCCTCGTGACCCGGGGTGTCGATGAAGGTGATCTTGCGGTCTTCGTCGTTGACCTGGGTGGTGACCTGGTACGCACCGATGTGCTGCGTGATGCCGCCGGCCTCGCCCGCAACGACGTTCGTCTTGCGGATGGCGTCGAGCAGTCGGGTCTTACCGTGGTCGACGTGACCCATGACGGTCACGACGGGCGGACGCGGCATGAGGTATTCCTCGCCGCCCTCGTCCTCGCCGAACTCGATGTCGAAGCCCTCGAGGAGCTCGCGGTCCTCTTCCTCCGGGCTGACGATCTGGACGACGTAGTTCATCTCGCCGGCCAGCATCTCGAGCGTCTCGTCGGAGACGGACTGCGTGGCAGTGACCATCTCGCCGAGGTTCATCATCACGGCGACGAGCGACGCCGGGTTGGCGTTGATCTTCTCCGCGAAGTCGGTGAGGGACGCACCGCGCGACAGGCGAACGGTCTCGCCGCCACCGCGGGGCAGCATCACGCCGCCGACGGACGGGGCCTGCATGGCCTCGTACTCCTGGCGCCTCTGACGCTTGGACTTGCGACCACGACGGGCCGGACCGCCGGGACGGCCGAAGGCACCCTGCGTGCCACCACGGGCACCGGGACCGCCGGGACGACCACCGAAGCCGGGACGACCGCCGCCACCGGCACCGGCCGGACCGCCACCGAAGCCGCCACCACCGGGACGGGGACCGCCGAAGCCGCCACCGCCACCGGGACGCGAGCCCGGACCGGCCGGACGGCCGGCGAAGCCGCCGCCCGCGGGACGACCAGCGCCGCCACCGGGACGGGCGCCGCCCGCACCGGGACCACGGCCACCGGGGCCGCCACCGGGACGGGGACCGGGACCACCGGCAGCGGGACGCTGCGGCATCATGCCCGGGTTCGGACGGTTGCCACCGGGGGCACCACCCGGACGCGGGGCGCCGGCCTGCGGACGCGGCATGCCGCCCGGGGTCGGACGGGCGCCGCCGGGACCCTGCGGACGCGGGGCGCCGCCGGGGCCGCCCTGCGGGCGGGGAGCACCCTGGCCGCCGCCGGCGCCGGGGGCACCGGGACGGGGAGCGCCGGCCGGACGGGGCGCCTGCGGGCGCGCCATGCCGGTGGAGCCACCAGAGGTGAAGGGGTTGTTGCCCGGACGGGGACCGGCCGGACGGGCGCCCTGGGGACGCGGGGCCTGCGCACCCTGGGGGCGCGGGGCCTGGCCACCGGGGGTGGCACCGGCCGGACGCGGGGCGCCGGGACGGGCGCCGGCCTGGCCGCCCTGAGCCGGACGCTGCTGCGCCGGACGGGGACCGGGGGCCGCGGCGGGACGCTCGGTGCGCGCCGGGGCGGCGGGAGCCGCCGGAGGCGCGGAGAACTCGGTCGCCACGGGCGCCGCCGGAGCGGGCTTCGGGGCGGCCGGAGCCTTCGGGCCGGGACGCGGGCCGGAGGCGGCCGGAGTCACCGGGGCGGGCGCTGCGGCGGCCGGAGCCTCCGCGACGACCGGCTTGGGGGCCGGTGCGCCGGGCTTCGGCGCAGCGGGACGTGCAACGGCACCCGGGGTCGGAGCCCCGGGCTTGGCGGGCGCCGCCTTGCGGGGCGCACCAGGCTTGGCAGCGGACTTGCCGGCGTTGCCGCCGGGCCCCTGCAGTGCATCGGTCAACTTGCGCACAACCGGCGCCTCGATCGTCGAGGACGCCGAACGGACGAACTCACCGAGTTCCTGGAGCTTGGCCATGACAACCTTGCTCTCAACTCCGAACTCCTTGGCGAGTTCGTATACCCGGACCTTAGCCACTTCGCTCCTTTTAGGTCCGGGTTACGCCGGACCGTTGCTACTTCATGGGCGTACTCATCGCGTACTCATCGAGTGCTCATCGCAATCTCGACCTACTTCCAACTCGCGAGGTACCTGACCGCACGGGGTATCCGTGCCGTTCTACGTCTTACGGTGTGGCCCGGCCTCGTCGACCAGGGCTTTGCGCAGTTCCGCCGTGTCGAGTGCTCCGGCGGACCGGAGGGCCCGGGGGAACGCTCGGCGGCGGACCGCCTGGTCGAGGCAGACCACGGCGGGGTGCACGTAGGCACCCCGGCCGGGCAGCGTACCGCGAGGATCGGGGACGCATTCGTCCTCGATCGCCACGATGCGCAGCAGATCGCTCTTGGCCGCTCGCTCCCGACACCCCACACAGGTGCGTTCGGGGCGTGCGCGGGCTTGCGTCCGGCCAGACACGCCTAAGTCTACCTCCCCGCACCGACCTCTCCCCCGACAAGTGGCGGGCGAAAAATCGAACGGCTGTTGTGTTGTCTTGATCCGCCACCTTCGCGGCGGCCGTACGGCACCGCCTCGGCGGCGGCCGTACGCCCTGTCTACCGTCCGGGCAGCCCCGGCCGGTACCGGTTTATTCCCCGCCCTGGTCCCGGTCCGCGTCCGGGGACGTCTCGGTGTCGGGGCGGATGTCGATGCGCCAGCCGGTGAGCCGCGCGGCGAGGCGGGCGTTCTGGCCCTCCTTGCCGATGGCCAGCGACAGCTGGTAGTCGGGCACGGTCACCCGGGCGGACCGGGAGTCCCAGTCGACGACCTCGACCTTGCTCACCCGAGCGGGTGACAACGCGTTCGCGACCATCTCCGCCGGGTCGTCCGACCAGTCGACGATGTCGATCTTCTCGCCGTGCAGCTCGGCCATGACGTTGCGCACGCGGCTGCCCATCGGGCCGATGCAGGCGCCCTTCGGGTTCAGGCCCGAGCGGGTGGACCGTACGGCGATCTTGGTGCGGTGACCGGCCTCACGTGCGATCGCCGAGATCTCGACGCTGCCGTCGGCGATCTCCGGGACCTCCAGCGAGAAGAGCTTCTTCACCAGGTTGGGGTGGGTGCGGGAGAGGGTCACGGACGGACCGCGCACACCCTTCGCCACCCGGACGACGTACGCCTTCAGGCGCAGACCGTGCGTGTACTCCTCACCGGGGACCTGCTCCTGCACCGGCAGGATGGCCTCCAGCTTGCCGATGTCGACGAGGACGTTCTTCGGGTCCTTGCCCTGCTGCACCACGCCGGTGATGACGTCGCCCTCACGGCCGGCGAACTCGCCGAAGGTCAGGTCGTCCTCGGCGTCACGCAGACGCTGCAGGATCACCTGCTTGGCGGTCGTCGCGGCGATCCGGCCGAAGTCCGACGGGGTGTCGTCGAACTCCTTGGGCTCCTGGCCCTCCTCGAGATCCCTCGGGTCTTCCGTCGCCCACACGACCACGTGACCGTTGGTGCGGTCCAGCACGACGCGTGCGCGGCGGAAGCTCCCCTCGGTCCGGTGGTACGCGATGAGGAGGGCCGACTCGATCGCCTCGACGAGCAGGTCGAAGGAGATCTCCTTCTCCCGGACCAGACCCCGCAGGGCACTCATGTCGATGTCCACGGCTACGCCTCCTCTTCCTTCTTGTCCTTGCGGTTGAACTCGATCTCGACACGCGCCTTGGCGATGTCGGTGAAAGTGATACGACGGGCGGTCGCCTTGCGGCCCTTCATGCCCGGGACTTCGAGGTCCAGTCCCTCGTCGTCGACGTCGAGGATGCGGGCGACCAGTTCCCCGGCGGTCTTGTCCCCCTCGGCGGACAGCTGGAACTTCACGAGACGGCCGATGGCCCGTACGTAGTGACGGTGCTCGGTCAGCGGGCGGTCGGCGCCCGGCGAGCTCACTTCGAGGACGTACTCGTCCTCACCCATCACATCGGTTTCGTCGAGCTTGTCGGAGACCTCGCGACTCAGCTCCGCACACGCGTCCAGCTCCACGCCCTCGTCGGAGTCCACGATGATCCGCAACATCCGGCGCTTGCCCGCCCGCGACATCTCGATCTCTTCGAGGTCCAGGCCCTTGGCGGCGACGAGCGGCTCCAGCAGTCCGCGCAGCCTGTCGCTCTGGGTGGTGCTCATCCGGGTGACTCCTCGGCCGCGTGTGCTGTTGTGATTTCCGTCGTGTGTCAGGTCAAAGGGTATCCGGTGTCGGAGGGTGTTGCCGTCCGCCCTGTGGACGGGGCCCCGGGTACCGTGATCACACCCTGCCCCGCCATCACCCCCGAGGACGTCGCCGTGCCCTGGACTCTGCCTTCGAGCCCCTCGCGCCGGAGCCTGCTCGCCGGAGCCGCCGGCGCGGCCGGAGCCGCGCTGCTGACGGGGTGTTCCGACGACCGCCCGGCCGCCGGAAAGAGCGGGATTCCACTCGAACGGCGGATGCGGGAGGCGGCCGTTCGTGACAGTGCGCGCCTGCTGGAACGTTACGACGCCACGGCCGCCGCCCATCCGGCCCTGGCCGCCCGGCTGGCGCCGCTGCGCGCCGCCGTCGCCGCACATTCCGCGGCCCTGGCCCCGGCCCCGGCGGGCTCGCCGTCGCCCTCCGCGTCCCGCCCGGGGGGTACGGGGGCCGCCGCGCCCGCGCCGGGCGGTGAGCCGGTGTCCCCGAAGCCCGCGGAGGCCCTGACCGCCCTCGCGGACGCCGAGCGGAGCCTGTCGGAGGCCCGCACCATCGATCTGGCCGGGGCCCCGGGCGAGCTGGCCCGGATGCTGGCCTCGATCGCCGCCTGCGGTGCCGTCCACGCGTACCTGCTGACCTCGACCCCCGGAGCCACGTCGTGAAGCCCGAACCCCCTGCCGCCGGCCGGGCCCTGGAGGCCGCCCAGGCCGCGCTCGCCGCCGAGCACGCGGCCGCCTACGGCTACGGCGTGATCGGCGCCCGCACCGCCGGCGCCCGCGCGACCGAGGCGCGGGAGGCGTACGGCGCCCACCTCGCACGCCGTGACGCGCTCACCCGGACCGTACGGGAACTGGGCGGTGCGCCCCGGCCCGCGGAGGCGGCGTACGCGCTGCCGTTCGAGGTGCGTGGCCAAGCCGACGCCGAGCGGCTGGCCGCGGTGGTCGAGGACCGGGTGGCGGGCGCGTACTCCGATCTGGTGCGCGCGGCGGAGGGTCCGCTGCGCCGCGAGGCGGCCGACGCGCTGAGCGCCGCGGCCGTGCGCGCGGCACGCTGGCGTGGTGTCGGCGTAGCCTTCCCTGGGCTCGCGGAACGCGCTGACGAGGCGCAACGGGCCCAGCACAGCTGAAAGGGACCACGCACGCATGGCTTTCGAACCGCCGCAGCGGCTTGTACGGGCGCTCGGCGAGATGCCGGAAACGGCGCAGGACGAGGACTGGCTGGGGCAGTTGCCCCGACTCACCGAGGCCGCGCTCTCCCGGCGCGGGGTACGCGCCCAGCGGGTCCAGGCGCCCGGCGGCCGCAGCAGCCTGGTGGTCCTCGTCACGTACGCGGACGGGACCCCGGCCGCGCTGAAGCTGGCGCCGCCGCACGCCCGGCCCGACCGGGAACTGGCCGCGCTGGCCCACTGGGGCGGTTTCGGCGCCGTACGGATCCTCGACACCCGGCATCACGAGGACGACGGGGCCCTGCTGCTGGAGCGGCTGCACCCGGAGGTGTCGCTGCGGTCGCTGCCGGAGGCGAAGGCGCTGCTGGAGGCCAGCGGCACCCTGCGCAGGCTGTGGGTGGCCCCGCCGGCCGGGCACGTCTGGGAGACGGTCGCGGAGCGCACCGGGCAGCAGGCGGTGGTGCTGCGGGCGGCCCCGGCCGAGGTGCGGGCCCTGGCCGACGCGGCTCTGGCGGTGCGTGAGGAGCTGCTCGCGGCCCTGCCGGAGGAGCTGCTGCTGCACGGCAACTTCCGGCAGGGCAAGGTCCTCGCGGGCGAGCGGGCGCCGTGGCTGACGGTGGGCCCCGACCCGCTGGTCGGCGAGCGGGCGTACGACCTGGCGCGGCTGGTCCGGGACCGGCTGGAGGACCAGGTGGCCTCCTCGGCGGGGGCGGCGGGCGCCCGGCGCCGGGTGAACAAGCTGGCCGACGCCCTGGAGGTGGACCGGGACCGGCTGCGGGGCTGGACGCTGTTCCGGGCCGTGGAGTCGGGCAACCGGGCCCTGGCCGCCGGACGGCGCCGCGACGCCGAGCTCCTGCTGGAGTTCGCGGCCTGGCTGTAGGGCGTTCTGGTCGACCGGGCCGGAGCCCGCGAGCCCGGCCTGATCGACCAGGCCCCGCCCGGGGCATACCGTAGAGAGGAAGGTATGTCCGGCAGGGGGCCGTCATGGTCGAAGAACTGCTGACAGCGGCGATCGCCGCCGGTGTGGGTGTCGCTGTGTACGTGGGCGCCGCGGCCCGGGTGGTGAAGCAGTACGAGCGGGGTCTGGTCTTCCGCTTCGGCAGGCTGCGCGAGGAGATACGCCCGCCCGGCTTCGCGATGGTCGTTCCGGTCATCGACCGGCTCCACAAGGTGAACATGCAGATCGTCACGCTCCCGGTGCCCGCGCAGGAGGGCATCACCCGGGACAACGTCACCGTGCGGGTGGACGCGGTCGTGTACTTCAAGGTCGTCGACCCGGCGAGCGCGATCGTGGCGGTGGAGGACTACCGGTTCGCGGTCTCGCAGATGGCGCAGACCTCGCTCAGGTCGATCATCGGAAAGTCCGACCTGGACGATCTGCTGTCCAACCGGGAGATGCTGAACCAGGGGCTGGAGCTGATGATCGACAGCCCGGCGGTGGGCTGGGGCGTGCAGATCGACCGGGTGGAGATCAAGGACGTCTCGCTGCCGGAGACGATGAAGCGGTCGATGGCCCGGCAGGCGGAGGCGGACCGTGAGCGGCGGGCGCGCGTGATCAACGCGGACGCGGAGCTGCAGGCCTCGCACAAGCTGGCCGAGGCGGCGGAGGTCATGTCGGAGCAGCCGGCGGCGCTGCAACTGCGGCTGCTGCAGACGGTCGTGGCGGTCGCCGCCGAGAAGAACTCGACGCTGGTACTGCCGTTCCCGGTGGAACTGCTGCGGTTCCTGGAACGCGCGGCCCCTCCGCCTCCGGCGACGGCCGCGCCCGAAGAACCGGCCCCGGCCGGCCCGGCTTCCGAAGGCCCCGGGCCGGCCGAGGTCGCCGACGCGGCGACCGACGCCCCGGCCGAGCTCGACACCCCGGAGCCCGGCCTGATGCTGGACGCGCCGCCGCCGCCCGACACGGAGGAGCCGCGCGCGTAGTCCGCTGCGCGGAGCCGGGCTCCGCCCGGACCGGGTCCTCAAGCGCCGGACTGGCTGGAATGGCTCGGCCCCGGCCCCACCCAGCCCCGCCGGCGTTTGCGGCGCGGGGTCCGGATCGGAGCCCCGGGAGCCCGGCCGCGCCCCGCCTTACGACGTCAGGCGGGCCAGGGCTTCGGCCAGGGGCAGTTCCTCGCGGGTGCCGGACGCGCGGTCCTGGAGTTCGACCACCGACTCCGCGGAGCGTCGGCCCGCCACGAGGATCCACGGCACGCCGATCAGCTCCGCGTCCGTGAGCTTGACGCCCGGCGACAGCCCGGGCCGGTCGTCCAGCAGGACCCGCAGGCCGGAGCCGGCCAGGGCGGTCGCCGCCTCCTCCGCCAGCGCCAGCGGCACGGCCTTGCCCGCGGCCACCACGTGGACGTCGGCCGGGGCCACCGCCGCCGGCCAGCACAGTCCCCGCTCGTCCGCCGTCTGCTCGGCGAGCGCGGCCACCGCCCGCGAGACGCCGATGCCGTAGGAGCCCATGGTGACGCGGACGGGCTTGCCCTCCTTGCCGAGGACGTCGAGGCCGAAGGCGTCGGCGTACTTGCGGCCCAGCTGGAAGATGTGGCCGATCTCGATGGCCCGGTCCAGGCGCAGTCCGGCGCCGCAGTTCGGGCAGGGGTCGCCGGGTTCGACGACCACCACGTCGAGGTACTGGTCCACCTCGAAGTCGCGGCCGCAGACGACGTTGCGCGCGTGCGTGTCCGCGCGGTTGGCCCCGGTCACCCAGGCCGTGCCGGGCGCGACCCGCGGGTCGGCCAGGTAGCGGACCTTGTCCAGGCCCTGCGGGCCCACGTAGCCGCGTACGAGGTCGGGCCGGTCCGTGAAGTCCTCGGCCGTGACCAGCTCGACCACCGCCGGGGCCAGGTGCTCGCCCAGCTTGCCGAGGTCCACCTCGCGGTCCCCCGGCACGCCGACGGCCACGATCTCGCCGTCCACCTTCACGAGGAGGTTCTTCAGGGTCGCGGAGGCGGGGACGCCCAGGTGCGCCGCGAGGGTCTCGATGGTCGGGGTGTCCGGGGTGTCCACCTCCTCCAGCGGCGGGTGCTCCCCGGCCACCGGGGTCAGGGCGAAGGTCACGGCCTCGGTGTTCGCCGCGTAGTCACAGGACGGGCAGTCCACGAAGGTGTCCTCGCCGGCCCCGGCCGGCGCCAGGAACTCCTCCGACGCCGAGCCGCCCATCGCCCCCGACACCGCCGACACGATCCGGTGGTCGAGACCGAGCCGCTCGAAGATGCGGACGTACGCCTCGCGGTGGAGCCGGTAGGACTCCTCCAGCCCCTCGTCGGACACGTCGAAGGAGTACGAGTCCTTCATCTGGAACTCGCGCCCGCGCAGCACGCCGGACCGGGGCCGCGCCTCGTCCCGGTACTTGGTCTGGATCTGGTACAGCATGACCGGCAGGTCCTTGTACGAGGTGCACTGGTCCTTCACGACGAGGGTGAAGATCTCCTCGTGGGTGGGGCCGAGCAGGTAATCGGCGCCCTTGCGGTCCCTGAGCCGGAAGAGCAGGTCGCCGTACTCCGACCAGCGCCCGCTGACCTCGTACGGCTCCTTCGGCAGCAGCGCCGGCAGCAGCACCTCCTGGGCGCCGATGGCGTCCATCTCCTCGCGGACGACGCGCGAGACGTTGTCGAGGACCCGCTTGCCGAGCGGCAGCCACGTCCACACCCCGGCCGAGCTGCGCCGGACGTAGCCGGCGCGGACCAGGAGCCGGTGGCTGAGGGTTTCGGCGTCGGCCGGGTCCTCGCGGAGGGTCTTGGCCATGAGACGGGACATGCGCTGCACGTGTTGCGTAGACATGCCGGGAGGTTACCGGGGCCCGCGCGGGCCCCGGTAGTCAATTCAGTGCCTGGTCAGCGGCAGTGTGGCGCCCATGACGGCGTACGGGAGGCTCGCGCTCGGGAAGTGGACCTGGCGGGCGAGGTCGGTGTAGCCGAGGGCCCGGTAGAGCCCGCGGGCGGGGCTCTCGGTGTCGATGGCGGAGAGGATCGAGCGGGGCTCGGCGGCGTCGTCGGTGATCCGGGTGATCAGCTCGCGGCCCACCCCGTGGCCCTGGAAGCCGGGGTGGACGTGCAGTTCGGTGATCACGAAGGAGTCGTCGAGCCAGCCCTCGTGTCCGCCGGCCCGCAGGTAGGGCTCGACGATCGTGGACCACCAGTGGGTCCGGTCGTTCGGCATCCCGTAGACGAACCCGGTGAGGGCCCCGTCCTCGGCGAAGGCCCCGAGGGCGCGGGCTCCGCGGCAGGTCATGTGGCGCTGGACGATGTAGCGCCGGATGCCCACCTCCTCCTCGCTGAGGCCGAAGGCGACGGCCTGCACGCGCAGGGCCTCGTCCACGCGGGCGGCGAGGTCGAGGGGGCCGATGCGGAGTCCGGAAGGCAGCATGCGGCGACCTTACTTCGCGGTAGGGGCACGCCGGAATGCCATCGGCGGGGTCCGGGGGCCGCCTTTTCGATCAGGGCGGCCGGGAACCGGTGGCCCGCCCGGAAGGGCACGCTCAGAACAGCACGCTCATGAAGGCGCCGACCTCGCGGAAGCCGACCCGGCGGTAGGCGGCGCGCGCGGCGGTGTTGAAGTCGTTCACGTAGAGGCTGACCACGGGAGCGACGTCCCGCAGCGCGTAGGCGACGACGGCGGCCATCCCGCTCTCCGAGTGCCCGCGGCCGCGGAACTCGGGGGCCACCCACACGCCCTGGATCTGGCAGGCGCGCGCGGTGGCGGCGCCGATCTCCGCCTTGAAGACGACCTTGCCGTCGTCGATGTGCGCGAAGGAGCGGCCGCCGGCGACGAGCTCGGCGACGCGGGCCTGGTAGAGCAGCCCGCCGTCCCCGGCCATCGGCGAGATGCCGACCTCCTCGGTGAACATGGCCACGCAGGCGGGCATGATCAGGTCCATCTCGTCCTTGCGGATCCGGCGGACCCGCGGGTCGGCCTCGACCGTGGTGGACGGGTGCTCGATGACCATGAGCGGCTGGTGGGAGCGGACCTCGCGGGCCGGTCCCCAGCTGGGCTCCAGGAGCTGCCACAGCAGCCGGGTGGCCTCGGCGGGGCCGACGATGGAGGAGCAGCGGCGGCCGGTGCGGCGGGCGCGGTCGGCGAAGGCGCGTACGGCGTCGGGCCCGGCGCAGACCGGGACCAGGTTGGCGCCGGCGTAGCAGAGCGAGCGGAGCTCGCCGTCGGCGTACCAGCCCCACATCTCGCCGCCCAGGCGCCAGGGGTCGAGTCCGGCGACCTGGACCCGGGAGGTGACGAAGGCGTTCTCGACCGGCTCGCGTCCGAGGATGTCGAGCGCGGCGTCGAGATCACTGGGCTCAAGGACCCGGGTGGTGGTCTGCGTCAACACTGGGGCCTCACCATGCAAGTCTGCTGATCTCCGCACTGTACCCGGCGATGCCTTTCGATGCCGCGTCGCAGGTCACGAAAAGGCCCCGGCCCGCCCGCGGACTGCGGGAACGGGGCCGGGGCCACTGATCGGGCCTCGAGGGGCGGGCGACCCGAAGGGCCGGCAACAGGCGCCCCGGAGGCGAGCCGAGCCCTGCGGATCAGACTCCGATGGCGACGGTGGGCTCGCCGCTCATGACGCCGTCCTTCTCCATCTGCTCGGCGATCTTCATCGCCTCTTCGATGAGGGTCTCCACGATCTTCGACTCGGGGACGGTCTTGATGACCTCGCCCTTGACGAAGATCTGGCCCTTGCCGTTGCCGGAGGCGACGCCGAGGTCGGCCTCACGGGCCTCGCCGGGGCCGTTGACGACGCAGCCCATGACCGCGACGCGCAGCGGGACCTCCATGCCCTCCAGGCCCGCCGTGACCTCCTCGGCCAGCTTGTAGACGTCCACCTGCGCGCGCCCGCAGGACGGGCAGGAGACGATCTCCAGGCGGCGCGGCTTGAGGTTGAGCGACTCCAGGATCTGGATGCCGACCTTGATCTCCTCGACGGGCGGGGCCGAGAGGGAGACCCGGATGGTGTCGCCGATGCCCTCGGAGAGCAGCGCGCCGAAGGCGACGGCGGACTTGATGGTGCCCTGGAAGGCGGGGCCGGCCTCGGTGACGCCCAGGTGGAGCGGGTAGTCACAGGCGGCGGCCAGCTGCCGGTAGGCGTTGACCATGACGACCGGGTCGTTGTGCTTGACCGAGATCTTGATGTCGCTGAAGCCGTGCTCCTCGAAGAGGGAGGCCTCCCAGAGCGCGGACTCGACCAGCGCCTCGGGGGTGGCCTTGCCGTACTTCTTCAGCAGTCGCGCGTCGAGCGAGCCCGCGTTGACACCGATCCGGATCGGGGTGCCCGCGTCCTTGGCGGCCCGCGCGATCTCCTTGACCTTGTCGTCGAACTGCTTGATGTTGCCCGGGTTCACGCGGACGGCGGCGCAGCCGGCGTCGATCGCGGCGAACACGTACTTGGGCTGGAAGTGGATGTCGGCGATCACCGGGATCTGCGACTTCTTCGCGATCACCGCGAGCGCGTCGGCGTCGTCCTGCGTCGGGCAGGCCACGCGCACGATGTCGCAGCCGGAGGCGGTCAGCTCGGCGATCTGCTGGAGCGTGGCGCCGATGTCGGAGGTCCTGGTGGTCGTCATCGACTGCACCGAGATCTGTGAGTCGCCGCCGACGGCGACCGAGCCGACCTGGATCTTGCGGCTGACCCTGCGGTCGGCAAGCTTCGTCGGCACGGCCGGCATTCCGAGAGAGATGGCAGTCATCTGCTGTGCAACCCCAAGGTGTGGATCAAGGTCCCGAGATCGGCGGGCTCCAGGCTTCGAGATTACGCCAACCCCGGGGCGCACCGTGCATCCGAGGGGGTGAGCCACCCGAACGCGGGGAGCCGGGCACGACGTGCACCCGGCTCCCGCGGGCACGGGGCAGGGCCCCGTGCCCGACTAGGTGATCTTGATGGGGTTCACCACGTCCGCGACCATCACCAGCAGGGTGAAGCAGATGAACAGACCGGCGACCACGTACGCGACGGGCATCAGCTTCGCCACGTCGAAGGGGCCGGGGTCGGGGCGCCGGAAGACCCGCGCGACATTGCGCCGGACCGACTCCCACAGGGCGCCGGCGATGTGCCCGCCGTCGAGCGGAAGCAGCGGCAGCATGTTGAAGAGGAACAGCGAGAGGTTGAAGCCGGCCAGCAGGTTGAGGAAGAACACCAGCTGGTGCTGGGCGGGGATGTCGAGGGTGAAGATCTCACCGCTGACCCGCGCCGCGCCGACGACGCCCATCGGGCTGTCCTGCTTGCGCTCGGCGCCGTTGAAGGCCGCGTTCCACAGGTCGGGGACCTTGGACGGCAGCTGGACCAACGACTGCACGCCGGCCTCCATCATCTCGCCCATGCGGTCGACGGACTGGCCGAAGGACTGCGGGACGTAGCCGGAGGCGGGGGCGAAGCCGAGGAAGCCGGCGGTGACGTACTCGTCCTTGACGTACCGGCCGCTGCCGTCGGTCTTGGCGACCTTGTTCTCGATCAGGTTCGCCGTGAGGTCGACGCGCTCCCCGGCCCGCTCCACCGTGATCCTGGCGGGGCCGACGGTGGCGCGGATGTCCTTCTGCAGGGCGGACCAGTCCCGGACCGCGCGGCCGTTGAAGGCGACGATCTTGTCGCCCGCCTTCAGGCCCGCCGCCTTGGCGGGAGCGGCCGGGTCGCCGGGGGCGCACTTGTCGCGCTTCTCGCTCTGCTGGATGACGCAGTCCGAGACGGTGGCGACCGAGGTGGTCTGGGTGTTCAGCCCGAAGGTCATCAGCGTGGTGAGGAAAATGGCCACGGCCAGGACCAGGTTCATGAAGGGGCCGGCGAACATCACGATCACGCGCTTCCACGGCTTGCGCGTGTAGAAGAGCCGGCTCTCGTCGCCGGGCTGGAGCTCCTCGTACGCGGCCGAGCGCGCGTCCTCGATCATGGACCGGAACGGCGACGTGGAGCGGGCGGTGACCTTGCCGTCCTCGCCGGGCGGGAACATCCCGATCATGCGGATGTAGCCGCCCATGGGGATGGCCTTGATCCCGTACTCGGTCTCGCCCTTGCGCCGCGACCAGACGGTCGGGCCGAAGCCCACCATGTACTGCGGCACGCGGATGCCGAAGAGCTTGGCCGTGGACAGGTGCCCCAGCTCGTGCCACGCGATGGAGACCAGCAGGCCGACCGCGAAGACCACGACCCCGAGCACCGTCATCAGTAGTGTCATGCGCGCGCCTCCACGGCGGCCCGTGCCGCCATCTCCCGCGCCCGGGCCCTGGCCCAGGCCTCAGCTTCAAGGACGTCCTGGACGGTCAGGGAAGTTCCCGACTCCGGTGTCCCGTGCTCATCGACCACGGCAGAGACGGTATCCATGATTGCCGTGAACGGCAGCCGCCCGGCCAGGAACGCCTCCACGCACTCCTCGTTGGCCGCGTTGAACACGGCCGGGGCGGTGCCGCCGAGGGCGCCCACGTGCCGGGCCAGGCCGACCGCGGGGAAGGCCTCGGTGTCCAGGGGGAAGAACTCCCAGGTGGAGGCCTTCGTCCAGTCGAAGGCGGGGGCCGCGTCCGGGATCCGCTGGGGCCAGCCGAGGCCGATCGCGATGGGGCCGCGCATGTCCGGCGGGGTCGCCTGGGCGAGCGTGGAGCCGTCGGTGAACTCCACCATCGAGTGCACGTAGGACTGCGGATGGACCACGACCTCGATGCGGTCGAAGGGGATGTCGTAGAGCAGGTGCGCCTCGATGACCTCCAGCCCCTTGTTGACCAGGGTCGCCGAGTTGACGGTGATCACGGGGCCCATGGCCCAGGTGGGGTGCGCGAGGGCGTCCTTGACGGTGACCTGCCCGAGCTCGGCCCGGGTGCGGCCGCGGAAGGGCCCGCCGGAGGCGGTGACCACGAGCTTGCGCACGTCGGCCCGGGTGCCGGCGGCGAGCGCCTGGAACAGCGCCGCGTGCTCGGAGTCCACCGGGATGATCTGGCCGGGCTTGGCGAGGGCCTTGACCAGGGGGCCGCCGACGATCAGCGACTCCTTGTTGGCCAGGGCCAGGGTGCGGCCCGCGCGCAGGGCGGCGAGGGTCGGCGCGAGGCCGATGGAACCGGTGATGCCGTTGAGGACGGTGTGGCACTCGGAAGCGGCGAGCTCGGTCGCGGCGTCCGGTCCGGCCAGGATCTCGGGCAGCGGCTCGGACGGACCGTACTGGGCGCTCAGCGCCTCTTTCAGGGCCGGTACGACGTCCTCGCGGGCGACGGCCACCGTCTTGACCCGCAGCAGCCGGGCCTGCTCGGCCAGCAGCCCGACCCGTCCGCCCGCGGCGGACAGTGCGGTGACCCGGAACCGGTCCGGGTTGCGCAGGGCGAGGTCGATGGCCTGGGTGCCGATGGATCCGGTGGACCCGAGGATGACGATGTCCCGGAGGCCGGCCGCGGGGTCGAAGAGGAGGTGCGGATCGGCGAGGGGGGCTGGGCGGTCGCTCATGCCCCCCATTGTTGCCGCATGTCAGGAGCGGCCGGACACGGAGCCCCCTTCCGTGACGCGGAGCAGCAGGTGCGGGAGCGTTCCGGCGAAGTCGGGGAGGGTGCGGGCCACGCGCCACCAGGCGTCCGGGTCCTCGCCGAGGGCCGCGGCGAACAGCCGGCCGGCCTCGGCGTGGGCGGCCAGGACGGCCTCGGGGTGGTCGTGCCGGTCGGGGTGGTCCACCTCGCCGAGCCAGTGGTCCTCGTCGAGGGCCCAGCAGGCCGGCAGCTTGTGCCGGATCACGTCGATGCCGGTGAGCAGGCCGCGGTCGAGGCAGTCGCGCACCCAGCGGATGTCCTCCTCGACGCTGTCCATCGGGACGGCGAGGCTGGCCAGGGCCAGCTCGCGCTCCACCTCGCCGGGCGGCTCGGCGGCCGTCGGGGCCAGGTGGCGCACCGCCCGGGTGAGCTCGGGGCCCGGCTCCCGCGCGTCGGCCGGCTCGGGCAGGGTCCCGTCGGTCACGGCGGCGACGAGCGCGGGCAGCGGGCCCGCATGACCGGGGGCGTGCCTGAGCAGCTCCGCCCACAGGCGCGGGTCGTCCCCCAGCGGGCGCAGGGCCCGCATCACGGCGCTCTGCATGCCGGCCTGTTCGGGCAGGGTCCAGCGCAGGGAGCGGAGGGCGGGGAGGTGGCCGAGGAGCAGGGTGTGGCGTGCTGGGGCCACGTGGGCGACGAGTTCCTCGTGCGTGACGCGGCCCATCCGCACGGCGCGGACGGCGGGCCGGTGCCAGGAGCGTTCGTCCGCCGCTGTGGTGGCGAGCAGCCCGCGCACGGTCTGCGGGGGCAGGTCCTCGACGAGCAGCAGGGCCTCGACGGAGCCGGCGGGCAGTGGCCGGCGGAGGTGCTCGGCGAGCAGCAGTTCGGGATCGGGGCGGTGGCGCAGGGCCAGGATGTCCAGCGGAACCCTGGGGCCGCGCCGGCCGTGGCGGCGCAGCAGGCCGATCAGTTCGGCCGCGGTCAGCGGCTCCTCGGCGGGGTCCCGGCCGAGCTCGGCGCGGAGCACCGGCAGGAGTTCCGGCGGGGTCCGGCGGCGGGCGTAGCGGGCGGGTCCGGGCAGGCCGGGCAGCGGCCGGCCGACGACGCGGGGGTTGCGGGCGATGTAGGTCCGGTCGGTCGCGCCGCCGTGGCGCAGCAGCAGCGTGACGGTCGAGGCCGCCAGCCATTCGTCCCGGCACAGGTACTTGAGGGCGGGCCCGTCGAGCCGGCGGGTCATGTCGGTGACGACGTGGTCCGGTGCGTGGCGCAGCAGGTGCGCCACGCACCAGGCCAGCCGTCGGCTGGTGCGGTCTTCCTCGGCCGTCGGCATCGTTCTCGTCCGCCTCGCGCTGTGCTCGTACGCGTACCAGTACTCGTACTCATCCTCGTACGTCTGTCCGACGTCCGGCGATGATCGCAGGTCAGCGGATGGGGCGGTGCACGTTTTTCCGAGCGGAGGGTCCGGGTGTCGCGTCCGCGATCCAGGGGCCGTCGCCGGAGGGGTCGAGGACGCCTTCCTCCAGCCAGGCGTAGGTGCCGGTGAGGACTCCGGCGACGACCTTGCGGTCGAGGTCGTCGGTGTTGGCCCAGAGCCGGCCGAAGAGTTCCTCGACGCGCAGCCGGGACTGCTCGCAGAAGGCGTCGGCCAGCTGGTACGCCTCGCGGCCGTGCTCGCCGGTGGCGCGCAGGTGCTCGGCGCGGACGCAGGCCGCGCTCATCGCGAAGAGTTCGGCGCCGATGTCGACGATCCGGCCGAGGAAGCCCTGTTTGGTCTCCATCCGGCCCTGCCAGCGGGACATGGCGTAGAAGGTGGACCGGGCGAGTTTGCGGGCGCTGCGTTCCACGTAGCGCAGGTGGGTGGCGAGGTCGGGGTGGCCGCCGGGGTGGAAGGCCCGGTAGGTGCCGGGGACCTGGCCGGGGCCGGTGGCCAGTTTGGGCAGCCAGCGGGCGTAGAAACCGGCCGCGCGGGCGCCCGCCTTCGCCTTGTCGCCGAGTGCCTTGTCGGGGTCGATGAGGTCGCCGGCCACCGAGAGGTGGGCGTCGACGGCCTCGCGGGCGATCAGCAGGTGCATGATCTCGGTGGAGCCCTCGAAGATCCGGTTGATGCGCAGGTCCCGGAGCAGCTGCTCGGCGGGGACGGCGCGCTCGCCGCGGGCGGCCAGCGACTCGGCGGTTTCGAAGCCGCGTCCGCCGCGGATCTGGACCAGCTCGTCGGCCATCAGGCAGGCCATCTCGGATCCGTAGAGCTTGGCGAGGGCGGCCTCGATGCGGATGTCGTTGCGGTCCTCGTCGGCCATCTGGGAGGCGAGGTCCACGACCGCTTCGAGGGCGAAGGTGGTGGCGGCGATGAAGGAGATCTTGGCGCCGACCGCCTCGTGCCTGGCGACTGGGCGGCCCCACTGCTCGCGTACCGAGGACCATTCGCGGGCGATCTTCAGGCACCACTTCCCCGCGCCGACGCACATGGCGGGGAGCGAGAGCCGGCCGGTGTTGAGGGTGGTCAGGGCGATCTTGAGGCCGGCGCCCTCGGCGCCGATGCGCTGGGCGGCCGGGACCCGTACGCCGTGGAAGCGGGTGACGCCGTTCTCCAGGCCGCGCAGCCCCATGAAGGCGTTGCGGTGTTCGACGGTGATGCCCGGGGAGTCGGCCTCGACGACGAAGGCGGTGATCCCGCCGCGGTGGTTCTCCGACTTGGGGACGCGGGCCATCACGACGAGGAGGTCCGCGACGACCCCGTTGGTGGTCCACAGCTTCACGCCGTCGAGGACGTACGCGTCCTCCCCGTCCGGGACGGCGGTGGTGGCCAGCCGCGCCGGGTCGGAGCCGACGTCCGGCTCGGTGAGCAGGAAGGCGCTGATCGCGGTGGTGGCGCAGCGCGGCAGGTAGGTGTCCTTCTGCTCCTGCGTGCCGAACATCTTCAGCGGCTGCGGTACGCCGATCGACTGGTGGGCGGAGAGCAGGGCACCGATGGCCGGGCTGACCGAGCCGACGAGTGCGAGGGCCTTGTTGTAGTAGACCTGGGTGAGGCCGAGACCGCCGTACTTGGGGTCGATCTTCATGCCGAGGGCGCCGAGCTCCTTGAGCCCGCGCACGGTCTCGTCGGGGATCCTCGCCTCGCGCTCGATGCGGGCTCCGTCGATCTCGGTCTCGCAGAAGACCCGCAGCCGGGCCAGGAAGGCCTCGCCGCGCCGGACGTCCTCGTCGGCGGGCAGCGGGTGGGGGTGGATCAGGTCGAGCCGGAACCGTCCGAGGAAGAGTTCCTTGGCGAAACTGGGTTTGCGCCAGTCCTGTTCCCGGGCCGCTTCCGCGACCTGCCGTGCCTCGCGCTCGGTCACCTTGGGCTGCGTGCCGCCGGGCTGTACGGGCTGTGCTGGCTGAGCGGGCTGTGTTGCGGACATGCGGGGACTCACCTCGCCGCCGGAGTCGGGGTTCATCGGATTACCAGCCGGTGCTACCTGTGAGTCGTACCCCATGTCGGCGGGGCGGAAAAGGGCAACGGCCGGGCCCCCGCGCACCGGCGTCTCGACAGCGCCTCTGACCTGCGATTTCTCGCCGACTCGCGGAAGCGCGGCGGGATCCGGGCCGACATCTTCACTCATCTGTCCGAATCTCCCCGGGTGCGACGCCCGCCAGACCGGGAACTTTCAAGGTCCGTGTCTCGCCGGCCACGTTCCGCGAGCGCGCCCGGTCCCTGGAGGCCCGGCTCGAACGCCGCGAAGCCGACCTCGACCTCGAGGCGCAGGTCCACGCGCACCCGCCGCAGATCGTCAGCGCCGCGCTCGTCCTGCCCGCCCCGGTCGTCCCCGGCCCCGCCGGGGAACCGCCGGCGCCCGACGGCTTCGCCACGGACACCGCGGTCACCGAGCGCCGGGCCGTCGACGCCGTACTGGCCGCCGAGCGCCGGCTGGGCCGGGTGCCCGAGGAGATGCCGCACTCCCACAAGGGCTTCGACATCCGTTCCCGCACGCCCGACGGCCACCTGCTCTTCACCCCCTTCGCCGACCTCGTCCTCGACCAGTACGTCGACGACCTGCGCCGCACGTGGAGGGCGGAGTGGGAACGCGGTGTGGAACCCCTCTGACGCGCGGCGGCCACACCCGGCCCCCCGCTCGAAGGCCACCCGAGGCACGGTTCGAGCCCCTCGGAAACTAAATTGAGTTGGTGAACACCGCAGTGCAGCCCGGAACGCCCTCTGGCTCCGTCCCCCGACGCAAGCTCATCGAGGTCTCCCTCCCGCTGGAGGACATCAACGCCGAGTCGGCCCGAGAGAAGTCGATCCGCCACGGACACCCGTCCACGCTGCACCTGTGGTGGGCCCGCCGTCCCCTGGCGGCCGCACGGGCGGTGCTCTTCGCCCAGCTCGTCGACGACCCCTCCTCGCATCCCGAGCTGTTCGCCACCGAAGACGAGCAGAAGAAGGAGCGCGAGCGCCTGCACGGCATCATCCGCCGCCTCGTGGTCTGGGAGAACATCAGCGACGAGGGCCTGTACCGGGCAGCCCGCGAGGAGATCCTCAAGAGCACCGGAGGGAACCCGCCGGCCGTCCTGGACCCCTTCGCGGGCGGCGGGACGATCCCGTTGGAGGCGCAGCGCCTGGGCCTGGCGGCGCACGCCAGCGACCTCAACCCGGTGCCGGTACTGATCAACAAGACCCTCATCGAGACCCCGCCGAAGTTCGCGGGACGGCCCCCCGTGTTCCCGGGCGTGGCGGAGGGCCGCATGGGCCCCTGGCCCCGCGCCACGGGCCTGGCGGAGGACGTCCGCCGCTACGGGGCCTGGATGCGGGACCGCGCCCAGGAGCGCCTGGGGCACCTGTACCCCACCGCTCGGGTACCGGTCCCGGGGCCCGACGGCGAGCCCACGGGGAAGACCGCCGAGGCCACCGTCATCGCGTGGATCTGGGCCCGGACGGTGGCCTGCCCGAACCCGGCCTGCGGCATCGTGATGCCGCTGGTGCGCTCCTGGTGGCTGGGCAAGAAGAACGGCAAGGAGGCGTACGTCGTCCCGACCGTGGTGGACGACGCGTCGGCGCCCGGCGGACGACGCGTGGAGTTCGGCATCGGTCACGACCCGAAGCGGGCCCCCACGAAGACGCACGACGGGACCATGACGAGCAGCAGGGGTGCCACCTGCGTCGCCTGCGAGGGGTTCGTCGAGCTGACGGCCATCCGGGCCGAGGGAGCCGCCGGCCGGATCGGCGTCCAGCTGCTCGCCGTGGTCGCGGAGGGCAACCGCCGCCGCGTCTACCTGGCTCCCGACGAGGAACACGCGAAGGCGGCCGGGGTCCCGCGGCCGGACGACGCGCCCCTGGGTTCCATCGCGACGAACCCGCGCTGGTTCTCGCCGCCCCAGTACGGCCTGACGGAGTTCTCCGACCTGTTCACCGACCGTCAGCTCACCACGCTGATGACCTTCACCGACCTCGTCGGCGAGGCCCGCGAGCAGGTCCTCGCCGACGCCCTCGCCTCCGGTCTGCCCGCGGGCGCCCGGCTGGCGCAGGACGGTACGGGCGCCGAGGCGTACGCGGACGCGGTCGCCACGTACCTCGGCCAGGCGGTGAGCCGCCTGTCCTCCACCAACTCCTCGCTGTGCCGCTGGAACTCCGCGCCCTCGAAGGAGAGCGTCTCCGACACGTTCTCCCGGCACGCGCTCCCCATGCTCTGGGACTTCGCCGAGGGGAACACGTTCTGCAAGGGGCCGTGCGACATCGAGTGGAGCGCGACCTGGGTGTCCCGGGCCCTGGACATGCTCCCCGCGTCCACGCACGGCACGGTCACCCAGGCGGACGCGTCGAGCCGCGACTACACGGGCCTCCTCGTGTCGACGGACCCGCCCTACTACGACAACATCGGGTACTCCGACCTGTCGGACTTCTTCTACGTCTGGCTGCGCCGGTCCCTGCGCGGCATCCACCCGGACCTGTTCCAGACGATGCTCGTTCCCAAGGCGGAGGAGCTCGTCGCGAACCCGTACCGGCACGGGAGCAAGGAGAACGCGGAGGAGTTCTTCGCGAACGGGTTCCAGCACGTCTTCGCGCACGCCCGGGAGACGGCCTCGCCCGACTACCCCATCACCGTCTTCTACGCCTTCAAGCAGGCCGAGCTGGAGAAGGAGGGCGTCGCCTCGACCGGGTGGTCCACCTTCCTGGAGGGCATGGTCCGGGGCGGCTGGACCATCACCGCGACGTGGCCCGTCCGTTCGGAGCGCGGCGGGCGGATGATCTCGGTAGGCACCAACGCCCTGGCCTCCTCGATCGTGCTGGCCCTGCGGCCCCGCGAGACGACCGCACCCGCGACGGACCGCACCGGGTTCCTTGCGGCGCTGCACACCGAGCTGGACGAGGCGCTGCCCCGGATCCGCGAGGGCGCCATCGCGCCCGCGGACCTGCGCCAGACGATCCTCGGCCCCGGCATGGCCGTGTTCTCCCGGTTCTCCCGGGTGCTGGAGGACGACGGCTCCACGATGTCGGTGAAGACCGCGCTGGCGCTGATCAACCAGACCTTCGACTCGCTGCAGAACGAGCACGACGCCGAGCTGGACGCCGACACCCGTTTCTGCCTGGACTGGTTCCGCTCGTACGGCTGGGACACGCGCCCCTACGGTGACGCCGAGTCGCTGGCCGTCCCGCTGGGCCTGTCGGTGGACGGGATCGCCCGCGGCGGCACCCTCACCTCCGGCGCGGGGAAGGTCGCGCTGGTCAAACCGCAGGACCTGGACCCGCGGTGGGTGCCGGCCCACGACGACCGGCTGTCGCTGTGGGAGGTCACCTGCCACCTGGCGCGCGCGTACGCGACCGCGGGGCGGGAGGAGGCCGCGAGGCTGATGTCCGAGGTGACGGGCAGGGTGGACCTGGACGAGGTCAACCGCCTGGCCACCCGGCTGTACGAACTGACGGAGTCCCAGGACTCCTCGACCGCCGGCCTGTTCAACGGGCTCGGCGGCGCGTGGGCGGACGTCTGCGCGACGTCGGCCACGATCCGCCCGGCCGCTGTGGCCGAGATGCTCTTTGGGGAGGAGATCCGATGGCGCTGACGAACAACGAGAAGGTCCTGCGCAGCTTCGACCAGCTGCTGGAGGGCCTGCGTCCGTGGGTGGACATGCGCATGTCCGCCCAGGCTCCGGCCGGCAAGGACTGGATCGAGCTGGTCTCGGCCGAGGACACGGCGAGGTTCGGTGCGGTCAGGACGTACTCGCGGGAGGACGTGCGGTTCCTGCTGCGCGTCGTGACCGAGCGCCGGAAGGTCTTCGAGAAGGACCTCTCCCGCCCGCAGTCCGCCCTCGCCTCCGAGCTGCGGGAGACGGCGAACGCGGTGCACCACGGGCAGAAGTTCTCCTCGGACGACACGTACCGTGCCCTGGACACCATCGAGCGCCTGCTGACGGTGATCGGCGCCGGTGACGAGGCCGACGCGGTGGCGAAGATGCGGATGGAACACCAGCGCGAGGTCTTCGAGAAGCAGACCCGCAACCGGCTGATGCGCGAGGCGCAGGCGGTCAGGGTGGCCGGCATGCTGGCCGGTACGGCGATCAAGCCGTGGCGCGAGGTCGTCCGGCCGCACGCCGACGTGATCCGGGGGCAGTTCTCCGCCGCCGAGTTCGCCGCCGACCTGTACGCGGTGGCCCACGGCCACACCGCGGCGCCGGAGTACCTGGATCCGGCCGAGTTCTTCTCCCGGACCTACCTCACCAGCGGGCTGTCCGACCTGCTGACCCGTGCGCTCAAGCGCCTGTCCGGGGACGCCGGCGCGAGCCCGGTGGTGAACCTCCAGACACAGTTCGGCGGCGGCAAGACGCACTCGATGCTGGCCCTGTACCACCTGTTCTCCGAGGGCCTGGCCACCGGCGCGCTGTCCCAGGGCGTGCAGGACGTGGTGCACGCCGCCCTGCCCGCGGCCGGGGACGACCCGCTGGGGTCGTTGGACGTGCGGCGGGTCACGCTGGTGGGCACGAAGCTCTCCCCGAGCCAGCCGATCGTCAAGGACGACGGCACCCGGGTCCGCACGCTCTGGGGGGAGCTGGCCTGGCAGCTCGGCGGGCGCGCGGCGTACGACCGCGTCGCGATGGCCGACGCCACCGGCACCGATCCGGGTGACGCCCTCGACGCCGTCGTGCGCGACATCGTCGCCGACGGCAGGGGCGTGCTGATCCTCATCGACGAGTGGGTCGCGTACGCCCGTCAGCTCGTGGGGCGCGACGACCTGCCCGGCGGATCCTTCGCCACCCAGCACACCTTCGCCCAGCACCTGACGGAGATGGCCAAGTCCGTCCCGGGCGTCATGCTCGTGGTCTCCATCCCCGCCTCCGACTCCCTGGACAACGGCGGAGGCGGCTCGGCGCTGGAGGTGGGCGGCCCCAACGGGCACGTCGCCCTGGAGACCCTGCAGCACACCATCGGCCGCAACGCCGACGACTGGCGACCGGCGAACAACATCGAGTCGTTCGAGATCGTGCGCCGGCGCCTGTTCGAGGAACCCGACGCGGTGGCCCTCGCGGACATCTCCGCCGTGGCCAAGCAGTACGTGAAGTACTACCAGGAGAACACCGGGTTCTTCCCGCGCGAGACGACCACGGCCGAGTACGAGCAGCGCATCCGTGCGGCGTACCCGATCCACCCCGAGCTGTTCGACCGGCTCTACGAGGACTGGTCGACGCTGCCGAAGTTCCAGCGCACCCGCGGTGTGCTGCGTCTGATGAGCGTGGTCATCAACGCGCTGTGGGCGGCCAACGACACCACGCCGCTCATCACTCCCGGCGCGGTGCCCGTCCACGACACCCAGGTCTTCAGCGAGATCACCAAGTACCTGGACGACAACTGGAAGCCGGTGGTGGACAAGGACGTCGACGGCGAGGGGGCCACCCCGGTCCAGATCGACCGCGAGCGTCCCTCGTTCGGACAGCGGGCGCTGACCCGGCGCGTCGCCCGGTCGGTGTTCATCGCCACCGTCCCGACCCTGCGCTCGGCGCACAAGGGCGTCGACATGCAGCAGCTGCGCCTCGGCACCGCGGTACCCGGCGACGTCATCAACCACATCGGGGACGCCCGCGCCCTGCTGGGCCAGCGGGCCACGTACTTCTACGAGGACGGCGACCGCTCCTGGTACGACCTGGCGGCCTCGGTCTCCCGGGTGGCGGCCGACCGGGCCGCCGGCTACGGCGAGGCCGACGTGCACGCCACGATCGTCGAACGCCTGAAGGCCATGGGCAAGGCGCCCAGGGCGTCCTTCGGCGCCGTGCACGCCGCGCCCCTCGACACCGGGGACGTCCCCGACTCCGAGATCCTCAAGCTGGTGGTGCTGCACCCGCGGTTCACCTGGGGCAAGGACGCCTCCACCGCCGCGGACTTCGCCGAGCGCCTCCTCCGGGAGGCCGGCAGCGGGCAGCGGCAGCGGCGCAACATGCTGGTCATGGTCGCCGCCGACCGCGAGACCTACCCCGAGCTCGAAGGCGTCGTGCGCGAGTACCGGGCCTGGCAGTCCATCGCCGACGAGGCGGAGGAGCTCGAACTCAGCGCCCAGCAGCGCAAGCAGTCCGTCACCCGCGCCCGCCAGCTGGACGCGGCCGTCGACGACCGTGTCCGCGCGGCCTTCACCGCGGCGCTGATCCCGACCGAGCAGCCCGGCCGGAAGCCGACCATCTCCTTCACCCGGGTCGCCAAGGACGGCGGACCGCTGGCCGAGCGCGTCACCGCGGCGCTCCGGGCCAAGGGGTGGATCACCCCCGTGCTCGGGGCCACGCTGGTGCGGATGGCCCTCGACGGCGCCCTGGCCAACGCCTGGGGCAAGGGGCACGTACGCTTCGGCGACCTGTGGTCCTGGTACACGCAGTACCCGTACCTGAAGCGGCTGCCCCACCGGCAGGTGCTCGAACAGGCCGTGCTCGGCGCCGCCGACGTCCTCCTGTGGCAGCAGGACGCCTTCGCCCTGGCCGACGGCTACGACGAGACCACCGGCGAGTACCGGAACCTGTGGATCCACGGCGACAAGCCCGAGCCCGGCTTCGTCACGGACGACACGCTCCTCGTCCAGCCGGGACGAGCCGTGGCCCAGCGCGCACGGGTCGTCGCGACCCCGCCGGCCGAACCGGCCGCCACGGCGGCGGACACCGGCCACGACGCGGCGGGCACCCCGCAGCCGGGCACCGTCCCTCCTCGCCCGGCGGGCACCGGCCCCCAGGCCCCGCTGCCGGCGGCCAGGAAGGTCGCGCGGAGGTTCTGGGGCGTCAAGGCCCTCAACCCGAACCGGCCGGCCGCCGACTTCGCCACCATCCAGCAGGAGGTGCTCGCGCACCTCGAAGCCGCCGACGGCGTACGGCTGGAGGTCCGCATCGAGATCACCGCGACCACCGCCGACGGGTTCACGGAGCGGCAGGTGCGCACCGTCCGCGAGAACGCCGTCCAGCTGAAGTTCGAGGACAGCGGCTTCGAGGAGAACTGACCCGGCCCCAGGACCTGCCCCGCCTCTGTAGCCTTCGGCCCTGCCGAGGGTCGGCCCCTGAGTGGACGCCGTGAAATATCGGGTGTGAACTATATCCAGGGGCGGAGGTGGGTTGGTTGAAAGGTCTCCCGTTCCAGCTCGAAATCATTGAAGCCGACACCAACTGGATCATCTCGTGTGCTTCCGAGTGCGGCGAAGCGCTGATTCGCGTGCCGTCACCCTATTCCGAGGCCGAACTTCAATCCACCCTTTCCCGGGTGGAGCTGTCGCTGGCCAAGTCGTACAGTTCCCTGCTGGTGCGCGGCGCCCCCGTCACGGAAAGACCGGTCCGGGAATTCGGCGAACGTCTCACGCAGACCGTCTTCCGGGATGAAATTTTTCTTCAGTTCGACCTGTGCCGCCGCGAGGCGCGACGGCAGGGCGTTCCGGTGCGGATCCTGCTGCGGACGAACGGCCCGCATGTGGCATCCATCCCGTGGGAATACCTCGTTGATCCGACCCGCGATGACTACCTCGCGCTGCGCGTCCCCATCGTCCGGTACCTCCGGCTGATGAACCCGGTACCGCCGCTGCCCCTGATCCTGCCCTTGCGCGTACTGGGCATTTCGGCGAATCCGCGCGACCTTCCCGCGCTGGACGGAAAACGGGAGGAGGGGCAGATATCGCAGGCGCTCGAGCGGTACAGCTCCGACAACGTGGACGTCCATTGGCTACCCGGGGACCAGTGGCAGGACCTGGCGAAAGAGCTGCGATTTGGTTCCTGGCACGTCCTGCACTGCGTCAGCCACGGCGGATTCGACGAGGAAAGGAATGCCGGATACATCCAGTTGTCCGGTGCCGACGGGGCCGCCAAGAAGATATATGCCAGTGATTTCGAAAGGCTGATCGCGGACAGCCCGAACCTGCGTCTCATCGTGCTGAATTCCTGTGAATCCGCGGTAAGCGGGTCCGAGGACGTCTTCGCGGGTACCGCCGCCACTCTCGTGCGTGCGGGCGTGCCGGCCGTGGTCGCCATGCAGTACGAGATCACCGACCGGGCCGCCCTTGTCTTCGCCTCCTCGTTCTACGAGCGGATCGCCGCAGGCCTGCCGGTCGACCGGGCGGTGACCCTCGCGCGTGAAGACGTGAAGATGGACCTGGAAAGCCTGGAGTGGGCCACTCCCGTGCTGTTCCTCGCATCCGACGAAACCCGGATCTTCTCGCTGCCGAACGCACCGCCGAACGCACAGGGCCCGCAACCGCGGACTACGGTGAACGTGCCGCCGCCCGCGCCCCCGCCGCCGGCCCCCACGCACGCACCCCGCCTCTCCCACCGGACTCTGCTCGCGGAGCTCGGTCCGTGCAGCGACCTGGCGCTCGGACCGTCCGACCTCCTTGCCGCCGCGTGCGGTGACGGCGTGGTGCGCATCGTGGACGGAGCCCACGGCGGGCTGGTTGCGCAGTGCATGCCCGTGCAGCGGGAGAACCCGGTCCGGGTGGTCTGGGGCCCTTGGCGACGGCACGTGGCCAGCCGGCACAACGACGGCACCGTGGTCGTGTGGGACCTCCAGACCGCAACGCCGGTGCGCGTGATGAACGTGGGAGGAGCGGGCGATGCCCTGGCTTTCAGTACGGACGGCCACTGGCTCGCGGCGACCGTCCGGGACCGCATCTACATCTACAACTCGTGGGGTGCCCGGGTGCGGGACCTGGCGGCGTGGCCGGGGAAGGAGCCCAAAGCCTGGCAGCGCAAGGGCGGCCGCGGCAGGATCGGTGCCCTTCGTTTCGCGCCGGGTGACCGGCACGTGGTCGTGGCAACCGGGGACGGCGTGATGCGCCAGTTGGACGTGGGCGGGCAGCCGGTGATGGCGTGGCCGCAGTCCCATCCCATACTCTGCCTCGCGCTCACCGATCAGGTCCTCGCCACCGGCTGCACGGACGGCAGGGTCCGCCTCTGGTCCTGGGACGGCCGTCTCCTGCGGCGCACGGAGTACGGGAGCGCACCCTCCCACCTGGCTTTCTCCCCCGGCTCCCTGGCGCTCGCCATCTCCGACGACGAGGGAACGGTCACTCTGTGGGACCTGAAGACGGGGGAGTTGACCGTAGCGGGGAAGCTGTCGTATCGGCTCGCGGGGCTGGCCTTCCTCGACGGCGGAAAGGGCCTGGTGACGGGCACCAGCGCGGGTGCCGTCGAGCGTTGGACGCTACCCCACCGGGGATAGAGGGAGGAAGTCATGGCACGTCCCGAGGTCGAGATCTTCTGGCCTTCGTCGCTCCCCGCCGCCCCGGCCCTGGAAGGGCGCGATGCACTGTGCGAGGCCGGGGTCCCCACCACGTGCATGCTGCGGCCCACCCGGAGGGGGGCGGCCGACGTCGTTCTGGTCCTGGTAACGACCGCTGTCCTACAGCCGTTCCTCAGCACCCTGTTCCAGCTCCTCGCCAAAGAGGCGCACACGGGGTTGAAGACCTTCGTGGACCGACTGCTGGGAGACCGCTCGGAAGAAGCAGAGGCGCCTGTGGGCGTGGTGTTCGAGTCGGCGACCGGCGGCCGGGTCACCTTCACCGCAGATCTGCCGGAACGGGCCTACGAGCAGGCGGTCCGTCTGGACGCACACGGCGACCGGTGGATCTGGGACTCCCGACGCTCGATGTGGACCCCTGCCTGAGGGGGCCGGACCCAGAAAGGTGCGCAGCCATGGCAGACCGACACCAACCTCCGCCTCACGACGACGACAACTGGGGTCCGGAGACCCCTTGGCAGGAGCCGTTCATCGCCCCGCAGCAGTCCCCGCAATCACCGCCCCCGCCGTCTCAACCTTCGCGTCCTGCGTCACCTCCTCCTGAAGCGGAAGGTCACCAGCAGCGGTGGGGAGCGGCAGCGTACGCAGGCCACGTGGCAGCGCCGGACGCCTACTTGACCCCTGCCATCCTCGTCACGCTCTTCTGCTTCCTGCCGACAGGGATCGCCGCCATCGTCTTCGCCTCACAGGTCCAGAGCAAGTGGACCGCGGGTGACTTCGCAGGAGCCGCCGAAGCGTCGCGGAAAGCGAGGCTCTACGTCATCTTGAGCATCGTGTTCGGCTGCCTGGTGTGGGTGATCCTCCTGGCCATCGGCTTCGCCAGCGACCCGGGCACGACCACCACGCCGACGCCGTGACACCGCCACGCCCGCGGGCCCTCAGACGGACTCCCGTGGCTTCGACGCCGAAGACCGTCCGTGATGCCGGAGTGGGCGCGGCGATCTTCGCAGCGGTCGCCGTCGTCGTGGGCCTCGTGGACCCCACCCGGCCGGGACGGTTCCCGAGCTGTCCGTTCCACTCCCTCACCGGCCTCGACTGTCCGGGGTGCGGCAGCCTGCGCGCACTCCATCAGCTCGTTCACGCCCACGTGGCAGCCGCCGCCGATTACAACCTGCTGCTGGTCGCGTTCTTGCCGTGCGCCGCTGTCGTGTGGCTGCGCGCCGTCACCGGCAGGAGCAGCCGAAGAGGCCTCCTCCCGTGGTGGGGGCCGCGCCTGGCGCTGATCGTGATCGTTGCGTGGACGGTCCTGCGCAACCTTCCCCTCTTCGGGGGAGTGCTGGCCGCTTGACCTCCGCGGACGGCCGCAAGCGGCGAGACCAGGCCAATGCCCCCCGTTCCAGCAGTCAGGATCGACGTATCAGCAGGTCGCAGTGGGTACGACGAAGACGGCCGGAGCCCCCGCACAGTGGGCTCCGGCCGTCGGCCTTTGGGTCGTACGAGATCAGATGTCGAGGCCGGTGAGGACCAGGACCCGCTCGTACGTGTAGTCGTCCATCGCGTAGCGGACGCCCTCGCGGCCCACACCGGACTGCTTGACGCCGCCGTACGGCATCTGGTCGGCGCGGTAGGACGGCGCGTCGCCGACGACCACACCGCCGACCTCGAGCTCGCGGTGGGCGCGGAACGCGGTCTGGATGTTCCGGGTGAAGACGCCGGTCTGCAGACCGAACTTCGAGTCGTTCACCGCGGCGAAGGCCTCGTCGGTGTTCTCGACCCGCTGGAGGGTCAGGACCGGGCCGAAGACCTCTTCGGTGGCCAGCTTGACGCCGTCGGGCACGTTCGCGATCACGGTGGGCTCGTACGAGGCACCCTCGCGCTTGCCACCGGTGAGCAGCTTGGCCCCGGCGGACACGGCCTCGTCGACCCAGGACTCGACACGCTGGGCGGCGGCCTCGGAGACGAGGGGTCCGACGTCGGTGGCGTCGTCGTTCGGGTCGCCGGTGACCTGGGCCTGGACCTTCGCGACGACCTTCTCGACGAGGCGGTCGTAGACGGAGGCGTCGGCGATCACGCGCTGCACGGAGATGCAGGACTGGCCGGCCTGGTAGTTCGAGAAGGTCGCGATGCGGGTCGCGGCCCAGTCGAGGTCGGTCTCGGAGGACCAGTCGTCCAGGACCACGGCCGCCGCGTTGCCGCCGAGCTCCAGCGTGCAGTGCTTGTGGGGCACCGACTGCTGGATGGCGTAGCCGACGGTGTCGGAGCCGGTGAAGGAGATGACGGGCAGACGCTCGTCCTTGACCAGGCCGGGCATCTTGTCGTTCCCGACCGGCAGGACCGACCAGGAGCCGGCCGGGAGGTCGGTCTCGGCGAGCAGCTCGCCCAGGATCAGCCCGGAGAGCGGGGTGGCCGGGGCCGGCTTCAGGATGATCGGCGCGCCGACGGCGATGGCCGGGGCCACCTTGTGGGCGCACAGGTTCAGCGGGAAGTTGAACGGCGCGATGCCGAGGACCGGACCCTTGACGAAGCGGCGGGTCAGCGCGAGCCGGCCGACGCCGCCGGCGTCGGTGTCGAGGCGCTGGGCCTCTCCGCCGTTGAAGCGGCGGGCCTCTTCGGCGGCGAAGCGGAACACGGACACCGCACGGCCGACCTCACCGCGGGCCCACTTGATGGGCTTGCCGTTCTCGGCGGAGATCAGCTGGGCGATCTCCTCGGTGCGCTCGGCGAGCCGCTTGGACACGTGGTCCAGGGCGGCGGCCCGTACGTGGGCGGGGGTCGCGGAGAATTCCGCCGTCACGGCGTACGCCGCGGCCACGGCCTCTTCGACCTGCTCGTCGGTGGGCACGCTGACGGTGCCGACCAGCCGGCCGTCCCACGGGGAGTGGACGTCGAAGCTGTCCTCGCCGGTGGCCTGGCGGCCGGCGAGCCAGAAGGCGTGGGTGGAAGTCATGCGAATCCCGGCCCTTCGGATGGGTGCGGTGGGCTTGTCCCCTCCACCGTAGGACTCGCCGGGCGTTTCGGCGTTTGTCCCAGATGGAGCGGCGGGTCGCCGGGCTTCGCCGCTTTGTCACTGTCGCCCGGCCGGGACCGGCCACCCCGGCCGGCGGGAAGGGGCGCTCGGGGGGCGGGGCCGGTCGACTACGACGGGGCCGAGGTGGCCTTGAGGGCGAGCCAGAGCTCCATGCGGACGTCCGGGTCCTCCAGGGAGCGCCCCAGGATCTCCTCGACCCGCTTCATCCGGTAGCGCAGGGTGTGCCGGTGCACGCCGAGGTCGGCGGCGGCCGCGTCCCACTGGCCGTGGCGCGAGAGCCACGCCTGCAGCGAGGCCACCAGGTCGCCGCGGCCGGTCGCGTCGTGCTCCCGCAGCGCGCGCAGGGTGCCGTCCGCGAAGGCCCGTACGGCGTCGTCGGCCAGCAGCGGCAGGACCGAGCCCGCCGCCATGTCCTCGTGCTCCACCATCGGCCGTCCGCGCCGGCGGGCCACGGCGAGCGCCTGGTCTGCCTGCTTCAGGGCCGCCGCAACGCCTTCCGGGCCGGCCGGGGCCGACAGGCCGACGACCAGTTCGTCCGGTTCGGGTCCGGCCGCGTCCAGGCCGCGCCGGGACTCCAGTGCCTCCGCGTGGTCCACGCACGCCTGTACGGCCGGGCCCGCGTCGGAGGCCAGCACCAGCAACCGGCCCGGTTCCGGCACCACCAGCAGCGCCTCGCCGTTGCGGGCGGCCGCCGACTCCACGGCGTCGGCGAGCAGCGCCAGGCCCTGCGGCTGCGCGGTCCCGGGCAGCGCCGGCTCGGCCACGATCAGCCGGAACGGCGCCTCCAGCAGGTTCCCGTACAGGTCCCCGGCCACCGACCGCGCGTGCTCCGCCTCGCCCGCCAGCAGCATCCGCAGCACCGCCGCCCCCAGCCGGGACTCGGCGTCGTGCAGCGAGCGCGACCGCTCGGTGGTGAGGGTCAGCAGGGCGACCGCGGAATGGACGGCGTACCGCTCGGCCGTGCCCAGCGGGGCGCCGGTGCCGACGGCGAGCGCACCGCGCGCCCGCCGGCCCGTGCCCAGGGACTGGAGTTCGACGCGGTCCTCCGAGCCGCCGACCACGGCGCTGGCGGGCGCCGGCCGCTCCCGAAGCCGCTCCACGTCGGGGGTCAGCCGGGCGGCGCGCCGCGCGGCCCAGTCGGGGGCCGCCGCGACAACGGCGCCCGAGGTGTCGTACAGCGCCGCCCAGCCGTGCACGTGCGCCGCGAGCCTCGCCAGCAGTTCGGCGGGCCCGTCGGCGGAGAGGGCGGCGCGGGTCAGCTCCCGCTGCGCCTCGAAACCGGCGGTCACGGCCCGGTACTGGTCCGCCGCGAGAGCCGCGGAGACGGCCTTGCTGATCGCGAGGAAGGGGGTCCGGCGCGGCACCTCCAGCAGCGGCATGTCCTCGGTGCGGGCCGCCTCGAGCAGCGCCTCGGGGATCTCCTCGTAGTTCACGCCGATCGCGAAGCCGATGCCGACGACCCCGGCCGCGGCGAGGCGGCGTACGTAGCGGCGCATCTCCTCCGGATCCTCCGCGTCCAGCTTCATCGCGGTGATCAGGAGCAGCTCGCCGCCCTCCATGTACGGGACGGGGTCGGCGAGCTCGCTGACATGTGCCCAGCGCACGGGGGTGTCCAGACGGCCCTCGCCCGCCCGGACGCCGAGCTTGAGCGCCGAGTGCTGGACGAGTGAGGCGAGGGTGAGCGGCATCGGTTACCAGGGGCCTTAGCGGGAGGGGACGGCGGGCGCGGGGCGCTGGGGGCGGGCAGCAGAGGACCAGAGCGGCCGCAGGCGCTTTTCGCCTTGACGTATGAACGGCCCCTCTCGATTCTGCCACCCCGTACGGGTCGGGGCGCGGGTCAGGCCGCCGGGCCGGACCCGCCCTCCGCCAGTCGGACCAGCAGCGGAGCCGCCCGTTCCCCGCGGACCGAGGTCAGCGACAGCACCGCGTGCCCGGGCGGCACCGCGTGCGCCAGGTCCGAGGCGGACCACCGCTCCCGCTCCACCTGCCGCACGGTCACCGCGTCGGTGGTGACCGCCTTGCCGGTGACGAGCTTGCGGAAGGCGTGCATGGCCCGGGTCAGCGGCTGGTCGGCGAAGACGGTGCGGTGGGTGACGTCGCGGGTCTCCACCCACTCGGTGCCCCAGGCCTCGGCGAACCGCTTGCCGTCCCAGGTGGTGACGCCGGAGAAGGCCATCCGGCAGCCGACCGCCCCGAGCAGCGGCGTCCGCAGCGCCTCGGGTACGTCGTCGAGCGTGCGCAGCGTGAGCAGTACGCCGGCGTGCGCCGAGCGCAGCCGCTGGACGCCGCGCACGGTCTCCGCGGTCAGGGTCTGCGAGGCGTCGTCGAGGGCGAGGAAGGCGAAGAGGGAGCGGTCGGTGCGGGCGGCGGCCGCGGCGTTGAACTGGGCGAGCAGCAGCCGGGCCAGGATCCGGGAGGCGTCGGCGTGCCCGCGTTCGGGCAGGTCGACGCGGACGCGCAGCGGGTGCTCCAGGGCGCGCAGCGAGAACGGCTGCCCCTGCCCGGTGGTGTCGAAGAACCCGGCGAAGGCGGGCCGGTCCAGCAGGGCCACCCGGTCGGCGAGGGCCGGTCCCGGGTCGCCGTGTGCCCCGTGCTGGCGGGTCCGGGCGTCGAGCTCGCGCAGCATCGCGTGCCGGCCGGCGAGTTCGCGGCGCAGCGCGTCGAAGGCGGCGGGCACCTGGTCGAGCAGTTCGCGCAGCTCGGGCACGGTCGGGAAGCGGCCGTACGCCGCCCGGAACGGGCCGAGGAGCTGGGCGAGGGCGGTCGCGGCCCGGCGCACGTCGACGCCGGGGACGTCCCCGACGAAGGCGTCGGCGAGCAGCGTGGCGGCCTCGTCGGGGTCGGCGGCGCCGCCGTAGAGGTCGAGGTCGTAGACGGAGGCGGGGTCGCCGATGCGGACCACGACGTCGTAGCCGGTGTCCGGCCCGAGCGGGGCCCCGGCCGCGCCGACGGCGACGACGGCGGCCTGGCCGGCGAGCGCCTGCAGCAGGAGGGACTCGACGACGGGCCGCACCAGGCTCCGGGTCTTGCCGCTGCCGGAGGGGCCGACGGCGAGGAGGGAGGTACCGAGCACATCGGGGTCGAGGGCGAGTCCGGTGCCGCGGCGGGCGTACGGGTTGCGCGCGCCGTCCGCGACGGTGCCGAGCAGCACCTGCCGGGCCAGCAGATCGTGCCGGGCCGCCCGCACGGGCAGGTCCCGCGCGCCGGACGGGTGCACGCATGCCCCGGCGCCCCGATCGCGCACGGCCTCGGCGAAGGCCCGCATCCGGGAGGGGTCGACGCGCACGGAATCCCAGGCCCGCCGGATGCGCGCGTAGTCCACGTCGTTCATCCGCCCGGCCCCGGCCTCCCCCTCCAACCGATCGGCCGCCTCCCCCAGCCCAACCCCCCGCAACTGCGGCCACCGCGCGGGATCGTCCGGGCCGCCGGCCACGGGGCCGACCGGTCCGGCGGAGTGCCGGGGCCGCGTGGCGCGGCCCCGCACCACGCGGCGGCCCAGTTCGGGCCAGCGCCCGAGGCGGCCGAAGCCGAAGACCAGGGCACCGATGACGATGGCGTACCAGACGTACGCGGCGACGACGGCGGCGTTGGTGCGTGCCCAGGAGTCGGGCGTGAACATGTAGAGCGGCCACAGCCAGAAGCCGCCGAGGTAGTTGTTCACCAGCAGCGACCACAGCAGCAGCCCGGCCAGCAGGGAGATCAGGGCTCCGCTGATCAGCTGGCGGGTGGGGGTCTCCTCCGGCTCCTCCGCGGCCCGCGGTACGTGTCCGTACGTCCACACGCCCGGCCCGTCGGAGGAGCGCGGGACACGCAGCCAGTCCCCGAGCGTCGGCCCGGCCGTCGGCGCGTGGGACGGCTTCGGCGGGAGGCCCTGGGTCGGCGGGGCGGCCGGTCTCGGGATGTGCCCCGCGTGGGCCGGGCGCGTCTCGTGCGTGCCGTCGGTGTCCATGAACCCCTGCCCCCTGACCGTGCCTGCGCTGCTGCGTCGCTCAATGTAGTTGCCCGGCGTCGGCCATGGGCCCGTACCGGGTCTCCGGTTCGCCGTGCCGTTCACAAGACCCCCCGCGGCACGCTTCTATGGCCGTCGCGGACAAGGACACGCGGAGAGCACTACCGAACGGAGCATGCAGGACCCCCTCCCCCGGGCCTAGCCTGCGGACAAAGACACAAGTGCGTCCGAAAACATCCCCCAGGAGCCCTCTATGACCGCTGTCCCGCAGGAGCGCAAGATCGTCACCGCGATCCCCGGCCCCAAGTCGCAGGAGCTGCAGGCCCGCCGCCTCCAGACGGTGGCCGGCGGCGTGGGCTCCGTCCTGCCCGTCTTCACGGCCCGCGCGGGCGGCGGCATCATCGAGGACGTCGACGGCAACCGCCTGATCGACTTCGGCTCCGGCATCGCCGTGACCTCGGTCGGCGCCTCCGCCGAGGCCGTCGTGCGCCGCGCGTCCGCGCAGCTCGCCGACTTCACCCACACCTGTTTCATGGTCACCCCGTACGAGGGCTACGTCGAGGTCTGCGAGGCCCTCGCCGAGCTGACCCCCGGCGACCACGCGAAGAAGTCGGCCCTGTTCAACTCCGGCGCCGAGGCCGTCGAGAACGCCGTCAAGATCGCCCGCTCGTACACCAAGCGCCAGGCTGTCGTCGTCTTCGACCACGGCTACCACGGCCGCACCAACCTGACGATGGCGCTGACGGCGAAGAACATGCCGTACAAGCAGGGCTTCGGTCCGTTCGCCCCCGAGGTCTACCGCGTCCCGGTCGCCTACGGCTACCGCTGGCCCACCGGTGCCGAGAACTGCGGCCCCGAGGCCGCCGCCCAGGCGATCGACCAGATCACCAAGCAGATCGGCGCCGAGAACGTCGCCGCGATCATCATCGAGCCGGTCCTCGGCGAGGGCGGCTTCATCGAGCCGGCCAAGGGCTTCCTCCCGGCGATCGTGAAGTTCGCCAACGAGAACGGCATCGTCTTCGTCGCCGACGAGATCCAGTCCGGCTTCTGCCGCACCGGCCAGTGGTTCGCGTGCGAGGACGAGGGCATCGTCCCGGACCTGATCACCACCGCCAAGGGCATCGCGGGCGGTCTGCCGCTCGCCGCCGTGACGGGCCGCGCCGAGATCATGGACTCCGCCCACGCGGGCGGTCTGGGCGGCACCTACGGCGGCAACCCGGTGGCGTGCGCGGGTGCGCTCGGCTCCATCGAGACCATGAAGAAGCTCGACCTCAACGCCAAGGCGAAGAAGATCGAGTCCCTCATGAAGACCCGCCTGACGGCCATGCAGGAGAAGTACGACATCATCGGCGACATCCGCGGCCGCGGCGCCATGATCGCGATCGAGCTGGTCAAGGACCCGGTCTCCAAGACCCCGTTCCCGGAGGCGGCCGGCGCGCTCGCCAAGGCCTGCCACGCGGAGGGCCTGCTCGTCCTCACCTGCGGCACCTACGGCAACGTGCTCCGCTTCCTCCCGCCGATCGTCATCGGCGAGGACCTGCTGAACGAGGGCCTGGACCTCATCGAGGCCGCGTTCGCCGCCATCGGCACGGAGGTCTGAGCGGAGGTCTGAGCGGACGTCTGAGCGGACGGCTAGAACGTCCGCACGCAGCGGCCCCTCCCTACCGCCGGTAACGGGCGGACGCTGTGAAGAAGCTGTGGGGGGCCGATGGCGGGAACGCGATCCCGCTGTCGGTCCCCCTTTCGCTGCCGTACGGTTTCTGCAGATGAGTGAGACACCCCGCTCACGGGAAACCGAGGGCGACACCAGTACCGGGCTTCCCCAGCACCGTATTGGGCATGCGTTCGCGCACACTCCTCACCGATCGGACAGCCGTTCGCCCCAAACCCCCCGGGGCGTGCGGCAACCCGGTCCGGGCGGCCGTCCCGGAACCACCCCCCCTGTTCCGGGACGGCCGGCCATTCCCCTCCTGACGGCCGCCGTCTGCGGCCTCCTGTTCTCCCTGATCACCTGGCAGGTGCTGGCTTCCGGCCCGCTGCTGACGCCGGACCACGAGCTGAGCCGCGCCCTGGTGCGCACGGTCCCGGACTCCGTCACCGAACGCCTCTCGGACCTCGGCAACATCCCGGTCGCCGTGCCCGTCCTCGCACTCGCCATGGCCTACGCCGCCCGCCGCGGCCGGCGCCTCGCCGCCGGGGCCGCGGGCCTGGCCATGGCCCTGGTGCCGGCCCTGGTCATCCCGTTCAAGGAGTGGACCGCCCGGCCCGGCCCCCTGGAACCCTGGGCGGCCGGCTACTTCCCCTCGGGCCACACGGCCACCGCGGCCGTCGCCTACATCGGCGCCGCCCTGCTCGTCCGCCCGTACACCCGCCGCCCCTGGCCGACGGCCGTCGCCCTCGCCCTCACCGGCGCCACGGCCACCGGCCTGATCCTGCGCGGCTGGCACTGGCCCCTCGACGTGGTGGCCAGCCTCCTGATGTGCACACCCTTGCTGCTCGGCGTGGCCGCAGTGGTCACGTACGGTCGTGCTGGTCGTCCCCCGAGCGGGATCCGGTGGGGGAAGGGCAGGCGAAGCCGCGGAAGTACGCGCTCACGCGCGGAGGCCGCCCCCACGAGGTGACTCCGACCCCGGCGGGCCGGAGCCGTCGGCGGCTCCGGCCCGGTGGTGGCGGGAGGTGCCGGGTCAGCCGCCGAAGTAGGCGTCGAAGTTGCGGCTGAACTCCCGGCCGCCGAAGCTGTCCCAGTTGATCGACCAGGTCATCAGGCCGCGCAGGGCGGGCCAGGTGCCGTGGGTCTGGTAGCTCCCGCAGTCCGTCTTCCTCGTCAGGCAGTTCAGGGCCTTGTTCACCTCGGCGGGCGGGGTGTGGCCGTTGCCCGCGTTCGTCGTGGCCGGGAGGCCGATCGCGACCTGGTCGGGGCGCAGGGCCGGGAAGACGCGGGCGGTGTTGCCGGCGACCGGGAAGCCGGTGAGCAGCATGTCGGTCATGGCGATGTGGAAGTCCGCTCCGCCCATGGAGTGGTACTGGTTGTCGAGGCCCATGATCGGGCCCGAGTTGTAGTCCTGTACGTGGAGCAGGGTGAGGTCGTCGCGCAGGGCGTGGATGACCGGGAGGTAGGCGCCGGCGCGCGGGTCCTGGCCGCCCCAGGGGCCGGAGCCGTAGTACTGGTAGCCCAGCTGGACGAAGAAGGTCTCCGGGGCCATGGTCAGGACGAAGCCGGCGCCGTACTTGGCCTTCAGGGTCTTCACGGCCGAGATCAGGTTCACGACCACCGGTGTGGTGGGGGCCCGGAAGTCGGTGTCCCCGGTGGCGAGGGAGAGGGAGTGGCCCTCGAAGTCGATGTCGAGGCCGTCGAGCCCGTACTCGTCGATGATCTTGCCGACGGAGGCGACGAAGGTGTCGCGGGCGGCGGTGGTCGACAGCTGCACCTGGCCGTTCTGGCCGCCGATGGAGATGAGCACCTTCTTGCCCGCCGCCTGCTTGGCCTTGATCGCGGCCTTGAATTCGGCGGGGGATTCGACGTTCGGGCACTCGGCGACCGGGCAGAGCCGGAAGCGGATGTCGCCGGAGGACACCGAAGTCGGTTCGCCGAAGGCGAGGTTGACGACGTCCCAGGAGTCGGGGACGTCGGCCATCCGGACGTAGCCGGAGCCGTTGGCGAAGCTCGCGTGCAGGTAGCCGACCAGCGCGTGCGCGGGCAGGCCTCCCCCGCCACCACCGCCGGCCGGCGTGGTCGCGGAGGCTGGGCCGCTCTGCGGGGATTCGCCCGCCGCGTTCACCGCGCCGACCCGGAAGGTGTACGTCGTGGACGCGGCGAGGCCGGTCACGGCCGTCGAGGTCGAGGTGACGGAGAGGGGCGCGGCGCCGTCCCGGTGGACGGTGTACGAGGTGGCTCCGGGCACCGCCGACCAGGTCAGGGAGACCGAGCTCGACGAGGTGGCGGTGGCGGTCAGGCCGGTGGGGGCGGCCGGGGGCCGGGGCTGGCCGGGGCCGCCCGGGTCGGGTCCGATCAGGGTGAGGTCGTCGGTGAGGTGGGCGGGCTGGCCGTACCAGCCGTGGGTGTAGACCGTCACCGAGGTCGTCGACGGGCCCGTGCGGAAGGTGGTGGTGAGCTGCTTCCACGCGCCCGGGGTCTGTGTCCAGGCCGACACGTCGGTGGTGCCGGTGCCGCTCGCGCCGAGGTAGACGTACGCGCCCTGCACCCAGGCGGCCAGCGTGTAGGAGGAGTCGGGCTTGACGGTGACGCTCTGGGAGCAGCGGGCGTTGTCCTGTCCGGCCGGGGTGGCCCTGAGGGCGGAACCTCCGCTGTGGACGGGTGTGGTGACGACGGCTCCGCTGCCCGCCGAGCAGCTCCAGCCGTCGAGGCCGGCCTCGAAGCCGCCGTTGCGTACGAGATCGGCGTCGGCCGCCGCGGCGGGCGGCCCCGCGGCGAGGAATGCGGCCGTCGCCAGGGCGGCGGCCGCGAGGAGGGACCAGGTTCTGCGCACAACTGCCTCCGGGGCATGGGGGGATGGAGCCAGGCTGCGGAACGGGGAACAGCGGCGCCCAAGATGGTCCAGACCAATGCCCTTGTCAAGACGTCCGGCCCTCCCCCTCTCCGGCCGGCGCCAGGGCGGACGCCACGACCGTCGCCGCCGCCTCGTGCATCGCCAGCTCCAGCACGGCCGGGTCGGTGAGGGTCCCCTCCCCGTCCGGGAGCACCGCCCAGCGCACCCCGCCGGTGGCCCGGCCGGGATACGGGACGACGATCCAGGTGCCTCGGCCTGCCCCGCGTACGCCCGTGCCGATCCAGCGGGACGCGGTGCCCGCGGGCACGAAGAAGCCCGTCCGGGAGTCGCCGAAGTCGGCGAGCACCGGGCCGGGCCGGTCGACGATGAGCCGCAGTACGTCGAGGGTCACCTGCCCCAGGTCGCCGGGCAGGATGAGCACGTCCCACAGCCGGCCGGCGGGCAGCAGGACGACCCCGAGGGGGCTGCGCTCCCACTCCCACCGGCAGGCATCGGGGTCCGGCGCCACCGATACCAGCCAGTCCACTGCCGTCTTGGCCCCCGGGAACGTCATCGCCCGGCCTCCGTTCGTCTCGTGCGCGGTGAAGGGTTCTCACCGGGAGAGAGCGGGGCCGGGCGGGACTATGACGCGGGTTTCGTTACTCCATGGTAGTGAACCGGGTCACACGGTGACCGGCGGTGTGCGCCGGGGCGCGTGCGCTCGGCCGCCGAAGTTCAGCTGTCGAAGCCGAGGCCGAGGCGGTCGAGCGTCCGGAGCCACAGGTTGCGGTGCCCGCCGCGGCGGTCGGCGCGGGCCAGCGACCACTTCGTGAGGGTGATGCCGGTCCAGGCGAAGGGCTCGGGCGGGAACGGCATCGGCTTGGACTTCACCATCTCCAGCCGCGTGCGCTCGGTGGAGAGCCCGTCCAGCAGGTCGAGCATCACCTCCGCGCCGAAGCGGGTGGCACCCACGCCGAGCCCGGTGTAGCCGGCCGCGTAGGCCACCTTCCCGGAGTGCGCCGTGCCGAAGAAGGCCGAGAAGCGCGAGCAGGTGTCGATGGCGCCGCCCCAGGCGTGGCTGAATTTCAGCCCCTCCAGCTGCGGGAAGGCGGTGAAGAAGTGCTCCGCGAGCTTGAGGTACGTCTCGGGGCGGTGGTCGTACTCGGAGTCGAGCTTCCCCCGGTAGGGGTAGATCGCGTCGTAGCCGCCCCACAGGATCCGGTGGTCCTTGGTGATCCGGAAGTAGTGGAACTGGTTGGCGCTGTCGCCGAGCCCCTGCCGGTTCTTCCAGCCGATCGCGGCGAGCTGGGCCTCGTCCAGCGGCTCGCTCATCAGCGCGTAGTCGTAGACCGGAACCGTGAACGGGCGGATCCGCCGGACCAGCGAGGGGAAGATGTTGGTGCCCAGGGCGACCCGGCGGGCGAGGATCGTGCCGTAGGGGGTCTGGACGGCCATGCCGGTGCCGACCGCGGACATCTTCAGCCCGCGGGTGTTCTCGTAGATCCGCACCCCGAGGCCGAGGCAGGCCTGCTTGAGGCCCCAGGCCAGCCTCGCCGGATTGAGCATGGCGACGCCGTCGCGGTCCCACAGGCCCGCGAGGAAGGTCGGCGAGTCGACCTCGGCGCGCAGGGCGTCGGCGTCCAGCCATTCGGAGTTGCCGGCAAGGCCGAGGCGCCGCGCCTCCTCGTGGAGTTCGCGCAGCTCCTCCACCTGGTGGGGTTCGGTGGCGACGTCGATCTCGCCGGTCCGCTCGAAGTCGCAGTCGATCCCGTAGCGGGCGACGGCCTCCTCGATGGCGTCGAGGTTGCGCGCGCCCAGCTCCTCCAGCTTGGCCAGTTCGCCCGGCCAGCGGGCGATCCCGTTGCCGAGCCCGTGGGTGAGGGAGGCGGCGCAGAAACCGCCGTTGCGCCCGGAGGCGGCCCAGCCCGCCTCCTTGCTCTCGATGAGCACGACGTCCCGCTCGGGGTCGCGCTCCTTGGCGATCAGCGCGGTCCACAGCCCGCTGTAACCGCCGCCGATGACCAGCAGGTCACAGCGTTCGTCCGCGGTCAACGCCGGCTGCGGCGCGGGCTTGCCGGGGTCGTCCAGCCAGTACGAGACCGGCTTCGCTTCGGAAAGGGATTTCGCAACACTCCGCATGGCGACTGGGGCCATGGCTTCCAACTCCCTACAGGGGTCTACTTCGGTTGTGCCTTCTTGCGGCGGTTGCCGACCATCTGGCCGACGAGGACCACCAGCACCGCGATGACGAACATCGCCGTGCCGATGACGTTGATCTGCACGGGCGTACCGCGCTGGGCCGATCCCCACACGAACATGGGGAAGGTGACGGTGTTGCCCGAGTTGAAGTTGGTGATGATGAAGTCGTCGAACGACAGCGCGAAGGAGAGCAGCGCGCCGGCCGCGATGCCGGGGGCCGCGATCGGCAGGGTGACCCGTACGAACGTCTGCACCGGGCCCGCGTAGAGGTCCCGGGCGGCCTCCTCCAGCCGCGGGTCCATGGACAGGACGCGTGCCTTCACGGCGGCGACGACGAAGCTGAGGCAGAACATGATGTGGGCGATCAGGATCGTCCAGAAGCCCAGCTGGATGCCCATGTTGAGGAAGAGCGCGAGCAGCGAGGCCGCCATCACGATCTCGGGCATGGCCATGGGCAGGAAGATCAGCGAGTTGACCGCGGCGCGCCCCCGGAACCGGTAGCGGACCATCGCGAAGGCTATGGCGGTGCCCAGGGCGGTCGCGGCGAGGGTGGACCACAGCGCGATCTGGAGCGACAGCGAGAGCGAGCCGCACAGGTCGGCGACGCCGCAGGGGTCCTTCCACGCGTCGAGCGAGAACTCCTGCCAGGCGTAGTTGAACCGCCCGGTGGGGTTGTTGAAGGAGAAGACGGTGACGACGACGTTCGGCAGGATCATGTACGCGAGCGTGCCGAGGCCCGCGATGACGACCAGATTGCGGCGGAGCCACGTGAGGGGATTGCGCATCAGACCAGGTCCTCCGTCCCCGCTCGGCGGATGTAGATGGTGACCATGATCAGCACGATGGCCATGAGGATGAAGGACAGCGCGGCCGCCGTCGGGTAGTCGAGGATCCGCAGGTACTGCGACTGGATGACGTTGCCGATCATCCGGGTGTCCGTGGAGCCGAGCAGTTCGGCGTTGACGTAGTCGCCGCTCGCCGGGATGAAGGTGAGCAGGGTCCCGGAGACCACGCCCGGCATGGAGAGCGGGAAGGTCACCTTCCGGAAGACCGTGGCGGGGTGGGCGTACAGGTCCCCGGCCGCCTCGTGGAGGCGGGTGTCGATGCGCTCCAGCGAGGAGTACAGCGGCAGGATCATGAAGGGGAGGAAGTTGTACGTCAGACCGCAGACGACCGCGAGCGGCGTGGCCAGCACCCGGTCCCCGTCGGTCATGCCCAGCCAGCTGGTGACGTCGAGGAAGCCGATGTCGTTGAGGACGGCGACCACCGGGCCGCCGTCGGCCAGGATCGTCTTCCAGGCCAGCGTGCGGATCAGGAAGCTGGTGAAGAAGGGGGCGATGACCAGGACCAGCAGCAGGTTGCGCCAGCGGCCCGCCTTGAAGGCGATCAGGTAGGCCAGCGGGTACCCGAGCAGCAGGCACAGCGCGGTCGCGGTGCCGGCGTACAGCAGGGAGCGCAGGAACTGCGGGTAGTACTCGGTGAAGGCGTCCCAGTAGGTCGCGAAGTGCCAGGTGACCTGGAAGCCCTCTTCGAGGGAGCCGGTCTGCACCGAGGTGGAGGCCTGGTAGACCATCGGCAGCACGAAGAACACCAGCAGCCACAGGATGCCCGGGAGCAGCAGCCAGTACGGGATCAGCCGCTTGCGCACGGACGGCTTGTGCACCGGGGGTTCGGCGGCGGCGGGCGCCTGGGGCGGCGCGGCAGTGGCGGTCACGCGCTCTCCTCGACCGTCTCGATGCCCGCGTCGATGTCCTGGGCGGCGTCGAGGCCGAAGGTGTGCTCCGGGTTCCAGTGCAGGACGACCTCGGCGCCGGGCACCAGGCGGGTGTCCCGCTCGATGTTCTGGACGTAGACCTCCAGCTCGGGACAGGCGGGGCTGTCGATCACGAACTGGGTGGAGACTCCGATGAAGGAGGAGGCGGCTATGCGGCCCGTGATCTTGTTCCGGCCGCCCGCGATGGTGTCCTCGTCCGCGGCCGGGACCAGGGACATCTTCTCCGGGCGCACGCCGACCAGCAGCTTTCCGCCGGCGCGGGGCGTGGTCGAACATCGCGCGGCGGGCAGCCGGAGGGTGGCGCCGGAGGCCGAGACGACCACGTCGGACCCGGCGGACTCCACGTTCGCCTCGATGAGGTTCGAGGTGCCGAGGAAGTTGGCGACGAAGGTGGTGCCCGGGTTCTCGTACAGCTCGGCGGGGGCGCCCAGCTGCTCGACGCGTCCGCCGTTCATCACGGCGACCGTGTCGGCCATGGTCATGGCCTCCTCCTGGTCGTGCGTGACGTGGACGAAGGTGATGCCGACCTCGGTCTGGATCCGCTTGAGCTCCAGCTGCATCTGGCGGCGCAGCTTGAGGTCGAGGGCGCCGAGCGGCTCGTCGAGGAGCAGCACCTGAGGGTGGTTGATCAGGGCGCGGGCGACGGCGACGCGCTGCTGCTGGCCGCCGGAGAGCTGGTGCGGCTTGCGCTGGGCGAACTGACCGAGCTGGACGAGCTCCAGCATCTCGTCGACCTGCTTCTTGACCGACTTGATGCCGCGGCGGCGCAGTCCGAAGGCGATGTTCTCGTAGATGTTCAGGTGCGGGAACAGCGCGTAGCTCTGGAAGACCGTGTTGACCGGGCGCTTGTACGGCGGCAGGTCGGTGACCTCCCGGTCACCGAGGTGGACCGTGCCGGTGGAGGGCTCCTCCAGGCCGGCGATCATGCGCAGGGTGGTGGTCTTCCCGCAGCCGGATGCGCCGAGCAGGGCGAAGAAGGAGCCCTGGGGGATGGTGAGATCCAGCGGGTGCACGGCGGTGAAGGTGCCGTAGTGCTTGCTGATCCCGGAGAGGCGGACGTCGCCGCCCGCGGTCTTGTCAGTCATGGATGGGTCCCGGGGGTGGGTGGGCGGAGCGGGCAAGGGAGGGTTCGCGGCGGGCGCGTACGGCTACGCGCCGATGAGCTTGGCGAACTTCTCTTCGTACGCGGTCTCTTCCTCGCTGGTGAGGGAGCGGAAGGCGTGGGCCTTGGCGGCCATCGCCTTGTCCGGGACGATCAGGGGGTTGTCCGCGAGTTCGGGATCGATCTTGGCCAGCTCGTCCTTGACGCCCTCGACCGGGCAGACGTAGCTGATGAAGGCGGCCAGCTGGGCGGCGACCGCGGGCTCGTAGTAGTAGTCGATGAGCTTCTCGGCGTTGGCCTTGTGCCGGGCCTGGGCGGGGACCAGGAGGTTGTCGCTGGAGGTGATGTACCCGGGGGCCGGGATGGCGTACTTGATGTCCGGGTTGCCGGCCTGCAGCTGGATGACGTCGCCGGCCCAGGCGAGGCAGGCGGCGAGGTCGCCCTTGTCGAGGTCCGCCGTGTAGTCGTTGCCGGTGAAGCGGCGGATCTGCTTGGTGTCCACGCCCTTCTGGAGGCGGCCGATCGCCCCGTCGAAGTCCGCGGTGGTGAAGTTGGCGGGGTCCTTGCCCTGGTCGAGCAGGGTCATGCCGACGCTGTCGCGCATCTCGGTGAGGAAGCCGACGCGGCCCTTGAGGGTGGGGTCGTCGAGCAGCTGCGTGACGGAGTCGACCTTCTTGCCGCCCGTCGCCTTCTCGTTGTAGGCGATGACCGTGTCGATGCCGGTCCAGGGATAGCTGTACGCCCGTCCCGGGTCCCAGTCCGGGGTGCGGAACTGCGGGATCAGGTTGGCGTAGGCGTGCGGGAGGTGGGCGGGGTCCAGCCGCTGGGCCCAGCCGAGCCGGATGATGCGGGCGGCGAGCCAGTCGGTGACGACGATCAGGTCGCGGCCGGTGTCCTGGCCGGCCGCGAGCTGCGGTCTGATCTTGCCGAAGAACTCGACGTTGTCGTTGATGTCCTCGGTGTACTTGACGTTGATCCCGGTCCGTTTGGTGAACTCCTCCAGCGTGGGACGGGACTTCTCGTCCTCGCTGGTGTCCATGTACTCGGTCCAGTTGGAGAAGATGATTTCCTTCTCCTGGGCCGAGTGGTCATCGGAGGCCGCCGCCGCGTCGCCCGCGCGCTTGGCGGGCGGGATGCCGCACCCGGCGAGGCCGGCCAGGCCGCCGAGGGTGAGCGCTCCGACTCCGGAGGCGCGCAGCAATGAGCGGCGGGTGAGGGCGCCGCGCCCACTGGTGAGGCTGCGCCGCATCGCGGCGAGTTGCGCCGCCGAGAGGCGGTCGGGCTCGAACTGCTCCATGCGCTGTGCCCTTTCGGGAGGTGTACCGCTGGTCGGGCGGTGGTGTCTTATCGGTCCCCGAAGATCGTGCGGTGCCAGTCCTTGGCGGCGACCGCGGTGTTGTCGTACATCACGTGCTTGACCTGCGTGTACTCCTCGAAGGAGTAGGCGGACATGTCCTTTCCGAAGCCGCTGGCCTTGTAGCCCCCGTGGGGCATCTCGCTGATGATCGGGATGTGGTCGTTGACCCAGACGCAGCCCGCCTGGATCTCACGGGTGGCGCGGTTCGCCCGGTAGAGGTCGCGGCTCCAGGCCGAGGCCGCGAGTCCGTACGGGGTGTCGTTGGCCAGCGCGATGCCCTCGTCGTCGGTGTCGAAGGGCAGGACCACGAGGACCGGGCCGAAGATCTCGGACTGGACCACCTCGCTGTCCTGGGCGGCGCCGGAGATCAGGGTCGGCCGGTAGTAGGCGCCGTCGGCCAGCGCGCCCGCCGGGATCTCGCCGCCGGTGACGACGGTGGCGTAGGCCCGGGCCCGCTCGACGAACCCGGCGACCCGGTCGCGCTGGGCGTGCGAGACCAGTGGGCCGAGGTCGGTGGTGGGCGCGAAGGGGTCGCCGAGACGGACCGTCTCCATCAGCTCGGCCACCCGGGCGACGAAGGCGTCGTGGAGGGGGCGCTGCACGTAGGCGCGGGTGGCGGCGGTGCAGTCCTGGCCGGTGTTGATGAGGGAGGCGGCGACGGCGCCGTGCGCGGCGGCCTCCAGGTCCGCGTCGTCGAAGACGAGGAAGGGGGCCTTTCCGCCGAGCTCCAGGTGGAGCCGCTTGACGGTGGCGGTGGCGATCTCCGCGACCCGCTTGCCGACGGCGGTGGAGCCGGTGAAGGAGGTCATCACCACGTCGGGGTGGCCGACCAGGTGCTCTCCGGCCACGCGGCCGGCGCCGGTGACGATGTTGATCACCCCGTCGGGCAGGCCCGCCTCCTTGGCCGCCTGCGCGAACATCAGGGAGGTCAGCGGGGTGAGCTCGGCGGGCTTGAGGACGATCGTGTTGCCCGCGGCGATGGCCGGGAGGATCTTCCAGGCGGCCATCTGGAGCGGATAGTTCCAGGGTGCGATGGAGCCGACGACCCCGATGGCCTCACGGCGTACGTAGGAGGTGTGGTCGCCGGAGTACTCGCCGGCGGCCTGCCCCTGGAGGTGGCGGGCGGCTCCCGCGAAGAAGGCGGTGTTGTCGATGGTCCCCGGCACGTCGAACTCCGTGGACAGCTTGATCGGCTTGCCGCACTGGAGGGACTCGGCGTACGCGAAGTCCTCCGCCTGCTCGGCCAGCACCGCGGCCAGCCGGTGCAGGGCGTCCGAGCGCTCGCCGGGGGTGGCGCCGGACCATGCCGGGAAGGCACGCTTGGCAGCGGCGACCGCCTCGTCGACGTCCGCGGTACTCGCCAGTTCGTAGGTGAGGACCTCGTCGCCGGTCGCCGGATCGACCACCGTGTGTGACTGTCCGGAGGTGCCGGGCCGGAGCCGGCCGTCGATGTACTGCGCGCCGTCTGCGAAGCGGTCCTTGACCTGGAAGCGGTTGCCCATCACGCTCTCACGCTCTCCGTAGCTACAGTTCGAGCTACAGCTCGAATTGAGTGCCGATCCTGACAGAGGAGGTGCCCTCGGCCAAGTGATTCCGTTGTTGCCTTTTGATTACGCGACGGAATCGGTCGACCATGTGTCGAGGCACACCGAAAATCCCGTACGAAGTGTCAGTGGCGACTGCCAGACTCGCGTGCATGGAGATGATCGAGGACCTGATCAAGCAGGTCAGCCGCGGTGAACGGGTGAAGTACCTGCCCTTCTGGGGGCACCGGCCGCTGCCCGACGGCAGGCTCGGTCCGAGCTGCCTGAGCCAGTGGTGGCCGTCCGCCTTCACCGTCGGTGATGTCCGGTATGCGACGGCCGAGCACTGGATGATGGCCGGCAAGGCCCGGCTGTTCGGGGACGCCGAGGGGGAGCGCGCCGCGCTGGCGGCGCAGAGCCCGGCGGAGGCGAAGAAGGCCGGGCGGCTCGTGCGCGGCTTCGACAACGCGATATGGGAACGGGAGCGCTTCGCCCTGGTCGTGGAGGGCAGCGTCCACAAGTTCGGTTCCGACCCGGCGCTGCGCTCGTACCTCCTGGGCACCGGGAGCCGAGTGCTGGTGGAGGCGAGCCCGATGGACCGGATCTGGGGCATCGGACTGCCCGCCGACGACGAGCGGGCCCTGGACCCGGCGCGCTGGCGCGGGCTGAACCTGCTGGGCTTCGCCCTGATGGAGGCCCGGGAGCGACTGCGCGGGGACGGTGCGTGACGGAGCGGCGCCGGGTCGCCGCGGTCATCGTCCGCGACGGCTGCGTGCTGATGGTGCGCGAGCGCGGCAGGGGGCCGCGGGGCGGCACGACGGGCCGGAGTACTGGACGCTGCCCGGCGGCGGTCTGGAGGCCGGCGAGGAGCCGGAGGAGGCGGTCCGGCGGGAGGTGGCCGAGGAGACCGGCCTGCACGCCCTGGCCGTGCGGTACGCGTACGAGGCGCCGTACCCCTCGGGCTGGACCTCCTGCTTCCGTGTGGACGTGGCGCCCGGCGAGCCGGTCCTGGGCGTCGACGCGGACCTGGAGTGCGACTGCCCGCGGATGGTCGGGCTGATCTGGGTCCCGCTCTCGCGGGGTACGGACGGCGTGTCGGTCATGGTGCCGACGCTGCTCGGTAATTGCGTGGTGGATCCCGGCCCCGCCGCCTAACGTGATCCGTGTCCAGGTGCGAAGGCGAGACCTCCTTCGACTCCACATCGGGCGGTCGCGGGTTCGAGTCCCGCCACCGGTGCCATGCCGGTGTAGCTCAGTTGGCAGAGCACCACGCGGTTTCGCCGACCTTGTTCTCTGGACACCTACGTCACGCACCTCCCGGTGCGCGGGCAGCGGCTCCTTCTTTTGCAAAGATCTCCAGGCCGCCGCCACCTTGATCTCGGGAGGCCGCGTGCGGGATGCCCGGTGCGCAGGCGACGGCTACTTCCGGATCAGGAGGTGGCGGGTTCGAATCCCGCCCGGCCGAGGCCGGTAGCTCAGCTGGACAGAGCACCTGACTTGTCCGTCGCCGACCTCTGACCTCGGGCGTCCCGCACGTCACGCCTCCCCCGCTTCCTTTGAATTCGGGGGGATTCACCATGGCTCGTTTCAACCTGCGCGCGTCCAAGTCCGCGCCCGCGACGCCCGCTTCGGCCACGCCGCCCACGTCGCCCACGTCGCCCGTACGCTCGGCCGGCCGTGCCCGCACCGGCCAGGGCGGCCCCGGCCACCTGCGCGATCCCCGTTCCGAGCTGTTCCTGCTCGCCGTCGCCAACTTCGTGACGCAGCGCACCGCGTACGAGAGCGGCGAGGCCCGCGACGACCGCTTCGCCGCGCTCGTGCGCACCCTCGCCGTCGAGGATCCCGCGTGGACGGCCGGCCTGCTGGGCTGGCTCCGCGGGGACGCGAACATGCGTACCGCCTCCCTCGTCGGCGCCGCCGAGTACGTCCGGGCCCGGCTCGACGCGGGCACCACCGACGGGCCTTCGAACCGTCAGGTCGTGGCCTCCGTGCTGCGGCGCGCGGACGAGCCCGGTGAGCTGCTGGCCTACTGGACGGCGACGTACGGCCGGAACGTGCCCAAGCCCGTCAAGCGCGGCATCGCCGACGCGGTGCGCCGGCTCTACTCCGGCACCTCGCTGCTGAAGTACGACACGGACTCCAAGGCCTACCGCTTCGGCGACGTCCTCAACCTCGTGCACGCCTCCCCCGACCCGGACAAGCCCTGGCAGGGCGAGCTGTTCCGGCACGCCCTCGACCGCCGGCACCACCCGGACGACGCGCAGGTCCCGGCCGGCAACCGCACCCTCACCGCCCACCGGGCGCTGATGGAGCTGCCGGTCTCCGAGCGGCGCGGTGTGGTCCTCGCCCCGGACGGCGCGGAGCGGCTGGCGGAGGCGGGCATGACCTGGGAGGCGCTGGCCGGCTGGCTGCAGGGGCCCATGGACGCGGCCGCGTGGGAGGCGGTCATCCCGTCGATGGGTGCGATGGCGCTGCTGCGGAACCTGCGCAACTTCGACCAGGCGGGGGTCTCGGACGCGGTGGCCGCGCAGGTCGCGGCGAGGATCTCCGACCCGGAGGTCGTCGCCCGGTCCCGGCAGTTCCCCTTCCGCTACCTGGCCGCCCATCAGCACGCCCCCTCGCTGCGCTGGGCGTACCCGCTGGAGCGTGCGCTCGGCCACTCGTTGGCCAACGTACCGGCGCTGCCGGGCCGGACGCTGGTCCTCGTCGACCGGTCCGGGTCGATGTGGTCCCCGCTGTCGGACCGCTCGAAGCTCAACCGGGCGGACGCGGCAGCCGTGTTCGGAACCGCGCTGGCGCTGCGGGCGGAACACGCCGACCTGGTGCAGTTCGGCACGACGAGCAAGGCGGTCCGGTACGGCCGCGGCGAGTCCGTGCTGAAGGTGCTGGAGCGCTTCGGGGACCTCGGCGGCACCTACACGGCCCGGGCCGTGCGGGAGCACTACCGGGACCACGACCGGGTACTGATCGTCACGGACGAGCAGGCCGCCTCGTACGGCCACGGCGGCGATCCGACGGCGGAGGTGCCCGCCGCGGTTCCGGTCTACACCTGGAACCTGGCCGGCCACCGGGTCGGGCACGGCCCCTCAGGCGGCGGGAACCGGCACACCTTCGGCGGGCTCACCGACGCGGCCTTCCGGATGGTCCCCCTGATCGAGGACGGCCGGAACGCGGACTGGCCCTGGGCCTCCTGAGGCCGTCCGCGCCCCGGGGTCCCCTGGTCAGACCTTCTCGTGGACCTGGGAGTTGTCGTACGGGCTGTCGTACGGGGAGTCGTCGATCGGCCCCAGGTCCATGACACTGGCGAACACGGCCAGGAGCACCAGGACGCCCAGCAGGATGCCCACCGCGCCGAGGATGATGCCCGCGAGCGCCATCCCGCCGTTGTCGGCCTCGCCGCGGTTCGCCTTGCCCTTGCCGAGGGCGCCGAAGACGATCGCGGAGATCCCGATGGCCACGCCCGCGAAGCTCAGGAAGCAGCCGAGGACCGAGATGATGCCGAGGACGAGCGCGGCTATGCCGAAGCCGTTGCTGGGCTGCGGCGCGTACGGCGCGTAGGGGCTGTGTCCCGGGTACCCCTGCGGGCCCGGGTAGCCCTGGTACCCGGCGGGGCCCTGGTACCCGGCGGGGCCGGGGTGGCCCGCGTCGCCGGGGTATCCGTAGCCGGGCTGGACGGGATATCCGTACGCCGCGGACGCGGGGCCGGCCTGCGGCGCGGCCGGTGCGGACGCCGGCCCGGTCGCCGGAGCGCTCGCCGGAGCGGCCGGCGGCAGCTGGTCTCCCGGCATTCCGGCCATCGTCGGCTGGTCGTGCACGGACGGCGGGACCGACACGCCCGGCGTGCCGTTGGTGTCCTGCGGGCCCTGCGCGCCCTGCGGCTTGCCCAGCTCCACCGCGGGCCGCTCCGGCGGCGCCCACGGGTCGCCCGGCTCGGGACTGCTGTCGTTCATACGGCGCCCCCCTCTCGTACAGCCATGCTAAGCGCTGCCACCGACAGTCACCGGCCTGCCTACGATGAATCCCGACCTGCCCGCAACCGCGTCCTCCCGGAGGCAACCCCATGACCGACCTGCACCCCTTCATCGCGGGGCTGCCCAAGGCCGAACTCCACGTCCACCACGTCGGCTCGGCATCCCCGCGCATCGTGGCCGAGCTCGCCTCCCGGCACCCCGACTCGAAGGTCCCCACCGACCCCGAGGCCCTGGCCGACTACTTCACCTTCACCGACTTCGCCCACTTCATCGAGGTCTACCTGTCGGTCGTCGACCTGGTCCGCACCCCGGACGACGTACGCACCCTCACCTTCGAAGTCGCCCGTGACATGGCCCGGCAGAACATCCGCTACGCCGAGCTGACCATCACCCCGTACTCCTCCACCCGCCGCGGCATCGACGAGCGGGCCTTCATGGAGGCCATCGAGGACGCCCGCAAGGCCGCCGAGGCCGAACTCGGCGTCATCCTGCGCTGGTGCTTCGACATCCCCGGCGAGGCCGGCCTCGAAGCCGCCGCGGAGACCGCCCGGCTCGCCGTCGACCTGCGCCCCGAGGGCCTGGTCTCCTTCGGCCTGGGCGGGCCCGAGATCGGCGTCCCGCGCCCGCAGTTCAAGCCGTACTTCGACGCGGCCCGCGCCGCCGGCCTGCACAGCGTGCCGCACGCCGGCGAGACCACCGGCCCCGAGACCGTCTGGGACGCCATCCGCGAGCTCGGCGCCGAGCGCATCGGCCACGGCACCAGCTCCACGCGGGACCCGGAGCTCCTCGCGTACCTCGCCGAGCACCGCATCGCGCTGGAGGTCTGCCCGACCTCGAACATCGCCACCCGTGCGGTCACCGACCTCGACCAGCACCCCGTCAAGGAGATGGTCGCGGCAGGTGTGCTCGTCACCATCAACAGCGACGACCCGCCGATGTTCGGTTCCGACCTCAACAACGAGTACGCGGTGGCCGCGCGTCTCCTGGACCTCGACGAGCGCGGTCTCGCGCAGCTCGCCAAGAACGCCGTCGAGGCCTCCTTCCTGGATCCGGCCGGCAAAGCGCGGATCGTCGCGGAGATCGACGCGTACACCGCCGAATGGCTGGCGCGCTGACGTCCAATTGACGTCCGCGGCACGGAGAATGGGGCCATGCGCACCCTGACTGCCGTCGGCCACCGCGGCGATCCCTACCGTGTCCGTGAGAACACCCTGCCCTCGATCCGCTCCGCCTTCGCCCGCGGGGCGGACGCGGTGGAGATCGACGTACGGCTGACCCGCGACGGCGTGCCGGTCCTGCTCCACGACGACACGCTCCAGCGGCTGTGGGGCCACGACGTACGCCTCGACGACGTCACGGCCCCACAGCTCAAGGAGCTGACGGAGGGCGGCGTTCCCACGCTGCGCGACGCCCTGACGGCCGCGGGGGCGGGCCGGCTGATGCTCGACCTCCCGGGCGCCACGCCCGAGGCGGTGCGCACGGTGGTGGGCCTGGTCCGCGAGTGCGGGGCGCACGAGCGGACGTACTACTGCGCGGGCCCGAACAGCATGCTGGCGGTCCGCGCCGCCGATCCGGGCGCCGAGATCGCGCTGACCTGGACCACCCTGTCGCCGCCGCGGCGGGTGCTGATCGACGCGGTCGCGCCGCGCTGGCTCAACTACCGCTTCGGGCTGGTGAGCCGGGAGTTGACGGACGCGCTCCACCGGGACGGCCTGCTGGTCTCGGCCTGGACCGCGGACACCACGTGGGCGATGAAGCGGCTCGTCAAGGCGGGGGTCGACTCGATCACCACGAACCGGATGGGCGCGCTCGCGGCCGTACGGGCCGAGTCCGGGCGGTGATACGCGAGCCGGCGGAGCGGGTCCGGGGAGCGGATCCGCGCCGGCAGGACGCGGGGGTGATGCTGCTGGTGCAGGTGGCGACGATCCCGTGGCCTTCGACTCGTGATGGTGGCCTTCGCACGGTAGGCGCCCTACTGGGTGGTCATCGCCTCGAGGCGCTTGATCATGCGGCGGAGCACCAGTAGGGGGATGACCCCGAAGACGCCGAACGACATGTCGATGACGCTCCACCAGATGGGTATGCCGCGGATCGGGCCGCAGATCAGGGCCAGGGGTATCACTCCGGCACAGGCGATCATGCCGGCTTCGACGATCCAGATGTTGCGGACGGGGTCGCGGTGGACGCCGTAGAAGAAGACGGCGATGACGAGGTGGGCAAAGGCGAGCCAGTCGGTTCCGTAGAGGAGGAAGGGGTATTCGGCATCGGCCCGGTCCAGCCCGTCGCCCACCCGCCGCACCCAGTCGTTGTCCACGAGGGAGTCGAGCCAGTGGAGTTCGGTGACCAGGGGGAAGGCGGTGAGGCCGCTGAGGACCAGGCAGACGAGGAACAGGACCAACCAGGCACGGATACGCCGCTGAAGGGCGCTTCTCTCGCTCATGGGAGGAAGCCTACGGGCGTTTCTGAACACGTTCAGCCAAATTGCTGAACGCGTTCAGTTTCGTGGCCGGACCGTGATCAGAGTCCGACGATCGCGTTCCAGCGCCGGGCGAGAGAGCGGCGCTCGGCGGAGGAGATGTCGCGGGACACCACCAGCCGCTTGCGCATCTCGTCGTCCGGGAAGATCAGCGGGTTCTCGGCCAGTTCGGCCGTCTCCTTGTCGTCGGAGCCGGCCAGGACCTCGCGGGCGGCCGGGACCGGGCAGACGTAGTTGACGGAGGCGGCCAGCGACGCGGCCACCGCCGGGTCGTAGTAGTAGTCGATCAGTGCCTCGGCATTGGCCTTGTGGCGGGCCAGGTTGGGGACGAGCAGGCTCTCCGCCCAGAGTTCGGCACCCTCCTCGGGGACCACGAACTCGATGTCCGGGTTGTCGGCCTGGAGCTGGATGGCGTCACCGGAGTAGGCCTGGCAGGCGAGGACGTCGCCCTTGCTCAGATCGGAGGTGTAGTCGTTGCCGGTGAAGCGGCGGATGTGCTTCTTCTTCACCATGCTCTCGACCTGGTCGCACATCCGGTGGAAGTCGGACTCGGTCCAGCGGGTGACGTCCACGCCGTTGCCCTGCATCAACAGGGAGAAGGACTCGTCGAGGCCGGAGAAGAGGGTGACGCGGCCCGCCAGGTCCGGGTGCCACAGGTCCTGGACCGACTTGATCTCCCGGCCCAGGGCCCTGCGGTTGTAGGCGATGCCGGTGATCCCCGACTGCCAGGGGACGGTGTGCAGCCGGCCCTCGTCGAAGGCGGGGGACCGCAGCTGCGGGTCGAGGTGCCTGGACACGTTGGGCTGAGCCGAGCGGTCCAGCTTCTGGGCCCAGCCCAGGTGGACGAAGCGGGCGGCCATCCAGTCGCTGACCACGACCACGTCGTGGCCGGTCTCCTGGCGGTTCATCAGGGCCGGGCTGACCTTGCCGAAGAACTCGTCGTTGTCGTTGATCTCCTCGGTGTACCGGACCTCTATGCCGGTCTGCTCCGAGAAGGCCTCCAGCGTCGGCCGGCGCTCCTCGTCCGCGTCGTCGGTGTCGATGTAGAGCGGCCAGTTGGAGAAGGCGACGCTCCGGTCCCGCTCGGACCGGTCCGGTCCCGTACGCCGTTCCTCGGGAACGTAGGCGGCCGGCACACCACAGCCGGCGAGGGCGGCCGACAGGCCCGCGGCACCGAGACCGCACAGCGCCGCACGGCGGGAGAAGGCGAGTTCAGGCATGGGCACAGCCTCGGGGAACGCGGAAGGGCGGGCAATAGACATGTTGTCTACTGCCCGCCCCGTCAACGCTGTGCTGTGATCGATGCGGCCGATCAGCCGTCGAGCGAGGTCATCACGTGCTTGATGCGCGTGTAGTCCTCGAAGCCGTAGGCGGAGAGGTCCTTGCCGTAACCGGACTTCTTGAAGCCGCCGTGCGGCATCTCGGCGACGAGCGGGATGTGGGTGTTGATCCACACGCAGCCGAAGTCGAGGTTCTTGGACATCCGCATCGCGCGGCCGTGGTCCTTGGTCCACACGGAGGAGGCGAGGGCGAACTCGACGCCGTTCGCGTACTCCAGGGCCTGGGCCTCGTCCGTGAAGGACTGGACGGTGATGACGGGGCCGAAGACCTCGTTCTGGATGATCTCGTCGTCCTGCTTGAGGCCGGAGACCACGGTCGGGGCGTAGAAGAAGCCCTTCTCACCGACCTGGTGGCCACCCGCCTCGACCTTGGCGTGGGCGGGGAGCCGCTCGATGAAGCCCGCGACCTGCTTGAGCTGGTTCGGGTTGTTCAGCGGGCCGTACAGCACGTCCTCGTCGTCCGGCTGGCCGGTCTTCGTGTCCGTGGCGGCCTTGGCGAGCGCGGCCACGAACTCGTCGTGGACCGACTCGTGCACGAGCACGCGGGTGGCGGCGGTGCAGTCCTGGCCGGCGTTGAAGTAGCCGGCGACCGCGATGTCCTCGACGGCCTTCGGGATGTCGGCGTCCTCGAAGACCACGACCGGGGCCTTGCCGCCGAGCTCCAGGTGGACGCGCTTGACGTCCTTGGAGGCGCTCTCGGCGACCTGCATGCCGGCACGCACCGAGCCGGTGATGGAGGCCATCGCCGGGGTGGAGTGCTCGACCATGGCCTTGCCGGTCTCGCGGTCGCCGCAGACGACGTTGAAGACGCCCTTGGGCAGGACCGAGTCGATGATCTCCGCCATCAGGACGGTGGAGGCCGGGGTGGTGTCCGACGGCTTGAGCACGACGGTGTTGCCCGCCGCGATGGCCGGGGCGAACTTCCACACGGCCATCATCATCGGGTAGTTCCACGGCGCGACCTGGGCACAGACGCCGACCGGCTCACGGCGGATGATCGAGGTCATCCCCTCCATGTACTCGCCGGCCGAGCGGCCCTCCAGCAGACGGGCGGCGCCCGCGAAGAAGCGGATCTGGTCCACCATCGGCGGCAGCTCCTCGCTGGCCGTGAGGCCCAGCGGCTTGCCGGTGTTCTCCGACTCCGCGGCGACGAGCTCGTCCGCGCGCGCCTCGAAGGCGTCCGCGATCTTCAGCAGCGCCTTCTGGCGCTCGGCGGGGGTGGTGTCGCGCCAGCCCGGGAAGGCCGCCGCGGCGGCGGCCATGGCGGCGTCGACGTCGGCCTGGCCCGACAGCGGGGCCGTGGCGTACACCTCGCCGGTGGCCGGGTTGACCACCTCGGTGGTCCGCCCGTCGGCGGCGTCCTTGAACTCCCCGCCGATGTAGTTGCGCAGACGACGCAGTTCGGTGGTCACTACAGCCACACTCCTGATCACATGTCCAACGATTGAGACAAAAGCCAAGCCTAGCTCCTAGGCGGAGGCTTTCGACAGACCCAGACGCCACCAACTACGAAATCAGTGAGATCGAAGACCGCAAACAACGAATTTCATCGATTCCGTCTTGCGGAACAGACGACCCTCGTGCACAGTGAGGTCGTGGTCAGTCGAAGCGCAGATTCCAGGAACAGACAACCGTCCCCTTCGGTCGATGCTGTGTCCCTGGCGATCATCGAGCAACTGCAGGAGGACGGCCGCCGTCCCTACGCATCGATCGGCAAGGCCGTCGGCCTCTCCGAAGCTGCCGTGCGCCAGCGCGTGCAGAAGCTGCTCGACCAGGGCGTCATGCAGATCGTCGCCGTCACCGACCCGCTCACCGTGGGTCTGCGACGCCAGGCGATGGTCGGCATCAACGTCGAGGGCGACCTCGACCCGGTGGCCGACGCGCTGACCGCCATGGCCGAGTGCGAGTACGTGGTGATGACCGCGGGGTCCTTCGACCTGATGGTGGAGATCGTCTGCGAGGACGACGACCACCTGCTCGAAACGATCAACAAGAAGATCCGCACGCTCCCCGGCGTGCGATCAACCGAAAGCTTCGTTTACCTGAAGCTGAAGAAGCAGACCTACATGTGGGGAACCCGATAACCGTGAGCCAGGACCTCTCCAAGACCGCGTACGACCACTTGTGGATGCACTTCACCCGCATGTCGTCCTACGAGAACTCCCCCGTCCCCACCATCGTCCGGGGCGAGGGCACCTACATCTGGGACGACAAGGGCAAGCGCTACCTCGACGGCCTCGCCGGCCTGTTCGTGGTCAACGCCGGTCACGGCCGCAAGGAACTGGCCGAGGTCGCGTACAAGCAGGCCCAGGAACTCGCGTTCTTCCCCATCTGGTCGTACGCGCACCCCCAGGCCGTCGAGCTCGCCGAGCGCCTCGCCCACTACGCCCCGGGCGACCTGAACAAGGTCTTCTTCACCACCGGTGGCGGCGAGGCCGTCGAGACCGCCTGGAAGCTCGCCAAGCAGTACTTCAAGCTGCAGGGCAAGCACACCAAGTACAAGGTCATCTCGCGTGCGGTCGCCTACCACGGCACCCCGCAGGGCGCCCTGTCCATCACCGGCCTGCCGGCCCTGAAGGCCCCCTTCGAGCCGCTGGTCCCCGGCGCGCACAAGGTGCCGAACACCAACATCTACCGCGCCCCGATCTACGGCGACGACCCCGAGGCCTACGGCCGCTGGTGCGCCGACCAGATCGAGCAGGAGATCCTTTTCGAGGGCGCGGACACCGTCGCCGCCGTCTTCCTGGAGCCGGTGCAGAACGCCGGCGGCTGCTTCCCGCCGCCGCCCGGGTACTTCCAGCGGGTCCGCGAGATCTGCGACGAGTACGACGTGCTGCTCGTCTCCGACGAGACGATCTGCGCGTTCGGCCGTCTGGGCACGATGTTCGCCTGTGACAAGTTCGACTACGTGCCGGACATGATCACCTGCGCCAAGGGCATGACCTCGGGCTACTCCCCGATCGGCGCCTGCATCATCTCCGACCGCCTCGCGGAGCCCTTCTACAAGGGCGACAACACCTTCCTGCACGGCTACACCTTCGGCGGCCACCCGGTCTCCTCGGCGGTCGCGCTCGCCAACCTCGACATCTTCGACAAGGAAGGCCTCAACCAGCACGTGCTGGACAACGAGGGCGCCTTCTTCTCGACGCTGAAGAAGCTGCACGACCTGCCGATCGTCGGCGACGTCCGCGGCAACGGCTACTTCTACGGCATCGAGCTCGTCAAGGACAAGGAGACCAAGGAGTCCTTCACGGACGAGGAGACGGAGCGCGTGCTCTACGGCTTCCTCTCCAAGGCGCTCTTCGAGAACGGTCTGTACTGCCGGGCCGACGACCGTGGTGACCCGGTCATCCAGCTGGCGCCGCCGCTGATCGCGGACCAGGGCACCTTCGACGAGATCGAGGGCATCCTGCGCTCGGTGCTCACCGAGGCGTGGACGAAGCTGTAAACAGGCCCGCCCGGCCGGCCAGGATGTAAATCGTCCGAGGCTGCAATAGTCCGATCACATGGCCCGGATCCCCCGTTCGAGTGAGAACGCGGGGGTTCGGGCCGCGTGCTGTCACCATCCAAGACGTTCATCTCTTTACATCTCAGTGCGGGGCCAGTGACCGAACCGGCTCCGCTTCGTTCCCCCGGACGGAGGTGTACGCCATGGTGGCTCCACCGGACACTGCCCCGCCTGACAATGACGTCCTGTGGGCTCGGTCCCTTCACTACTCCCACGGAGAGCCCTCCAGGACGACGTCCGGGGCGGGAGCCCCCGCCCTCGTCGGGGTCTCCGTGGGGGTCCGCCAGGGCGAGATCCTGGCCCTCACCGGCCCCCGCGGCAGCGGCAAGACCACCCTGCTCCGCTGCCTGTCCGGGCAGCTGCGGCCCGAGGGCGAGGTCTGGTTCAACAGCGTCCCCGTGCACACCATGGGCGCGACGGCCCGCGAACGCCTGCGCCGCGACCGCTTCGGCTGGATCGGCCCGGAGCCGCAGCTGCTGCCCGAGCTGAAGGTCTGGGAGAACGCCGCCCTGCCGCTGCTCCTCGCCGGGGCCCCCCACCGCGCCGCCAGGAACGTCGCCTGTGAATGGCTGGACCGCCTCGACATCGGCGGCTTCGCCCGCAAGCGCCCCGCTTCCCTCACCCGGGCCGAGTGCCAGCGGGTCGCCCTGGCCCGCGCCCTGGTCAACGAGCCCGCGGTGATCTTCGCGGACGAACCCACGGCCCCGCTGCACCGCGCCGAGCGGGCCCTGCTGCTCCGGGCCCTCACCACCGCGGCCCGCTCCCACGAGGTCACCGTGCTGCTGGCCACCCACGACGAGGCCACCGTGGCGGTCGCGGACCGCCGGCTGGCCCTGCTCGACGGCCGCCTCGCGGGAGCCGCGGCCGCCTCCTCCCCCGCCCACGACACCCCGGAGGGCCAGGCCGCGTGCTCGCTCTCCGCCTAGCCCGTGGTTCCCGGCCACTCGTCCAGCTGCGGCGGCTCCTCGTCGCGGCCGCCTCGGCCGGGACCGGGTTCCTGCTGCTCTCCGTACTCGCCGGGGCCGTGGCCCGGCCCGCCGGATCGTTCCCTCGTCTGCTGTGGGCCCTGATCCCGGTGGCCGTCACCGTCCACTTCGCCGTGGCCGTGGCCCGCGCCGACCCGGCGAACCGCCCCCGCGCGGGCATGGACGCCGTCGGGCTCGGACCCCTGCGGCTCGTCCTCGTCGCCGCGGTCTCCACCGCCGTCGCCTGCACCCTGGGCAGCTCCCTGGCCCTGGCCGCCTTCCTCCACCTGCGCGGGGAGCTGGCCGGACTGCCGTTCGACGGAGCCGGGGCCGGGCTGCTCCACGCCGACCAGCCGCTGCCCGTGGCCGCCGCCCTCACCCTGCTGGCCCTGGTCCCGCTGACCGCCGCGGCCGCCACCGCCATCGCCCTGCGCCCGCACCGGCCGCTCGCCCCGCAGACCGGCCTGCCCTGGGGGATCGCGCTGACCGCCTGCGGGTTCGCCGCCGAGGCCTACGCGGGCCGCAGCGGCCCCGGGATGCTCGCCGGCTGGTCACTGACCGCGATCGGCCTCGCCCTCGCCGGGCCGGGATTCGCCTACGCCTCCGGGAGCCTGATCCAGGCCGTGCGCCCCGGCGCGCTGCGGCTGCTGGCCGGGCGGGTCCTCCAGGAGGAGGCGCCCCGGATCGGCCCGCCGCTCGGCGTGCTGTGTTCCGTCGGCGCCGGCGCCCTCACCGCCGTGGCCCTGCGCGATCAGGGCGGGCCGCTCGTCCCGCTGGGCCCGCTGACCGGGCCGGCCGCCGCGCTGGTGGCCCTGTGCGCGGCCGCGACCCTTCTCACATCCGCGGTGGAGGCGCGCAGCGGCCGGGGCGCCGCGCGGGAGGCCCTGCTCGACCTCGGCGCTCCCGCCAAGGTCCTGCGTACGGCGGCGAGTCTGCGGGCCGGCGCGCTCGTGGCGGTGTGCGTTCCGCTCAGCTGGGGTGTGGCGCAGCTGACGTCACTGGCACTGACCCGCTGACGCGACCAGCCCTTAGGGTGGGCCGAATGGTCAACGCAGACATCGAGATCGAGACGCTCGCCGAATTCGACCAGGTCGTGGCACGCGGCTCGCTCAGCGGCTACCGGATCCAGTCGGTCAACCTGCTGGAGCGGACCTTCGCGCTGCTCTCCGCCGACACCTCGGCAGCCGTGTTCCTGGGCTGCGCGATGGAGCCCGATGCCTCCGTGAAGGTCCGCGCCGACGGCGCCCTGGTCTTCCCGCCCGTCCCGGACCTGCCGTTCAACCCGTACCGGGGGCTGCTCTACACGCCCGAGGAGCTGTTCGCCGGACTGCCCGACGGGTACGAGGCCACCCCGGACGCCCTGGCCTACGCCTGGTTCCAGGAGACCAAGGCCGACGGCGACGTCTTCTCCTCCATGCTCCGCTCCCTCCACGACGACGCCGTCTCCGACGCCCTCGACGAGCACCTCGCCGGCGCCCGGGTCGTCGGCGTGATGGGCGGCCACGCCATGTCCCGCGGCGGTAGGGACTACCGCGGCGCGGCGCAGCTGGGCCGGGCCCTGACCCGGTCCGGGCTGACCGTGGCCACCGGCGGCGGCCCCGGCGCGATGGAGGCCGCCAACCTCGGCGCCTACCTGGCCCCGGCCCCCGACGACGCCCTCGCGGAGGCCCTCGAGCTGCTGGCCAAGGCCCCGTCCTTCGCGCCGTCGGTGTCCGACTGGGCGCGCGCGGCCTTCGCCGTACGGGAGCGCTGGCCGGCCGGCGGTGACTCGGTGGGCATCCCGACCTGGTTCTACGGGCACGAGCCGCCGAACGCCTTCGCGGGGCACATCGCGAAGTACTTCGCGAACGCCACCCGGGAGGACGGCCTGCTGGCCCGCTCCACCGCGGGCGTGGTCTTCCTGCCCGGCGCGGCGGGCACGGTCCAGGAGGTCTTCGACAACGCCACGCCGAACTACTACGAGTCCCGGGGCGAGCCGGCGCCGATGGTCCTGGTCGGCCACGACCACTGGACCGCGCACCTCCCGGTCTGGCCGCTGCTCCGGGCGCTCGCCCGCGGCCGCGCCATGGAGTCCCGGATCGCGCTGGTCGACTCGGTGGACGAGGTCCCCGACGTCCTCGCGTCAATGATCTGAACTCCGGAAGCAACTTCGCGGCCCGTTCCCACGTCTGGCAGAGGTACCGCAAAACCTGCCAGACGTGAACGGAGCCCTTGGTGCTCATAGGCCTGCTGACCGCTGTCGCGGCGTCCATCTGCTACGGCACGGGATCCGTGCTGCAAGCCGTCGGATCGCGCCGCGCCGCCCGGATGTCCCCCACCGCCGCCGGGGTGACCGCCCATGGCGGACCCAATCTGTCGTCCACCGCGAAAGCGGCGATGACCTGGGAGTTCATCGTCGGCACGATCCTGGACTTCGTGGGCTTCGGACTGGGCGCCCTGGCCGCCCGCCTCCTTCCCCTGTTCCTCTCGCAGACGGTGATCAGCGCCAACCTGGTGATCACGGCCGTGCTGAGCGTGAAGATGCTGGGCATCCGGCTGAGCCGGAAGGAGTGGACCTCGATCGGCGTCGTCTGCACGGCGCTGGTGCTGCTCGCGACGGCCGCGGGTCACGAGGGCGGCCACCACGCACCGATGTCCACGCACTGGTGGCTGCTGGGGATCACCCTGGTGCTGATGGTCGGCGGCACGGTCGCGGTACGCCTCCTCGGCGGCGGGGCGGCGATCCTGGCGGGCCTGCTGTCGGGCCTGGGCTTCGGCGCGCTCGGCGTCGGCGTCCGGATCCTGGACGGCGTCGACCCGTTCGACCTCGGCACCTTCCTGTCCGACCCGGCCCTCTACGCCATCGTGGTGGCGGGCGTCGGCGGCATGTACCTGCACACGGTCGCCCTGCAGATCGGCTCGGTGAACGGCGCCACGGCGGCGCTGGTCGTCGGCGAGACGGTGCTCCCGGGCGCGATCGGCGTGCTCTGGCTCGGTGACGCCTCCCGTCCCGGTCTGGCCTGGCTGGCGGTCCTCGGCTTCGTCCTGGCCGTCACCGGCGCGGTGGCCGTCGCCTGGTACGGCAAGCACGAGGGCGCCGACGAGGAGGCCCCGACCCCGGTGCCGGAGGCCGTCGGCTGACCCCGGGCCCGCCGGCGGGCGTCACCCGGTCGGCCGCCCCCCGGTGGTGGCCCGGGGGCGGCTGCCGCTTGCTGGACCGGGGGAGAGAGCGAGGGGCTGATGGAGCCCACGACCGATCGGCTGAAGACACCGCGAGCCGCCGGGATGGCCGGAGTCTGCTTCGCCCTGCTGCTCGGGGTGGCGATCGTCCTGATGCGGATCGCCGTCCCCGGCGACGTCGCCGACGCGGCCGTCGACCCGGACAAACGCTGGGCGGTCCGGGTGGCCCTGGAGATCGTGCCCTTCGCGGGCATCTTCTTCCTCTGGTTCATGGGCGCCCTGCGCGCGCACACGGGTGATGCCGAGGACCGGTTCGTCGCCACCGTGTTCCTCGGGAGCGGCTTCGTCTTCGTGGCCACGCTGTTCGCCTCCGCCGCGGCCGCGGGCACGGTGCTGAACGAGGACACGCCCTCCGACTTCGGCCGCCACTTCGCCTATGCGCTCCTCGCGACCTACGCCATGCGGATGGCCGCCGTCTTCGTCCTGGCGACCTCGACGATCGGGCGGCTGCTCGGGGTCTTCCCCCGGTCGCTGGCCCTGCTGGGCACCGTCGTCGGCCTGGTCCTGATCGTGGTGGGTTCCGGCGTGCCCTGGTCCGAGATGCTGTTCCCGGCCTGGGCCCTGGTCATCAGCGTGCACATCCTGCGCGCCCGGCGCGGCACCGCCCGGACGGGCCGGTCCGGACCGCCCTGACCCCCGCTGACCTGGGCATGTGCACTCCGGCAGGCGGCCCGAGGGCCCCCCGTGCATGCTGGGGTGAAGGGGAGGATCCGGGGATTTCGGGGGTGACGGGGTACCCAGCCGAGGGAAAGGCAGAACCGTCATGAGGCTTGTCGTCGACCTCAACCGATGCCAGGGGTACGCCCAGTGCGCGTTCCTCGCTCCCGACGTGTTCGCCATGCACGGCGACGAGTCGCTGCTCTACGACCCGGAGGCGGCCGCCGAGCAGCGCGAGAACGTCGAACGCGCCGTGGCCGCCTGTCCCGTCGGTGCGATCCTCCTGGAACTGACCGACGAGGACATGGCGAACGTGCCGGCCCCCGATGCCGTGGCCGGAGCCGGCTCCCGTACGGGAGGCGTGCGGTGACCGGTGACGGAACACGCGACGGATCCCTGGAGCGGCTCAAGCGCGAGGGCCGCATCGTCGTCGTCGGCGCTTCGCTGGCCGGCCTGCGGGCCGCCGAGACCATGCGCGAGAAGGGCTTCGCCGGTTCGCTCACGATGATCGGCGACGAACCGTACGAGCCCTACGACCGGCCCCCGCTGTCCAAGCAGGTCCTGCTGGGCAAGGCGGTCGCCGATCACACGGCGCTCCCCCGCCGCCGCGCGATCGACGCCGACTGGCGCCTCGGGGTCCCCGCCACGGGACTGGACATGGCCGCCCGCCGGGTCCGGCTCGGCAACGGCGACGAGGTCGAGTACGACCGGCTGCTGATCGCCACCGGAGTGCGGGCCCGGCCCTGGCCCAACCCGGAGGAGGGCGCCCTCAAGGGAGTCTTCGTCCTGCGCACCCGCGACGACGGCGAAGGACTGCAACAGGCCCTCGCCGCCGGCCCGCGCCGGGTGCTCGTCATCGGAGCCGGCTTCACCGGATCCGAGATCGCCTCCGCCTGCCGGGAACGCGGCCTGGACGTCACCGTCGCCGAACGGGGCGCGGCTCCGCTGGTCGGCGCGCTCGGCGGGGTGATCGGCGAGATCGCGGCCGGGATGCACCGCGAGCACGGGGTGGACCTGCGCACCGGGGTCATGGTGACCGGGCTGGAGGGCGACCCCTCCGGACGGGTCCGCGCCGCCCACTTCTCCGACGGGTCCACCGTCGAGGCCGATGTGGTGGTCGTCGGGCTCGGCGCGCAGCGCAACACCGAGTGGCTCGCCGGGTCCGGGCTGGGCGCCGGCCCCCGCGGCATCGCCTGTGACGCCGGCTGCCGGGCCTTCGACATCCGCGGCATAGTGACCGATGACATCTACGTGGCGGGTGACGTGGCGCGTTCCCCGCACGCCCTGTTCGGTTACCAGTTCCTCTCCCTGGAGCACTGGGGCAACGCCGTCGCGCAGGCCGACACCGCCGCGCACAACATGCTCAGCGAGAGCGCGGACCGCCGCCCCCACCTGTGGGTCCCGGCGTTCTGGTCCTCGCAGTTCGGGGTGAACATCAAGTCGGTCGGGGTACCGCCGATGGGCACCGAACTCCTCGTCACGCAGGGCTCGCTCGCGGAGCGCCGGTTCGCGGCCGTGTACGGGTACCAGGGGCGCGTGATCGCCGCCGTGACCTTCGACAACTGCCGGTGGCTCCCGTTCTACGAGCACCAGATCGAGACCAACGCCCCGTTCCCCCCGGAGTTCTCGACGGTGGACCGCAGGCCGGAGGGGCGCAAGCCGGTACCGGCGGACTTCCCGGACCCGTCGGTGCCGACGCACGGGCCGACCATCACCCTCAGCGGCTACTCGCCGGCCGACCGGAAGATGACCTTCGTCCCCGGGCGCCCCTGACCGCGTCCGGGACCGCACCGCGCCCTCCCCCGAGGATCACGAGGATCACGAGGACCCGTCATGACACAAGCCCTCCTGCGGGAGATCATCGACTACGCGAACCGCGCGAACCCGTATCCGCTGTACGAGGAGCTCCGCAAGACCCCGGTGTCCCACGACGGGGACGGCCCGTACGTGGTCAGCACGTACTACGAGATCCAGAGCCTCCTGCACGACCCGCGGATCAGCTCCGACGCCAAGAACCTGAAGTCCACCGGGGACGACCCGCTGGGCCAGGCCGAGGACGAGGGGACGGGGACGGCCCTGCCGCCGTCCTTCCTCAAGCTCGACCCGCCGGACCACGACCGCCTGCGGCGGATGACGAACCGGCCGTTCGGGCCGCCCCACGCCCCCCACCGGGTGCACGACATGCGCGACGAACTCGGCGGCCTCGTCACCGGGCTCATCGACTCGATCTCCGAGACGGGCAATCCGGACCGGGTCGACCTGGTCGACCAGTTCGCGTACCCCTTCCCGGTCACGGTCATCTGCCGGTTGCTCGGCGTCCCCCGCGAGGACGAGCCGAAGTTCCACGTCTGGGCGGAGACCCTCGCCGCGAGCCTGGACCCCGACCCGGACGCCGATCCCACCCAGCACGGCAAGGGCGCCACGGACGCCCGCATGGAACTGGGCATGTACCTGGCCGGGTTGATCGAGGAGCGCCGCAAGAACCCGGGCACCGACATGCTGTCCCAGCTGGCGACCGACGACGGTCCGGACGGCTCGATGACCACCATGGAGGCGCTCAGCACCGCGGCGCTGCTGCTGATCGCGGGCCACGAGACGACGGTCAACCTGATCACGAACGGGATGCTGACCCTGCTGCGCCACCCGGACGTCCTCGAGAGGCTGCGCGAGGACCCCGGTCTGTCCGTCCCCATCGTCGAGGAGCTGCTGCGGTACGAGCCGCCCGTGCAGCTGCTCCCCCAGCGCACCACCCTCTCCGACATCGAGGTCTCCGGCGTCACGATTCCCAAGGGCGCCTCGCTGTGGCTGATCCTGGCCTCCGGGAACCGGGACCCGAAGCGGTTCGAGAACCCGGACCGCTTCGACCCCGACCGCAAGGACATCCAGCACCTCGGCCTCGGCAGCGGCATCCACAGCTGCTTCGGCGCCCCGCTGGCCCGGCAGGAGGCGCAGCTGGCGCTGAGCGAGCTGGCCCGCCGGCTGGAGAACCCGCGACTGCTGGAGGACCCGCCGCCCTACCGCCAGAACGCGGTCCTGCGCGGCCCGCGCCACCTGCCGATCGCCTGCGACGGCATCCGCCGCTAGTGCTGTGACGGCAGTACGACGACCTCGGACGGGGTGAACGTCACCGCGACCCGGTCCCCCACGGCCGGCGCCCCGTCCAGTCCGCACTCCGCCTCCAGCTCCGGCCCGGCCTCGGGCCGCAGCCGCAGCGCGACGTGCGTGCCGCGGAAGGTGCGGGACACGACCTCGCACCGCAGGCCCGCCGCGCAGAGCACCACCCCCGCCGGGCGGATCAGCAGCCGCTGCTCCCCCTCGGGGGTTCCCTCCGGAACCGGGACCTTGCCCCACGCGGTCCCGGCCGCCGTGCCCGAGACCACGGCCGGGACGACGTTCTCGAAGCCGAGGAACCGCGCCACGAACTCCGACGCGGGCCGCTGCCACACCTCCAGCGGGGTCCCGGCCTGGGCGATGCGGCCGTCCCTCATGACGACCACCCGGTCGGCCAGCGCGAAGGCCTCCCCCTGGTCGTGGGTGACGGCGAGCACCGTCGTGCCCAGCCGGGAGAACAGCTCCTGGAGTTCCACCACGAGCCGCTCGCGCAGCCCTCGGTCCAGCTGTCCCAGCGGTTCGTCGAGCATCAGCAGCCGCGGCGACGGCGCCAGCGCCCGGGCCAGCGCCACCCGTTGCTGCTCGCCGCCCGACAGGGAGGCCACCGCCCGGCCCTGGGCCCCGGGGAGCCCGACCAGTTCCAGCAGTTCCGCGACCCGGTACGCGTACGAGGCGCGTGCGCCACCGCGCATCCGCAGGCCGAAGGAGACGTTCGCGCCGACGTCGCGGTGCGGGAAGAGCTGGTGGTCCTGGAACATCAGGCCCACCCCCCGCCGGTGCACGGGCACCCCGCACTGGTCGTCCCCGCCCAGCACCACCCGGCCCTCGGACACCCGCTGGAGCCCGGCGACGACCCGCAGCAGTGTGGACTTGCCGCTTCCGCTCGGTCCCAGCACACACACGATCTCGTGCTCGGCGACCTCCAGGTCCACGGAGTCGACGACCGCGCGCTCTCCGAAGCGGACCGACACCCCTTCCAGCTGAAGCAGCGTCATCAGAACTCCCCGGAGGTCTTGTCGGGTCGCAGTCGCTCCAGCAACAGCAGGGACACCGCGCACACCAGCATCAGGATCGTGCTCAGGGCCATCGCCTGCCCGTAGTTCATCTCGCCGGCCCGCCCCAGCAGCCGCGCCACGGCCACCGGCAGCGTCGGCCGGTCCGCCCGCGCGATGAACACGGTCGCGCCGAACTCGCCCAGCGAGACGGCGAAGGCGAAGCCGGCCGCGATCAGCAGCGCCCGCCGCACCAGCGGCAGGTCCACCTCCCGCCAGGCCCGCAGCGGTGACGCGCCGAGCACGGCGGCCGCCTCCCGAAGCCGCCCGTCGACCGCGCGCAGCACCGGCAGCATGGTCCGTACGACGAAGGGCACGCCCACCAGCGCCTGCGCCAGCGGCACCAGGATCCACGAGGTCCGCAGGTCCAGCGGCGGCTCGTCCAGGGTGATCAGGAAGCCGAAGCCCACCGTCACGGCGGACACCCCGAGCGGCAGCATCAGCAGGGCGTCGAAGCCGCGTACGAAGCGGCCCGCGCGCCGGGTCAGCGCGGCGGCCGCGAGTCCCCCGACGAACAGGGCGATCGCGGTGGCGGCGAGCGCGTACTGCAGGGAGTTCCAGATCGCCTCCAACGGCGGCACCAGAAAGGTTCCGCCGCCGGCGCCCGCGTCCTGGAGCGCGCGGTAGAAGCCGAGGCCGTACCCGCCGGGGGTGTCGAAGGACCGCTCGACCAGCACGCCCAGCGGGAGCACGATCAGCAGCGCCACCGTCAGCAGGACCGCGCCCAGCAGCGTGCGCTGCGCCCAGCCGCGCGGCCGGTGCGTGGTGCGGCCCGGGTCCACGAGCCGCAGCGCGGTCTCGCGCCGGCGCACGGTCCGGGCGTGCACGGCGAGGATCCCGCCGATCGCCGCGAACTGCACCATCGTCAGCACGGCGGCCGTCGGCAGGTCGAGGAGCTGCGCGGTCTGCCGGTAGACCTCCACCTCCAGGGTGGAGTACGCGGGCCCGCCCAGGATCAGGACGACGCCGAAGGAGCTGAAGGTGAACAGGAAGACCATCAGCGAGGCCGCGGCCACCGAGGGGGCCAGCGCGGGCAGGGTCACGCGCCGCCAGGCTGCGAACCGGCCGGCGCCCAGCACCCGGGCGGCCTCCTCCTGGCGCGGATCGAGCTGGGCCCAGAGCCCGCCGACGGTGCGGACGACGACCGCGTAGTTGAAGAAGACGTGTGCGAGGAGGATCGCCCAGACGGTGGTGTCGAGCCGGACCCCCATCGTCTCGTCCATCAGCCCGCCGCGCCCCAGCAGCGCGAGGAAGGCGGTGCCGACGACCACGGTCGGCAGCACGAAGGGAACGGTCACCACGGCCCGCAGCACCTGCTTGCCGGGGAACTCGAAGCGTGCGAAGACGTAAGCGCCGGGGAGGGCGATCAGCAGCGTGAGCGCGGTGGAGGCGAACGCCTGCCAGGTGGTGAACCACAGCACGTCGGCGATGTCGGGGCGGGTCAGCACCTCGCCGACCCGGCCGAACTGCCAGCCCTCGTCGGTCTTGAGGCCGCGGCCGACGATCGCGGCGACCGGATAGGCGAAGAACAGCCCGAAGAAGGCCAGGGGCAGGGCCATCAGGACGAGCCGTACGGCGGTCGCCCGGCGGCCCTCGCGGGGGCCGGGGCCCGGCGCGGCGCCCCCCGACGCCGCGCCCGACCCCGTGGTACCGCCTACTTCACGACGAGCGAGGTCCATGCCTTGACCCACTGCTCACGGTTCTTGGCGATGGTCTCGGGGGCCACGTTCTCGGGCTTCTCGACGACCACTCCGTGCTTCGTGAACAGCTCCGGCAGGGAGGCGTCCTTCGTCACCGGGTTCACGAACATCTGGAGCGGCATGTCCTCCTGGAACTTCTTGCCGACCAGGAAGTCCAGCAGGGCCTTGCCGCCCGCCTCGTTCTTCGCCCCCTTGAGCAGGCCCGCGAACTCGACCTGGCGGAAGCACGTGCCGGTGGCGACGCCCGTCGGGGCCTCGGCCGGCTGCGGCTCGCCGTACAGCACCTCGACCGGCGGGCTGGAGGCGTAGGAGACGACCAGCGGGCGGTCGCCCTTGGCCTTCTTGCCGCCCGCGGAGCCGGAGAACCGCTCGTTGTAGGCCTGCTCCCAGCCGTCGACGACCTCGACGCCGTTGGCCTTGAGCTTGCTCCAGTAGTCCTTCCAGCCCTCCTCGCCGTACTTGCCGACGGAGGCGAGCAGGAAGCCGAGGCCGGGCGAGGAGGTCGCGGCGTTCTCGGTGACCAGCAAGTCCTTGTACTCGGGCTTGGCCAGGTCGTCCAGCGTCTGCGGCGGGGCGATCTTCTTGTCGGCGAAGTAGGCCTTGTCGTAGTTGACGCAGATGTCGCCGGAGTCGATCGGGGTGACCCGGTGCTCCTTGTCGAGCACGTACTCGGGCTTGACCGTGTCCAGGCCCTTGGCCTCGTACGCCGTGAAGATGCCGTTGTCGAGGGCGCGCGAGAGCAGGGTGTTGTCCACGCCGAAGAACACGTCGCCGCGCGGGGAGCCCTTGGTGAGGATCTCCTGGTTCAGGGCGGCGCCGGCGTCGCCGGACTTCAGCACCTTGACGGTGTAGCCGCTCTGCTGCTCGAACTCCTTGAGGACCGTGTCGGTCACGTTGAAGGAGTCGTGGGAGACGAGCGTGACGGTCTTGTCGGTCGTGCCCGCGGACTTGTCGCCGGAGTCGCCGCACGCGCTGAGCGTGGTGACGCCCAGCGCGGCCGCGAGCGCGGCGCCCGCGATCTTCTTGGTGGTGCTCACTGGTGAATTCCTCCTGGGATGTCCAGGAGAAGACGCGGCCCTGCCCGGCGCTCTCCGGGAGCGGACGCCGGGCAGGGCGCAACAGCTTGAGTGGTGACCGAACTTCCTACCCCGAATGACCGGGGCGAGGTTCAGAGGGTCTGCGGATGACGGATACCGCACTCTCAGCGCTGTGGCGCTCCCCTGTCGGAATATGAAATTGGTTCGGCCACAGGGTACCCCGTGGCCGAATGGGGCCTCCGCTGACCGGAACCTAGCGCTCCGAGGCCGCGAGCTGGCCGCACGCGCCGTCGATCTCCTGGCCGCGGGTGTCCCGTACGGTCACGGGCACGCCATGGCGGGCGATGGCCTCGACGAAGGCCTTCTCGTCCTCGGGCCGCGAGGCGGTCCACTTCGAGCCGGGCGTGGGGTTCAGCGGGATCAGGTTGACGTGGACACGCTTGCCCTTGAGCAGCTTGCCCAGCAGGTCCCCGCGCCAGGCCTGGTCGTTGATGTCGCGGATCAGGGCGTACTCGATGGAGATCCGGCGGCCGGACTTCTCCGCGTACTCCCATGCCGCGTCGAGCACCTCGCGGACGTTCCAGCGGGTGTTCACCGGGACCAGCGTGTCGCGCAGCTCGTCGTCGGGCGCGTGCAGGGAGACGGCGAGACGGCACTTGAAGCCCTCGTCGGCGAACCGCAGCATGGCCGGGACCAGACCGACGGTGGAGACGGTGATGCCCCGCTGCGACAGGCCCAGGCCGTCGGGCTCCGGGTCGGTGAGCCGGCGGATGGCGCCGACCACGCGGTTGTAGTTGGCGAGCGGCTCGCCCATGCCCATGAAGACGATGTTCGACAGCCGGGCCGGGCCGCCGGGGACCTCACCGTCGCGCAGCGCGCGCATGCCGTCGACGATCTGGTGCACGATCTCGGCGGTCGAGAGGTTGCGGTCGAGGCCCGCCTGGCCGGTGGCGCAGAACGGGCAGTTCATGCCGCAGCCCGCCTGCGAGGAGATGCACATGGTGACCCGGTCGGGGTAGCGCATCAGCACGGACTCGACGAGCGTGCCGTCGTGCAGCTTCCACAGGGTCTTGCGGGTGGTGTCGTCGTCGCACGAGATGTGCCGGATGACGTTCATCAGGTCCGGCAGCAGCTCCTGCCGGAGCTTTTCCCGCGAGGCCGCCGGGATGTCGGTCCACTCGGCCGGGTCGTGGGCGTAGCGCGCGAAGTAGTGCTGGGAGAGCTGCTTGGCCCGGAACGGCTTCTCGCCGATCGCGGCGACCGCCTCACGGCGCTCGGCCGGGGTCATGTCGGCGAGGTGCCGGGGCGGCTTCTTGGCCCCGCGAGGGGCGACGAAGGTGAGCTCTCCCGGAACGGGGCGGGCCATGGCAGGTACTCCTTGTAAGACGAAAGGCGCGCCGCAGAAGCAGCGCGCCTTTCAAGGGTAACCGCCCGGCGTCCCACACCGCCTTTTCGCAGGTCAGCCGGTGCCCACGAAGGCCGCCAGGAGCAGCCAGACCACCGGCGCGGTCGGCAGCAGCGAATCGAGCCGGTCCATGATCCCGCCGTGGCCCGGGAGGAGGGTGCCCATGTCCTTGATGCCCAGGTCCCGCTTGATCATGGATTCGCCCAGGTCGCCCAGGGTGGCGCTGACCGCGACCGCGAGGCCGAGCAGGAGGCCCTGCCACCAGGCGCCGCCCTCGATCAGGAACTCCATGCACAGCGCGCCGGCCGCCATCGCGAAGGCCACCGCGCCGAAGAGTCCCTCGCGGGTCTTGCCGGGGCTGATGCGCGGCGCGAGCTTGGTCTTCCCGAAGCGCCAGCCGACCGCGTAGGCCCCGGTGTCGCTGACCACGGTCAGGAGCAGGAAGGTGATCACGCGCTCGGGGCCGTCGTCGGCGGTGAGCAGCATCGCGACGAAGGTGGCCAGGAAGGGCACGTAGAACGCCGCGAAGGCGCCCGCCGTGACGTCCTTGAGGTAGTCCTCGGGCGGTTCGGTCATCCGCCACACCAGGACCGCCAGCACGGTCAGGGCCATGGCGACCAACGCGCCCTCGGCGCCCCGGACGTACCCGGCGATGACCATGGCCGCGCCGCCGACCGCGAGCGGGACCAGCGGGGCCTTGATGCCCTTCTTCTCCTGCAGCCGGGAGGTGAGCTCCCACAGCCCCACGACGACCGCGACGACGATGACGCCGACGAAGACCGCCTTGACGATCAGCAGCGAGGCGAAGATCACCGCGCCGAGACCGACGCCGACCCCTATGGCGGCGCGCAGATCCCGGCCCGCGCGCTTCTTCGGCGGCGGGGGCGAGGCGTCCTGCGGCTGCGGGGCATGCGGAGGCGGGGGGCTGGGCATGGGCTCCTGCGGCGGCGTATCGGCGCGGAAGAGGGGGCCGCCGTCCAGGGCGGCCCCCCGATCGCGTGCTTCCCGGTCGTCGAAGTCACGGCCGGCGGCATCGGGCACGATGGGCATGGGCCGAGTGTGCGGGCCCACCTGCGCATCGTATGCGGGACCCGCCGGAACCGGCTCCGGCTGCCAGGAAGTGTCGTTCATCAGACTTCGAGGAGCTCGGCTTCCTTGTGCTTGAGGAGCTCGTCCACCTGCGCGACGTACTTCGCGGTGGTGTCGTCGAGCTCCTTCTCCGCGCGACGGACCTCGTCCTCGCCGGCTTCCTTGTCCTTGACGAGCTTGTCGAGGGCGTCCTTCGCCTTGCGGCGCACGGCGCGGATGGAGACCTTGGAGTCCTCGGCCTTGGTGCGGGCGACCTTGATGTACTCCTTGCGGCGGTCCTGCGTCAGCTCGGGGAAGGTCACCCGGATGATGCTGCCGTCGTTGCTCGGGTTGACACCGAGGTCGGAGTCGCGGATGGCCTGCTCGATGTTGCGCAGGGCGCTCTTGTCGAACGGGGTCACGATCGCCATGCGCGGCTCGGGCACCGAGAAGGAGGCGAGCTGGTTGATGGGCGTGATGGCGCCGTAGTAGTCCGCCACGATCTTGTTGAACATCGCCGGGTGCGCACGGCCGGTGCGAATCGCGGCGAAGTCTTCCTTGGCGACGACGACGGCCTTTTCCATCTTCTCCTCGGCCTCGAGGAGGATCTCTTCGGTCACCACGTGCTCCTGCATGTCTTGAATGGATGGTTCAGGCGGGCGGGGCCGGCGGGGCCGGTCCGGGCTCGGTCCGGCAGCGGACCGATCAGACCCGGGTTTCCTGGTCGCTGACGAGCGTGCCGATCTTCTCACCCTTGACGGCGCGGGCGATATTGCCCTCGGCGAGCAGCTCGAACACGAGGATCGGAAGCTTGTTGTCGCGGCACAGCGTGATCGCGGTGGCGTCGGCGACCTTGAGGTCGCGGGAGAGGACCTCGCTGTACTCCAGCGCGTCGAACTTGACCGCGTCCGGGTTCTTCTTCGGGTCGGAGTCGTAGACCCCGTCGACGCCGTTCTTGCCCATGAGCAGGGCCTCGGCGTCGATCTCCAGGGCTCGCTGGGCGGCCGTGGTGTCGGTCGAGAAGTACGGCATGCCCATGCCCGCGCCGAAGATGACGACGCGGCCCTTCTCCAGGTGGCGCACGGCACGCAGCGGGATGTACGGCTCCGCGACCTGGCCCATGGTGATGGCGGTCTGCACGCGGGAGTCGATGCCCTCCTTCTCCAGGAAGTCCTGGAGCGCGAGGCAGTTCATGACGGTGCCCAGCATGCCCATGTAGTCGGACCGTGCCCGGTCCATGCCGCGCTGCTGGAGTTCGGCGCCGCGGAAGAAGTTGCCGCCGCCGATCACGACGGCGATCTCCGCGCCGTCGCGGACCACCGCGGCGATCTCACGCGCGATGGCGTGGACGACGTCGGGATCGACGCCCAGTCCTCCGCCACCGGAGAAGGCCTCGCCCGACAGCTTCAGCATGAAGCGGCGGCCCTTCTTGTCCTGGTCGCTCTTGTCGTCGGATGCGGTGTGGGGGTCCACGCCCTGATTCATGGAGATCTCCTCGTGCACATACGAAGAAGGCCATTGCCGGTGGGTCCTTGCGGTTCCCTCTACGGCAATGGCCTCCTCGTCAGATCTGCGGTCGCCTCGCGCAAGCGCGGACGACTGCTTCAGACCCTACCGGGGTCCGGTGTCCGTCGCGTACGGACGGACTCAGATGCCGACCTTGATGCGGGTGAAGCGCTTCAGGGTGACACCGGCCTCGTCCAGAACCTTCTGGACGGACTTCTTGTTGTCCAGGGCGTACGCCTGGCCGAGCAGCGTGGCGTCCTTGAAGAAGCCGTTGACGCGACCCTCGACGATCTTCGCGATGGCAGCCTCGGGCTTGCCCTCCGCGCGGGTGACCTCTTCGGCGATGCGACGCTCGGACTCGACCTTCTCGGCCGGGACGTCCTCGGCGGACAGCCACTGCGGGGCGAACGCGGCGATGTGCTGCGCGACGCCGCGGGCGACCTCGGCGTTCTCCTTGTCGAGCTCGACCAGGACGCCGATCTGGAACGGCAGGTCGGGCATCGTGCGGTGCATGTACGCGGTCACGTAGCCGCCGTTGAACTGCGCGAAGCGGTCCAGGACGATCTTCTCGCCGAGGTTGGCGTTGGCCTCGTCGACGAAAGCGGTGACGGTCTTGCCGGGCTCGATCTCGGACGCGAGGAGCGCCTCGATGTCGGCCGGGGAGGTGGCGGCCACGTGGGCGGCCAGCTGGTTGGCGACGGCCAGGAACTTCTCGCCCTTGGCGACGAAGTCGGTCTCGCACTTCAGCTCGACGATGACACCGGAGGTGTTGTCGTCGGCGATGAGGGAGACGACCGCACCGTTCTCGGCAGAACGGCCCTCGCGCTTGGCGACGCCCTTCTGACCCTTGATGCGGAGCGCTTCCTGGGCCTTGTCGACGTCACCGTCGGCGTCCACGAGCGCGTTCTTGCAGTCCAGCATGCCGGCGCCGGTGAGCTCGCGGAGCTTCTTGACGTCAGCGGCGGTGTAGTTCGCCATGAGTCTGTGATTCTCTCTCGAAGTCGTAGATCTACGGGTGAACGGCGGAGGTGCCGCGCTCGTGGCGCGGCTCCCCCGCCGTCATCGTCCGTGCTGTGAGTGCCCGGCGTGTGAACACCGGGCGCTCTCAGTGGGTCAGGCCTGCTCGGCGTCGGCGGCCGGGGCCTCGACAGCCTCGGCGGCCGGGGCCTCGGCGACAGCCTCGGCAGCCGGGGCGGCCTCGGTCTCGTCGACCTTCTTGTCACCCTCGAGCAGGTCGCGCTCCCACTCGGCGAGCGGCTCGGCGGCGGCCTTCTCGCCCGGCTTCGAGTCGCCGGTCGCAGCGCCGGAGCGGGCGATGAGGCCCTCGGCGACGGCGTCGGCGATCACGCGGGTGAGCAGGGTGACGGAACGGATCGCGTCGTCGTTACCCGGGATCTTGTAGTCGACCTCGTCGGGGTCGCAGTTGGTGTCGAGGATCGCGACGACCGGGATGTGGAGCTTGCGCGCCTCACCGACGGCGATGTGCTCCTTCTTGGTGTCGACGATCCAGACGGCGCTGGGGACCTTCGACATCTCGCGGATACCACCGAGGGTCTTCTCCAGCTTGGTCTTCTCGCGGGAGAGGACCAGGAGCTCCTTCTTGGTGAGACCCGAGGCGGCGACGTCCTCGAAGTCGATCGCCTCAAGCTCCTTCAGACGCTGAAGGCGCTTGTAGACGGTGGAGAAGTTGGTGAGCATGCCACCCAGCCACCGCTGGTTGACGTACGGCATACCAACGCGCGTCGCCTGCTCGGCGATGGCCTCCTGGGCCTGCTTCTTGGTACCGACGAACATGATGGAGCCACCGTGCGCGACGGTCTCCTTCACGAACTCGTAGGCGCGGTCGATGTACGACAGCGACTGCAGCAGGTCGATGATGTAGATGCCGTTGCGCTCCGTGAAGATGAAGCGCTTCATCTTCGGGTTCCAACGACGGGTCTGGTGACCGAAGTGGACGCCGCTTTCCAGCAGCTCCCGCATCGTGACGACGGCCATGGCCATCTCCTTGGTTTCTCGGTTTGGTTCCTGACGCCCCACCGCGCCCTGCCCCCATGAGGGACCGAGAGACGCTGCCACCTGGCCGTTTCGGCCTGGTGCTGGGGCGTGCGAAGTCGACCCGGTGACCCGGATCGCCACAAGAAGTGTACGGGACCCGGCGGTATGCCGGGTGACGCCGTTGTCCACAGCGCCCCGACCGTCCACAGGCCCGTGCCCGGCCGCGTGCGGGCGCGGGACGCTAGGCCCATGACGACCTTGCTGCTCAGCCTGCTCCTGGCCCTGGCCCAGGCGGTCCTTCCGGGACCCGCCCCCGGGCCCGTTCTCGCGCCCGTTCCCGGCGTCCGCCCGCTGCCCGCGCCGCTGAGGGTGGCCCGCTGGTGGGATCCGCCGCCGACCCCGTACGCGGCCGGGCACCGCGGCGTGGACCTGTCCGCCCCGGTGGGCGCGGAGCTCCGCGCGGTCGGGCCCGGCCGGGTCCACTACGCCGGGCTGGTCGCGGGCCGCGGAGTGCTCTCCCTGACCCTCCCGAACGGTCTGCGCACGACCTACGAACCGGTCCGCCCGCTGGTCACGGAGGGCGAGGAGGTCACGGCGGGCCAGGTGGTGGCGGTCCTGACGGAGGGCTCCCACTGCCCGCAGCCCTGCCTCCACTGGGGCCTCCTGTCAGGCGAGACGTACCTCAACCCGCTCACCCTCGCCCCTCACCCGACCCCCCGCCTCCTGCCGAACGCACCCCCGCCGGCGCTGGCGGCCATCTCCAGCCCCGCCGGCGTTTGAGGCGCGGGGTCCGGGGCGGAGCCCCGATCCTTGAGCCGCACCAGCACACCCGCCGGAGCGAAGTCCAGCCCCGCCGGCGTTTGAGGCGCGGGGCCTGGGGCGGAGCCCCGATCCTTGAGCCGCACCGGCACACCCGGCGGGAGCGAGATCCAGCCCCGCCGGCGCTTGAGGCGCGGGGTCCGGCGGCGGAGCCCCGGGGCCTCAGCCGCGCACGCCCCGCAGGGCCATGGCCACGGCCGCCTCCGTCACGACGGCGGGATCCTCGGCCGCACCGAGCTCGATCCGCCGGACAGCGGCGTCGACCACGCCCTGCAACAGCATCGCCGCGAGCCGCGGCTCCTGCTGCCCGAGGGCGGCCAGCGCCTCGACGATCATCGCCACCAGCCCCCCGTGCGCCGCACGGATCTTCTCCCGCGCCCCGGCGTCCAGCTCGCTCGCCGAGATGGCCACCACCGCCCGGTGCCGCCGGTCCCCCACCAGCCCCAACTGGCTCCGCACGTAGGCCTCGATCTTCGCCTCCGGCGACGGGGCCTGCTCCATCGCCGCCTCGATCTCGGCGGCCCACACGGGGAAGTCCACCGCGCACAGCTCTTCGACGACGGCCGCGCGGGAGCGGAAGTACTCGTACACGGAGGACCGGGCGAGGCCGGTCCGCTCCGCCAGGGCGGGGAAGGTCAGCGCCTCCGTCCCGCCTTCGGACAGCAGAGAACGCGCGGCGTCCAAGAGGGCGCCGCGCTGCATCGACCGGTGCTCGGCCACGGAGGCCGCTCGAATCCTGGGCACGCATCCACTCTACGGACGCGGCGCAAGCTCACCGCCCCACATCCGCCAACTTCGCGCGCAACTGCAGGACGGACTTGGTGTGGATCTGACTGACCCGGCTCTCGGTGACGCCCAGCACGTTCCCGATCTCGGCGAGCGTGAGTCCCTCGTAGTAGTAGAGGGTCACCACGGTCTTCTCCCGCTCGGGCAGGGTGTTGATGGCCCGCGCGAGCAGGCGCCGCAGTTCGCGGTCCTCCGCCACCTCGACCGGGTTGTCGGCGGCGGTGTCCTCCAGGGTGTCCATCAGCGAGAGGCGGTCGCCGCCCTCGCCGCCGACGTGCAGCAGCTCCTCCAGCGCGACGACGTTCGCGAGGGACAACTGGCTGAAGACGGTGTGGAGGTCCTCCACCCCGATGCCCATCTCCCCGGCGACCTCGCTCTCCGTCGGGGTGCGCCGCAGCTGGGCCTCCAGCGTGGCGTAGGCCCGCTCCACGGCCCGCGCCTTCTGCCGGACCGAGCGGGGGATCCAGTCCAGGGCTCGCAGTTCGTCGATCATCGCGCCGCGGATCCGGGTGATCGCGTACGTCTCGAACTTGATCGAGCGGTCGATGTCGAACTTCTCGATGGCGTCGATCAGTCCGAAGACCCCGGAGGAGACGAAGTCGGCCTGCTCCACATTGGGCGGCAGCCCCACGCTGACGCGGCCGGCGACGTACTTCACCAGGGGCGAGTAGTGCAGGATCAATTGCTCCCGCAGCCGCTCGTCACCCGATTCCTTGTACGAGCGCCACAGCGCCTCCAGGGACGAGGGCGCGGTGGACCGCGCGCTGCCGCGGGCAGCGGGGGGCACCGCTGCGCGGTCAGACCCTGAGGTGTGCTGGGGCATGCTTCGCCTTTGCCGGAGCCGGATTCCTTGGGAGCGTAGCGTGACGGAAGTGTCGCGGTGCGCGAAGAGTACGGGATGGCGCGGGTGCGCAGACGCGCCCCGGCTCGCACGCGCCGCCCGGGACCGGCGCCGCGCGCACGGTCCCGGCGGCTGCCATCGGGAAGACCGCGTCTCTCATCGGTTTCACTCTTTCACCGGAACTCCCCAGGTCAACGACCGCCTCGCCGGGTGGACCGGGTTTGTGTGTCCCCTCCAGCCGTTCGTCTGCTCAACTGCCAGCCGTCGCCCTGCCGTTCGACGAACCCCAGAGAGTGAAGTTCGTACAGTCTGCCGATGACTTCATCGGTGCCGGTGCCCGAGGCAAGTGCCAGCTCGGCCGCGTCGGCCGGGCGTCCGGCCGGGAGCGCTTCGAGCACCCGGGCGGTGTCCCGGTCCAGGAGGTCCCGGGCGAGCACCGGGCCGCGCCGCTCGGGAGCCAGCTCGCCCATGGCGCCCACCAGTTCGACGACTTCCGCCGCGTCGGTGACGAGCGCGGCCTCGCCCCGCAGCAGCTCGTGCACCCCGGCCGAGAGCGCGCTGGTGGCGGGCCCCGGGATGCCCATCGTGAGCCGCCCGAGCTGCTGGGCCCGCCGGGCCGTGACCAGGGAGCCGCTGCGGTGGGCGGCCTCAACGACGACGGTGCCCCGGGTGAGGGCGGCGATGACCCGGTTGCGCAGGACGAACCGGCTCGGGGTCGGGTGGCTGCCGGGCGGCAGCTCCCCGAGGATCAGCCCCTGGCCGGCGATCCGGTCGAGCAGCCCGGAGTGTCCGCGGGGGTAGGCGACGTCCACCCCGCAGGCCAGTACCGCCGCGGTCGCGCCGCCCGGGGCGAGGGCCCCGCGGTGGGCGGCGCCGTCGATGCCGAACGCGGCCCCGGAGACCACGACCCAGCCCCGCTCGGCGAGTCCGGCGGCCAGCGTCTGGGCCATGTGCGCGCCGTACGGGGTGCAGGCCCGGGCCCCGACCACGGCGACCGAACGCAGCGCCCACGTCCGCAGGTTCGGCCGGCCCCGCAGCCACAGCCCGACGGGGCGGGCGTCGCCGAGGTCGTCGAGCTGGGTCGGCCACTCCGCCGATCCCGGGAACACGAACCGGCCTCCCGCCGCGTCGACCCTTTCGAGGTCGCGCCGCGGATCGGCCAGCGCCGCCCGTCTGCGGTATCCGGCGAGCCGCTCCGGCCCCACTCCGGCCGGGGCCTCCGGTCCCGCCTCGGGGCCGGTGAGCAGTCCCATCAGCCCGACCGCGCCGTGCTCGCGCAGCCAGCGCCCGCCGTGCTCGTCGCCTGGCTCCAGCACCCGGGTGAGCGCCGCCCGCGCCAGCATTTCCCCTTCCCCGGCGCCGGTCATGTCGCGCCTCCCGTCACCGGGATCGCCCCGCGGGTGATCCCCGTCCGCAGCTCCAGTGCCACCGCCACGTCCAGCGCGTCGGGCCGGTCCCGCCCCCGCAGGTCGGCGACGGTCCAGGCGACCCGCAGGACCCGGTCCAGCCCGCGCGCGGTGAGCAGCCCCCGCTCCAGATCGCGCTCGGCCTGCGCCAGTGCCCCCGGGCCCGCCTGCCACCGGGTCCGCAGTTCCTGTCCGGGCACCTCGGAGTTGAGCCGCCACGGGGTGTCGGCGAGCCGGGCCGCGGCGCGCTCCCGGGCCTCCCGCACCCGCCCGGCGACCACGGCGGTGGCCTCTCCCCGCCCGCCCTGCCCCAGCAGATCGGAGCGGGTCACGGGCTCGACCTCCACCCTGAGGTCCACCCGGTCGAGCAGCGGCCCGGACAGCCGCGCCTGGTAGCGCCGGATCACCGAGGGCGGGCATTCGCACCCGGCTCCGAGCAGGGTGTGGCGCCCGCACGGGCAGGGGTTCGCGGCGAGCACCATCAGGAACCGGGCCGGCAGCCTCACCACCCCGGCCGCGCGGGCGATGACCACGTGCCCCGATTCGAGGGGCTGGCGCAGCGCGTCCAGGGCCCGGCTGTGGAACTCGGCGGCCTCGTCCAAAAAGAGCACGCCGCGGTGGGCCAGGGAGACCGCCCCGGGCCTGGGGACGCCGCTCCCGCCGCCCACCAGGGACTGCATGGTCGCCGAATGGTGCGGTGCGCAGTACGGCGGCCGGGCGACCAGCGGTTCGCCGGGCGGGAGGATCCCCGCGACCGAGTGGACGGCCGTGACCTCGACCGAGTCCTGGCGGGTGAGCGGCGGCAGGATCCACGGCAGTCGCTCGGCCAGCATCGTCTTCCCCGCGCCCGGGGGTCCGCTGAGGAACAGGTGGTGGCCTCCGGCGGCGGCCACCTCCAGTGCGCGGCGCGCCGTGTGCTGCCCGGCCACGTCCGCGAGGTCGGGGAAGTCCGGAGCGTCCCCGCGGCCGGTGCGGCCGGGTGCGAGACCCGTGCCCAGCCCCGCCCCGGGGACGAGCAGGCCGGCCAGTATCGGGTCGGGGCGCCCCGGCGGTCCGGGCGGCTCCTCCTCGGGGACCACTCCATCGGTCAGGACCGCGATCAGCTGGCGCAGGCTGCGCACGCCGAGCACCGAGACGTCCGGCACGAGGGCGGCCTCGGCCGCGCACTGCTGCGGCACGACCACCTGCCGGTATCCGGCCTCCGCCGCGGCGAGGACCGCGGGCAGGATCCCGCGCACGGGGCGCACCCGGCCGTCCAGGCCCAACTCGCCGATGAGGACGAGGTCGGCGATGGCGGCCGGGTCGACCACCTCGGCGGCCCCGAGGACGGCCGCGGCGACGGCCAGGTCGAATCCGGCACCGGACTTCGGCACGGAGGCGGGGCTGAGCCCGACCGTGAGCTTCTTCTGCGGCCAGGCCGGCCCGGAATTGACCACGGCCGCCCGCACCCGGTCCCGGCTCTCGACGAGGGTCTTGTCCGGCAGCCCCACGAGGGTGAAGGCCGCGACCCCGGGCTCCAGATCGGCCTGGACCTCGACCGCCACCCCGTCGACGCCGACCAGGGCCACCGAGCAGGCGCGCGCGAAGCCCATCAGGCCACCCCCCTGACGTGTTCCACCAGGGGGGCGCCGCGCCGTGGCAGCAGGACTCCGACGAGGTCGATGCGCACGCCGCCCGGGGGCGGTCCGCCGTGGTCGGCGAGCCATCGCCCGGCGAGTCCCCGTAAGCGCTCGGCCTTGGCGGGCCGCACGGCGGCCATGGGATGCTCGAAGTCACCCGCCCGGCGGGTCTTGACCTCGCACACGACGAGGGCCTCCCCGTCCCGCGCGACGATGTCGATCTCCCCGCCGCGGCACCGCCAGTTCCGTGCGATCACGGTCATCCCGGCCTCGGTCAACCGCCGCGCGGCGAGTTCCTCGCCGTACCGCCCCAATGCCTGCTGTGCCACGCCCTTCGCGTTCATCCGGCACCACCTCCGGCACCGACGGTCCCGCGTCCCCGCCCACCTTGTGGATCTTGGTGGACAAGCCGGCCGCTGTGGACAACCTCCTCACCCTTCCGGGTGAGGAAGCTCAGCTCCCGGGCAGTTCGAGATCGCTCTTGTTGAGCTCCTCGATGTTCACGTCCTTGAAGGTCAGCACCCGGACCTGCTTCACGAAGCGGGCCGGCCGGTACATGTCCCAGACCCACGCGTCGGCCATCGAGACCTCGAAGAAGACCTCACCCTGGACCGAGTGCACCTGCATCTCGTAGTCGTTGGTGAGGTAGAAACGGCGTTCGGTCTCGATCACATACTTGAACAGCCCGACGACGTCGCGGTACTCCCGATAGAGCTTCAGCTCCATCTCGGTCTCGTACTTTTCGAGGTCCTCGGCACTCATGGCATGTTCCCCTTCAGCCGTGCGTCCCCCTATTGTGCGCCAGGCCCGTGCGCCCCTAGACGATTTCCGGGGCCAGGACCACCGGCTCACCCGGAGGACCGTCGACGAGCAGCGTACGGAGCAGCTCGGCGAGTCTGGTCGGGTACACCGTCTCATGGGCCGAGAGAAGTTCCTCGGAGGTCCACCACCTGGCTCCGGTGACGCTGCGCCGCTCCAGCTCGGTGAGCCCGCCCATCTCGGTCGCGGTCTGGCTGGTACGCGCCAGGAAGTACCACTCGTCCTGCTCCCAGCGGCGCCCGTCGAAGGGGAAGGAGCAGTAGCGGTGCCACAGCACCGGCCCCAGCTCCACCTCTGTGATCCCCGTCTCCTCCGCCAGCTCGCGCAGTGCGGCCTGCTCCCGGCTCTCCGCGCCCTCCAGCCCGCCGCCCGGTGTGAACCACCAGTCGTCCGAGGGGTCCGCCGGCTCGAAGCCGTGCAGCAGCAGGATCCGGTCCTCCGGATCCAGCAGGATCACCCGCGACACCTTCCGGTGTGCCGTACCGGCCTGGTCAGCGGAGACCGGCCGGTCAGCGGACACCGGCCCGCTCCTGCCGCCGGGTGCGCCCCAGGACCCGCGCCAGGGGCCCGTACGCGGCCCCCACCAGGACCAGGGCGGCGCCGGCCGCCACCGCCACGAGCTGGAGCCGCAGCGGCCCCGGCCGCGAGGTGCCGCCGGGCAGGGCGGCGTACGTCGCCGGCCGCTCCAGCATCTTCGCGGAGGGCCAGGCCAGGGCGTCGACGCGGGCGCTGACGGCCGACCGCGGGACGGTGCCCTGCCCGGCCTCCTGCAGGTGGGCCCGGGAGTCCAGGGACGCGGCCCGCCGGTCGCCCAGCAGGAAGAGGTTCCCCTCGGGGACCGTCACCTCGAAGGGGGTCCCGGACGGCGGGGCCTGCCCCGGCGGCATGGCGAGACCCGTGTCCGGCCGGGTGGTGTCGGCGTACGGCTCGTCCAGCGGCGTGCCGTTCACGGTGAGTTCGCCGCCCGCGCCGCAGCACTTCACGGTGTCGCCGCCGATGCCGACGACCCGCTTGACCATGGGCGAATCGCTCCACATGGAATCAGTGAAGACGACCACGTCCCCACGGCGCACCTCCTCGCCGTCGATGCGCTGGGCGAGGACCCGGTCCCCGGGCCGCACGGTCGGCATCATCGAGTCGGTCGGCACCGTGTAGGGCTGGTAGAGGAACGCCCCCCACACGAAGCCGCCGAGGAAGAGCGCGAAGCCGAGGGCCACGGCCAGTCCCGACAGCACGTTGCCGAGACCGCCGCGGCCCTTCTTGCCCCTGCGTATCGCTTGTGTTCCGCCCATTGCAGCGCCCCCACACTCCGGGATCGTCGACCTGGGCGGCACCCTACCGGGCGGTACGACCGCCGGTCAGCTTCTGCCTGCGCCACATGACCAGCGGAACCGCCCCGACGAGCCCCAGAGCGGCCGGGCCGAGCCCGACCGGCGCCAGTCCGGAGGCCCCGAGACCCAGCGCGGTCGCGGCGGCCTGGTTGCCGATGCCCGGCTGGTCGAAGGTGGCCGGGACGGGCAGGGTGGACCAGCGGGTGAGCGGCCACGCGATCACGACGGCGCGCCCGACGACCTTGTCCACGGGGACGAAGCCCTGGGTGGAGTCCTGCATGTGGTAGCGGGAGTCCTGGGAGTTCTGCCGGTGGTCGCCCATCACCCAGATCTTGCCCTTGGGCACGGTGATCGGACCGAAGGGGGCGTCGTCACACGGGGTGTTGCCGGGGAAGATGTACGGCTCGTCGAGCTCCTTGCCGTTGACGACGACCGGTCCCCCCTTCTTGCACTCGACCGTGTCCCCGCCGATGGCGATGGTCCGCTTGATCAGGTCCTTCTCCTCGGCGGACGGCATCAGGCCGATCCAGCTGAGGGCCTTCTGCACGATGTTCGGCTCCGGGGTCGGCTCCCCGGAGAGCCAGTTCGCGGGGTCGTGGAAGACCACGACCTCCCCGCGCTCCGGCTCGGAACCGAACCACGGGGTCAGCTTGTCCACGAGCACCCGGTCACCGCGCTGCAGCGTGTCCTGCATCGAGTCGGAGGGGATCGAGAACGCCTGGACCAGGAAGGTCTTGATCAGCAGGGCCAGCAGCAGGGCGATGCCGATGAGGAGCGGAAGTTCCTTCCAGAACGAGCGGTGCGCGCGCGCCGCGGTACCGTCCTCATCGGCGTCGCGCTCGACTGCATCGTCCGGCCGCTCCTCGCCCTCGTCGCGTCCGGATCGTGCGCCTACCGCCACATCCCCCACATCCACTCCTCACTCGCGATCGCCGCCCGCACCGAAACAGGCACAGGCCCTCCCCTCCCTTAACGAGCGGGAGTTCCCTAAGGCGCGGGAGACCGAAGACACACTATGCGAACGGCACGCCCCGACGGCGCTTACGCCGTCCGCGTCGTTCGCTCCGTGCCTGATCGGGCACCATGCGGAACGTCGCGGGCTGTTCCAGTCGCTTCCAGTGCCCGAACGGCCAGGCGATCACCACGGCTTCGCCGACGACCCCCTTCTCGTCGATCGTGCCTTCGAAGGCCTCGTCGAGGTGGAAGCGCGAGTCCGCCGAGTTCGCCCGGTGGTCACCCATGACGAAGAGCCGGCCGGGCGGTACCTCGACCTCGAAGGTGATCTCCGAGGGGGCGTTGCCCGGGTTGACGTACGGCTCGTCGAGCGGGGAGCCGTTGACGGTGACCCGGCCCCGGCTGTCGCAGCACTTGACGGTGTCACCGCCCACGCCGATGACGCGCTTGATGAGGTCCTGCTCGTCGGCCGAGGGCAGCAGGCCGATGAAGGTCAGGGTCTGCTTGATCTGTTTGACGCCGACCGGATCGGGGGCGGGTCGGGCCGCCTCGCCCTTGAGCCAGCCGCCCGGGTCCTTGAACACGACGACGTCGCCGCGCTCGACCTTGGAGCCGAACCACGGGGTCAGCTTGTCGACGAGGACCCGGTCGCCGATCAGGATCGTCTGCTCCATCGAGCCCGAGGGGATGAAGAAGGCCTGCACCAGGAAGGTCTTGAGGAGCAGGGCTATGCACAGCGCCACCACGACCAGCAGCGGCAGTTCGCCCGCGCGGCGCGTGCGGCGGCGCCGGCGCACCTTGCGGGCCGTCCGGCGCCGTTCGGCCCGGCCGCCCTCGACCACCGGCACGGGTGTCGGTTCCGGCTCCGGTTCGGGCTCCCGCTCCCGGCCGCCCCGCGGCCGTCCCCGGTTACCCATGACCGCCGCCGACCGCGCCCCAGCGCGAAACCGGCCAGCCGATCCAGTCGGCCCGCCCGATCACCATGTCCACCGGCACCATCCCCCCGCCCGGTTCCCCGAGGTGGTCCCGCGAGTCCCGGGACTGGGACCGATGATCACCCATCACCCACAGGCTCCCCAGGGGTACGACGATCCGGAACGGCACCTTCGAGGGCGCGTCACCGGGATACAGGTACGGCTCGTCCAGCGGCACGCCGTTGACCTCGACCCGCCCGGCGGCGTCGCAGCACACCACGTCGTCACCGCCGACGCCCACGACCCGCTTCACGAAGTCGGTGTCGGACGGCTCCGCGAGCCCGAGCGCCGAGGCTGCGCCGTGCAGCAGCACGCCGACCGGATTGCCCTCCGGGCGTTCCCGTACGAAGGAGCCCGTGCCGTCGAAGACCACCAGGTCCCCGCGGGTCGGTTGGCCGCCGAAACGGTACGCCAGCTTGTTGACCAGGACCCGGTCCCCGACCTGGAGCGTCGGCTCCATGGAGCGGCTCGGGATCAGGAAGGGCTGGACCACGAAGTTGCTGAAGAGCAGCAGGAAGACGGTGCAGACCACGCCGAGCACTCCGGCCCGCCGCCAGGTCAGCGGCCCCCGGGACGAGGCCCGCCCGTTCGCGGGCTCCCCGGAAGCCCGCTTCCGCGCGCCGGTCCTGCCGGGCGGGGAGAACGCAAAACGCGGCCGCTCCTCCCCCTCGCCGGGGGAAGAGTGGCCGCGCTGCGTGTGAGGTGCTTCGGTGTCCATCGGGGGCGAGCCTATCCGGCCGCCCCGGAACACCGGAGGCGACCTTACTTGTCGCGCTTCTCCTTGATCTTCGCGGCCTTGCCGCGGAGCTCACGGAGGTAGTACAGCTTCGCACGGCGAACGTCACCGCGGGTGACGAGCTCGATCTTCTCGAAGATCGGGGAGTGGACCGGGAAGGTACGCTCCACGCCGACGCTGAAGGAGACCTTGCGGACGGTGAAGGTCTCGGAGACCCCGGCGCCCTGGCGACGGATGACGACGCCCTTGAACTGCTGGATACGGGAGCGGTTGCCCTCGATCACGCGGACGTGCACGTTGATCGTGTCACCCGGGCGGAAGGCCGGGACGTCCGAGCGGAGCGCGGCGGCGTTGACGCCATCGAGCAGGTGAGACATGTTCTTCGTCTGCTTTCTTCGCACGACGCCACAGGCCGCCGAGCGGGTTTCCGTAGAGAATTCGGGAGCTGTCCCACCCTGCGGGCGACGGTCCCCCTGTGGCAGGGGCGCTCGCGGGCGTACAGCAGCCGCCTATTCTTCCACGGCCGGGGGCCTGCGCCAAAATCGGCCGTCCGGGGACGGCGTCCAGCCCAGGATGGAGAGGATCTCCCGGTCCTTCTTGTCGAACGCGGAGGCCTCGCAGCGCTCGATCAGATCGGGCCGGTTCCGGGCGGTCCGGCGAAAGGCCTCGTCCCGGCGCCAGCGGGCGATCTTCCCGTGGTGGCCGCTGAGCAGCACCTCGGGGATGTCGCGGCCGCGCCACACCGGCGGCTTGGTGAAGACGGGCCCCTCCAGGAGGTTGGCCATCTCGCCCGGCGCGAAGGAGTCGTCGCGGTGGGATTCGGCGTTGCCGAGGACTCCGGGCAGCAGCCGGGCCACGGCCTCGGTGACGACCAGGACGGCGGCCTCGCCGCCCGCCAGGACGTAGTCGCCGATGGAGACCTCGTACACCGGCATGCGCGTGGCGTACTCGTCCATGACCCGGCGGTCGATGCCCTCGTACCGGGCCGGTGTGAAGATCAGCCAGGGCCGCTCGGAGAGCTCGACGGCCAGTTCCTGGGTGAAGGGCCGGCCGCTGGGCGTGGGGACGACCATGACGGGGCCGTGCGCGCCCGCCTCGTAGCCGTCGGCCAGCGCCGCGTCCAGGGCCTCGCCCCAGGGCTCGGTCTTCATGACCATGCCGGGACCGCCGCCGTACGGGGTGTCGTCGACCGTGTTGTGCCGGTCGTACGTCCAGTCCCGCAGGTCGTGGACGTGCACGTCGAGCTGCCCGCGGGCACGGGCCTTGCCGACGAGGGAGACGTTCAGCGGCTCCAGGTACTCGGGGAAGATCGTGACGACGTCGAGTCGCATCAGGCGTTGTCCCCGGAGTCCGCGTCACGGGCCGGGCCCGCGTCAGGAGCCGCGTCCTCGTCCGGGACCGCTTCCTCGTCACGGGACGAGGCGACGACCGCTTCGCGCTCGTCGATCAGCCCGGGCGGCGGGGTGATGACGCAGCGCTGCTCCTCCAGGTCGATCTCGGCGACGATCTCCTCGACGAAGGGGATCATCACCTCGGAGCCGTCCGGCCGCTCGACGATGAAGAGGTCCTGCGAGGGCAGGTGGGAGATCTCGGTGATCCGGCCGATCTCGGTGCCGTCCTCCAGTACCACGTCCAGGTCCATCAGCTGGTGGTCGTAGTACTCGTCCTCCTCTTCCGGCAGCTCCGCCGGGTCCACCTCGGCGATCAGCAGGATGTTGCGCAGCGCCTCGGCCCCGGTGCGGTCCTTGACGCCGGCGAAGCGGAGCAGCAGGCGGCCGCTGTGCACCCGGCCCGTCTCGATGGTCAGCGGTCCCGCGGTGGCGGGCTCCGTCTTGAGCACCGCGCCGGGGCTGAGGCGCAGCTCCGGCTCGTCCGTGCGCACCTCGACGGTGACCTCACCCTTGATGCCGTGGGCGCGGCCGATCCGCGCGACTACCAGCTCCACTTGGTCTCTCTCCTGTTCAGACGACGACGGGCCGGGGTGGGCACGAATGCCCTCCCCGGCCCGTGCCGGTGATTCAACTGCTCAGCGGACCTGGTCCACGTCGACGAGGTCGACGCGGATCCCACGGCCGCCGATGGCGCCCACGACGGTACGCAGAGCACGCGCGGTGCGGCCGTTGCGGCCGATCACCTTGCCGAGGTCGTCGGGGTGGACCCGGACCTCGAGCACCTGCCCGCGGCGCAGGTTGCGCGAGGCGACCTGCACTTCGTCGGGGTTGTCCACAATGCCCTTTACGAGGTGCTCAAGAGCCTCCTCGAGCATGATCAGGCCTCGGTCGACTCGGCGGCGGCCTCAGCCTCGTCCGCCTTCTTGTCGGCCTTCTTCGCCTTCTGCGTGATGGCCTCGCCCTTGCCCTCGCCGATGCCCTCGAGGGCCTTGGCGAACTCGTCGAAGGAGCGACGCTTGCTCTCCTTCGTCTCCGGCTGCAGGAGCGGCGCGGGGGCGGGGAGACCCTTGTGGGCCTGCCAGTCACCGGTCAGCTTCAGGATGGCGAGCACAGCCTCGGTGGGCTGGGCGCCGACGGACAGCCAGTACTGCGCACGCTCGGCGTTGACCTCGATGCGCGACGGGTTGTAGGTCGGGTGGTAGATACCGATCTCCTCGATCGCGCGACCGTCCCGACGGGTACGGGCGTCGGCGACGACGATGCGGTAGTGCGGCTGGCGAATCTTGCCGAGGCGCTTGAGCTTGATCTTGACTGCCACTGGAGTGGTGTCTCCTGAACTTGACGTGGTTGGGCACATGAGATGCCACGTGGGGTTGCGGTACTCGGGTGCCCGATGGACGCGTCAGCCGGAGGAGAGAGGGGTCCTATGCGACTGTCGAGTACAGCTAGCCATTGTGCCATACGCCCGCGCGGCGCTCAGCCGGGCGGGGTGGTCCGGCTCACGGAGGCGGCCCGCTCCCGCCCCCGTGCGGACATGGCGTGCCACGGGGACGGCGGTGCGGGGCGCGGAGCGCGGCCCGCCGGTGGTGCGGCGGTGCGGGCTGCCCGCGTGCACGCCGTCGGCGGTCGCCCCGGTGGGGGCGGGAGCCCGGCGGCCGGTTCGCCGTGGGGCGGTGGCCCCGGTGGCGACGGTGACGGCGGTCAGGAGGCCGCCGCGATGGCGACTTCGGGGATGCGGAAGGGCTTCATGCACCCGCCGCACACGATCGGCGCCTGGGCCAGCACGGAGGGGACCACCCGTACGTTGCGCCCGCAGTCGCAGACCGCCTTGACGCGGACGCCGCCGCCGGAGGACCCGTGCCGGGCGGCCGGTCCGCGGAAGCTGCGCTTGGTGTCGGCGGCCGTGGCCGCGGTGTGCGCCTTGAGGGCGCGCTGCAGCCGTTCGATGGTGGGGCGGTAGCGGCGCTTCGCCTCCGGGTTGAGCGTGACGAGCGAGAAGCCGCTGCTGGCGTGCGGTTCCTCGGAGTGGTCCAGCCCCAGCTCCTCGGCGATCGCGAGGAATCTGCGGTTGTGGTAGCGGCCGGCGCGCGAGGTGTCTCGGACTCCGCGGGCGGCGGCGATGCCGTGGACTGCCTCGTGCAGCAGTCGCTCGAAGGAGAGCTCGGCGCCGCAGGCGGACGAGGACTCTCCGATCAGGGACTCGGGCGCGGCAAGGTCAGGCAGCTCGGGGTGGTGCCGCTGAATATCGGCCCACGCCTGCGCCAGCTCTGCGGCGAGAACAGGTGGTGTCGTGCTCACGTCGTGACAACGAGCCGGGGTGCCCGGGTGTTCCGATTCCGGGCCATTCCAAATTTTTTGCACGTACCAGTCAGTTCAGTCTCATGCGTCCCGACGAGGACGGGTGCGCCGATCCCAGGAGGAGTCGGTACTTAACGAGGACCACCGACGAAGCCGCCCCGGCGCGCGGCACGAGCCGCACGCCGGGGCGCAGGAACCTTCGGGACCCGACCAGTACGACCCGACTAGTACGAGCGGGCGACGATCGCGAGGGTACCGGGAGCGTCGTCCGCCTCGGGAACCGACCCGTCCTCGGCGATCAGGCAGCGCACGGAGACGGCCTGCTCGGCCAGCTTCGCCTCGCCCTCCGGACCGAGGTCCGCCCACGGGATCCGGGCCCAGCCACCGGCGACGGCGGCCTCGGCGGCCTCCTCGATGGTCGCGACGTCGGAGGTGCGGGACTCGCGGCGCTCGCGGGACTCGCGCAGCAGCTGCGCCTGGTCCTCGTCGAGCACCTTGGGCAGCAGGTCGGCGAGCGCGTCGATCTGCACCGGGGTCTTCCCGCCCGGGATCCGGCGGGCCAGCATCGCGGTGCCGGCCTCCAGGTCGCGGGGGCCGATCTCGATGCGCACCGGTACGCCCTTGAGCTCCCAGTCAACGGCGCGACGGCCGAAGGGGGTGTCCACCCGGTCGTCGACCTGGACGCGCAGACCGGCCGCCTTCAACTGGGCGCCGAGCTCGCGGACCTTGGCGACGGCCTCGTCGCCCTTGATCGCCATGACGACGACCTGGACGTGCGCGAGGCGCGGCGGGACGCGCAGGCCGTTGTCGTCGCCGTGGGACATGATCAGGCCGCCGACCATGCGGGTCGAGACGCCCCACGAGGTCTGCCAGACGAGCTCCTGCTTGCCTTCCTTCGACAGGTACTGGGTGTTGAAGGCCTTGGCGAAGTTCGTGCCGAGCTCGTGGCTCGTACCCAGCTGCAGGGCCTTGCCGTCGCCCATCATGCCCTCGAGGGTGAGGGTGTTGATGGCGCCGGCGAAGCGCTCCTTGGCGGTCTTGCGGCCCAGCACGACGTCGATGCCGAGCACGTTCGTCATGAAGTCGCCGTAGACGTCCGTGTGGATGCGGGCGGCGTAGTCGCGGGCGTCCTCGTAGGTGGCGTGGGCGGTGTGGCCCTCCTGCCAGAGGAACTCGCTCGTACGGAGGAACACGCGCGGGCGCATCTCCCAGCGGACCACGTTGGCCCACTGGTTGATCAGCAGGGGCAGGTCGCGGTAGCTCTGGACCCACTTGGAGAAGTAGTCGTTGATGATCGTCTCGGACGTGGGCCGGACGACGACCGGCTCTTCGAGCTCCTTGCCGCCGCCGTGCGTGACGACCGCGAGCTCGGGGGCGAAGCCCTCGACGTGCTCGGCTTCCCTCGTCAGGTAGGACTGCGGGATGAAGAGCGGGAAGTACGCGTTCTGGGCGCCCGCGTCCTTGATGCGCGCGTCCATCTCCTGCTGCATCCGCTCCCACAGGCCGTAGCCGTACGGTCGGATGACCATGGTGCCGCGGACCGGACCGTTGTCGGCCAGCTCGGCCTTGTTGATCAGATCCTGGTACCAGCGGGGGAAATCCTCCGCCTGCGGGGTGAGAACGGGTGCCTTTGCCATGCCGCGAATCGTACGGCGCCGGGCACGCGATGCGTGAATCGGGTGGCGCGCTCCTCTGGACGCGGGCGCGAATGGGGAGTTCTCTGGCAACGGGGGCAAGGGGGCGACACGGAATCAGGAGCGCTCTTTCGATGACACCGACGCCGACGGCGACGCTCGTCGCCCGGGACTGGGCGGAGATCCAGGAACGGATGCTGGTACCGCTGTACGAAGCGGTCTACGACCGACTGGAGGTAGGGCCGGGTGACCGGCTGCTGGGCCTCGGCTGCGGGGCCGGCCTGCCCCTGCTGCTCGCCGCCGGGCGGGGGGCCGTGGCCACGGGCGTGGAGGCGGATCCGGCCCGGCGGGCCCTGGCCCGTGAGCGGCTGCTGGAGGTACTGGCGGCCCCGCCGCCGGCGCCGCGCCCGTACGACGCCCTGCTGGCCTTCTCGCCGTCCCCGGGGGAGCTGGCCGCGGCCCTGCCCGCGGTGCGCCGCGGCGGGGCGGTGGTGCTGGCCGACTGGGGCCCGGCGGAACGCTGCACGGTGCCCGCGGTCCTGGGGGGCGGGCCCTCGCCCCGCGACCTGGACGCGCTGGTGGAACGGGCCGGGCTCACACCGGACGGCTCGGGGCGGGTGTTCTGCCCGTTCGGGTACGCGGACGTGGACAGCGCGGTGCGCGGGCTGGTGTCCACGGGGCTCTACGACGGCGCGGCCGACCCCGCGCTGGCGGAGAAGGAGCTGGCCGAGGCGCTTCACCCGTTCGAGCGGTCCGACGGCGCCGTGTGGCTGCCGAACATCTTCCGGTACGTGATCGCCCGGACGGGCTGATTCCTGCGGCTTGGGCGGCCGTCCGTCAGTCGGCGTCGTGGGCCTTCGTCAGGCGCGTGATCCCGGCGGCGGCGTAGGCGGCCGCCTCGTCCAGCGTCTCGTTGGCGAGCAGGGCCTCGGCCAGCGCGTCGAGCTGCGGCCGGTGTTCGCGCAGCAGGCGGCAGGCGTCCATGTAGCACTCGTCGACGATCCGCCGCATCTCGTGGTCGACCGCGTCGAGGGTGGCGGGGGCGGCGGACAGGCCGTACGGGCCGCCTCCGTCGGAGGGGATGGCGGTGAGCTTGCCGACGCGGTCGCTCATGCCCCAGCGGCCGACCATGCCGCGGACGATGTTGGTGACCTGTTCGAGGTCGTTCTCGGCGCCGGTGGTGATGACGTCGTAGACGACGTGTTCGGCGGCCATGCCGCCGAGCGCCCCGATGATGCGGCCGCGCAGGTACTCCTCGGTGTACGCGTACCGGTCGGCGTCCGGGGTGGAGAGGGTGACGCCGAGGGCGCGGCCGCGGGGCACGATCGTGATCTTGCGGACCGGGTCGGCGCCCGGCTGGAGCATGCCCAGCAGGGCGTGGCCGCTCTCGTGGTACGCGGTGCGGCGGCGCTCCTCCAGCGGCATCACCAGGGACCGCTCCGCGCCGAGCTGGACCTTCTCCAGGGCGTCGGAGAGGTCGGACTGGGTGACCTGGTCCTGCCGGCGCTTCACGGCGAGCAGCGCGGCCTCGTTGGCGAGGTTGGCCAGTTCGGCGCCGGTCATTCCGGGGGTGGTACGGGCGACCTGGGCGAGGTCGACGCTCGGGGCGAGCGGGATGTCCCGGGTGTGGATGCGCAGGATGGCCTCGCGGCCGCCCCGGTCGGGCGGGGAGACGGCCACCGTGCGGTCGAAGCGGCCGGGCCGGGTCAGGGCGGGGTCGAGGACGTCGGCCCGGTTGGTGGCGGCGAGGACGACCACTCCCTCCGAGCCGGAGAAGCCGTCCATCTCGGTGAGGATCTGGTTGAGGGTCTGTTCGCGTTCGTCGTGGCCGCCCATGGCCGCGCCGCCGCCGCGCACCCGGCCGATGGTGTCGATCTCGTCGATGAAGATGATCGCGGGGGCCACCTTGCGCGCCTCGGTGAAGAGCTCGCGGACGCGGGAGGCGCCGACGCCGACGATCATCTCGATGAACTCGGAGGCGGAGGCGGAGAAGAACGGCACCCCGGCCTCGCCCGCGACCGCGCGCGCCAGCAGGGTCTTGCCGGTGCCGGGCGGCCCGGCCAGGAGGACGCCGCCGGGCATCCGGGCGCCCAGCTTCCGGTAGGCCTGCGGGTTCTTGAGGAAGTCGACGACGTCGTTGAGTTCGCCCTCGACCTCGTCGATGCCGGCGACGTCCTCGAAGGTGGTGCGCTTGTCGCCCGTCTCCAGCTCCACCGGTTTGGGCGGGGCCTTGCGCCCGAGGGCGCCCATGCCGCCCATCCCCGATCCCATCCGGCGGGCGATGACCACCCACAGCAGGACCAGCAGGAGCATCGGGGCGAGGGAGAGCAGCAGGTTGGCGAGGAAGCTGCGCTGTACGACGACCGGGGAGGCCGTCACGGTCACGTTCTGCTTGGTGAGGTTGGCCCAGAGGTCGTCGTCGGCGAAGGCCGGGCGCTGGGTGACGAATCTGGTGTAGTCGCCCTTGTCCCCGTCGGGCAGCGGCTGCCCGGCCTTCAGCTCGCCCTGGATCGCGTCGCCCTTGGAGTAGATCTTCGAGACGTTGCTGCTGGTCACCTGTTTGCTGAACTCGGTGTACGAGATCGTCGGCTCGTCCCCCTCGTTGAAGAAGGACAGCACGAGGTTGGTCACCAGGTAGACGATCAGTGCGGCGAGGATCAGCCCCCTCCAGCCACCCGGCATCCGTTTCCTCGGCGGAGGCGTGGGCGGGGCGCCTTCCGAGCGCCAGGGCGTGTCGGCCCGGTCGCGGGGAGGTACGGGGGTGGGGCTGGGCACGGGGCGCCTCCTTCTGCCATCCTCCCGGCTGACCATAAGCGACAAATCGACCCGTTGCCCCGCAGAGCGCGGAGGGCCCCGGCCGTGGGATCACGACCGGGGCCCTCCGCTGTGCGCCTGCGCGCGTCCTACTTCATGAACTTCTTGAACTCGTCCGGAAGGTCGAAGTCCTGACCCGGCTGGCCGCCGCCGGCGGGAAGGCCGAAGGGGCTGCCGCCGGCCGCGGGCTCGATCGCCTGCGGGCCCTGCTCGCGGCGGGCCGCTGCCGCGGCCTCCTCTTCCTTGCGCTTCATCGGGTTGCCGCTCTTGCGCTTGCCCTTGGCCTGCTTGACCTGCTTCTTCTGCCGGCCGGGGCCGCCGCCCATCCCGGGGATGCCGGGCATGCCCGGCATCCCGCCGCCCTGGGCCATGCGGGACATCATCTTGCGGGCGTCGAAGAACCGCTCGACGAGCGACTTGACGGCGCTGACCTCGGTGCCGGAACCCTTGGCGATACGGGCTCGGCGCGAGCCGTTGATGATCGTCGGGTCCTGGCGCTCGGCCGGGGTCATCGACTTGATGATCGCGGCGGTGCGGTCCACGTCGCGCTCGTCGATGTTGTTGATCTGGTCCTTGATCTGACCCATGCCGGGCAGCATGCCGAGCAGCTTGGAGATGGAGCCCATCTTGCGGACCTGCTCCATCTGGGCCAGGAAGTCGTCGAGCGTGAACTCCTTGGGACCCTTGGCGAGCTTGGCCGCCATCTTCTCGGCCTCGGCCTGCGAGAAGGTCTTCTCGGCCTGCTCGATGAGGGTGAGCATGTCACCCATGTCGAGGATCCGGCCCGCCATGCGGTCCGGGTGGAAGGCGTCGAACTCGTCGAGCTTCTCGCCGTTCGAGGCGAACATGATCTGCTTGCCGGTGACGTGCGCGATGGAGAGCGCGGCACCACCGCGGGCGTCGCCGTCGAGCTTCGAGAGCACGACGCCGTCGAAGCCGACGCCGTCGCGGAAGGCCTCGGCGGTGTTGACCGCGTCCTGACCGATCATGGCGTCGACGACGAAGAGGATCTCGTCGGGGCTGACGGCGTCGCGGATGTCCGCGGCCTGCTGCATCAGCTCCTGGTCGATGCCGAGGCGGCCGGCGGTGTCGACGATGACGATGTCGTACTGCTTGGTCCGCGCGTACTCGACGGAGTCCTTGGCGACCTGGACCGGGTCGCCGACGCCGTTGCCCGGCTGCGGGCCGTAGAAGGCCACGCCGGCGCGGTCGGCGACGACGGAGAGCTGGTTGACGGCGTTGGGACGCTGGAGGTCGCAGGCGACGAGGAGCGGGGTGTGGCCCTGCCCCTTGAGCCAGAGGCCGAGCTTTCCGGCGAGGGTGGTCTTACCGGCACCCTGGAGACCGGCCAACATGATCACGGTGGGCGCGGTCTTGGCGAAGCGCAGCCGCCGGGTCTCGCCGCCGAGAATCGTGACGAGCTCGTCGTTGACGATCTTCAGGACCTGCTGGCCGGGGTTCAGCGCCTTGCTGACCTCCTCGCCGCGGGCCCTTTCCTTGACGTTCGCGATGAAGGAGCGGACGACCGGGAGGGCGACGTCGGCCTCGAGGAGGGCGATACGGATTTCCCGGGCCGCGGAGTCGATGTCAGCCTCGGACAGCCGGCCTTTGCCGCGCAGGCCCTTGAAGGTATTCGCCAAGCGGTCGGAGAGCGTATCGAACACGGTGGTCGCGATTCCTCGGGTCGGGGGCGTTGTGGTCGTCCCCCAGGGTATCCGGCCGTACCACGTGGTGGGCCCGGCGGTCCTGTCCGGTCTCCGCCGGGGCCGTGCCGGGGCCGTCGGCGGGGCCGGATGTGGCTGATGCCGCCCGTCCCGCGCGGCTCGGGAACGGCGGCTCCGCCCCGTACCCCGCTCCTCGGACGCCGCAGGGGCTGAAATTCCCCCTCTGCGGGGCCGGAACTCCGGCCCCGCCGAGGGGGAACGGCACCGCGCAGCGGCCCCCACCGGGCTTACGTCAGCGCCGACTCCACCAGCCCCGCCAGGGCGGTCGCGGCCGCGGGGTCCAGGGGTTTTCCCTCGGGCGTGGTGACGTACAGGGTGTCCACGGCGTTGGCGCCCAGTGTGGAGACGTGCGCGCTGCGGACCCGGACGCCCTGGGACTCCAGTGCCCGCCCGATCCGGTGGAGCAAGCCGACCGCGTCGGGGGCCCGCACTTCCAGGACCGTGGCCAGCGAGGAGACCTCCGGGATGACCGTGACCCGCGGCGGCGGCGGGACCACCCCGCGCCGGCGCGGGTACGCCGCCTCGCGGTCCGCCAGCTTCGCCGGGACGTCCAGCGAGCCGTCCAGGGCCCGGACGAGGTCGCTGCGCAGCCGCGCGGCCTCGGGCAGCGCGCCGTACTCCGCCGCGACCCGCCACCGCAGCACCAGGACCTCGCCCAGCCGGTCCGGGAGCTCCATGGAGCGCAGGTCCGCCGCCCGTACGGTGAGCCGGTGCAGGGCCAGCACCCCGGCGACCGCCGGGAGGACCCCGGGCTGGTCGGGCACGGCCACGACCAGTTCCCCGCCGACCGCGTCCACCTCCTCCTGCCGCACGTGGAGCGCGAGCACCGGCTCCCGGGTGCGCAGGGCCTCGACCGCCAGGCGTTCCTGTTCCGTGGTCGGGATCTCCGCCTCCCGCACCGCCGGGGCCGTGCCGCGCAGCACGGAAGCGACCCGCGCGACGAGGTCGGCCACCAGCGAGCCCCGCCACGCGCTCCACGCCGCGGGCCCGGTGGCCAGGGCGTCCGCCTCCGTCAGGGCGTGCAGTATCTCCAGCGTGCCCACCGACCCGACGGCCTCGGCGACCGAGCGGACGGTGGCCGGGTCGTCCAGGTCGCGCCGGGTCGCGGTGTCGATCAGCAGCAGGTGGTGCCGTACGAGCACCCCCAGCACGGCGGTGTCCTGCGCGTCGAAGCCCACGCGGGCGGCGACGTCACGGGCGATCGTCTCGCCGGCCACCGAGTGGTCGCCCGGCCAGCCCTTGCCGATGTCGTGCAGGAGGGCCGCCATCAGCAGCAGGTCGGGGCGGCCGACCCGGCGGGTGAGGGCCGCGGCCCGCACCGCCGTCTCGATGAGGTGGCGGTCGACCGTCCAGGTGTGGACGGGGTTGCGCTGCGGGCGGCACCGCACCCGCTCCCAGTCCGGGAGCAGCCGTGTGATCAGTCCTTCCGCCTCCAGCGCCTCCCACACGGCGACCGTGGGTTCCCCCGCTCCGAGCAGGGTCACCAGCTGCTCGCGCGCCTCGGCCGGCCAGGGCACCGGGAGCGGTTTGGCCTGCGCCGCGAGCCTGCGTACGGCGTGCAGCGATACGGGAAGACCCGCCTGCGCGGCGGCCGCCGCGAACCGCAGCGGCAGGACGGGATCGCGGTCGGGGCGGGCCGCGAGGGCCAGTACGGCCTCCCCGTCGGACTCCACCACGCCCTCGGCCAGCGGTGCCCGCGCGGCGGCCGCGGCGGCCCGGGCGCCCAGCAGACCGCGCAGCCGAGGACGGGCGGCGCGGGCCCGCAGCACCCGCCCGACCTCCCGCCAGGTCACGTCACCGGCGTACGCGACGATCCGCGCGGCCTCGTACACCTCGCGGAGCAGCGCGTCCGCGTCGAGCAGCCCGAGCTGCGCCGCGACCTGGTCCTGTTCCTGGAGCGAGAGCCGGTCGGTGGCCCGGCCGGTCACCAGGTGGAGGGCGTCCCGCGCGTTGAGGAGCCGCCGCCGGGCCTCGGCGAGGCCGTCGCGCGGGGCGTCGGCGAGCCAGGAGGCCGCGACGGCCCGCAGCGCGGTGACGTCGCGGAGCCCGCCGCGGGCCTCCTTGAGGTCGGGTTCGAGCAGGAAGCGGAGCTCTCCGGCGCGCTCGGCCCGCTCACGGCACAGGGCGTGCAGTTGCGGGAGCCGTTTGGCGGCCTGGTTGCGCCAGTCGGCCAGGACGGAGGTCCGCAGTCCGGCGAGGAGTCCGGCGTCGCCGGCGACGGTCCGGGCGTCGAGCAGGCCGAGCTGGACCTTGAGGTCCTCGGCGGCGGTTTTGCGTGCCTCGCCGGGGGTCCGCACCGAGTGGTCGAGGGCGAGGCCGAGGTCCCACACCGGATACCAGACGCGGTCGGCCAGCGCGCTCAGCGCCCGCGGTTCCGCCTTGCCGTCGTGCAGCAGCACCAGGTCGAGGTCGCTGCGCGGGGAGAGTTCGGCCCGCCCGTAGCCGCCGACGGCGACCAGGGTGGCGCCGCGGACGCCGGTCTCCCGTACGGCGGTCGTGAACAGGGCGTTCAGCCAGTCGTCGGTCAGCCCGGCGAGGGCGGAACGCCGCGAGGGCCCGGACCGCGACTCCTCCTGGAGGAGTCGCAGCCGGGCCGCGGCGTATCCGCTGGGTCCCGAGTCGGCCGTGTTGTCCGTGGTCTCTTCGACGCTCGTCACCCGGGAGCTCCCGTCACCTAGAGCGCGTCAGCGCCGCGCTCGCCGGTGCGGACCCGTACGACGGAGTCCACGGGGACGCTCCACACCTTGCCGTCACCGATCTTGCCGGTGGCCGCCGCGCTCACGATGACGCGGATCAGTTCCTCGGCGTCGGAGTCGTCGACCAGCACCTCGATGCGGATCTTGGGGACGAGGTCGACCTGGTACTCGGCACCGCGGTAGACCTCGGTGTGGCCGCGCTGGCGGCCGTAGCCGCTGGCCTCGGTGACCGTGAGGCCCTGCACTCCGAAGGTCTGGAGGGCTTCCTTGATCTCGTCCAGCTTGTGCGGCTTGACGATCGCGGTGATCAGCTTCATGCGTCAACCTTCTTGCTCGCGGCGGAGGGGGTGGGTGCGGCGGTGCTGCGCGAGGCCGCGCCGCCACCGGCTCCGCTGAAGTCGTAGGCGGTCTCGGCGTGCTCGGCCTGGTCGATGCCGGCGACCTCGACGTCCTCGCTGACCCGCATCCCGATCGTCTTGTCGAGGAGGAAGGCGAGCAGCGCGGACGCCACCAGAGAGTAGGCGAGGACGGAGAAGACCCCGATGGCCTGCTTGCCGAGCTGTTCGAAGCCGCCGCCGTAGAAGAGGCCCGCCACGTCGGACTGGACCCCGCCGGTGGCGAAGAGGCCGACGAGGAGGGAGCCGACGACACCGCCGACGAGGTGGACGCCGACCACGTCGAGGGAGTCGTCGTAGCCGAACCTGTACTTGAGGCCGACCGCCATGGCGCAGAGCACACCGGCGATGGCGCCGACCGCGATGGCGCCGAGCGGGCTGACCGCACCGCCGGAGGGGGTGATGGCGACGAGGCCGGCGACCGCGCCGGAGGCGGCGCCGAGGGTGGTGAAGGAGCCGTGGCGCAGCTTCTCGTAGCCGAGCCAGGCGAGCATGGCGGCGGCGGTGGCGACCTGGGTGTTCACGAACATGACCGCGCCGACGCCGTCGTCGTTGCCGAGCCAGGAGCCCGCGTTGAAGCCGAACCAGCCGAACCAGAGCAGACCGGCGCCGAGCATCACGAGGGGCAGGCTGTGCGGGCGCATCGGGTCCTTCTTGAAGCCGACGCGCTTGCCGATGACCAGGATCACGCCGAGGGCGGCGGCGCCGGCGTTGATGTGGACGGCCGTGCCGCCCGCGAAGTCGATGACGCCGAGCTCGAAGAGCCAGCCGCCCGCGCCCCATACCCAGTGGGCGACGGGGAAGTAGACGACGGTGACCCACAGGACGGTGAACAGGGCCCAGGCGCTGAACTTCACGCGGTCCGCGAGGGCGCCGCTGATCAGGGCCGGGGTGATGACGGCGAACATCAGCTGGAAGACGGCGAAGACGTAGACCGGGATGGTGTAGCCGTCCCACAGCTCGGTGATCCCGATGCCGCTGAGGCCCACGTAGTCGGAGGTCCAGCCGATGAGGGAGCCGGAGTCGGTGCCGAAGGCGAGGCTGAAGCCGTAGAGCACCCAGAGGATCGTGACGATCCCCAGGCTGATGAAGCTCATCATCAGCATGTTGAGGCTGCTCTTGACGCGGACCATGCCTCCGTAGAAGAAGGCGAGTCCCGGGGTCATCAGCATGACCAGGGCGGAGCAGATGAGCATGAACCCGGTGTTCGCGGCAGACAGCGTCGGGGCGTCTGCCGCGAGGGTCGTGATGGCTGATGCCATCGGCGTCTCCTCGTCGTCGGTACGTTCGCGTGCGGGCGATCGTGAAAACCTGAGCGGCGGCATTGGGAACTGGCCGGTTATTGGCCATGAGATTCGCGCAGGCCGGTTTCCGGCGGCGCCGCTGGGTGTTTCGCGCCGATGACGAAGAGGTCGGGCGTGTTACGCGTCCATGAACTGTGCGGGTGGTGCGGCCGGCCGCGGCGGTGACCCGGACGTCCTGGCTGGGGGAGCCTGATCGGGCTTCACGGGGTGACTGCCGCGGCCGGGGCCTGAGGGGCGGCCGCCGGGGCCGTCAGACGGCCTCCGCGGCTTCGGGGAGCCGGGAGGCGAGGTGGTCGGTGAGCCGGACGATCTCGGCCACGTCACCGTACTCACGGGCGGCGCTGTCGACGGTCTTGCGCAGGCGCGTGTTCACCCGTTCGGACCGCACCTTTCCCGCCACGTCGAGGGCCCGGTCCACGAGGGCCGCGGCCTGCTCCGGCTCGCGCTGGAGCAGGTGGACGGTGGCCATGCCGATGAGGTTGAGGGCGTAGGAGCGCTGGTGCTCCTCGTCCTTCTCGAAGAGCTCGACGGCCCGCTCCATGACGGGCTCCGCGAGGGAGGCGTACATGGGGCTGCGGCCGGCCACGTAAGCCAGGTCCCGGTACGAGTGGGAGTTCTCGCCGTTCAGCTCGGCCTCGGAGAAGAAGCGGATCCAGTCGGGCTCGGGCTCGCCGCCGAAGGCGACGTCGGAGAAGGTGTCCTCGGCCATCCGCACGGCCCGCTTGCAGCGGCTGGGCTGGCCCATGTTGGCGTACGCGCGGGCCTCCATCGCATACAGCATGGCCTGGGTGCGCGGGCCGGCGCAGTCGCGGCTGCCGTACTGCGCGAGGTGGACGAGTTCGAGGGCGTCCTCGGGGCGGCCCAGGTGGATCATCTGGCGGCTCATGCCGGAGAGGATGTACGAGCCGAGCGGCTTGTCGCCGGCCTCCTTGGCGGCGTGCAGGGCGAGGACGAAGTACTTCTGCGCGGTGGGGTGCAGGCCGATGTCGTAGCTCATCCAGCCGGCCAGTTCGGCCAGCTCGGCGGCGACCTTGAAGAGCCGCTTCATGACCGGGGCGGGGTGGTTCTCCTGGAGCAGGTCGGTGACCTCGTGGAGCTGGCCGACGACGGCCTTGCGGCGCAGCCCGCCCCCGCACTGGGCGTCCCACTGGCGGAACATGACGGTGGTGGCGTCGAGGAGGTCGAGTTCCGGTTCGGAGAGCCGGGGCGGGCGGTGGCCGCCGAGGGCCCCCGTCGGCGCCGCCGTGCGCGGTCCCGGGTCGGCGGCCGGGACCGGTACGAGCCAGCGCTGCATGGGCTCGATGAGGGCGGGGCCGGCGGAGAGGGCGAGCGAGGTCCCGAGGAAGCCGCGGCGGGCCAGCATGAGGTCGCTGCGGGAGAACTCGCCGAGCAGCTCGACGGTCTGCGGGCCGGCCCAGGGCAGGTCGACCCCGGAGACGGAGGGGGTCTGGTGGGCGGTGCGCAGGCCGAGCTGCTCGATGGCGACGACGGAGCCGAAGCGCTCGGAGAACAGCTCGGACAGGATCCGCGGGACGGGCTCGCGGGGCTGTTCGCCGTCCAGCCAGCGGCGCACCCGGGAGGTGTCCGTGCTGATGTGGTGGGCGCCCATCTGACGGGCCCGGCGGTTGACCTGCCGGGCGAGTTCGCCCTTGGACCAGCCGCTGCGGACGAACCACGAGGTCAGCTGGTCGTTGCGCGCAGCAGCGTCCTCGATCGTTCCGCTTGCGCCGTTGCCGCTCACTGGAACGCCCCCATCCGCTCAACCTCTTCCACACGAAACCCTGGCCGGGGCGCAGGGCGCCGCCACGGACCTTCACAGGTCCTTCACACATTGCCTCCGGCATACCCACGGACGGGCCTGCCTTTGGGGTTCGTGTACCGAAAGTAATCCTACGATCACCCCTGCCGCGAGGTCGATTCCAGAAACGCCACCATTCGCCACCCCTTCGAATGAACTCGCCACCGGCCAGGCGCGATTCACTTGACACCGAGGTGAAACGGCTCGGTTGGACTGGAGTGCGCCAGGGGCGCGCGCGGCGAGGAGTGCGCCGGGCAGCCCTGGAGGGCACCCCGTGGCGGACGGCGGTCCGCGTGGCCGGCGTCGTCGTCACCGGCGTCGTAACCACCGGCGCGTCCGACCCGTTGGAGGGGGCATGGGCATGGGCTTCACGATCGGCGGCAGCCGCGGCACCAGGGAGTTCCGTTCCGGCACCCGGCGCCGGGGCCGGACCTCGGAGTGCACGGCGGTGGCGGAGTACACCGGGCTGTGGGGCTGGGACGTGGTCCCCGGCGCCCGCGCCGCGGCGCCCGCCCGCGACTGTTCCTGCGGGGACGCGCAGTGCGTCTCCCCCGGGGCGCATCCGCTCCCCTTCGCACCCACGGTCAAGGCCGGGGCCACCCTCGACGAGGTCACCGAGGCCTGGGGCGACTACCCGGGCGCCGCGGTGCTGCTCCCCGTGGGCCGCGCCTTCGACGTCATCGAGGTCTGTGAGGAGGCCGGGCGGCGGGCACTGGTGCGGCTGGAGCGGATGGGGCTGCCGCTGGGCCCGGTGATCGTGACCGCGGACGGCCGGGCGCAGTTCTTCGTGGCCCCGGGGGCGGCGGCCGAGCTGCCCCAGCTGCTGTACCGGATGGGCTGGGACGACGCCGACCTCGACCTGCGGGCCCTCGGTCTCGGGGCCTACGTGACGGCCCCGCCCTCGGACCGGGCCGGGCTCGGCCAGGTCGGCTGGCTGCGGCCGCCCGCGCTGGACTGCGCCGGGGGCCCGCCGCAGGCCCGGCTGCTGCTGGGCACCCTCGCCTACATCAGCCACCGCTCGCGCCCGTAGCCACGCCCGCGCCCGCGCCCCGTACGCGACGGTGCCCCCGCGTTCCGGCCGGAACGCGGGGGCAGCCGTGGTGTGGGGAGAGCGCGCTCAGTCTCCGATGAGGGCGTCGACGAACGCCTCCGGCTCGAAGGGGGCCAGGTCGTCGGCGCCCTCGCCGAGTCCGATGAGCTTGACCGGGACGCCCAGTTCCCGCTGGACGGCGACGACGATGCCGCCCTTGGCGGTGCCGTCGAGCTTGGTCAGCACGATGCCGGTGATGTCCACGACCTCGGCGAAGACGCGGGCCTGGGTCAGGCCGTTCTGCCCCGTGGTGGCGTCGAGGACCAGCAGGATCTCGTCCAGCGGGCCGTGCTTCTCGACGACGCGCTTGACCTTGCCGAGCTCGTCCATGAGGCCGGTCTTGGTGTGCAGGCGGCCGGCGGTGTCGATGAGCACCACGTCGGCGCCCTCGGCGATGCCCTCCTTGACCGCGTCGTAGGCGATCGAGGCCGGGTCGCCGCCCTCGGGGCCGCGTACGGTACGGGCGCCGACGCGCTCGCCCCAGGTCTGCAGCTGGTCGGCGGCGGCGGCGCGGAAGGTGTCGGCCGCGCCGAGCACCACGCTGCGGCCGTCGGCGACGAGCACCCGGGCGAGCTTGCCGGTGGTGGTGGTCTTGCCGGTGCCGTTGACGCCGACGACCATGATCACGCCGGGCGTGTCCAGGCCGCTCTCCGTCTTCACGACGCGGTCCAAGTCGGTGCCGACCAGGGTCAGCAGCTCCTCCTTGAGCAGGGCGCGCAGGTCCGCCGGGGTCCGGGTGCCGAGCACCTTGACCCGCTCGCGGAGCCGGTCGACGAGCTCCTGGGTGGGCACGACGCCGACGTCGGCGACGAGGAGGGTCTCCTCGATCTCCTCCCAGGTGTCCTCGTCGAGGTGCTCCCGCGAGAGCAGCGTGAGCAGCCCCTTGCCGAGGGAGTTCTGCGACCGGGCGAGGCGGGCGCGCAGCCGGACCAGGCGGCCGGCGGTGGGCTCGGGCACCTCGATCGCGGGCGCGGCCGGGGCCTCGGGCTCGGCGGCCGGCGCCTCGACCGGGGCCTCGACCTCCGCCTGCGGGAGTCCGACCTCCTCGATCGTGCGGCGCGGCTCTTCCGCCGTCTCTACGGCGTCCTCCCCCACCTGCGGTTCGGCAGGCGGGGCAGTGATGGTCGGCGAGCTGGGCGGTGCCGGGGGCAGCTGCTTCTTCTTGCGGCTGCTGACCACGAGCCCGCTGATCGCGCCGACCGCGACCAGGGCGATGACTACAGCAAGGATGAGGATGTCCATAACCTCACCAGTATCGGCCACGGGCGGCCCGGAGCCCGGACCCCGGGCAGTCAACCGGGACGTAAGCCCCTGTTTGTTGTTTTAGCGGCACATCTACGATGATGGGCGACTTCCCCTCGTCCCTCCCCCACGGAGCAGCCGCATGCCTGCCGAGCCCGCCGAGCCCGCCGACGGCGGAACCGAAACCGCGATGGAGACCCGCGGGCTGGAGCCCGTCCCGGACGGCGAGCGCGGCGGCCGGGTCCGCGATCTCGTCCCCACCTGGGTCGCCGCCAACATCAGCGTGCTGCTGCTGACCATGGGCGCGGGTCTGGTGATCCTCAACAAGCTCAACATCTGGCAGGTGCTCGTCGTAGCGGTCGCCGCGCCGGTCGTCTCGTACGGGATGGTCGGCCTGATATCGATCGCCGGAAAGCGCGGCGGCGCCCCCGGCATGGCCCTCTCGCGGGCCGTGTTCGGGCAGCGCGGCAACCTCTTCCCCGGCGCCCTGATCTGGGTGGCCCGGTGGGGCTGGGAGACGATCAACGCGGTGAGCGGCGCCTACGCCGTATTGACCGTGCTCGACCTGCTCTTCGGGATCAGGAGCAGCACCCCGCTCGTCGTCGTCACCCTGCTGTTCTTCGTGGGCTGCACCTTCGTGGTCTCGGGTCTCGGCATCAAGGCGCTGCGCGTCTGCTCCACCTGGTCGACGTACCTCTTCGGCGCCTTCAGCGTGCTCGTCCTCGGGTACCTGCTGTTCACGACCGACTGGTCCGCCGTCCTCGGCAAGCCGGCCGGCTCCACCGCGATGATGATCGCGGGCATCGGCACCCTCGCGGCGGGCGGCATCAGCTGGGTGCCCTCGGGCCCCGACTTCACCCGCTACCTGCCCCGCACCGCCTCCTCCAAGGGGCTGGTGGGCGCGACGATCGGCGGCGCCGGCGTCGTCGTCCTCCCGATGGTCCTGATGGGCGCGGTCATGGCCGTCGGCACCCCGGACCTGGCCACCGCCCAGGACCCGGTGTCCTTCATCGGCGAGCTGCTCCCGACCTGGATCGCGGTCCCGTACCTGCTCGTCGCGCTCGTCGGGATGCTGCTGATCAACTCGATGTCCATGTACTCGGCCGGCTTCACCGCGCAGACCCTCGGCATCAGGGTCCCGCGCGCGTGGGCGGTCAGCGTCAACGCGGTCATCAGCCTGGTCTTCGGCTTCCTGCTGATGGTGGTCGCGACGAGCTTCTTCGGCTCCTTCATCTCCTTCCTGACGCTGCTGGCCGTGGCCTTCTCGGCGTGGATCGGCGTCTTCGGCGTGGACATGCTGCGGCGGCGGACCTACGACGGGGCCGCGCTGCTGGACACCACGCGGACCAGCGCCTACTGGTACAAGGGCGGTTTCGCCTGGCAGGCCATGACCGCGTGGGCCCTGGCCCTGGTGGTCGGGCTGCTGTTCACCTCGGTGGACTGGTTCAGCGGGCCGCTCGCGACCACCTGGATCGGACGCAACGGCCTCGGCTGGGTGGCCGGCATCGTGACCTCGGGCGTGCTGTACGCCGTCCTGCCGCGCGCGGTTCCCGAGGAGCCGGAGCCCGGGACGTCCGTGGCGGAGGAGCCCGTGCTCGCCGGATCCCTGTCCAACTGACGCTGCGTCAGCTAACGTCCCCCTTCGCCCGCCCACCCACATCCGGCGAAGGGGGACCCCTCCATGCCCATCACCGTGGCCCGGTTCAATCTCGTCGACCCGAACGGCACCCCCGAGTCCCTTTCCGCCCGCTACAAGGCGGCCCTGGAGATGGCCCGGTACGCGGACGACCGCGGGGTCGACACCATCCAGACCGAGGAGCACCACGGCACCGACAACAACTGGCTGCCCTCCCCCTTCGCCTTCGCGGGCGCCGTCTTCGGCGCCACCCGCCGGATCGCCGTCACCGTCTCGGCGATCATCGGGCCGCTGTACGACCCGCTGAAGGTGGCCGAGGACATCGCCGTCCTGGACCTGCTGAGCGGTGGCCGCCTGGTGACGGTCGCGGGCATCGGCTACCGGCCCGCGGAGTACGAGCAGCACGGCGTGGAGTGGGGCCGGCGCGGCAGGCTCCAGGACGAGCTGCTGGAGACCCTGCTGAAGGCGTGGACCGGCGAGCCCTTCGAGTTCCGCGGCCGCACGGTACGGGTCACCCCGGCGCCGTTCACGCGGCCGCACCCGCTGCTGCTGGTCGGCGGCAGCTCCGAGGCGGCGGCCCGCCGCGCGGCCCGGCTGGGGCTGCCGTTCTTCCCCAGCGCGCACCTGCCGGAGCTGGAGGCGTACTACCACGCGAAGCTCGCCGACTACGGCACGGAGGGCTTCTGCATGATGCCGGCGGCCGAGACCCCGCTGCTGCACATCGCGGAGGACCCGGACCGGGTCTGGGCGGAGCACGGCGAGCGCTTCCTGCACGAGGCCGGGATGTACGCCTCCTGGCAGAACAAGGACATCCGCAGCGCCGTACGGTCGGCCGCGCGCTCGGTGGCGGAGCTGCGCGCGGAGGGCGTGTACCGGATCCTCACCCCGGACGAGGCCGTCGCGTACGCCCGGGGCGCGGGCGAGGCGGGGAACCTGGTCCTGCACCCGCTGTGCGGCGGGATGCCGCTCGACGAGGGCTGGCGCAGCCTGCACCTGCTGTGCGAACGGGTACTGCCCCGGCTCAAGGACTGAGCCGGGGCAGTATCGAGGAGAGGGGTGGTGGCGGGGGATGGTTACCCCATCTCCTCCAGCGCCTTGCCCTTGGTCTCCGGCACCCACTTGAGGATGAACGGGATCGAGAGCAGGGCGAAGAACGTGTAGATCACGTACGCGCCGGACAGGTTCCAGTCCGAGAGCGACGGGAACGTGACGGTGATGACCCAGTTGGCGATCCACTGGGCCGCCGCGGCGACACCGAGCGCCGCGGCCCGGATCCGGTTCGGGAACATCTCGCCGAGCAGCACCCAGACCACCACGCCCCAGGAGAGGGCGAAGAAGAGCACGAAGGAGTGCGCGGCGATCAGCGCGATCGTGCCCTGGGTGTCGGGGATGGTGATGTTGTCGCCGCTGCCCTCCTTGTACGAGAACGCCCACGCGCAGACGCCGAGGGAGATCGCCATGCCCGCGGAACCGATGAGGGCGAGCGGCTTGCGACCCAGCCGGTCGACGAGGACCATCGCGATCACCGTGCCGATGATGTTGATGATCGACGTGGTGAAGGAGTAGAAGAACGAGCTGGACGGGTCGATGCCGACGGACTGCCACAGCGAGGAGCTGTAGTAGAAGATCACGTTGATGCCGACGAGCTGCTGGAAGACGGAGAGCCCGATGCCGATCCAGACGATCGGCAGGAAGCCGAAGCGGCCGCCGAGCAGGTCCTTGAAGGTGGACTTCTGCTCGGAGCGCATGGCCCGGTCGATCTCGGCGGCGCGGGCGTCGATGTCGATCTTCGAGCCCTCGACCTCGCGCAGCACCTTCTTGGCCTGCTCGGTGCGCCCGACGGAGATCAGGTAGCGGGGGGACTCCGGGATGACGAAGGACATCAGCCCGTAGATCACGGCCGGGATGACCATGATGCCGAGCATCCACTGCCAGGCCTCCAGGCCGGCGACCTCGCCGCGCTGGTCGCCGTCGGCGATGTTGAGGATGCCCCAGTTGACGAGCTGGGAGACGGCGATGCCGGTGACGATGGCGGCCTGCTGGAAGGAGGCGAGACGGCCGCGGTAGGCGGCCGGGGAGACCTCGGCGATGTAGGCGGGGCCGATGACGGAGGCCATGCCGATGCCGAAGCCGCCGATGACGCGCCACATGGCCAGGTCCCACAGGGCGAAGGGGAGGGCCGAACCGATGGCGCTCGCGGTGAAGAGGAGGGCGGCGATCTGCATGCAGCGGATTCGGCCGATCCGGTCAGCGATGCGGCCGGCGGTGGCGGCGCCGAGCGCGCAGCCGATCAGGGCGGCGGCGATCACCTGGGCGAGCGCCGCGGACCCGACGTCGAACCGTTCGCGGATGGCGACGACCGCGCCGTTGATGACGGAGCTGTCGTAGCCGAAGAGGAAACCGCCCATCGCCGCGGCCGCGGCGATGAAGACGACGCGCCCGAGGTGGTCGGGGCGTGCCTCCCGGCCACTGCCGGACGCGGGTGCGTTCGCTGTGCTGGTCAAGGTGTGCTCCTGGGCCCGACGCCGACGGCGGGCGGTGTGGGGGTGTACGTCGGTACGCGTGTTCCTCCAGTGGCGCACAGCAAACTGCTCACCACCACCTGAACGTCGGACACGGCAAGCAGAGCTTATGGCTTCACTTTCTGAAGTCAATAGCCGACGAAAAACCGCCAAGCCTGAGTGAAGAGAGCCACAGCGTTCACTTCCTGAAGTGAACGGGTCAGCGCAGACGCTGACTGATGACCTTGGAGACCCCGTCTCCCTGCATCGAGACGCCGTACAGGGCGTCCGCGACCTCCATCGTCCGCTTCTGGTGCGTGATCACGATCAGCTGCGAGCTCTCCTGGAGCTCCTCCATGATCCGGATCAGCCTCTGCAGGTTGGTGTCGTCGAGCGCGGCCTCGACCTCGTCCATCACGTAGAACGGGCTGGGGCGCGCCTTGAAGATGGACACCAGCAGGGCAACGGCGGTCAGCGAGCGCTCGCCGCCGGAGAGCAGCGACAGCCGCTTGACCTTCTTGCCCGGCGGGCGGGCCTCGACGTCGACGCCGGTGGCCAGCATGTTGTCGGGGTCGGTCAGGATCAGCCGGCCCTCGCCGCCGGGGAACAGCCGCGAGAACACCCCCTCGAACTCCCGGGCCGTGTCCCGGTAGGCCTCGGTGAACACCTGCTCGACACGCTCGTCGACCTCCTTCACCACTTGAAGGAGATCGGCTCGCGTCTTGCGGAGGTCCTCCAGCTGCTCGCTGAGGAACTGGTGGCGCTCCTCCAGCGCGGCGAACTCCTCCAGCGCGAGCGGATTGACCTTGCCGAGCTGCTGGTAGGCGCGTTCGGCCGCCCTGAGCCGCTTCTCCTGCTGGGCGCGGACGAACGGGCCGGGCCGGTTGCGCGGGTGCTCCGGGTCCTCGGGCAGCTCCTCGCCCTCGGCGGGCGGGGACGGCGGCACCGGCTGGTCGGGGCCGTACTCGGCGACGAGCCCGGCGGACTCCATGCCGAACTCCTCCAGCGCCCTCGCCTCCACCGCCTCGATGCGCAGCCGCTGCTCGGCGCCGAGCACCTCGCCCCGGTGGACGGAGTCGGTGAGCTTGTCGAGCTCCCCCTTCAGTTCCCGGCCGCGGTTGCGCGCCTCGCCGAGCTCCCGCTCGCGCAGGCCCTTCGCCCGTTCGGCCGCGCCGCGCTCCTCGTCGGCCCGCCGCAGCGAGACCTCCACGTGCGCGAGGAGCTGCCGGGAGCCGTCGGCCACCGCCCGGGCCACTTCCGCCTCGTGCCGAAGCCGCGCCCGGCGCCGCTCGGCGCGGGTCCGGGCCTCGCGTTCCGCCCGGGCCGCGCGGTCGAGGGAGTCGGCCCGGCCGGCCAGTCCCCTGACCCGCTCCTCGTGGGTCCGCAGCTGCAGCCTGGCCTCCATCTCGGTCTGCCGGGCGTTGGCCCCGTCGGCCGCGAGCCGGTCCCGGCGGGAGCTGTCCGGCTCCTCCTCCACCGGCAGTTCCTCGGCCGTCGCGAGCCTTTCCGCGCACTCCTCGACGTCGGCCAGCGCCTGCTCCAGCGCGTCCTGGGCCTTGGCCGCCGCGGCGGCGCTGCGCTCGGCCTCGCCGGCGGCCCCCTTCGCCTGCCCGGCGAGGCGCCCGAGCTGCTGCGCGACCCCGGCGCGGGCCTGCTCCGCGGCGCGGCGGCGCTCGGCGAGCTCGTCGACCAGGGCGGCCGCGTCCCGGCGGCGGGACTGGGCGGCCGTCTGGGCCGCGGCCAGTTCCGCGCAGCGCTCCTCCAGCTCGGTCAGCTCCGCCGCGGCCTCGTCGACGGCGGCCTGGACCTCGATCAGGCTGGGCGCCCCGGCGGAGCCGCCGTGCGCGAGGTGCGCCCCGAGCACGTCTCCGTCGAGGGTCACGGCCACCGCGTCGGGTCGCGCCGCGACGAGGGCCTCGGCGGCGTCGAGCGTGCCGACGACGACGTGGTCGCGCAGTACCCAGGCGGCCGCCCGCCGCGCCTCGTCGTCCCCGTCGACCAGCCGCGCCGCGGGCACCCCCTCGCCCGCGGCCCAGCCCCCGGGGCTCCGCACCGCACCCGGCGCGTCAATCGCCGGCGGGGCTGGGTTCTGCAGCCCGTCCGGCGTATGAGGAGCGGGTCCGGGCAGGGCCCGGTCTCGGGAAGGGGCGGGGTGGGGGACGCCTCCCCCGGCCGGAGCCTGCCCGGGCAGCTGGGCGCCCGGCTCCGCGGCGGAAGCCGATCCCGGCCCCGGCGCCCCCGACAGCCCCGCCGGGTCGGCGGCCCGGCCCCGGACGGCTGCCAGACCCGCGAGGTCGGCCGTCTGGTCCGATACGGCCGACAGACCCGCGAGGTCGGCCGTCTGGGGCGGGACGGACGGGGGTGCGGTCGGGGCGGGCGGGGTGATCAGGAGGGTGGCGCGGCCCGCGTCCGTGGCGCGGAGGTGACGGATCGCCTCGGCCGCCGCACCCGGGGAGGACACCGCCAGCGCATCCGCCGCCGAGCCCAGCGCAGCGGCCACGGCGGCTTCACAGCCCGGCGTCACCGTCAGCCGCTCCGCCGCCGGCCCGAGCAGCCCGGCCAGCTTCTCCCGGGCCGCGAGCAGCGCCCCCGTACCGTCCTTGCGGCGCAGTCCCATCGCCAGCGCGTCCCGGCGCGCCGACACCGCCGCCCGTGAGCGTTCCGCCGCCGACAGCGCGTCGCGCGCGGCGGACAGGCCCGCCTCGGCCTCCGCCAGCTCCGCCCGCGCCGCCTCGTGGTCCGTGTCCGCCGACGGCTCGTCGAGCCCGCCGACCTCCTCCGCCAGTGCCTCGTACTCCGCCTGCGCCGCGGCGGCCCGGGACTGCGCCCCGTCCCGCGCCGCGACGAGGCGGTCGATCTCCGCCTGCGCCGCCCCCGCGCGGGAGCGGGCCGCGCCGAGCCGCCCCGTCAGCCGGGCCAGCCCCTCGCGCCGGTCGGCGATGGCTCTCGCGGCGTCCCGCAGCCGCCGCTCCTCCTCGGCCAGCGCCCGCTCCAGCTCGGCCCGGTGCTCGGCGGTGTCCTCCAGTGCCCGCGAGGCCGCCTCCAGCGCCGCCGCCAGTTCCGCCTCCTGCTCGCGGATCCGTGCGGCCTCCCGTTCCAGGTCCTCCGGGTCGCGGCCCCTGCGCTCGTCCTCCACCGGGGCCGTCGCGCTCTTGACCCGCGCGTCCGCCAGGGACGCGGTGCCCCTGACCCGTTCGGCGAGCTGTGACAGCTCGTACCAGGTCTGCTGGGCCCGCTGCAGCCGCGGCGCGAGCTCCCGTACCGCCTCCTCCAGCTCGGCCTCGCGCCGCAGCGCGAGCGCCAGCTGGGCCTCGGCGGCCTCCTTGCGCTCCTTGAGGGCCGCCTCGTCGGCGATCTCCGCGTCCAGCGCCCGCCGCAGCGTGACCAGGTCGTCGGCGAGCAGCCGCAGCCGCGCGTCGCGCAGGTCCGCCTGGATCACGGCGGCCCGCCGGGCGACCGCGGCCTGCCGGCCCAGGGGTTTGAGCTGCCGGCGCAGCTCGTCGTTGAGGTCCTGCACGCGCGCGAGATTGGCCTGCATCGCGTCGAGCTTGCGCAGCGCCTTCTCCTTGCGCTTGCGGTGCTTCAGTACGCCCGCCGCCTCCTCGATGAAGGCGCGGCGGCCCATGGGGTCGGCGTGCAGGACGGAGTCCAGCTGGCCCTGGCCGACGATGACGTGCATCTCTCGGCCGATGCCGGAGTCGGAGAGCAGCTCCTGGATGTCCAGCAGGCGGCAGGTGTCACCGTTGATCTGGTACTCGCTGCTGCCGCCGCGGAACATGATCCGGGTGATGGTGACTTCGGCGTAGTCGATGGGCAGCGCGCCGTCGGAGTTGTCGATCGTCAGGGACACCTCGGCGCGCCCGAGCGGCGGCCGGCCGGTGGTCCCGGCGAAGATGACGTCCTCCATCTTCCCGCCGCGCAGGGACTTGGCCCCCTGCTCCCCCATGACCCAGGACAGCGCGTCCACCACATTGGACTTGCCCGAGCCGTTCGGACCCACGACGCACGTGATGCCGGGTTCGAAGCGCAGGGTGGTGGCGGAGGCGAAGGACTTGAAGCCACGCAGGGTCAGGGACTTGAGGTGCACGCCGCCGGACTCTACCTTTCACGTTCGGTTTCACCCATGAAGGTGCAGGGCACCACTGACGCTAAAGGCATCACGCCCCCCACCTGGCCCTCTGGTCCGCGGTGCGGAGGTCATGGCGGGAGGGGCTCAGAGGGGGGCGGGGGAAGGGCCGAAGAAAGAAAGAAGGGACGCCGAAGCGTCCCTTGCAGATCTGACGGGGCTGGAGTCGAGCGACGAGTAGCGCGGATCAGGTGAGCGCAGGCTCCGCCTGGGGTACGTCGATGTCGATGCGGTCCAGCAGCGAGTCTCCGTCGTGCTGAGCGGCGGCCGCGTTCAGCGCGTCATTTTCGGACTGAATCCGTACGAGCTCGGACTCGAGGTCCTGGACGCGCTGCTGAAGCCGTCGCATCTCGGCGAGGAGTCGCGGATCGGAACCGCCGACGTAACCGAGAAGCGCCTTTGCCATGATGGATGGTCCTCCACACTGAGTGACCGACCGAAGCGGTGTGGGTCGTGAGGGAATCGCACCCGCGGATGTCCGGCAGCGACTGACAGTCACTGCGCTTACTACTGCCAACACTGCCAAACAGCTCAGGTGCGGGGGGCTTCCAGCGTCTCACCAAAATGTTTGACGGTCAACACGATCACACCCCGTATCGGTGGGCGTTCCGGCCCCGGCTGGGCACGTGGAGATCATCCTCATCTCCGAGCCTTCCACGGTTCTCCCCCCTCGGCAACGCGTGGGCGACGAACGCGCAGTTCCGACCGTGTGCGGACGATCAGAGGTGTGATGAGTTCATGATCAGTCGATCGATCACCGCATCCCGAATCCGTCGTAGCCACCGCGCGGTGTGCCCCAGATCTCTGTCACTCCGTCCACCCTGCCGGGCGTGTCGGCGGAGCGCAGCCAGTCGAGCAGCCGGTGGCAATTCTCACGTTGACCTTCGGCGACCACCTGTACCCGCCCGTCGTCGAGGTTGAGCGCGAAGCCGACGACGCCCCCGATCTCCAAGGCGTTCTCCCTGGTGAACCAGCGGAAGCCCACTCCCTGCACACGGCCGCGCACCCAGGCGGTCAGACGGACATCTTCGTTCATGCGTGAACGCTAACCGGGCGATCACTTTCCGGACACATCGCCCCTTGGCCCCATGGCGTACAGTCGCGCAGCAATGAACTCACCCATTTGGGTGAGTAAGGGACGATCTTGATCCGGCAAGGAAGGAACGAAGCGATGGGACGCCACCGACTCAACGCCGCGCCGCGCGGCGGCGGCAAGCGCGGCACCGTCCTGCGCACCAGCCTGCTGGCCGTATCGGTGGCCGTGGCCCTCGGTACGGCGGCCGTGACCACCGGCGTGGTGCCGGTCGGCGCCTCGTTCCCCTATGTGGGCGTCAGCGGTACGGGTACGGACGCCACCCCCGCGGCCAAGGCCAAGGCCTCGCCCCCTGCGGACTCCGCGGCCGAGCAGCCGGGCGGACTCGCCAGCCTGTCCGGCCGCGCCGGCACGGGCACCGCCTCCGGTTCCCCGTCCAAGACCCCCTCGGCCTCACCTTCCCCGTCGGCCTCGCCGACCCCTTCGTCCTCACCCTCCCCCTCCGCCTCGCCGAGCGCCGCCGCCTCGCCGAGCGCCGCCGCGTCCGCCGCGCCGAGCACCCCGCCCGCGGCCAAGCCCGCTCCCGCCACCAAGGCCCCGGAGAAGAAGCCGGTTCCGGCGCCTTCCAAGCCGGCCCCGGAGCCCTCGAAGCCGGCCACCCCCGCGCCCCGGCCGGACCTGGACGGTCACTCGGCCGAGGAGGCCGCCGTGGTCGCCCTGGTGAACCAGGAGCGCGCGATGGCCGGGTGCGGTCCGGTCCGGGCCAACCCGCCGCTCGCGACGCTGGCCGGAGCCTTCAGCAAGGACATGGCGACCCGGGGCTTCTTCAGCCATGACGACCCCGACGGCAACAGCCCGTGGGACCGCGCCGCGAAGGCCGGCATCGCCGGCCTCGGCGGCGAGAACATCGCCCGCGGCCAGGGTGACGCCGAGGCCGTGATGAGGGCCTGGATGAACAGCCCGGGCCACAAGGCGAACATCCTCAACTGCGAGTTCCGCACGCTGGGCGTCGGCGCCCACTTCGCGGACGGCGGCCCGTGGTGGACCCAGGACTTCGGCTTCTAGAAGGCTCAGGCCCCGACGGCGGCCAGGGCCGCGCGGCCCGCGATCACGATGCGGGTCTGCTCGGCGACGCGGCGGCCCAGGTGCTCGGCGGTCGCGATGTCGGCCTTGTGGACGGCGTCCGCACCCTCGTCCGAGTTGCTCTGGGCGGCGGCGCCGGCGAAGACGCCGAGGCGGTTGAGGTCGTTCTCCGAGGCGGTGCTGCTGTTCCAGCCCGGCTTCAGACCCAGGTTGACCCAGCTCATGCCGTGCTGGGCGGCGAGGATCTGGAAGAACTGCAGGGTGTGCAGCTTGTCGCCGCTCTTGGACGCGGAGTTCGTGAAGCCGGCGGCGACCTTGTCCTGCCACACGTCGCCGAACCAGCGCTTCGAGGTGGCCTCCGCGAAGACGTGGAAGGCGCCGGAGGCGGTGCCCATGTAGGTCGGGGAGCCGAAGACGATCGCGTCGGACGCGTCGAGCAGCTCCCACTGCGCGTCGTCGATCTCGTCGACCTTGATCAGGTGGACGGTCGCGCCCGCGTCGGCGGCGCCACTGCGCACCGCCTCGGCGATCACGGCGGTGTGGCCGTAGCCGGAGTGGTAGGCGATCGAGACGACGGGGGTGTGCGCGATACCGGACAAGGTGCTCTCCCTCAGGAAACTCCCCCGTCGCGCCGAGCGCGGTGCGGTGGGAGCAGGACTGTGACGACACCCAGAGAAGCACTAACTTTTGGAAAGCGCAACCCTCTAGTTAGCGCTGCGGAGGAGTACGCTCTTCCTATGGAGACCCCTGTCCGAACCGAAGCCGCCGGGACCGAGCAACCGTTCGACGTCTTCGCGCGTGCCTGCCCGTCCCGCGAGACGCTGGAACACGTCACCGGCCGCTGGGGCAGCCTCACCGTGGGCGCCCTGCGCGAAGGCCCCTGCCGCTTCAACGAACTGCGCCGCCGGGTGGAGGGCGTCAGCGAGAAGATGCTCTCGCAGACCCTCCACGCACTGGAGCGCGACGGCATAGTCAACCGCGAGGCCCAGCCCACGAACCCGCCGCGCGTCGACTACGAGCTGACCCCGCTCGGCAGGGAGGTCGCGGAGCGGCTGCTCGCGCTCATCCACTGCCTCGAGGGCAACATGCCCGCGGTGCTCAGCGCCCGCGAGGCCTACGACACCACGCGCGGCGGCCTCTGACAGCGCGGGCAGAAGTAGCTCGACCGGTTCATCCACGGGCGGCGGCGCATCGGGGTGCCGCAGCGCCGGCACGGCTCGTCCTCGCGCCCGTAGGCGTCGAGCGAGCGGTCGAAGTAGCCCGACTCGCCGTTGACGTTGACGTACAGGCTGTCGAAGCTGGTGCCGCCTACCGCGAGAGCGGCGTTCATGACGTCCCGGACGTGGCCGAGGAGTTCGGTACTCCGGGGGCGCGTGAGGTTGGCGGTGGGTCGCTCGTAGTGCAGTCTGGCGCGCCACAGCGCCTCGTCGGCGTAGATGTTGCCGACCCCGCTGATCAGGGACTGGTCCAGCAGCGCCCGCTTGACGGTGGTCCGCTTGGCGCGCAGCGCGAGGTGGTACGCCCCCTCGTCGAAGAGCGGGTCGAGCGGGTCCCGGGCGATGTGCGCGATGACGTCCGGCAGCCCGTCGGCCGTGTTGTCGTGCAGCGAGAGCCCGCCGAAGGTCCGCTGGTCCACGAAGCGCAGCTCCGTCCCGGCCGCACCCGCGGCCGAGCCGCCGTCGGAATCGGTGAACCGCACGCGGATCCGCAGGTGCTTCTCGTCGGGGGCGTCCTGCGGCTGCACCAGCAGCTGCCCGCTCATCCCGAGGTGCCCGAGCACGGACAGGTCCCGCCCCTCCAGCGGCAGCCACAGGTACTTCCCGCGCCGCTGCGGCACTCCGAGGGTCTCCCCGCGCAGCCGGTCCGCGAAGTCGGCCGCGCCGCCCGGGTGGCGGCGCACGGCCCGCGGGTGCAGGACCTCGACGGCCTCGATCGTCCGCCCGGCCACCCAGCGCTCCAGCCCCCGCCGCACGACTTCGACTTCGGGCAGCTCGGGCACGGTGCACCTCCGGGGACGCGGATCTGGACGCTCCCGGCGAGCGTACCGGCCCCCTGTCAACGGAATCGCCCGCCCCTGCGCGGCAGGGGCGGGCGGGCACTTCCGGAAGGAAGGGTCAGGCGTCCGGCGCCGGATCGGCGGGCGTCGGCACCCCGCCGTCCTCGGCCACGGCCGGAGCCGGGACCTCGGCCGGAGCGGCGGCGGCCGCGGCAGCCGCCGCGATCCGCTCGTCCGCCGCGGTGCGGATGCCGCGCCAGGCGGACTCCGCGGCTTGCTGCTCCGCTTCCTTCTTGCTGCGGCCGGTGCCGGTGCCGTACGAGACACCACCGACGCGAGCGGCAGCAGTGAAGGTCTTCTCGTGGTCCGGACCGGTCTCGGTGACCAGATATTCCGGTACGCCAAGACCTTCGGCCGCCGTGAGCTCCTGGAGACTGGTCTTCCAGTCCAGGCCGGCCCCGAGGTTCGAGGACTTCTCGATGAGCGGGTCGAAGAGCCGGTGAACCAGCTCCGAGGCCGCGTCGAGGCCCTGGTCGAGGTAGACCGCGCCGATCACCGCTTCAAGGGTGTCCGCGAGGATGGAGGCCTTGTCCCGGCCGCCCGTGCCCTCTTCACCCCGGCCGAGCCGGATGAAGGAGCCGAGGTCGAGGCCGCGCCCGACCTCCGCCAGTGCGCGCGAGTTGACCACCGCGGCCCGAAGCTTGGCCAGCTGGCCTTCGGGAAGATCGGGGTGGGTCGTGTACAGCGTGTCCGTGACCACCAGGCCCAACACGGAGTCCCCGAGGAACTCCAGGCGTTCGTTGGTGGGCAGACCGCCGTTCTCGTACGCGTACGAGCGGTGGGTCAGTGCACGCACCAGAAGGGCGGACTCGAGTTGATACCCGAGCCGCCCTTCCAGAAGCGTGTGGGACGAGGCCGCGTTGTTACTGTCTGCCTGCTTCTCAGCGTTGGACAGCTCAGACATTGCGCCTCTCACCAGCCGCTCAGACCTCGAGGACCTGGCGCTTGTTGTAGGTGCCGCAGCTCGGGCACGCAATGTGCTGGAGCTTCGGCTCCTGGCAACGCTCGCACGAAACCAGGGTGGGGACCGCAGCCTTCCACTGCGACCGGCGGTGGCGCGTGTTGCTGCGCGACATCTTCCGCTTCGGAACAGCCACGGCTACTTCTCCTGCTTCTCGGCGGCGCCCTGAACTCCGTCAGAGGCAGTGCCGCTCATGTTGTCCTTCTCGTCGTCCTGATCGGTCACGACGAGTCCTTGCAATGCCGCCCAACGGATGTCGACGGCGTCATGGTGGTGGTCCGGGTCGTCGTTCAGGCTGAGCCCGCAGTCGGGGCACAGTCCGAGACAGTCCTCCCGGCACACCGGCTGCAGCGGCAGTGCGAGCACCACCACGTCGCGCAGCACGGGTTCGAGGTCGAACAAACCGTCCTCGAGGAAGAGCGTGTCCTCGTCGTCCTCGGCGTCGTCGGCCGGTTCCGCCTTGGAGCGGCTCCGGTCGTCGGCGTCAGGGTACGAGAACATCTCCTGGAAGTCCGCCTTGAGCTCGCGCTCGACGGACTCCAGACACCTTACGCACTCCCCCACGGCCGATGCACGGGCGGTGCCTGTGACAAGCACCCCTTCCATGACCGACTCCAGGCGGAGCTTGAGCTTCAGCGGGCTGCCTTCCGGCACCCAGATGACGCCGGCGAGACCGAGGTCCGCCGGTGCCGCGATCTCACGGGACAGCCGCTGCATGGCACCAGGACGCCGACCCAGCTCGTGCGTGTCGAACACGAGCGGGTTGCGGTGGTCGAGGCGGGTATTCAGGGCCGTTCCTGCTTTCACAGATCGCTGAAGATCAAAGAATGCTGCTAGTTAGCCGCACGTAAGGGCAGCACGGATCGCGGTGCATACGCGCGACCGAAGAGCCAGGATACCCGGCGCGACGCCCAGCGCCCAATCCGGTGCTAGCGGCCCTGTTCGTACTGGCGCAGCTGGTCCAGGTTGATCATGCTCGTGTCGAAGAGGCTGGTCTCGTCGAGCGAGGGCTGCTGCGCCTGCGGCTGCTGCTGGTACGCGGCATAGGGGTCCGGCTGCTGCTGGTAGGCCGCGTAGGGGTCGGGCTGCTGCTGGTAGCCGCCGTACGGGTCCTGGTAGGAGTACGCGTCCTGCTGCTGGGCGGCGGGCTGCTGGTAGGCGTACGAGTCGTACACGGGCTCGGCCTGGGCCGGGATCGGCGCCGGCGCGTGCGGCGGCTCCGGCTCGGCCAGGCCCGCCAGGAAGTCCGAGTCGCTCGCGGAGCGCGAGGCCTGGCCGCCGGACGCGTCCTGGGCGGCCATGTGCACGCCCAGGTCGTCCGACGGGACCCGGCCCAGCAGCTTCTGGCGGCCGCGGCCCACGGCCTCCAGGGTCTTGGTCAGCACCGCCTCGAAGGTCGCCAGCTTCGTGTCCACGTACGCGTCCGCCTGCTGCCGCTGCGTCTCGGGGTCGTGGCTGCGCTCGGGCGCCTCGTCGTAGTCGGGGTCCCGGTAGCCCTGATCGTCCAGGCCAGGGCCGCGGCCCAGCAGCTTCTCCCGGCCGCGGTCCACCGAACCGATGGTCTTGGTCAGCACGACCTCGAAGTTGGCCAGCTTGCTGTCGACGTAGTCGTCGGCCTCCGCCCGGATCTCCTCGGCCTCGCGGCGGGCCTCCTCGAGGATCCGGTCCGCCTCGGCCTGGGAGCGCCGCGCGATCTCGGTGTCGGAGATCAGCGAACCGCGCTGGTTGTGGGCGGCGTCGATGATCCGCTCCGCCTCCCGGCGGGCCTCCTCGACCATCTGCTCACGCCCGCCGATGAGCTCCTGAGCCTGCGCGAGCGAGCCGGGGAGCGCCTGGCGCACCTCTTCGAGCTGGGCGAGCAGCTCTGCGCGGTTGATCACGCAGGAGGCCGACATGGGCATGGACCGGGCGCCGCCGACGGCCGCGACGATCTCGTCGAGCTTCTTCTGCACGTCCATGGGGGCTCGCACTCTCTCGGCCTCGGGCGGTTCCTGAGACGGACGGGACGACTGTAAGGCCACCGGGCGGGCGCCCGACACTGCCTGACGGCCCGTCAGTCGGTCAGCGGTTGCGCAGCCGCTCCAGAAGGGCCGCGTGCACGTGCGCCGGCAGCAGGTGGGCGACGTCGCCTCCCCAGGCCGCGACCTCCTTGACCAGCGAGGAGGACAGGAAGCTGTAGGTGGGGATGGTCGGGACGAACAGCGTCTCGACGCCCGACAGGCCCATGTTCATCTGCGCCATCTGGAGCTCGTAGTCGAAGTCGCTGACCGCGCGCAGGCCCTTGACGATGGCCGGGATGTCGCGCTGCTTGCAGAAGTCGACGAGGAGGCCGTGGAAGGACTCGACCTGGATGTTGCCGTAGCCGGCGGTCGCCTCGCGGATCAGCTCGATCCGCTCCTCGACGGTGAACAGGCTCTGCTTCGACTTGTTGATCATCACGGCAACGTGCACGACGTCGTAGAGCCGGGAGGCGCGTCCGATGATGTCGAGGTGTCCGTTGTGGATGGGATCGAAGGACCCCGGACAGACGGCGCGGCGCAACTGAACTCCCTCGTTCATGAGTCTTCGCTGGTGAAGGCGGCGCGGCCGTACCACAGAGTGCCCTCGCCGTACTTGCGCGACCGGAGCGGCTCGAAGCCCTCGGGCCACGGGAAGGCACCACTCCTGGTGCTGCGCTCCACGGTGACGAGCGCATCGCCGGTGATCCAGCCATTGGACCGGAGTGTGAGGAGGATCTCCCGCAGGTCGGCGCTGTCCACGGCGTACGGCGGGTCCAGGAAGACGATGTCGTACGGGTCCCCGGCGGCCCTGGCCGCCACGATCTGCTCCGCCTTGCCCGCGCGGAACTCCGCGCCGGGCAGGCCCAGCGTCCTGATGTTGTCCCGGATCGCCTTGGCGGCCTTGGCGTCGGACTCGACGAGCAGGGTGTGGGCCGCGCCCCGGGAGAGCGATTCCAGGCCGACGGCGCCGGAGCCGCCGTACAGGTCGAGCACCCGCGCCCCCTCCACGCCGTGCAGCGACTCCCAGGTGGAGAAGAGGCCTTCGCGCATCCGGTCCGAGGTCGGGCGGGTGCCGGTGCCGGGGGGCACGGCCAGCCGTCGCCCGCCGGCGCTGCCGGCGATCACGCGGGTCATCTGGGGTCCTTCGGTCCGGCGGTAGGGGGCGCCGCGGGGCTGCCGCGGCACTCCAACGATAGGTCGTGCCGCTCAGCCCTTCTCCAGGTACTGCTCGCGCTCGGTGTCGAGCAGGGCGTCCAGCGCGGTCCGCAGGCCCGGCAGCCGCTCCAGCGCGGGGTCTTCGGCGACGACGCGGGTGGCCTCCTCGCGGGCCTGGGCGATGACCTCCTCGTCCTCGATGACGGCGAGCATGCGCAGCGAGGAGCGCACGCCCGACTGGGCCTGGCCGAGCACGTCGCCCTCCCGGCGCTGCTCCAGGTCGATGCGGGAGAGCTCGAAGCCGTCGAGGGTGGCGGCGACGGCGGCCAGCCGGGCCCGGGCGGGGCTGGCCTCGTGCATCTCGCTGACCAGCAGGCACAGTCCGGGCGCGGAGCCGCGGCCGACGCGGCCGCGCAGCTGGTGGAGCTGGGAGACGCCGAACCGGTCCGCGTCCATGATCACCATGACGGTGGAGTTCGGGACGTTCACACCGACCTCGATGACGGTGGTCGCGACGAGCACCTTGACCTCGCCCGCGGCGAAGCGCCGCATGACGTCGTCCTTGTCGGCCGGGTCCATCCGGCCGTGCAGCACCTCCACGGACAGCCCGGCGAGCGGGCCGCGGGCGAGCTGCTCGGCGATCTCCAGCACGGCCAGCGGGGGCCGCTTGTCCCCGTCCTCCTCGGCCGCCTTCTTCTTGGGCTCGTCCTCGCCGTCGCCGATGCGCGGGCACACCACGTACGCCTGGTGGCCCTTGTCGACTTCCTCGCGGACCCGTTCCCAGGCGCGGGCGAGGAAGTGCGGCTTGTCCTTGGCGGGCACCACGTGGGTGGCGATCGGCGAGCGCCCGGCGGGCAGCTGGTCGAGGACGGAGGTCTCCAGGTCGCCGAAGACGGTCATGGCGACCGTGCGCGGGATCGGGGTCGCGGTCATCACCAGCAGGTGCGGGGGCTGCTTCCCCTTGGACCGGAGGGCGTCGCGCTGCTCCACGCCGAAGCGGTGCTGTTCGTCCACCACCACCAGCCCGAGGTCGTGGAACTGCACCTTGTCCTCGATCAGCGCGTGCGTGCCGATCACGATCCCGGCCTCGCCGGTGACCAGGTCCAGCAGGGCCTGGCGGCGCGCGGGCATCCCCATCGACCCGGTGAGGAGCACGACCTTGGTGCCCTGGTCGGAGCCGCCGAGCATGCCGCCCTCGGCGAGCTCGCCCATCATCTCGACGATGGACCGGTGGTGCTGCTGCGCGAGGACCTCGGTGGGCGCGAGCATCGCCGCCTGCCCGCCGCAGTCCACGACGGCCAGCATGGCCCGCAGGGCCACCATCGTCTTTCCGCTTCCGACCTCGCCCTGGAGGAGGCGGTGCATGGGGTGGCTGGTGGCGAGGTCGTCGAAGATCTCCTTCGAGACGGTGCGCTGACCGTCGGTGAGGGTGAAGGGGAGCTTCGCGTCGAAGGAGTCGAGGAGGCCGCCGGGCGCGGGACGGCGGGGGACCGCCGGGAGCTGGGCGTCGGCGTGACGGCGGCGGGCGAGGGCGACCTGGAGGACGAAGGCCTCGTCCCACTTCAGGCGCATGCGGGCGTCCTCGATGTCGGCCTTGGTGGCGGGCCGGTGGATCTTCAGCAGGGCCTCGGTGAGCGGGACCAGCCCGCGGCCCTCGCGCAGGGCGGGCGGCAGCGGGTCCACCACCTCCCGGGCGCTGGGCAGCACCGCGTCCACGCATTTGGCGATCTTCCAGGACTCCAGCTTCGCGCAGGCCGGGTAGATCGGGATGAGCTGGCTCGCGAAGGCGGTGGCGGCGTCCCGGTCGGAGGCGTCCGCGCCGAGCGGCTCGTACGCGGGGTGGGCGAGCTGGAGCTTGTGGTTGAACTTGGAGACCTTGCCGGCGAACATCGCGCGGCTGCCGGGCAGCAGGTCCTTGTGCGGCTTGTGGACGCCGGCGCCGAAGAAGACCAGCTGGAGGCGGCCGCTGCCGTCGGTGATGGTCACCTCCAGGCGCTTGCCGCGGCCCCCGTTGAAGGTGAGGATCCGGGCGTCGGCGACCTGCGCGACGACGGTCACGTGCTCGTCGATCTGGTCGGCGAGCTCGGCCAGCGAGGTCAGCTCACCGCGCTCGGCGTACCGCCGCGGGTAGTGGTGGAGCAGGTCCAGGGCCGTGTGCAGGCCGAGCTGCTCGGCCAGCACCTTGGCGGTGGCGGGTCCGAGCGTCTTCTTGAGGTCTTCGTCGAGCGCGGGCACGTGTTCCATTGCACACCATGGCGCTGACAAGCCCGCTATTCCACCCCGATGAGGAGCGGCGCCGAGTACCGGCCGCCCCGGTAGGTCACGGTGTCCACGGCCAGGTGGCCGTGCTGGACGTACGCCTCCAGGCGCTCGGCGAGCGCGTCCGCCACCTCGGGTCCGAGGACCAGGGTGACGAGTTCGCCGCCGGAGCCGAGCATGCGTTCCAGAACCGCCTCGGCGGTCTCGGCCAGGTCCGCGCCGATCACGGCGACGTCCCCGTCGATGAGGCCGAGCACGTCGCCGGCCTGGCAGATGCCGGCGGAGGTGAAGGACTGCCGTTCGGCGACGGCCAGTTCCCCGTACCGGGTGGCGCCGGCCGCCGCCGTCATCGCGACCACGTCCTCGTCGAAGCTGCCGTCCGGGTCGTGCACGGCGAGGGCGGCCAGCACCTGGACCGCGGAGCGGGTGGGGATCACGGCCACCCGCACCCCCTCGGCGCGGGCCTGTTCGGCCGCGGCGGCCGCGGCGGCGCGCAGCTCGGCGCCGCCCGGCAGCAGGACCACCTCGCGGGCGTGGGCCCGGCGGACGGCGTCGAGCAGTTCGGGGACGGCGGGGACCTCTCCGGAGCGCACGAGCACGGCGGTGGCTCCCGCCTCCCCGCACAGCCCGGCCAGTCCCTCGCCGGGGACCACGGCGACCACGGCCCGCTGGGCGCGCTCGCCGCGCCCCCGGCGCCGCTCGTCCCCGAAGTGCGTGATCCGTATCCGGTACGGCCTTCCGGCGACGACTCCGGCCTCGACGGCAGCGCCGGGGTCGTCGACGTGCACGTGGACGTTCCACAGCCCGTCGCCGCCGACCACGACCAGGGAGTCGCCGAGTCCGTCGAGGCGTTCGCGCAGTTCGCCGACCGCCGCCTCGGAGGCCTCCAGGAGGTAGATGACCTCGTACGCGGGCCCCTCCTCGTCCTGGGCGCAGGGGTCGGCGGGCTGCGGCACGGGAACCGCCCGGCCGCGTACGGGTTCGGCGGCCGGTTCCTGCCCGGACAGCGCCTGCCACAGCGCCCCGAGTACGGCGACCAGCCCGCAGCCCCCGGCGTCGACCACCCCGGCCCGGCCGAGTGCGGCGAGCTGCCCGGGCGTCTCGGCCAGGGCGGCGCGGGCCCCGTCGTAGGCGGCGCGGGCCACGTCGGCCGCGGTCCCGGCGGCGGCTCCGGCGGCCTCGCCGGCCCGGGCGGCGGCGCCGGCGACGGTGAGCATGGTGCCCTCCACCGGGTGCGAGACGGCGGCGTACGCCTCCTCGGCGGCCCGGGTCAGGGCCTGCGCCAGCAGCGCGCCGGAGCCGGTCTCCGCGGCCCCGGCCGGCCCGGGCTCGGCGCCGAGTACGTCGGCCACTCCGCGCAGCAGCTGGGCCAGGATCGTCCCGGAGTTCCCCCGGGCCCCGACGAGCGCGCCGTGCGCCCAGGCCCGTACGGCGTGGGCCAGCGAGGCGGGCGGTGTGCCCTCGGTCACCTTGGTGAAGGCGTCGTCCAGCGCGCGGTCGGCGGATTCGGCGGTGAGGTAGAGGTTGGTCCCGGTGTCCGCGTCGGCGACCGGGTAGACGTTGATCGCGTCGATGTCCTCGCGGGCCCGGCCCAGTGCGGCCAGGGCCAGCGAGCTCCAGGTGCGCACCGCTTCGGCGTCGAGCTCGTCAGGGGCCTGCGGCTGCGGCTGGTGCGGCACCGGGCGTTCCTCCTCGTGCGGGCCAGGGTTCACCGCAGGGTAGCCAAGGTCGGCCCGGACGTCCGGAGCGCGGGGCGGGGGCATCGGCGGTCATGGTAGTTTTCTTGGACGGACGCAGTCGTTGTATGCTGCTCCGGTTGCCCGACGAGAGTCGGGCCATTCCCCGGCAAACCACTTCAGATCTCTGATTCCGGTGCGCCGGTTTCACTGTAATTGCATCTGAAGTCTTGGAGTGACCTGTGGCTGCCAACTGCGACGTTTGCGCCAAGGGGCCGAGCTTCGGCAACAACATCTCCCACTCGCACCGCCGCACCTCGCGTCGCTGGAACCCGAACATCCAGCGCGTCCGTGCCGTGGTCAATGGGACGCCGAAGCGCCTCAACGCCTGCACCTCGTGCATCAAGGCCGGCAAGGTCTCGCGCTGACGCCTCCCGTCGTAGCGCAGCCCTTTCCGGTTGCCAAAAAGGCCGGTTCACCTCTGGTGAACCGGCCTTTTGCCTTGTCCGGCGGGGCTCAGCGGCACCGCCAGGCGTGATCCACCGGGCCGATGCCCCCGCCGAGCGCGAAGCCGGCGGCGATGGCGCCCGTGACGTACTCCTTGGCGGCGGTGACCGCCTCCGGGACGGCCAGGCCCTTGGCCAGGCCCGCCGCGATCGCGCTGGCGAGGGTGCAGCCCGTGCCGTGGGTGTGCCGGTTGTCGTGGCGGGGGGCGCGCAGCCACCGCTCCTCGGTGCCGTCGGTGAGCAGGTCCACCGCCTCGTCGCCGTGCGCCGCGAGGTGTCCGCCCTTGATCAGCGCCCACCGGGGCCCGAAGCCGAGGATCGCGTCGGCGGCCCGCCGCATGTCCTCCTCGGTCTCCACCCGCACGCCCGTGAGCTGCGCCACCTCGTCCAGGTTGGGCGTGGCCACGGTGGCCCGCGGCAGCAGCTCCGTGCGTACGGCGTCCAGCGCGGAGACGGCGAGCAGCGCGTCCCCGTGCTTGGAGACGCCCACGGGGTCCACGACGGCCGGGGCGGGGGTGTCGGCGAGCAGCGCCGCCACCGTCTCCACCAGCAGGGCCGAGGACAGCATCCCGGTCTTCACGGCCTGGACGCCGATGTCGTCCACGACGGCCCGGTACTGGGCCGTGACGGCCTCGGCGGGCAGCTCCCAGGCTCCCTGTACCCCGCGTGAGTTCTGTGCCGTCACGGCCGTCACGACGCTCATGCCGTGCACGCCGAGGGCGAGCATCGTCTTGAGGTCGGCCTGGATGCCCGCGCCACCGCCGGAGTCGGATCCGGCGACGGTCAGGCACAGTGGCGGGGCCGTGCTCACGGCGCGCCGTCCTGGGCGGCCGGGTCGGCCCCGAAGTGGTCCCAGCCGCCGGTGCTGGTCCAGGGCGCCCCGTCCACGGTCACCTGGGGCAGCGCGGAGCGGTTCAGGACCTCGCCGATGACCTTCCAGCGGGCGGGGAGCTTCACGTCGGGCGGGAAGGTCGCCACGATCGCGTGGTCCTCTCCCCCGGTGAGCACCCACTGCAGCGGGTCCACGCCGACGGCCTGCCCGATGTCGTGCATCTGGGTCGGGATGTCGACGGCCCCCGAGTGCAGGTCGATCCGTACCTTGCTGGCCTCGGCGATGTGCCCGAGGTCGGCGATCAGGCCGTCGCTGACGTCGGTCATGGCGGTGGCGCCGAGCCCGGCGGCCGCGGGACCGGCGTGGTAGGGCGGTTCGGGGCGCCGGTGGGCCTCCACGAACGCCCGCGGGGAGCGGAAGCCGCGCGAGAGCACGGCGAAGCCGGCGGCGGACCAGCCCAGCCAGCCGGTGACGGCGACGACGTCGCCGGGCTGGGCGCCGGAGCGCAGCACGGGCTCGTGGTTGCGCAGGTCGCCGAGGGCGGTGATGGCGACGGTGATGACGTCGCCGCGGACCACGTCCCCGCCGACCACGGCCGCGCCGGCGACCTGGCACTCGTCGCGGATGCCGTCCATCAGCTCGGTGGGCCAGGTGACCGGGAGTTCGGCGGGGACGACGAGGCCGAGCAGGAGCGCGGTCGGCACCGCGCCCATGGCGGCGATGTCGGCGAGGTTCTGCGCGGCGGCCTTGCGGCCGACGTCGTAGGCGGTGGACCAGTCACGCCGGAAGTGCCGGCCCTCGAGGAGGATGTCGGTGCTCGCGACGACCCTCCGGTCGGGGGCCGACACCACCGCGGCGTCGTCGCCCGGTCCGAGCCGGACCGCCGGGGTGGTGGTGAGCCGTGAGGTGAGCTCCCTGATCAGCCCGAACTCCCCCAGCTCGCCCACAGTGCCCTTCATCGCTGTGCCCCTTCTTGGCCAGTCCGCTTGCGGTCGCGAGCCGTCACAGCTCTGGGTACCGTCAACAGATACGTCAACTTCTGGTCTCCGTACGCCCCGCCGTGCGTGGCGCCGGGCCCGCAGGTCTCCCCGCGGCGCACGGCGACGCGGTACCGTGGCGTCCCTTCTTCCCCCGGCCCTGTCGAGCGTGTGGGGCCCACCCGAAGGTTAGGGGAAATGATCCTCGTGGCCGCCCTGGAGGTTCCGTGGTACAGGCGTACATCCTTATCCAGACCGAGGTGGGCAAGGCGTCGTTCGTCGCCGAGTCCATCGGCCAGATCCCGGGGGTGATCCAGGCCGAGGACGTGACCGGCCCGTACGACGTGATCGTGCGCGCCCAGGCCGACACCGTGGACGAGCTCGGCCGCATGGTCGTGGCCAGGGTCCAGCAGGTGGAGGGGATCACCCGCACCTTGACCTGCCCGGTGGTCCATCTGTAGCCCCCGTCTACTCTTGGCCGGTGATGACCACTCACCGCCGGCCCCTCCGTGTCCTGGCCCTGCCCGCCGCGCTGGCCCTGCTGGGCCTCGCGGCGTGCTCACCGGGCGATTCCGAGGCCCGGGTGGATCCGCCGCCCACGCCGCCCGCCGCCATCGGGGAGCTCTGTGCGGCGCTGCACGAGGAGCTTCCGGAGACGGTGGCCGGTCTGGAGCGGACCCGGACCGATCCGGAGTCCGCTCTGACGGCCGCGTGGGGCGGCTCGGCGATCGTACTGCGGTGCGGCGTCCCCAAGCCCCCCGAGATGCTGGACGAGAAGCAGGAGGGCGTCCACGTCAACGACGTCGCCTGGCTGCTGGACAAGCAGTCCGACGGGGGGTTCCGTTTCGTCTCCGGGATGCGGAAGGCGTACACGGAGGTCCTGGTCGACAAGGAGCATGCCACGGACGCGGGGATGCTGGTCGGGCTGTCCGCGGCGATCTCCAGGACGGTTCCCCTGGGCTTCTCCTCGTACTGATCCCGCTGCTCCCCGCCGGCCCCGGCCGGAGGACCGCTCCGACTCACAGCGACCGCCCGCCGGGCATCCCGGCGGGCGGTCGTCGAGTCTTCGCGTGCTTGCCTAGCGCAGCCCGGTGGAGCGGGTCAGGGCGGCCTGGATCAGGCGGTCCACCAGCTCCGGGTAGGCGACGCCCGTCTTCTGCCACATCAGCGGGTACATCGAGATCGGCGTGAAGCCGGGCATCGTGTTGATCTCGTTGATGACGAAGGTGCCGTCCTCGGTGAGGAAGAAGTCGGCGCGCACCAGGCCCTCGCAGGACGCGGCCTCGAAGGCCTCGATCGCGAGCCGGCGCACCTCGGCGGTCTGCTCCGGGGTGAGCGGGGCGGGCACGATCCCGGAGGCGGAGTCGATGTACTTCGCCTCGAAGTCGTAGAAGTCGTGGCTGGAGACCGGGGGGATCTCGGCGGGCACGCTGGCGCGCGGACCGTCCTCGAACTCCAGGACCCCGCACTCGATCTCGCGGCCGCGCAGCAGCGCCTCCACGATGATCTTCGGGTCGTGGCGCCGGGCCTCCTTGACGGCGGCGTCCAGGCCGGATTCGTCGTCGACCTTGGTGATGCCGATGGAGGAGCCGGCCCGGGCGGGCTTGATGAACAGGGGCCAGCCGTGCTCGGTGGCGAAGTCCAGGATCTTCGCCCTGGCGGCGTCCCGGTCCGCTTCCCACTCGCGCGGGCGGATGGTCACGTACGGACCGACGCGCAGCCCGAAGGAGGTGAACACCCGCTTCATGTAGTCCTTGTCCTGGCCGACGGCCGAGGCGAGGACGCCCGAGCCGACGTACGGGATCCCGGACAGCTCCAGGAGGCCCTGGAGGGTGCCGTCCTCGCCGTAGGGGCCGTGCAGGACGGGGAAGACGACGTCGACCTCGCCGAGGGCCTTCGGGACGGCGCCCGGCTCGGTGTAGACGACCTGGCGGCTCGCGGGGTCGACCGAGAGCACGACGGCGCCGTCCTCGGAGTCGGCGAGCTCCTCGACGCTCGGGAGCCGGCGGTCGGCGATGGCCATCCGCTCGGGCTCGTCGGCGGTCAGCGCCCATCGGCCGTCCGTGGTGATGCCGATGGGCAGCACCTCGTACTTGGACCGGTCGATGGAGCGCAGCACGGCGCCCGCCGTGACGACCGAGATGGCGTGTTCCGAGCTGCGGCCGCCGAACACGACGGCCACGCGGGGCTTGCGGCCCTGCTGCTCAGGGGTCTGGGGGAGGTTCTCGCTGCTCATATCGCCACGAGAGTACCCGCTCATGCGTCCGGAATGGAGTCAGCGACGTTCCGGTTTGGCGCTGCGGCTCATGAGTTCCTTCAGCGCGACCAGGGTCGGCTTGCCGTGGTGGACGATGTCCACCACGGTGTCGGTGATGGGCATGTCGACCCCGTGGCGGCGGGCCAGATCGGCCACCGACTGGCAGGACTTGACGCCCTCGGCGGTCTGCTTGGTGACCGCGATGGTCTCCTCCAGGGTCATCCCGCGGCCGAGGTTGGTGCCGAAGGTGTGGTTCCGGGAGAGCGGCGACGAGCAGGTGGCGACCAGGTCGCCGAGGCCCGCGAGGCCGGAGAAGGTGAGCGGGTCGGCGCCCATCGCGATGCCCAGCCGGGTGGCTTCGGCGAGTCCGCGGGTGATGAGCGAGCCCTTGGTGTTGTCGCCCAGGCCCATGCCGTCCGCGATGCCGACGGCGAGGCCGATGACGTTCTTGACGGCGCCGCCGAGCTCGCAGCCGGTGACGTCGGTGCTCGTGTACGGGCGGAAGTACGGGGTGTGGCAGGCGGCCTGGAGGCGCTGCGCCACGGTCTCGTCCACGCAGGCGACGACCGAGGCGGCGGGCTGGCGGGCGGCGATCTCGGCGGCCAGGTTGGGGCCGGTGACGACGGCGATGCGCTCGGCGGGGACCTTGGCCACCTCCTCGATGACCTCGCTCATCCGCTTGGCGGTGCCGAGTTCGATGCCCTTCATGAGGGAGACGAGCACCGTGTCGGGGGCCAGCAGGGGCGTCCAGACGGCGAGGTTGTCGCGCAGGGTCTGGGAGGGGACGGCGAGGACGGTGAAGTCGGCGCCGGCGGCGGCCTCGGCCGGGTCGGTGGTGGCCCGGAGGTTCGAGGGGAGTTCGACGTCGGGGAAGTAGTCCGGGTTGGTCCGGCCGGTGTTGATGGCGTCGACCACCTCCTGCCGGCGGCCCCAGAGGGTCACCTCGCATCCGGCGTCGGCGAGCACGATGGCGAAGGCCGTGCCCCAGGAGCCTGTTCCGAAGACGGTCGCCTTCACGGGACGTGTCACTTCTTGCCCTCCCCTGCGGCCTTGCGCCGCTGTTCCGCCCTGGCGTTGCGATGGTCGTACGGCTGCTCGGGCGCGGTCTCTCCCCGCACCTCCTCCAGCAGCGCGGTGATGGCGGCCATGATGACCTCGGTGACCTCCTTGAGCACGTCCGGGGTGGGGTCGCGGTCGTAGAAGGCGGAGAGGTCCACCGGGGGTCCGGCGAGCACCTGGAGGGTCTTGCGCGGGAAGAGCCGGACCTTGTTCTCCTTGGCGTACGGCGGCATCGCGAGGTTCGCGCCCCACTGGGCCACCGGAATGACGGGCGCCTTGGTGATGAGCGCGACGCGGGCGGCGCCGGTCTTGCCGGCCATCGGCCACATGTCGGGGTCGCGGGTGAGGGTGCCTTCCGGGTAAAAGGCCACGCATTCGCCGCGCTCGATGGCGTCCACCGCGGCCCGGAATGCGTCCAGGGCGTTGGTGCTCTCCCGGTAGACGGGGATCTGGCCGGAGCCGCGCAGGATCGACCCGACAATAGGGACCTTGAAGAGGGCGGCCTTCGCGAGCAATCGGGGCACTCGGCCGGTGTTGTACTGGAAGTGCGCGTAGGAGAGCGGGTCCAGATACGAGTTGTGATTGACGGCGGTGATAAAGCCGCCCTCGGCCGGAATGTGCTCCATTCCCCGCCAGTCCCGCTTGAAGAGCACTACCAGCGGCGGTTTTGCGATGACCGCCGCCAGGCGGTACCAGAAGCCGATTCTGCGGCGGGACACTCGGACACCTTTCCTCTGGACCGGTGGGCGGGTACCTCCCAGCGTCGACTGGGGAGTCTGGGCACCTCGTCGGCCGGGACAAGTGTCGCCCTGGGGCCGGTCTCTGTCGAGAACACCGTACGCCCCGCTCACGCCACCGGGCTCCCGGGTCGCCCGGGCGGAGGCGACAATGGGCCGACACATGACCCCGCCATGACCTGACCATGGTCCGGGGTTGGGCCGGAGCGCACCGCGGGGGAAGGGGTCCGTCACGAACGCCGTCTGGAGTCTGGTGGTCCCGCTGAAGCCTCTGGCGGTGGCCAAGAGCCGTCTCGCGGCGGCCGTGGGCGCCTCCCGCCCGGGGCTCGCGCTGGCCTTCGCGCAGGACACCGTCGCGGGGGCCCTGGCCTGCGCGGCGGTCGCGGATGTGGTGGTCGTCACGGACGACGCGGCGGCCGGCGCGGAACTGTCCCGGCTGGGCGCGCGGATCGTGCCGGACGCCCCGGCGGCCGGGCTCAACGCGGCGCTGGCCCACGGGGCGCGGGCGGTGCGGTCGGGGCGGCCCGGCGCCTCGGTGGCCGCGATGAACGCCGATCTGCCGGCGCTGCGGCCCCCCGAATTGCTACGCGTGCTCGAAAACGCCTCGGTATTTCCTCGGGCATTTCTGGCGGATGCGGCCGGAATCGGGACGACCTTGCTTTCCGCTGCGCCGGACGTGGAATTGGCCCCCTCCTTCGGCGGGCCGTCACGGGCCAGGCATTCGGCCTCGGGGGCGGTGGAAATCGCTCTGGCGGACGTCGACAGCGTGCGCCGGGACGTGGACACGGCGGCGGACCTGCGGACGGCGCTCGCCCTCGGTGTGGGGCGTCACACGGCCCGATACAGTGCCGGTATGCAGGCGACCGCGTACACGTACGACTCCCAGACCCGCAGCGGCAGTGTGCTGCTGGACGACGGCACCCCGGTGCCCTTCGAGGCCCCGGCCTTCGACGCGGGCGGCCTGCGTCTGCTGCGGCCCGGGCAGCGCGTGCGGATCGAGACGGACGGCGAGGGCGCGGGCCTGCGGATCACCCTGGTGACGCTGCAGACCTTCTGACCGCCCGGCCGTTCGGCCGTCTGACCTGCGACGGAACGCACCGCGGGCCGGCCTCCCCAGCAGGGGGAAGCCGGCCCGGCGTGTGTGACTCGTGCCCCTACTTCTTGCGGGCGGTGGTCTTCTTCGCGGTGGCCTTGCGCGTCGTCGTCTTCTTGGCGGGCGCCGTCGTCTTCGCGGTCGCCTTCTTGGCGGCCGGGGCGGTCTTCGTGGCGGTGGTCTTCTTGGCCGCCGCCGGCGCGGCCTTCTTGGCTGTGGCGGTCTTCTTCGCCGCGGCCGTCGTCTTCTTCGTGGTGGCCGTGGACTTCACCGCGGCCTTCTTCGCGGTGGCGGTGGTCTTCTTGGCCGTGGTCTTCTTCGCCGCCGTGGACTTCGCCGCGGCCTTCTTGGCGGTGGCGGTCTTCTTCGCGGCGGCCTTCTTGACCGTCACGGAGGCGCCACCGGTGAGGCTGCCCTTGGGCGCCTTCTTCACCGAGACCTCGCCGCCCTTGGGCAGCTTCTTGGTGCCGCTGACCAGGTCCTTGAAGCCCTGGCCGGCGCGGAATCGGGGCACGGAGGTCTTCTTGACCCGGACGCGCTCTCCCGTCTGCGGGTTGCGGGCGTAACGGGCCGGACGGTCGACCTTCTCGAACGAGCCGAAGCCCGTGACCGAGACCCGGTCGCCCGCGACGGTAGCGCGGACGATCGCGTCCAGTACCGCGTCGACAGCATCCGCGGCCTGCTGGCGGCCGCCCAGCTTGTCGGCAATCGCTTCTACGAGCTGCGCCTTGTTCACGTCTTCCCCTTCGGAGACTTCGCCAGAACGAATGTGTTCAAGCTTATTTCGCACGTTAGGCGGATATATACCGCAAATCAAACACGAAACGGGCTAATCACCCTAGTGCCGCAACGCTGGAGGCCGTTACGGAGTTCCTTCGCATCAGTCGCCTTCAGGGAATCGACCCTCGTCGAGGTCCTTCATCAACCTGTCCAGGCGCCTTGCCGCATCGGCGAGATCGTGCTTCGCCGCGGCCGTGACGACCAACAGCTTCCGGGACAGCGCCATCCTTACGCCCTCCGGGACTTGCAGTGAGCGCACCCGTGTGTGTGCTTCTTTCAACCGGTCCGCGACGAGTTCGTAGAGCTCGAGTTGACTGTCGCGTTCCATGCACAGATTGTGCCATCTGGGGCGAGTTGTCGCCTCACGGGGCCTCAACAAACGGCTGTGCCCCCCGCCGGAAGGCGGGGGGCACAGTGTTGCCGATGTGATCACCCGTAGGTGAATAAGCGCTGATCAGCCAGGAATCAGGCCCGAATCGTGCGCGGCTTGAAGGCCGGGCGGCTGCTTTCGTACTCGGCGATGTCCGCTTCGTTCTGAAGGGTGAGCGAGATGTCGTCCAGGCCCTCCAGCAGACGCCAGCGGGCGTTGTCGTCGAGCTCGAACTCCGCGACGACGCCCTCCGCTCGCACCTGGCGGTCGACCAGGTCGACCGTGATCTCCGCGGTGGGGTCCGCCTCGGTCAGCTGCCACAGCCGCTCGACGGTCTCCTGCGGGAGCACGACCGTCAGCAGGCCGTTCTTCAGCGAGTTCCCGCGGAAGATGTCGGCGAAGCGGGAGGAGATGACCGTCTTGAAGCCGAAGTTCTGCAGGGCCCAGACGGCGTGCTCGCGCGAGGAACCGGTACCGAAGTCGGGCCCGGCGACCAGCACGGTCGCGCCGGCGCGCTCCGGACGGTTGGTGACGAACTCCGGGTCCTTGCGCCAGGCCTCGAAGAGCCCGTCCTCGAACCCGTCGCGGGTGATCTTCTTCAGCCAGTGGGCCGGGATGATCTGGTCGGTGTCGACGTTGCTGCGGCGCAGCGGGACGGCCCGGCCGGTGTGGGTGGTGAAGGCTTCCATGGTTCAGACTCCGGCGGTCGCGTCGGCGGCGGACAGGTCGGCGGGCGAGGCCAGATGGCCCAGCACCGCGGTGGCGGCGGCCACCTGCGGGGAGACCAGGTGGGTGCGCCCGCCCTTGCCCTGCCGGCCCTCGAAGTTGCGGTTGGAGGTGGACGCGGAGCGCTCACCGGGAGCCAGTTGGTCGGGGTTCATGCCCAGACACATCGAGCAGCCCGCGTGCCGCCATTCGGCGCCGGCCTCCTTGAAGACCTTGTCCAGGCCCTCCTCCACCGCCTGCAGGGCGACGCGGACCGAGCCCGGGACGACCAGCATCCGTACGCCGTCGGCGACTTTGCGGCCCTCGACGATCCCGGCGACGGCGCGCAGGTCCTCGATGCGGCCGTTGGTGCAGGAACCTACGAAGACGGTGTCGACCCTGATGTCGCGCAGCGGCTGCCCGGCGGTCAACCCCATGTACTCCAGGGCCTTTTCGGCGGCCAGGCGCTCCGAGGCGTCCTCGTACGAAGCGGGGTCGGGGACGTTGGCCGACAGCGGCGCGCCCTGGCCCGGGTTGGTGCCCCAGGTGACGAACGGGGACAGCGCGGTGCCGTCGATGACGACCTCCGCGTCGAAGACCGCGTCGTCGTCGGTGCGCAGCGTCTTCCAGTACGCGACCGCCGCGTCCCAGTCCTCGCCCTCGGGGGCGTGGTCGCGGCCCCGCAGGTAGTCGAAGGTGGTCTGGTCGGGGGCGATCATGCCCGCCCGGGCGCCGGCCTCGATCGACATGTTGCAGATGGTCATGCGGGCTTCCATCGAGAGCTGCTCGATGGCCTCGCCGCGGTACTCCAGGACGTAGCCCTGGCCGCCGCCGGTGCCGATCTTGGCGATGATCGCCAGGATCAGGTCCTTGGCGGTGACACCCTCGGCCAGCGCGCCGGTGACGGTGATCGCCATCGTCTTCGGGCGGGCCAGCGGCAGCGTCTGCGTCGCCAGCACGTGCTCGACCTGGCTGGTGCCGATGCCGAAGGCCAGCGCGCCGAAGGCGCCGTGCGTGGAGGTGTGCGAGTCACCGCACACCACGGTGGTGCCGGGCTGGGTCAGTCCCAGCTGCGGTCCCACCACGTGGACGACTCCCTGCTCGACGTCGCCCAGCGAGTGGAGGCGGACGCCGAACTCGGAGCAGTTCTTGCGCAGCGTCTCCAGCTGGGCCCGGGAGACCGGGTCCGCGATCGGCTTGTCGATGTCGAGGGTGGGGGTGTTGTGGTCCTCGGTCGCGATGGTGAGGTCGAGGCGTCGGACCTTGCGGCCGGCCTGACGCAGGCCCTCGAAGGCCTGCGGGCTGGTCACCTCGTGCAGCAGGTGCAGATCAATGAAGAGGAGGTCGGGCTCGCCCTCGGCGCGCCGGACGACATGGTCGTCCCAGACCTTCTCCGCGAGTGTCCTACCCATCGCTTTCCCTCCGGCCGGCCGGTTGTGCCGGCGCTTCATAGAGATCTTGTGCGCTGTCGCCCGTACCCCACGTCCCGGACGACGGCTCGGACCCAGTGGTTCGTGGACCCGCACATACAGACTCGCTGGTTCTTGGAAAAATTGAACTTGCGTTTCACAGTGTGAGACGCGAATATCGTTTCATGGACAACTCTAGCGGCGTCGGCGTTCTCGACAAGGCAGCTCTGGTACTGAGCGCACTGGAGTCCGGTCCGGCCACCCTCGCCGGGCTGGTCGCGGCGACAGGGCTCGCACGACCCACGGCACATCGCCTTGCCGTGGCACTGGAACACCACCGGATGGTGGCGAGGGACATGCAGGGCCGGTTCATCCTGGGCCCGCGGCTGGCGGAGCTCGCCGCCGCGGCCGGCGAGGACCGCCTGCTGGCCACGGCGGGACCGGTACTCACCCACCTCCGTGACGTGACGGGCGAGAGCGCGCAGCTCTACCGCCGTCAGGGAGACATGCGCATCTGCGTGGCGGCCGCGGAGCGGCTGTCGGGCCTTCGGGACACCGTCCCGGTGGGCTCCACGCTCCCGATGAAGGCCGGCTCGGCCGCGCAGATCCTGATGGCCTGGGAGGAGCCCGAGCGGCTCCACCGCGGGCTGCAGGGGGCGCGCTTCACGGCGACGGCGCTCTCGGGCGTACGGCGTCGCGGCTGGGCGCAGTCGATCGGCGAGCGCGAGCCCGGTGTGGCCTCCGTCTCGGCGCCGGTGCGCGGGCCGTCGAACCGCGTGGTGGCCTCCGTGTCGGTCTCCGGGCCGATCGAGCGGCTGACCCGCCACCCGGGCCGGATGCACGCCCAGGCCGTCATCGACGCGGCCGCTCGCCTCACGGAGGCCCTGCGCCGCTCCGGCTGACCGATACCAGTCCCCTGTCCCACCCCCGGGCCCGGGGGCGCGTACGACGCCGCACACGTCCGAACACGCGCCGCCGGGCCCGTACTTGTACCGGGTGCCGGCGCCCGGGCCGGAAACGGCGAAGAGGCCCTCCGCGATGATCGCGGAGGGCCTCTTCGATGCGTACCCCCGACCGGATTCGAACCGGCGCTACCGCCTTGAGAGGGCGGCGTGCTAGGCCGCTACACAACGGGGGCTAGCTGGTGTTGCCGTTACTGCGCTGGGCTACCAGGACTCGAACCTAGAATAAGGGAACCAGAAACCCTCGTGTTGCCAATTACACTATAGCCCAAAGTGGTCTAGACCAGACCAACAGTACCCCCGACCGGATTCGAACCGGCGCTACCGCCTTGAGAGGGCGGCGTGCTAGGCCGCTACACAACGGGGGCCCTAGCGATCCTGCATCAAGACGTCCGGGTGCGACCCTGGAGATCTCGCGGGAAGGATCTGTACCCCCGACCGGATTCGAACCGGCGCTACCGCCTTGAGAGGGCGGCGTGCTAGGCCGCTACACAACGGGGGCAAAGCACTGCGTTACTGCTGCACTGCGCTGGGGTACCAGGACTCGAACCTAGAATAAGGGAACCAGAAACCCTCGTGTTGCCAATTACACTATACCCCACCAAAAGTCAACCCCTTGGTGGGGTTTTCCTTCGGGTGGCGCCTCCGTCCGGCCTTTCGGCCCGCTCCGGCGGCGCAGAAAGAACATTACCGGATGCCTGACCGTGCTCCAAAACGGGTATCCCCTGCCAGCAGCTCCGGGAGCCGGTCAAGCCCCTGGATGCGGTGCGCGCCGTCCGGGCCGGGGCCGCGGCCGCCGTCACGGTCGATCCAGACCGCCAGCAGCCCGGCGTCACGGGCCCCGCGCGCGTCGATCTCGGGCTGGTCCCCCACGTACGCCACCTCCCCCGGCGGCAGCCCGAGCGCGTCGCACGCGGCGAGGAAGGCCGCCGCCTCGGGCTTGCTGACCCCGAGTTCGACCGCGCAGACCAGTACCTCGAAGCGGTCGCGCAGCCCGAGGTGGCGCAGCTTGGGGTCCTGGTTGGCGCTGGAGGAGTTGGAGAGCACCCCGTGCCGGTAGCCGGCCGCGAGGACGTCCAGTGCGGGCATCACGTCGGGGAAGACGGTCCAGGCCGCCTTGTAGTGCTCGACGTAGCGGTCGAACCAGGCGTCGGCCTCGTCCGCGGTCATCCCGGGCCGGTCCAGGAACTCCCGCACCCGGTCCCGCCGCTGTCCCTGGAAGGTGCCCTCGCCGGCGGCGAAGCGCGCCCAGTGCCGGTCGGTGATCTCCCGCCACAGCGCGAGCGCCTGCGCGGGGGTGCCGTACCGGTCCGCGAGCTCCTCGGTCTCCAGCTGCCGCGCGAGCCCGGCGGCATCGGCCCCCGTGTAGTCGAAGAGGGTGTCGTCGATGTCCCACAGCACGGCGCGGATCGGCATGGGGCCGAGCCTACGCCGCGGCCCCGCGCTCCGTGGGCACGACGGGGAAGCTGCTCGGGGAGGGGAACGCCGAGGGGGGCGGGGGGGGGGGGGGTGGTCGGCCCCCCCCCCCCCCCCCCCCCCCCCCCCCCCCCCTGCGGGACGTACGGGAGTGCTACGCGGCCAGCTTGGCCAGCGCGGCGTCGATGCGGGCCAGGGAGCGCTCCTTGCCCAGGATCTCCAGGGACTCGAAGAGCGGCAGGCCGACCGTGCGGCCGGTGACGGCCACGCGGACCGGGGCCTGGGCCTTGCCGAGCTTGAGGCCGTGGGCCTCGCCCGCGGTCAGGACGGCCTGCTTGAGGGACTCGGGGTCCGACCAGTCGGCGTTCGCCAGGTTCTCGCGCGCCGTCGTCAGGAGGGCCGCCGGGTCGCCCTTCATCGCCTTGTCCCACGACGCCTGGTCCTCGACCGGCTCCTTCAGGAACAGGAAGTCGACGTTGGCCGTGATGTCCGACAGGACGGTGACGCGGGTCTGGGCGTACGGCGCGATGCGCTCCCAGGCCGCGGCGTCGAAGTCCTCGGGCGCCCAGTTGGCGTGCGGGGCCCGCAGCCACGGGGCGCAGGCGTCCGCGAAGGCCTTCGGGTCGAGCAGGCGGATGTGGTCGCCGTTGATCGACTCGGCCTTCTTCAGGTCGAAGCGCGCCGGGTTGGCGTTCACGCCGTCGATGTCGAACTTCTGGACCATCTCCTCGATCGAGAAGACGTCCTGGTCCTTGGAGAAGGACCAGCCGAGGAGCGAGAGGTAGTTCAGCAGGCCCTCGGGGAGGAAGCCGCGCTCGCGGTACAGGTTGAGCGAGGCCTCGGGGTCGCGCTTGGAGAGCTTCTTGTTGCCCTCGCCCATCACGTACGGCAGGTGGCCGAACTCGGGGGTGGACTTGGCCACGCCCAGCTCGATCAGTGCCCTGTAGAGCGCGATCTGGCGGGGGGTCGAGGAGAGGAGGTCCTCGCCGCGCAGGACGTGCGTGATCTCCATGAGCGCGTCGTCGACCGGGTTGACCAGCGTGTAGAGCGGGGCGCCGTTGGCCCGGACGATGCCGAAGTCCGGCACGTTCTCCGGGGTGAAGGTCAGCTCGCCGCGGACGAGGTCGGTGAAGGTGATGGGCTCGTCGGGCATCCGGAAGCGGACGATCGCCGGGCGGTGCTCGCCCTGGTACGCCTCGAGCTGCACGGTGGTGAGGTCGCGGCAGTGGCCGTCGTAGCCGGAGGGCTTGCCGGCCGCGCGGGCGGCCGCGCGGCGGGCGTCGAGCTCCTCGGTGGTGCAGTAGCAGTGGTACGCGTACCCGCCGTCGAGCAGCTTCTTCGCGACGTCCTTGTAGATGTCCATGCGCTCGGACTGGCGGTACGGGGCGTGCGGGCCGCCGACCTCGGGGCCCTCGTCCCAGGTGAAGCCGAGCCAGCGCAGCGAGGCGAGCAGCTGGTCGTACGACTCCTCGGAGTCGCGGGCCGCGTCGGTGTCCTCGATGCGGAAGACGAACGTGCCGCCGTGGTGGCGGGCGAACGCCCAGTTGAACAGGGCGGTGCGGACCAGGCCCACGTGGGGGTTGCCGGTCGGGGAGGGACAGAAACGTACGCGGACAGGTCCGTTAACCACGCTTGATCACCTTGTTGGTGAGAGTGCCGATGCCTTCGATGGTGACGGCGACCTCGTCGCCGACGTTCAGGGGGCCGACTCCGGCCGGGGTCCCCGTGAGGATGACGTCGCCCGGGAGCAGCGTCATGGCCTCGGTGATGTGGACGACGAGGTCTTCGATGGAGCGGACCATGTCGCTGGTGCGGCCGAGCTGGCGCTGTTCGCCGTTCACGGTGCACTGGATGGTCAGGTCGCCCGGGTCCAGGTCGGTCTCGATCCAGGGGCCGAGGGGGCAGGCGCTGTCGAAGCCCTTGGCCCGGGCCCACTGCTTCTCCCGCTGCTGGACGTCGCGCGCGGTGACGTCGTTGGCGCAGGTGTAGCCGAGGATGACGTCCCTGACGCGTTCCCTGGGGACCTCCCGGCACATGCGGCCGATGACCACGGCGAGCTCCGCCTCGTGGTGGACGTCCTGGGAGAAGGAGGGGTACGTGATCGGGTCACCGGGGCCGACCACCGAGGTGGAGGGCTTGAAGAAGGTGATCGGCGCGTCCGGGACCTCGTTGCCGAGCTCTGCCGCGTGCTCCGCGTAGTTGCGGCCGATGGCCACGACCTTGTTCGGGAGCACGGGCGGCAGCAGCCGGACCTTGCTCAGCGGCACCTTCGTGCCCGAGAGCTCGAAGTCCGCGAACGGGATGCCCTTGATGATGTCGAGCACGAGCGTCGCTTCGTCGCCGGGGGCGGTGCTGCCCTCGACCGCGCCGAACGCGACATTTCCGTCGATCGAGAACCTGGCGATGCGCACGTGTTGCGTCTGCCCCTCTGTCTGTCCGCCGGCTGGAGTCTGTGGTCCCCAGGCTAACGCGGCGGGCAGGGACGCTTCGCGTTCCGCAGCCGTGCGGCTACTGCGCGGCGGCGACCGGCGCGTCCATGAGGACCGTGCGCCGCGGGTTGGCGGTCTGCGTGGGCAGCTCGACGGAGTGTTCCGGGGTGGCCGGCGCCGCCTGCAGCTCCTCGGCGTCCTTGAGGTGCGCGAGGGTGGTGCGGCGGGGGTTGGCTATGTTGCGGAACATCATCGTCGTCTTCATGGGAGTTCGGGGTCCTCGGTTCGATCTGTGAGTGTCGGCTGTCGATGCACCAACCCTGGCGCCAACCCTTTAAGGGGCAAGGCTAAACATCCGAATCCCCCGCCGAACCGGGAAGTAATGGCCACGGCTGTGTGAGTTTGCTCACCCGTGACCAGTCATTTCAGGCATAACGGACAGTCAACTTCACCTGTCGAAACGGACATTGCGCCACTGAATGCGCCATTCCGCTCCTGATCATCGCGACTGGGACACCTTGCCAGCCTTGTTGTTTGGATGGCGTAAGTCCGGTTTCTACCGAATGCGGTCGCACATCGAGTAGCCCGTCCGTCACGGCAGGTAACCGACTCTCCGGGCCGACCCGCGCACCTTGTTGGAGATCCTCCACTGTGCTGGAATTCGCGGGACCGCCGCGGGAATCAGCCGGCGCGCAGGGTGGCGCGACTCAGCGCCGAGCGCGGCGGCACGGAGAGGGAGACGCGCCGGTCACCGACGACCACCATGGGGCCGCACGTGCCCCACGACTCGACACCGTCCCACCGGTCGCCCGGCGGGACGCCTGGTCCAGAGGTTGCGACGCTAGTGCAGGGACGATTCAAGAGGGATGGCAGCGCTGCGGCGGAGCAGGAGCCGCGCGGCGGGACCGACCGTGGCTCCTCGCCCCAGCACGCCCAGAACCGCGGGCCGGCTGTCGAAGGCGCAAGCCCCGACTCCTCCGCCGCGGTGAAGGCGAAGGGCCGTGGGAAGTCCGCGAAGGCCGGCAAAGCCAAGGCCGGGCCGGCCGAGCAGGACGTGGCGATACCGAAGGCCCCGAGTGGGCCCGGCTCTCGCCTCGCCATGCAGAACTGGCGCATCAGCACGCGACTCGTGTCGCTGCTGACCCTGCCGGTCGTCGCCGCCACCACGCTCGGTGGCTTCCGCATCAACGACTCGCTCAACGACATCGCGCAGCTGGAACACATGCAGCTGCTGACGACGATGACCCGGCAGGCCACCAACCTGGCCGCCATGCTCCAGGAGGAGCGCGACCTCTCCGCGGGTCCGCTCACGATCTCCAAGGGCAAGAGCACCAGCTCCGTCGACGGTGTCCGCCAGCAGACCGACACCGCCGCCAAGGCCTTCGCCGCCGCGACCGACAAGGTCGACAGCACGGGCGCGAAGGACGACACCCTCAAGTCGATCCGCAACAACGTGCTGCAGATCGGCCGCCAGATCGCGAACATCCAGACCGTCCGCGACAAGGCGTACGTCAACGGCGCCCAGCAGACCGTCAGCGAGTACAACGCGATGATCGTCTCGCTGCTCTCGCTCTCCCAGGACATGGCGCAGGCCACCTCCAACCCGGAGATGATCAAGCGTACGCGTGCTCTGGCGGCCTTCTCCGCCGCCAAGGAGTACGCCTCCATCCAGCGCGCGATCATCGCCGCCTCGCTCCCCGACACCTCGGAGAAGCAGGGCGAGCTGAAGGAGAACGACCGCCTCTACGCCCTCTCCGCCCAGAAGGGCGAGACGCAGGCGAAGACCACCTTCGAGCTCGTCTACCAGGGCCGCACCGAGGAGCTCCTCGCCGGCCTCGGCGACAGCAACTCGGAGATCTCCACCGCCGACCACTACGCGCGCCGCGTGCTGACCAGTCAGGACGCCTTCCTCCGCGAGAAGAACCGGTCCTGGCTGGACTGGTACGACGCCGACGGCACCAAGCTCCAGGCCATGAAGGTCATCGAGCTGACCCTGCTCGAGGAGATGGAGCAGAAGGCCCGCGAGCTGAAGAACGAGGCCCAGCAGGACGCCATCATCAACGGTGCCCTGATCCTCCTCGTCCTCGGTGTCTCCCTCGTCGGCGCCTTCGTCATGGCCCGCTCGATGATCCGCTCGCTGCGCCGCCTGCAGGACACCGCGACGCGGGTCGCGCAGGACCGGCTGCCCGAGCTCGTCAAGCAGCTGTCCGAGTCCGACCCGCAGGACGTGGACACGTCCGTGGAGTCGGTCGGTGTGCACACCCGCGACGAGATCGGCCAGGTGGCCGCGGCATTCGACGACGTGCACCGCGAGGCCGTCCGCCTCGCCGCCGAGCAGGCCCTCCTGCGAGGCAACGTCAACGCGATGTTCACCAACCTCTCGCGCCGCTCCCAGGGCCTCATCCAGCGTCAGCTGTCGCTCATCTCCGAACTGGAGTCGCGCGAGGCCGACCCGGACCAGCTCTCCTCGCTCTTCAAGCTCGACCACCTCGCGACCCGCATGCGCCGTAACGGCGAAAACCTCCTCGTCCTCGCGGGCGAGGAGCCGGGCCGCCGGTGGACGCGCCCCGTCCCGCTCGTCGACGTGCTCCGTGCGGCCGCCTCCGAGGTGGAGCAGTACGAGCGCGTCGAGCTGGCCTCGGTGCCCGGCACCGACGTCGCCGGCCGCGTCGTCAACGACCTCGTGCACGTGCTCGCCGAGCTGCTGGAGAACGCCACGTCGTTCTCCTCCCCGCAGACCAAGGTCAAGGTCACCGGTCACGCCCTGCCGGACGGCCGCGTGCTCGTCGAGATCCACGACACCGGTATCGGCCTCTCCCCCGAGGACCTCGCCGCGATCAACGAGCGGCTCGCGTCGCCGCCGACCGTGGACGTCTCCGTCTCCCGCCGCATGGGCCTGTTCGTGGTCGGCCGCCTGTCCCTGCGACACGGCATCCGCATCCAGCTGCGCCCCTCCGACTCGGGCGGTACGACGGCCCTCGTCATGCTGCCGGTGGACGTCGCCCAGGGCGGCAAGAAGCCGGGTCCGATGCCGGGCCAGGGCGGTCAGGGCGGCCCCGGTGGCGCCCAGGGTGCCCCCGGTGGTCAGGCTTCCGTGCCCGGCGCGGCCGCACGGCCGTCCGTGGGCGCGGGCCCGCAGCGCGGTCAGGTCGGCGCCGGCGGCCAGCGCGCCGCCCTCGCGGGCCGCGACGGCTCCGGTCAGGGCCCGCAGGGCGGGCGGCCCCCGCAGCAGGGCGGCCCCGGTGCCCGTCCGCAGCAGGGTCCGACCACCGCGGGCCAGGGCCAGGGCGGCTTCGGCGCCGGTGGCCCGCTGCCGGCCCGCGGTCCGGTCGCCAGTGCCGGATTCGGCGGCGGCCCCCAGGCCCGTCCGAACCAGTCGCCCTCCGCGGCCGGCCCGTCCGGCTTCCCGCAGGGCAACGGCTTCGAGCGTCCGCAGCAGCCGCAGCCCCAGCAGCAGGCCCAGCCTCAGCAGCAGCAGCCGGCCCCGGGTCCGGGCGGCCCCCGCCCGCAGCTGCCGCCGCGCGGCGGCGCCGCGCGTGCGGAGCTTCCCGGCCCGCAGACCACCAGCTGGGGCGCCGACCAGGCGCGCGGCCACGACGAGCTGTCGGGCCCCGGCTCGACGGCGGAGTTCGCCCGCCCCGACTTCAACGCCCCGATGCCGCAGGGCGACGGCCCGGCGAGCACGACCGGACAGTTCGAGCGTCCCGACGTGCGGGGCGCCGTGGACCCGTCCGCCACCGGACAGTTCGAGCGCCCGGGCTACCAGCCCCAGCGGCCCGGCGGCCCCGGTGTCGGCGGATTCGCCCGTCAGCCCCAGGCCCCGCAGCAGCCCCAGCCGCAGCACACGCAGCAGCAGTCTCCGCAGCCCGGCGGCGGGTACGCACCCGTACCGCCCGCGCGCCCGGAGACCCCGCGGCTGCCGCAGGCTCACCGGCCGGAGGCGCTGCCGCCGGCCCAGGGCTCCGGTGACGGCCGCAGCCCGATCTTCGACACGCTCGAGTCGAACTGGTTCCGCGAGGAGGGGCAGCAGCCCCCCGCGCAGGGACCGGGTACGGCGATGCCCCAGCAGGGCCGGCAGCCGCAGCAGTCCGCTCCGGCGGCTTCCGCGCCGCAGCAGCCGCTGCAGCAGCGCGGCCAGGAGTCCGCGGCCGAGCCCGCCGCGGCGGCGACCGGCAGCATGCCGACCGTCAGCTGGAAGTCCTCGCCGAACGACGAGCTGATGCGCCAGGCCGAGCGCGTGCGCCAGCCCGCGGCCGGCGGTATCACGACCTCGGGGCTGCCCCGCCGGGTCCCGCGGGCGAACCTCGTGGCCGGCACCGCGCAGCAGCAGGCCGAGGCGCAGGCGGGTCCGCAGGTCTCGCGGGCACCGGACGACGTCCGCGGCCGTCTGACCAACCTCCGACGCGGTATCCAGCAGGGCCGTCAGGCCGGCAACAACGGACCGGCGACCGGCAGTTACCACATCGACCCCACTTACCAGCAGGAGCGATAGTTGAGTTCGATGAGCCAGGCGGCACAGAACCTGAACTGGTTGATCACCAACTTCGTGGACAACACCCCAGGGGTGTCCCACACGGTGGTGGTCTCCGCCGACGGACTCCTTCTGGCCATGTCCGAAGGATTCCCCCGCGACCGCGCCGACCAGCTGGCGGCCGTGGCCTCCGGACTGACGTCGCTGACCGCCGGTGCCTCCCGCATCTTCGAGGGCGGCGCCGTCAACCAGACCGTGGTCGAGATGGACCGGGGATTCCTCTTCCTCATGTCCGTCTCCGACGGATCCTCGCTGGCCGTACTGGCGCACCCCGAGTGCGACATCGGCCTCGTGGGTTACGAGATGGCTCTTCTGGTGGATCGCGCGGGCACTGTCCTCACCCCGGACCTGCGCGCCGAACTTCAGGGAAGCCTGCTCGGCTGACTTCCCCCCTCCCGGCCGGACGGTACTTCCGGCCGGGAGACCGGGGCCCCGCCCCCGGAATCCAGTACCCCCGCCAGGCCGTCATACAGTCCCCCCCACCGGCCGCCCCGTCAGACGGCACGCTGACCACTGCTGTCCAGCCCGGAGGATCCATGACCCCGCCCCCCGCCTACCCCGATGCGTACGGAGATTCGTACTCGGAAGGCGATCAGCCGCTGGTGCGTCCGTACGCGATGACCGGCGGCCGGACCCGGCCCCGCTACCAGCTCGCCATCGAGGCGCTGGTCAGCACCACCGCCGATCCGATGCACCTGTCCGGCCTGCTTCCGGAGCACCAGCGCATCTGCACCCTGTGCCGCGAGGTCAAGTCGGTCGCCGAGGTCTCCGCACTGCTGTCGATGCCGCTCGGTGTCGCCCGGATCCTCGTCGCCGACCTGGCGGAGGCCGGAATGGTGGCCATCCACCAGCCGGGCAATGGAGAGGCCGGCGGCACGCCGGATGTAACGCTGCTCGAAAGGGTGCTCAGTGGCCTTCGGAACATCTAGCGGAGCGGCTCCTGCTCGCTCCACCACCTCCGCGAAGATCGTGGTGGCGGGCGGCTTCGGCGTGGGCAAGACCACGTTCGTCGGAGCCGTGTCCGAGATCAACCCGCTGCGCACCGAAGCCGTCATGACCTCCGCGAGCGCCGGGATCGACGACCTCACGCACACCGGTGACAAGACGACCACCACGGTCGCCATGGACTTCGGCCGCATCACCCTGGACCAGGACCTGATCCTGTACCTCTTCGGTACGCCGGGCCAGGACCGCTTCTGGTTCATGTGGGACGACCTCGTCCGCGGCGCGATCGGTGCGATCGTGCTCGTGGACACGCGCCGCCTCGCCGACTGCTTCCCGGCCGTCGACTACTTCGAGAACAGCGGCCTGCCGTTCGTCGTGGCCCTCAACGGCTTCGAGGGACACCAGCCGTACACCCCGGAGGAAGTCCGCGAAGCGCTGCAGATCGGCCCGGGCGCCCCCATCATCACGACGGACGCCCGCCACCGGGCGGACGCCAAGAGCGCGCTCATCACGCTCGTCGAGCACGCCCTCATGGCGCGTCTCAAGTAACACCACGCAGGCAGCCCGGCTCAAGCGGCATCACCCAAGTCCCACGGGTTCTTCACAACGTGAGAGGGCGGGCTGTGTCATAGGACACGGCCCGCCCTCTCGGTTCATAACGTTTCGACAGACAATTGCGGCCAGTTGGCCACGGGCCGCGTTCGGTTGGTGCCGCTACGCGCACAACTCCCCTCATTTTTGCAGCAGGACGCTCTTTATGTCCGATTTATGTGGGGCATAAAGATCTTCGAATGGCTGATTCCAACTGTTTGGAACACGGCCGTTAACCGTGCTGGAATTCAACGAACTAGCTAGTAGCACCGCCGGAAGGTTGTTGGTCGAGTGAGGCGAAGCAACGCAAGCCCCGCGGTTGAACCCGCGCGCGGCAACTTCACCCCGCCGCCGCGAGCGGCCGCGTCGCCCGTCGACGTGCCCGTGGAGGCACCCGCGCGCCCCGGGAGCACCAGCAAGTTCTCGCCCCGCAACTGGCGCGTGCCCACCCGCCTGAACGCCATCCTCCTCGTGCCGGCCCTCGTGGGCCTGGTCATGGGCGGCTTCCAGGTGAAGGGCTCCGTCGACCAGTGGAACGAGGCCAAGGACGCCGAGCGGATAGCCCGGGTCGTCCAGGCGGCCTCGGAGTACAGCCAGGCACTGCTCAACGAGCGTGACCTGACGGCCGAGCCCCTCCTGAACGGCCAGACCAACTCCGAGCAGGTCACCAAGGCCTACGCGGTCACCACGGGGGCCAAGGAGAAGTTCGACAGGGCCGTCCAGGACATGCCGAAGAACCAGGGCCTGGAGCGGCGCCTGGACCTCTTCCGCGCGGAGGAGCCCAAGCTCAAGGAAGTCCGGGAGAAGGCCTACCAGGCCGCCTTCGAGACGCCCAAGAAGAACCTCCCCTCCGCGGCCGGCCCCATCCCGACCGAAGAGGGCTACGTCGGCGTCGAGCACTACCTCATGCAGTTCGCCAACGAGCTCGGTCTCGGCACCGGCAACGTGACCTCGTACGGCCGCATGGTCTACGCGGTCCAGCTGGCCAAGGCGGCGAACTCGCTGCAGCGCTCCGTCGGCACCCACCTCCTCGTGCGTCCCAGCACGGACGAGAACGTGCGCAAGGCCCAGCTCGTCGCCTTCTCCTCCTACGCCTACCTCGAGGAAATCGCCATCGGCGAGTACGTCGCGGCCGGCACCGAGGCGGACGTGAACCGCCTCAAGGAGGTCATGGGCAAGAAGTCGGACGAGGGCAAGGCCAAGCTCGCCGAGGCCAAGCACCAGGCCGAGCAGGCCGGTACCCGCTTCGTTCCGCCGCCCGCCCCGAACGGCAACCCGCTGCTCGGCATGACCGAGGCGATCGCCAGCGGCGAGAGCAAGAAGAAGCTCGCCGAGAACGGCACGAACCCCGTGTTCTGGCAGGCCGCCGCCACCGCCAAGTTCGACGGCTACGACCAGATCGAGAGGGAACTCCTCGACAAGGCCGTCAAGGACGCCGTCGCGGTCTCCGACGAGGCCCGCACGGACGCCATCGTCAACGGCGCCATCGTGGTCGTGGCCCTGCTCGCCGCCTTCATCATGGCCGGCCTCATGGCCCGCCAGATGGGCCGCGCGATGCGCCGCCTGCGCAGCTCCGCCTTCGACATCGCCGAGCAGCGCCTGCCGATGCTCGTCGACCAGCTCTCGCGCACCGATCCGGGCAAGGTCGACACCCGGGTCCACCCGATCCCGATCGACTCCCAGGACGAGATCGGCGAGGTCGCCCGCGCCTTCGACCAGGTCCACCGGGAAGCCGTACGGCTCGCCGCCGAGCAGGCCCTCCTGCGGGGCAACGTCAACGCGATCTTCACGAACCTCTCCATGCGCAACCAGTCACTGATCGAGGGCCAGCTGACCCTCATCACCGACCTGGAGAACAACGAGGCCGACCCGGACCAGCTGGAGAACCTCTTCCGCCTGGACCACCTGGCCACCCGTATGCGCCGCAACGGCGAGAACCTCCTCATCCTCGCGGGTGAGGAGCCGGGCCGCCGCTGGGACCAGCCGGTGCCCCTCGTCGACGTCCTGCGCGCCGCCTCCTCCGAGGTGGAGCAGTACGAGCGCATCGAGCTCTCCGGCGTCTCCGAGGCCGAGATCCACGGCCAGGCCGTGACCGACCTCGTGCACCTGCTCGCCGAGCTCCTGGAGAACGCCACCACGTTCTCCTCCCCGCAGACCAAGGTCCGCGTGAACGCGACCCGTCTGCCCGACGGCCGCGTGATGATCGAGATCCACGACAAGGGCATCGGCCTCACCGCCGAGGACTTCGCGGACATCAACCACAAGCTGGCCAACCCGCCGACCGTGGACGCCGCGATCTCGCAGCGCATGGGTCTGTTCGTGGTCGGCCGGCTGGCGGACCGCCACAGCATCCGCGTCCAGCTGCGCCCCTCGGGCGAGGCGGCCGGCACCACCTCGCTGGTCATGCTCCCCGACGCCATCACCCACGGTGGCGGTGGCGAGGGCATACCGGACGACGACTTCACGGTCTCCCAGATCATCCCGGAGCAGAAGGCCCAGCAGGCCGCCCCGCTGCGCACCGCCGCCGAGCTCGGCTTCGACGACTCGCGGTACGACCAGCAGGGCGCCGACGGCCTCCCCGCCGACCCGGTCGGCCGGTCCCTGGGACAGCAGGAGCGCCGGGCCGCGCTGGCGGCCCAGGTGAGCTTCCCGCAGGAGCAGCAGCCGTACGCCGACCAGGGGGCCCGGGAGTATCCGGAACCGCAGCCGGAGCACGGGTACCAGGAGTACCAGGGCTTCGAGCAGCAGTCCGGGCAGGCCTACGACACCTCCTACGAGGCGCAGCAGGGTCAGCAGGGCTACGAGGCGTACCCGCAGCAGGACTACGGTTATACGGAAGACGGATACCCGGACCAGCAGCCGTCTGCTCAGGGCTACGACAACGGCTACGAAGCCCCGGCGGGGCAGGCCGAGTGGCCTGATCAGAACACGTATCCGGCTGCCTACCAGCAGGATTACGGGACCGAATCGGAATCCCGGGCCGTCCCCGAACCGGCTCCGGAACGCGTAGGCTTCGACCGTCCGGGCGCCGCTGCCGACACCGGTCACGTGATGACCGGAGCGGGCCTGCCGCGCCGCGGCAGCCAGCAGCAGTGGCAGCCGGCACAGCAGGAAGCGGAGTCCACCGGATCCCTCTTCGAACAGCGGTCGCCGCGTCAGCAGCCCGCCGCTCCGGAGCAGGAGAAGGAAGGCGGCGCCGACTGGCGCTCGGGTAACGACGAGCGCTGGCAGCAGGCCGCCAAACTCCGTGAGCCGAAGGCGGGCGGGGTCACCCCGTCCGGTCTCCCTCGGCGGGTGCCCAAGGCCAACCTGGTCGAGGGCGCGGCGGAGACGACCCCGCAGGGCGGCCCCCAGGTCTCCCGCGCTCCGGAGGACGTCCGCGGCAGGTTGAGCAACCTGCGGCGCGGTGTCCAGCAGGGACGCAGCGCGGGTTCTGAGCAGTCAAGTAACAGCTATGACCAGGAGCGTTAGTGTGAGCCCGATGAGCCAGGCGGCACAGAACCTGAACTGGTTGATCACCAACTTCGTGGACAACACCCCAGGGGTGTCCCACACCGTGGTGGTCTCCGCCGACGGCCTTCTTCTGGCGATGTCCGACGGGTTTCCGCGCGACCGCGCCGATCAGCTGGCGGCCGTGGCCTCCGGTCTGACGTCGCTGACCGCCGGAGCCTCCCGCATCTTCGAGGGTGGCGCCGTCAACCAGACCGTGGTCGAGATGGACCGGGGATTCCTCTTCCTCATGTCCGTCTCGGACGGATCGTCCCTCGCGGTGCTCGCGCACCCCGAGTGCGACATCGGCCTCGTGGGCTACGAGATGGCCCTTCTGGTGGATCGCGCGGGCAGTGTCCTCACCCCGGACCTGCGCGCCGAGCTGCAGGGAAGTCTTCTCAACTAGCAGACAGGCAGTGCGTTTCGCGCCATCGCACCATAGGGTGCGGTGGCGCGGTTCCACAGGGAGTACTGCGTACTTGGAGTCGGAGGAGGAAACGTGACAACACCCGGAGGACATCCTTATGGCGGCGCGCAGCAGCCGCAGGGTGGGCACGACCAGAACCGCTTCAACTTTCCCTCCGCTCCCAGCCGGCCCGTGCCGGAGCAGAGCCCGTACCAGCAGCAGCCGTACGGCCAGCCCCAGCAGCCTCAGCACCAGATGCCTCCGCAGCAGCCCCCGCGCGCCGCTCGGCAGCCGGCGCCGAAGGCCCACAACCCGCTGGTGCGCCCGTACGCGATGACCGGCGGCCGTACCCGGCCGCGCTACCAGCTCGCCATCGAGGCGCTGGTCAGTACCACGGCGGATCCCGCGCGTCTGCAAGGGCAGTTGCCCGAGCACCAGCGCATCTGCCGTCTGTGCCAGGAGATCAAATCCGTCGCGGAGATCTCGGCACTCCTCTCCATTCCTCTTGGTGTCGCCCGCATCCTCGTCGCCGACCTGGCGGAGGCGGGCCTTGTCGCCATTCACCAGCCCGGCGGCGACGAGTCTGCCGGTGGCCAGCCTGATGTGACACTGCTCGAAAGGGTGCTCAGTGGACTTCGCAAGCTCTAACGGCGGAGCGGCTCCTGCTCGCTCCACCACCTCCGCGAAGATCGTGGTGGCGGGCGGCTTCGGCGTGGGCAAGACCACGTTCGTCGGAGCCGTCTCCGAGATCAACCCGCTGCGCACCGAAGCCGTCATGACGAGCGCCTCCGCCGGCATCGACGACCTCACCCACACCGGTGACAAGACGACCACTACGGTCGCCATGGACTTCGGCCGCATCACCCTGGACCAGGACCTGATCCTGTACCTCTTCGGTACGCCGGGCCAGGACCGCTTCTGGTTCATGTGGGACGACCTCGTCCGCGGCGCCATCGGCGCCGTCGTGCTCGTGGACACGCGCCGCCTCGCCGACTGCTTCCCCGCGGTCGACTACTTCGAGAACAGCGGCCTGCCCTTCGTCATCGCCCTCAACGGCTTCGACGGGCACCAGCCCTACACGCCGGAGGAAGTCCGCGAGGCCCTGCAGATCGGCCCGGACGCCCCCATCATCACGACGGACGCCCGCCACCGGGCGGACGCCAAGAGCGCGCTCATCACGCTCGTCGAGCACGCCCTCATGGCGCGCCTGCGGTAGCGGTCGCGTTCCGCACCGTCCGAAAGGCCCCCGTGTCCCACGACGCGGGGGCCTTCGGCGTGCAAGGGCCCGGCCCGTACGGGACGGCCCGTACGGGACGGCCCGTCGGCGCGGACACAGGCGTACGGGACGGCCCCCGCGCGCCGGACCGGGTACGCACGAGGCCCCGCACCCGGAAGGGGTGCGGGGCCTTGCGACGGGCTCGGGACTCAGCCCTGCCAGCTGTGCGGGGCGCGGAAGCCCGGGGTGCGCTCCAGACGGCGCCAGCCGGCCTGGCGGGGCGTGCGGACCGCGGTCTCCTCGGGGGTGGCGGCGGCGCGGGCGAGCAGGATCGCGGTGATCGCGGCCAGCTCCTCCGGCTCGGCGTTGCCCTTCTCGACGCGCAGCAGGGTGTCAGTGGCGGTGGTCATGGGGTGGCAGGTCTCCTTCGCGGTTACTGCGGCGGGTTGCCGTGCTTGCGCGACGGCAGATCGGCGTGCTTGTTGCGGAGCATCGCGAGGGCGCTCACGAGCACCTCGCGGGTCTCGGCGGGGTCGATGACGTCGTCGACGAGGCCGCGCTCGGCCGCGTAGTACGGGTGCATCAGTTCGGCCTTGTACTCCTTGACCATGCGGACACGCATGGCCTCGGGGTCCTCGGCGTCCGCGATCTGCTTGCGGAAGATGACGTTGGCGGCGCCCTCGGCGCCCATCACCGCGATCTCGTTGGTGGGCCAGGCGTAGGTCAGGTCGGCGCCGATGGACTGGGAGTCCATGACGATGTACGCGCCGCCGTAGGCCTTGCGCAGGATCAGCGAGATCCGCGGGACGGTGGCGTTGCAGTACGCGTACAGCAGCTTGGCGCCGTGGCGGATGATGCCGCCGTGCTCCTGGTCGACACCCGGCAGGAAGCCGGGGACGTCCAGCAGGGTGACGATCGGGATGTTGAAGGCGTCGCACATCTGGACGAAGCGCGCGGCCTTCTCGGAGGCCTCGATGTCCAGGACGCCGGCGAGGTGGCCGGGCTGGTTGGCGACGATGCCGACGACCTGGCCGTTCATCCGGGCCAGGGCGCAGATGATGTTGCGGGCCCAGCGCTCGTGGATCTCCAGGACGTCGCCCTCGTCGACGATCTCCTCGATGACCTTGAGCATGTCGTACGGGCGGTTGCCGTCGGCGGGCACCAGGTCGAGCAGGACCTCGCTGCGGCGGTCCGCGGGGTCGCTCGTCTCGTGGACGGGCGGGTTCTCGCGGTTGTTGGAGGGCAGCATCGAGATGAGGTAGCGGACCTCGGCGATGCAGGTCTCCTCGTCGTCGTACGCGAAGTGCGCGACGCCCGAGGTCTCGGCGTGCACGTCGGCGCCGCCGAGGCCGTTCTGGGTGATCTCCTCGCCGGTCACCGCGCGGACGACGTCCGGGCCGGTGATGAACATCTGCGAGGTGTCCCGGACCATGAAGACGAAGTCCGTGAGGGCCGGGGAGTACGCGGCGCCGCCGGCGCACGGGCCGAGCATGACCGAGATCTGCGGGATGACGCCCGAGGCCTTGGTGTTGCGCTGGAAGATGCCGCCGTAGCCGGCGAGGGCGGAGACGCCCTCCTGGATACGGGCGCCGGCGCCGTCGTTCAGGGAGACCAGCGGGGCGCCGGCCGCGATGGCCATGTCCATGATCTTGTGGATCTTCGTGGCGTGGGCCTCGCCCAGGGCGCCGCCGAAGATGCGGAAGTCGTGCGCGTAGACGAAGACCGTGCGGCCCTCGACCGTGCCCCAGCCGGTGATGACGCCGTCGGTGTAGGGCTTCTTGGACTCCAGGCCGAACCCGGTCGCCCGGTGGCGGCGGAGCTGCTCGACCTCCTTGAAGGAACCCTCGTCGAGGAGCAGCGCGATGCGCTCGCGGGCGGTCAGCTTGCCCTTGGCGTGCTGGGTCTCGGTCGCGCGGTCACTGGGGCCGCGCCGCGCCTGCTCGCGCAGGGAGTGCAGCTCGGCCACGCGCCCACGGGCGTCCGTCGGCTCGCTCGGGGTCTGGTCCACAACGGTCATGTACCGACCTTACGAAGATCGCGATGAAAAACCTCCGTTCATTCCGCACAGTCTCGGGAGTCTTCCGCTGTGTGGCCCGCACAGTACGACCAGAGGATGTAGGGACTCCGCCAGACGGGACCTCCGTCCCTTGTGGGCTTTTCACAAAATGACCTGACACCCCGCCTAGATGTTGAAATTTGAACGGAATGGGTCTAGCGTCTTCCTCGTTGAAATCGTTGAAGATTCAACAGATTCTGCCGACCGAGCAGAACGCCCGGACACTACCGAGGAGCAGGCCATGGGTCTCTTCACCCGCCGCAGCCAGACCACCGACCACCAGAACGCCGGCGCCGCCGTGACCACGCTGGACGTGGACCCCGCGCTCGCCGCCCTCACCGGCGACTACGTCATCGACGCCGCCCACAGCAGCATCGGCTTCACCGTCCGCCACGCCATGGTCACCAACGTCCGCGGCTCCTTCGCCGAGCACGAGGGCACCCTGCACCTGGACGGCGCCGACCCGGCCCGCTCCACCGCCGCCATCGACGTCAAGATCCCCTCGGTGAGCACCGGCATCGCCGACCGCGACGCCCACCTGCTGGGCAGCGACTTCTTCGACGCCGAGCTCTTCCCGCTGATGACCTTCCGCTCCACCGAGGCGCGCGCGCTCGGCGGGGACGCGTACCGCATCACCGGCGAGCTGACCATCAAGGACGTCACCCGGCCGCTCGCCATCGACCTGGAGTTCACGGGTTCCGCCAAGGACGTCTACGGCAACGAGCGCGTCGGCTTCGAGGGCTCCGCCCAGATCCTGCGCTCCGACTGGGGCCTGACCTGGAACGCCGCGCTGGAGGCCGGCGGTGTCATGGTCAGCGACAAGGTGAAGCTGACCTTCGACATCTCGGCCATCAAGCAGGGCTGACCGGCCTGATCCGGCGAAGGCCGGGGGGCGGCTAGAAGCCGCCCCCGCCGTCGAAGCCGCCGCCCCCGTCGAATCCGCCACCGCCGCCGAAGTCCCCGCCCCCGAAGTCGGACGGGTTGAAGTCGGCCCCGGAGACGTCCCCGCCGTCGAAGCCGCCGCCCATGCCGCCGCCGAGGTCCGAGGCGTAGGCCGGGCTGGACATCATCGAACCGAGCACCGTGCCGACCAGCAGGCCGGGCAGGATGCCGCCGCCGAAGTAGCCGCCGGCCCAGGGACCGTACGCCGGGCCGGCGTCGTAGTACGGCCGCGGCCCGTGCTCGGTGCCGACCGTGCGCACCGCCGGGTCCAGGCCGTCGCGCAGGCGCACGGCGTCCGCCGTGCAGACGGGCACGGTACGGACCGCTCCGCCGGCCGGAGCCCAGGTGGCGTCCTCGGTGCTCGGCCCGTGGCGCGGGTCGAAGAAGCAGGGCGAGCGGCGCTCGGGCACCGGCTTCCCCTGCCGGCGCGCGTCCAGACAGGCCAGCGCGTACCGGCCGTCCTCAAGGGCCTGGGTCACGCCCTTGACCTCTTCGGGATACTGCACCGAGCCCATGATCTGCTTGGCCTTGTCGTACGAGTCGAGCCCCTGCTCGTAGTCCCTGCGCATGGCGTCGTCCGCGCCGGGCTCCGCGGGATGGAAGTCGAGCCGTTCCAGCTCCTCGCCGAAGGCCGTGATGTCCTCGTCGACGACCACGGCGAGGCGTTCCAGGGCCTCGCGCCGGGCCTCTTCCTTCTTCTTCCGGTTGCGGCGGACCATTGCGTACGCCCCGCCGCCGCCGATCACGGCCACCGCGCCGAGGGTGATCAGCCCGCCGACGGGAGCGCCGGCCCCGGCGCCCGTGGTGCCCCAGGAGGCCGGGGCGCTGCCCTTGGCCTGGCTCAGGGCCTGGTCGACGAAGTTGTCGAGCTGGGTCGCCGCGTCGGGCGCCCCCACCTTCACCGCGTCGGACAGGTTGCGCACGGCGTTGGCCGGCATGACGGACTGGTCGGCGCGGGCGCTGAAGCCGTCGCCGAGCCGGATCGCGTAGAGCCCGGTGATGCCGGTCTCGGCCCGGACGGCGCCGAACACCTTGTCCGCGGGGAACTCGCTCGTGGCGGGCAGCACGGCGACGAACACCGGCTTCCCGGCGTCCTTGATCTTCTTCGCGAGCGCGTCGGCCTCGGCCTGCGACAGCTGCGCCCGCGCGCCCGGGTCGACGTAGACGGGCCCCTCCTTGAGCGCCTCCCCCACGGCGGCGACCCCGGTCGCCGCCGACGCCTGCGGGGCGAGCGCGAGCGCGGTCCCCGACAGGCCCAGCAGCAGACCGGCCAGCACTGATCCAAGACGTACGGATATAAGCCTGGTCCTCATACGGACGACGCTACCCGAACCCGGACTTTCCTGTGTGAGCAGGACATAAGCCTGCCGCGGGCCTACTCGGCCGGTTCGACCCCCGCGTGCAGGAGGCCGTACGTGAACGCGTCCTCCAGGGCCTGCCAGGAGGCGGCGATCACGTTCGGGGCGACGCCGACCGTGGACCACTCACGGACGCCGTCCGTCGTGGCGACCAGCACGCGGGTCGTGGACTCCGTGCCGTGCGTGCCCTCCAGGATGCGGACCTTGTAGTCGACCAGCTCGAACTTGGCCAGCTGCGGGTAGAACCGCTCCAGCGCCACCCGCAGCGCCCGGTCCAGCGCGTTGACGGGCCCGTTGCCCTCGGCCGTCGCGACGATCCGCTCGCCCTTCGCCCACAGCTTGACCGTGGCCTCGTTGGCGTGGGTACCGTCCGGGCGGTCCTCGACGATGGCCCGCCAGGACTCGATGCGGAAATACTTGCGGGCCCGGCCCTCGGCCTCGGCGCGCAGCAGCAGCTCGAAGGAGGCGTCGGCGGCCTCGTACGTGTAGCCCTTGAGCTCCCGCTCCTTGACCCGCTCCACGACGCGGGAGATGAGCGCGCGGTCCCCGCCGAGCTCCACGCCGAGCTCCTTGCCCTTGAGCTCGATGGAGGCGCGGCCGGCCATGTCGGAGACCAGCATCCGCATGGTGTTGCCGACCCGCTCGGGGTCGATGTGCTGGTAGAGGTCCGGGTCGACCTTGATGGCCGAGGCGTGCAGGCCCGCCTTGTGCGCGAAGGCGGAGACGCCGACGTACGGCTGGTGCGTGGAGGGGGTGAGGTTCACGACCTCGGCGATGGCGTGCGAGATGCGGGTCATCTCGGCGAGCGCGCCCTCGGGGAGCACCTTGCGCCCGTACTTGATCTCCAGGGCGGCGACGACGGGGAAGAGGTTCGCGTTGCCGACGCGCTCGCCGTAGCCGTTGGCCGTGCACTGGACGTGCGTGGCGCCCGCGTCCACGGCGGCCAGGGTGTTGGCGACGGCGCAGCCGGTGTCGTCCTGGGCGTGGATGCCCAGGCGGGCGCCGGTGTCGGCGAGCACGGTGGCGACGGTGGCGGTCACCTGGGCGGGCAGCATGCCGCCGTTGGTGTCGCAGAGGATGACCACGTCGGCGCCGGCCTCGTGGGCGGTGCGGACGACGGCCTTCGCGTACTCGGCGTTGGCCCGGTAGCCGTCGAAGAAGTGCTCGCAGTCGACGAAGACGCGGCGGCCCTGGCCGACCAGGTGGCAGACGGTGTCCCGGACCATCTCCAGGTTCTCGTCCAGGGTGGTGCGCAGGGCGAGTTCGACGTGGCGGTCGTGGGACTTGGCGACGAGCGTGATCACGGGGGCGCCGGACTCCAGCAGGGCGCGCACCTGCGGGTCCGTGGCGGCCGTGCCGCCCGCCCGGCGGGTGGCGCCGAAGGCGACCAGCTGGGCGTTCCTGAAGTCGATCTCGGCGCGTGCGCGGGCGAAGAACTCGGTGTCACGGGGGTTGGCGCCCGGCCAGCCGCCCTCGATGAAGCCCACTCCGAAGTCGTCCAGGTGCCGGGCGATCGTCAGCTTGTCGGCGACCGTGAGGTTGATGCCCTCGCGCTGCGCGCCGTCGCGCAGGGTGGTGTCGAAGACGTGGAAGCCGTCGTCCAGGCCCCCTGAGGGCACGGTTGCCGCCTCTGGTGTCGTCGTCATGCTGATCTGACTCCTGTCGGATGAGTGGTTCCGGATATGCCCGGCATCCACTGCCCCCATCATCGCGCGCGGTCCGGTCCCGGCAGGGATGGTCCGGGAAACGAAAAAACCTCTCGCGGGTAGCGAGAGGTCTGCGCGCGGGTCCGAGGCACGGTGGCCGCTTCCGCGAAGTTCTTCCGCGGTTCAGCGGCCACTGGGGACCGGCGCGCTGCTGGCGATAATCATGAGCTGAGCAGGCACGCTGGCAGTGTGCCATACCGCTCGCCGCGGATGGACATGGATCTCAGCATGCGGGCAGCTCGGGCGGCGGGCGCGCCGCCCGTGGCCGGGTGCGCGCCGTTGCGGGGGTGGGCTCCGCCCCGGGCCCCCGCGCCTCGATCGCCGGCGAGGCTGCGCCTACGGCCGGAGCGACAGGGTGTCCGTCAGGAACTCGCGGACGTGGTCGAGGATGGCGGTCCTGTCGAGGGTCGGCAGACCCACCGCCAGCTGGATGCTGAATCCGTCGAGCAGGGCGCGGATGCGGGTCGCCACGCGGTCGGCGTCCACCGGGCGGAACTCCCCGCGCGAGATGCCCTCGGCGAGCAGTGCCACCAGGTCGCGGTGCCAGGCGCCCTCGATGGCCGCCTGCCGCTCGCGCTCCTGGGGGCCGGCGTTCTGGGAGCGGTTCCAGACCTCCAGCCACAGCGTCCAGTGCGGGTCGCGGGCCTGCGTGGGGACGTAGAGGTCGACGTACGCGCGCAGGCGCTCGGCGACCGGGCCGCGCCGGGAGAGCAGGGCCCGCCGCTCGCCGCCCAGTGCCGCCTCGCTCCACTCCAGGGTCTGCAGCAGGAGCTCGTCCTTGCTGCGGAAGTAGTAGAGGAGGTGGCCGCTGCTCATGCCGACCTCACGGCCGAGACCGGCCATGGTCAGGCCTTCCAGGCCGCGCTCGGCGATCGTGGCCATGGCGGCGGCGAGTACGTCCTCGCGCGGGGGCGCGTTCTTGCGCGCCGCCCGTACCGGTACTCCACCCGCCACCATGAACCCACTCCTCGTCCGTGTCCCGAAGGTCAGACCTTCGGCTGCTGCTGGGTGATGCAGTGGATACCGCCACCCCCGGCGAAAATCGTACGTGCGTCAACGAGTGTCACGGTCCGCTCGGGGAACAGCCCGCGGAAGATCTCCGCCGCCTCCTCGTCGCGCGGGTCGTCGAAGGAGCACAGCACCACGCCGCCGTTGCACAGGTAGTGGTTGATGTACGAGTAGTCCACCCACTCCCCGTCCTCCTCCAGCACGGTCGGCGCGGGGATCTCCACGACCTCCAGCTGCCGGCCCCGGGCGTCGGTGGAGGCGCGCAGGATGGCGGCGATGGTCTTGCAGCGCTCGTGGTCCGGGTGGGCCGGGTCGGGCTGGGTGTGGACCATGACGACGCCGGGGCGGGCGAAGGCGGCGACGATGTCGACGTGGCCCTGGGTGCCGTAGGTGCCGTAGTCGCCGGCCAGGCCGTACGGCAGCCAGATGGCCTTGGTGGTGCCGAGGTGGGCGTGGATCTCGGCCTCGACCTGCTGGCGGGTCCAGCCGGGGTTGCGGCCCTCCCCCAGCTGCACGGTGTCGGTGAGGAGCACGGTGCCCTCGCCGTCGACGTGGATGGCGCCGCCCTCGTTGACGAGCGCGGTGCTGTAGGTGCGGGTGCCGGCCACGTCCGAGACGTGCCGGGCGATCTTCGAGTCGTGGTCCCAGCGGGCCCACTCCTGGGCGCCCCAGCCGTTGAAGGTCCAGTCGACGGCCGCGATCTCGCCGGCGTCGTTGGTGACGAAGGTCGGGCCGATGTCGCGCATCCAGGCGTCGTCGAGCTCCTGCTCGACGAGCTGTACGTCGTCGCCGACGATCGCGCGGGCGCTCTCGGCGTCGCCGGGCGAGACGACCAGGGTCACGGGCTCGTACGCGCGGACCGCGCGGGCGACGGCGCCCCAGGCCTCGCGGGCCTCGGCGAGCTCCTGCTCGTTGGTGAAGGTCGGGTTGGGGCTGGGCCAGGCCATCCAGGTGCGCTCGTGGGGCGTCCACTCGGCGGGCATCCGGAAGCCGTCGTTCACGGGCTTGGCGGGCTGTGCAGTCATGGCAGGGGTCCTAACGGGCTTACGGATGCTCTTACAAGAAGTACAGGCGGTTGAGGGAGACCGACTCGGCGGCTTCGGAGCGCAGCGGTTCCCCGTCGAGGGAGACGAGTCCGCTGCGCGCGTCCACGTCGACCGCGCCCACCCGGGAGTTGAGGAGGAGGTCCTTGGGGCCGATGCCCCGGGTGCCGCGGACGGCGACGCGGCGCCGGCGGGTCGGCATCTCGTCGCTGCCCAGGGCCGCGGCCGCGGCGGAGACGAAGGCGACGGAGATGTCGGCCGCGGTGGCCCCGTACGAACCGAACTGCGGGCCGAGCACCAGTGGTTCGCAGGTGTCGGTGGCGGCGTTGGGGTCGCCGGTGACGCCGTAGGCCGGGAAGCCGGACTTGAGGACGAGCTGGGGCTTGGCGCCGAAGAACGGGGGGCGCCAGAGCACGATGTCGGCGAGCTTGCCGACCTCGATGGAGCCGATCTCGTGGGCCAGGCCGTGGGCGATGGCCGGGTTGATCGTCAGCTTGGCCATGTAGCGCAGCACGCGGGCGTTGTCGTCACCCTCGCCGTCTCCGGCGAGCGGGCCGAGCTCGCCCTTCATCTTGGCGGCCATGGCGAAGGTCCGGCGGATGGTCTCGCCCGCGCGCCCCATGCCCTGGGCGTCGGAGGAGGTGATGCCGATCGCCCCGAGGTCGTGGAGCACGTCCTCGGCGCCCATCGTGCCGGCACGGATCCGGTCACGGGCCATGGCGGCGTCGCCCGGCAGGTCCGGCTTGAGGTCGTGGACGGAGACGATCATGCCGTAGTGCTCGGCGACCGCGTCCCGGCCGAAGGGCAGGGTGGGATTGGTGGACGAGCCGATGACGTTCGGAACGCCCGCCATCTTCAGCACGTTCGGCACGTGTCCGCCGCCGCAGCCCTCGATGTGGAAGGCGTGGATCGTCCGGCCCTCCAGGACGCGCAGGGTGTCCTCGACGGACAGGCACTCGTTGAGGCCGTCACTGTGCAGGGCGACCTGTACGTCGTGTTCCTCGGCGACGCGCAGCGCGGTGTCCAGGGCGCGGGTGTGCGCGCCCATGTCCTCGTGCACCTTGAAACCGGACGCCCCGCCCTCGGCGAGGGCCTCCACCAGCGGAGCCGCGTCCGAGGACGAACCCCGGGCGAGGAAACCGATGTTGACGGGCCAGGCGTCGAAGGCGTTGAAGGCGTGCTTCAGCGCCCACGGGGAGTTGACGCCGACGCCCCAGACCGGGCCGAACTCCTGGCCGATGACCGTGGTGACGCCCGCGGCGAGCGAGGCCTCCATGATCCGCGGGGACAGCAGGTGCACGTGGGTGTCCACGGCGCCGGCGGTGGCGATCAGCCCCTCGCCCGAGACGATCGACGTGCCGGTGCCGACCACGACGTCCACGCCGTCGAGGGTGTCGGGGTTGCCGGCCCGGCCGATCGCGTGGATACGGCCCTCCCGGATGCCGATGGACACCTTGCGGATGCCCAGAACGGCGTCGATGACGAGGACGTTGCTGATCACCACGTCACAGGTCTCACGGACCGCGGCCGCCTTCAGGTGCAGACCGTCCCGCGCCGTCTTCCCGAAACCCGCCAGGAACTCGTCACCGGGCTTCTGCGCGTCGGACTCCACCCGGACGGTCAGCCCGGAGTCGCCGAGCCGGACCCGGTCCCCGGCGCGCGGGCCGAAGACGGAGGCGTACTCGTACGGGTCGATGTGCCGGCTGCCGGGCGCGCAGTGCGCGCTGTGATCGTTGTGGGGGGTCTGCCTGCTCACGCCTGTGCTCCTTCGCTGCCGGTTCCGGTCACTCCGAGGTATCCGCAGGCCGCCGCGCGCCGCAGGGCCTCGTCCTTGGCACCCGGGGCGTCCAGCGGGCCGTCGACCAGGCCCGCGAAGCCGATCGCGACGCGGTCGCCGCCGATGGGGACCAGGCCCACCTCGCCCTCGCCGTGCGGGTCGAACCGTACGGACGAGCCCGCCGGCACGCACAGCCGCATGCCGTAGGCCGCGGCGCGGTCGAAGTCGAGCCGCGGGTTGGCCTCGAAGAAGTGGAAGTGGGAGGTGACGCTCACCGGCACGGGGGCGGTGTTGCGCACGCGCAGGTGCACCACCGGCTCCGGCTGGGGGACGCCCGGGCCGGGGACGACCGCTCCCGGGGCGTCGTCGCCGAGCGGCTGCGCGTCCCGGATCGGCGACGAGACCACCGCGAGGCGGGATCCGTCGTCGAAGACGGCCTCCACGTGCACCTCGGTGACCACGTCGGCGACGCCCGGCAGGACGTCGCCGGCGCCCAGCACGCCGCGGGCCTCCTCGATGGCCTCCGCGAGCCGCTTGCCGTCGCGCGCGGCCTCGCAGACCGTGTCCGCGATCAGCGCGGTGGCCTCCGGGACGTTGAGCTTCAAGCCGCGGGCGCGCCGGGCCCTGGCCAGTTCCGCTGCGCTGCGGAGCAGCAGCCGGTCACGCTCCGTAGGGGTCAGCCGCACGCCGATCCACCACCTCTTGAGTCGATGGGTTAGAGCATCACTCTAACTCTTCATTTCGTTGCGGGGAATCATTGACCTGGGACATGGGCTTGAGTCACATTGAGTGTCGCTCAAATAAATGCGAACCACCCCCCGCCCTGCCAAGGGAGTCCCCCCATGCCCATCGAACAGCGCGGAGTCGACACCATCCCGGAGGAGGAGCGGACGAGCGGTCCCCGTGACCTGATCTCGATCCTCCTCGGCTCCAACCTCTGCCTCGGTGTCATCGTCTTCGGCTGGCTGCCCCCGTCCTTCGGACTGGGCCTGTGGCCCTCGGTCACCGCCATCGTGACCGGCACGCTCGTCGGTATCGCCTTCACCGCGCCGCTGGCGCTCGTCTCCCTGCGCACCGCGACCAACCTCTCCACGTCGAGCGGCGCGCAGTTCGGCGTCCGCGGCCGGCTCGTGGGCTCGGTGGTGGGCCTGCTGCTCTCGCTCGGCTACACCGCCCTCACCCTGTGGATCGGCGGCGACGTGATGGTGGGCGCCCTCTCGCGGCTCACCGGACTTCCCGACACCGGCGTCTCGCGCGCGGCGATGTACGGGGTGCTCGCCGCGTGTACCGTCGTCGGGGCCGTCTTCGGCTACCGGCTGCTGCTGCGCATGAGCAAGGTCCTCTCCATCGGCATGGTGGTCCTGCTGGCCGTCGGCTTCCTCGCCTACGCCCCGGACTTCACCACCGCCGCCCCGCCGGAGACCTCGTACCTGCTCGGCTCCTTCTGGCCGACGTGGCTGCTGGCCGCCGTCGCCGCCGGGCTCAGCGGGCCCGTCGCCTTCATCACCCTGCTCGGCGACTACACCCGCTACATCTCCCCGCGCCGGCACGGCTCCCGCAAGGTGCTCTGGGCCACCGCCTTCGGCCTGCTGATCGGCCTGCTGATACCGCAGCTGTTCGGCACGTACACCGCGCTGGCCGCCAGGGCGGGGCTGGACTACGCCGGGCCGCTCGTGGAGAGCGCGCCGTTCTGGTACCTGGTCCCGCTGCTGGTCGCCGCGGCGGCGGGCTCGGTGGGCAACGCCGGGCTGATGCTCTACTCCATGGGCCTGGACCTCGACGCGATCGTCCCCAAGGCCACCCGCACCACCGCCACCCTGGTCGCCGCGGCCGTCGCCACCGCCTTCGTCTTCTTCGGCTCCTTCGAGTGGGACGTGCAGTCCGCGATGACCTCCTTCGTGCTGCTGCTGACGGCGATCGGCACCCCGTGGGCCGTCATCACCCTCATCGGGTACGTGCGCTGCCGCGGGGTGTACGACCCCGACGCCCTGCAGGTGTTCAACCGCCGGGCCCGGGGCGGCGTCTACTGGTACAGCGGTGGCTGGAACCTGCGCGCCACCGCCTCCTGGGCGGCCGGCGCGGCCGTGGGACTGGCCGCCGTGTCGACCCCGGTGTACGAGGGACCGCTGCTGGCCCTCACCGGCGGGGTGGACTGCAGTTTCATCCTGTCGGGGCTGGTCGGCGGCGCGGTGTACACCGCGCTGACGCTCCGCCCGCAGGCGGCTCCGGCCGCCGATCCGGCCGGGCAGGTGGCGGTCGCGGTCGACTGAGGCGCCGACCAGGCACCTCTCGCCCGTGCCACCGGTACGCCGAAGGCCCCCGCGCGGTGCGCGGGGGCCTTCGTCCGTTTCGAGACGGCCTAGCCGAGGGGGTGCATCCAGCCGTGGGTGTCGGCGCTGTGGCCGGTCTGGAGTTCCAGGAGCGCCTTGCGCAGCCGCATGGTGACCTCGCCGGGCTCGCCGTCGCCCTGGGTCCAGTTGGCGCGCTCGGACTTGACGGAGCCGACGGGGGTGATGACGGCGGCGGTGCCGCAGGCGAACACCTCGGTGAGGGTGCCGTTCGCGTTGTCGCGCTGCCAGTCCTCGGTCGTCAGGCGGCCCTCCTCGGCGGTGTAGCCGAGGTCGCGGGCGATGGTGAGGAGGGAGTCGCGGGTGATGCCGGGAAGGAGCGAGCCGGTGAGCTCCGGGGTGACGATGCGGTCCCCGTAGACGAAGTACAGGTTCATGCCGCCCATCTCCTCGATCCAGCGGTGCTCGACGGCGTCGAGCCAGACCACCTGGTCGCAGCCGTGCGAGGCCGCCTGGGCCTGCGCGACCAGCGAGGCCGCGTAGTTGCCGCCGGTCTTGGCCGCGCCGGTGCCGCCCTTGACCGCGCGGACGTAGTCCTCGGACAGCCAGACGGAGACGGGCTTGACCCCACCGGGGAAGTACGCGCCGGCGGGCGAGGCGATGACGATGAAGAGGAACTCGTTGGCCGGGCGGACGCCGAGGCCGACCTCGGAGGCGAACATGAAGGGCCGCAGGTACAGCGAGGCCTCGCCGGAGTCCGGCACCCAGGCGCGGTCCTGCTTGATGAGGGCGTCGCAGGCCTCGATGAACAGCTCGACCGGCAGCTCCGGCATCGCCATGCGGCGGGCGGAGGCCTGGAAGCGGGCGGCGTTGGCCTCGGGGCGGAAGGTGGCCACGGTGCCGTCGGGCTGGCGGTAGGCCTTGAGACCCTCGAAGATCGTCTGCGCGTAGTGCAGGGTCATGTTCGCGGGGTCGATCGAGAGCGGCGCGTACGGGACCAGCTCGGCATCGTGCCAGCCGCGGCCCTCGGTCCACTTGATCGTCACCATGTGGTCGGTGAAGTGGCGGCCGAAGCCGGGGCTGGCCAGGATCGCCTCTCGCTCCGCATCGGACAGCGGGTTCGAGGAGGGCTTGAGCTCGATCGTGGGCGTCGTCATGAGTGCTTGTCCTTCACCGGTTGTGTATGGCGGACCGCGCTCACGGCGTACTAGGACGTCCGAGCTTCCCCGCATTCCGCGGCCTCGCGTTCGATTATCGCGCGCGAGGGAGCTGCGGAGAAGCGGGGACTGCGGCCCAGGGGAGATGGTGGCACCCGGGGCCGCACAGGAAAAGCCGCCAGGTCCCATTGTGACCCGGCGGCTTCCTACCTGAGGTGGGGCTGCCGGGTCAGCCGGCTACTCGAGCGGCGAGCGCGTCGCCGATCGCGTCGGTGGAGCGGAAGGTGCCGTCGCGCTCCGCCAGGTCGGCGGAGACCGCGTCCTCGATGCGGGTGGCCTCGGCCTCGTAGCCGAGGTGGCGCAGCAGGAGGGCGACGGAGAGGATCGTCGCGGTCGGGTCGGCCTTGCCGGTGCCGGCGATGTCCGGGGCCGAGCCGTGGACGGGCTCGAACATCGAGGGGAAGGCGCCCGTCGGGTTGATGTTCCCGGATGCGGCGAGGCCGATTCCGCCGGTCACGGCGGCGGCCAGGTCGGTGAGGATGTCACCGAAGAGGTTGTCCGTGACGATGACGTCGAAGCGGTCGGGCTGGGTGACGAAGAAGATCGTCGCGGCGTCGACGTGCAGGTAGTCGGTGGTGACCTCGGGGTACTCCCGGCCGACCTTGTCGAAGATGTTCTTCCACAGGTGCCCGGCGTAGACGAGGACGTTGTTCTTGTGGACCAGCGTCAGCTTCTTGCGGGGGCGGGAGTTGGCCCGCTCGTACGCGTCGCGGACCACGCGCTCCACGCCGTACGCCGTGTTGAGGCTGACCTCGGTGGCCACCTCGGCGGGGGTGCCGGTGCGCAGGCTGCCGCCGTTGCCGGTGTACGGGCCCTCGGTGCCCTCGCGGACCACGACGAAGTCGATGTCCGGACGGCCGGCGAGCGGGGTGGCCGTATTGGGGAACAGCTTCGACGGGCGCAGGTTGATGAAGTGGTCGAACGCGAAGCGCAGCTTCAGCAGCAGACCCCGCTCCAGCACGCCCGACGGGACCGACGGGTCGCCGATGGCGCCGAGGAGGATCGCGTCGTGGTGCTTGAGGGCTTCGAGCTCCGCGTCCGGGAGGGTCTCACCGGTGCGGTGCCAGCGCTGGGCGCCGAGGTCGTATTGCTTGGTCTCCAGCTTCACATCCTGGGGCAGGACCGCGGTAAGGACCTTGAGTCCCTGAGCCACGACTTCCTGGCCGATGCCATCACCGGGGATCACTGCGAGATTGATGCTGGTCGACATGGCGAAACCGTACTCCCTGTCCCAGCCCTCAGACATATTGCGTCCATCATGTGGACGCAATATGTCTGCGCGGATGGCTCAGTGGCCGGTCGATCCGCCGTTGTCACGGCGGTCGAGGGCGCGCTGGAGGGCGGCGGCGGCGTTCTTGCGGTCGTCGGCCGAGGCGGAGGTGTGGCGGACGCGGCGGGCGGCGGTGGTTGCGGTCATGGTGATCGACTCCTTGAGATCACGGCGTGGCGGGGCCACGGATGAGGGGTTCCTTCAAGGCGCCGGAAGAGGCGGGGAGCAGTGCGCCGCAGGGGTTGCCTGCCAGGGGCGCGCGCTCTCGACCGCCATTCGCCGGATCGGCGAGACGTTCGGCTCCTACAAAGCTAGGCCAGGTCCCGCTGTATGTCTCGGCAATTACTCGGACTTCCTACTATCTGAGACGCCGAGCCCCGCGGAAGGCCCCACCGAGCGGGTCCGCTTCAGCCTTTCCTCCGGCATGTTTTCGCAGGCCAGAGGCTAGATGCCGAGGGCAGCCCCCGATTCCGGCGCAGTGACGCATCCCACCCTCCACACGGAGCCCACGCCCGGCTCCCGGGAGGCCGAACGGATGACCCGCGGGCCTCTCCGGTCCCGGCGGTGAGATCCGCCGGGCCGACGGGCACGGCGCCGGCCGGGACGGCCCACCCGGCGACCGCTCCCTGACCCGAAGGGGCATTGGTTCACCGTCGCACCAAACCACGGGGCGAGCCGGAGAGCGCATCGAAGGCCCCGGAGGCCTGCCCCGCCGGGACATCCCGGGCAAGAGGCCCGCACCGACCACCGACCGATTCCAGCCACCCGGAAGTTCACCGAACTCTTACCGCACGGATGTAGACCTTTGAACCGACCCCCGTCACCCTTGCCGTCAATGTGCCGACGGGGCACTTGAGTTGGAGGCGAGGGGTCAGTGACACCGATCAGCCGCAGAGGTTTCGTGGGAATCGGCGCCGGACTGATGGCGGGGGCCGCCCTGCCCGCGGCCCTGCCGGCGACGGCGGCCGCGGCCGCCGCGACCGGCACCATCACCGACGTGAAGCACGTGGTGATCCTCATGCAGGAGAACCGCAGCTTCGACCACTACTTCGGCAGGTTGAAGGGGGTCCGCGGGTTCGGCGACCGCGCCGCCGGCAACATCCCGGGCGGCTGGGGCATGTTCAACCAGCCCAACTGGGGCGGCCGCCAGTACCCGTGGAAACTCAGCTCCACCCCGCCGGCCGGCGGCGTCGACGGCGAGACCCTGGCCCAGTGCAACGGCGACCTCCCGCACAGCTGGTCCTCGCAGCACGCGGCCTGGAACAAGGGCCGGATGGACAACTGGGTGACCGGCGTGGGCAACACCCGCACCCTCGGCTACCTGGACCGGGGGGACATCCCCTTCCACTACGGCCTCGCCGACAACTACACGATCTGTGACGCCTACTTCTGCTCCACCCTCAGCGCCACCGGCCCCAACCGCACCTTCCTGTGGAGCGGCAAGGTCGACGCCTCCAGCAAGGACGGCGGCGACGAGTCCGGGCTGACCTGGGAGACGTACGCGGAGGCCCTGCAACGGGCCGGCATGAGCTGGAAGGTCTACCAGAACGCCCAGGACAACTACGGGGACAACGGCCTCGCCTACTTCAAGAAGTTCACGGACGCGGCCCCCGGCAACCCGCTGTGGGACCGGGGCATGGGCTCGGTCCCCAAGATCACCGGCTCCACCCCGGACGACATCGCGGCCGCGATCCGCGCCGACGTCGTCGCGGGCACCCTCCCCCAGGTGTCCTGGGTCGTCGCGAGCGAGGCCTTCTCGGAGCACCCGTACGCCCCGCCCGGTGACGGCGCGCACTTCGTCGACCTGGTCTACCGCGCCCTGGCCGCGAACCCGGAGGTCTTCGACTCCACCGTCCTCTTCCTCAACTACGACGAGAACGACGGCTTCTTCGACCACGTGCCGCCGCCCGTCGCCCCGCCCGGCACCCCCGGCGAGTACCTGGACGGCGTCCCGATCGGGCTCGGCTTCCGCGTCCCGATGATCGTGATGTCCCCGTGGACCCGCGGCGGCTGGGTGAGCTCGGAGGTCTTCGACCACACCTCCGTCCTGCGGTTCATGGAGCAGTGGACGGCCGCCCTGGGCACCCCGGCCACCTGTCCGAACATCAGCGCGTGGCGCCGGAAGGTGGTCGGCGACCTGACCGGCGTCTTCGACTTCGCGCACCCGGTCTACGGGGTCCCGGCCGGCCTCCCGTCCACCGCCAAGGTCATCGGGCAGTCGACCTGCGGCCCGCTGCCCAACCCGGCGCCGCAGGACAACGCCCTCCCCGCGCAGGAGCCCGGCACCCGCCCGGCGCGGTCGCTTCCGTACCAGGTGAACGGGAACCTGGACCGCTTCGAGTTCGGGGCGGCCGGCAAGATCCTGGCCTGGTTCTCGATGACCAACCAGGGTGCGGAGGCGAAGCGGCCCGCGCACTTCTCCATCCACCCGCACCAGCACCGGGACACGGCGGCCTGGCAGTACACGGTCGACCCCGGCGCCACCGGCAGCGACTACTTCAACATCGGCCTCGGCCACGGCTCGGGGAAGTACGACATCTCGATGTACGGGCCGAACCGCTTCCTGCGCCGCTTCATCGGCGACGCCTCGAAGGCGGGCAAGGACATCGAGGTCGCGGCCCGCTTCGCGGTCGAGCCGGGGACCGGCAGGACGGCGGTCTACTTCCTGATGAAGAACTCCTCCGCCTCCCCCGTCACCTTCACGATCCGCTCGAACGCCTACCGCACGGACGGCCCCTGGGCCTACACCGTCCCGGCGAACTCCTCGCGCGAGGACTACTTCAACGCCGTGGCCTACAGCAACGGCTGGTACGACTTCACGATCCTGGCCGACTCCGACGGCACCTGGTCGCGCCGCTACACCGGTCACATCGAGACGGGGGCGCCCAGCATCTCGGGCTCGTGACCGCTGACCGCTGACCGCTGAGGGCCGGCTGCCCGCTAGAGCACGTCGCCGTCCCGCCAGTCGAAGTCGAGCCGCCCGGCCGGGTCCAACCGGATCCCGCCGGGCGGCACCCACACGTACGTCGACCCCTCCTCCCCGGGGAGGGGCACCGGCCCGTCGGGCGAGAGCGCCCCGATCCGGCCCGGCCACACCGACCAGCCACGGCCGAGGTAGAGCCCGGCCCCCTCCTCCGACGCCGACAGCGCGCCCAGTACGAAGGCCCGCGCGACGATCCGTTCGAGCTCGGCCATGACCTGCCCGCCGAGGCCCCGCCGCCGCGAGTCGGCCCGTACGGCGACGGCCTCCACGTACCCGGTCCGCAGGGCCCGCCCGCCGTGCACGACCCGGCGCTGCACGACGCTGCCGTGCGCGACGAGCAGGCCGTCCGCGTCACGGACCAGCACGTGCATCCCGCCGAGCGCGTGCTCGAAGTCCTCCTCGCCGAAGTCCCCCTCGAAGGCCTCGTCGAGCAGGGCCCGCACCTCACGGAGCTCGTCGCCGGTCAGTCCGGCGGTGTGTGCGACGCGCACGTCCGTCCCCTCTCCGGCGGCCCGCCCGGGACAGGCCCCTCCTCCCCCGCGACCGTACCAAGGACCGCATTGCGGACGCCGGACGCCGTCCTCCGGCCGGAATCGGCCGACGCCGCTCTGGCGGTCTGGACCATTGCCTCGGCAGACTCGCCGCATGTCGCCCGATACCCAGCAGTGGACCCCGATCCACGGCCAGCCGTACCGTCCCGCCCCGTACCGGCCCGAGCGGATGGCGAGCGGTGAATCGCTCGCGCGCGCCGCCGAGTTGCGGGCCCGGATGGACGAGCGGCGGACCATACGCCACTTCTCCCCCGACCCCGTGCCCGAGCAGGCCGTCCGGGACGCCATCGCGTGCGCGGCCACCGCCCCCTCCGGGGCGCACCAGCAGCCGTGGACCTTCGTCCTGGTCAAGGACCCGGCCGTGCGGCAGCAGATCCGCGCGGCCGCCGAGCAGGAGGAGCAGCTGTCCTACGACGGCCGCCTCGGCGACGAGTGGCTCGCCGCCCTGCGCCCGCTCGGCACCGACGCCGTCAAGGCGCACCTCACCGACGCCCCGGCGCTGATCGTGGTCTTCCAGCAGCGCTACTGGCTCGGCCCGGACGGCACCAAGCGCAAGCACTACTACGTCGACGAGTCCGTCGGCATCGCGGTCGGCATGCTCCTGTCCGCCCTCCACCTGTCGGGCCTCGCCGCCCTGATCCACACCCCGAGCCCGATGCGCTTCCTGAGCCACGTCCTGAACCGCCCGGAGAACGAGAAGGCCTTCGCGGTCGTCCCGGTCGGCTACCCGGCGGACGACTGCGAGGTCCCGGACCTGACCCGCAAATCCCTGGACCAGGTCATCGTGGAGGTGTGACGCCCTCCCCGGCGGGCGGCTCGGGGGAGGGCCCGGACTGCCCGCCGCCGAGCGCTTCCGCGAGCCGCATCCCGATCCGCACCCGGTCCTCCGAGGTCCCCGCGTCCATGGCCGCCCGCACGTGCCGCAGGATCAACCAGTCCCGCACCACCTTGCTCACCCCGAGCACGGCCGCCGTCACGATCGCCGCGGTCAGCATCACGCGTACCTCCGCGCCGAGGCGTCCGGGGCGTAGCACGGCCCCCGCCGCAGGGTGACGAAGGCTCCGCCCATGGCGATCTCGCCGGGGAAGGAGCGATTCGAGGGTGCGCTGGGCCTCGTCCTCGGGCTCCGGGACCGGTTGGTGGCGCGTGATCAGGCCGGCTTCGGCCCAGCGGAGGCACGTGTGGTGGCTAGCAGCGGTTGGGTGGCAACGGGGGGAGGAATGGAAACCGCCCCCGCTCCGGACTTGGGGGTGCCGGAGCGGGGGCGGGGTTCGGTGGGGCCGGGTCAGCCCATGTGGGGGTAGCCGTACTCGGTCGGCGCGACCAGGGTCTCCTTGATGGAGCGGGTGGAGGTCCAGCGCTGCAGGTTGGTCGCCGCGCCCGCCTTGTCGTTGGTGCCCGAGGCGCGGCCGCCGCCGAAGGGCTGCTGGCCGACGACGGCGCCGGTGGACTTGTCGTTGATGTAGAAGTTGCCCGCCGCGAAGCGGAGCTTCTCCATCGCGTCCGCGGCCGCGTAGCGGTCGGCGGCGATGATCGAGCCGGTCAGGGCGTACGCCGAGACGGACTCCATCTGCGCGAGCATCGCGTCGAAGTCGGCGTCCTCGTAGACGTGCACGGCGAGGATCGGGCCGAAGTACTCGGTCGTGAAGACCTCGTTCTCCGGGTCGGTGCACGCGATGACGGTCGGGCGGACGAAGTAGCCCTCCGAGTCGTCGTAGGTGCCGCCGGCGATGATCTCGCAGGTCGGGTCGGCCTTCGCGCGGTCGATCGCGGCCTTGTTCTTCGCGAACGAGCGCTCGTCGATGACGGCGCCGATGAAGTTGGTCAGGTCGCGTACGTCACCCATGGCGATGCCGTCGACCTCGGCCGCGAAGGCCTCCTTGAAGCCGTCGTTCCAGATCGAGGCCGGGATGTAGGCGCGCGAGGACGCCGAGCACTTCTGGCCCTGGAACTCGAAGGAGCCGCGGGTCAGGGCGGTCTTCAGGACGGCGCGGTCCGCGGACGGGTGCGCGACGACGAAGTCCTTGCCGCCGGTCTCGCCGACCAGGCGCGGGTAGGACTTGTACTTCTCGATGTTGTTGCCGACCGTCTTCCACAGGTACTGGAAGGTCTTGGTCGAACCGGTGAAGTGGATGCCGGCCAGCTCGGGGTGGTTCAGCGCCACCTCCGAGACCGCGATGCCGTCACCGGTGACGAGGTTGATGACGCCCTTGGGCAGGCCGGCCTCCTCCAGGAGCTCCATCAGGAGGACCGCGGAGTGGGTCTGCGTCGGGGACGGCTTCCACAGGACCACGTTGCCCATGAGGGCGGGGGCGGTCGGCAGGTTGCCCGCGATGGCCGTGAAGTTGAAGGGCGTGATCGCGTAGACGAAGCCCTCGAGGGGGCGGTGGTCGCTGCGGTTCCACACGCCGGCGGAGTTCGCGACCGGCTGCTCGGCCAGGATCTGGCGGGCGAAGTGGACGTTGAAGCGCCAGAAGTCGACGAGCTCGCACGGGGTGTCGATCTCGGCCTGCTGCGCGGTCTTCGACTGGCCCAGCATGGTCGAGGCGGCGAGCTTCTCGCGCCACGGGCCGGACAGCAGCTCGGCGGCGCGCAGGATGATCGCGGCGCGGTCGTCGAAGGACATCGAGCGCCAGGCCGGGGCGGCGGCGAGGGCGGCGTCGATGGCCTCCTGCGCGTCGGCCTGGGTGGCGTTGGCGAAGGTGCCGAGCACCGACTTGTGGTCGTGCGGCTGGACCACGTCGAAACGCTCGCCACCGCCCATCCGCTTGACGCCGTTGATCGTCATCGGAAGGTCGATCGGGTTCTCGGACAGCTGCTTGAGCTGTGCTTCGAGCCGCGCGCGCTCCGGGGTACCGGGGGCGTACGAGTGGACCGGCTCGTTGACCGGCGCGGGGACCTGGGTCACAGCATCCATGGGGCTGGTAACTCCTTGACCTAGTTCTTGGCTAGTTCTTGGTGATCATCGAGCGGAGGAAGAACAGCAGGTTGGCCGGCTTCTCCGCGAGGCGGCGCATGAAGTAGCCGTACCAGTCCGTTCCGTACGCGGTGTAGACCCGCATCCGGTGGCCCTCGGCGGCGAGCCGCAGGTGCTCCTCGCTGCGGATGCCGTACAGCATCTGGAACTCGTACTCGTCCAGCTTGCGCCCGGCCTGCCGGGCCAGTTCCTGGCCGATGGCGATCAGCCGCGGGTCGTGGGACCCGATCATCGGGTAGCCCTCGCCCTCCATCAGGATCTTCATGATCCGGACGTACGCCTTGTCGATCTCCGCCTTGTCCTGGTACGCGACCTCGGCGGGCTCCTTGTAGGCGCCCTTGACGATCCGGACGCGGCTGCCGGCGGCGGCCAGGCGCCGGGCGTCCGCCTCGGTGCGGAAGAGGTACGCCTGGATCACGCAGCCGGTCTGCGGGAAGTCCCGGCGCAGCTCCTCGTGGATGGCGAACATCGAGTCGAGGGTGGTGTGGTCCTCGGCGTCGAGCGTCACGGTGGTGCCGATGGCGGCTGCGGCCTCGACGACCGGGCGGACGTTGGCGAGCGCGAGCTCGTGGCCGCCCTCCAGTGCCTGCCCGAACATCGACAGCTTGACGGACATCTCGGCCTTCTCGCCGAGGCCGAGCTCCGCGAGGCGCTCGATGAGCTGGAGGTAGGCGTCCCGTGCGGCGTAGGACTGAGCCACCTCGGTGATGTCCTCGCCGACGACGTCGAGGGTCACCTCGAGCCCGGCCCGGGTGAGCTCCTCGACGATCGGGATGACCTGGTCGACCGTCTCGCCGGGGATGAACCGATTCACCACGGGCTTGGTCACCGGGGCGGCAGAGACGATACGACGCATCTTGTCGCTGCGCGAAGCGGCGAGGATCACGGGACCCAGCACGGGGCACCTCCAGCGGGTGGCAGAAGAAAAGCGCAAGTGAAACCACCGTGAAACCTAAGGATCGCTTTGATCCTCTGCCATCGACAGCTGTCACGCATCCGTGTCCCGGATCTCATACATCTGTCTGAAGAGCCGGTCCCGGAGTGGGAGAATGTCTGGGTGAAGGGCGATTACCAGGACCTGGTGGACGAGATCTCGGCGCTGCTCGGCGCCCCGGCGACCCTGGAGAACCGGGACTTCCGCCTCATCGCCTTCGGCGCGCACGACAGCGACAGCGACTCCGGCGAGCTGACGGTGGACCCGGTACGGACGCGCTCGATCCTGACCCGGCAGTCGACCGCCGCCGTCCGGTCCTGGTTCGAGGGCTTCGGCATCGCCCGCGCCACCGGACCCGTCCGGATCCCGGCGGCGCCCGACGCGGGGGTCTTCCGAGGGCGGATCTGTCTGCCGGTGCGGTTCCGGGGCATCGTGCAGGGCTACGTGTGGCTCCTCGACCAGGAGCCCGGCGCGCCCGGCCCCGATCCGGCGGCCCTGGCCGCGGCCATGGAGGTGGCCGAGCGGATCGGGGTGCTGCTCGCCGAGGAGGCGAAGGCGGGGGCGGACCTGTCGCGGGAGTTCCAGGCGGTGCTCACCGCGGGGCGCGGCTGGCAGCAGGACATGGCGGTGGCCGCGCTGCGGGCCGCCCTCGGTCCGGGCGGGGACGGGCTGCACGCGGCGGTCTGCGTGGCGCCCTGGTCCGGGGAGGCTCCGGCGTCGGTGCCGGGCGCGGCGGCCGTGTGCCTCGTACCGCGGCGGGGCGGGAGCGGGAGCGGGGACGAAGCGGGGGCGAGCGGCGACCTGGCCCTGGCGGTGCTGCTCCGGCTGCGCTCGCCGGACGCGCTGACCCCGGCCCTGACGGCGGTGGCCCGGCTGCTGCCGCGCGCGGTGGAACCGGCACGGGCGGCCGGCGCGGCCGGAGCGGGCGCGGCGGCTTCGCCTGCGGGAACGGGCGGAGCGGCCAGGGCCGGCGGCACGGCCAAGGCGGCCGGGTCGACCGCGGCGGCCAAGGCCAAGGCCACGCCCACGGCCGCCCCCGCCCGCCGGATGACCGCGGGCGTCGCCGACCCCGTCCGGGGCCTCGCGGAGCTGCCCGCCGCCTGGGAGCAGGCGGTGGCGGCGGCCCGGGCGGCCGTCGCGCAGCCCCGGCTGGGCCCGGTCGCCCAGTGGTCGGCGATCGGGCCGTACCGGATGCTCGCGCATCTCGCCGCCGACCCGGTGGACGATCCGGCGGCGCGCGCCCTGCTGACCCCGGCCCACCGCGAACTCGCCCGCACCGCCGAGGTGTTCCTGGACTGCGCCGGCCAGGCGGGCCGGGCAGCGGCGGCCCTCGGCGTCCACCGCCAGACCCTCTACTACCGCCTCGCCCGGGTGGAACAGCTGACCGGGCTGGACCTGGACGAGGGCGAGGACCGCCTGCTGCTCCACATGGCCCTGAAAGCGGCCCGCCTGGCGTAGGGCGTCTCCGGGCCGTGCGGCGGACCGAAGGCCGGCCGGGCGGACGACCTCGGCCAACGGCGCGTCAGGCGGCGCGGCCACGTTCGCCGTTCGGAACGCGAAGGCGTGCGGCGCGGAGGTGACCGGCGCGTGCGGGACACGGAACGCGGACCTGGTCCGCTCACCCGGCGCCGACCACGTCGTGGACCACTCCGGGAGGCGGCCGTGGGCACCGCCGGTACCCCGTCGCGGCGTCCAGGACGAAGGGCGCCGATCGGCCGGGCCGGCCTGACCTCACCGAACCGCGTGCGCATCATCGCGTCGCCGTCCTTGCCCGGCGCCGGCTCGACGCCGGGCAGGATCCGGCCGGCCGGCACCACGGTGTCGGCGCCTTTCGTGGGATGTCCGTCCGGACGTCGGTCCGGAGCTCCGGCCGCGTGTGCACGGGGGTGCACACGACCGCGTCGCGCGGCACACCGCGAACGGTCGTCAGGCACCGCCGCCGGAGCGCCCGGCGCCGCGCCCTGCCGCGCCCGCGCTGCCGCCGTGCGACTCCCCCTCGTCTCGGGCCGATCCGGGGGTGGGACGGGGCCTTCCCGACGGCGGTCCCGCTCCGGTTACTCCCCGCCCTCGGGGTTCCGGGGGCGGATCATCGCCTCCGCGGCCCGGCGCATGCCCTCGGTGAACTCCTCGGCGGTGGCCGCCGACTCCGGATCGAACAGCCACTGGATCATCAGGCCGTTGAGCAGCGCCTGGTAGAAGGTGCCGAGCGTGCGCACGTCACGGTCGTCGAGCTGGTCCTCCGGGGTGCCGGTCAGCATGGAGATCAGGCCGCGGCGCCCCTCGGCCTGCGAGGCCGCGAGCATGGAGCGCAACTCCGGGCGCTTGTCCCGGCCGAGCGCCACCTCCAGGCTGGCCGCCCAGATCGGACCCGACGTGTCGTGCTGGGCGAGGACGCCCTCCCAGAGCGCGCGGAACCGCTCCAGGGAGCCGCCCTCACCGTCGAGGCCGTCCTGGAAGACGGCGCCCCAGTCCTCCATCAGGCCGATGAAGGCCTGGGTGAGCAGGGCGTCCTTCGAGCCGTAGTGGTAGCCGATGGACGCCAGGTTGGTCCCCGAGGCGCTGACGATGTCGCGCGCTGTCGTGCGCACGAACCCCTTCTCGACCAGGCACTTCTTGGCGCCTTCGAGCAGATCTTCGCGATGTCCCATGGCCACACGGTAGCAAGACAGCCGTCCCAGACAACAGTCCTAGACCACCGTTCTATACATTCGTCATAGACAAACGTTTATGACGTCTGTACATTCCTGCTCATGACAAACACCGCCGCCACAGCGCGAGTTGCCGGACGCCGCGAATGGACCGCCTTCACCGTCCTCCTGCTGCCCCTCCTCCTGGTGTCGATGGACGTCTCCGTCCTCTACTTCGCCATCCCGGCGATCACCGACCAGCTCGCCCCCAGCTCCACCCAGCAGCTCTGGATCTTCGACAGCTACGGCTTCGCCCTCTCCGGCCTCCTGATCACGATGGGCTCGCTCGGGGACCGGACGGCCGCCGCAAGCTGCTGCTGATCGGTGCGACCGCCTTCGGCATCGCCTCCGTCGGCGCCGGCTACGCCACCAGCGCCGACATGCTCATCGCCTGCCGCGTCCTGCTCGGCATCGGCGGCGCGACCCTGATGCCCTCCACGCTGGCCCTCGTACGGAACCTCTTCCGGGACGACAAGCAGCGCGGCAAGGCCATCGCCATCTGGTCCGGGGCCATGACCGGCGGCATCGCCCTCGGCTCGGTGCTCAGCGGTGTGATGCTGAACCACTTCTGGTGGGGCTCGGTCTTCCTGATCAACGTGCCCGCGATGCTGCTCCTGCTGCTCCTCGTCCCGGTCCTGGTCCCGGAGTTCAAGGACCCGGCCCCCGGCCGTTTCGACCTGCTGAGCGTCCCGCTGTCCATGGCCGCCGTGCTGCCGGTCGTCTACGGCCTCAAGGAAATCGCCGCCGAGGGCTTCGAGCCGCTCCACCTGGGCTGCCTCGCCGTCGGCCTGGCCTTCGCGTACGTCTTCGTCTGCCGCCAGCGCACCCGCGACGACGCCATGATCCCCCGGGCCCTCTTCCGGGGGCGCGGCTTCGGGGCGGGCATCGCCCTCAACTCCCTCTCCGCCTTCGCCGTGATGGGCGCGTCGTACTTCACCACCCAGTACCTCCAGTCGGTGCTCGCCATGGGCACCCTGGAAGCGGCCCTGTGGAGCCTCGCCCCCTCGGTCGTCATCGGGGCCGCGGCCCCCGTCTCCGCCGCCCTCGCCCAGAAGGTGGACCGGGGCTACGTGATCGCCGGCGGGTTCGTCCTGGCCGCCGCCGGGTTCGCCCTGTCCAGCCTCGTGGACACCGACTCCCTGTGGCTGGTCCTCACCGCCGCCGGGGTGCTCTCCTCGGGCGTCGTCGCCGTCATGTCGCTGGTCTCCGACATGGCGCTCGCCTCGGCCCCCGCCGAGAAGGCCGGCTCCGCCGCCTCCCTGCTGGAGACCGGAACGGAGTTCGGCGGCGCCCTCGGCATGGCGGTCCTCGGCAGCCTGGGCACCGCTGTCTACCGCAGCGACCTGGCGGGCGCCGAGCCCGCCGTCCGGGAGACCCTCGGCGGCGCCGTGGCCACCGCCCACCGGATCGGCGGGGAGGCGGGCGAGCAGGTGCTGGCCCTGGCCCGGGAGGCCTTCGTCCACGGGATGCAGTACGCGGCCTGGGGCGGCGCGGCGCTGCTGCTCGGGGCGGCCGTGCTCGCCGCGGCGCTGATGCGGGGCATCGAGACCCCGACCCCGGCCGAGGGGGAGCGGCCCGAGGTGGCGGAGGCCGACGTGGCGGTGCCGACGTACCACTGATCGCGCAACTGATCGGGACGGCGGAGAACGTGAAAGGGCCCGGGGGAATCCCCCGGGCCCTTCGTCGTGTCACACGGGTCAGCCGAGGCTGACCGTACGCGCCGAGACGGCGCCGATCTCGGCGGAGATGTCCGCGAGGACGTTCGCCGGGACCTCCGCGTCGACGGTGAGGACGGCGAGCGCCTCGCCGTGCGCCTCCGCACGGGCGACCTGCATGCCCGCGATGTTCAGACCGGCCTCGCCGAGGACGCGGCCGACGGTGCCGACCACGCCGGGACGGTCGGTGTAGCGCAGCACGACCATGTAGTCGGCGAGCGCCAGGTCCACGTCGTACTCGCCGATGCCGACGATCTTCTGCAGGTGCTTCGGGCCCGCGAGCGTGCCGGAGACCGAGACCTCCTGACCGTCCGACAGGGTGCCGCGGACGGTCACCACGTTGCGGTGGTCCGGGGACTCCGAGCTGGTGGTCAGGCGTACCTCGACCCCGCGCTCCTGTGCGAACAGGGGGGCGTTGACGTAGGAGACCGTCTCGTCGACGACGTCCTCGAAGACACCCTTGAGGGCGGAGAGTTCGAGCACCTTGACGTCGTGCTGGGTGATCTCGCCGCAGACCTCGACGTCGAGGCGGACCGCGACCTCGCCCGCGAGGGCGGTGAAGATGCGGCCGAGCTTCTCGGCGAGCGGCAGGCCCGGACGGACGTCCTCGGCGATGACGCCGCCCTGGACGTTGACCGCGTCCGGCACGAGCTCGCCGGCGAGGGCCAGGCGCACCGACTTGGCGACCGAGACACCGGCCTTCTCCTGGGCCTCGTCCGTGGACGCGCCGAGGTGCGGGGTGCAGACGACCTGGTCGAGCTCGAAGAGCGGGGAGTCCGTGCAGGGCTCCTTCGCGTACACGTCGAGGCCGGCGCCGGCGACGCGGCCCTCCTTGATGGCCGAGTACAGCGCGGCCTCGTCCACGATCCCGCCACGAGCAGCGTTGACGATACGGACGGAGGGCTTCACCTTGTGCAGGGCCTCGTCCCCGATGAGACCGAGGGTCTCGGGGGTCTTGGGCAGGTGCACGGTGATGAAGTCGGCGACCTCGAGGAGCTCGTCCAGCGTCAGCATCTTGACGCCCATCTGGGCGGCGCGCGCGGGCTGCACGTAGGGGTCGTACGCGACGATCTTCATGCCGAAGGCCGACATGCGCTGCGCGACCAGGACGCCGATGCGGCCGAGGCCGACGACACCGAGGGTCTTCTCGCTGAGCTCGACACCCGTGTACTTGTTCCGCTTCCACTCGCCGTTCTTCAGGGCGGTGTTGGCCTGCGGAATGTTGCGGGCGGTGGCGACGAGCAGACCGCAGGCCAGTTCGGCGGCCGTCACGATGTTCGAGGTCGGGGCGTTGACGACCATCACGCCGGCCTTGGTGGCGGCGGAGACGTCGACGTTGTCCAGACCGACACCCGCGCGGGCGACGACCTTCAGCTTCTTGGCGACGGAGATGGCCTCGGCGTCGACCTTGGTGGCGGAGCGGACGAGGATCGCGTCGACGTCGACGATCGCGGGCAGCAGCTCCGCGCGGTCGGCTCCGTTGACGTGCCGGATCTCGAAGTCCGGACCGAGCGCGTCCACCGTGGCGGGCGACAGCTCTTCGGCGATGAGTACGACAGGTTTCGAGCTCACGTGGGTCATCCTCACAAGTCCAGTGCGGACGGCCGTCCCGACGGCCGCAGGCGGTGGAGGGGGTAGCCGCGTGGAAGACGCACGACACTGTGGGCCTGACGCGTATGTGTTGAGCAGTGTAGTGGCGCAGGCGGACCGGATTTCCGCCTGTACGGAAGGATCACCCTTCCGGGGTTGGCCGTGTTGGACAAGCGACGCGCGGCGGGGCCGGGACACAGCGTCCCGGCCCCGCCGTCCACGATCAGCTCTCGTCGCTGTCGACCCAGCTCATCAGCTTGCGCAGCTTCTTGCCGGTGGTCTCCAGCAGGTGCGCCTCGTCGGCCTTCTTGTACTCGTTGTACTTCGGCAGACCGGCCTTGTACTCGGCCATCCAGGTGTTGGCGAACTCGCCGCTCTGGATCTCCGCGAGGACCTGCTTCATCTCGGCCTTGGTGGCGTCCGTGATGATGCGGGGGCCCGTGATGTAGTCGCCCCACTCGGCGGTCTCGGAGACCGACCAGCGCATCTTCTCCAGGCCGCCCTCGTACATGAGGTCGACGATGAGCTTCAGCTCGTGCAGGCACTCGAAGTACGCGATCTCCGGCTGGTAGCCGGCCTCGGTCAGCGTCTCGAAACCGGCCTTGACCAGGGCGGACGCGCCACCGCAGAGGACGGCCTGCTCACCGAACAGGTCGGTCTCGGTCTCCTCGGTGAAGGTGGTCTTGATGACGCCGGCGCGGGTGCCGCCGATGCCGGCCGCGTACGAGAGCGCGAGGGCGAAGGCGTTGCCGGAGAAGTCCTGCTCGACGGCGGCGATGCAGGGCACGCCGCGGCCTTCCTCGTACTGGCGGCGCACCAGGTGGCCCGGGCCCTTCGGGGCGACGAGGGCGACGTCCACGTTGGCCGGGGGCTTGATGAAGCCGTAGCGGACGTTGAAGCCGTGGCCGAAGAAGAGCGCGTCGCCCTCCTTGAGGTGGTCCTTGATGGACTCCTCGTAGATCTCGGCCTGCAGCGGGTCCGGCGTCAGGATCATGATGACGTTCGCCCACTCGGCGGCCTCGGCCACGGGGACGACCTTCAGGCCCTGCTCCTCGGCCTTGGCCTTGGACTTCGAGCCCTCCTTCAGGCCGACGACGACGTCGACGCCGGAGTCACGGAGCGACAGCGCGTGGGCGTGGCCCTGGCTGCCGTAACCGATGACCGCGACCTTGCGGCCCTGGATGATGGACAGGTCGGCGTCGTTCTCGTAGAACAGCTCGGCCACTGGGATATCTCCTTGGTGCGCTGGTGTTGCTCCCACCGTACGGCGGGGAACGGAATCTGAGTTTCTCGGTCTCGCTATGCGAGCTGAGCGTGTCTGGAGCGGCTTGCGTGTCCGCTGCGCCCGGCGGGTCAGGCGCTGCGGTCGAGCGCGCGCAGACTGCGGTCCGTGATGGACCGTCCGCCACGCCCTATGGCGATCGTGCCGGACTGCACGAGTTCCTTGATGCCGAAGGGTTCCAGCATCTTGAGCATCGCGCCGAGCTTGTCGGAACCGCCGGTGGCCTCGATGGTGACGGCCTCCGGGGAGACGTCGACCGTCTTGGCGCGGAACAGCTGGACGATCTCGACGATCTGCGAACGGGTCTCGTTGTCGGCGCGGACCTTCACCAGGACGAGTTCACGCTCGATGGCGTTGTGGGACTCCAGCTCGACGATCTTGAGCACGTTGACCAGCTTGTTCAGCTGCTTGGTCACCTGCTCGAGCGGGAGGTCCTCGACGTTCACGACGATGGTGATGCGGGAGATGTCGGGGTGCTCGGTGACGCCGACCGCGAGGGAGTCGATGTTGAACCCGCGGCGGGAGAACAGGGCGGCGATCCGGGCGAGGATGCCGGGCGTGTTCTCGACCAGGACGGAGAGCGTGTGCTTGGACATGTGGGGCGTTCTCTCTCTCGGCTCTCTCGGCTCAGTCGTCTTCGTTGTCGCCGAAGTCGGGACGGACGCCCCGGGCTGCCATGACCTCGTCGTTGGAGGTGCCGGCGGCGACCATCGGCCACACCATGGCGTCCTCGTGGACGATGAAGTCGATCACGACGGTACGGTCGTTGATCGCGTTGGCCTCGGCGATGACCTTGTCCAGGTCGGCCGGGTCCTCGCAGCGCAGCGCCACGCAGCCCATGGCCTCCGAGAGCTTGACGAAGTCCGGGACGCGCGTGCCCTTGCGGGGCGCGATGGACTCGCCGAGCTGGGAGCCGACGGTGTCGTGGCCGGTCTCGTCGGCGTGCAGGACGGTGTTGGAGTACCGCTGGTTGTAGAACAGGGTCTGCCACTGGCGGACCATGCCCAGCGCACCGTTGTTGATGATCGCGACCTTGATCGGGATGTTGTTCAGGGCGCAGGTGACCAGTTCCTGATTGGTCATCTGGAAGCAGCCGTCACCGTCGATCGCCCAGACCGTGCGCTCGGGCATGCCGACCTTGGCGCCCATCGCGGCCGGGACCGCGTAGCCCATGGTTCCGGCGCCGCCGGAGTTGAGCCAGGTGCGGGGCTCCTCGTACTTGACGAAGTGCGAGGCCCACATCTGGTGCTGGCCGACGCCGGCCGCGAAGATCGTGCTCTTCGGCGCGAGCGCGCCGATCCGCTCGATGACCTGCTGGGGCGAGAGGCTGCCGTCGGTGGGCAGGTCGTAGCCCAGGGGGTACGTGTCGCGCCAGCGGCTGAGGTCGTTCCACCAGGCGGTGTAGTCCCCGGCGTGGCCCTCGGTGTGCTCGGCCTGGACGGCCTGGATCAGGTCGGCGATGACCTCGCGGGCGTCACCGACGATCGGGACGTCGACCGCGCGGTTCTTGCCGATCTCGGCCGGGTCGATGTCCGCGTGGATGATCTTGGCGAACGGGGCGAAGCTGTCCAGCTTGCCGGTGACGCGGTCGTCGAAGCGGGTGCCGAGGGCGATCAGCAGGTCCGACTTCTGCAGCGCGGTGACGCCGGTGACGCTGCCGTGCATGCCCGGCATGCCGACGTGCAGCGGGTGGCTGTCGGGGAAGGAGCCCAGCGCCATCAGGGTGGTACAGACCGGGACGCCGGTCAGCTCGGCGAGGACCTTCAGCTCGGCGGTCGCGCCGGACTTCATGACGCCGCCGCCGACGTACAGCACCGGGCGCTTGGCCTGGCAGATGAGCTTGGCGGCCTCGCGGATCTGCTTGGCGTGCGGCTTGGTGACCGGCCGGTAACCGGGGAGGTCCTGGGCGGGCGGCCACGAGAAGGTGGTCCTGGCCTGCAGGGCGTCCTTGGCGATGTCGACCAGGACCGGGCCGGGGCGGCCGGTGGAGGCGATGTGGAAGGCCTCGGCGATCGTCCGCGGAATGTCCTCGGCCTTGGTGACCAGGAAGTTGTGCTTGGTGATCGGCATCGTGATGCCGACGATGTCCGCCTCCTGGAAGGCGTCGGTGCCGATCGCCTTGGAGGAGACCTGCCCGGTGATCGCGACGAGCGGCACCGAGTCCATGTGCGCGTCGGCGATCGGGGTGACGAGGTTGGTGGCGCCGGGGCCGGAGGTGGCCATACAGACGCCGACCTTGCCGGTGGCCTGCGCGTAGCCGGTGGCGGCGTGGCCGGCCCCCTGCTCGTGGCGGACCAGGATGTGACGGACCTTCTTGGAGTCCATCATCGGGTCGTACGCGGGGAGGATGGCGCCGCCCGGAATGCCGAAGACGGTGTCGCACCCCACCTCTTCGAGAGAGCGGATGAGGGACTGCGCACCCGTGACGTGCTCAACTGCGGCGGACTGCTGTCCGCCGGAACGGGGCCGCGGCTGCGGATGGTGGGCCCCGGTGGCCTGCTCGGTCATCGGCATTCTCTTCTCGAAGCTGAGGGTTTACGCGGATTCGACTCTGTGCCAGTGCAACAAAAAACCCCTCGTGCCGGGAGGCAAGCGAGGGGAGCGCGTCGGGGGTGTTGAGCGAGGACATGCAGGTCCCAGCTTCAGCCGACGCGCTTTCCAAGTACGAGAATTCGGGTGCGCATGGCACTGACCCTCCCTCTGGCGGGAGGGTGATGTCAAGTAGGTGGGACGGGCGTCTCATTATGTGAGCCTCTACGCATGGCCATCGATCCCCCGGGGGAGCCGCCGGCCAGTGCTGGTTGGGCCGCTCCGCCCGGTACTGGGAACGTACCGCGCACCAGCGCGCGGCGCAGCCTGTACTCGTCGAGCGGGCCGGAAAAGGCCATTCCCTGACCGTGCGTGCACCCCATCGCGCGCAGCGCGATGACCTGCTCGGGGAGGTCGACCCCGTCGGCCACCGATCGCATGCCCAGGTCGTTTGCGATGCGCAAGAGACCGGCGGTGATCTTGTGCAGGCGGGCCGACTCGACCACGCCCTCCACCAGGCCCCGGTCCAGCTTGAGCATGTCCACGGGAAGGCGACGCAGGGCGCTGATGGCCGCGTAGCCGCTGCCGAAGCCGTCCAGGGAGATGCCCACCCCGAGCCGGTGCAGGGCCGTCAGGCGGCGCTCCAGGTCGTCGAAGGGCACTCTGGGGTCGGATACGGCGAGCTCCAGCACCAGGGCTCCGGAGGGCAGGCCGTGCCGGGTCAGCAGGGCCTCCACGGAGCCGAGCGGCATGGCGCGGTCCAGGAGCCGCTGGGCGGTCATCCGCACGGCCACCGGTACGTCGTGCCCGGCCCGGTGCCGGTCGGCGGCCTGCTCCACGGCCTCCTCCAGCAGCCACCGGCCCAGCTCGGCGGTGCGCGAGGCGTCCGGGCCCGCCGTGCCGGAGCCGCCGGAGGCGCCGGGTCCGCCCGCACCGCCCTCGCTGTACTCGGCGACGCGGAGGAACTCGGCCGGGGTGAAGAGGATCCCCTGGGCGGAGCGCCAGCGGGGCTGCGCGGCGACGGCCGCCACCTCGCCGGTGGTCAGCGAGACCACGGGCTGGTGCAGCAGCGCGAACTCCCCCTCGTGCAGTGCGGTCCGCAGCCGGCCGGCGAGCTCGGCCTTCCGTACGACCTCGGCCTGCATCTGGGGGGCGTACATCTCGACGCGGTCCTTGCCGCCCGCCTTGGCCCGGTACATCGCGAGATCCGCGTTGCGCATCAGGTCCGAAGGGGTGATGCCGGGGTCGGCGAAGGCCACGCCGATGCTGGCGGCCACCCGCACCTCGCTGCCGCCGATCCGGTACGGCTGGGAGAGGGTGGTGCGCAGCCGGTCGGCGATCTCGCGCACCTGGTACTCGCGTGCGCTGCGGTCGCGGTTGCCGTCGCCCAGGATCAGCGCGGCGAACTCGTCCCCGCCCAGGCGGGCCGCGGTGTCCCCGGCCCGGACGGAGTCCTGGAGCCTGCGCGCGGCCTCGATGAGCAGCTCGTCGCCGGCCTGGTGGCCGATGGTGTCGTTGACCGCTTTGAAGCCGTCGAGGTCGATGAAGAGCACCGCGGTGCTGTGGTCGCCCGTGCGCCGGCCGGTCAGGGCCTGGCGTACCCGCCGGGTGAAGAGGGCGCGGTTGGGCAGGTCGGTCAGCGGATCGTGCTCGGCGCTGTGCTGGAGCTGGGCCTGCAGGCGGACCCGCTCGGTGACGTCCCGGCTGTTGAGGATGAGCCCGCCCTGGTGGCGGTTGACGGTGGACTCCACGTTGAGCCATTCGCCGCCGCCCGACTTGAAACGGCACTCGATGCGGGTGGTGGGCTCCTCGGTCGGCGGTGCGGCGAGGAAGCGGCGTACCTCGTGGACCACCCGGCCGAGGTCGTCCGGGTGGATGAGCATGGCGAGCTCGGTGCCGACCAGCTCCTCGGCCTCGCGGCCGTAGACCCCGGCGGCGGCGGGGCTGACGTAGCGCAGGGTCCCGGTGGGCGCGGCGATCATGATGACGTCACTGGAGCCCTGGACCAGGGAGCGGAAGTGGTTCTCCTTCTGGGCCAGTTCCTGGGTGAGCGCGATGTTGTCGAGGAGCATGATGCCCTGGCGGATGACGAGGGCGAGCACGACCGTGCAGCCGGTGAAGACGACCATCCTGTCGACCTTCCGGCCGTCCACGACGTTGTAGAGGATGCCGAGGGTGCACACGGCGGCCGCGAGGTACGGGGTGAGGGCGGGGAGCGAGCCGGTGATCGGGCGGCTGTGCGGCCGTTCCCCGCGCGGGTGCCCGGCCGGCTCCGGGCCCGGGTGGATGCGCCGGGCGCCCCAGGGGGCGTACGCGAGCAGGAGCGAGCCGGCGAACCAGCCGGCGTCGAGGAGCTGTCCGGACTGGTACTCGGCGCTCAGCAGGGGCGAGGTGAACAGCGCGTCGCTGAGCACGGTCAGGGCCAGCGCCGCGATGGCCGTGTTGACGGCGGAGCGGTTGGTCTCGCTCCGCCGGAAGTGCAGGACCAGGACCATGGAGACGAGCGCGATGTCCAGGAGCGGGTAGGCGAGGGAGAGTGCGGCGCGCGGGACGCTGCCCGGGGCACCGGACTGGGCGGTCCGCGCCGCGTGGGCCAGCGCCAGGCTCCAGGACAGGGTGAGCAGGGAGCCGCCGATGAGCCAGGAGTCGAGCCCGAGGCAGACCCAGCCGGCGCGGGTGACCGGACGTTTGGCGAGGACGAGCAGGCCCACGATGGCGGGCGGGGCGAAGCAGAGGAAGGCGAAGTCGGCCAGCGAGGGCTTCGGGACCGGCTGCCCGAGAATCACCTCGTACCAGCCCCAGACCGCGTTGCCGCCGGCGCCCATGAGGGAGGAGAAGGCGAAGAGCAGCCAAGCGGGGCGTTCACGGCTGTCGATGGCGCGCGCGTACGTGTAGCACGAGACGGCGGCCAGTAAGCCGGCCGCGCTCAGTCCGAAGTCGCCCATGATCTCGGCGACTTCCTCCGAGCCCCAGTTGAGGGCGGCGCCGACGGCGTACCCGCCGCTGACCACCGCGAGGAGCAGCTGCATCGCCAGACCCCTGCCTCCGCCCGTGACGGACGGCCGGTTCAGGAGCGCCGCCCCCGGCGCACTCACCGGTCCCCCTCGCCGGCTGGTTCCGGTGCAGCCCAGTCTCGGCAGCGTCGCCTGCGGCGGCTGTGCCGCGTCGGATCCTTCGTCCATTGGCCGTGCATCGCCCGTCGCCCCCCAAAGTGTCCGATCACTCCCCAGCGCCAGACGTTCGTGGCGCAGCCCCTTGTTCCGGACGATACACCACTTTCGTCACTCAGGGACATAGTCCCTCTACTCTCAGTTACCGAGCGGAGGGTCCTTCCCACGGTGCGCGTCCGGGTGAATGCGGAGCGTGTGCATCGTTTGGTTCACCCGGTGATCAGCACCGTGTGTTCCATGGGCTCTCCGGTGGCGAACCGGCCGAGCTGGCGGGCCAGCAGGCGCTTGGCGCGTGGCTCGAACGCCGTGCTGCTGCCGCCGACATGGGGCGTGATCAGGACATTCGGAGCATGCCAGAGCGGGTGGCCGGCGGGCAGCGGTTCCGGGTCGGTGACGTCGAGCGCCGCGCGCAGTCGGCCCGATTCGACCTCCGCGAGCAGGGACTTGGTGTCGACGACGGGGCCGCGGGACACGTTCACCAGCAGAGCGCCGTCCTTCATGCGGCTCAGGAAGTCGGCGCCGGCCAGGCCCCGGGTGGCGTCCGTCAGCGGCGTCACGAGGATCACCACGTCGGCCTGCGGCAGAAGGCCGGGCAGGTCGGCGAGGGCGTGCACCGGCCCGCGCCCGGTGGTCCGCGCCGTACGGGCCACGCGGGCGATCGGCCCGCATTCGAACGGCACGAGCCGGTCCTCGATGGCCGAGCCGATCGATCCGTAGCCGATGATCAGAACGGACTTGTCCGCGAGTGCGTCGTAGAAGCCGGAGCGCCACTCCTCGCGGTCCTGTCCGCGCACCATGCCGGGGATGCCGCGCAGGGAGGCGAGGGTCAGCGTCAGGGCGAGCTCGGCGGTGCTGGCCGTGTGGACCCCGGCGGCGTTGCACAGCGAGACGCCGGGGCGCAGGTCGCCGAGACGGCCCAGCACGTCGTCGATGCCGGCGGTCAGGGTCTGGACGACGCGGACCGCGGTCATGGCGGCGAGCGGGCGCACGGTGACCTCGGCGGGCTTCATGTAGGGGGCCACGTAGAAGACGCAGGCGGCGGGATCGGCCGGGTAGGCATCCTCGCCGTCCCACAGGCGGTACCGGAAGGAGTCGGGGAGGCCGGCGACCTCCTCGGCGGGGAAGGGGAGCCAGACGTCCTGGGGCGTAGCAGTCATGATCACGAGGCTATGCCAAGCCGTCTTGATCAAGCCGTTAGTTTGGTGGCCGGAGCGTGAGGGGGACCGAGGGGTGGAGCGCAGGTCGATCGGGGCGGGGGCGCTGACCGTGGGCGCCGTCGGCCTCGGCTGTATGCCGATGAGCTGGGCGTACGCGCCTTCGCGGCGGCGGGGACAGGAGTCGCTGGCGGCGGTCCACGCGGCGCTGGACCTGGGGTCGAACCTGCTGGACACGGCCGACGTGTACGGGCCGTTCACCAACGAGCTGCTGCTGGGGCGGGTGCTGCGGGAACGGCGCTCCGAGGCCTTCGTCTCGGCCAAGGTGGGTCTGCGGGCGGGTGACCAGCACGTGGTCGCCGACGGGCGGCCCGGCTATCTGCGGCGGGCCTGCGACGCCTCGCTGCGGCGGCTGCGGACCGATGTCATAGACCTCTACCAGCTGCACCGGGTGGATCCGGAGGTGCCCGTGGAGGAGACGTGGGGTGCCATGGCGGAGCTGGTGGGTGCGGGGAAGGTGCGCGCCCTCGGCTTCTGCGCGCTGGGCGCCGGGGCCGGGCCGGGGGCGGGGCGCAGCGGGGACCGCAAGTACCGGACGACGCTGCGGCACCTGGAGCGGCTGCAGCAGGTGTTCCCGGTGAGCGCGGTACAGGCGGAGCTGTCGGTGTGGTCGCCGGAGGCGGCGTGGCAGCTGCTGCCGTGGTGCGCGGCGCGGGGTGTGGGCTTCCTGGCGGCGATGCCGCTGGGCAGCGGGTTCCTCACCGGGACGCTCACTCCGGGTGAGGGCTTCGAGCCGCAGGACGTGCGGGCCCGCCATCCGCGGTTCACGGCGGAGGCGATGGCCTCGAACCAGGTGCTGGTGGCGGGGCTGCGGCGGGTGGCGCGGCGGCACGGGGCGGAGGTCACGGCGGCGCAGGTGGCGCTGGCGTGGGTGCTGGCGCAGGGGCCGCAGGTGGTGCCGGTGCCGGGGGCCGACCGGGCGCACTGGGCCGCGGAGAACGCGCGGGCGGCGCAGGTGCGGCTCTCGGCGGGGGACCTGGCAGAGATCGCGGCCCTGCCGGTCGAGGTGGGAGCCTGGGACTGAGCGACAACCACTCGATCGAGTGTACGAGTGGTGGAACTTCGGGAACTGCCGCCGCTGTTGAGTCTGGTGAAGGGCACGATCGGAGGACCGGAAGGAGCAGGGCGATGCGATACGGACGTTCTCCCCGGCACGTGGGGTACGAGGCACAGGGCGCGCGGCATGGGAGCGTGCTGGCGGCGGTGGCTCTGGCGGGGTGCGGCGCTCTGCTGGCGGCGGGATGCGCACCGGCCGGCGCTCCGGGAGCGGGGGGCGGGAGCTCTCCACCGGGCACGGTCGCGGCGGGCTCCGGGCCGGCGGGTCCGTCGGGGAGCGCGTCCGCCTCGCCGGAGGCGACCGGGCCGCCGGCCAAGGGCGCGGTGACGGTGACCGGCGAGGTCGCCAGGGGCCTGGAGTCGCCGTGGGGCGTGGCCGAGCTGCCGGGCGGCGATCTGCTGGTCGCCTCGCGGGACAAGGGGACGATCAGCAGGGTCGCGGTGGGCTCGGGCACGGTGACACGGATCGGCGAGGTGCCGGGGGTGGCCCCGGGCGGTGAGGGCGGGCTGCTGGGTCTCGCGCTGTCGCCCTCCTTCGCCTCGGACCGGCTGGTGTACGTGTACTTCACGACGGAGTCCGACAACCGCATCGCCCGGCTGCGGTACGACGAGCACAGATCCCCCGGCCAGCAACTGGGTGCGCCGGACACCGTGTTCCGGGGCATCCCCAAGGGCCTCGTGCACAACGGCGGCCGGATCGCCTTCGGCCCGGACAAGATGCTCTACGCCGGGACGGGCGAGACGGGCGACAAGGCGCTCGCGCAGGACAGGAAGTCGCTGGGCGGCAAGATCCTGCGGATGACTCCGGACGGGGATCCGGTGCACGGCAACCCGGAGGCGGATTCCGTCGTCTACTCCTACGGTCACCGCAATGTGCAGGGCCTCGCCTGGGACAAGGACAAGAGGCTGTGGGCGGCCGAGTTCGGCCAGAACACCTGGGACGAGCTGAACCTGATCGAGCCCGGGGCGAATTACGGCTGGCCCGAGGCCGAGGGGAAGGCGGGCAGGCCCGGCTTCCGGGATCCGGTGGCCGTGTGGAAGACCGACGAGGCCTCGCCGAGCGGGATCGCCTGGGCGGAGGGTTCGGTGTGGATGGCCGCACTGAAGGGCAACCGGCTGTGGCGGATACCCCTGGCCGGGACTGAGCCGGTGGCGGAGCCCGAGGCCTTCCTGGAGGGGCGGTACGGCCGGCTGCGGACGGTGGTGGCTCTCGGCGGTGACCGGTTGCTGCTGGTGACGAGCGAGACGGACGGCCGAGGGTCGCCGGAGGCGGGCGACGACAGGATCCTGACGCTGACCGTGCGGTGACCGACAGGTCTGCGCACCAGGACCACAGGGACGGTGGGTGCTTTGTTCAACATGATCGAGGAGCTGTTCAACCCGGGACGCAAGCACACGAACGACGAGAAGAAGCGGCTGGAGCTGTCCCGGACCGACGTCAATGACAACGATCCGGGACGGGGGCCGATAGACCTCGACTCCGGCAGAGTGCTCATACGCCCTGCCGAGCAGCCTCCGGACGAGGGCTGACCGGGCCGGGGCCGCCCTCTGCGGGGACGCCGTGGACGGGCGGGGCGAAGAGCCGTAGCCGGTGGGCGAGGGCGGCCGCCTCGCCGCGGCCGGCGACGCCCAGCTTGGCCAGGATGTTGGAGACGTGCACGCTCGCCGTCTTCGGGGAGATGAAGAGTTCCTCGGCGATCTTGCGGTTGGTGCTGCCCGCCGCCACCAGGCGCAGGACGTCCCGCTCGCGGCTGGTCAGGCCGAGCGCCTCGACCGGGTCGCTCTGCGGGGCGGTCGGGGCCGCGGACGGGTCGGCGTCGGCCAGCGGGAGCCGGGCCCGCCGGGCGAGCAGGGCCAGGTCCTCGCGCAGCGGTCGGGCGCCGATCCGCTCGGCCGTGGCATGGGCCTCGCGGAGCAGGGCGGCCGCGGGTTCCCTGTCGCCGGCGGCCAGCAGGGCCTCGGCGAGCCGGTGGCGGGCCCGGGCCAGCAGGTACGGGCGCTCCAGCGGGCGGACGGCCGCCTCGACGGCGGTCCAGTCCGCGGGGGTGTCGCGGGCCTCGGCCCGGAGCAGCTCGGCCCGGAGGTACTCGGCGTGGGCGGTCCACAGCGGGACGGGGGTGGCGAGGGTGTGCGCGGCGCCGCGCAGCAGGTCCAGGGCGGCGCCGCGGCCGGCGTCGGCTGCGGGCAGACCGCGTGCGTCCGCCTCGGCGGAGGCCGAGGCGAGCAGCAGCGGCCAGGCGTAGCGGTGCTGGCCGAGCGGGAACCCGTAGGCGACGGCGGCGGCGGTCTCGGCGCGCACGTCGGCGATCCGGCCCTCTCCCGCCGCGATCCCGATGGCGAGGCGGTACAGCGGTATCCGGTGCTGGGGCTGGGTGTCGTGGGTGCCGAAGTGGGCGTGGGCGGCGGCGAGCTGCTGGGCCGCCTCGGCCAGCTCGCCGCGGGCCAGGGCGAGGTGGGACAGCCGCGTGGTGGCGGAGCCGCGCGGGGCCGCGCTCTGGCCGACGCGCAGGGTGCGGCGGGCCGCCTCGGCGGCCTCGTCCCAGCGGCCGAGGCTGTAGAGGCTCTCGGCCATGTTTCCGCAGACCCAGGCCTCGCTGTCCATCAGCCGGGATTTCCGGACCAGTTCGGCCCCTTGTTCGGCCAGTTCCACGGCTTCGCGGGACCGGCCCATGCTTTCCAACTGAGAGGTGAGATTGACATGCGTACGACCCGCCAGCCTGGTGAGTCCGAGCTTCGCGGCACGTTCCCGGACCGCGTGCAGTTCGGCGAGGCCACCGGCGCCGTCACCGGAGTCGGTGAGCAGGCAGCCCACCGTGATCCGGGCGTTGAGCTCGGTGTCCTCGGCGCCCAGCATGCGCGCGTACTCGACGGCGCGTTCGGCGGCGGCGAGGTTGTCGGGTCCCGGCTTGTGGAGCATGCCCCAGCTCGCGGCCCGGACCAGGACCTCGGCGTGCACCTGGGACGGGGGCAGCCCCCGGACGAGTTCCTGGGCCTTGGCGATCTCCTCCCAGCCGTCGCCGCGGCCGAGGCTCGCGACCAGCCGGGAGCGCTCGGTCCAGAACCAGGCGGCCCGCAGCGAGTCGCGTTCCTCCTCCAGCAGGCGCAGCGCCATCTTCGTGATCTTCAGGGCCCGTTCGCGCTCGCCGCCGTAGCGTGCCGCGACGGTCGCCTCGGCCAGCAGGTCGATCCGCCGGAGCGGGGTGGCGGTGGAGTCGTCGCAGCCGCACGGCGGGTACACCTCGGTGTAGTCCGCCGGGCGCAGCGACTCGCGGACGTCCTCCGGAGCGCTGTCCCACAGGTCCATGGCCCGCTCCAGCAGGCGCAGTTGCTCGGAGTAGGCGTGCCGGCGGCGGGCTGCGACGGAGGCGGCCAGTACGGCGGGCAGCGCCTTGGCGGGGTCGTTCGCCTGGTACCAGTAGCTGGCCAGCCGGATGACCCGCTCCCCCGAGCGGATCAGCGACTCGTCGGCCTCCACGGCTTCGGCGTAGCGGCGGTTGACGCGGGCGCGCTCACCGGGCAGCAGGTCGTCGCTGACGGCCTCGCGGACGAGCGAGTGCCGGAAGCGGTAGCCGTCGCCGTCGGGGGTGGCGAGCAGGATGTTGGCTCCGACCGCGGCCCTCAGCGCTTCGATCAGCTCGTCCTCGGTGAGGCCGGCGACGGCGCGCAGCAGCGGGTACTCCACGGTGGAGCCCCCCTCGGCGACGATCCGCACCAGGCGCTGGGTCTCCTCGGGCAGCACCTCGACGCGGACGAGGAGCAGGTCGCGCAGGGATTCGGTGAGGCCGGTACGGCAACCGCTCTCCCGGGAGGCGACGAGTTCCTCGACGAAGAAGGCGTTGCCGTCGGACCGGTCGAAGACGGAGTCGACGAAGTCCTCGTCGGGCTGCGTGGCGAGGATGCCGGCGAGCTGGCGGCGCACCTCCGCCCGGTTGAAACGGGCCAGTTCGATGCGCTGGACGGTGCGGAGCCGGTCGAGTTCGGCGAGGAGGGGCCGCAGCGGGTGGCGGCGGTGGACGTCGTCCGCGCGGTAGGTGGCGACGACGACCAGCCGGCCGCTGCCGAGGGTGCGGAAGAGGTAGGAGAGCAGGTGCCGGGTGGAGGTGTCCGCCCAGTGCAGGTCCTCCAGGACGAGGACGACGGTGCGGTCGGCGGCGAGCCGCTCCAGCATCCGGGCCGTCAGTTCGAAGAGCCGGGCGGTGCTCTCCTCGTCGTGCGGGCCGCGCGGGGTGTCGCCGAGTTCGGGCAGGATCCGGGCGAGTTCGTCCTCCTGGCCGGCGGTGGCGGCGGCCAGTTCGTCGGGGAGCAGGCGGTGCAGGGTGCGCAGGGCCGTCGAGAAGGGGGCGAAGGGAAGTCCCTCAGCCCCGATCTCCACACAGCCTCCGACGGCGACGACGGCGCCGCGGCGCTCGGCCTCGCAGACGAACTCCTCGGTGAGGCGGGTCTTTCCGACTCCGGCCTCTCCGCCGATGAGCATCGCCTGGGGCTCGAGGCCGGCGGCGCGGGTCAGTGCGTCGGTGAGTACGGCCAGTTCGTCGGCTCGGCCGACGAACACCGGGCTGACAGATCTGGTCTCCACGTCGCCGAGCATCGCACAGCCGTCCGGTGCGGCGGCACTCGATATCGGTGCGCTTCTCATCACGTGTCGGTTCAGGCGGAGCGGGGCGCGTGGCCCGCGGTGCGGGCGGGGCGGCTCCGGAGTGCTCTCACCGACCCTCGCGGTTCCGGATGGGGCAAGGAGGCGCGGCGCGCGCCGGCCTGCCGGACCGTGCGGTACGCGGCGGCCTCGCGGAGGAGGTCGGCGGTGCGGGCGGTGGCGGCGATCTCGTACTCGAACATCTCGTACTCCCTGGTGGCGTTTCTCGGGCACCTCGTTCGGTGTGATCCGAGATTCGCGTCCCAGGGGGTGTCGGCACATCGGTCGCATGCCGCATCTGCCTGGCGCGGGGGGCCTTAGTCCGGGCCGGGATGGGCCCGGACCAGGCCGAGTTCGCCTAAGGCAGTACCTAGCCCGCCGCCTTCGGGATGGCGAGGAGGAGGTCGAAGTACATGAGGACGAAGAGGAGTACGCCGAGGGCGCCCAGGCCGATGCCCGCCCAGGAGACGGACCGCACCCAGGTGGGGAGGACGCGCTCGGGGGTGCTGAAGGCCGGGAGGGCCAGCACGAAGGTGGCGATGATCAGGGCGAGGGCGGAGAAGACTCCGTTCACCATCGCGGTGGTGTGCCACGGGTCGACGAACTGGGCGGCGATCTGCGCGTTGGCGTCGGCGGCCTGGCTCAGCTCCAGCCGGGCGGCGACGCTCGCGCGCTCGGACACGATGCCGGCGACCCAGCTGCCGCTGAGGGCGACGACGCCGAGCCCCGCGGCGACGATCGCGAAGGCAGCGGAGCCGACGTGGCCCGGCTGCGCGCTCTCCGCCTCGTCCTCGTCCCCGTCCTCGGTGAAGGTCTCGTCCTCCGGGTCCGCGTCGGTGCGTACGGAGTCGGCCTCGGCCTCGGCGGGCTGGGCGGCCTCGGTCTTGTCGAGGTCGACCGGGGTGGCGTCCGCCTCGGTGGCGTTCGCGGCGGGGGTCTTCGTGGTGTCCATGCGGGGCACCGTAGGCGCCCTGTCTGAGAGTTTTCTGAGAATCCGCTGGGGTGGCCACAACGGGCTCCGCGGTGGGCGGGGCCCGGACCGGCGGGGCCCGGACCGGCGGGCGGTCGATCCGGGCTAGGCGGAGCGGGCCGCGGACCACTCATGGGCGAGGAGGGACCAGACCTCGGTGTCCTGGCGGACGCCGCGGTGCAGGTAGTTCTGCCGCATGACGCCTTCCCGGGTCATGCCGAGGCGCTCGGCCACCGCGAGGCTCTTCTTGTTGCCGGTGGCGGCGTGCCACTCGACGCGGTGCATGCCGCGCTCGCCGAAGGCGTAGTCGATCAGGACCTGGCAGGCCTTGGTCACCAGGCCCCGGCCGGCCGCGGCGGGCTCCAGCCAGCAGCCGATCTCGCAGTTGCCGCCGTCCGCGTCGAAGGCCGGGAAGAGGACCCCGCCCACGAGGGTGCCGTCGAGCCGGATGCCGAAGAACCGGGCGCCGTCCTCCCCCGCCTTCACGGCGTACTTGGCCAGGAAGGCCCTGGCGGATTCGAGGTCGGGCGAGCGGTCGGGGAAGCCGACGTACTGGCCGATGAACTCACGGCCGCGTTCGATGTGGGCGAAGAACTCCTCGGCGTGCCGGGCCTCGAGCGGGAACAGCTGGGCGTCGTCGGCGAGGTCTATCGAGAACATGCGCGGTCTTCCTTGGGTCTCGGACGGCGGGTGGCCGGATCACCGGGAGGTGGTGGCGGGCTCGGCGCCGTCCTCGCTCGTGGCGGGGACCGCGGCGGGCCGCTGTGCCGGAAGTTTCGCATGCGGGCGGCGTTCGGGGGGCTCGATGCTGATCCTGGGCAGCCGCCGGTCGAGCCAGGCGGGCAGCCACCAGTTGGCTCCGCCGAGCATGTGCATGAGGGCGGGGACGAGGAGGGTGCGCAGCACGAAGGCGTCGAGGGCCACGGCCGCCGCGAGCGCGATGCCGAACATCGCGATGATCCGGTCGCCGCTGAGGACGAAGGCGAGGAAGACGGAGATCATGATCACGGCGGCCGAATTGATGACCCGGCTGGTCTCGGCGAGGCCCACGCGCACGGCCCGCCGGTTGTCGCCCGTCTCCAGCCACTCCTCGTACATCCGGCTGACGAGGAAGACCTGGTAGTCCATGGACAGTCCGAAGAGGACGGACACCATGATCACGGGGAGGAAGGGTTCGATGGGTCCGGCGCTGCCGAGCCCCAGCGGTTCGCTCCCCCAGCCCCACTGGAAGATCGCGACCACGACGCCGAAGGAGGAGGCGACGGCTGCGACGTTCATGGCCGCCGCCTTCACCGGGATGCCGATGGACCGGAAGGCCAGCAGCAGGAGCGCGCAGCCGAGGGCGATGACCACGGCGACGAAGAGCGGCAGCTTGCCGATGATGACCTCGGCGAAGTCGTCGTAGGCGGCGGTCACACCGCCGACGTGGACCTCCATGGAGTTGCCGTGCCCGGCGCGCGGGATGACGTCCCGGCGGAGGGTGTCGACGAGGTCGCTCGTGGCCCGGGACTGGGGGGCCGAGTCCGGTACGACGGTCAGGACGGCGGTGTCCCCGCTGCGGTTGAGGACGGCGGGGCCGGCGGAGGCGACGCCGTCCGTCCGGCGGAGCGCGTCCGCGAGGTGGTCGACGGCGAGCCGGTCGCCGGCGCCGTCCAGCCGGGCGACGACGGTGAGCGGGCCGTTCGTGCCGGGCCCGAACCCGTCCGCCAGCAGGTCGTAGGCCTTGCGGGTGGTGGAGCCGGCCGGGTTGTTGCCCTGGTCGGAGGTGCCCAGGTGGAGCGAGAGGGTGGGCAGGGCCAGCACCAGCATGACCGCGGTGGCGAGGAGGCCGAGCAGTTTGGGGTGGCGTTCCACGAAGACGGACCAGCGGGCGGCGAAGCCGGAGGGCTGCGCGGGCCGCGGGCCCTCGGCGGCGAGCCTGCGGCGCTCGCGGCCCGAAAGGGCGCGCGTTCCGATGTACGAGAGGAGGGCGGGCAGCAGGGTGACCGAGGCGGCGACCGTCAGGACGACCGTCACGGAGGCCGCTATCGCGACGCCGTTGAGGAAGTTCAGCCGCAGCACGAGCATGCCGAGCAGGGCGATGCAGACGGTGGCGCCGGCGAAGACGACGGCCCGGCCGGTGGTGGCGACGGCGTTCTCGGCGGCCTCGTCGACGGGGAGGCCGCGCGCGAGGCCCCTGCGGTGCCGGGTGACGATGAAGAGGGCGTAGTCGATGCCGACGCCGAGGCCGACGAGGGTGCCGAGCATCGGGGCGAAGTCGGCGACGGGCATGGCGTGCCCGAGGAGGGTGATGCCGAAATAGGCGGTGCCCACGCTGACGAGGGCGGTCGCTATGGGCAGCAGGCTCGCGGCGAGCGAGCCGAAGGCGAGGAAGAGGACCAGGGCCGCGACGGCCACGCCGATGACCTCGGCGAGGTGTGCGGTGGGCGCCTCGGTGAGCTGGATGGCGCGGCCGCCCAGTTCGACCTGGAGCCCGTCGGTCTCGGTGGCGGGGTTCTTGACCGCGTCGACGACGGCCTCGGCCTCGGCCTTGGGTACGGAGTCCGCGTGCTGGTCGAAGGTCACCACGGCATAGGCGGTGCGCCCGTCGGGGCTGATCCGTGCGGAGCTCTCGGGGCCGGGGCCGTAGGGTCCGGCGACGGAGCCGACACCCGGGAGCGCGGCGACGGCGTCTAGTGCGCGGGTCATGCGCCGCTCGATGTCCGGGGTGCGCGCGCTCTGATGGTCCGGGGCCCGCCACACGATGGTGTCGGTGTCGCCGCCCTGGCCGTGGAAGCCCTCGCGGAGGAGGTCGTTCGCCTTGCCGGACTCGGTCCCGGGGACCTCGTAGTCGTTGGAGAACGCCGTTCCCGCGGTGGCCGCGGCCGCCGCGGTCCCACCGAGTGCGAGCAGCCAGATCAGGACGGTGAGGAGACGGTGGCGCATGCACCAGCGCGCGATTCCTGCCAACGGACGTGCTCCCTGATGGTTCGGGTCTTCACCGGGAGGCGGCCCGTCGCAAAGAACGCATGAACTCGTGAAGACCGGGCCGACGGCCCGGGGGATCGCCCCGGGGGATTGGGCCCAGATGGTCTACACCTACACGATCTCAGCGTTTCGTGATCGTTGGCCCGTTTCGTGTGCATCGTCACAGGAGGACAGGGAAGGCTCGTCCACCCGGTAGCCGGGGATCGAGGGCCAGCGGACGGTGAGGACCACCGCGTCCTCCTCGGCGTACCAGGAGTGGTCGACGCCGCGGCCCCAGAGCACGTAGTCCCCCTGCTCGGCGAGGACGACGGTCCGCCCCGGGAACTCCAGCCGGAAGCGACCGCTGATCAGGACCAGCAGTGCGGTGCGCCGCTCGGCGGTCGCCCACCGCTCCCGTTCGTCTCCCTTCGGGTGGACACCCCATTTGATCTCCACGTCCTCGCTGTGACGGGGATCGGCGGGGTCCTTGAAGTGGCCCAGCAGCCAGCCGCGGTCGGCGGCGGCGTCGGGGGCGGCCTTGCCGGTGTAGATGGTGGAGTCGTTCACGGGGTGAGGCTAATGCAGTTGTGGCGGGCGGCCGGACACTGGTGAGCTGGGACGATGACGATGGATCTTGAAGAACTCCTGAAGGTGCGCGCCCGCTTCGACGCCGAGGTGCGCGAGGGGGCGCAGTCGGACAGCGCTCAGGCCCGGGTGGAGCGGGTGGGGCGGGTCGTACGGCACAGCGTGCCCGGGCTCGGCTGGAACGGCGTGCTCTGGTCGGACCTCGACGAGGAGAGCGCGGATGCGGAGATCGCGGCGCAGGTGGCGTTCTTCGCCGGCCGGGGGTGTGCCGAGTTCGAGTGGAAGCTGTACGACTACGACGGGCCGGCCGATCTCGGGGAGCGGCTGCGTGCGGCCGGCTTCGTACCGGAGCCGCCGGAGACCCTGATGGTGGGCCGGGCGGCCGAGCTCGCCCGGCTGCCGGTGGAGCCGCCCGAGGGGATCACGCTGCGGGTGGTGACGGACGAGGCCGGGGTCGACCTCATGATGGAGGTCCACGCGGGGGCCTTCGGCACCGAGCGGCCGCGGATCCGGGAGCATCTGCTCGACCAGGTGCGCAACGAGCCGGAGAACATCGCCGCGGTGCTGGCGATGGCGGGCGACACCCCGGTGAGCGCAGCCCGGATGGAGATGCGGCCGGGGACGGCATTCGCCGGCCTGTGGGGCGGCGGCACGGTCCCGCAGTGGCGCGGCCGCGGCATCTACCGCCTGCTGGTGGCCTACCGCGCCCGCATCGCGGCGGAGCGCGGCATCCCGTATCTACAGGTGGACGCGTCGGACGACAGCCGTCCGATCCTGGAGCGGCTGGGCTTCGGGGTCCTGGGCGTGACGGTGCCGTACATGTGGACGGCCGGCGGCGCCGCCTGACGCGCGGCGGGGAGGTCCGGTCCGCCGCGGGCGGGGCCGCCTGCCGGGCAAGCTCCGCCGGTGGGCGCCGCGTACGACGGCGCGGCGCGTGTGCGGCGCCCGGGCAGTCGGCTCCCCGACGGGGTTCCCCGGCCGGGGATCAACGGGCAGGATCGCCCGCATGGAACGCATCAGCCCGCCCCTGACCGGCAACGAGCGCGAGACCCTCCGGGCCTTTCTCGACTACCACCGGGCCACCCTCGCCTGGAAGTGCGAGGGCCTCACCGACGAGCAGTTGCGCCGGAGCTCGATGCCCCCGTCCACGCTGTCCCTGCTGGGGCTGGTCCGGCACATGGCCGAGGTCGAGCGGCACTGGTTCCGCCGCGTCCTGAACGGCGAGGAGCTCGCGCACCTGTGGTCGGACACCCACGACTTCCAAGCCGCCTACGACGCCTCCGGCTCCACCCGCACCGAGGCCTTCACCGCCTGGCGGGAGGAGGTCGCGCACGCCCGCCGTATCGAGTCCGCGGCCGACTCCCTGGACGTGACGGCGTACGTACCGAGCTGGGAGGAGGAGGCCTCGCTGCGGCTGGTCATGCTCCACCTCATCCACGAGTACGCCCGCCACAACGGCCACGCCGACTTCCTCCGCGAGGCACTCGACGGTGCCACCGGCGCCTAGGGGGTGGGCGGCGCAGCCACCGGCGCTCCGGCTCAGCCGCCCGTGCCCGGCCGCCAGTACCCGAGGCCGTTCACGCGGTGCTTCGGCAGCGCGAGGTCCTTGCGCAGGTACGCCGTCAGGGCGCGCGTCGTCACCGTGTCGCAGGCCAGCCAGACGTACGCCGACTCCGGGTCGCCGAGCAGCTCCGGGAGTTCGGCCCGGACCCGGTCGGCCAGCGCCGTGCCGCCCCGCGGCACGCGGCGGACGTCGCGCAGTGCCGCGTCCCCGCGGACCGGCAGCTGCGCGTCCGAGGCGTGCTGCGTCTCGAACCAGAGGGTCGCCGGGGTCTGCGGGTAGGCGTCCATCAGCGAGTTGACCGCTGGGAGGGAGGCCGGGTCGCCGATGACCAGCAGGCGCTCGGGGGCCGGGACGGGGCCGGTGAATCCGGTGCCCTGGACGGTGGCCTCGATCGTGTCCCCCGGCTCGGCGCCGCGCGCCCAGGCGCTGGCGACCCCCTCGTGCAGGGCGAACTCGAGGCAGAAGGTGCCCGCTTCGGGGTCCGGGTCGACGAGCGTGTAGGCGCGCTGGTGCGGACGGCCCGCGCCCTCGAACCAGACCCGCACCCACATCGTCGGGTGCAGCGACGCGCCGGCGGCCGCCAGCAGCCCGCCGTCGGTGAAGTACACGCGGCGGTAGTGCTCCGTGACGTCTTGCGCCCCGGTGACCGTGAACGTGAAGTCCTTGCCCCGCATGAGCTTCAGGACCACGCCCTCCCAGCCCTTGTCGACAGCCATGTCCGGCCCCTCCCCCGCGCGCGTTTATAGTTAGGCGAGCCTAACCTAATGCACCTTGGGGAAGAGTGTGAGCAGCGTGAGCAGTGTGAGCGGCGAGAACGACGCGGAGAGCGCCGCGTCGTACGAGGTCTTCCGCGACCCCTGGGGCGTCCCCCACCTCCGCGCGTCCGACGAGCTCCGACTCGCCTACGCGCAGGGCCGCGTCACCGCCTTCGACCGCGCCTGGCAGCTGGAGGTGGAGCGGCACCGCGCCCAGGGCACCAGCGCCTCCTTCCTCGGCGCGGAGTCCGTCGGCTGGGACCGCTTCGCCCGCCAGAGCCGCCTCGCCGACACCGCCCGCCTCTGCCACGAGGCCCTGGAAGCCGACGATCCCGGCACCGCCGCCTGGGTCCGCGCGTACGTGGACGGCGTCAACGACGGGCTCGCCGCCGGCGCCGCCCGCGACGAACGCTTCGCCCGCACCGGCCTCACCCCCGCCCCCTGGGAGCCGTGGGTCCCGCTCGCCGTCTGGACCGCCACCCACATCCTGTTCGCCGGTTTCCCCACCAAGCTGTGGCGCGAGCGCGTCGCCCGCGCCCTCGGCGACGAGGCGGTCACCCTCTTCGCCACCGACGGCCCCGGCACCGCCGGCAGCAACGGCTGGCTGGTGCCGGGCGACCGCACCGCCTCCGGCTCGGCGATCATCGCGGGCGACCCGCACCGGTTCATCGAGGACCCGGGCGTCTACCAGCAGATACGTCTCTCCTGCCCGGACTACGACGTCCTCGGCCTCGCCGTCCCCGGCGTGCCCGGCCTCGGCCACTTCGGCCACACCGGCACCGCCGCCTGGGCGATCACCAACGCGATGTCCGACTACCAGGACCTGTACATCGAGCAGTTGCGCCGCGGCGCCGACGACGTCGTCGAGGCCCTGGGACCGGACGGCGCCTGGGAGCCCGTGGCCCGCCACACCGAGACCATCACCGTGGCCGGCGGCGAGGACGTCGAGGTGGAGGTCCTGGAGACCGCCCGCGGCCCCGTGATCATCCACGCGGACGGGGACACCGGGGCCGACGCGCACGCCGCGGCCCACGACGACGGCAGCGCGCAGACCCTCTCCCTGCGCTACCCGCCCCGGGTCCGCCGGGACCTCGGTTTCGCCGCCCTCCCCGCGCTCCTGCGCGCCCGCACCGTCGCCGACATCGACCGCGCCTTCGACGGCTGGGCCGAGCCGGTCAACGTCGTCCACGCCGCCGACACCGAGGGCGGCCTGCTGCACCGCGTCGCGGGCGCCGTGCCGCTGCGCCACCCCACCAACCGGCTGCGCCCCGTGCCCGCCTGGGACCCGCGGCACGCCTGGCAGGACTGGGCCCCGACCCCCGCCGAACCCGTGCAGGGCTTCGCCGTGATGGCCAACGCACGCGGGATCGCCTCCCCGCTCGGCGTGGAGTTCGCGCCCCCGCACCGCGCCAACCGCATCCGCGAGCTGCTCAGCGGCTCCGCGGACTGGTCCCCGAAGGCGATGGCCGACGTACACCGGGACACCTACCTCGCCTCGGCCGAGCCCCTGCTCGCCCTGCTGCCCGCCCTCGAGGACCTGACCCCCGCGGCGGCGGCCCTGCGCACCCGACTGCTGGCCTGGGACCGGCACATGGCGGCCGACAGCACCGACGCCACCGTCTTCTCGGCCTTCCGCAGCGCGACCGTACGCCGCTTCGCCGCCGACCCGGTCTTCGAGGGGCTGTGGGGCGCGCCCGCGGGCCCGGCCGTCTTCCACCCGTGGCTGTACCTGGTCCCGAAGATCGGCTACGCCCTCGAAGGCCTGCTCACCACCTCCCTCGTCCCCGGCCTCGACCGTGCGGCGCACGTCCGGGCCGCCCTGGAGGAGACGGCCGCGGCCGACACCCCCGACACCCCCTGGTCGCAGGTGCACCGCCTGACCCCCTGGCAGGCCGTGCCCGACGCGGAGGCCGCGCAGTGGCCGGGTCTCGGCGGCGACCACGACTGCGTGAACGCCACCTCCACCGTGCCCGGTTTCACCGACCTCACCGCCCGCGCGTCGGCGGCCCGTTACGTCTGGGACCTCGCCCGCCGCGAGGACAGCCTCTGGGTGGTCCCGCTGGGTGCGGACGGCGTCACCGGCTCACCCCACCACCGCGACCAGCTCCCCCTGTGGGCCGCTTGCGAACTCGTCCCCGTCGTCACCGACTGGACCCGTCTCACCAAGGAATCGATATGACCTCCGCCCCCTCCGTCCGACAGCCCGTGCACACGCAGGTCGTCGAGGGCTTCGGCACCGTCGCCATCACGCCCGTCGACCCGGCCGCCGACTCCGCGCTGATCCACAGCTGGGTCACGCAGGAGCGGGCCCGCTTCTGGGGCATGACCGAGGCCGGCCGCGAACTGGTCCAGGAGATCTACGAGGACGTCGACCGCCGCACCACCCACCACGCCTTCATGGTCAGCCGCGACGGTGAGCGGGTCGCGCTGTTCCAGACGTACGACTGCGCCGAGGACCGCGTCAGCGAGTGCTACGAGGTCCGGCCCGGGGACGTCGGCGCGCACCTGCTGATCGGCCCGACCGAGGGCGCGGCCGAGCGCGGCTTCACCGGGGCCCTGATGGCCGTCTTCATCGCCTTCCTGTTCTCCGACGGCGCCGTACGGCGCTTGGTCGTCGAACCGGACGCCCGCAACACCAAGGCCATCGCCCGCCTGGAGCGCACCGGCTTCGTGCTCGGACCGGAGGTCGTCCTCCCGGAGATCGACCTGCCCGAGGTCTACCTCCCGGCGAAGTCGGCCCGGCTGGCGTTCTTCGACGCGCCGGCGGGCCGCTGAGCGGTTCGCCCGCCCGGCCGGGCGTCCGGCGAACGGCACCTGCCCGGAAGGCGGTTGCGCTCGCCGGGCGCCCGGTCGGGTGCTTCTCACCAGGATTTCCGATTCCGATTGACCCCGTACGCATCCCCCGGGAAGCTGATGGCCTCTCAAAGCACGTTGAGGTGGGGGACATTGACCAGTCAGAACCTGCACATCGGACCCGACTCGGCAGCGGACCGGTACCGTCTGCTCCGGTCCATCGGACGCGGTGGGGAGGCCGTGCTCTATCTCGCGGAGATCGAGCTCGCCGGCGGATCCGAGCCCGTGGTCGTCAAGGTGCTCGACTCCAAGACGACGATCACGCCCGACATCTTCGACCGCATCAGCCAGAAGTGGAACGAGCAGGCGGAACTGCTGCGCTTCGTCCACCGGCCCGGCGTCGTGGGCGTGCGCGAGCACTTCGAGGGTCCGCCCATCCACCGGCCCGGTGAGTCCTCGACCCTGACGGGTCGGGCGCTCGTCCTCGTGATGAACCACGTCGACGGCCTGGACCTGCGGGACTGGCGGGCCGAGCGGACGCTCGCGACCGCCGCCGAGCGGCGCGAGGTGATGCGGACCCTGGAGCAGCTGGCCGACGTACTGGACTGGCTGCACTCGGGGAAGGCCACGCCGTCCGGGCGCCAGGTCATCCACGGCGACCTCTCCCCCGGCAACGTGATGGTCGACGCCCACGGGCAGGCCACGCTCGTGGACTTCGGCCTCAGCAAGCTGACCGCCGACCACCAGACGGCGGAGGTCTGGTTCACCCCGGGCTACGCGGCGCCGGAGGTCTTCGACGGCAAGCGGACGCCGGGGACGGACCGGTACGCCTTCGGGGCGATCGCCTACTTCCTGCTGAGCGGGCAGTCACCGCCCGCGACCCCGGAGCAGCTGGCGCAGGCGCTGACGGCGCTGCCGCAGATCGCCGTGCTGGACGCCGAGCAGCGGGCGCGGATCGCCTCGATCTACGCGGCCGACCCGGGGAAGCGGCCGGTGAACCTGGCCGGCTGGATGAAGGACGTCCGCCACGCGGTGGTCTCCACGACCACCTCCACCTCGCAGCGGGCCGTCCAGGGGGCCCCGCCGCTCCCGGCCGTCCCGCCGCAGCCCGTGGCCCCGCCGCAGCCCGTGAGCCCGCCGCCGGTGGCTGCGCCGCCGCCCGCCCGCACCCCGACCGCGCACGCGGTTCCGGCGGCGACCCAAGAGCCCGTCCCGGAGACGGTGCCCGATCCGGCGGCGACGGCCGCCGCGGAGCCGGTGCCGTCGGCCGTGCCCGCCGGGTACGGGCCGACGTACAACCTGAACCCGGCACCGGTACCGGCCCCGGCCCCGGCCCCGGCCGGGGAGCCCGTGCGCCCGAAGAAGCGGCGGACCGGCCTGGTCCTGGGCTCGGTGGCCACGGTGCTGGTACTGGCGGCCCTCGCGGTGGCCGGCGTACAGCTGCTGGGCGACAAGGACAAGGGCCGGGACACGGGGCAGGCCTCGGGCGCGGACGGACCGGTGGCCGCCGCCTCCAGCCGGCAGCCGTCCTCCCCGGACGCGACGCCGACCCCGAACGCCGGCAGCCCCTCGGCCTCGACCGACACCCTCGTGGAGCCCACCGCCACCGCGTCGAAGCCCGCGAACGGCACCGCGCCCGGCGTCAACGCGGCCGATCTGACCGTCATGAACCCCGTGAACGGCCTGGGCGAGTTCGCGGTGGGGGCGGCGAAGATCAACACCAAGCAGTACGGCGCGGCGTTCATCGCCGACCTGGGCTGCAACGGTGACGCGATCGCGGAGTTCGACCTCAACCGCGAGTGGAAGTTCCTGGACTTCACGGCCGGCATCGACGACGGTTCCACCAACGAGAAGGGGCGCGTCAGCGTCTCGCTCGACGGCCAGCCGGCCGCCTTCTCCGAACTCGTCGCCCTCGGCAAGCCGATCACCAAGAGGGTGGAGGTGAACGGCGCCCTCCGGCTGCGCATCAAGGTGGACGCCGGCTGTGACATGGGCAAGGTGGTCATCGCCGCCCCCCAGCTCACGCGCTGACGAAGCGGTGGCCTCCCGGGGAGCCTACGAGCGCCTGCAACCTGCACCGGGACGGCTCCTGGGACCGGCTGCCGACCGTCCCGGTTGAGGTTCGCGTAGCACGTGCGCCGCAGCGCCCGGTTCTCCCGCAGCTCGTCATGGGCGCGCGATCAGGCCGGACACGGTCTGCACGCAGGGCGGCCCCGCGCCGGAGGATTCGGTGCGGGGCCGTCTGTGCGTGCGGGAGGGTTACTCGGAGACGCCCAGGCGCTCCAGGATGAGCTCCTTGACGCGGGCCGCGTCGGCCTGGCCGCGGGTGGTCTTCATGACCGCGCCGACCAGGGCGCCGACGGCGGCGATCTTGCCGCCGCGGATCTTGTCCGCGATGGCGGCGTTGCCCGCGATGGCCTCGTCAACGGCCGCGCCGAGCGCGCCCTCGTCCGAGACGACCTTCAGGCCGCGCTTCTCGACGACCTCGTCCGGGGTGCCCTCGCCGGCGAGGACGCCTTCGAGGACCTTGCGGGCCAGCTTGTCGTTGAGCGAACCGTCGGCGACCAGGGCCGCGACCCGGGCCACCTGGACCGGGGTGATCGGCAGCTCGTCGACCACGACGCCCTGCTCGTTGGCGTTGCGGGCCAGCTCGCCCATCCACCACTTGCGCGCGGCGGCCGAGTCGGCGCCCGCCTCGATGGTGGCGACAATGGAGTCGACGGCGCCCGCGTTGAGGATCGACTGCATGTCGTGCTCGCTGACGCCCCACTCCTCGCGGAGCCGGTTGCGGCGCACGCGCGGCATCTCGGGCAGCGCCGCGCGCAGCTCCTCGACCCACGCGCGGGCCGGGGCGACGGGCACCAGGTCGGGCTCCGGGAAGTACCGGTAGTCCTCGGCGTTGTCCTTGATGCGGCCGGCCGTGGTGGAGCCGTCCTCCTCGTGGAAGTGCCGGGTCTCCTGCACGATCGAGCCGCCCGACGAGAGCACCGCCGCGTGGCGCTGGATCTCGAAGCGCGCGGCGCGCTCGACGGAACGCAGCGAGTTGACGTTCTTCGTCTCGCTGCGGGTGCCGAACTCGGACTCGGGGGTCGGGCGCAGCGACAGGTTCACGTCGCAGCGCATCTGGCCCTTGTCCATGCGGGCCTCGGAGACGCCGAGCGCCTTGATGACCTCGCGCAGCTCGGCGACGTACGCCTTGGCGACCTCGGGAGCCCGCGCGCCCGCGCCCTCGATCGGCTTGGTGACGATCTCGATGAGCGGGATGCCGGCGCGGTTGTAGTCCAGCAGGGAGTGGGACGCGCCGTGGATACGGCCGGTGGCGCCGCCGACGTGCAGCGACTTGCCGGTGTCCTCCTCCATGTGGGCGCGCTCGATCTCCACGCGGAAGATCTCGCCGTCCTCCAGCTGGACGTCCAGGTAGCCGTTGAAGGCGATGGGCTCGTCGTACTGGGAGGTCTGGAAGTTCTTCGGCATGTCCGGATAGAAGTAGTTCTTCCGGGCGAAGCGGCACCACTCGGCGATCTCGCAGTTCAGCGCGAGACCGATCTTGATGGCCGACTCGATGCCGATCGCGTTGACGACCGGGAGCGAGCCGGGCAGGCCGAGGCAGGTCGGGCAGGTCTGCGAGTTGGGCTCGGCGCCCAGCTCGGTGGAGCAGCCGCAGAACATCTTGGTCCTGGTGCCGAGCTCGACATGGACCTCGAGGCCCATGACGGGGTCGAACGAGGCGAGAGCGTCCTCGTACGACAGCAGTTCGGTGAAGGTGGTCACGGTGAAACTTTCCCTCTCAGCCCAGCAGGACGTCGTCGTCGCCCAGGCGCTTCAGCTCGCGGTACAGGATCGCGAGGCCGGTGACGATGGCGGCGGCGGACACGGCGGCGTCGACCAGCTTCAGCACGTCGTGCTCGCTGCGGGCCTTCTTGACCTGCTTGATCACGCTGATCGCGCCGAAGGCGGTGGTGCCGATCGACAGGTAGGTGCCGGTCTTGGACTTCTTGAAGCCCTTGGCCTTGGACAGTGCACTGGTGCTCACAGGGACGGTGCCTCCTCAAGCAGCGGGTGACCCCAGCGTGCGACGAAGGCCGCCTCGACGGCGGCACCGACCTTGTAGAGCCGGTCGTCCTTCATCGCCGGGGCGATGATCTGGAGCCCGACCGGGAGACCGTCCTCCGGTGCCAGGCCGCAGGGGAGCGACATGGCGGAGTTGCCGGCCAGGTTGGTCGGGATGGTGCACAGGTCCGCGAGGTACATGGCGAGGGGGTCGTCGGTGCGCTCGCCGATGGGGAAGGCGGTGGTCGGGGTGGTCGGGGAGACGATCACGTCGACCTGCTCGAAGGACTTTTCGAAGTCCTTCGAGATGAGGGTGCGGACCTTCTGGGCGGAGCCGTAGTACGCGTCGTAGTAGCCGGAGCTGAGCGCGTACGTGCCGAGGATGATGCGGCGCTTGACCTCGTCGCCGAAGCCGGCTTCGCGGGTCAGGGCGGTGACGTCCTCGGCGGACCGGGTGCCGTCGTCGCCGACGCGCAGGCCGTAGCGCATGGCGTCGAAGCGGGCCAGGTTCGAGGAGCACTCGGACGGCGCGATCAGGTAGTACGCGGCCATCGCGAGGTCGAAGGACGGGCAGTCCAGCTCGACGATCTCGGCGCCGAGCTCCTTGAGGAGCTCCACCGACTCGTTGAAGCGCTGGACGACGCCGGCCTGGTAGCCCTCGCCGGCGAACTGCTTGACGACGCCGACGCGCATGCCGGCGACCGAGCCGTTGCGGGCGGCCTCGACGACCGGCGGGACCGGGGCGTCGATGGAGGTGGAGTCCATCGGGTCGTGGCCCGCGATGACCTCGTGCAGGAGCGCCGCGTCCAGGACCGTACGGGCGCAGGGCCCGCCCTGGTCGAGGGAGGAGGAGAAGGCGACCATGCCGTAGCGCGAGACGCCGCCGTACGTGGGCTTCACGCCGACCGTGCCGGTGACGGCGGCGGGCTGGCGGATGGAGCCGCCCGTGTCCGTGCCGATCGCGAGCGGGGCCTGGAAGGCGGCGAGGGCGGCCGCGGAACCGCCGCCGGAGCCGCCGGGGATCCGGGTGAGGTCCCAGGGGTTGCCGGTGGGGCCGTAGGCGCTGTTCTCGGTGGAGGACCCCATGGCGAACTCGTCCATGTTGGTCTTGCCGAGGATGACGACGTCGGCTTCCTTCAGCTTGCGCGTCAGGGTGGCGTCGTACGGCGGGATCCAGCCTTCGAGGATCTTCGAACCGACGGTGGTCGGGACCCCGACGGTGGTGAAGATGTCCTTGAGGGCGAGCGGGACGCCGGCCAGCGGGCCGAGCTTCTCGCCGCGCTCGCGCTTGGCGTCGACGGCGCGGGCCTGCGCGAGGGCGCCCTCGCGGTCCACGTACAGGAAGGCGTTGACCTTCTCGTCGGTGGCGTCGATGCGGGCCAGGTGGGCCTCGGTCACCTCGACGGCCGTGAGCTCGCCGGAGGCGATCTTCTCGGCGGTCTCGGCGGCCGTGAGCTTGATGATGTCGACCATGGCTGTTAGTCCTCCCCCAGGATCTGCGGCACCTTGAAACGCTGCTGCTCCTGGGCGGGAGCACCGGAGAGCGCCTGCTCGGGGGTGAGCGACGGACGGACCTCGTCCGCGCGCATGACGTTCGTCAGCGGCAGCGGGTGGGAGGTCGGCGGGACGTCTTGGTCGGCGACCTCGGAAACGCGGGCGACCGCGCCGATGATGTCGTCGAGCTGTCCGGCGAAGTGATCCAGCTCGTTGCTGGACAGCTCAAGGCGCGCCAGCCGAGCGAGGTGGACGACCTCCTCGCGCGTAATGCCAGGCATGCAGCGATCCTCTGGGGGTGGGTGGATGTTTGGTTTCGGACCCAATCCTATGGGGCCGGGCGCCCGGCCTGCGAAACGGTTTGGCCCGGGCCGCCGTGGGGTCGCCGCGCGGAGCCTTCCGAGCGTGCCCGGACCCGCGCCTCAATCGCCGGCCAGTTCCAGCCCCGCCGGCGTTTGAGGCGCGGGGGTCCGGGGGCAGGGCCCCCGGCAGCGGCGCCGCACCCGGCCGAGCCGGCGGCGGTCAGACCGCGTCGGCCTCGGCCGCGGCCAGTTCGGCCGAGATGTCGGCCGGGCGGCGCCAGCCGCGTTCGCCGCGGGCCAGCAGCCAGGCGGTGGCCTCCTGCGGCGGCATCGCGGCGGCGACCAGCCACCCCTGCACCGCGTCGCAGCCCAGGTCCCGCAGGCGCTCCCAGGTCTCGTCGTCCTCCACGCCCTCGGCGACGACGAGCAGGCCGAGCGAGTGCGCGAGGTCCACGGTGCAGCGGACGATCTCCGCGTCCTGCGCGTCGACGGCCAGCCGGCCCACGAAGGAGCGGTCGATCTTCAGCTCGCTGACCGGCAGCCGCCGCAGGTGGACCAGCGAGGAGTAGCCGGTGCCGAAGTCGTCCAGGGACATCTTGACGCCGTGGCCGGTGAGCCCGGCCATGGTGTCGGCTGCCCGCTGGGGGTCCTCCAGCAGGACGTGTTCCGTTATCTCCAGCTGGAGCCCGCTCGCCGGGACCCCGTGGCGGGCCAGTCGCGCGGCCACCGCACCCGCGAAGCCCGGGGTGTGGACGTCGCGGGGCGATACGTTGACGGCCACCGGGACCTTCAGTCCCTGGGCCCGCCACCGTGCCACCTGGGCGAGGGCCGTCTCCAGGACGTACTCCGTGAGGTGGGGCATCAGCCCGGAGGTCTCGGCGATCGCGATGAACTCGTCGGGGGACACCCGTCCGCGTTCCGGGTGGACCCAGCGGACCAGGGCTTCGAGCCCGGCCACCTGGCCGTCGAAGCGGACCTTCGGCTGGTAGTGGAGTTCCACTTCGCCGGCGTCCAGGGCTCTGCGGAGGTCGCCGAGGAGGCCCAGGCGGTCGGGGGTGTTGCTGTCCCGCTTGGACTCGTACACCTCCACGCCCGTCCTGTCGCGCTTGGCCTGGTACATCGCCACGTCCGCGCGCCGCAGCAGCCCCTCCGCGTCCAGGGCGTGGTCGGGGAAGACGGCGAGGCCGGCGCTGGCCTCCAGGACGAGGGTGAGGCCGTCCAGGTCGAGCGGGGAGCTGAGCTCGGCGACCAGGTGGCGGGCGACGCGCTGGGCGCTCGTGGTGGAGTCGGTGACGGGGAGCAGCACGGCGAACTCGTCACCGCCGAGCCGGGCCGCCTCGGCTTCCTCGGGCAGGGCCTGGCGCAGCCGGTCGGCGATCTGGAGCAGCAGGCGGTCGCCCGCGAGGTGGCCGAGGGTGTCGTTGACCGCCCGGAAGCGGTCCAGGTCGATCAGCACAAGAGCTGCCCGGGTGCCCAAACGTTCAGCCTCGTCCAGGGCGGACCAGGCGCGCTCCAGCAGCCACTGCCGGTTCGGGAGGCCGGTCAGCGGGTCCCGCAGCTGTTCCTCGGCGCGCGCCCGGGCGATCCACAGGGTGGAGTCCAGCGCGATCAGCGGTACGGCGAACAGCGGCAGCAGGACGGGCTGGGTGACCGCGACGACGCAGATCAGGGGGGCGATGCCGAGCAGCGCGACCGCGACTAAGGCCTGTCGGAGCAGGGCGGTGCGGGCGACGGTGGGCAGGCCGCCGCCGCGCGGGGCGAGCGCGATCCAGAGCAGGACCCGGGTGACGAGCAGGTAGGCGACGGCGACGAGGACCACCTCGGGGACCGCCTCCAACTCCCAGGTGGTGGGCAGCCAGGGGGTCTCGACGGAGGGTTTCACTCCGAAGGCGGCGAGCACGAGGGCCCCGGCGCCGATGCCGAGGATGTCCACGGAGCCGTGCAGCAGCCCCTGCCGCCATCGGTGCCGGCGGGCGGCTCCGACCAGGGAGACCACGGCCAGCGAGACCAGGCCCGCGGGCACCCACCCGTAGAGGAGGAGCACGCCGAGGGTGAGCGCGGCGCCGGATCCGGTGCCGCCCCACCAGCGGTCCCGGCCCAGGGCGACCAGGTGGCCGACGATGATGCCGGTGAGCAGGGCCAGCGCCCAGCCGACCGTGCCGCCGGGGAACAGTGCGTGACGGCCGCTCAGGGCGGACACGATGCCGGCGCCGAGGACCACGACCGAGAGGCCCACGACCAGGAAGGGCAGCACGCCGCGCCGTTCCTGTCCGCCCGCGTCGGTGTCGAGCGGTCGGGTCTCCGGTGTCCTGGCTCCCAGGACACCGAGCCTGCCCGCCCGCATGGACGGGAGTTCCCCGCCGAATTCAGGTGACGGGTCGGCGCTTTCGGTGGGTTTCATGCCCGTACCTCTCACAGCCGGCGATGCCGATGTCACGCGATGGCCCCGATGTCATGCCACCACGGCCGGATCGCATCCTGCAGCCGTGCACGACGGGCGCACCCCTCAACAGTAGGACGCGCGAGGCTCCCAGGGGCAGCGGTCGGCAGTGGTTGCCCGAATGCGGCCCAGCCATCCTCATCAGTACGGTATCCGCCGAACGGGTGAGTTTGGACCAGGACCCCCACGTCACCCATCCGATGATCCGACAGGTCACCGCCCTGCGACCAGCCTTGTACCAGCCGTTTACCACCGGCCGCCGCGCCTGGCGTACGCCCGCCCGTACGGCCGCACGCCACGCATCCGTTCGCCTTCGCTACTCCCCTCGGCGATTCCCCCTCTGGGGTACTTCCCGGTACTGCCCGGTACTACTCCCCTTCGCCCTCGCCGTCCACCGGGAGCGCGGCCTCCCGCGCCGCGTCCGGGCCCTGCTCCAGCAGCACGGCGAAACCGGCGTCGTCGAGGATGGACAGCTTCAACTGCACGGCCTTGTCGTACTTGGAGCCCGGGTTGTCGCCGACGACGACGAACGAGGTCTTCTTCGACACGGAGCCGGTGACCTTGGCGCCGCGGCTCTGCAGGGCCTCCTTCGCACCGTCCCGCGTGTGGCTCTGCAAAGTGCCGGTGACGACGACGGTCAGCCCCTCCAGCGGGCGGGGCCCCTCCTCCTCGGCGGAACCTTCCTCCTCCATCCGCACCCCGGCCTCCCGCCACTTGCGCAGGATCTCCTGGTGCCAGTCGACGGCGAACCACTCCTTGAGGGAGGCTGCGATGATCGCGCCGACGCCCTCGGTGGCGGTCAGCTCCTCCTCGGTGGCCTGCTCGATGCGCTCGATCGAACGGAACTCGCGGGCGAGGGCCTGCGCCGCGACCGGGCCGACGTGACGGATCGACAGGCCGTTGATGATGCGGGCGAGCGGGCGCTCCTTGGCCGCGGCGATGTTCTCCAGCATGGCCAGGGCGTTCTTCTTCGGCTCGCCCTTCTGGTTGGCGAAGACCGTGACGATCTTCTCCTCGCCGGTCTTCGGGTCCCGCTTGGGCAGGCCGCTGTCCGGGTCGAGGACGTACGCCTTGATGGGCAGCAGCTGCTCGATGGTCAGTCCGAAGAGGTCGCCCTCGTCGAGCAGGGGCGGCTGCGCCGGCTCCAGCGGGGCGGTCAGCGCGGCCGCGGCCACCATGCCGAAGTTCTCGATGTCCAGGGACTGCCGGCCGGCCAGGTAGAACAGCCGCTCGCGCAACTGGGCCGGGCAGGTCTGGGCGTTGGGGCACCGGACGTCGATGTCCCCCTCCTTCATGGGCCGCAGCGCCGTCCCGCACGCGGGGCACTCGGTGGGCATCACGAACTCCCGCTCGCTGCCGTCCCGCAGGTCCACCACCGGCCCCAGGATCTCGGGGATGACGTCGCCCGCCTTGCGCAGCACGACCGTGTCCCCGATGAGCACGCCCTTGGCCTTGACGACCTCCTGGTTGTGCAGGGTGGCGAACTCGACCTCCGAGCCCGCCACCGTGACCGGCTCCACCTGCGCGTACGGGGTGACGCGCCCGGTGCGGCCGACGCCGACCTTGATGTCGATCAGCTTGGTGTTGACCTCTTCGGGGGCGTACTTCCAGGCGATGGCCCAGCGCGGGGCGCGCGCCGTGGAGCCGAGCCGTCCCTGGAGGGCGATCTCGTCGAGCTTGACGACGACGCCGTCGATCTCGTGCTCCACGGAGTGCCGGTTCTCGCCGAAGTCCGCGATGAACGCGCGGACCTCGGCGAGGGAGGCGACCACCTTGTTGTGCCGGGCGGTGGGCAGGCCCCACTCGCGCAACAGCTCGTACGCCTGCGACTGGCGCTCGATGTCGAAGCCCTCGCGGGCGCCGATGCCGTGCACGACCATGTGCAGCGGGCGGCTCGCGGTGACCTTCGGGTCCTTCTGCCGCAGCGAACCGGCCGCCGCGTTGCGAGGGTTCGCGAAGGGCTTGCCCTCCGCCTCCACGAGCCGGGCGTTGAGCTCCTCGAACTTCTCCATCGGGAAGTAGACCTCGCCGCGGATCTCGACGAGGGCCGGGATCCGGTCGCCCTTGAGGCGATCCGGGATCTCGGCGATGGTGCGGACGTTGGGCGTGATGTCCTCACCGGTGCGGCCGTCGCCGCGGGTGGCGGCACGGGTGAGCCGGCCGTTCTCGTAGGTGAGGTTGACCGCGAGGCCGTCCACCTTGAGCTCGCACAGGTAGTGGTAGTCCGAGGTGTTCACGTCCCGGGCCACCCGATCGGCCCAGGCGGACAGTTCCTCGTCGTCGAAGGCGTTGTCGAGGGAGAGCATGCGCTCCCGGTGCTCGACGGAGGCGAAGTCCGTCTCGTACGCCCCGGCCACCTTCTGGGTGGGCGAGTCGGGCGTGCGCAGCTCCGTGTACTGCTCCTCCAGCGCCTCCAGGGAGCGCAGCAGCTTGTCGAACTCGGCGTCGCTGACGACCGGCTGGTCGTTCACGTAGTACCGGAAGCGGTGCTCCTCGATCTGCTCGGCGAGCAGCTGGTGCTGCTCGCGCACCGCCGCCGGTACTGCCGTGTCCTGCTGTTCGGCTGCCATGCCGTGTCCTCCCGTGCCCCGTCTCGACCGTCACTCAGGGTTGTCGGCGAGCGACCTCGCCGCCCTGACGCAGTGCGCCTGCACCGCGCGGGCGTAGGCGGGCGAGGCGCCCGCCAGACCGCACGAAGGAGTGACCACGACGGACTCCGCGAGAGTCCCCGGGGCCAGCCCCAGCCTGCGCCAAAGCTTCCTGACACCCATGACGCTACCGGCAGGGTCCGACAACGGGCCGTCCGTGCCCGGCACCACTCCGGCGAAGAGTTTCGCACCGCCCTCGACGGCCTCGCCGATGGCGTCGTCCTCGCGCTCGGTGAGCAGCGAGAAATCGAACGACACGCCCGCGGCCCCGGCCCGGCGGAGCAGGCCGAAGGGGACCTCGGGCGCGCAGGAGTGCACGATCACGTCCCCGTCGTGCACGGCGAAGAGCTCCCGCAGCGTGCCCTCGACGACCTGCCGGTCGACGGCGCGGTAGGTGCGGTAGCCGCTCGCGGAGCGGACCCGGCCGAGCAGCACCGCCGTCAGGGACGGCTCGTCGAACTGCAGCACGACGTCGGCGCCGGGGACCCGCTTGCGCACGTCGGCCAGGTGGTCGCGCAGCCCCTCGGCCAGCGATCCGGCCAGGTCCCGGCAGGCCCCCGGGTCCTGGAGCATCGCCTCGCCGCCGTGCAGTTCCAGGGCTGCGGCCAGCGTCCACGGGCCGACCGCCTGGACCTTGAGCTTCCCGGTGTAGCCCTGGGTGAACTCCTCCAGGGCGTCGAGGTCCTCCCCGAGCCAGGACCGGGCCCGCTTCGAGTCCCGTCCGGGGCGGTCGCTGATCCGCCAGCCGCTGGGCTCGACGTGCGCGTACATGTCGACGAGCAGTCCGAGGGACCGGCCGATCATGTCGGCGCCGGGCCCGCGGGCGGGCAGCTCGGGGAGGTACGGGAACTCCTCGAAGGACCCGGTGACGGTCTTGGCGGCCTCGCGGGCGTCGCCGCCGGGCAGCGAACCGACGCCGGTGGCGCTCGCGGTCACCGGCCCGGCCTGACGCTCAGGTCGTTGACCTCGGCGTCGCGCGGCAGGTCGACGGCCATGACGACGGTGGTCGCCACCGACTCGGGGTCGATCCAGGCGGCGGGGTCGTACTCCTTGCCCTCCTGGGAGTGCACCTTGGCCTGCATGGGGCTGGCGGTCCGCCCCGGGTAGACGGAGGTGACGCGGATCCCGTTGGCCTTCTCCTCCGCGCGCAGCGAGTCGGCGAGGGCCTTCAGCCCGTGCTTGGAGGCGGCGTACGCGCTCCAGTCGGCGTGGGCGGTCAGGCCGGCGCCGGAGTTCACGAAGACGACGGTGGCCTTGGAGGCGCGCAGGGTGGGCAGGAGCAGCCGGGTGACCTCGGCGGGCGCGATCAGGTTGACGTTGAGCTGCTGGTGCCAGGTCTTGGGGCGCAGCTCGCCGACCGGTCCGAGGTCCACGATCCCGGCGATGTGCAGCAGGGAGTCGATCCGCTCGGGGATCGGCTGCTTGGAGAAGGCCCACGAGAGGCGGTCGGGGTCGGCGAGGTCGCCCACGAGGACGCGCGCGCCGGGGTAGCGCTCGACGAGCTGCTTGCCGCGGGCGGCGTCGCGGGCGAGGAGGACGAGGTCGTCGCCACGGGCGTGCAGGCGGGCCGCGACGGCGGCGCCGATGCCGGATCCGGCACCGGTGATCATGTGAGTAGCCATACCGCCCATGCTCGCACCCCCGGGCGTGCTCGGTGCCCGAAGGCCGAGGTCAGGTGCCGACGGCCGCCGCGTAGGCCCGTTCCACGGCGGCGCGCGCGGCGGCCGCCTGCTCCGCCGTGACGGCGGCAGCGAAGCCCTGGCCGATCACGGCGTGCGGGAGCGTCGTGACGAGCCGGTCCCGCACGTCGCCCCGTGGCCCGGCCCACCGCTCCAGGGCCTCGTCCCGTACGGCGGCCAGCGCGGCGGCGCGGTCCGGTACGGGCGGGTCGAAGCGGCCGCCGGAGGCCCGCCGGTGCTCCTGCCAGCGGTCCTCCCAGAACTCCACGGTCCAGCCGGGCCAGCGCGCCACCACCGGACGGACCCTGGCGGTGTTCAGCCACCAGCCGACGTGGCGCCGCTCCGGGTCCACGTGGATCCCGGCCTCCGCGCCCAGCCGGTGGCTCCCGTGGTCCGGGGCGTCGCGGAGCCGGTCCAGCAGGGCGGGTCCCTCCTCGACCGGATGGTCCTCGATGTCGGCCAGGACGTGGCAGCGCCCGTCCCCGGTGGTCACCACGGCCACCATCGGGTCGGGGTCGGTGATCTCCTCGTCGCCCGGCTCCAGCGCCGGGCCGGGGTACACGGCGGCGGGTTCCTCGTCTGCCGGACCGGGGCCGAGGTGGGCGCGCAGCCCGCGCTGGCCGTCGTACAGCCAGCGCACCTCCCACCCGGGCCAGGTCCCCCGCAGCAGTTCCAGGGCGGCGGCCCGGGTGCGCGGGGAGGCGGTCGGCCCCTCCTGTGCGAAGAGCAGGAGGAGCCTGCGGGCCGGGTCGGCGAGGACGCCCGCCTCGACGATGCCGTCGGGGTACCAGCCCTCCTCGACGGCGTGGTCGCGCAGGAAAGGCAGCGCCGCCTCCGGTCCGCCGAGGAGGTCGAGTGCCAGGTCCACGGCTCCGAAGGAGGAACGGTGGCGGGTGTGACCCAGGGGGCCCGAGAGGACGAAGACGGCCCGGTTGCCCATCGTCAGAGCCCGGCTTCCGCGCGCAGGCGGGCCGCCGTCTTGGAGGCGTCGTAGTCGGCCGGGACCCCCTCGACCAGGACGACCTCGCCCGTCATGTGGCGGGTGCGCAGCGGGAGGATGGCCCGGTAGGCGTCGGAGGCGTACCAGGCGCGCGCCCGCTCGATGTCGGGGAAGCCGATCACGACGACGGTGCCGGGGAAGGGGCCCTCCACCACCTCGACCTCCTTGCCGTGCACGAGGAAGCGGCCCTCGAAGGGGTCCATGGTCGACTGGATCCGCTCGATGTACTCGAGGATGTCCTCGTTCACGGTCTCGGGGCGGATGTGGGCGATGGCGTACGCGGTCATGGTCTGCTCCCCTGTGGACCGGCCCGTCGGTCCGGGCCCGTTGATCCGATCCTGTCAGCGCGCGGCACTGGCGGCGATTACCCCGCAGGTCATGCCGAGGCGGGCTGGAAGGTGCGCCGGTAGGCGATCGGGGAGACGCCGAGCGTCGAGCGCATGTGCTGGCGCAGGGAGTTGGCGGAGCCGAAGCCGGCCCGGTGGGCGACCAGGTCGACGGGCAGGTCGCTGGACTCCAGCAGGTGGCGGGCCAGTTCGAGCCGTTGGGCGGTGAGCCACTGCACCGGGGTCATGCCGACCTCGTCGCGGAACCGGCGGGTGAAGGTGCGCAGGCTCATCCGGGCGTGCGCGGCCAGTTCGGCGAGGGTGACCGGTTCGGCGAGGCGCTCCAGGGCCCAGGCCCGGGTGGCGGTGGTGCTGGCGACCGAGGGTTCGGGGACGGGGCGGTCGATGAACTGGGCCTGTCCGCCGTCGCGCCACGGCGGGACGACGCACATGCGCGCGGCGCGGTTGGTGACGGCGACGCCGTGGTCGCTGCGGATCATGTGCAGGCACAGGTCGACTCCCGCGGAGACGCCGGCCGAGGTCAGCACGTCGCCGTCGTCGACGAAGAGGACGTCCTCGTCGATGCGGACCCTCGGGTAGGCGCGGCGGAACTCCTGGGCGAGGTTCCAGTGGGTGGTCGCGGGCCGGTCGTCGAGGAGGCCGGCGGCGGCGAGCACGTAGGAGCCGGTGCAGATCGACACCAGGCGGGTGCCGGGGCGGATCGCGGCGATGGCGCCGGCGACGGCGGGGGGCAGCGGTCCGCCGAGGGCCAGCTCCGGCATGGCGTGGGTGGGCGGGACGATCACGGTGTCGGCGGCGGCGAGGGCTTCGGGTCCGGCGGCGGGCTGGAGGGTGAAGCCGGAGTCGCTGAGCACGGGGGCGCCGTCGGCGGTGCAGACGACGACCTCGTAGAGGGCTTCACCGTCCTCGCCCACGGCGCTGCCGAAGACCCGCGAGGGAATGCCCAGCTCGAACGGGGGGAAGCCCGGCAGGGCGAGCACGGCGACCAGGTGCCGCCCGTCCGCGCCGCTCCCGGGGCGGGCCGTGTGCTCGGTGTGCTCCCGCATCTCGCTCATGGCCAGATCCTGTCACATAGTGGCCAAACGGCCAACACCGTCGCGGGGTGCCGTGCCCGAATCTGGGACACGTCGCCGGGAAACGGCCCGGAACCGACGCAAAAACGGATGGAACGAGGCGGACAGACATGCGCGCGATCGTCGTGAACGAGTGGGGCGGCCCGGAGAACCTGGTCGAGCGGGAGATCGACCGGCCCGAGCCCGGTCTGGGCGAGGTCCTGGTCCGCGTCCACGCGGCCGGCGTCAACCCCGTCGACTGGAAGACCCGGGACAGCGGGGCGCTCATCGCCTGGGGCGAGCACCCGATCGTGGGCTGGGACGTCTCCGGCACCGTCGAGGCGGTCGGCCCCGGCGTGACCGTCCACGCCCCCGGCGACGAGGTGTACGGCATGCCGCACTTCCCGCGGCAGGCGGGCGGCTACGCCCAGTACGTGACCGCTCCGGCCCGGCACTTCGCCGCGAAGCCGGCCACCCTGGACCACGTACAGGCCGCGGCCCTGCCGCTGGCGGCGCTGACCGCCTGGCAGGCCCTGGTGGACACGGCCGGGGTGAGCGCCGGTCAGCGGGTCCTGGTGCACGCGGCGGCCGGCGGTGTGGGCCACCTGGCGGTGCAGATCGCCAAGGCCCGCGGCGCGTACGTGATCGGCACCGCGAGCGAGGGCAAGCACGCGCTGCTGCGCGAGCTGGGCGCCGACGAGGTGATCGACTACCGCACCACCGACTTCGAGGACGCCGTCTCCGACGTGGACGTCGTGATCGACGCCGTCGGCGGGGAGTACACGCAGCGCTCGCTGAAGGTCCTCAAGACCGGCGGCCACCTGGTGACGCTGCCCGGCCCCGACTCCCTCCCGGCCGACCCGCAGGGCGTGCACGCCTCCTGGGTCCTGGTCGAGCCGGACCTGGGCGGCCTGCGGGAGATCGCGGCCCTCGTCGAGCAGGGGCTGCTGAAGCCGCTGGTCGACACGGTGCTGCCGCTGGAGCAGGCGGCGCGGGCCCACGAGATCGGCGAGCAGGGCCGCACCACCGGCAAGATCGTCCTGACCGTCGCCTGAGCGGCCCGGTCTGCGGCGGGACGGCCCGCCCCCTAGGGGGCGGGCCGTCCGCGCAGGTGGCGCTGGAGCCGGGCGTGGCGGAACTGGTAGACGGCGCCGACCTGGCGCAGCACGCCGCGCCGGTAGGCGTCCTCCAGGAAGGCCACGGTCGCCCAGGGGAGGCGCCCGGTCAGCGGCAGCCAGACGCGGGCCAGCAGCACCCACTGGCCCCAGGCCGTGAACGCCAGGGCGTAGGAGAGCGCTCCGGCCACCCCGCCCACGGCGCCGAGCGCGAGCCCGTCGGCCATCGGCCAGGTCAAGGGGCCGACGACGCCCTGGAGCAGCTCGGTCATGAGCCGGCCGCCGAAGGCGATCACCACGGTGAGCATGGGCGCGAGGAAGAGGGCCTGGCGCACCACGATGCTGCGGTTGACGGCCAGCAGGTCGGTCGGGGTGGCGGCGCGGCCGAGGTCGATGGGGGTCTCCAGGGTGGCGACGAGCCCGAGGACGAGTCCTCCCGCCAGGGCGAACGTGAGCCCGTACATCAGGCAGTTGACGGCCGTCGCCTCCAGCACCGCCGGATTGGCCAGCACCCCGCCGTACGTCAGCTGCGCGCCGACGGTGTAGGCGAGCCCGCACCCGAGCCCCATGACGCATCCGCCCAGCAGTCCGGCCGGTACGAGGGCGGCGACGCGGCGGGCGGACGGTCCGGCGGACGTCCGGCGACGGCCCGGCAGCCGGATCCGCACCCGGGACGGCTCGAACGCCCGGATCCCGAGCACGGCCACGAGTGCGTGGACCAGCCCGAAGGCGAGACCGACGGCGGGGCCGAACAGCAGCGCGTCCAGCAGGCCCGACCCGAGCGCGAAGGCGGCGCCGCGGCCCGCCAGCAGGTTCCTGGCGGGGAAGACCAGCCAGTCGGCGACCGCGGTGACCAGGGAGCAGGCGAGGACGACGGCCAGGATCCGCGGGGCGAGCGGCAGTGACTCGCGCAGCTGCCACCAGGCCAGGTCCTGGCCGCCCCGCCGCCCGGGCCGGTCCAGGTGCCCGGCGAGGTGGCCCAGGTAGTGCCGGGCGCGCTGCGGGTTCCAGGCCCGGGTGCCGCGCGCGCGGCGTGCGCCCGGGGCGGCCGTGGGGGGCGGTGATCCGTAGACGCTCGGCACGAATCCGGCCAGCAGGTGCTCCTCGATGGCCTCCGGGGTCGGGAAGCGGGCGGAGTCCAGCAGGACGGCCGGGTCCTGGGCCGGGGTGTCGCTGTAGACGGTCCGGGCGAGCAGGACCATCAGCGGGGTGCGGAGGACGGCCGCGAGGCGGGCGCCGGGGGCGCCGTCCGGATCGGTGCGCAGCCGCTCCAGCACCGGGTCCCAGCCGGTGGCGGCCCGGCCGTCGCGGTCGGCTGGTGGGATGGGGCGCGCGGTGCGGGGCAGGTAGTGGACCAGGTCGTCGGCGTCCAGGTCCAGCAGCTCGATGCCCGCGGTGCGGCGGAGCACCTCGACTCCGACGGCCTCGGCGAACTGCTCGGTGCGGCTGGTCAGGAGCAGCGGCAGCGCGCTGGTGTTGAGTTCGCGCAGGGCGACGCCGAGCAGCCCGGTGGCCATCTCGTCGAACCCGTCCAGCACCGGCAGGATCCATCCGGCGTCCACGAGGGCGGCGGCGAGGGTGGAGCCGCCGGGTGCGCTCGCGTCGAGGTTCGGGTGGTCGCGCAGCAGCCGGGCGATCAGCCAGTCGCGCAGGGTGGTGCCGGTCGGGTCCCACGCTCCCATGCTGAAGACCACGGGCACGGGCTCGCCGGGGGTGCGGGCCGCCAGGTGGTCGAGGACGAACCGCAGGACGAGGACGGTCTTGCCGGAGCCGGCCCGGCCGAGCACCACCAGCCGGCCGGACCGGACGCGCCGGTAGACGTCGGCGATGTCGGTCAGGCCGCCGTCGAGGGAGGGCCGTCCGTCGGCGGTTCCGGGCGCTCCGGGCGCCTCGGAGGCCCCGGGGGGAGTGCCGCTGATGTTGGCCCGGTGGTCGAGCAGTTCGGCGGGTGCGGAGCGCCAGCGCACGGGCAGTGGGAAGGGGTCGTGGACGCGGCGCTGCTCCTCCTCGCGGATGCAGCGGCCGTAGACGTCGTGCGCGAGCGCCTCGGCGACCGCGGCCAGGGCGCCCCGGGGCGTCGCCAGCGTGCCGGGGCGCCCCGGCAGGGCCGGTACGGGAGCCGGTACGGAGGCGGGCGCGGGGGGCGGAGCCGGAGCGCCGGCGGGCGACGGCGGCTCGCGCACGCCCTCCTCCCCGGCCTGCCCGGCAGAGGCGGCCGCGTTGCCCCGGTGGGCGGCCAGCAGGTCCGTCCAGAGCTCGTCCCGGTCGCGTCGCAGCTCGTCGGCCAGTGCGTGCGCGACCTGCTTCACCGTTCCCATCCGGGCGTCGGTGGGTTTGCCGGTCTCCAGCCGGTGGATGGTCCGGACCCCGAGCCGGGACCGCTCGGCCAACTGCTCCTGCGTCATCCCCGCCTCGTGCCGCAACCCGCGGAGCAACGCACCGAACCGGCTGCTCACTTGTAGGCCCTTTCCCCCGACGACACTCCTGCCACCTGTGTCCGATGTCCTGCGGAATCCCGGTCAAACCACGGGGCACCACCGACCGGCCACATATGGCCGGTTGCGGGCATGGTCCGCCGACCAGCACGAACACCACGATGAGTGCCTGTCGCCGCACCCGACGCGGCGCCGCCTCGACCCAGGGGAGTTGACCCGTATGTCCACCACGAAGCCGAACAGGCTCAGCCGCCGCCTCAAGTCCGTCGTCGCGTCGACGGTCTTATTGCTCGCCGGCGCCGTCGTCGCACCCACCAGCGCGCACGCCGCCCCGGCGAACCACTACTACATCGAGATCGGCGGCACCGGCGCGGCCGCGGAGGCGCCCGGATGCACCACGAGCTTCGACGCCGCGAACAGGGATCTGAAGGGGGGCATCGCGGTACCGGTCTGCTACGTGGCCAGCGGCGGACCCTTCGTCGGGAGCCACAACGAGCAGCCGGCCCCCTTCGCGCCCAGCTTCGGCGACAGCGTGAACCAGGGCTACTGGAACGCCAAGGCCGCCCTGGAGGAGGCCTACCGGGCCGACCCGACCGCGACCTTCACGGTCGCCGGCTACTCCCAGGGCGCCTGGGTCGCCGACCTGCTGCTCCAGACGATCGCCGACAACGGCACCGAGGTGCCGCGCGAGCGGGTCGACGGCATGCTCTACTCCGACCCGATGCAGCCGGGAACCGGTTTCTGGCGCCTGGTCCCGGAGGGGGTCCTCGTCCCCTTCGTGGCCTACTCCCCCGGCACCGGGCCGGAGGACTTCCCGGGCGTCCCCGTCCAGCGGCACTGCATCCAGACCGACGGGGTCTGTGACGCGACGTCCCTGAACTCCTTCCCCGGCTTCCTGCAGCAGCACCCGCGCTACTTCCGGGAGGGCGAGATCATCGCCACCACCCTCAACCAGCACGGCGGCCGCGGCACCGTCTGGTACCCGGCGGCCTGATTCCGCCCGGACGGCACGACGCCGCGGCCCGCACGGGGGGGGCCGCGGCGTCCTGCCGTGAACGGCGGCGGTCAGACGGGGGCGGTCAGACGGCGGCGGTGGCCCGCGTCGTGGTCGCGATGGTGGCGGAGCCGACCACCCGGGTGCCGTCGTAGAGCACGATCGCCTGGCCGGGGGCCACACCGCGGACCGGCTCGGTGAAGGAGACGCGCAGCTCGCCGTCGACGACCTCGGCGAAGACCTCGGTCTCGCCGCCGTGGGCGCGCAGCTGGGCGGTGTACGTGCCCGGGGCGGCGGCCACGGCTCCGCACCAGCGGGGGCGGATCGCGGTGAGGGCGGTGACGTCGAGGGCCTCGACCGGGCCGACGGTGACGGTGTTGTTCACCGGGGAGATGTCGAGGACGTAGCGCGGCTTGCCGTCGGGGGCGGGGTGGCCGATGCGCAGGCCCTTGCGCTGGCCGATGGTGAAGCCGAAGGCACCTTCGTGGGTGCCGACCTTCTCACCGGTCGCCTCGTCGACGATGTCGCCCTCGGCCTTGCCGAGGCGGTCGGCGAGGAAGCCCTGGGTGTCGCCGTCGGCGATGAAGCAGATGTCGTGGCTGTCGGGCTTCTTCGCGACGGCCAGGCCCCGGCGCTCGGCCTCGGCGCGGATCTCGTCCTTGGTGGTGAGGGTGTCGCCGAGCGGGAAGAGCGCGTGGGCGAGCTGCTTCTCGTCGAGGACGCCGAGGACGTACGACTGGTCCTTGGCCATGTCGCTGGCGCGGTGCAGCTCGCGGGAACCGTCCTCGTTCAGCACAACGGTGGCGTAGTGGCCGGTGCAGACGGCGTCGAAGCCGAGGGCGAGGGCCTTGTCGAGCAGCGCCGCGAACTTGATCTTCTCGTTGCAGCGCAGGCAGGGGTTGGGGGTGCGCCCGGCCTCGTACTCGGAGACGAAGTCCTCGACGACGTCCTCGCGGAAGCGCTCGGCCAGGTCCCAGACGTAGAACGGGATGCCGATGACGTCGGCGGCGCGGCGGGCGTCGCGGGAGTCCTCGATGGTGCAGCAGCCGCGGGCGCCGGTCCGGAAGGACTGCGGGTTCGCGGAGAGCGCGAGGTGGACACCGGTCACGTCGTGCCCGGCTTCGACCGCGCGGGCGGCGGCGACGGCGGAGTCCACGCCGCCGGACATGGCGGCCAGGACGCGGAGGGGGCGGGCGGTGCGCGGCAGGTTCTCAGTCATAGCGCCTTCCAGGGTACGGGGGAACCGGCCGGGGTCACAGCGCGTTATCGGGTACGGGGGGTGGATCACATGACCGAGCTCGGGAACAAAAGACCGAAACCGCGGAAGCGGACCCGCCGGGCGGTGCTGTTCGGCGGGCTCGGGGTGTTCGCGGCGGCGGCGGTCGCCGGCCGCGACGAGATCGGCCGGGCCTGGTGGCTGATACCGGGCGTGGCCAAGCCGCGCACGGAGGGCGAGATCGACCACGCGGGCGCGAGCTGGACCTCGGCCTCGCCGGCGAACTGGCGGATGGCGGACCGGCCCGACGACTACCGGGTGGACCGGATCGTCGTCCATGTCACCCAGGGCAGCTTCGAGGGCTCGGTGCAGGCCTTCAAGAACCCGTTCCACCGGGCGTCGGCGCACTACATGGTGCGCGGCGACGGCCACGTGGAGCAGCTGGTGCGCGAGATGGACGTGGCCTTCCACGCGGCGAACCGCAGGATGAACGAGCGCAGCATCGGCATCGAGCACGTCGGCTTCGTCGACCGCCCGCAGGACTTCACGGACGCGATGTACGCGGCCTCGGCCCGGCTGGCGGCCGACGTCTGCCGCCGGTACGGCATACCGGTGGACCGCACCCACCTCGTCGGGCACTCCGAGGTCCCGGGCGCCGACCACACGGACCCGGGCCCCCACTGGGACTGGGACCGCTACCTGCGCCTCGTCCGGGAAGCCCTCGCGGCGGGCCCCGCGGGGGCTAGCTGAGGCCCGCCGTGCGGGCGCGTTCCACCGCCGGGCCGATCGCCGCGGCCACGGCGGCCACGTCCTCCTTGGTGGAGGTGTGGCCGAGGGAGAAGCGCAGGGTGCCGCGGGCCAGCTGCGGGTCGGTGCCGGTGGCCAGCAGGACGTGGCTCGGCTGGGCCACGCCGGCGGTGCAGGCGGAGCCGGTGGAGCACTCGATGCCCTGGGCGTCGAGCAGGAGCAGCAGGGAGTCGCCCTCGCAGCCGGGGAAGCTGAAGTGGGCGTTGGCCGGAAGCCGCCCGTCGGGGTCTCCGCCGAGGACGGCGTCGGGCACGGCCGCGCGGACGGCGGCGACCAGCTCGTCGCGCAGGGCGCCGATCTCGGTGGCGAACCGCTCCCGCCGCTCGGCGGCGAGGACCGCGGCCACCGCGAAGGCGGCGATGGCCGGCACGTCGAGGGTGCCGGAGCGGACGTGCCGTTCCTGGCCGCCGCCGTGCAGGACGGGTACGGGGGTCTGGTCGCGGCCGAGGAGCAGCGCGCCGATGCCGTAGGGGCCGCCGACCTTGTGGCCGCTGACGGTCATCGCGGCGAGGCCGCTGTCGGCGAAGTGGACGTCGAGCTGCCCGAAGGCCTGGACGGCGTCGGAGTGCAGCGGGATCCCGTGCTCGCGGGCGACGGCGGCCAGTTCGCGGACCGGCATGACGGTGCCGATCTCGTTGTTGGCCCACATGACGGTGGCCAGGGCCACGTCGTCGGGGTCGCGCTCGACGGCCTCCCGGAAGGCGTCGGGGTGCACGCGGCCGTAGCGGTCCACGGGCAGGTACTCGACGCGGGCGCCCTCGTGCTCGGCGAGCCAGTGGACGGCGTCGAGCACGGCGTGGTGCTCGACGGGGCTGGCCAGGACCCGGGTCCGGCCCGGGTCGGCGTCGCGGCGGGCCCAGTAGAGGCCCTTGACGGCGAGGTTGTCGGCCTCGGTGCCGCCGGCGGTGAAGACCACCTCGCTGGGGCGGGCGCCGACCGCCTCGGCGAAGGCCTCGCGGGCCTCCTCGACGGTACGGCGGGCCCGGCGGCCGGCGGCGTGGAGGGAGGAGGCGTTCCCCGTGGCGGCGAACTGCGCGGTCATCGCCGCGGCGGCCTCCGGCAGCATCGGGGTGGTGGCGGCGTGGTCGAGGTAGGCCATGATCCCCCGATTCTACGAGCCCGCCGGTGCCGGTCCGCCCGGCGGGACCCCGGCCGCCTCCCGGGGCTGCGCCCCGGACCCCGTCCGGGGCCCATCGCCTCGGACGCCGGCGGGGCCGCGGTGGTGCGGCCGGGCCGGGTCGGCGCGTTCAGGAACGGAGCGCGCGGGCCAGTTGGCGGGACTGGGCCACCAGGTGGTCGGTCGAGTCCCAGACCTCGGCGTCCTCCTCCAGGAAGCCGCCGGCCAGGTTGCGGGTGGTGATGGCGACCCGGAGCGGGCCGGGGGCCGGGCGGCGGCGGACGTGCGTGGTGAGTTCCACGGTCGGGGTCCAGGCCACCAGGCCGAGGTCGAAGGCGGTCGGCGGCAGCGCGTCCACCGCGAGGAGCATGGACAGCGGGTCGGCGTCGCGGCCGTCGGCCAGCTCGAACCAGGCCCGCATCTCGCCCTTGCCCGAGGGGGCGCCGACGGCCCAGCCCGCGGTGGCCGGGTCCAGCCGGAGCCGGAGCCGGTCCACGATGGCGGAGCTGCCGGGGATCGGGGCCGGGCCGGCCTCGGGGCCGACGCAGTCCTCGTAGGCGGGCATGGCGGGCGGCTCGGCGACCGTGCGGACGTCGTCCGGGAGGGCCGCGAGGTCGCCGTAGGAGGCGAGGACGCGGATGCGCTCGACCTCGGCGCCGTTCTCGTCGAACTGGAACAGCGAGGCCTGACCGGTGGAGAGGGTGCGGCCGACGCGGACCACCTGCGTGCGGATGACGGCGGGGCCGGGCACGGAGGAGGTCAGGTAGTGCGCGGAGACGGTGAAGGGGTCCGGGTGCGGGAGGGCCGCGGAGAGGGCCCGGCCGACCAGGGCCAGCAGGTAGCCGCCGTTGACGGCGGCGATGATCGTCCACCCGGGGGAGAGTTCCGCGTCGTACACCCCGGGCTCGTCCGCGCGTGCGGTGATGCTGGTGTCGCGGTCGAACTCACTGTCGCCGATGGATGCCTTGGCAGCTGCGTGTGACATGAAAACGACGGTACACCGGCTTGCTACTAAGCGGTAGCTTTCTCTTGTTACGGCTCTTCGGCCACCGAAGAGCGACGGTTCCAGGCCAGCGGTGCCCGCCAGTGGTAGCGCATGGCGAGGAGCCGCAGGACGAACGTGGTGACGATCGCCAGGCCGGTGGTCACCGCGTTGAGCGCGTCCAGGGCGATGGAGACGGCGACCATCGCGGCGCCGACGGTGGCGGGCACGGCGTACATCTCGCGGTCGCGCAGCAGCGAGGGCACCTCGTTGACGAGTACGTCGCGCAGGACGCCCCCGCCGACGGCGGTGGCCAGGCCGAGCGCGGCGGACGCGGTGAGGCCGAGGCCGTACTCGTAGGCCTTGGTCGTGCCCGTCACGCAGAACAGCGCGAGGCCGGCGGCGTCGAACACGTTGATGGCCCGGTTGATCCGCTGGACCTCGGGGTGCAGGAAGAAGACGAGCGCGGCGGCGATCAGCGGCGTGACGAAGAAGCTGAGCTCGCCGAAGGCGGCCGGCGGGACCGCGCCGATGACGAGGTCGCGGAAGAGGCCGCCGCCGAGGGCCGTGACCAGGGCGAGGACGGCGATGCCGAAGACGTCGAAGTTCTTGCGGACGGCGAGCAGGGCGCCGGCGGTGGCGAAGACGAAGATGCCGGCGAGGTCCAGCGCATGCTGGACCCCGGGCGGGAAGAGATCGTGGAGCACCGGGTCATTGTCGCCCCTCGCCTCCCGCCGGGGTGACGGGGCCGGGTGCGGGCCGCCGGCCCCTGCGGCTCGAAGACCTGGGGCTCCGCCCCGGACCCTCCCCCCGACTCCGTCCGGGGGGACCCCCACGCCTCATACGGCGGCGGGGCCGGATGGCGCGGCGGAGCCGGGAGTGCCAGGCGGAGCCGGGTCGTCCGGCTCCGCCGGCCCGGTTACTCCGTCGTCTTCACCACCGCGTCCGCCGCGCCGGGCAGGGGCTTGTCGCCCGGGGCCTGGTCGGGGGCGTTCTCCGGGTGGTGGCAGGCCACCTGGTGGCCCGTCTTCAGCGTCAGCAGCGGCGGTTCCTGCGTCGTGCAGACCTGCGTGGCCTTCCAGCACCGCGTGTGGAAGCGGCACCCGCTCGGCGGCGAGATCGGCGAGGGCACGTCGCCCTTGAGCAGGATGCGCCCGCTCTTCGCGCCCCGGCGGCGCGGGTCCGGCACGGGCACGGCCGACAGCAGCGCCTTGGTGTACGGGTGCATCGGGCTCTCGTAGAGCGCGGTCCGGTCGGCCAGTTCCACGAGCTTGCCGAGGTACATCACGGCGATGCGGTCGGACACGTGCCGGATCACCGACAGGTCGTGCGCGATGATCACGTAGGTGAGGCCGAGCTCCTCCTGGAGGTCGTCCAGCAGGTTGACCACCTGGGCCTGGATCGACACGTCCAGCGCCGAGACCGGCTCGTCCGCGACGACCAGCTTCGGGTTCAGGGCCAGGGCGCGGGCGATGCCGATGCGCTGGCGCTGGCCGCCGGAGAACTCGTGCGGGTAGCGGTTGTAGTGCTCCGGGTTGAGGCCCACCAGCGACAGCAGCCGCTGGACCTCCGCCTTGAGCCCGCCCTCCGGCTGCACGCCCTGCAGCTTGAAGGGGGCGCTGACGATCGTGCCGACCGTGTGCCGCGGGTTCAGCGAGCCGTACGGGTCCTGGAAGATCATCTGGATGTCGCGGCGCAGCGGCCGCATGGCCGAGGCCCCGAGGTGGGTGATGTCCTTGCCCTCGAACTCGATGGTCCCGCCCGTGGGCTCCAGGAGCCGGGTGATCAGCCGGCCCATCGTGGACTTGCCGCAACCGGACTCGCCCACCACCCCGAGGGTCTCACCGCGCCGCACCTCGAAGTCGAGGCCGTCGACGGCCTGGACCGCGCCGGACTGCCGGCGCAACAGCCCCTTGTGGATGGGGAAGTGCTTGGTCAGCCCGGACACCTTGAGCAGCGGGCCGGGCTCCTCCGCCCGCTGCGCGGGGACACCGGGGGCGTCCGTCTTCTTCTTGTCCTCGGTCACAGCTTCGGCGCAATCTCTTCGGTCCAGATCCGGGTCCGCTGTTCCGTCGGCATGTGGCAGGCGGACCAGTGCTTGTGCCCGTCCTCGGTCAGCTCGGGCCGCTGGGTGCGGGTGATCCCGTCCTTGGGCACGTCGGCGTAGGGGCAGCGCGGATTGAAGGCACAGCCGCTGGGGATGTTGATCAGGCTGGGCGGCGAGCCCTTGACCGGAATGAGCCGCTCGGTCTGGTCGCGGTCGATGCGGGGCATCGAACCGAGCAGGCCCCAGGTGTACGGGTGGCGGGGTTCGTAGAAGACCTTCTCGGCGGAACCGCGCTCCACGCACCGCCCGCCGTACATCACGAGGATGTCGTCGGCCATCTCCGCGACCACGCCGAGGTCGTGGGTGATCATGATGACCGCGGAGCCGAACTCCTTCTGGAGGTCCCGGATGAGGTCGAGGATCTGCGCCTGGACGGTGACGTCGAGGGCGGTCGTCGGCTCGTCCGCGATGAGCAGCTCGGGGTTGTTCACCAGCGCCATCGCGATCATGGCGCGCTGGCGCATGCCGCCCGAGAACTCGTGCGGGTAGTTGTCCACCCGCTTGTCGGGCTCGGGGATGCCGACGCGGTCCAGCATCTCGACGGCCCGGGCGCGCGCGACCTTCTTGCTCACGTCGTGGTGGACCCGGTAGGCCTCCACGATCTGGGAGCCGATCGTGTAGTAGGGGTGCATCGCGCTGAGCGGGTCCTGGAAGATCATCGCCATCTCCCGGCCGCGCAGCTTGCGCACCTCCTCCGGGTCGGCGGCGAGCAGCTCCTTGCCGTCCAGCCAGACCTCGCCCGAGAGGGAGGCGCTGGACCGGCCGCCGTTGCCGACGCGGTGCAGGCCCATGAGGGCCAGCGAGGTGACGGACTTGCCGGAGCCCGACTCGCCCACGATGCCGAGGGTCTTGCCCTTCTCCAGCTGGAAGGAGAGTCCGTCGACCGACTTCACCAGGCCGTCGTCCGTGGGGAAGTGGACCCGCAGGTCGCGGACGTCGAGGAAGGCCCCGGGCGCGCCGGGTGCCGTCGCGGTCGCGGTACCGGTGTCGGTGCCGGCCACGGTGCTGGTTTCGGTGCTGGTTTCGGTGCCCTTGCCGGCACCGCTGACGGGCTTCGTCGGGTCGGTCACGACAGCCTCACCCTCGGGTCGATGATGGCGTAGACGAGGTCGACCAGCAGGTTGCACAACACGATGAAGAACGCGGCGAACAGGGTCACGCCGAGGATCTTCGGAAGGTCGTTGACCGCGATCGCCTGGTAGGCGTACTCGCCGACCCCGTGGTACGAGAAGACGGTCTCGGTGACGATGGCGCCGCCGAGGAGGAGCCCGAAGTCCATGCCGAAGATGGTGATGATCGGCGTCAGGGCGGACCTGAGTCCGTGCCGGGTCACCACCACGCGCTCCCGCAGGCCCTTGGCACGGGCGGTCCGGATGTAGTCCTCGCTCATCGTCTCCAGCATCCCGGCCCGGGTGAGGCGGGCGTAGAGCGCCGAGTAGAGGAAGGCGAGGGTGCACCAGGGCAGGACGAGCGCCTGGAACCAGCCGGCCGGGTCGTCGGAGAAGTCGACGTACACGTTGGTGAAGATCGGCCAGTTGAAGACGAACAGCGCCAGCGACAGGACGCCGGTGAAGAACATGGGCAGCGAGACGCCGGCGAGCGCCACGCCCATGGCCACGCGGTCGAAGAGCGACCCGGGGCGCAGGGCGGAGATGACGCCGGTGGTCACGCCGGTGACCAGCCAGACGACGGCCGCGCCGAAGGCGAGGGAGGCCGTGACCGGCAGGCGCTCCAGCATCTGGGGCCAGACCTCGACGTGGTCCTTGAAGGAGTAGCCGAGGCAGGGCGCGTGGCACTGGGAGGGCTGCGGGCCGAAGTTGAACTCGCGGCCGACGAATATCCCCTTCAGGAACTCCCAGAACTGGTGGTGCAGGGGCTGGTCGAGGCCGAGGTTCTGCTTGACCGCGGCGATCGACTCGGGCGAGGGGTTCTTGCCGATGTACTGGGTGGCGAGCGAGTCGACGGTTCCGCCGGCCAGCCTGGGCAGCAGGAAGAAAATCGCAAAGGTGATCGCGCTGACGACGAGCAGCAGGGCCACCGCGGCGATCATCCGCCGGACGATGTACACAAACACGAGGGTCGGCTTCGGCGTCCGCCGGCCCGTACGGCCCCCCAGTCGGGGGAGCCGCACGAGCCGGCGTGCACTGCTGCCTTCACCTGCCTTCCACGGTTCTGGCAGATCGGGCTGAAAGGTCGGGCCTTACGGGGTTCGGACTTACTTCAGGCCGACGTTGAGGTAGTCGTACTGGCCGCTCCAGGCCGGGTTCGACACCGCGTTGGTGATCTTCGGCGAGCGGTAGTGCAGCACCTTGAAGTAGGTCAGCGGCACGATGACCGCCTCGTCCATGACCTTCTTGTCGATGTCGCCGTAGACCTTCTCCCGCGCGGCGGGGTCGGTGTTGGCGATGTTGTCGTTGAGCATCTTGTTGATCTCGGGGTTGTTCAGCTGCGACAGGTTGGTGTTGCCCGTCTTGCCGATCGCGTCACCGTGGACCACCTGCTGGAGGAAACCGAAGCCGGTCGGCCAGTCGGCACCCCACTGCATCATCATGAGGCCGATCTTGTTGTCCTCGGTGAACTTCGGGACACCCGCGTAGTCACTGAAGTACTTGCCGGCCGGGTACTGCTGGATCTTGACGGTGATCCCGACCTTCTTCAGCGAGGCCTGGATCGCGGTGGCCATGTCGACCTCACCGGCACGGTCGTTGCGGGCCGTGATGGTGGTCTCGAAGCCGTTCGGCTGGCCGCAGGCGGTCAGCAGCTCCTTGGACTTCGCCTCGTCGCCCTTGTTGTCCGGGGTCTTGTAGGTGTCGAAGTCCACGTGGCCCGGGATGTCGGTCGGCAGCACCGTGCTGGCGATGGCGCCGCGGACCGGTCCGCCGAAGGCGGTCTGCACCGAGACCTTGTCGACCGCGTACTGGACGGCCTTGCGGCACTCCGGCTTGTCGAAGGGCGCCACCTTGGTGTTGATCGCCATGTAGACCAGGCGACCGCCCTGCGCGTTGTCGGTGTTCGGGTCCTTCGAGCTCAGCAGCTCCGACTGGGTCTGCTGGGCGACGCCGTTGCCCACGATGTCGATGTGGGAGTTGCCGGCCTTCAGGTTGGAGTCGATCGTCTCCTGGTTGACCTTCAGCTTGACGATGATCTTGTCCGGCAGCTGCTTGCGGAGCGGGTCGTTGCCGGCGTCCCAGTTGGGGTTGCGGACCAGGACGGCCTGCTTGTCCTGCTCGTAGCTCTCGAACATGTACGAGCCGGAGGAGACGATGTGCTTGACGTAGTCCGCGCCGTCGTCCTTGGCCTTCGGCACCGGGGCCGACTGCGGGTTGGCCAGGAGGTAGTCGAACTCCGCGAAGGGCTGCTTGAGCTTGAAGACGATGGTGTGGTCGTCCGGGGTCTCGATGGACTTCAGACCCTCGTCGCTCTTGTCCTTGTACGGGCCTTCGTACTTCGGCTCGTTGTCCTTGAGGTACTGGGCCAGGTAGCTCGGGCCGTTGGAGTGGACGTCACGGGCGAAGTTGCTCCGCTCGACGCCGTACTTGACGTCCTTCGAGGTGACCTCGGTGCCGTCGCTGTACTTCACGCCCTTGCGGAGCTTGTACGTCCAGGTGGCGCCGCCGTCGCTCGCCACGCCCAGGGACTCGGCGAGGTCCGGCACGACCTTGTTGCCCTCGGCGCCCGGGGCGGGCGCGAAGGTGGTCAGCGGACGCGCGTACAGGCGGCTGAAGTTGAAGACGAAGCCGTAGTACGTGTTGCCCGGGTCGAACGAGTCGGGGGTGTCGGACGCCTCGTAGACGAGCGTCCCGCCCTTCTTGTCCGAGGCGTTGACGACACCCGTGACGGCGGCGTTGGCGGCAGCACCCTTGCCGTCGCCCTCACCCGTCTTGTCCCCGCCGCTGCACGCGGAGGCGCCCATGGCGATGCTGATGGCGGCCACGAGCACCGCAGCTGATCTCGACCTGCTTTTCATGGTGGAGTTAAGCCCCCTGATTCAGAGTGGAGTGGTGATGGGGTGGGCGGTGGCCCGGCCGCGCCCGAGGAAACGGTTCAGCGGCGGCTCTTGGGGTCCAGGGCGTCCCGCAGACCGTCGCCGAGCAGGTTGAAGGCGAGCACGGTGATGAAGATCGCCAGGCCCGGCACGACCATGTACATCGGGTCGACCTTGTAGTACCTGACGGCCTCGCTCAGCATTCCGCCCCAGGAAGCCTGCGGGGGCTGGATACCGACGCCCAGGAAGCTCAGGGACGCCTCGAAAAGGATGTTGGTGGGGATCAGCAGGGTCGCGTAGACCAGGATCGGCGCCACCAGGTTCGGGAGCAGCTCCCTGAAGACGATGAACGGGCCGCGCGCTCCCAGGGAGCGGGCCGCGTCGACGAACTCCCGTTCGCGCAGCGACAGCGTCTGGCCGCGCACGATGCGTCCGATGTACGGCCAGCCGAAGAAGCCGATCACGAACACCAGCACGCTGATGTGGAGCGGCAGCCCCTCCAGTCCGAAGGCACCGCCCTGCAGCGCGGCCGAGATAGAGATCGCGAACAGCAGCAGCGGGAAGGCCAGGAAGGTGTCCATCATCCGGCTGATGACGGTGTCGGCCCAGCCGCCGTAGTAGCCGGCGACGACGCCCAGCACCGAGCCGATGACCACGGACAGCAGGGTCGAACCGAAGGCCACGAGCAGCGACACCCAGGAGCCCTCCAGGATGCGGGTGGCGATGTCACGGCCGAACTTCGGCTCGACGCCCAGCGGGTGGGACCAGCTGATGCCGCCGAAGGAGCCGATGGGGGTCGCGAGCGACGGGTCGATCAGGTCCTGGTGGAGGGCGTCGGGGTCGAGGCCGAAGATCGCCTGGATCGGCTGCGAGAGAACGGCCAGCACGACCAGGAAGAGGACGACGATCCCGCCGGCCATCGCGACCTTGTCCCGCTTGAGGCGGGTCCAGGCGATCCGGCCGAGCGAACGACCCTCAATCGCCCCTTGCTTCGCCCCGTCCGGGCTGGCGCCGGGCTGGAGCCCCGCGGGCCCGCTGGTCTCGGTAGGTGCCGTCATCGTGGTGGGGACCCCTCTCGGCCGGCTGGTGGCCGGCCCCTGCCAGCCGCTGTGACGGCTTGGTTCACATCGTGGCGCGGTTGTCGCTGGTTGCCGGCGGTTCGTCGCTAGGGAACTGCTCGCGAAATGCGGATGAAGAGTGGGCTCCCGCTGGTTGGGCCCTCTCAGTGGGGGGAGTCTTCAACGGTCTCTCGATCACCCGCCAGACCCGACGGGGATGTGATGCGCAACCGTGATGTGACGAGTCGACTTCCGTTATCCGAACGGCGCACCCGCCTCAGCGGTTCAAGACCTCATGTTCGGCGCGGAACGGACATCCGTCTCAACTGCCCTTTCGGACATGGATCTTGGGTGTATTCAGCGGATATGCCGAAGGCCGCACCGATGGGTCCGGTGCGGCCTTCGAGGGAGATGTCTCGATATGCGGAGGGGCGGATCAGTACGCCGGCGCCTGGCCCTCGCGGTCGTAGAAGGGGCGGGTCTGCGCGCGCAGCCACATCGCCACCGGGTCGTGTTCGTCCGCCAGCGCGACCGTGCACACCGGGACGCCCTCGGGGACCACCCCGACGGACTGGCGCATCATCTCCCGTACGGATTCCAGCGCGGGCGCGGAGGCGTCGTACAGGTCGAGGCCGACCGCGAGGTACGGGGAACCGAGCGCGGGCTGCACCCAGGCGCGGCGCAGCGACCGGACGGCGGGCGTGCGGTGGGCGTGCTGGGTCAGCAGCCCGTAGAACTGCGGGAGCTCGATCGCGGGCTCGGAGAGCCGCAGCGGGCCGGCCGGCATCCGGTCCAGGCCTGTCGCGATGCGGCGCAGGTCGGCCCAGGGCACGCCGAGGCCGCCGCCCGGGGCGTGCGGGTTGAGCCACAGGCCCCAGCGGTCCGGGTAGAGCGCGCGGGCGATGTCCCGCCCGGTGACCACCTCGTAGCCCCGGTTCCAGCCGCTGGCGGCCAGCTCCTGCGGGGAGGTGACGCAGGGCGCGTACCCGAGGCCGTCGACCTCCATGCCGCCGTACTGGGCGTCCGGGGAGCCCGGCTGCCCCTGCCAGAGCAGCATCCAGAGCCGCCCCTCGGACAGGGCGTGCAGAAGCGACTCGTAACTCTCATAGCGCCCGGGGGTCACCTGGCGCATCATGTGCTCGACCTGCCCGGCCGCGGCCGTGCCTGACGCACTCACCCGGTACCCCTCTTCGTCCGCCCGTCGTCCACGCGTGCCCCTCAGCTTAAGCGGCCCTACGGGAGGTAGAAGGGGCGTACGCGCTCACGAATCCAGTCCGTGACCGGGTCCTGGGCCGCGTCCAACAGGATCAACTGCACGGGCCACGGCGGCGGGACACGCGTCAGCGCCCGTCCGAGGGCCGCCATCGGGGCCTCTCGCATCTCGGGCTCCCATCCCAGCAGGCGGACACCGATGAACAGCTCCGGCGCCCCGCCCTCGATGCTGGCCAGGCAGCGGTGCGCGGCCGCGACCACCGCGGTGGCCCGGAACTCCTCGGCCGCTGCGGCCAGGAAGTCCACCGGGTCCTCCTGCCAGTCGGGCTCGTAGAGCCGGACTCGACCGCCGGTGGAGGGTCCGTCGAGCGGGGTCCGACCGGTTCGGCAGAGCTCCGCGACGGCGGGCGGGGGGAGCGGGACGCCGACGGCGCCCTCGGGATTGACCGCGATGCCGAGCTGCGGGGGCAGGCCGCGGGCGAACTCCACGGCCGGGGCGACGGCGAAGTCCGTACCGGGGCCGACGCAGGCGAGGAACTGGGCCTCGGAGCTGTAGACGGGGACGTAGGCCGCGCCGTCGATGTCCATCGTGGGCAGGGAGAGGTCGGCCGAGTCCGGGCCGCCTCCGCCGGGCAGGGGAACCCATATCTGGCTGCGCCCGAGCACCTCCAGGATGCGCCCGCCGGCGTCCGGCTGCCCGAGCGCCGCCCCGAGCACGTGCTCCAGCTCATTCCCCGGCCAGCCGCTGCCCTGCATGTCCCGTGCCTCCGTGATCCCGCCGCGTGTCGCCCCGCAGGGTACCGGCACGGCCGCGTCGCCGGTGCGGGGGCCCGGCCCGCTGCGCGTCCCGCGCCGAGGGGCTGGTGCGGGGCCCCGCGGGTCAGGCGTGGAACGCGATGCGGGTCACGGTCGCGGCGGAGGAGCGGTCGAGCAGGGTGACCGAGGCGCAGCCCCGCGGGGGGCGGCCCGCCTCGGCTTCGCGCAGCAGGCGGCCCACCGCGCCCCGGTGGCGGGCGAAGGCGTAGGCGGAGACCCGCCGCCCCCGCGCGGCCTGCCCGGAGAGGGCCTCCGCGGGGCTGCTGTCGAGGAGGAGCAGGTGCAGCGCCCGCCCCCGGCGCCGCGCGGCCGCCCCGAGCAGCCCGCGCACCCAGCTCTGCGTGCCGCAGTCGTGGACGACGACGGAGGCTCCGGAGCGCAGGAGCCGCCAGAGCCCCCAGTAGTGCGCGGCGCGCACCAGCGGCCGGTACGCGGCGTACGGCAGGGCCGGCGGCATGCGCCGTTCCCAGCGCTCACGGGTGTCCTGGGAGTCGACGGCGCCGCCGTCGGCCGCCGCCCGCTTGATCAGGGTGCTCTTGCCGCCGCCGGGCAGGCCGGACACCACGACGATGTCCCCGTCCGCGAAGGCGAGCCGCTGCGGGCCGCGGGCCCGGGGGCCGCGCAGGTCGCGCACGGAGCCGATGCCGGCGTCCGCCGCCCGCTCGCGCTCGCGGTCCCGGCCGCGCGGTCCGCGCTGCGCCGGCACCGCTTCCACGGTCCCCGTCGTCGTCACCACTCCGAATCTCCGCACAGTGTTCGCCTCCCCCGAATCGGGTCACCGGGACCCTTGCCCACTGAGTGTAAAGAGACGGTAATCCGGCGTCCCCGGTTCCGGTCCGGCCGCTCGGGGTACCGTACGAACTTTCGGACCCCTCCGCCCGATCACGGGCATGGCGTGCAATGATGTGCGCCATCTGGACCAACTGCATACCGGCCGCTTGAATCCGCGCGGGAGAGTCCCGGCACGCCGCAAGGCCGTGCGCGGGCGCCGAAGGAGCAAGATCCTCCCTTGAATCTCTCAGGCCCCGTACCGCGTGGATGAGGCAGATCTGAAAAGCGAGCTGTTCGACAGCTCCACCCAAGGTGCAAGCCGAGGAACTCTCGGCGAACCTCTCAGGTTCCGATGACAGATGGGGAGGACCCTCCTCGTCATGTCATGCCCTGGGACTCGGGAGCCACACCCATGAGCACTGCCCCCCGTCTGACCGCCCTCGATGCGCTGCACCGCTCGCTCGGTGCGACCATGACCGACTTCGCGGGCTGGGACATGCCGCTGCGGTACGCCAGCGAGCGCGACGAGCACAACGCCGTACGCACCAGGGCCGGTCTCTTCGACCTGTCCCACATGGGCGAGATCACGCTGACCGGCCCGGAGGCCGTCAAGGCGCTGGACTACGCGCTCGTCGGCAACATCTCCACCGTCGGCGTCGGCCGCGCCCGTTACACGCACATCTGCCAGGAGGACGGCGGGATCGTCGACGACCTGATCGTCTACCGCCTCGGCGAGACCGAGTTCATGGTCGTCGCCAACGCCTCCAACGCCCAGGTCGTCCTCGACGCCCTGACCGAGCGTGCCGCCGGCTTCGACACCGAGGTCCGCGACGACCGCGACGCGTACGCGCTGCTCGCGGTGCAGGGCCCGGAGTCCCCCGGCATCCTGGCCTCCCTGACGGACGCCGACCTGGACGGCCTCAAGTACTACGCCGGACTGCCGGGCACCGTCGCGGGCGTCCCCGCGCTGATCGCGCGTACGGGCTACACCGGCGAGGACGGCTTCGAGCTGTTCGTCGCCCCCGAGCACGCCGTGGAGCTGTGGCAGGCGCTGACCAAGGCCGGCGAGGGCGTCGGCCTGGTCCCGGCCGGCCTGTCCTGCCGCGACACCCTGCGCCTGGAAGCGGGCATGCCGCTGTACGGGCACGAGCTGACCACCTCCCTCACCCCGTTCGACGCGGGGCTGGGCCGGGTCGTGAAGTTCGAGAAGGAGGGCGACTTCGTCGGCCGCGCCGCGCTGGAGGCCGCCGCCGAGCGCGCCGCCACGAACCCGCCGCGCAAGCTGGTCGGCCTGGTCGCCGAGGGCCGCCGTGTCCCGCGCGCCGGATTCCCGGTCGTCGCCGACGGTCAGGTCATCGGCGAGGTCACCTCGGGCGCCCCGTCCCCGACGCTGGGCAAGCCGATCGCGATGGCGTACGTGGACGCGGCGCACGCCGCGCCCGGCACCTCCGGCGTCGGCGTCGACATTCGCGGTACGCATGAGCCGTACGAGGTCGTGGCGCTGCCGTTCTACAAGCGGCAGAAGTAGTTCCGCACACGGTCCAGCCGTGCACGAGCCGTACGGGAACCCCGTCCGGCAGCGTCTCAGTACCCGAGACCACCGTTCGTATCCACTCCCCCGCATCCAGGAGAATCAGGTCATGAGCAACCCCGAGAAGCTGCGTTACACCAAGGAGCACGAGTGGCTGTCGGACGCCGTGGACGGCGTCGCGACGGTCGGCATCACGGAGTTCGCGGCCAACGCGCTCGGTGACGTCGTCTACGCCCAGCTCCCCGAGGTCGGCGAGAGCGTGACCGAAGGCGACACCTGCGGCGAGCTGGAGTCGACGAAGTCGGTCAGCGACCTGTACTCCCCCGTCTCCGGCGAGGTCGTCGAGGCCAACCAGGACGTCGTGGACGACCCGGCGCTCGTGAACACCGCCCCGTTCGAGGGTGGCTGGCTCTTCAAGGTGCGCCTCTCGGAGGAGCCGAAGGACACCCTGTCCTTCGAGGAGTACACCCAGCTCACCGCCGGTAACTGACCCCAGGGGACCCTGATGTCTGTACTGAACACCCCTCTCCACGAGCTCGACCCGGACGTCGCCGCCGCCGTCGACGCCGAGCTCGTGCGCCAGCAGTCCACCCTGGAAATGATCGCCTCGGAGAACTTCGCTCCGGTCGCCGTCATGGAGGCCCAGGGTTCGGTCCTGACCAACAAGTACGCCGAGGGCTACCCGGGCCGCCGTTACTACGGCGGCTGCGAGCACGTCGACGTGGTCGAGCAGATCGCGATCGACCGCATCAAGGCGCTGTTCGGCGCCGAGGCCGCGAACGTCCAGCCGCACTCGGGTGCGCAGGCGAACGCCGCCGCGATGTTCGCGCTGCTGAAGCCGGGCGACACGATCATGGGCCTGAACCTGGCCCACGGTGGTCACCTGACCCACGGCATGAAGATCAACTTCTCCGGCAAGCTCTACAACGTGGTCCCGTACCACGTCGACGAGACCGGCGAGGTGGACATGGCCGAGGTCGAGCGCCTCGCCAAGGAGTCCAAGCCGCAGCTGATCGTCGCCGGCTGGTCCGCGTACCCGCGCCAGCTCGACTTCGCCGCCTTCCGCCGCATCGCGGACGAGGTCGGCGCGTACCTGATGGTCGACATGGCGCACTTCGCCGGCCTGGTCGCCGCGGGTCTGCACCCGAACCCGGTGCCGCACGCCCACGTGGTCACCACCACCACGCACAAGACCCTCGGCGGTCCGCGCGGCGGTGTCATCCTGTCGACGCAGGAGCTGGCCAAGAAGATCAACTCCGCGGTCTTCCCCGGTCAGCAGGGCGGCCCGCTGGAGCACGTGATCGCGGCCAAGGCCGTCTCCTTCAAGGTCGCGGCCTCGCCGGAGTTCAAGGAGCGCCAGGAGCGCACCCTGGAGGGCGCGAAGATCCTCGCCGCCCGCCTGGTCCAGGACGACGTCAAGGCCGTGGGCGTGGACGTCCTCACCGGTGGCACCGACGTGCACCTGGTCCTGGTCGACCTGCGCAACTCCGAACTGGACGGCCAGCAGGCCGAGGACCGCCTCCACGAGGTCGGCATCACGGTCAACCGCAACGCCATCCCGAACGACCCGCGGCCGCCGATGGTCACCTCGGGTCTGCGGATCGGTACGCCGGCGCTGGCCACCCGCGGTTTCGACGCCGAGGCCTTCACCGAGGTCGCCGAGATCATCGCGCAGGCCCTGAAGCCGACCTACGACGCCGACTCCCTCAAGGCGCGCGTCTCCGCGCTCGCCGCGAAGTTCCCGCTGTACCCGTCGCTCTAGGCAACGGCTTGGGAAGGCCCGGCCTCGTCTCGCACAGGGCCGGGCCTTTCCCGTGGTCCGGAGTGCGGCCCTCGACGTCGGGGCCGCGAAAGCCGCCGTACAGGTCGGCGTAACCGGGCCCCGCACGAACTGACGTACGCTGATGAACCGGGCAAGGGCGCCCACGAGGTGATCTTTGCCCGCAATCCCTGCAAAGTCCGCCCCTCCGTCGGCCGCCTCGCTACGCTGCGAGTGCGACTGGACGGTCCGTTCCCCGCCACCGCGGGGATGACCCGGGAGACCGCCAACGTGGCCATTTCCGTTTTCGATCTCTTCTCGATCGGCATCGGTCCGTCCAGCTCGCACACCGTCGGCCCGATGCGGGCCGCCCGCATGTTCGTGACGCGGCTGAAGAAGGACGGCGTGCTCGCCCAGACCGCCGCGGTGCGGGCCGAGCTCTTCGGCTCCCTCGGCGCGACCGGCCACGGACACGGCACCCCCAAGGCGGTGCTGCTGGGCCTGGAGGGGCACTCCCCCCGCACGGTGAACGTCGAGACGGCGGACGACGAGGTCGAGCGCATCCGCAAGAGCGGCCGGCTGCGGCTGATGGGCGCGGAGATAGGCGACGTCCACGAGATCGACTTCGACGAGCCGAACCAGCTGATCCTCCACCGCCGGCGCTCCCTGCCGTACCACGCGAACGGGATGACCCTCTTCGCGTACGACGCCGCCGGCACCCCGCTGCTGGAGAAGACCTACTACTCGGTCGGCGGCGGCTTCGTCGTGGACGAGGACGCGGTCGGCGAGGACCGGATCAAGCTCGACGACACCGTGCTGAAGTACCCCTTCCGCTCCGGCGACGAAATGCTGCGCATGGCCCGGGAGAGCGGCCTGTCGATCTCCGCGATGATGCTGGAGAACGAGAAGGCCTGGCGCACGGAGGAGGAGATCCGCGAGGGCCTCCTGGAGATCTGGCGCGTCATGCAGTCCTGCGTCTCGCGCGGCATGTCCCGCGAGGGCATCCTGCCGGGCGGCCTGAAGGTCCGGCGCCGGGCGGCGAACACCGCCCGCAAGCTCCGCTCCGAGGGCGACCCGCTGGCGCTGTCGATGGAGTGGATCACCCTCTACGCGATGGCCGTGAACGAGGAGAACGCCGCCGGCGGCCGGGTGGTCACCGCCCCGACGAACGGCGCCGCGGGCATCATCCCGGCGGTCCTGCACTACTACGTGAACTTCGTGCCCGGCGCCGACGAGGAGGGCGTGGTCCGCTTCCTGCTGGCGGCGGGCGCGATCGGCCTGCTCTTCAAGGAGAACGCGTCGATCTCGGGCGCCGAGGTCGGCTGCCAGGGCGAGGTGGGCTCGGCCTGCTCGATGGCGGCCGGCGCCCTGGCCGAGGTCCTCGGCGGCACCCCGGAGCAGGTCGAGAACGCGGCCGAGATCGGGATGGAGCACAACCTGGGCCTGACCTGCGACCCGGTCGGCGGCCTGGTCCAGATCCCCTGCATCGAGCGCAACGGCATGGCCGCGGTCAAGGCCGTCACCGCCGCCAGGATGGCGATGCGCGGCGACGGCACCCACAAGGTCTCCCTCGACAAGGTCATCAAGACCATGAAGGAGACGGGCGCCGACATGAAGGTCAAGTACAAGGAGACGGCCCGCGGCGGTCTCGCGGTCAACGTCATCGAGTGCTGATCCACGGCAGGTGACGCGAGGGGCCCGGCGCGCGCGTGCGCACCGGGCCCCTTCCCGTCTGCTTTCGGGCGCTATCCGCGGCGCAGCGCCTTGAGGACGCCCCGGGCGAAATCGTCCACCGCCGCGTCGTACGCCTTCAGGCTGTCAGCGGTGGGCGGTGTGCGCGCCTCGGCCGTGACCGTCACGTCGATCAGCATGTTGCTGTCGCGCAGCCGCAGCGCGTGGACCTGCCGCAGCTCGGTCGGCTTGTTGAAGGCGAACCGGTAGGCCTCCTTGCCGACGCCCTTCACGTCGGTGAAGCCGCTGTCCGGCATGTCCTTCGCCGTGTCCGCGCGGGCCCTGGCGAAGACGTCCTTGGAGAAGTCGACGCTCTCCGTGTACGCGAGGTCCAGCTCCACCTTGACGTTCCCGTACTCCGCCGGGCCGGACTCGACGAGCGGCTGGACGCACTTGACGCCCGGGGCGCCCGTGCCGGACCGCTTGTCCCGGTCCGCGGCCTCCTCGCGGGCCCCGAGCGGGTCGGCGAGCTTGCCGTACGGGAGCGCGTTGCAGATCTCGTCCGTGGCCACCCAGCGGTAGCCGCCCTTCCCCTCCTGCGAGACCTCGCCCTCCGCGTCACCACCGCAGGCGGTGGCCGCCAGGACGAGGGCCACGGCGACCGTTGCGTGACGGGACAAGCGGTGAGGACGCATCCGGTTCTCTCCTGTCGGGACGGGCCGATTGCCTGCCAACCACCCTGCCACCCATGGCAGTTGTCGAGTGGTGGATTGACCGAACCAGGAGGGGAACCGCGGGATGCCTGAACGGCGTCCTAAGCCGTGCCATCAGTCCCCGTCTCTCAGGAATCGAGGGGACGTCATGATCCACGCACGTCTCCGGCAGATCGTGGCCCTGACATCCGGCGCTCTGCTCGCCGCCTGCCTCTCCTTCGCCGCACCTGCCTCGGCCGCCACCACTTCCACCGCCGCCCAGAGCCAGACCCCGCTCGTCGTCAACGCCCGCTGGGGCGGGCACGCCACGTACGACCGGATCGTCGTCGACCTGCAGGGGTACGTCCCCGAGGTGACCGTCACCCCCGTCCCGCAGCTGGTCCACGACGGGTCCGGCAAGCCCGTGCCGCTGGCCGGGAAGCACTTCCTGGAGATCCGCTTCCACCCCGCCGCCGCGCACGACGACGCGGGCCGGAACGTCTACCAGGGACCCAGGCTCCAGAAGATCTACCTGAGCAAGCTCAAGGGCATCGCCCTGACCGGCGACTACGAGGGGTACGTGACCCTCGGCGCCGCCTTCGACACCGTGCCGTACTACCGCGCCTACACCCTGCACTCCCCGGAGCGCTTCGTCGTGGACATCTCGCACGTCACCCGGTGACGGGCGCAGGCCTGCCCGGCGGCGGTCAGCGGCGCCAGAAGAGGTGGTGCGTCACGCCGCTCGGGCTGGGCACGACGTCGAGGTGGAACCGGTCGAGGAGCTCCTCGGGCGAGTCCCAGAGCCGTGCCCCGGATCCGATCTCCACCGGCGAGACCGCCACGTGCAGGGTGTCGACGAGGTCGGCCTCGAGGAACTCCCGGATGGTGGTGGCCCCGCCGCCGAGCCGGACGTCCTGGCCCCGCGCCGCCTCCCGCGCCATGCCGAGGGCCGTGGCCGGGTCGGCGTCGACGAAGTGGAAGGTGGTGTCGGAGAGCGTGAACGACGGACGCTCGTGGTGGGTCATGACGAACACCGGGGTGTGGAAGGGGGGCTCGTCGCCCCACCAGCCGCGCCATTCGTGGTCGGGCCAAGGCCCGCGCTGGGGCCCGAACTTGTTGCGGCCCATGATCTCGGCGCCGATGCCGTGCGCGAAGTCCCGGGTGAAGTAGTCGTCGAGGCCCCGGCTGCCTCCGGGGTCGGTGCGGTGGGGCCAGCTCGCGGTGGCCCCGGCCCAGGCGAACATCTCCCCGGGGTCGGCGTCGCCGAACGGCCGCTCCAGGCTCTGGCGCTCACCGGCGCCGAACCCGTCGCGCGAGACGGTGAAGTTCTGGACTCTCAGCAGTTGCTCCACGGCTTCCTCCGGCCTGGTCGGCGAGGACGGGACAGGGTTCAGCGGTGTTCGGGGTCGGGGAAGTCGAAGTGGGCGGGCACTCCTCCAGCCTGTTCACCGCCGGGCCCGGTCACCAGCCGGGGGCGGCCGAACGGGGGCGCACTGACGCGGCGGCCGCGAACCTAGGATGGCGCCATGTCCCTCCCGCACGCCATCCTCACCGCCCTGCTCGAGAAGCCCTCGTCCGGGCTGGAGCTGACCCGGCGGTTCGACAAGTCGATCGGGTACTTCTGGTCGGCGACGCACCAGCAGATCTACCGCGAGCTCGGACGGCTGGAGGAGGCCGGGCTGATCCGGGCGCTGCCCAGCGAGGCGCCCGTGCGGGGGCAGAAGAAGGAGTACGAGGTACTGCCCGGCGGCAGCGCGGAGCTGGCGCGCTGGGTCGGCGAGAGCCAGGACCCCAAACCGATGCGCGACCCGCTGCTGCTGCGGATCCGCGCGGCGGGCGTGGTGGGGCCGCAGGGGCTCGGCCCTGAGCTGCGGCGCCATCTGGACCTCCACCGGCGCCAGCTGGCGCAGTACGAGGCCATCGAGGAGAAGGACTTCCCGCCGGGACGCGACGCCGTGGAGGACCGGCTGCGCCGGCTCGTCCTGCACGGGGGGATCGCCCTGGAGACGTTCTGGCTGCAGTGGCTGGAGGAGGCCCTCGCCGAGGTCGAGGACATGTCGTCCGGGCCGGAGGCCTGACGCGGACGCACGCGCGCTCCCGCCCCGGCCCGGCGGCGAGCCGGGGGTGCGGGGCGGGAGCGGCGGAGGGACTACTTGTTCAGGGAGGCCCAGAACTCGTCGAAGCTGAGCAGGCCGTCGCCGTTCTCGTCCTTGGCGGCGATCACGGCGTCCGCGACGGCGGCAGTGACGAACGGGTCGCCCATGGCCGCCATGGCCGCCTTGAACTCCTCGGCCGTGACGAAGCCGTCACCGTTCACGTCGAACTTGCCGAACGTCGTCCGTGCGCTCTCGATGTCCGCCACTGGGTGCACTCCTTCTTGATGCCTGTTGACCGGCTCAGGGTAGCGGTCCCTGCGGCCGGCCCCCGCCGCGGGTCCCGTTCGGGCGGCAGAAAAGAATTCAATTAACCTTCCACCATGCGGAAGTGATAATTCCTGACAACAGATCCGGCTTCCACTTGTCACGCTCCGGGGCCACGGCATAACGTAACGGCATTGCCGCCACACCAGGAGCGCAGGGCTCCCAGGGACAAGCGGCGACAAGGGCGATCACACAGGTGACGATCACAGCCGACGCATCATTCGAAGTTCTGCCCTTCACCCGCACCTGCCGCCATATCTGGGAAGACGGCGACCATGTGCTCATCGGGGTGAGTCCCGGAAACAGCTACTTCAGTTCCGAGCGCATCGCCGGCCTCGCCCGGTGGGCCACGACCCGCTTCGCCCAAGTCGACTTCGTCTACGCCGACCTCCACGTGGACCGGATGTTCGCCGCCTTCGGCTACACCCGCGAGCACGCGGAAAGGCGCGCCACGAAGGAAATCAAGGCGGTCCGGCGGCGGATCCTCAAGGGTGTGGAGGAGTCCGGGCCCGGACGGGCCGATATTCGCGTGCGAGCCCTGTCGGAGTTTCAGTCGAACCCCGTTTACCAACTGCTCCACCGCCGCATCCTGCATTTCCTGGAAACCGACGACGCATTCCGCAAGGGCTGCGAGGAGATGGCCCTGCACTTTGTCGGTTCCAAGTTGCCGGAAGGTGAATCGATCACAGACGTCCAGTTGCAGGTCTGTTTCGATTACATGGCAGCCGAGCTGCCGTTCTTCGTGGACACCCCGAGCATTCTCGACGTGCCGTCCTCGGTGGCGGCGTACCACGTCAGGATGCCGCTGACCGATGTCCTCTTCGCGCGCGGCGGGGGCCTGCGCGCGACCCGCAACCAGGCGTACGCCGTCGTACGGCCCGAGCCCGCCGAGGCCACGGCGCGGGCCGGCGCGCCCCAGGCCCCCGCGCCTCCGGCGCCCGCACCCGAAAGCGCCACGGACCACGCACCGACCGAAGGGACCGCCGATGAGCGTCGAGCAGCTTGAGGGCCGGGAGAGCCGGGAGCCGCAGCCGCTCCTCGACTTCCCGCTGTCGCGGCGCGGTGACGTGCTCCCGCAGGAGTGCGATTGGCTGCGCGAGAAGGCCCCCGTCGCCCGGGTCCGCACCCTCACCGGGGACCCCGCCTGGCTGGTGAGCAGCTACGCGCTGGCCCGGCAGGTGCTGGAGGACGAGCGCTTCAGCCTCAAGGACACGGCGAACGCCGGCGTCCCGCGCCAGTACGCGCTGACGATCCCGCCCGAGGTCGTCGACAACATGGGCAACATCAACAGCGCCGGCCTGCGCGACGCGGTGATGAAGGCGCTCAACCCGCGCCGGAAGGGGCTCCGGGACCTGCTGCGCGCCAAGGCCGGCGAGCTCATCGACCAGATCGTCGCCGAGGGCGGCCCGGCCGACCTCCGGGCCGGGTTCGCCGACCCCTTCTCGGCGGCCCTGCACTGCCAGGTGCTCGGGGTGCCCTTCGAGGACTGGCGCCGGCTGATGTCGGGGCTGGACGTCGCCTTCATGACCGCGCGCGAGCCCTTCGCCGACTCGGCCCTCAACTGGTACAAGGACGTCGGCTACTTCGCCGAGCGGCTGGGCGCCCAGCTGGCGCTGGCCCCCGAGGAGCGTACGGGGCTCCTCGGCAGGTTCGCCGGGCTGAAGGAGGCGGACCCGGAGTCGGCGCACCTGAGCGACGACATGTTCGCGACGGTCGCCGTCTCGCTCTTCGGCGCGGGCGCCGTCTCCACGTCGGCGTTCCTGACCCTCGCGGTCCTCGCGCTGCTCCAGCGGCCCGAGCTGATCGGCTACCTGCGCGAGCACCCCGAGCGCATGGGCGGGGCGGTCGACGAGCTGCTGCGCTGGAACCTCTCCGTCGGCGACGGCCTGCCGCGCATCGCCCTCGCGGACGTCCGGGTCGGTGACGTGCTGGTGCAGGAGGGCGAGCTCGTCCTCGTCCTGCTGGAGGGAGCCAACTTCGACCCGGCGGCCTTCGAGAACCCGGACGAGCTGGACCTGGAGCGCGAAAGCCCGAACCCCCATCTCGCCTTCGGCGCCGGGCGGCACTTCTGCCCGGCCTCCGCGCTGGGCCGGGCACACGCCGAGATCGCGCTGGAGGTGCTGGTCGAGCGGCTGCCCGGGCTGCGCCTCGCGGTGCCCGCCGAGAACCTCGTCTGGCGCACGGGCTTCATCAAGCGGCTTCCGGAGAGGCTTCCGGTCGCCTGGTAGTCCGTGGCCCGACGGGCCGACGGCGGTGTCCCGGGAGTCGTGCGAGCTCCCGGGGCGCCGTCGTCACATCCTTCGGTCGGCGTGCCTTCGGCTACCGGAAGATCCCGGTGTGGCCGAGCGAGTAGCGGCCGGGCTGCGGGTACACGGCGAGCCCGTGCGGTCCGCCGCCGACCGGGATCCGGGCGAGCTGCTTGCCGGTCACGGTGTCGATCGCGTACACCTCGGAGTTGTAGCGGCCCGACAGCCACAGCACCTTGCCGTCGGCCGAGACCCCGCCCATGTCGGGGCTGCCGCCGTCCGGCAGGGTCCACTTCTTGGTGAGCTTGTTCTCGGGGAAGCTGTAGACGGAGATGGTGCCCTCGCCGCGGTTGGAGACGTACATCTCCTTGGAGTCGCGGCTCACGTACAGGCCGTGGCAGCCCTTGCCCGTGGGCAGCAGCTTGGGGGTCTCGAACTTGTCCCCGCCGAGCACCCACATGCCGTGCGCCATCATGTCCGCGACGTAGAAGGTCTTCCCGTCCGGGGAGACCTTGACGTCCTGCGGCATGGCGCCCTCGAACGGCAGTTTCTGCTGGCCGATGACCTCCATCCGTTCGGTGTCGACCTTGAGCAGTTCGCCGGAGAACTCGCAGCTCACGATGAAGTACCGGCCGTCGGCGGAGAAGTCCGCGTGGTTGACGCCGTAGCAGGTCACCGGGACCGTCTTGACGCGGTCCATGGTGTGCGGATCGCGGAAGACCAGCTCCTTGTCCATCGAGGCCATGACGATGGCGTACTTGCCGTTCGGCGTGAAGTACAGGTTGTACGGGTCGTGCACCTCGACGGGCTTTCCGGCCTCGCCGGTGGCCGGGTTGATCGGGGTGAGCGTGTGGCCGCGGTTGTTGTTGACCCACAGGGTCTTCATGTCCCAGGAGGGCACCACGTGCTGGGGCTGGACGCCGACCGGGATGGTGTCGATGACCTGGTAGGTCACCGGGTCGATGACGGACACCGTGTTGGAGTTGGTGTTCGGCACGTAGACGCGGGACGGGAAGTCCTTGACCACCGGGGAGAGCTTGTTCGGCCGGTCCGCCGCGTAGACGTCGTGGGGATCGAGGAGCGGCGGCATGCCGGGCAGGCCGGGCGGGAGGGCCGGCACGGCCTTGACGGGCTTGGCGGGGCCCTTGGTGCCGAGCGCCTCGGCGGGCCCCTTTTCGGCTGCGCCGCAGCCGGCCAGGGCGGCGAGGACCAGACCGGCCAGCAGCACGGTGACCTTCCGGGGAAGGCGGGTGGTGGTCATTGGGTCAGCAGCTCCGTGGTGGTCACCGCGCGCAGCTTGCGGCGCGCGAGTTCTTCGAGGAGGGGAGGCATCGCGTCGACCGTGTCCGCGTAGCCGAAGTGCAGGCTCACCACCGATCCGCCTTGGATCGTCCCGGTGACGGTGCGGATGACGGCCGCGGCGCCGGGCGAGGTGAAGTCGAGGGAGTCCACGTCGTACGAGAGGACGTGCGGGTAGCCGGCCCGCTGGGCCAGTTTCCGGACGAGCGGGGTCGCGTACTGGGTCTGGGAGGGCCGGAACCAGGTGCCGATGGAGCCGGTGAGTCGTTTGAGCCGCTGGGCGCAGCCGGTGATCTCGGCGTAGGCCTCCGCCTCGGGCAGGTCGTTGACCGCGAGGTGGCGCTGGGTGTGGTTGCCGAGTTCGTGACCGCCGTCGAGGATGCGGCGGGCCATGTCCGGGTGGGCGTCGAGCCAGGTTCCGATCGCCAGGACGGTGACGCGCGCGCCCCCGCGTTCGGCCTCGGTCAGGACCGCCCGGGCGAGGGCGGGGTCCCCGTTGCCGTGGAAGGTGAGGGCGACGCGGGGGCGGTCGCGCGGGCCGTGGGCGATCTCCACGGGCTGCCCGGGGAACCGGCGCGGGGCGGCGGCGGCCGCCTTGGCGGGGCGGTCGGGTCTGGCCGGTCCGGGGGGCGGCGCGGAGGAGACGGGGGCGGGGCGGCCCGGTCCGCAGGCGGCGGTGAGGCCGGCCGTCGCGGTCGCGGCCGCTCCGAGACCGGCCGCACGCAGGGCCCCGCGCAGGGCCGCGCGGCGGCCTGGTTGTGAGAGCACCTGCCCATTTAAGGGCTGGATGACCCGGAAGGTAATGATTGACCCAATTCGGGACGTCCACCGGAAGGGGCTGAACGAGTGGTCGATCCTCTATGTGATCAACGATTCACTCAGAGGTTCCGATAGTTATTCATAGATTGCGAGGTGAGTGGCCCACCTCACCTAGGATTTAGCTAGAAAGTCTTATGATTTGCACACTTATGTCCAAGTAGGGACTTTTGGCGTTTGGACCCTCGTCTGCCATAGTCGGAACCACGGCTTCCCCATTGACCCGAGCGAAGTCGCCACGCCGAGGATCACACCCCCTTCGATCCTCGGCGCACCCATGAAGCCCCCACACCGCCCCACCACGGCGAGCCGGGGGCTTCAGGCATTTCTCCGGCGCTCAGGCGTTCTGGCGGTCGGCGACCCGCATCTCGAACCAGGTGATCTTCCCGCGCGGCAGCAGGTCGGCGCCCCAGCGGTCGGACAGCTTGTCGACGAGGAAGAGGCCCCGGCCCGTGGTGTCGAGCTCGTGCACCGGCATCAGGCAGGGCAGTCCGCGCGAGGGGTCGCGCACCTCCACCCGGATCCAGCCGCGCCGCCGCAGCATGCGTAAGCCGAAGGAGCGGGCCCCGGTGTGCCGCACCGCGTTGCCGACGAGCTCCGAGACCAGCAGGACGGCGTGTTCGGCGATCTGCGGCGAGAGTCCCCAGAGGCGGATCACCACGCACTGGGTGAGCCGGCGCGCCGTGCTCGCCGACTCCGGCATGGACGGCAGCGTCACTTCCGCCTCGGCCGGATTCCCGTACAACTCCAGCGCCTTGAGGCCCTGTTCGTCCTCAAGAGCCGCCGTGAGCCGTACCGCCGAAGCGCTGCCGCGCTGCCGCGGCTGTTCCACACCCTCCAGGCCCGCCATGCACCCATCATGGACGGCCGAGCTGCCCCTCCGGGCGGTTCCAGGGGAAAACACCCCCCGGATTCAACGAAACCAAGGGGGTGCCCCGTCATATGCGGGAGGCAACAAAGATGCTTCAATACCCGGTTTGACCTGCGGTGACACACCGCAGGGAATCGATCACCGTGAGTGGATCACCGTTTCCGCTTAAGGCTGCCTTAAGGCCTGGCTAATCCACCCACAGGGAGGAGACCGCCGCAGCGATCAGACGAACTTGGCCTTGCCCGGGCCCTCTTCGACGAAGCTGCGCATGCCGCGCTCCCGGTCCTCGGTGGCGAACAGGCCCGCGAACCAGTTGCGTTCGATGGTCAGACCGGTATCGATGTCGGCCTCCAGGCCGGCGTCCACGCACTCCTTGGCGGCGCGCAGCGCCATCGCCGGACCCTGCGCCAGCCGGGCGGCCCACGCGTGCGCCTGCTCGTACACCTCGGCGGCGGGCACGACCCGGTCGACCAGGCCCAGGGTGAGCGCCTCGTCGGCCTTGACCATGCGTCCGGTGAAGATGAGGTCCTTGGCCTTCGACGGGCCGACCAGCCGCGACAGCCGCTGGGTGCCGCCCGCGCCGGGGATCAGGCCGAGCAGGATCTCGGGCTGGCCGAGCTTGGCGTTGTCGGCGGCGATCCGGTAGTCGGCGCACAGCGCGAGCTCGCAACCGCCGCCCAGCGCATAGCCGGTGACGGCCGCGACGACCGGCTTGGGGATGCGGGCGACGGCGGTGAAGGCGTCCTGGAGCGCACGGGACCGGGCGACCATCGCCGCGTGGTCCATCGTCTGCATCTCCTTGATGTCCGCGCCCGCCGCGAACACCTTCTCGCCGCCGTAGATGACGACGGCGCGGACGTCGGCCCGGTCGGTCGCCTCCACCGCGAGCTCGCGCAGCCGGTCCTGGGTGGCGATGTCCAGGGCGTTCATGGGCGGCCGGTCCAGGCGGATGGTGCCGACGCCTTCGGAGACTTCGAGAGAGATGGTCATACGGGCCAGGTTAGCCGCGGTTAACGCGAGCCGGCCCGGTGCTGTGTGTCACAGCACCGGGCCGGCCTCAGGGGGTCGGGGGCCCGCCTACTTGATCCACTCCGCCCAGTCCATGTTCCAGCCGTTGAGGCCGTTGTCCGGGGCGATCTGCTTGTCCTTGGAGTTCTTCACGATGACCACGTCGCCGATCAGGGACTCGTTGAAGAACCAGGCGGCGGGCTGGTTGCCGTCGCCGGCGCCGCGGACGTCCTTGAGGCCGACGCAGCCGTGGCTGACGTTCTCCGAGCCGAACGTGCCGGAGGAGGCCCAGTAGTTGCCGTGCACGAAGGTGCCCGAGTTCGACAGGCGCATCGCGTGCGGGACGTCGGAGATGTCGTACTCGCCGCCGAAGCCCACGGTCGCGCCGTTCATCCGGGTGACCTTGTACTTCTCGCTGATGACCATCTGCCCGTTGTAGGTGGTGGTCGACGGGGCGCCCGCGGTGATCGGGAGTTTCTTGATGACCTGGCCGTCGCGGACGACCTCCATGTGCTTTTCGCTCGCGTCGACCGTGGAGATCTGGGAGCGGCCGATCTTGAAGGTGACCGTACGGGTCTGCTTGCCGTAGACGCCCGGGCGGCCCTCGACGCCGTCGAGGGCGAGCTTCACGGTGACCTTGGTGCCCGCGGCCCAGTACTTCTCGGGGCGGAAGTCCAGGCGGTCGTTGCCGAACCAGTGGCCCTCGACCGGCACGGCCGGCTCGGCGGTCACGGTGATGGCCTTCTCGACGGCCTCGGGGTTGGTGATCCCACGGGAGAAGTTGATCGAGACCGGCATGCCCACGCCGACCTCCGCGCCGTCCTCCGGCGTGTAGTGGCCGACGAAGGTGTTCGTCGGCGTCAGGGTGGTGAAGGTGGTGTCCTTGGCGGACTCCCGGCCGGCCTCGTCCTTCGCGACCGCGTGCACCTTGTACTCGGTGGCGGAGGCCAGGTGGCGGGCCGGCTCCCAGCTCGAACCGTCGTCGGCGAGCTTGCCCTCGACCGCGTTGCCCTTGGTGTCCGCGACGGTCACCGTGGTGAGCTTGCCCCCGCTGCTGGAGATCTTCAGGACGCCGCTCGTGGCGACCTCCTTGGCCCCGTCGTCGGGCTTGACGCTGACGACGGCCTTCGAGGCCTCGGTCCCGTTCTTGGCGCCACCCCCGGCGTTGTCGCCGCCGCCGCTGCTGTCACTCCCGCCACCACCGCTGCACGCGGTGGTGAACAGCAGGGCCGCCCCCAGCAGAAGGGCCGGCAGGCCGGTGCGGGCGCGGCCGCGTATCGGCTGCAGGTTCACTCTTGTTCTCCCCATGTCCCCCGCGCGCGGACAGTCGCGCGCTTGTCGACAGGAAATCACATGGGCAGATCACGATGAGCCACGGTCTTGTCACCGTTCCGTCCCAACATGCTGATCAGCGGCCGGATCGGCCGTCGGGGACGGTCGGCGGGAGGGGCGGGAGGGAGGCAGGTCAGTCCTCGGTGCCCGGCTTGGTGCCCCACACGTAGACCGCGTCGCCCTCGGTGAGCAGGTCCCAGAGGCGCGCCGCGTCCGGTTCGGTGAGGTTGACGCAGCCGGCCGAACCGCTGCTGCCGTAAAGGGAGTCGGGCGTACCGTACAGGGCCTGGCCGCCGTCGAAGAACTGCGCGTAGGGCATGGGTGCGTCGTACAGCGTGGAGACGTGGTCCTTGCTGCGCCAGTACACCTCGTGCCAGCCCGGCCGGGTCTCCTCGGAGTCGCGGCCGGTGCGGATGGGCACCGGTGGGAAGACGACGCGGGTGCCCCGCTGCACCCACAGCAGCTGGCGGTCCATGTCCACGCAGGTCACCCGGTGTTCGCGGACGGGGCAGTCGCCCGCGGCGTTGGGGTCCGGGCGGGCGGTCACGACGAGCATCGTGCGGTAGGTGGCGAGGCCCGCGTAACCGTCCGCGGGGTCGACTCCGTTCGCGCGCTGGAAGGCCCGGACCGCGGTGCAGTCCGCCGCGGACTGCACCCCGTCGACCGGCCGGCCCAGGTGGCCCTCCAGCTCCCGCTGGTAGGGGCCGGTGCCCGCCGCGCACGCGCTCTCCGGTTCCGCCGGGCCGGCCGCCGCCGGGGACGGGTGCAGGGCCGCCAGTGCGACAGGGCGCCGACCGCCGCCGCCCGCGCTGCCGGGCCGGTCCCCTGACGTGCGGCCATCGGCGCCTCCTCGGGCCTGCGGACGTGACGGTCGCAGCCCAGCCAACCCGTGGGGCGGGGGTACTGCTCGCGCTGGTGCGCCGGCGGGGTGAGGAGCTCACTCCACCGGCGCACCGGGTCGTGCTCGAACCGGGCCGGCGTCAGGCCCGGGGCCCCTTGGCGTCCTTCGGGTGGCCGGGGTGCCCGGAGTGCTTCGGGTGCTCGCCCTTCCCGTGGCCGTGGTCCTTGCCGTGGTCGCCCTTCCCGTGGCCGTGGTCGCCCTTGCCGTGGCCGCCCTTCCCCTTGCCCTTGCCGTGGCCGTCGCGCTCGTTCCGCAGTGTGACCAGGAGCCGGCCCCCCGGCGTGGCGCCGTCCAGCCTGAGCGGTCCGGTCACCCGGTCCGCGGGCAGGGCGTAGCCCTCGGGGACCGCCGTCTCGACCAGGTAGTACCAGCCCTCGGGGAGCGGGCCGAAGTCGCAGACCCCGCCGCGGTCCGTGGCGCAGCCGTCCGCGACCCGGCGGTCGGCGTTGATGCCGCGCGTCTGGAGCCCGGCGGTGTCGTTGGTCTCCTGCCACACCTCGAACACCGCGCCGCGCAGCGGCCGTCCGGTCTTCGCGTCCTGCTTCACGATCCGGATGGAGCCCTCGTACTCCTCGCTCCGCGCGTTCGCGACGGCGACCTCGATGCCGTCCCTCACGTCGCCCTCGTTCAGGTCGAAGCGGGTGACCGGGTCCGCGGGCGGTTCGTAGCCGGCCGGGACGGCGGTCTCCCGCCAGTAGTACGTCTCGCCGACCGGCAGCTCCACGGTGCAGGCGCCCCGGGCGTCGGTCTCGCAGGCGGCGTCCAGCAGGGTGTCGCCTCCGGGCGTGACGGGCTGGAGCCCCGCGGTGCCGTTGCTCTCCCGCCACAGCTCGAACCGTGCGCCGGGCAGCGGCCGGCCGGTGGCCGCGTCGGTCTTGCGCAGCACCACCCGTGCGCCGTCCGGCGGCTGCGGGGTCCGCCGGTTGTCCGCCTCGTAGCGGACGCCGGCCGAGGCGTTCGCGGCGGTCAGCCTCACTTCGTGGACCGTCTCGGCCGGCAGCTCGTAGCCGGGGGGCGCCTGCGTCTCGCGCCAGTAGTACGTGCCGGGCGTGGCGGTCTCCTCGCACCGCCCGCCCGCCCGCGTGGTGCACTCGGCGACGCGGGTGTCGGCGTCCGCACCGCCGGTGGTCTGCAGGCCGGCGGTGCCGTTGGTCTCCCGCCACAGCTCGAAGCGGGCCCCGGCGAGCGTGGCGCCCGTGTCCCCGTCCCGCTTGAGGACCGAGAGGGAGCCGGTGACCGGGGCCGGGCCCCCGCAGTCGGGCAGGTCGCCGTTGAAGGGGTAGGCGTGGAACTCCTGGCCGCCGCCCCCGGCCGTCGCGCTGCCGTGGGTGACGGAGCCGGTGGTGAGGAAGCGGCCGTTGATGCCGGGCAGCGTGACGGTGGTCTCGGAGGTCTGCTGCCCCATCAGGAAGCTGCCCTGGAACTGGCCCCCGCCGGTCAGGCGCACGGTGGTGGCGTCGGGGAAGTTCCACAGCAGGCGGTCGCGGTAGGCGTTCAGCGGGTCGGTGTCCTGGATGCCGCCGCTGTAGGTGTTGATCGTCCGGTCGGCGCCCAGGACGTTCACCAGGACGGTGGCCGTGTCCGGGATCCGGGCGAACCGGATGCCCTGCTGGCCGCCCCCGTTGCCCACCAGGTCCGCGTTCACGTTGAAGACCTGGAGCGGGGAGGTTCCGTCGCCGGTGAAGACCGTCTCGTAGCGGTTGTTGACGGCGGTTCCGGTGGCCGGGCGCGGCTGCCCGTCGACCCGGGCGTAGCACTGGCTGGCGGCGCTGAGCCTCTCGCGCAGTCCCGCGTACGGGGCGACCGCCGCGGCGTCGGGGACCAGGCGGCCGGACACCCTGCCGGTGACCGGGCCCGCGTGGCGGACCACGCCGCCGTCGGCGAGCAGGCGCTCGTCCGGGGGGACGGTGATCCCTCCGCCGGTGGTGAGGAAGTCGGCTCCGTCCGGCGGCGGCACGAGCGATCCGGCGCCGACGATCCCGACGTTGTAGCGGCTGTCGCCGCCCGCCGCCTTGTCCTGGTCGAAGTCACCGAGGACCACGAGGCGGCCCTCGGCCTCGGAGGCGCTCCCCCGGACCCGGAAGTCGCCGCCCGCGAAGATGTTGATGCCGTTGTCCCGGCCGCGCAGTACGCCGTCGCTGTGGAGGGGCGGGTACGGGTCCGGGCAGCGGCCGGGGACGCAGGGTCCCAGCCCGTCGGGCAGCGGGGCCCGGGCGGCCGCGGCCGGCCGGCCCGTGCCCGGGGCCGCGCCCGGGTCCGCGGCGAGGGCCGTGGGGGCCGCGGCGGCCAGCACGGCCCCGATCGCGAGCCCGAGGGTCCAGTTCCTTGCTGACATGACGCTCCGTCCGTTTCCGGCTGCCCTGTTTGCCCTGATTGCCCTGACAGGCTGGGGGTCGGGCGCCGGTGGACGGGGCGCGGACACTCTCCGCTACGTCATTCCGATCACACGGGTCACTCGTACGGCGCCGCCGTACGGCGTTCAGACGATGGCGGAGCCGGCGACCCAGTCGGCCCAGGACATGTTCCAGCCGCCCAGCCCGTTGTCGGGGGCGACCGTCTTGTCCTGCGAGTTGACGACCTCCACCACGTCGCCGATCAGGGTCCGGTCGAAGAACCAGCCGGCGGGGGTGTCGGAGCCGCCGCCCTTGTCGTCGCGCAGGCCCACGCAGCCGTGGCTCACGTTGGTGGAGCCGAAGGTGTCGGGGCTGGACCAGTAGTTCCCGTGCAGGAAGGTTCCCGAGGCGGTGAGCCGCATGGCGTGCGGGACGTCGGGGATGTCGTACTCGCCGCCGAAGCCGACGGTCTGGCCGTTCATGCGGGTGACGTCGAAGAGCTCCATCACCACCATCTTCCCGTTGTAGGTCGTGGTCTTGGGCGCCCCGGCGCTGATCGGCAGGGTCGACAGCAGCTCCCCGTCCCGGCGGACCTCCATGGTGTGCGCGGTCGCGTCCACCCGGGAGATCTGGGAGCGGCCGACGGTGAAGGTGACGGTCTTGGACTGGATGCCGTACGAACCGGCCGCGCCCTCGACGTCGCGCAGGTCCATCTTCACGGTGACCTTGGTGCCGGCCTTCCAGTACTCCCTGGGCCGGAAGTCGAGCCGGTCCCTGCCGAACCAGTGGCCGACGACCTGCACGGCCGGGTCGGAGGTGACGGTGATGGCCCGCTCCACTTCGGCGCGCCGTTCGATCGCGCGGTTGAACTTGAAGGAGACGATCATGCCGGTGCCGACGGTGGAGCGGTTCTCGGGCTTGAAGTAGCCGATGAACCGCTCCTCGGGAACGTAGGTGGTGAAGCTGGTGTGCCGGGCCTGGCGGCGGTTGTGCCCGTCGAGGGCGACGGCGTCCACGGTGTACTTGGCCGCGAGCGCGAGCCGGCCGGCCTCGGCGTCGGGGCTCCAGCTGAGCCCGTCGTCGGCGATGGAGCCGGGGACTTCCTCCTGCTGCGCGTCCTCCACCTTGGTGACGACGACCCGCTCCAGCCGGCCCTCGGGCACGGTGACCACCAGCCGCGCGTCGGCCTGGACCCCCTTGGCGTTGTCGTCGGGGGTGATGCGGATGGCCTCGTCCGGCGAGCGGGGTTTGCCGGGCAGTTGGATCTCGACCGGCGATGTGCCGTCCTTGGTGCATCCGGCCAGCCCGCCCAACAGGCCCGCCCATGCCGCCACGGCGGCCAAGCCCGCCCCTGCCCGCCTCGTCAGAAGTGTCACGATCCCTCCAACGACCGGGCCCCTCCGGGGGAAACGTGAGCGCGCGCCACGTTCCGGGCGGATCAGTCCGGGCAGAACAGTGTGAAGGACCAGACGGGGGCGGGCCCGGGCCGGGACGCCGGGGCCGCACTCTCCCCACCCCCGCAGGTACCCAGGAGCCGTGGAGGCGGGCAGTGTCGAGCGCAGCCGAGCAAGAGGCGGTGGAAGCCGTCGGCAACGCCGTCGATGCGGTGCGGGGCGGCCAGACCGCGCCCGCACCGCGGGTCGACGGACATCCGGGCGGCCAGCCGGGCGCCCATCCGAGCACCCGCCCGAACGGTCATCCGGGCGGCCAGTCGAACGGGCAGTCGAACGGGCAGGTCAAGGGGCAGGTGTTACGCGTCCACACGCGCCCGGGACCAGCGGTGTGGCCGGGCTCCTCGCATCCCCTGGGGGCCCGGTTCCACCACGGGCCGGAGGGGACGCCGGGCACCAACTTCGCCCTGTGGGCGCAGGGCGCGGAGGCGGTGGAGCTGTGCCTGTTCGACTCCGAGGGCGGCGAGACCCGCTGCTCGCTCACCGAGCTCACGCACGAGATCTGGCACGGTTTCGTGCCGGGCGTGCGCCCCGGTCAGCGGTACGGGTTCCGGGTGCACGGGCGCTGGGACCCCTGGACCGGTGCCCGGTTCAATCCGGCGAAGCTGCTCCTGGACCCGTACGCGCGGGCCGTCGACGGGGACTTCACCCTGCCGCCGGAGGTGTACGGGCACGTCCGGGACTGGCCGCAGCAGTACATCGCGGACACCGTGCGCGACGACCGGGACTCGGCGCCGTTCGTCCCGAAGGGCGTCGTCGTCCACGATGACGACGACTGGGCGGACGACGTCCGGCCGAAGACCCCGTGGGCCGACTCGGTGATCTACGAGCTGCACGTGCGCGGGTTCACGATGCGCCATCCGGGTGTTCCCGAGGAGTTGCGCGGCACGTACGCGGGGCTCGCCCATCCGGCGGCGGTGGAGCACCTGACGAAGCTGGGGGTCACGGCGGTCGAGCTGCTGCCCGTGCACCAGTTCGCGCACGAGGACCACCTGCTGCGCCGGGGGCTGCGCAACTACTGGGGCTACAACTCGATCGGCTACTTCGCCCCGCACGCGGGCTACTCGGCGTCCGGGACGGCGGGGCAGCAGGTCGGCGAGTTCAAGCGGATGGTGCGGGCCCTGCACGCGGCCGGGATCGAGGTGATCCTCGACGTCGTCTACAACCACACGGCGGAGGCGGGCGAGCTGGGTCCGACCCTGTCGCTGCGCGGGATCGACAACCGCGGCTACTACCGGCTCCAGTCCGACCAGCGCCGCTACGCCGACTACACGGGCTGCGGCAACACCCTGCACGCCGGGCGCCCGCACGTCCTGCGCCTCATCACGGACTCGCTGCGCTACTGGGTGACGGAGATGGGGGTGGACGGCTTCCGCTTCGACCTGGCGGCGGCGCTGGCCCGTTCGATGCACGACGTGGACATGCTGTCGCCGTTCCTCGCGGTGATCGCCCAGGATCCGGTGCTGCGGCGGGTGAAGCTCATCGCCGAGCCCTGGGACGTGGGCTCGGGCGGCTACCAGGTGGGCGCGTTCCCCCCGCTGTGGACGGAGTGGAACGACCGCTACCGCGATGCCGTACGGGACTTCTGGCGGGGCGCGCTGCCCGACGTACGGGACCTCGGGTACCGGCTCTCGGGGTCGAGCGACCTGTACGCCTGGGGCGGGCGGCGCCCGTACGCCTCGGTGAACTTCGTCACCGCGCACGACGGATTCACCCTGCGCGACCTCGTGTCCTACGAGCGCAAGCACAACGAGGGCAACGGGGAGGCCAACCGGGACGGGACCAACGACAACCGCTCGTGGAACTGCGGGGAGGAGGGCGAGAGCGAGGACGCCCGGGTGGGCGCGCTGCGCCGCCGTCAGCTGCGCAACCTGCTGACCACCCTGCTGCTGTCGACGGGGGTGCCGATGCTGGTGGCGGGCGACGAGTTCGGGCGCACGCAGGGCGGCAACAACAACGCCTACTGCCAGGACAACGAGACGGGGTGGGTGGACTGGTCGCTGCTGGAGGACCCGGCGTGGCGGGAGCTGTTCGCGCTGACGGAGCGGCTGATCTCGCTGCGGCAGGCCCACCCGGTGCTGCGGCGGCGGGCGTTCTTCTCGGGGCGGCCGCAGGGGGCGGACGGGCTGCGGGACCTGGCCTGGTTCACGCCGGCGGGCGCGGAGATGACGGAGCGGGACTGGTACGCGCCGGCCGCCGCGCTGGGGATGTACCTGTCGGGGCGGGACATCCCGGGCCGTGACGAGCGGGGCCGGCAGGTGACGGACGACAGCTTCCTCGCGCTGCTGCACACCGGGGACCGGCCGCTGGCCTGGGTCCTGCCGGGGGCGCCGTGGGCGGAGGCGTACGAGCTGGTCCTGGACACCTCCCTGGAGAGCCAGTCCGAGGCGCCCCGCACCCGTCACCGCGGCGGGGAGAGCCTGACGGTCCCGGCCCGCTCGGTCCTGCTGCTGCGGGTCTGCGGGCCCGGGGCGCGGGGGCCGTCCGTGTGAGGGGGCGGCGGCCCGCGGGCTGCGCGCGCCGCCGCCTCCGCGGGCGTCCGGGCATCCGGACATCCGGAACGACTCTCCTGTTCGCCCTGCGATGATGTGTTCGACATCGTTCAGAGGGGGTCCTGCATGGGCAGAGTCAACACCGCGCTGCAGGAACTGCGCGGGGCGCAGAAGTCGGCGAAGGGGGTGTCGCTGTACTCGCGGTTCGTCAACCGGCCCGCCGGGCGATACCTGGCCGCCGGTTCGTACGCGCTCGGGCTCACCCCGAATCAGGTGACGCTGGTCAGCGCCGCCTTCAGCTTCGCCGCCGTGGCGGCGCTCGCCCTGTGCGCGCCCTCGTGGACGCTGGGGATCGCGGTGTGGGCGGCCCTCGCCGTCGGCTTCGCCTTCGACTCCGCGGACGGGCAGCTGGCCCGGCTGCGCGGCGGGGGCAGCGCGGCCGGCGAGTGGCTGGACCACGTCGTGGACGCGGCCAAGCTCACGGCGCTGCACGCGTGCGTGCTGATCGCCTTCTACCGCTTCCCCGAGGAGTACGGGACGACGGCCGACGGCTGGCTCCTGGTGCCGCTGGGCTTCCAGTTCGCCGCGGTCGTCACCTTCTTCGGCGGGCTGCTGACGGAGAAGCTGAAGGCCAAACCGGCCCCGGGCAGCCCCGCGGCCGCCCCCTCGACCCTGCGCGCGGTGGCCCTGCTGCCCGTGGACTACGGGGTGTTCTGCGTGGTGTTCGTGCTGCTCGGCGGCGGGAGGCTGTTCACCTGGGCGTACGCCGGGCTGGGCGTGGTCGCCGGGCTGTTCCTGCTGGCCTTCCTCGCGAAGTGGTTCCGGGAGCTCAGCGCCGCTCCCCGGTGACCTGACCGGGGAGGGCGGGGGGTTCCGCGAGCGCGTCCAGCGCCCGGCGCAGCTGGGTGCTGGACGTGTGCACGGTGTAGGGGAAGTAGACGACGTCGACGCCGTGGGCGGCGAAGTCCTTCTCCAGCCGGTCGCCCTTGGGCGTGCCGCGCCAGTCGTCGCCCTTGAAGATGACGTCGAAGCGGACCTGCTTCCAGGTCTCCACCTTGTCCGGGACGGTCTCCACGAAGGCGGCGTCCACGTACTTCACGCTGCGGACGATCTCCAGCCGCTCGACGAGCGGGATCATCGGGCGGCGCCCCTTGGCGAGTTCGGCCATCTCGTCGGAGACCACTCCGGCGACGAGGTAGTCGCACCGGCTGCGCGCGTGGCGAAGGATGTTCAGATGTCCGATGTGGAACAGATCGTAGGCTCCCGGCGCGTAGCCGACTCGGTACGGTCTACGCGCCGGCGCGCCAAAGTCGGACATGTCGTGCTCCGTCATCTGTTATCCCCAGCCGCCGCACCCCCCGGTGCAGCCGATTAGCAGACAATAGCGTGCACGTTCCGCAGCATGCGGGTGAACGAATAGGGTGACGTGCGCATCATCCAGGGGAAGAGGGGACGCTCGGTGTCCAGATCCGGTCAGCGGCGCATGCTGCTGGTTTCCACCAATTACGCTCCGGAGCACGCGGGGATCGGCCCGTATGCCACCCAGATCGCGGAGCACTGGGCGGATCTCGGCCACGAGACGCACGTGCTGGCGGGCATGCCGCACTACCCGGCGTGGTCCGTCGAGCCGGAGTACAAGGGGGCGCTCCAGCGCACGGAACGGCGCGCGGGCGTCACCGTCCACCGGCGGGCGCACACCGTGCCGCCACGTCAGACCGCCGTGAAGCGCGCCCTCTTTGAAGGATCGATTCTGCTGCACGGCGCCGTGGCCCCGCCCCGGATGCCCAAGCCCGACGCGGTGCTCGCCCAGATGCCCAGCCTGGCCGGCGGGGTGCTCGCCGCCCGGCTCGCGGCCCGCTGGAAGGTCCCGTACGTCCCCGTCGTCCAGGACCTGATGGGCGCCGCCGCCGCGCAGAGCGGGATCAGCGGCGGGGACAAGGCCGCCGCGATCGCCGGCCGCGCCGAGGCGTACGCCCTCAAGCGCGCCACCCTCGTCGGCGTCATCCACGAGACCTTCGTGGACCGGGTGGTCGCCATGGGCGTGGACCCGGGCCGGATCCGCCTCGTCCCCAACTGGTCGCACGTGGCGGTCCCCACGAAGCCGCGCGGCGAGACCCGCCGCCACCTCGGCTGGGGCCCCGGCGAGACCGTCGTCCTGCACTCCGGGAACATGGGCCTCAAGCAGGGACTGGAGGTCCTCGTGGGCGCCGCCAGACTGGATCCGAATGTCCGCTTCGTCCTGATGGGCGACGGCAGTCAGCGCGCCGCGCTCGCCGATCTGTCGGCCGATGTACCGAATCTGGACATCATCCCCCCTGCCGCGGACGGCGAGTTCCCGGATATCCTCGCCGCGGCGGACGTACTCGCGGTCACGCAGCACGCTGCCGTGCTGGACATGAGCGTGCCGTCGAAACTCACCTCCTACTTCCAGACCGGCCGCCCCGTCGTCGCCTCCGTGGCGGCGGAGGGCGGCACCGCCCAGGAGGTGGAACGCTCGGGCGCGGGGGTGCTCGTACCGCCGGAGGACCCTGAGGCCCTGCTGAAGGCCGTACGGGCCCTGGCCGAGGACCCCGAAGGCGCGGACGCACTGGGAGCGGCCGGACCCCGCCACGTGGCGGCCCATCTGAGCCGTGAAGCGGGCCTGGCCCGCATCGACGCACTGATAGACGAAGCACTTGGGGGACCCCGGCCGTGATCGAGACGAACCGCCCTGCAGCGGCGCCGGCCGACGACGAACCGGATCTCCTCAGGGACCAGTTCCGGCAGCTCCTGCGCTACCGCAGACTCATCGGCGCGGGCATCGGCATCGGCCTGCTGGGCGGCGTCTACCTCGGCATCTCCACGGCCGACACCTACGTCGCGACCGCCGACGTCGTGCTGCGCGCGCCCACCGACGACCCGTTCAACCCGAGCCTCGCCCCCGACAAGGCGATCAACATCGGCTCCGAGCGCCAGGTCGCGCTCAGCTCCTCCATAGCCAACGAGGCGGCGAAGAAGCTCGGCGTGTCCGCGTCCGGCTTCGCCGCCCTGCGCAGCGGCCTCCAGGTCACCAACCCGCCGCAGACCATGGTGCTGCGCTTCACCTACACGGCGTCCTCCCCCAAGGAGGCCGCCAAGCGCGCCAACGCGATGACCGAGGCGTACCTGCTCAAGCGACAGGAGTCCCTCGACGCCACCCGCGACAAGATGGTCAAGGGCTACAAGGAGCAGCGCGACCCGATCGCCAAGCAGCTCGACGAGCTCTCCAAGGAGATCGCCCGGATGCCCGCCGGCGCCGGGCGCGACGCGGCCAGCTCCGCCAAGACCGACCTGCAGAGCGAGGTCGGCGGCTACAACACCAAGATCACCAAGCTCGAGGCCCTCGACATGACCCCGGGCCGCGTCACCAGCGCCGCGACCGCGCCCCCCGGAGCCGACGGCCCCGGCATCCTCATGTCCCTCGCGCTCGGCGCCGCCGTCGGCCTCGCCCTCGGCCTGCTGGCCGCCTGGGTCCGGCTCGTCTTCGACCCGGCGCCGCGCTCCGAGGGCGACGTGGCACGGGCCCTGCGCGCGCCCGTGCTCGGCTACCTGCCCCGCGACCGGACGGGCGGCGGACCGCTGCTCGCCGCCGGCGAGGCCGATCCCCGCCTCGCCGAGGAGTACCGCTCGGTGGCCTTCCGGCTCGCCTACGACTCCCGCTTCGCCGACCGCCGCCGACTGCTCGTCGTCGCCCCGCGCGGCAGCAGCGAGACCGCCGCCGCGGTGGCCGTGAACCTCGCCGCCTCCTTCGCGGAGACCGGCAAGGACGTGCTGCTGATCGAGGCCGACCTGCGCACCCCCGTACTGGCCAGCCAGCTGCCGACGGACGCCGGCGGCCGGCCGCGCTGGAGCCAGACCCCGGGCGGCCAGAAGGGCGGCGGACGGCACTCGGACTCCGAGTGGCCCGACGGGCGCCAGCTCGTCGTGGACGCCGGCGAGTCGGGCTCCTTCGACCTGATCCCCGGCGAGCGGGCGCGCAACGTGCCGCGCGCGCTGACCTCCCCCCGCGCCACCCGGCTGATCTCCGAGGCCGACTCCCCCAACGCGACCGTCGTCGTGCTCGCGCCGCCCGTGCTCTCCTACGCCGACGCCCTCGCCCTCGTCGACCGCGTCGACGGCGTCCTGGTCGTCTGCAACCCGCGCGGCGTCCACCGCACCGACCTGTCCCGGATCCGCGAGCTGATCAGCGGCGCCGGCGGCACGGTGCTCGGCGCGGTGCTGCACGCCCCGCTGCCCGGCGAGAAGCGCGGCCGCGGCAAGGACAAGACCCCGGACCCCGGCCCCGCCGCCGGTTCCCCGGCGGGCGGACCGAAGCCGCCGCAGCCGATCCCGTACGAGGTGGCCGAGCCCGAGCAGCACATCCCCGGTGACGGCACCGACACCGTCGCGCTGCGCACCGTGCGCATGGGCCGCAGATGAGCCGACGCGGCCTCGCCGCCGTCGCGTCGGTCCTGGACCAGGCCGCCTCCAGCGCCACGAACATCCTGGTGCTGGTGCTGGCCGCCCGGCTGTCCTCGGCGGCCGGGTTCGCCGACTTCTCGATGGTGTACGTGACCTTCAGCGTGCTCCTCGGACTGAACATGGCCTACGTCGGCCAGAGCCTCGTCCTGGAGAAGGGCGAACGGCTCGGCGCGCTGTGCCGCTCCGCCGCCGGCTTCACCGCGGCCGCGTCGGCCGCCGTGGGAGCGCTGCTCGTGGTGGTGGGCCTCGCGCTGCCCGCGACGCCCGGCCGGGCCTTCCTCGCGCTGGGCCTCGTCCTGCCGTTGGTGCTCCTCCAGGACGGGCTGCGCTACTGCTTCTCCGCGCTGCGCGCCCCCGAGCGGGCGCTGGCCGCGGACGCGCTGCGGCTGGTGTGCGTGGTCGCGGCGCTCGCCGTACAGCCCGAAGGGGCCTCGGCGGGGCGGCTGGTGCTGGTGTGGGGGCTCTCCGCGGTGCCCGCGCTGGGGCTGGGGCTGTGGCTGCTGCGGCCGTACGTCCGCGGCGCCCGCGGCGGTCTCGCGGGACTACGGCCGTATCTGCGCCGGGGTCACCTCGGGCAGCGGTTCGTGGTCGAGTTCGCGGTGGGCAACGGCTCCAGCCAGCTCGCCGTACTGGGCCTCGGCGTCTTCGCCACCCCGCTGGCCGTCGGCGCGCTGCGGGGTGCGACCACCCTCTTCGGGCCGCTGAACGTGCTGTTCAACTCCGCGAACTCCTTCGGGCCGCCGGTCCTCGGGCGGCTCGGCGGCAAGCGGGCCACCGTACGGGCGACCGCGCTGCTCGGCCTGGCGCTGGCCGCGCTCGGCGCGGGCTGGGCAGCCGTGCTGTACGCGCTGCCCGAGCGGGTGGGCCGTCAACTGCTCGGCGACACCTGGGCGGCGACGGCCGCGCTGCTGCCGGCGACGGGGGCGCAGTACGCGGTGATGGGGCTCGGCACCTGTGCGCTGCTGACCCTGCGGGTGCTGGCGCCCAAGGCGACGCTCTCCTTGCAGGTGGTCTTCTCGGTGCTGTCCGTGGGGCTGCTGCTCGGCGGGTACGCGGTGGGGGGTGTGGCGGGCGCCGCGTGGGGCCTGGCGGCCGGCTCCGCACTCAAGGCCCTGGCCGCGTGGCTCCGCGTGGCCCGGCTGAGCCCCCCCGCTCCGCAGGCCGACGAACCTCACCGGGCCCCCGCCCCTACGCCCTGACCCGCTGCGCGGAGCCGTCTCCCCGCCCCGCCCTTTCACCGTTTCCTGGGGCTCCGCCCCAGACCCCGCTCCTGGGCACGGGCAGGGCTAGCGCAGCGTCGTGCCGCGGTCCGTGCGGTACGTGGCGACCAGCGCGAGGCAGAGGGCGGCGATCGCCACCCGACCCGACGCCTGGAGCAACGGGCCGCGCAGCAGGATGAAGGAGTAGCCCGCGACCAGCGGGACGACCACCGAGATCAGGCTGCCCGGCGGCGACCTGCGCGTGGCCCGTTTCGCGTAGCGCCGGTCGACGCGGGCGGAGGCGTACCCCATGCCCAGCAGCCCCGCGCCCATGCCCAGCGGACCGAAGTCGAGCCACAGCTCCGCCCAGATCGGGGAGGAGAGGTTGGTGTTGACCGTGCCCATCCACTGGCCGACCATCACGCCCGTGTCCCGCGGCTTGCCCGCCCAGACCGCGCGGGGCACCGCGAAGAAGATCGACCCGGCCAGCTGGCGCCCGTAGAAGTGCCCGGGGCCCGACTCCGAGAAGGTGATGGTGTTCGCGAACATGCCGATCTGGTCGTAGTCCTTGAGCGCCATCGGCTCCAGGAAGGACGTGGTCTCGACCGGACGGTAGTTCTTCTCGTCGTACCGGAAGCGGTCGGCGAAGGGGAAGATCAGCAGCGCGACGACCACCGCCATCGACAGCGCCACCCGGTACATCGCCGCGCTCACCGGGAAGACGGTGAAGAGCAGCGCGAACATGACCGTCAGGAACCAGTACCGCGGGTTCGAGATCGGGTTGTTGACGATCAGGTTGAGGCAGGCCAGCGCCGCCCACGTGACGATGATCGACACCTTGCGGCGGGCGAACCTCGAGGTGATCAGCCAGCGGGTGTGGAGGAGCAGCGCGAGGAGCGCCGGTACGGTGCCGAAGCCGCGCAGCAGGGCCTGCCCGGCCTGGCCGTCGCCGTTGGAGACGCCCGCCTCCTCGATGCCCGCGATGATCTCCTGACGGCTGGAGAAGAAGACCGCCGGCCCGCCCAGCTTCAAGATGAAGACGGCGCTGCACAGGAACGAGAGAAGCGTCAGGAGCTGGAGCCGGCGCCGGTGCGCCATGACGGGCCTGGACTCCTTCTGGGAGCCGCCCGCTCGCCCGGCCGGCCGGTGACGGGCCAGCAGCACGCCGACGTCGAAGGCGGTGCAGCCGAGCAGCACGAGCCCGATGGCGACCGTCAGGTCGGAGCGCGGGCCGACGACCGGCGTCGGGACCTGGCCGAGGACGGCCTGCGCGAGCGGGGCCACGCCCATGGCCATGTAGACGAAGAGCCAGAAGGAGCCCTGGAGCAGCTTGCGTCGGCTGGTGAGCACCATCGCGGAGAGCCGGGCGCCCGCGTACATGGTGAGCAGGAGCTGGAGCCAGAAGGCCGCGTCACGGACGCCCGCGCCGTCCTGGACGGCGACGAACAACGGCAGGAAGACGGTGAATCCGAGCGCGAGCGGTACGGACAGCGCACGCGAGAGCAGGGTGCGCGGGAGGGTGGCCCGGCCCCACAGGCTCTCGTCCTCGAAGGGGGACGGGACCGGCTGCTTCGCGGGCGGCGCGGGGGGCTTGCGTATGTCCGTCGTCACTGCCGCCCCCACCCGATGTGCCTGGTCCGCGCGCAGTCTAGTCTGAGCGGGCCACGCCCGGGGAGGCGGCGGCGGAGTACTCATGGGGGCGACAGTTGCGGGATCTTCCTTCCTTCACGCTGGCCGGCTACGACAAGGGCCGCGGGCTGCTGACGCAGGCGCTCTGGTTCGCCGTGATGAACACGCTCTTCATGAGCTGGTTCTGTCCTGCCCGGCTGCGGGTGGGGCTGCTGCGCGCCTTCGGGGCGAAGATCGGCGAGGGCGTGCTGATACGCCACCGGGTGCGCGTGCTGTGGCCGTGGAAGCTCACCGTCGGGGACCACACCTGGATCGGTGAGGGCGCCTGGCTGCTGAACCTGGAGCCGCTGACGATCGGTTCGCACGTGTGCCTCTCCCAGGAGGCCATGCTGTGCACCGGCTCGCACGACCACCGGGCCGCCGACTTCCGCTACCGCAACGCGCCCATCACCGTCGAGGACGGCGCCTGGGTGGCCGTACGGGCGACCGTGCTGGCCGGGGTCACGGTGGGCCGCTGCGCGGTCGCCGGCGCGGGCTCGGTCGTGCACAAGGACCTGCCGGAGCTGACGCTGCAGACCCAGGACGGGCGTCGGCGCCCGGTGGAGGAGCCCAAGTGAGCACCCCGATGCGCGTGCTGCACGCCGTCACCCTGCACTCCCCCTCACACGCCTTCGGCGGGCCGGTGCGGGTCGCGCTGAACCTGGCGAAGGGGCTGCGCGACCGGGGCCACGAGGCGCGGCTGCTCGCGCTGGGCGAGGGCTTCGACGCGTGGCCCACCTCCGTGGAGGGCGTACCGGCGAAGCTGTTCCCCGCCCGCCGTCTGCTGCCCCTCGGTTTCAGCGGGATGACCTCGCCGGCGCTGCTGGCCTCGGCCGGCCGGCTGGTGCGCGACGCCGATCTCGTCCACGTCCACCTGGCCCGGGACCTGGTGACCCTGCCGGTGGCGCTGGCGGCGCTGCGGGCGGGCAAGCCGCTGGTGCTGCAGACCCACGGGATGGTGGACCCCAGCGAGAAGCTGCTGGCCAAGGTGCTGGACGCGGTGGCGGTACGCCGGCTGCTGCGCGGCGCGGACGCGCTGCTGTACCTGACCCCGCACGAACGCGAGGGCCTGGACGCGGTGGTGGGCGCTCCGCTGCCGAACGCGGTCCGCCTGGTCAACGGCACTCCGGCGCAGGAGGAGCGGCCGCCGTTGGCCGGCCCGCCGCGGATCCTCTACTCGGCGCGCCTGCAGGCCCGCAAGCGGCCGGTGGACTTCGTGGACGCGGCCCCGGCGGTCCTGGCGGCGCGTCCGGACGCGCACTTCGTGGTCGCGGGCCCGGACGAGGGCGAGCTGGGGGCCGTACGCGCCCGGATCGGGGAGCTGGGCCTGACGGACCGGTTCACGGTGCCGGGGGCACTGTCCGGGGCGGAGGTCCTGACGGAGCTACGCCGGGCGCACGTGTACGTCCTGCCCTCGGTGGACGAGCCGTTCCCGATGTCGGTGCTGGAGGCGCTCTCGGTGGGCGTCCCCTCGGTGGTCACGCACTCCAACGGCCTGGCCCGCGACGTCGCGCGGGCCGGTGCGGGGCACGCGGTGGATCCGGGACCGGCGGGCGTCGCCGCGGCCGTCCTGGCCCTGCTGGACCCGGCGGCCAACCGGGAGGCCTCGCTGTCGGCGCGCAAGCTGGCCGCGGACTCCTTCTCCATGGACGCGGTCCTGGACACCCTGCTCCCGGTGTACGAGGGCGCGCTGCGCGGGTGAGGCCCCGCCGCGGCGTCAGATGACGTCCCGGCGGTGCTCCTCCACGACCGGTATCGCGCCGGCGGCCCGGCGCCGCTTGTAGATGCTGGTGTACACGGCGAGGCCGATCCCGCCGACCGCCATCATGATCAGGCCGACCAGGTCGAGGTTGACGCTCTCCATCTCCCAGTCGCTGGCGAAGGTGAGGATGGCGCCCACCACGATCAAACCGATGCATCCGCCGATGCCCATGAGTCCGCCTTCCGCCGTTGTGGCTGTGACCGCGCGGATACCCGGGTCCGGGGCACGAAAACGCCCCCGGGGGCCGGGAGTCCGGTCCTCGGGGGCGTTGTCGTACGCCGATGGTGTGCCGCGGTGCTACGCGGGGATCCAGGCGTAGCAGCCCGAGGAGTTGAACTCCGTCGTGCCCGCCGGGATGGTCGCCGTGATCTTGTCGCCGGCCTTGGGCGGGGCCTCGGGGCCCGAGGCGAGGACGGCGCCGTCCTTGCCCTTGGCCTCCCAGGTGCAGTTCGTGGCCTGGGTCAGCGCCCGGTAACCGCCCGCCGCCGGGGCCTGCTTCGTGCCCTCGGCGAAGCCCTTCGCCGCCGCGGCGAGGATCGGCTGCTGGTCCGGGCACAGGAAGGTGATCGCGTCCTTGGCTCCGGGGATCTCCCCGGTGATGACGGCCCCGGTCGCCGCGTCCTTGTCGTGCTTCGCGGTGCGCGCCACACGCTGACAGGCCTCCTGGCCGGTCTGCAGGACGGCCGCCGGGTCCGTCTTCTCCGGGACCCGCCCGCTCAGGTACTTCTTCTCCTGCGCCGTGAAGCTGCCCGTCTTCGGGGTGAGCTTCGTGTCGGGCAGGACCGGGCCCGTCGGCTTCGCGTCGGCCGCGGGCTCCGCCGTGGCCGGGGCGTCCGCGGGATCGGGGGCCGCCGACGAGGCCGGGGGCTTCACCTTCGCCTCGGAGTCGTCACCGCCGGAGCTGCAGGCGGTCAGGGTCAGGGCGGCGGTCAGCAGGACAGCGGCCGCCGCGGAGCGTCGGTACATCGGATGGCTCCCGTACTACTTACAGGGGTGGGACGGGCGTGGGGGGGGGGGGGGGGGGGGGGGGGGGGGGGGGGAGAGGGGGGAGGGGGGGGGGGGGGGGGGGGGAGGGGGGGACCAACGTGGTTTGTTCCCTGCTAGGGGGAACACAACACAAACCCCCACCCACCCCCAACGACCCCAGCCT
>NZ_JBVJFB010000003.1:303709-582920 GCF_055588065.1 Streptomyces sp. NPDC046308
AAGAACGGCTCCATCCGGGGGCTGCAGCAACCAGGGATGGTTCCCCGACGCTGGGGGGGGGGGGGACGGGGGGGGGGGCCCTGGTAGCGGGCACCCTCCCCCCCCACGCCGTCAGGCGGTTGCCTGGGTGGTCGCTACTTCGCGCCGAAGGTCAGCACCAGCTGCGGAGTGCCCTCCGCCGCCGTGGACTCCGAGGACCAGATCCACAGCGGGTCGGTGCCCGTGCTCGTCAGGCCCAGGCTGTAGCTGCCGCCCAGCACCGCGGAGACCGCGGCGGTGTCCAGCTCGACGCTGTGGACCGCCGAGGCGTCCGGCACGCCCGCGATGGTGCCGAGCGGGGTGGTGCCGAGGGTGGGCTTGGTGTTGAAGGTGGTGCCCGCGCCGCTCCAGGTGCCGGTGACCGGGACCACGGAGACGGTGTCGGCGGTGCCGGCGCCCGCCTGCGTGGAGGTCTTGATCTGCAGCGAGGCGGACTTCAGGACCTGGCCGGCCGGGGCGGCCGGCAGGTTGAAGCGCAGGTACGTCTCGTACGCCGAGGTGCCGCGCACCGCGAGCGAGGTGGACGTGCCGTAGGCCGTGCTCGGGGCGCCCTGGTTGATGTAGGTGTCCTCGGTCGCCTTGATCGCGGAGACCGAGTCGGTGGGCGCCTTGGCCAGGTCGAAGTGGTTCTTGACCTGGGCCTGGGTGAGCGTCGTCGGGTAGACGGCCGTCTCGTCGAGCTGACCGGCGAAGAAGTTGCTCGTCGGGCGGGTCGGCCAACCGGAGAGGTTGTCGCCGCCGGCGTGCCAGTAGCCCGCGTAGGTGCTGGTGCTGGTGGCGTTCAGCGAGCCCTTGTTCTGGCCGTCGACGTACAGCGTGATGCCGCCGGGGCCCTGGGTGCCGACCACGTGGTGCCACTTGTTGTCGTTGTACGTCTCGAACAGCCCCGTGGAGACGGTCCGGGCCGAGCCGTTGTAGACGCCGAAGACGAGGCGACCGGTGTTGGTCATGTAGATGTGGCGGTCGTTCGAGCCGCTGCTGCGCGTGGTGTTGTTGCCGAAGCCGATCAGCTTGCCGCCGCGCGTGGTGTTCGTCTTGAACCAGGTCTCGACGGTGAAGGTGTTGCCGACCGACTGACGGCGGTCGCTGTACACCTGCTGGCTGGTGCCGTTGAAGCCCATCGCCGTGCTGGCGCCGGAGACCGCGCCGGGCGTCTGGCGCAGCGCCGGGGCGTTGAACTGGACGCCGCTGGTGTTGCCACCGCCCGAGGAGTCGGCCACGTACGGGCTGACGGAGTCGTCGTAGCGCCAGTACAGGTTGGCGCCGTCCGCGCGGACCTGGTTCGGGTACGTCTGGACCGAGGTCGGGATCGTCACCGAGGCGACGGCCGACAGGGCGCTGGTGTTGCCCGCGTCGTCGGTCGCGGTCACGCGGTAGGTGTACGTCTGGCCGGCCTTGACCGTGGTGTCGTTCCAGGAGGCCTGCGGGCGCTCCCACTCCAGCGAGCTGGCGGTGACCGTCGCGGCCGGGGTGGCCGAACCGTTGCGGTAGATGCGGTAGGTCAGCTTGCTGTCGTCCGCGTCGTAGCTGGTGCGCCAGCGGACCTGGGCCTCGCCGGGCTTGACGCTCGCGGCGCTGGCCACCGGGGTGGTCGGGGCGCCGATGTCGCCGGTGGAGGCGAAGCGGGTCAGGCCTTGCTGCGCCTTGCCGTTGATGAGGGTGAACTCACCGCCGACCCACAGGTACTTGACGTCGTTCTTGTCCGCCACGGCCATGACGCGCGGGCCGATGCCCTCGCCGAGGCCGTCGTTGGCGGTGGGGTGCCAGCCGAGCTTGCCGGGACCGCGCACGAAACCGTCCACGGGCGCGGGGGCGGCGCCTTCGTGGTTGGTCGGCTGGGCCAGCAGGAAGTTCCGCTTGCCGTCGGGGAACTCCAGCTCGGTGGAGCAGTCGTGCGCGTGCGAGGAGCTGTAGAGCACTCCCTGGTACGGCAGGACGAACTGGGTGGCGCCGAGGCAGCGGTCGCGCCACTTCTCGGTGAAGTCGCTCAGGCGCAGGCCGATGCGGCCGTCGAAGACGCCGCCGCCGGAGCCCTCGTGGCCGGTGTAGAAGCCGGTGTCGTCGGTGGAGATGTCCTTGACGACCGAGTTCGACGGGATGTTGGTGTAGGTCTTGGCGACCGCGCCGGTGGTGGCGTTGACCACGGCCAGGGCGTGGGTGTTGGAGCCGTTGACCGTGAAGAAGTCGCCGCCCAGCAGCACGTTCTTGCCGTCGGGGGTGACCTCGATGGCGCGGCCCGGCTCGTCGGCGTTGGCGACGAAGGGCTTGAGCGCACCGGTGCCGGCGTCCACGGCGGCGAACCGCTCGCGGGTCTGCCCGTCGACGGCGCTGAAGTCGCCGGCGGCGTACAGGGTGTCGTCGGTGACGGCGAGCCCGCGCACGGTGGCGGGGAAGCCGGGGTGGAACGATGCCTTGGGGGTGCAGTTCTCGATGTCGATCGCCGCGAGGCTGGAGACCGGGGTGCCGTTGACGGCGCCGAAGTAACCGCCCGCGTACAGGGTCTTCTTGTCCTTGGAGACGACCAGGGTGCGCACGGTCGCGGTGCCGTCGCCGATGGTGAAGGCGAGCTTGCAGGAGGTGGGCTTGCCCGTCGCGGCGTCGAGCGCGACGAAGTTCACGGCCTCCTGCTCGGCGCCCGCGGCGCCCTCGGGCGGACGGACCGCCGAGAAGGTGCCGCCGGCGAAGACGGTGCCGTTCGCCTGGGCCATCGCAAAGACGATGCCGTCCGGCTGCCAGGTGGGCAGCTCGTCGGCGGTGAACGCCACCGGCGGCGTGATGGCGGACGCCTGGGGCATCAACACCAGACCTATGCCGGTGCCGGCACCGGCCAGTGACAGGACGAGGGCAGCAGTCAGCCCTCTGGATCTACGCATGAGCCCCCCAGGGCAATTGCCCGGTTTGATGGCTGGAACTATCCGAACAGCCATATGTACGGGCGCAGACTAGGGCTCACGCGAGGGCCTGGTCACCCCTCTTGACCCATTGCATACCAACTTGGAATCAACGGCTCGGCATCGAGGGTGCACAACGGACATATGACGGGTTTGAACCGGCCATACCCGCAGGGAAGTGCGCGAATGACCGGGACACGGCAAATCGTAGGGGAAATATAAGGCCTCAGCGGTCGATGCGGACCGTCACACCCGCGAGTTGGTCCTCGACCTGCCGAATGTCGGCGTCCACCATGATCTGCGCCAGCTCCGCCACCAGGACCGACGGCTTCCAGCCAAGCAGGTCATGGGCCTTCGAGGCGTCGCCGATGAGGGCGTCGACCTCGCTGGGGCGCTCGTACTTGGGGTCGTAGCGCACGTGCTCGGTCCAGTCGAGACCGGCGTGCGAGAAGGAGGACTCGACGAACTCACGGACGGTGGCGGCCACCCCGGTGGCGACGACGTAGTCCGTGGGCTCGTCCTGCTGGAGCATCCGCCACATGGCGTCCACGTACTCGGGGGCGTAGCCCCAGTCGCGCACCGCGTCGAGGTTCCCGAGATAGAGGTGGTCCTGGAGCCCGGCCTTGATGCGGGCGACCGCGCGGGTGATCTTGCGGGTCACGAAGGTCTCGCCGCGGCGCGGGGACTCGTGGTTGAAGAGGATCCCGTTGACGGCGAACATGTCGTACGCCTCGCGGTAGTTCACCGTGGTCCAGTACGCGAAGACCTTCGCGGCGCCGTACGGGCTGCGCGGGTGGAACGGGGTGCCCTCGTTCTGCGGGGGCGGGGTGGCCCCGAACATCTCCGAGGACGAGGCCTGGTAGATGCGGGTGTCGACGCCGCTGGCCCGGATGGCCTCCAGCAGCCGCAGCGCGCCGAGGCCGGTCACGTCGCCCGTGTAGAGCGGGGCGTCGAAGGAGACGCGGACGTGGGACTGCGCACCGAGGTTGTAGACCTCGTCGGGGCGTATGTCGCGGAGCAGGTTCACCAGCGCGACACCGTCGGAGAGGTCGGCGTGGTGCAGGACGAAGGACCGGTTGGCGGTCTGCGGGTCCTGGTAGATGTGGTCGACCCGCTCCGTGTTGAAGCTGGAGGACCGCCGCACGAGCCCGTGCACCGTGTAGCCCTTGGAGAGCAAGAGCTCGGCGAGGTACGAGCCGTCCTGTCCGGTGACGCCGGTGATCAGTGCGGTCTTGCCCATGCGGTCCCCCTGGGGATGGTTTCGGTCAGTTGTGATGAGCGGCGCGCCCCCACCCGTTCGAGGTCCCGGGGGACTGGATGCGTACCGTACACGCCCGGTCCAGCCGCCTTTGCGGCGGATTCCTCCACGCCCTTCGCACACGGCCCGCACACCTCCGCCACCGGGCCCGTACGGGAGCGGGGCGGCGGGCCCGAGCCCGCGGACCGGAACCACTGCGCCCGCGGCGGGAACGGACTGGCATCATCGGCGGTATGACAAGTTCGCTGCCGCTCCTGCCCCCGAACGCCCGCGTCTTCGTCGCGGGCCACCGCGGCCTCGTGGGGTCCGCGGTCGCCCGGCGGCTGACCGCCGACGGCCACGAGGTGCTGACCCGGGGCCGCGCCGACCTCGACCTGCGCGACGCCGCCGCCACGGGCGCGTACCTGAAGGACGTCCGCCCGGACGCCGTCGTGCTGGCGGCCGCCAAGGTCGGCGGGATCATGGCCAACAGCACCTACCCGGTGCAGTTCCTGGAGGAGAACCTCCAGATCCAGCTCAGCGTCATCGCCGGCGCGCACGCCGCCGGGGTGGGCCGGCTGCTGTTCCTCGGCTCGTCCTGCATCTACCCGAAGCTGGCCCCGCAGCCCATCCGCGAGGACGCCCTGCTGACCGGGCCGCTGGAGCCGACCAACGAGGCCTACGCCCTCGCGAAGATCGCCGGCATCGTGCAGGTCCAGTCGTACCGCAAGCAGTACGGGGCCTCGTACATCTCGGCCATGCCCACGAACCTCTACGGTCCGGGCGACAACTTCGACCTGGAGACCTCGCACGTCCTGCCCGCCCTCATCCGGCGGTTCCACGAGGCCGCCGCCGAGGGCCGCGAGGAGGTCACCCTGTGGGGCTCGGGCACCCCGCGGCGGGAGTTCCTGCACGTGGACGACCTGGCCGCCGCCTGCGCCGTGCTGCTGGCCGGCTACGACGGCGACGAGCCGGTCAACATCGGCTGCGGCGACGACCTGACCATCCGGGAACTGGCGGAGACGGTCGCCGAGGTGACCGGCTTCCGGGGGCGGCTCGCCTGGGACACCTCCAAGCCGGACGGGACGCCGCGCAAGCTGCTGGACGTCGGCCGCCTGACCTCGCTCGGCTGGAAGCCCGCCGTCCCGCTCCGGGACGGGATCGCCGCCACGTACGAGTGGTGGCGCGAGCAGAGCTGATCGCACAGGCGGCCCCGGTGCTCCGGTGCCTCAGTACGCTCCGCGACCGTCGACGACGGCGCGGAGCGTACGGCCCATCACGTCGACATCGCTGGTGAAGGACCAGTTGTCGACGTACTGCAGGTCAAGCTGGATCGTCTCGTCCCAGGACAGGTCGGACCGCCCGCTGATCTGCCACAACCCCGTCATCCCGGGCCGCACGGTGAGCCGGCGCAGTTCGACCTCGTCGTACTGGGCCACCTCCTCCGGCAGCGGCGGGCGCGGGCCGACCAGCGACATGTGGCCCGTCAGTACGTTCAGCAGCTGCGGCAGTTCGTCCAGCGAGGTGCGGCGCAGCAGCCGGCCCACCCGGGTCACCCGGGGGTCGCGGCGCATCTTGAACATCAGGCCGTCGTTCTCGTTGGCCCCGGACAGCTCGGCCTTGCGGGCGTCGGCGTCCTGCACCATCGTGCGGAACTTCCACATGACGAAGGGGACTCCGTGGCGGCCGATGCGCTGCTGCCGGTAGAAGGCCGGACCGCGCGAGCCGAGCCGGATGGCCAGCACGATCCCGAGGAAGACCGGCGCGAGCAGCAGCAGCCCGGCCGCGGCTCCCACCCGGTCCAGGACCGACTTGAGCAGGGTCTGCATCCCGCGGCTGACCGGCGGCGCGACCCGCAGCACGGCGAGCCCGCCCGCGGACAGGGTCTCCAGCCGCTTGACGGAGACCTCAACCAGCCCGGGGAAGACCGCCAGTTCCACTCCGGCGTCGTGCAGGGCCCAGGCGACGCGGCGCAGCCGCTCCCCCGTGATCCGCACACCGGGGGCCACCAGCACCAGGTCGGCGTGGTGGCTGGCGACGGCGCCGAGCACGGCCGCGGAGTCGCCGGCCGGGGCCTCGGGCATGGCCTCGTCGATCCGGGCCGCCACGGGCACCCCGCTGGAGAGCGCACCGGAGCCGACCGGGACCACGCCGACGACCACGTACGGGTGGTCGGTGCGGGCGGAGAGGTGCGCGATGACGCCCTCGGCGGCGTCGGGCTCGCCGACGACGAGGACCCGGCTGACGGCCTGGGCCTCGCGGCGGGCCGCCGATAGGTGCCGGTAGGTCAGTTTGTGGCAGGCGACGGTGATGAGGAGGGCCGGCAGCAGGGCGCCGAGGGCGGAGAGGCGGGGGGTGGCCTCTTCGGTCACCACGCGGGCCACGGCCAGCACACCGATGAGAATCAGCCAGTCATGGACGACGGGCAGCACTCCGCGCGACTCCCCGAGCGCGCGGGCCGTGTACCGCCGGCGCAGCGCCTGCACCCCGGTCCACGCCACGGCGGCGGCCAGGGCGCAGTAGAGGGGCCGGACCTGCTGTGCGGCGTCGAAGACGAGTCCTACGGGAACGGCGGCGCCGAGGAAGTCGGCGGCGACGGCGGCCGGGCGGTACCAGCGGGCCTTGTCCCCGTGGCGCCGGGTGGACCCGACGGACTCATGGGCCGCCCCGGCCACTCTTTGCGCAGGAAAATGGACATGCCTCATGGGCCCCCCTGGCACGTGGTCTATGACAGTGGCGGGTGTCCATGGCTTCCCCAGGCGACGGACATCTGCCGCACCGGGAAACAGTACGACAAACACCCGTACGGTAAATGCCGTTTGGGTCAACGCAGCCTCTTGTTGCGCAAGTGTTAGCAACCGGTATCAGCCGTTCCGGATGCCGAACACCCAGCGACGCACACGAAGGTGAATGGTCCGGATACCGGATACGTATCTTCGGACAACGGACCGTTTCCGGCCAACCTTTTGACGCGCCCCTGACATCTAGACCGCCAGGTGGCAATCTTCGACCGTTCATCGCACCAGCCCTGTTCTGCCCGGAGGCCCACCCAGCCATCCGGAACCCCCCTTGCAGAAGGAGTCTGCGTTGAGGTCCACCCCCCAGAGGCGTGCCACCGCGGCCGGCGCGCTCGTTGCCGCGGCAGCCCTGCTCGCCGTAGGCATACAGACCGGCACCGCGACCGCCGACGCCACCGCGTCCCAGGCACCCAAGGCCGCCCAGTCCAATCCGGGCGCGGCCAACCGCGTACTCAGCGCTTCGGAGCGTGCGACGCTCCTCGCCGAGGCCAACTCGACCACCGCGCAGGCTGCCAAGGCCCTCGGCCTCGGCAGTGGTGAGAAGCTCGTCGTCCGCGATGTCGTCCAGGATGCGGACGGCACCACGCACACGACCTACGAGCGCACCTACGACGGCCTCCCCGTGCTCGGCGGTGACCTCACCGTTCACGCCAAGGGCGGTGTCACCAAGAGCGTGACCAAGGCGACCAACCACGAGATCAAGGTCGCGACTACCGAGGCCTCGGTCACCCCGGCGGCCGCCGAGAGCCAGGCGGTCTCCGCCGCCAACGCCGAGGGCTCGAAGGAGGCCAAGGCCTCCAAGAACGCCCGCAAGGTGATCTGGGCGGCCGAGGGCGCTCCGGTGCTCGCGTTCGAGACCGTCGTCGGCGGCCTCCAGCACGACGGCACCCCGAACGAGCTGCACGTGGTGACGGACGCCAGGACCGGCGCCAAGATCACCGAGTGGCAGGCCATCGAGACCGGCACCGGCAACACCATGTACAGCGGCCAGGTGACCCTCGGGACCACCCAGTCGGGCAGCACCTGGAACCTGACCGACGCCGCGCGCGGCAGCCACAAGACGTACAACCTCAACCGCGGCACCGGCTCCGGCACCGGCACGCTCTTCTCCGGCCCGGACGACATCTGGGGCAACGGCACCCCCTCCAACCTGGAGACGGCCGGCGGTGACGCCCACTACGGCGCCGCGGTCACGTGGGACTACTACAAGAACGTGCACGGCCGCAACGGCCTGCGCAACGACGGCGTGGCCCCGTACAGCCGGGTCCACTACGGCAACGCCTACGTGAACGCGTTCTGGTCCGATTCCTGCTTCTGCATGACGTACGGCGACGGCGAGGGCAACAACAAGCCCCTCACCTCCACCGACGTGGCGGCGCACGAGATGACCCACGGTCTGACCTCGGTCACCGGCAACATGACCTACAGCGGTGAGCCCGGCGGCCTGAACGAGGCCACCTCCGACATCTTCGCGGCGGCGGTCGAGTTCTACGCCAACAACCCGCAGGACGTCGGCGACTACCTCGTCGGCGAGAAGATCGACATCAACGGCGACGGCACCCCGCTGCGCTACATGGACAAGCCGAGCAAGGACGGCGCGTCCAAGGACTCCTGGTACTCGGGCCTCGGCGGCATCGACGTCCACTACTCCTCGGGCCCGGCCAACCACTGGTACTACCTGGCCTCCGAGGGCTCCGGCGCCAAGGTCGTCAACGGCGTGAGCTACGACTCGCCGACCGCCGACGGCCTGCCGGTCACCGCGATCGGCCGGGACGCCGCCTCGAAGATCTGGTTCCGCGCGCTGACCACCGGTCTGTTCAAGTCGAACACCAACTACGCGGCGGCCCGTACGGCCACCCTGCAGGCGGCGGCCGACCTGTACGGCGCCGGCTCGGCGACGTACAACAACGTGGCCCACGCCTGGGCGGCCATCGCCGTCGGATCGCGCCCCGCGCCCAGCGGCGTCTCGGTCACGGCGATCCCGAACCAGACCACCCAGATCAACACCGCTGTCAGCCTGCAGGTCCAGGCCACCAGCACCAACCCGGGTGCGCTGAGCTACGCGGCGACCGGCCTGCCGGCCGGCCTGTCGATCAACTCCTCCACCGGTCTGATCTCGGGCACGGCCACCACCGCGGGCACGTCCAACGTGACCGTCACGGTGACCGACTCGGCGAGCAAGACCGGGACGACGTCCTTCACCTGGACGGTCGGCACCGGCCAGCAGAACGTCTTCGAGAACACGAACGACTACCAGATCGCGGACAACGCCACGGTCGAGTCCCCGCTCGTGGTGACCCGCTCGGGCAACGCCCCGAGCACGCTGAAGGTGGACGTGAACATCGTCCACACCTACGTCGGTGACCTGGTGGTCGACCTGGTCGCCCCCGACGGCAGCGTGTACAACCTGCGCAACCGCACCGGCGGCAGCGCGGACAACATCGTCCAGTCCTTCACCGTGAACGCCTCCTCCGAGGTCGCCAACGGCACCTGGAAGCTCCGCGTCAAGGACGCCGCCAGCCTGGACACCGGCTACATCAACAGCTGGAAGCTCACCTTCTGACCCCTTCGGGGCAGGGTGAGCGGCAGCTGAGCAGATAGACACGGGGCCGCCCGGGAGAAGACCTCCCCGGGCGGCCCTGTCCCATGGGTCCCGCGCCGGGACCTGTTGCCCCGAAGGCCGGGACCTTCGGCGCCGGGCCGCTCCCGGGTCAGCGGGCGCGGAGGTCAGCCGATGGCGCGCAAGACCCTCTCGAGGAGGTCCTCCTCCTCTTCCTCGTCGCCGCGGGCCTGGTCACCGCGACCCTGGTCGTCCCTGGCCTGGTCGCCGCCGTTGCTCCAGTCACCCCGGCCCTGGTCCTCACGGGCCTCGTCGTCGCGGGCCTGGTCGTCCCTGGCCTGGTCGTCGCGGGCCTGGTCGCCGCCGTTGCTCCAGTCACCACGGCCCTGGTCCTCACGGGCCTCGTCCTCCCGGCCCTGGTCGTCACGGCCCTGGTCGCCGCCGTCGTTCCAGTCGCCGCGGCCCTGGTCCTCCCGGCCCTGGTCGCCGCCGTTGTTCCAGTCGCCGCGGCCGTCGTCGTCACCGCGGCCCTCGCCGTCCTCGTTCACCGGCGTGAAATAGACCGAGACGACCCTCACCCGGTTCACCTGCTGGTCCGGCCTCAGCGTCGCCACCTCCTCGCCGGAGCAGCTGCGGTTGGCGAACAGATGCGCCCGCGAGCGCGTGTTGTTCCGCACCGCGACCGCCGGCCTGTCCCGGGAGGTGCGCGTGAGCACGTAGCAGGTGCGGTTGTCCGCGGGCCTGATCTGGCCGCTCTCCTCGACGTCGTCGTCGTTGATGAACCGGTAGGTCAGCGTGCCGAGAGCGCGGTCGCCGTGGTCGTCGGCCAGCGACGGCCCGGCGGTGGGCAGGACGAGCGCGAGAGCGCCGACGAGCACGGCGGCGGTGGTGCGAAGACGCATGGGGAAGTCCGTTCCTCGGGTCCGCGGATGCCGGGTCCGGTGGCATCCGCGGGCAGCGTAGGAGCGGAGGAGGCCGCTGAAACGATTCAGCATGCCCAATACGTTCGAAGGTTCACCCGTGAGGTCCCAGCCGTACGGCTTCCTTCCGCACCCGCCCGGCTCCGTACGGCCTCAGTTCCGCACGGCCTGCGCCCCCGCCGGGCCGTGGGCCCCGGTGGACTTCGTGCGGGGCCGCGGGAGCGGGGCGGCGGCGGCCGGCGCCCCGCCGCGGAGCAGGAGGAAGACCGCCAGCGCGCCGGCCAGTCCCATCGCGGCCGAGACCAGGAACGTCTCGCGCAGACCGCTCGCGAAGGCGGCCTCCACCAGTGTGGTCAGCGCCTCGCGGGCCGCGCCCGCCGGAGCCTCGGCGAGCACCTGCCCGGCGCCGCCGGCGGCCAGCGGCTCCGCCAGCCCCCGGCCGCCGTCACCGAGCCCGGAGCGCAGCCCCGCGTGGAAGACCGCGCCGAGGACGGCGATGCCGAGGGCGGTGCCCAGCTGCCGCGAGGTGTTCAGAGCGCCGCCGGCCATGCCCGCCCGGGCCGGCGCCACGGCCCCCATCGCCGTGGCGGCCAGCGCCGGGGTCGCGGCGCCGACCCCCACGCCGGTCACGAGCAGCCCGGGCACCAGGGCGCTCCAGCCGTCCCCGGCGTCGAGCATCCAGGCCTGGAGCAGCGCTCCGAGACCGATCAGCAGCAGCCCGCCGCCGATGGTCAGCCGGGGCGGGACCCCGTGCAGCAGCCGTCCGGCCACCGCGGCGACGACGAAGCCGGCCGCGCTGAGCGGCAGCAGCACCAGGCCCGCGCCGACCGGGCTCATCCCCTCGGCGGACTGCAGCCACAGGGAGACGTACATGAGGTACGAGAAGGCGGCCCCGGACAGCAGCAGTCCTGCGGCCATGACGGCGACGAAGGTGCGGCTGCGGAAGAGCGAGAGGTCCAGCATCGGGCGGGTGCTGCGCAGTTCGACGAGGACGAAGGCGGCGAAGGCGGCCACGCCCAGGCCGAGCAGGCCGAGGGTGGTGGGCGAGTTCCAGCCGTTCTCGCCCACGCGGATCACGGCGTACGTGACGGCCCCGGCGCCCGCGGTGAAGGTGGCCATGCCCGGCAGGTCCAGGCGCTCGGCGTGCGGGTTGCGCGACTCGGCCACCGCCTTGAGCGTGACGTACACGGCCAGCGCGCTGACGGGCAGGTTGATGAAGAAGATCCAGCGCCAGCCGAAGTTCTCGGTGAGCAGCCCGCCGATGATCGGCCCGGCCGCGGCGGCGGCGCCGTTGACCGCGCCCCAGACGCCGAAGGCCACCCCGCGGTCACGGCCCTGGTAGGACGCGCTGAGCAGGGCCATGGTGGTGGCGAACATGGCGGCTCCGCCGATGCCCTGGACGGCGCGGAAGGCGATCAGCTCGGCCGGGCCGGTGGCCAGCCCGCAGGCGAGCGAGGCGGCGGCGAAGAGCCCGAGTCCGATGAGGTAGACGCGGCGGCGGCCGATCCGGTCGGCGAGCGAGCCCGCTCCGAGGAGCAGGGCGGCCAGCGCGAGGGCGTAGACGTCCATCACCCACTGGAGGCCGGCGAAGCCGGTCTGCATGTCGGCGGACATGTCGGGCAGGGCGACGGTCACGATCGTGACGTCGACCAGGAGCATGAAAGCCCCGAGGCAGACGGCCGTCAGGGGCAGCCATTTGCGCATGGGAGTTCTCCTCGGGTTGCGGAGGGGCGGGGTCGCGGGCGGATCCGCGGTGACCCCAAGGTCCCACCGCCCACCGCCCGTCCCCCATCCAGCGACCTGGTTCTGCCGGATTTCAGTCATGAGGGCCCCTGTCATGATGGAAACCATGAAAGACACGCAGCTGGACGCACTCGACCAGTCCCTGGTGCACGCCCTGGTGATCGACGGCCGGGCCTCCTTCAGCCGGCTCGCCGAGGTGCTGGAGGTCTCCGACCAGACCGTCGTGCGCCGCTACCGGCGGCTGCGGACCACCGATCTGGTCCGGGTGGTCGGGCTGCCGCAGGGCAGCCGCGTCGGCCTGTTCGAGTCCTGGCTGCGGGTGCAGTGCGCCCCCGACGCGGCGCTTCCGGTGGCCGAGGCGCTCGCCCGCCGCCCGGACATCGCGTGGGTGACCCTGAACTCAGGCGGCACGGAGGTCCACTGCATGACGCGGGCCCGCACCCGCCGGGACCGGGACGCCCTGCTGCTGGAGAAGCTGCCGCGCACCCGGCGGGTGACCGGCATCAGCGCCCACACCATCCTGCGGAAGTTCTTCGGCGGGCCCGACTCGTGGGCGGGCGTGGACGCGCTGCGCCCGGACCAGATCGCGGCCCTGCAACGGCCCGCGGCCCCGCCCGGGCCGGACCGGTACGCCCTGGACGAGACGGAGTTCGCGCTGCTCGCGGTGCTGGGCCGGGACGGCCGAGCCGGGTATCCGGAACTGGCCCGCGCCACCGGGCTGTCGGAGTCGAGCGCCCGCCGGAAGGTCGAACGGCTGCGCGATCTCGGGGCCCTCTACTTCGACGTGGAGTTCGTCCCCTCGCTCTTCGGCTACGAGGCCGAGGCGACGATGGTGCTGACCGTCCCGCCGGCCCGGCTGGCGGAGGTGGGGGCCGCACTGGCGAGCCACCGCGAGGTGCCGTTCGCGGCGGCCGTGACCGGGGCGGCCTCCCTGATGGCGGTGGTCGTCTGCCGGGACACCGACGCGCTCTACACGTACCTGACCGAGCGGATCGGCGCGGTGGACGGCGTGGGGCAGGTGGAGGTGATCCCGGCCCTGCGCAGCGTCAAACGGGCCGGGATGCTCGTGGAGGGCGAGCGGCTGGTGGATCCGCCGCCCGCCCCCTGAACGGGTACCTCGGCTGCGCCTACCGCAGCAGTACGCCGCCTCCCGCGTCCGTGTCCACCGGGGCCGCGACCAGGCCCAGTTCGGCCGGGGTCGCCAGCAGCGGGTGCGCGGGCAGGATCCGTACCGTGTAGCCGAAGGGCCCCGTGCGGTCGAGGGCGAGCGGGCCCTCGTACAGCCAGCGCCCCTCCAGGTCGGGCCCCGCGGCCGGCTTGAGCGGGAAGGTCCGCCCGTCCCGGATCACGTCCTGCGCGTCCACCCGGCCCGCGACGGCCTGGACCTCCACGTCCTCGGGCGCGAGGGCGTCCAGCGACACCTGCACCCGAAGGGTGAGGGTGGCCCCGAGTTCGGCGGTGCCGTTCACGGGAGCCGCGGCCAGCGCCTCCACGTGCGCGACGGTGACCCGCGGCCAGGCCGCCCGGACCCGCCCCTTCCACCACGCGAGGTCGCGCGCGGCCCCGGCGTCCAGGGCCCGGTGGGCGAGCGCGGCGGGCGCGTACAGCCGCTCCACGTACTCGCGCACCATCCGGCCCGCGAGCACCTTCGGCCCCAGCGAGACGAGCGTGCGCCGGACCATCTCGATCCACCGCACCGGGAGCCCGGCGCGCCCGGCCCGGTCGTAGAAGCGGGGGGCGACCCGGCCCTCGATCAGCTCGTAGAGGGCGCTCGCCTCCAGGTGGTCGCGCCGGTCCTCGTCCGCGCCGAGCCCGTCGGCGGTCGGGATGGCCCAGCCGAAGTCCGGCTCGAACCACTCGTCCCACCAGCCGTCCAGCACGGACAGGTTGAGGCAGCCGTTCAGCGCGGCCTTCATCCCGCTCGTCCCGCACGCCTCCAGCGGCCGCAGCGGGTTGTTCAGCCAGACGTCGCAGCCCGGGTAGAGCTTCTGCGCCATGGCCATGCCGTAGTCGGGCAGGAAGACGATCCGGTGCCGCACCCGCGGGTCGTCCGCGAACCGCACCAGTTCCTGCACCAGCCGCTTCCCGCCGTCGTCGGCCGGATGGGCCTTGCCCGCGACCACGATCTGCACCGGCCGGTCCGGGTCCAGCAGCAGCCTGCGCAGCCGGTCGGGGTCGCGCAGCATCAGCGTCAGCCGCTTGTACGAGGGCACGCGCCGGGCGAAGCCGATGGTCAGCACGTCGGGATCGAGGACGGAGTCCACCCAGCCCAGCTCCGCGGCGGCGGCCCCGCGCTGGAGCCACGAGGCCCGCAGCCGGTCCCGTACCTCCTGCACCAGCTGCTCCCGGAGCACCCGCCGCAGGTCCCACACGTCCTGGTCGGGGATCTCGGCGACGGCGTCCCAGCGGTGGGAGCCGCCGACCGACAGGGCGTCCTCGGTGCGGCCCGCGCCGATCTGGCGGATGCCGAGCCGGACCACCTCGGGGGCCACCCAGGTCGGGGCGTGCACCCCGTTGGTCACGGAGGTGATGGGCAGTTCGGCCGGGTCGAAGCCGGGCCACAGGCCGGCGAACATCTCCCGGCTGACCGCGCCGTGCAGGGTGGACACCCCGTTGGCGCGCTGGGCCAGCCGCAGTCCCATCACGGCCATGTTGAAGACGCCGGGGTCGCCGCCGGGATAGGTCTCGGCGCCGAGCTCCAGGATCCGCTCGACCGGGACGCCGGGCAGTTCCCCGCCGTCCCCGAAGTGCCGGGCGACCAGGGCCCGCTCGAAGCGGTCGATGCCGGCCGGGACGGGGGTGTGCGTGGTGAACACGGTCCCGGCGCGCACCGCCTCGACGGCGGCGTCGAAGCCGAGCCCCTGCTCCCGTTCCAGTTCCCTTATGCGTTCGAGCCCGAGGAAGCCGGCGTGGCCCTCGTTGGTGTGGAAGACCTCGGGGGCGGGGTGGCCGCTGAGCCCGCAGTAGAGCCGGACGGCGCGGACACCGCCGATGCCGAGCAGCATCTCCTGGAGCAGCCGGTGGTCGCTGCCGCCGCCGTAGAGCCGGTCGGTCACCTCGCGGGCGACGGCGTCGTTGTCCTCGACGTCGGAGTCCAGGAGCAGCAGCGGCACCCGGCCGACGCGGGCCTGCCAGATGTGCGCGTGCAGGGCGCGGCCGCCGGGCAGGGTCAGCGAGACCCGGGCGGGGGTCCCGTCCTCCTGGCGGAGCAGGCCGAGGGGGAGCTCGTTGGGATCGAGTACGGGGTAGTGCTCCTGCTGCCAGCCGTCGCGGGACAGCGACTGCCGGAAGTAGCCGTGCCGGTAGAGCAGTCCCACCCCGATGAGCGGGACGCCGAGGTCACTGGCGGCCTTCAGGTGGTCCCCGGCCAGGATGCCGAGGCCGCCGGAGTACTGCGGCAGGGCGGCGGTGATCCCGAACTCGGGGGAGAAATAGGCGATGGCGGCGGGCAATTCCGCGCCGTTCTCGTGGCTCTGGTACCACCTCCCGCCGTTGACGTAGTCGTCGAGGTCGGCGGCGACGACGGCGAGGCGCCGCAGGAAGCGGCGGTCTGCGGAGAGTTCGGCGAGGCGGGCGGCGGAGACGGTGCCGAGCAGCCGGACGGGATCGCCGCCGGCGGCCTGCCAGCCCTCGGGGTCGACGGATTGGAAGAGTTCACGGGTCTCGGCATGCCACGACCAGCGCAGATTGCGCGCGAGGTCGGTGAGCGGCAGCAGGGATTCCGGGAGGACGGGGCGCACGGTGAATCGACGGATAGCCTTCACACGTTCCACCTTCGCAGGGGATTGCGGATCGGAGCGGCCGCACCACGCTGTGCACCCGCGCATCACCCCGGGAAGGCTAGCGAGGCCCGCGTGTTCCGGCCATAACGCCTCCGGCGGCGGCCGGCCCGCCGCCGCCCGCCCCGTGCCGGGGTCCGCGGGCCCTGGCCGAATCCCCTCCCCCCGTCGTGCACACGCCGTTCGCCGGGGTATCCGCGTCCCGAGGCCCTGTCTCCCGGCCACTCGTTCGGGCGGTCCGTGCGGGGCCCGGGAGATCTGTGGGACAGGTGGTGTCGGCCCTACGTCACCTAGTACCGGCCGACTTGACGGAGCCCCGCCCGGATGTCGATCCGGGGCTTGGTATTGCCCGTTCCACTACGTACGAGTAGTTAACCGAGCGCGCGGATTGGGCGGGACGAGAGTGGGAAGGGCTCCCCGGGTACACGTGGTACAGCACGAGGCACCCGCCCACAAACCCTCTCCCCGCCACCCGAGTGAACGCGGACAGGAGCGGCCATGCCCGCAGCCCAGCCGTCTTCCGAGCGGCTAGAAACAGAGCGAACAGAGCGTGCACTACCAGTCGTGACTCCGACTGGCCTGTTGTCACCGAGCCCTGCGAACTGCCCCCAGGTGATCCCATCATGATCGGTCGCATTCCCGTGCTGGACGTCCGCCCCGCCGTCGACTGCGGCGCCAGACCCGCCAAGGCGGTCGTGGACGAGGTCTTCGAGATCTCGGCCACCGTGTTCCGCGAGGGCCACGACGCCGTCGCGGCGCACGTCGTCCTGCGCGATCCGAGCGGGCGGCTGCGGCCCCCCGTACCGCTGAGCGAGCTCGCCCCCGGCACCGACCGCTGGGGGGCCCGCGTCTGTGCCGACAGCGAGGGGAGGTGGACGTACACCGTCGAGGCGTGGAGCGACCCGGTGGCCACCTGGCGGGCCCATGCCGCGATCAAGATCCCGGCCGGCATCGACACCGGGCTGATGCTGCTGGAGGGCGCCGAGCTCTACGAGCGGGCCGGGACCCGGATCACCAAGCGCGACGGCCGCGAGGCCGTGCTGGCCGCCGCCGAGATCATGCGCGACGAGGACCGGCCGGCCGCCGAACGTCACGCCGCCGCCCTCGACCCCGCCGTGGACGCGGCGCTCGCCAGGCGCCCCTACCGGGAGCTGGTCACCGCCTCCAAGCCGCTGCCGCTGCTCGTCGAGCGCAAGCGGGCCCTCTTCGGCTCCTGGTACGAGATGTTCCCGCGCTCGGAGGGGGCGGTGCTGGAGCCCGGCGAGGCGCCGGTCAGCGGCACTTTCCGGACCGCCGCGGAGCGGCTGCCCGCCATCGCCGCGATGGGCTTCGACGTGGTCTACCTGCCACCGATCCACCCGATCGGCAGCACCTTCCGCAAGGGTCCGAACAACACCCTGTCCGCAGGGAGTTGGGATCCGGGCGTGCCCTGGGCGATCGGGTCGACCGAGGGCGGGCACGACGCCGTCCACCCGGAGCTCGGCACCATCGAGGACTTCGACGCGTTCGTCGCGCGCGCCCGCGAGCTGCACCTGGAGATCGCGCTGGACTTCGCCCTCCAGTGCTCCCCCGACCACCCGTGGGTGGAGAAGCACCCGGAGTGGTTCCGCCACCGGGCCGACGGGACGATCGCGTACGCCGAGAACCCGCCGAAGAAGTACCAGGACATCTACCCGATCCACTTCGACACCGACATGGCCGGCATCGTCGAGGAGACCTGCCGGATCCTGCGGCACTGGATGGACCACGGGGTCCGCATCTTCCGCGTCGACAATCCGCACACCAAGCCGGTGGTCTTCTGGCAGAAGGTGATCGCGGACATCAACAAGTCCGATCCCGACGTGATCTTCCTGGCGGAGGCCTTCACCCGTCCCGCCATGATGCGCGCGCTGGCCGCGGTCGGCTTCCAGCAGTCGTACACGTACTTCACCTGGCGCAACACCAAGGCCGAGCTGACCGAGTACGTGACCGAGCTGTCCGGCACCGCCTCGGCCTCCGTCATGCGGCCGAACTTCTTCGTGAACACCCCGGACATCCTCCACGAGTACCTGCAGGACGGCGGCCGCCCCGCCTTCGAGGTCCGGGCGGTCCTCGCCGCCACCCTCTCCCCCACCTGGGGGGTCTACGCCGGCTACGAGCTCTGCGAGAACACCCCGGTGCGCCGCGGCAGCGAGGAGTACCTGGACTCGGAGAAGTACGAGTTCCGGCCCCGCGACTGGGAGGCCGCCGACCGCGAGGGCCGCACCATCGCCCCGCTGATCACCGCCCTGAACCGGCTGCGCCGCCGCAACCCCGCGCTCCAGCAGCTGCGCGACATCCACTTCCACTCGACCGACAACGAACAGGTGATCGCCTATTCGAAGCACGCCGGAGCCAATTCCGTACTGGTGGTCGTCAACCTCGATCCGCACCACACCCAGGAGGCGACGGTCTCGTTGGACATGCCGGTACTCGGCCTCGACTGGCACGGGTCCCTCGCGGTGCGCGACGAGCTCACCGGCGAGACCTATCACTGGGGCAGGGCGAACTACGTGCGCCTAGAGCCGGGCCGAACGCCCGCGCACGTACTGGCCGCTCTGCGACCGTCCCCGCCCACCGGAGGGTCACCCACCACATGATGATCAACGATCCCGTCCACGACACCTTCGAGGACACCCCCGCCAAGGACCGCGATCCCGACTGGTTCAAGCGGGCCGTCTTCTACGAGGTCCTCGTCCGCTCCTTCCACGACAGCAACGGCGACGGCGTCGGGGACCTCAAGGGGCTCACCGCCAAACTGGACTACCTCCAGTGGCTCGGCGTCGACTGCCTGTGGCTGCCGCCGTTCTTCGCCTCGCCCCTGCGCGACGGGGGCTACGACGTCTCCGACTACACCTCCGTCCTCCCGGAGTTCGGGGACCTCGCCGACTTCGTGGAGTTCGTGGACGCGGCGCACACCCGCGGCATGCGGGTGATCATCGACTTCGTCATGAACCACACCAGCGATCAGCACGAGTGGTTCCAGCAGTCGCGCAAGGACCCGGACGGCCCGTACGGCGACTACTACATGTGGGCCGACAACGACAAGCAGTACCAGGACGCCCGCATCATCTTCGTCGACACCGAGACCTCCAACTGGACGTACGACCCGGTGCGCAAGCAGTACTACTGGCACCGCTTCTTCTCGCACCAGCCGGACCTCAACTACGAGAACCCGGCCGTGGTCGAGGAGATCATCTCCGCGCTGCGGTTCTGGCTGGACCTCGGGATCGACGGCTTCAGACTCGACGCGGTGCCCTACCTGTACGCCGAGGAGGGCACCAACTGCGAGAACCTTCCCCGCACCCACCGGCTCCTGAAGCGGGTGCGGGCCGAGATCGACGCGCACTACCCCGACACCGTGCTGCTCGCCGAGGCCAACCAGTGGCCCGAGGACGTGGTCGACTACTTCGGGGACTTCGCCAAGGGCGGGGACGAGTGCCACATGGCCTTCCACTTCCCCGTCATGCCGCGCATCTTCATGGCCGTGCGAAGAGAGTCCCGCTACCCCGTCTCGGAAATCCTGGCCAAGACACCGGCGATCCCGGACCGCTGCCAGTGGGGCATCTTCCTGCGCAACCACGACGAGCTCACCCTCGAGATGGTCACGGACGAAGAGCGCGACTACATGTACGCCGAGTACGCCAAGGACCCGCGGATGCGGGCCAACATCGGCATCCGGCGCCGGCTCGCCCCGCTCCTCGACAACGACCGCAACCAGATGGAGCTGTTCACCGCCCTGCTGCTGTCCCTCCCGGGCTCGCCGGTGCTCTACTACGGTGACGAGATCGGCATGGGCGACAACATCTGGCTGGGCGACCGCGACGGGGTGCGCACCCCGATGCAGTGGACTCCGGACCGCAACGCCGGTTTCTCCTCCTGCGATCCGGGCAGGCTGAACCTGCCGGTCATCATGGACCCGGTCCACGGGTACCAGGTCACCAATGTCGAGGCGGCCATGGCGTCGCCCTCCTCACTGCTGCACTGGACCCGCAGACTGATCGAGATCCGCAAGGCCAACCCGGCCTTCGGACTCGGCTCGTACACCGAACTGCCCTCGTCCAACCCGGCTGTGCTCGCGTTCCTCCGCGAGTACGGGGACGACCTGGTGCTGTGCGTGCACAACTTCTCGCGCTTCGCGCAGCCCACCGAGCTGGATCTTCGGTCGTTCAACGGACGGGTCCCGGTGGAGCTCACGGGCGACGTGCGCTTCCCGCCGATCGGTGAGTGGCCGTACCTGCTGACGCTGGCGGGACACGGCTTCTACTGGTTCCGGCTGCGGACCGAGAAGCGCGGCGAGCTACGCGGCGAGCAACGCGACGGTTAGCGGCCGGAGGAGGGGCGGGCAGCTCGAATGGGTCAATCGCCCGCCCCTGTACGGACCATCCTGACCCGACACTCGCACATGCCGGATAAGCAACTGCCGCGCATCCGGGACACTCTGCGCATTCTGTGACGGCCCGGGGAAAGGACGCGACGCCATGTCGGAGGCTGCATCCGCCCGGAGCCGGCTGACGGCCGACCGGGCCGCCGGGATCGCCCCGCTGGAACCGATGCTGAGGGCCTGGCTGCCCGCTCAGCGCTGGTTCGCGGGCAAGGGCCGCACCATCGGCAGCCTCAGGGCCGTCTCGGCGGCCGAGCTGCTGCCACCGGGATCGACCCCCGGGATGCTGCACCTGCTCCTCGACGTCGACGGGGACTGCTACCAACTGCTCCTGGGCATCCGCCCCTCCCTGCCGCCCGCGCTCGCGGCCACCCTCATCGGCCATGCCGAGGACGGCCCGTACGCCGGCCGGGCGGTCTACGAGGCCCTGGGCGACCCGCGGCTCGCGACGATGCTGCTGGAGCGGCTGCGCTCCCCCGGGGTGCTGGGCCCGCTGCGCTTCGACCGGGACCCGGCCACGCCGATCCCGGCGGGGCTCTCCCCCCGGCCCCTCTCCGGAGAGCAGACCAACTCCTCCTTGATCTATGGAGATTCGTTCATCCTGAAGGTGTTCCGCCGGGTCGGCCCCGGGGTCAACCCGGACCTGGAGCTGCCCCGGGCCCTGGCGGCCGCCGGCTGCACCCGCGTCCCGGCCCCCGTCGCCTGGTACGAGGCCGAGCCGCCCGGGAGCGAGTCGCTGACCCTGGGCGTGCTCCAGCCGTACCTGCGCGGCTCCGACGACGGCTGGCAGCTCGCGCTGCGCCGGCTCGGCGCCGGGGCCGACTTCACCGCCGAGGCGCACGCCCTCGGCCGGGCCACCGCGGAGGTGCACAGCGCGCTCGCCGCCGCGCTGCCCACCGTCGCGCTCGGCCCGGAGCAGACCGCCCGGCTGGCCGCCGGGATGACCGCCCGGCTGGCCGCGACCGCGCGGGAGGTGCCGGCCCTGCGGCCCTACGAGGCGGGGCTGCGGGGGGCCTTCGACGCCCTGGCCGCCTCCCGGGGGGCGGGGGTGCCCGCCCAGCGGATCCACGGGGACCTCCATCTGGGTCAGACCCTGCGCACCCTCGACGGCAGCTGGTCGTTGATCGATTTCGAGGGCGAGCCGGCCCGGCCGCTGGCCGACCGGCGCCGTCCCGAACCGGCGGTCCGCGACATCGCCGGGATACTGCGCTCCTTCGACTACGCCGCCCGCTCGCACCGGCCGTTCGCCCCCGCCTGGGCGGACGACTGCCGGGCCGCCTTCTGCGAGGGCTACGCCCGCACCACCGGCCGGGACCCCCGCGAGGATCCCGTACTGCTGCGGGCATACGAGACCGACAAGGCGGTGTACGAGGCCCGTTACGAGTCCCGGCACCGTCCCGACTGGCTGCACGTCCCGATGGCCGCGATCCGGCGGCTCTCGGAACCCGCGCGACCCGCGCACCGCGTGCCGCCGACCCCGCCCGCCCCCGGTTCCATCTCCCCGCATCCCCATCCCCGCCCGAAGCCCCCGAGGAGGCCGCTCGCGTGAGCGCCGCACGACAGCCGTCACCGACCGTCCCCGACGAAGCCGTACCCGCCCCGGCGGCGGCGAAGAAGCCCCGCGCGCCCCGCGCCCGCCGCGCCGCTCCCGCGCGCGGGGTCCGGCCGGCGCCCGCGCTCGGCGGTGAGGAACGGGCCCGGCTGCTGGAGGGCCGCCACCACGATCCGCACGGGGTGCTGGGCGCCCGCACCACGCGGGGCGGGGTGGCATTCCGCGTGCTGCGCCCCTACGCCAAGGCGGTCACCATCGTCGCCAAGGGGCTGCGGACCGAACTCTTGGACGAGGGCGACGGGCTGTTCTCCGGGCTGCTGCCGCTGACCGGCGTGCCCGAGTACCGGCTGCTGGTGACCTACGACAGCGACGAGATCGAGGTCCACGACCCGTACCGGTTCCTGCCCGCCCTCGGCGAGCTGGACCTGCACCTGATCGGCGAGGGCCGCCACGAGCAGCTGTGGACGGCGCTCGGCGCCCAGCCGATGGAGCACCAGGGCGTGGCCGGGACCCGGTTCACGGTGTGGGCGCCGAACGCCCAGGGGGTCCGCGTCAGCGGGGACTTCTCGTACTGGGACTCCGTCGCCTACCCGATGCGCTCGCTCGGCGCGAGCGGCGTGTGGGAGCTGTTCCTGCCCGGTGTGGGCGCCGGTGCGCTCTACAAGTACGACATCACGCGCCCGGACGGCAGTCACACCCTGCGCGCCGACCCGATGGCCCGGTCCGCGGAGGTCCCCCCGGCGAACGCGTCGGTGGTCACCGCCTCCTCCCACGTGTGGCAGGACGCGGAGTGGATGGCACGGCGCGGGGAGAGGCCCCCGCACCAGGCCCCCTTCTCCGTGTACGAGCTGCACCTGGCGTCCTGGCGGCCCGGGCTCTCGTACCGGCAGCTCGCCGAGCAGCTTCCCGCGTACGTCAAGGAGCTGGGCTTCACGCACGTGGAGATGATGCCGGTCGCCGAGCACCCCTTCGGGGGCTCCTGGGGCTACCAGGTCACCGGCTTCTACGCGCCGACCTCGCGGATGGGCACCCCCGACGACTTCCGCTTCCTCGTGGACGCGCTGCACCGGGCCGGGATCGGGGTGATCGTCGACTGGGTGCCGGCGCACTTCCCGCGCGACGACTGGGCGCTCGCGGAGTTCGACGGGCGGCCGCTGTACGAGCACCAGGACCCGCGCCGGGCCGCGCACCCGGACTGGGGGACGCTGGAGTTCGACTACGGCCGCAAGGAGGTCCGCAACTTCCTCGTCGCCAACGCCGTGTACTGGTGCGAGGAGTTCCACGTGGACGGGCTGCGCGTGGACGCGGTGGCCTCGATGCTCTACCTCGACTACTCGCGCGGCGAGGGCGAATGGTCGCCGAACGAGCACGGCGGGCGGGAGAACCTGGACGCGGTGGCGCTGCTCCAGGAGATGAACGCGACCGTGTACCGGCGCTGCCCGGGGGTGGTGACGATCGCCGAGGAGTCCACGGCCTGGAACGGCGTGACGCGGCCGACGGACTCGGGCGGGCTCGGCTTCGGCCTGAAGTGGAACATGGGCTGGATGCACGACACCCTGCGCTACATGTCGAAGGAGTCGGTGCACCGCAAGTACCACCACCACGACATGACCTTCGGGATGATCTACGCCTTCAGCGAGAACTACGTGCTGCCGATCTCGCACGACGAGGTGGTGCACGGCAAGGGCTCGCTGGTGTCCAAGATGCCCGGGGAGGACTGGTGGCAGAAGCGGGCCGCGCACCGGGCGTACCTCGGCTTCATGTGGGCCCACCCGGGCAAGCAGCTGCTGTTCATGGGGCAGGAGTTCGCCCAGGGCTCGGAGTGGTCGGAGGCGTACGGGCCGGACTGGTGGCTGCTGGACGACTCCTACGCGGCGGCCGGTGACCACCGGGGCGTACGGACCCTGGTGCGCGACCTGAACCGCACGTACACGGCGGCGCCGGCGCTGTGGGAGCGGGACACCGTGCCGGAGGGCTTCGCCTGGGTGGAGGCGGACGCCGCGGAGGACAACGTGTTCGCCTTCCTGCGCTACGCGCAGGACGGTTCGCAGCTTCTGGCGGTGTCGAACTTCTCGCCCGTGGTCCGGCACGGCTACCGGATCGGCGTGCCGGAGGAGGTGCCGCTGTGGCGGGAGGTCCTCAACACCGACCTCCAGGTCTACGGCGGCAGCGGCGTCCACCACACGCAGCCGCTGCGGGCGGAGCCGGTGCCGGCGCAGGGCCGCCCGGCCAGTCTGCGCATGACCCTCCCGCCGCTGGCGACGGTCTGGCTCAGGCCCTAGCAGGTCAGCGCCAGAGGAGGAAGCGGAAGGGGCCCTCGGCACCCCCGTGGGCGAGGGCCCCGCATAAGAGCACGTACGGAATAGGTGTCCGGTTCATCTTGTGTGGAGGGTGTGACGACTCTTGCGCCGGCGGGCGTTGGCTGGAACCGTACGCATAACAAAGGATCTTCGAGCTCACCGATTACCGGACAGTCGCCCGGAAACCCGACGAAAGCCCCTCTCTCCATAGGACGTTCCTACGAGGTATGGGCTTGTTTGTTTGGTCTGTAGGCGCCGTCGCCCGGCCACTCCTACGGTGTGCGGTGTGCACTCCAGCCCACCTTTCAATGCCCCCGCCGCGCGTCGTCTGCGCGCGGCCCTGGGCATGGCTCCCGGACACGTCGCCTACGGCCTGCGTGCCCAGTACGGACTCGTCGTCGCGCCCGAGACGGTGATGGCCTGGGAGCGTGGCGAGATATCGCCCTCTGCGGCCGAGCTCACGGCGCTCGCCGGTGTGCTGTGGTGCGCTCCCGGGGAGCTGCTCGCCGAGCCGGTCACCCTGCGGGAGCACCGGATGGCCCGGGGGCTCGCCGCGGACGAACTGGCCCGGCGGATCGGACTGGAGACGAGCTCGTACCAGAAGATGGAGGACACCGGGCGCTGGAAGGGCAACGAACGCCAGTCCGCCGCCCTCGCCTCGGTGCTCGGTCTGACGCTGGCCCAGTTCGTGACGGCCACCGGCAAACAGGAGGAGCTGGCCGACCTGCTGCGCAGTGCGGTGACCACGCGCTGGCAGGCGTACGTGAAACCGCTCGGCAAGCTGCTGCCGATCCCCAAGGCCAACCTGGAATGGATGCTGGAGCAGCTGCACGGCGACTACCAGTCGCGGATGGTGGCGACGCTCAGCTGGGGCGGCGGCGGGGGCGAGGCCGGCAGCGGCGACGCCGGCCGCGAGTTCCTCGTCGGGATCGTGGACCGCTTCTGGCAGCTCGCGGGTGGCACGACCTGACCCGCGCCCAGGAGACCTAGGGCAGCGGCGCGTGGACCACGGTGGCCGCGCTGCCGGCGGCCGCCAGGTCGCTCCTGAGCCGGTCGGCGGTCCTCTGGTCGCCCACCAGGACGGTCGGCGGGGCCGGGCACGAGGCGATCGCGGTCTTCAGGTGGCCCAGCGACGCCTGGTACTCCTCCTCCCCGGCCGTCGCGGGTCCGCCGACCTTGACGTAGAAGACCTCGTACAGCCCGACCATGTTGCCGGCCTGGTGGGTGAGGATCTGGGCGAGGAAGGTCGACCGGAGGTTGAGATAGGCGTCGTTGCCGTACAGGGCGATCACCGGGGAGGTGACGCCGGGCAGGTCGCGCCCGGTGAGGGCGGCGGCCGGCGGGCCGATGTCGCCGCTCTTGGCCTCGCCCCGGCTCCACTTGAGCAGGGGGCTTCCGTACCAGGCCGAGGGGTGGCCCCAGCCGGAGGGCACGCCCCACTGGACGCCGCCGAACAGCGCCAGCGCCGCGGCCGCCGCGAGGCAGGAACGCAGCAGGAGGTCCGCGCGGCGGCGCAGCGCGGGGCCCGTCGTCCCGCCGGCGGGCGGCAGCATCAGTCCGGTCAGGCCGAGCGAGAGCAGGGCGATCACCAGCCCGGCGGCGGTCAGCTTCTCGAAGTAGTACGAGTAGTAGCCGATGGTGTGCTTCTGCCAGGCGCCGAAGACGCCGATCAGCGCGGCCCCGCCGAGGACCAGGGCCAGCAGCGTCCGCCCGGTGCCCGTCCGGCGGTTCACCGGGAGGGTGGCAGCGACCACGGCGAGCAGTCCGAGCCCGATGAACACCGGGCGGTCGGGGATGACCATCGGGCCGGCCAGGTTCGAGGTCTTGGCGACGTCCAGCTTGGTGAGGACGGAGAAGGCGCTGGGCAGTCCCGCCACGAGGGTGGCGGCCGCCAGGGCCCCGAGGACCGGGATCCACCGGCCGGCGAACCGGCGGCGGTGGACGAGCAGCACCGCGACCAGGGCGATGCCGACGAGGGCGCCGTAGAGGTTGTAGACGTAGGTGACGGCGATCAGGCCGGCCGCCGCGAGGAGGACGAACTCGGTGCGGCCCGCCGCGGGCCGCACGAGCAGGGCCAGGGCGACGGCCAGGAACAGCAGGCCGATGGTCTCGGAGTCGAAGCCCCGCTCGATCAGCTCCGCCATCGATCCGGACATCATGACCGCGGCGGCGGTGGCGCAGACCGCGGCCGCGCGCCAGCCGCGCAGGCGGGGGCCGCCGATCCAGCGGGCGGCCCAGACCAGCGCCCCGCAGAACAGTGCGTAGGCGGCCAGGACGTAGAGGAAGTACCGGTTCGTCATGGCGAGGGCGGAGCCCGCCCCGGCCGAGGAGGTCACCAGGGCGTCGACCCAGGCCAGCAGGAAGTGGGAGCCCTGCGGGTAGACCGCCTCGGACGGCGTCATCATGTACGTCCGGGCGGCGTCCTGGTGGAGGAAGGCGTAGCCGCCGACCTGCCGGATGCCGGTGAAGTACGAGAAGTGCCCCATCCGGTCCTCGGACGTGACGAAGTAGGCCAGCCGGTCGGCGGCCGACCTGCCGGCCACCGGGTGGTGGACGTAGTGCCAGACCACGGCCACGGTGCCGGCGACCAGCGCGTCCGAGCCGCGCAGCCGCAGCGGGATGCGGGGCCGGCGGCGGGCCAGCCAGCCGGAGACGGAGGCGACCGTCAGCAGCAGACCGGCCCCGGGCACGGGGGCCAGGCCCCACGGCCAAACGGAGAAGAGCAGGCCGAAGCCCATCACGGCGCCGCAGAGCAGGAAGGCCGCGATCACGAGACGGTCGAGCAGTCCGCCGCCGACGCGGATCAGGGCGGCGATGGTCAGGACCAGGACGGGGAGGAGCAGCACGTCGAGGGCCACGGCGTGGAGCAGCAGCGGCACCGCCCAGGACGCGGTGAGGGCCGCGGCGAGGACCGTGGGGCTGCGCCGTGCGGCGGGGCCGGTGACCCGGGGTCCCGGTGGGTTCTCGACCGGCTCGGCGGTCCGGACGGCGGAGCTGGTCGCCACGGGAGGGGGGCACCTTTCCATCGAGTGCGTGCGGGTGGTGGAGGGGGCCCGGCGTGCGGGCCCGGTCCGTCACACGACTCGGCCGGCCGGTCCCCCGGCCGGAATCCTAACCAGCGGGACCGGGCGGGCGGGCACGGAGGCGCAGAGCGGCCCCGGAGCACCGGCTCCGGGGCCGTCCGGCGGGACAACGGGGCCGGAGCTCCCGGCCCGGCAGGGGCGCGGGTCCCGGCCGGGCGGGTCAGAAGACGGACTCCGCCTCGTACATGCGGTCGTCGGGGACCGTCTTCAGCTCGGTGGTCGCGGAGGCGAGCGGGGCCATCACGATGTCGGTGCCGCGCAGCGCGGTCATGTTGCCGTAGTCGCCTCGGTGGACGGCCTCGACGGCGTGCCAGCCGAAGCGGGTCGCGAGCACGCGGTCGTACGCGGTGGGCACGCCGCCGCGCTGGACGTGGCCGAGGATGACCGGGCGGGCCTCCTTGCCGAGGCGGTGCTCCAGCTCGATCGCGAGGCGGTTGCCGATGCCGGCGAAGCGCTCGTGACCGTACTGGTCGATGGCGCCCTTCTCGTACGGCATGGAACCGTCGGCCGGGTGCGCGCCCTCGGCGACGCAGATGACGGCGAACTTCTTGCCGCGGGAGAATCGTTCTTCCACCATCTTCACCAGGGCGTCCACCTCGAAGGGGCGCTCCGGCAGGCAGATGCCGTGGGCGCCGCCGGCCATGCCGGACTCCAGGGCGATCCAGCCCGCGTGGCGGCCCATCACCTCGACGACCATCACGCGCTGGTGGGACTCGGCGGTGGTCTTGAGGCGGTCGATGGCCTCGGTGGCGACCATGACGGCGGTGTCGAAGCCGAAGGTGCGGTCGGTGGAGGAGATGTCGTTGTCGATGGTCTTGGGCACGCCGACGACCGGCATCCCGGCGTCCGACAGCATCCGGGCGGCGGTCAGGGTGCCTTCGCCGCCGATCGGGATGAGGGCGTCGATGCCGTAGCGCGTCGCCAGTTCGGCGGCGTTCTCGGCGGCCTCGTGCAGGCGGGCGCGCTCCATGCGCGCCGAGCCGAGGATCGTGCCGCCGCGGGCGAGAATGCCGCTGACGGCATTGATGTCGAGGGGGCGGAAGTGGCCGTCGAGGAGGCCCTTGAACCCGTCCTCGAAACCGATGACCTCGTCCCCGTGCCCGACCAGGGCCCGGTGTACGACCGACCGGATGACAGCGTTGAGCCCCGGACAGTCGCCGCCTGCGGTGAGAACTCCGATACGCATCGTGCTGTGTCTCCTGCCGTACATATGAAGGGCGTAATGGTGAAGCCTGTCCGATTGTTCCACGGGCCCGGGGTGCCGCGCGTTCTGTGCGGCTCGCGTTCCCGGGCCTTTCGACCCTCCTGGCCAGGCCCTTTCCCGGGGGGCGCCCTATCTATTGGCAGAGGTATTGTCAAGGGGTCAGGGCAGACCAAACAGACATCCACAGCAGGGGACGGAGTGCGGGCGTGACGCGCAGCGTGTACGTGACCGGTATCGAGCGGGGCGACGGCCGCCAGGTCGTCGAGCTGGGGATCATGGAGCTCCTGACCCGGCGGACGGGCCGGGTCGGCGTCTACCGTCCGTTGCTCCACGACGGACCGGACCGCCTCTTCGAGCTCCTGAAGGCCCGCTACCGGATCGAGCAGGACTCCGCGACCGCGTACGGGATGGAGTACCAGGAGGCCTCGGCGATCCTGGCCGAGAAGGGCACCGACGAGCTCGTCTCCCGGCTGGTCGACCGCTACCACCGGGTGGCCCGCGACTACGAGGTCATGCTCGTGCTCGGCACCGACTACGCGGAAACCAACCTCCCGGACGAGCTGGCGCTCAACGCCCGCCTCGCCAACGAGCTGGGCGCGCTCGTGGTCCCCGTCGTCGGCGGCACCAGGCACCACGCCGAGGCGGTGCGCGCCGAGGCCCGCAACGCCTACCGCGCCTACGAGACCCTGGGCTGCCACGTCGTCGCGATGGTCGTCAACCGGGTGGCCCCGGAGGACCGCGACCTCATAGCCGAGCGGCTGGCCGCCCGGCTCCCCGTGCCCTGTTACGTGCTGCCGGACGACAAGTCGCTCTCCGCCCCGACCGTCGCCCAGATCACCCGGGCGCTCGGCGGCGAGGTGCTCCTCGGCGACGAGGCCGGGCTGGCCCGCGACGCCGTGGACTTCGTCTTCGGCGGCGCCATGCTGCCGAACTTCCTGAACGCCCTGACCCCCGGCTGCCTGGTGGTGACCCCCGGAGACCGCTCCGACCTGGTCGTCGGCGCGCTGGCCGCGCACACCTCGGGCACCCCGCCGATCGCCGGCGTGCTGCTCACCCTGAACGAGCGGCCCAGCAAGGAGGTCCTGGCGCTCGCCTCGAAGCTGGCGCCGGGCACGCCCGTGGTGTCGGTGGCCGGCAACAGCTTCCCGACCGCCGCCGAACTCTTCTCGCTCCAGAGCCGGCTGAACTCCGCGACCCCGCGCAAGCTGGAGACCGCGCTCGGCCTCTTCGAGCGGCACGTGGACACCGTCGAGCTGCGCGACCTGCTCTCGGTGGCCCGCTCGGAGCGGGTCACCCCGATGATGTTCGAGCACGAGCTGCTGGAGCGGGCCCGCTCGGAGCGCCGCCGCGTCGTGCTGCCCGAGGGCACCGAGGAGCGCGTGCTGCGCGCCGCGGACGTGGTGCTGCGCCGGGGCGTCTGCGACCTGACGCTGCTGGGCGACGAGCAGGCGATCCTGAAGAAGGCCGGCGACCTCGGCGTGGACATCTCGGGCGCGCAGCTGATCGACCCGGCGACCTCTCCCCTGCGGGAAGCTTTCGCCGAGTACTACGCCACGGTCCGCGCCCACAAGGGCATGACCGTCGAGCTCGCCAACGACGTGGTCACCGACGTCAACTACTTCGGCACGCTGATGGTCCAGCGGGGCCTGGCCGACGGCATGGTCTCCGGCGCGGTGCACTCCACGGCGGCGACCATCCGCCCGGCCTTCGAGATCATCAAGACCAAGCCGGAGGCGTCCATCGTCTCCTCGGTCTTCTTCATGTGCCTGGCCGACCGGGTCCTCGTCTACGGTGACTGCGCCGTCAATCCGGACCCGAACGCCGAGCAGCTCGCCGACATCGCCGTCCAGTCGGCCGCCACGGCCGCCGCCTTCGGCGTCGACCCGCGGATCGCGATGCTCTCGTACTCGACGGGTACCTCCGGCTCGGGCGCGGACGTGGACAAGGTCCGCAAGGCCACCGAGCTCGTCCGCGAGCAGCGCCTCGACCTCCAGGTCGAGGGCCCGATCCAGTACGACGCGGCGGTGGAGCCCTCGGTCGCCGCGACCAAGCTGCCCGGATCGCAGGTGGCCGGCCGCGCGACGGTGCTGATCTTCCCCGACCTCAACACGGGCAACAACACGTACAAGGCCGTGCAGCGTTCGGCGGGCGCGGTGGCGGTCGGCCCGGTGCTCCAGGGGCTGCGCAAGCCGGTCAACGACCTCTCGCGCGGCGCGCTCGTGGCGGACATCGTGACCACCGTGGCCATCACCGCGATCCAGGCGCAGGGCGGGCCGTCGTCCGCGGCCTCCGCCTGACCCCCCTCCCCCGCCCCACCGCCCGAGACAAGGAAAGACCCTCATCGTGACCGCATCGCGCGTACTCGTCCTCAACTCCGGCTCCTCGTCGGTCAAGTACCAGCTCCTCGACATGGCGGACCGGTCCCGGCTCGCGGTCGGCCTGGTGGAGCGGATCGGCGAGGAGACCTCACGGCTGGTGCACGAGCCGCTGACCGGGCCGGGCGCCGCCGGCGGCAGGCGCGAGCAGCTCGGCCCGATCGCGGACCACGAGGCCGCGCTGAAGGCCGTGGCCGCGGAGCTCGCCGCCGACGGGACGGGCCTGGACTCCCCCGAACTGGCCGCGGTGGGGCACCGGGTGGTGCACGGCGGGACGCGGTTCACCCAGCCGACCGTGATCGACGACGAGGTACTGGCGGAGATCCGGAACCTGATCCCGCTGGCACCGCTGCACAACCCGGCGAACGTGACGGGCATCGAGGTGGCGCGCGCGCTGCGCGCGGACATCCCGCAGGTGGCGGTCTTCGACACCGCCTTCCACTCGACGATGCCGGAGTACGCGGCGCGGTACGCGATCGACGCCGCGACGGCGGACGCGTACTCCATCCGGCGGTACGGCTTCCACGGCACCTCCCACGCCTACGTCTCCCGGGCGACGGCCGCGCTGCTCGGCAGGCCCGTGGAGGACGTGAACGTGATCGTGCTGCACCTGGGCAACGGCGCCTCCGCCTCGGCGGTCCGGGGCGGTGTGTGCGTGGAGACGTCGATGGGCCTGACCCCGCTGGAGGGTCTGGTCATGGGGACCCGTTCGGGCGACGTCGATCCGGCGGTCGTCTTCCACCTGGCGCGGGTGGGGGGCCTCTCGGTGGATGAGATCGATTCGCTCCTGAACAAGAAGAGCGGTCTGCTGGGCATGTGCGGCGACAACGACATGCGCGAGGTGCTCCGGCGGGCGGGCGAGGGCGACGAGGCGGCGAGCCTCGCCTTCGCCGCGTACGTCCACCGGCTGAAGAAGTACATCGGCGCCTACGCGGCGGTCCTGGGGCGGGTGGACGCGGTGGCGTTCACCGCCGGGGTCGGCGAGAACGCCCACCAGGTGCGCGAGGCCGCGCTGGACGGCCTGGCCGAGCTGGGCCTGGCGCTGGACCTGCAGGCCAACGCGGCGCGTTCCCGGGAGCCGCGGCTGGTTTCGGCGGAGTATGCACGGGTGGCCGTGGCGGTGGTCCCGACGGATGAGGAACTGGAGATCGCCACCCAGGCGTACGCACTCGTTACTCAGTAGTCACTTGGACTTTCCACCAGACGGAATATTCCGCTGCGAAACAAACCGATAGGATCCAGTCATGCGCCGTTCCAAAATCGTCTGCACGCTGGGCCCCGCCGTCGACTCGTATGAGCAGCTGAAAGCGCTCATCGAGGCAGGTATGAACGTGGCCCGATTCAACTTCAGCCACGGATCCCAGGCAGAACACCAGGAGCGGTACGACCGCGTCCGGCAGGTCTCCGAGGACACCGGGCGCGCCGTCGGCGTCCTCGCCGATCTCCAGGGCCCGAAGATCCGTCTGGAGACCTTCGCCGAGGGTCCCGTCGAGCTGGTGCGCGGTGACGAGTTCACCATCACCACCGAGGACGTCCCGGGCGACAAGTCCATCTGCGGCACCACCTACAAGGGTCTCCCGGGCGACGTCGCCAAGGGTGACCAGATCCTGATCAACGACGGCAACGTCGAGCTCCGGGTGACCGAGGTCGAGGGCCCCCGGGTCCGCACCATCGTCATCGAGGGCGGTGTCATCTCGGACCACAAGGGCATCAACCTGCCGGGTGCCGCCGTGAACGTCCCCGCCCTGTCGGAGAAGGACGTCGACGACCTCCGCTTCGCCCTGCGGATGGGCTGCGACATGGTCGCCCTGTCCTTCGTCCGCGACGCCAACGACGTCAAGGACGTCCACAAGGTCATGGACGAGGAGGGCCGCCGGGTCCCCGTCATCGCCAAGGTGGAGAAGCCGCAGGCCGTCGAGAACATGGCGGCCGTGGTCGACGCCTTCGACGCGGTCATGGTGGCCCGCGGCGACCTGGCCGTCGAGTACCCGCTCGAGAAGGTCCCGATGGTCCAGAAGCGGCTCATCGAGATGTGCCGCCGCAACGCAAAGCCGGTGATCGTCGCGACCCAGATGATGGAGTCGATGATCACCAACTCCCGACCGACCCGCGCCGAGGCCTCCGACGTCGCCAACGCGATCCTGGACGGCGCGGACGCGGTCATGCTGTCCGCCGAGTCCTCGGTGGGTGCCTACCCGATCGAGACCGTCAAGACGATGTCGAAGATCGTCACGGCGGCCGAGGAGGAGCTCCTCTCCAAGGGCCTCCAGCCCCTGGTCCCGGGCAAGAAGCCCCGTACCCAGGGCGGCTCCGTCGCCCGCGCGGCCTGCGAGATCGCGGAGTTCCTCGACGGGCGGGCGCTCATCGCCTTCACCCAGTCCGGGGACACCGCCCGCCGCCTGTCGCGCTACCGCTCCACGCAGCCGATCCTGGCCTTCACCACGGACGTGAACACCCGCAACCAGCTCTCGCTGAGCTGGGGCGTCGAGTCGTACGTCGTCCCGCACGTGGACAACACCGACGCGATGGTCGACCTGGTGGACGGCGAGCTGCTCAAGCTCGGCCGCTACAACGACGGCGACACCGTGGTCATCACCGCCGGCTCGCCCCCCGGCGTCCCGGGCACGACCAACATGGTCCGGGTCCACCACCTGGGCGGCGACGCCCGCCGCGACTGACGCCGCCGCACCGCCTGAAGCCTGGACTCTGCCGCACAGAGACCGAGGGCGGCACCGCGGATCCGATCGGGATCCGGGGTGCCGCCCTCGGTGTGTCTCCGGGTGACCGTGTTTCCAGGTGACCGTGTTTCCAGGTGACCGTGTTCCGGGTGGGGGCCGTCGTACGGGACTACTCCGGCGGGCCGATGTAGTTCTTCAGGCCCGGGACGGTCAGGGTGCCGCCGAACTGGCCGGCCTGGACGACCTTGACGTTCGTGAAGAACGCGAAGGGGACGTTCAGGGGCGGCGGGCTGTTCGGAGTGAACTCGATCGGGATCAGTCCGAACAGGTTCCCCTTGAGGCTCTCGGTGTACATCGTCACCGTGCCGCCGCGGATCTTGGACGTGGAGCCCGGACGGGACTTCAGGTGGGCGATCTTCCCGTCCTTGCCAACCGTCTGGTACAGGTCCTTGATGTCCAGCGAGTCCGCGGTGAACTTCAGCACCTTCTTGATCTTGCCGCTGCCCGTCTTCACCTCGACGATGCCGTGGTAGTCCAGGCCGTAGAGGGTCAGCAGCGAGCTGTCGAGGTACCAGGGCTCGTCCGGCAGGAGCGGGATGCCCTGCTCCAGCTCGGCGTCGGCCAGCGCCTTGGCGTCGTAGGTCGGGCAGGGGAAGGGTTGCTTCCCGTCCGGGTCCTTCGACTCCTCGGGCTCGGCCTCGTCCTTGTCCTTGTCCTTGTCCTTGTTCTCGCGCTCGCCCGCCTTGCCCGTCTCGTCCTTCGGGGTCTTCGCGGTGTCCTTGACCTCGTCGGACAGCTCCGTGACGTCGACGCCCGCCTGCTTCGCCGCGTCCCGGATCGCGTCCGCGGCCGGGTCCGGGGTCGGCTTGGCGGTCGTGGAGGGCGTGGGGGTGGGCGTCGGGGTCGTCTTCGGCAGGCCGTCCTTGAGGGGCCGGCCGAGCTCGTCGACGAGGCCCTTGAGCGCGTCGCCGACGCCCAGCGGATCCAGCGGGTTCGTGCTCTTGGTCGGCGTCGGGGTGGCGGCCGGGGCCGTCTCCTGCTTCGCCGGGGGCTGGGTCGCCGACGGCGAGGCACTCGCCTTCGGCTTCGGCTTCGCCGCCGCCGACGCGGACGGCGAGGGCGTCGCGCCGGGCGAGGTGCTCGCCGAGGGCGTCGTCGACGGCGTGGGGGACGGCGACTTCGACGCGGACTCCGCGGGTTCGTCGGACCGCGTGACGCACGGGCCGGGCGCGAAGGGGATCTCCTTGTCGTCGGCCACGGCGAGCTTCGGCGCCATGCCCATCCCGACGAACACGGCCGTCGGCATCGCCGCGAGCGCCATCGTCTTGCCGACGGGTATCTGGATCTTGTTCAGCAGCGACTTCCTGGGCGCCGCGTGGCGCGGCCCCTTGGTCTCACGGGACTCTGCGCCTGGGGCCACGCCCCGCTGCGTCTCGTCACCCCGCACTGTTCCTCCCGCCATCGGCGTGGGCAGTCGTCTCGCTCGCGTGTGCCGGCATTTCCGTTTCGCGCTGTCCCGGGAGGCCCTGGGGTCCCGCCATCGCCTCCGCCTTGCCCATGTCCAGTGCGTCCTGGCGCTGTTCGGCCGGCTCCTCGTCCGCCGGCTGCCCGGGGGACCAGGACAGCGCGAGCGCGCCGCCGATCAGGGCGGGCACGAAGCCCAGTCCGAAGCCGCCGAGGTTGGACACCGGCAGCGAGACCAGGGCCAGCAGGATCGAGGCGACGCCGGCGAAGACCCGGATGGCCTGCTGGAACCAGAGGGCCAGGCCCAGCGTGATCAGCAGTACACCGATGATCAGTGCCCCGGCGCCGCCGGTGGTGGCCATCGCGAGGCTGAGGTTGCCGAGCCGGAGGTCCGCGTACGGGAAGTACGCGATGGGGAAGCCGCTGACGAACGTGAACAGACCGGCCCAGAAGGGACGGCGCCCGCGCCAGGCGTGGAAGTGGTACCACGCCACGGTGAGCCAGGCGTCGTCTTCAGCACGAACATAAACCGGGGCCTGGGGGTTCATGGACAACAGCTCCCTGGAAACGGTGGTACGGAGATCTGTGGAGCCCGGACGGGCGGGCGGCGACGTGCACCGCCGACCGCCCCTCCGGTCACTCGCCTGGACGGATCAGTTCGCGTCCTGGTAGCACGGCTGGTCGCCGCCGAGCAGGCGCAGCTTCAGGTCGGGAAGCTTGAAGGTTCCCGCCGTCGTCGCCCACGCCTTCTGGCGCACGTTCGTCAGGATCGCCTTGTCGGCGCGCTGCGAGAACGCGTACGGGCTGGCGACCGTGCCGGCCTGCGGCTTGGTCTTGTGGCTCGGGTCGCCGACTGCGACGCCGATGTCCAGGTTCTTGAACTCGGCGTCGGTGTCGAGCTCGGCGACATCCAGGTAGATGTTGTCGGCGACGGCCGGCTTGCCCTTGTGGCCGGTGCGCAGCTGCAGCGTGATGTTGCCCAGCGGCGTCGGGGTCACCAGCGACTGGCACATGTTGGTGATCTCGGCGTGGCTGAACCCGGAGATGGTGACCGGGTGGTGCTGCGCATTGCCCTTGAGGTCATGCCCCTCGGCGATACCGCCGTACTGAATGAGGTTGTCACCGTCAAGCTTGTCGGCCGAGACCTTGAAGTCCTGGCCGGAGACGCTGAACGACGCCGCGAGGGCACCCTGCGCCAGACCCACACCGACCGCGGCCGTAGCCGCGATGCTCGGCACCATGACGAGCGCGAAGCGCTTCCATCTGGTCCCGCCACGAACCTGAGAACTCATTTCGTTCCTCCTTCTCGGACGTACATCTCCGGTCCGGGCCGTGCCCGTCCTGGGATGGGAGAAGTGCTACGTCCTCGGGAAGGAGCGCAGGCGGCCGGGCCGCGGCTGTGCCACGTCCGAAACACCGGCGATCACCCCCGAGCGACAACCACTGGGCCACGCGTTCGCGCAACCTGGAGGACAGGCCCCGCCGGTGTGGCAGAGACCCCCCTGTCCCACGGCCGGTGCCACTGCCACAGGCCGGCTCGGTGGGGACCCTTCACCGCGGCTCCGAGTGAGCGGCTCTGCGGGAAGGACCGAGCGTCGCCGATCGTGGTCCATTCCCGGCCGGGGCACAAGGGGGTTCGTTACTGGCGGGTAACGGCCAGATAACCTGAGTACGACCTGCCGGGGTCGGGCAGCAACGCAGGGTGTTACCCAGGGCCACGACAGAACGGCGGAATGGTGAACACACCGGACAGTTCACGGGGTTCGATTTACTGCGAGTAACAGCGGCCGCGATTACCAAGTTTTGGCAAAGCGCGGCCGCTGTTTAGCTATGTGTCAACAAATCGTCGGCCGCCCGGAGCGGGCCGGATCGGCTCGGATCGGGCCTAGAAGAGCACCCGCGCGAGCGCCGTGCGCGCCGTGGACACCCGCGGGTCGTCGGCGCCGATGACCTCGAACAGCTCCAGCAGCCGCAGCCGCACCGCGTCCCGGTCGTCACCGAACGTGACGCGCACGGTGTCCACCAGGCGCCCGAACGCGTCCTCCACGTGACCGCCGACCAGGTCGAGGTCGGCCGCCGCGATCTGGGCCGCCGGGTCCTTCGGGTTCTCGGCCGCCGCGGTACGCACCGCCTGCGGGTTCATGTGCTGGACGCGGGCGAGGAGCTCGGCCTGGGCCAGACCCAGCTTGGCCTCGGTGTTGGCCGGGTCGTCCACGAGCACGTTCTTGTACGCCTGCACCGCGCCGGCCAGGTCACCGGCGTCCAGCGCGACGACGGCCGCCTCCAGCAGGGCGTCGTACGGGCCGGCCGGGGCCTCGGCCTCGTCGGCGGCGGCCGGAGCGGCGCCTTCCGCGTTCGGGTCCACCTCGATGCCGATGATCCCGAAGCGCTGCTCGGCGACCTCCACCAGCTGGGCCAGGGTCTCGCGGATCTGCTGCTCGGGGGCCACGCCCTGGAAGAGCGGCAGCACCTGACCGGCGACGACGGCGAAGACAGCCGGGATGCCCTGGATCTGGAACTGCTGCATCAGCATCTGGTTGGCGTCGACGTCGACCTTGGCCAGCACGAGGCGGCCGTTCGCCTCGACGGTCAGACGCTCCAGCAGCGGGCTGAGCTGCTTGCACGGCTCGCACCACTCGGCCCAGAAGTCCAGGACGACCGGGACCTCGGCGGAGAGCTGGAGCACATCGCGTTCAAAACCGGCCTCGTCTACGTCGATGACGAGCGCGGACGGCGGCACCGCGCCGGCGGAGGGGCCCGCCCCGCCACCCTGGCCGGCCTGGCGTGCCGCTTCGGCGCGGGCCTGCTCGGCCTTGGCCTTGGCCTCGCCGGCCGCCTTCACCGCGGCGAGGTCGACGACGCCGCTCATGGACATGTTTCTGGGCTGCATGCGTACATCCTCCCCCGTGTGCGCGCGCCGACGAAAAAGATCGCGTGAATTGGCCGTGCCGGCGGTTCGTCGCGATCGTGGTGCTGGTTCGATACTGGTCGTGGTGCTGATCGGCGCCGGGTCCCCACCTGGCGCCTGTAGCCCTTCGCGTGGTTGTCGCTCTTACGCTACGAGCCGTAGCGTAACTCCCCCGGCGGCCGTCCGGGGTGTTTCGCGTCCCGTGATCTGAACCACAGCGGCCGCGTCGGCTACCGGCGGGTATGGTCTCGGCCATGCGCAACCCCAGCCCCGGCCGCACCGGTCGTCCCCGCAGCGTCGCCGCGGACACCGCCATCCTCGCCGCGACGCGGGACGCGCTGGTCGAGCTGGGCTGGTCGAAGCTGACGATGGGCGACGTGTCGGCCCGCGCGGGGGTCGCCAAGACCACCCTCTACCGCCGCTGGGCGGGCAAGAACGAGCTGGTCGTGGACGCGGTGGCGGAGCTCTTCGACGCGCTCGAACTCCCGGACCGGGGCTCCCTCGAAGCCGACATCGAGAACGTCGTCCTGCAGTTCGCGGCGCTGCTGCGGCGCCCGGAGGCCCGTACGGCCCTGATGGCGGTCGTCGCCGAGTCCACCCGCGACGAGGCCCTGCGCGACCGGATCCGGTCGGCGATCGTGGACCGGCAGAAACGTCTCGTCGTACTGGGCCGCGAACGGGCGCAGGCCCGCGGCGAACTCCCGTACGAGGAGGACGAGTCCCTCGCGGACCGCACCACGGACCTCATCTTCGACGTGATCGCGGGCACGGTGGTGCACCGCGCCCTGGTGAGCTCCGAACCGGTGGACGAACTCTGGGTGGCCACCTTCACGGCCCTCCTGATGCACGGCCTGCGCGGCCCCGCCGCGGCCTGAGCGGCGAAACGGCCGGCCGCGGCGCCCGTAAGGGGCACCGCGGCCGGCCGTTTTCACACCGTGCGGCAGGGGCGGGGATCAGAAGCCCGGCGGCTCCGTGTAGGTGCCCCACTCGTCGCGCAGGACGTTGCAGATCTCGCCCAGCGTGGCCTCGGCCCGCACCGCGTCCAGCATGGCCGGGATCATGTTCGACCCGTCCCGGGCGGCGTCGAGCATGGCCTTCAGGGAGGCGGTGACCCTGGCGTCGTCGCGCCGGGCCTTGCGCGCCGTCAGCTCCCGCACCTGGACGGTCTCCACCTCGTGGCTGACCCGGAGGATCTCCAGGTCCCCGGTGACCGACCCGTGGTGGACGTTGACGCCGACGACCCGCTTGTCGCCCTTCTCCAGCGACCGCTGGTACTGGAAGGCCGACTCGGCGATCTCCCCGGTGAACCAGCCGTCCTCAATGCCGCGCAGGATGCCCGAGGTGATCGGCCCGATCGGGTGCTTCCCGTCCGGGTGGGCGCGCAGGCCGCGCTCCTTGATCTGCTCGAAGATCTTCTCCGCGTCGGCCTCGATGCGGTCGGTGAGCTGCTCCACGAACCAGGAACCGCCCAGCGGGTCCGCCACGTTGGCGACGCCGGTCTCCTCCATCAGCACCTGCTGGGTGCGCAGGGCGATCTCGGCGGCCTGCTCGCTCGGCAGGGCGAGGGTCTCGTCGAGGGCGTTGGTGTGCAGGGAGTTGGTGCCGCCGAGGACGGCCGCGAGGGCTTCCACGGCGGTGCGCACGACGTTGTTGTACGGCTGCTGCGCGGTCAGGGAGACACCGGCGGTCTGGGTGTGGAAGCGCAGCCACATCGACTTCTCGCTCTTCGCGCCGTAGACCTCCTTCATCCAGCGCGCCCAGATGCGGCGGGCGGCGCGGAACTTGGCGATCTCCTCGAAGAAGTCGAGGTGCGCGTCGAAGAAGAAGGACAGGCCGGGCGCGAAGGCGTCCACGTCCATGCCGCGGGAGAGGCCGAGCTCCACGTACCCGAACCCGTCGGCGAGGGTGTAGGCGAGCTCCTGCGCGGCCGTGGCCCCGGCCTCGCGGATGTGGTAGCCCGAGACGGACAGCGGCTTGTAGGCCGGGATGCCCTTCGTGCAGTACTCCATGAGGTCGCCGATGAGGCGCAGGTGCGGCTCGGGTTCGAAGAGCCACTCCTTCTGGGCGATGTACTCCTTGAAGATGTCGGTCTGGAGCGTGCCGTTGAGCACGGCGGGGTCCACGCCCTGCCGCTCGGCGGCGACCAGGTACATGCAGAAGGCGGGCACGGCGGGGCCCGAGATCGTCATCGAGGTCGTGACGTCACCCAGCGGGATGTCCTTGAACAGGATCTCCATGTCGGAGGCGGAGTCGATGGCGACCCCGCAGTGCCCGACCTCGCCCAGCGAGCGGGGGTCGTCGGAGTCGCGCCCCATGAGGGTCGGCATGTCGAAGGCCACGGAGAGCCCGCCGCCGCCGGCGGCCAGGATCATCTTGTAGCGCTCGTTGGTCTGCTCGGCGTTGCCGAACCCGGCGAACTGCCGGATGGTCCAGGTCCGCCCCCGGTAGCCGGTGGCGTGCAGCCCCCGGGTGTACGGGTACTCCCCGGGCCAGCCGATGCGCTCGAACCCCTCGTACGCGTCCCCGGGCCGGGGCCCGTAGACGGGGTCGACGTCATCTCCGGAGAGCGTCGTGAAATCGGCCTCGCGCTTGCGGGCCTTGTCGTACCGGGCCTGCCAGCGGCGGCGGCCCTCCTCGATGGCGTCTGCGTCCATACCCATGAATTTACTAGGACGTCCTAGTAAATGTCGATGGGAAACCCCCGGGGACCCGCCCCGGGGGTGGGTGACGCTCGCCTCGTCTCAGGCCTCGGCGGTCGCCAGCGAGTCGCTGACCAGCGGTTCCACCTCGGCGCGGACCTTGCGCTCGACGAAGAACGCGGCCAGCGGAATCGTGCCCGACACGAGCACCCAGAGGAGCTTGCCGAAGGACCACTTGGCCTTGGAGCCCAGGTCGAAGGCGAAGACCAGATAGATCATGAAGAGGACGCCGTGGGCCTGCGAGACCGCGAAGGTCAGGCCGGCGCCGGTGTCGAAGCCGTACTTCGCCACCATGCAGGCACAGAGGATCAGGAGCATGACCGCGGTCACGTAGGCCATGACGCGGTAGCGGGTCAGCACGCTTCGTTTCATGCGGACGAGCCTAACCGTCCGTTTTGCTCGATCTTGACGCGGCCCCGGTGATCGCGGGGCGGGCCCGGGGGCCGCCCGGGGTCCGCCTCAGGACTCCTCGAAGTCCGCGGCGGCCACCCGCAGCGGACGCAGCAGCGCGAAGATCTCCGCGCACTCCTCGGCGTCGTAGGCGCCGAGGCCGAAGTCGATCGCCATCAGGTCCTTCGTGGCCGCCTCGACCACTTCGCGGCCCTTCTCCGTGATGGAGGCGAGGGTGCCGCGGCCGTCGTTCGGGTTGGGCCGCTTGTCCACCAGCCCGGACCGCACCAGCCGGTCCACGGTGTTCGTCACCGAGGTCGGGTGGACCATCAGACGCTCGCCGATCTTCGACATCGGCAGCTCCCCGGCCTTGGAGAAGGTGAGCAGCACCAGGGCCTCGTACCGCGCGAAGGTCAGGCCGTACGGCTTGACCACGGCGTCGACCTCGCCGAGCAGGATCTGGTGCGCGCGCATGATCGAGGTGATCGCGGCCATCGAGGGCACGGGCCCCCAGCGCTGCTGCCAGAGCTCGTCGGCGCGGGCGATGGGGTCGAAGGGAAGGCTGAGCGGCTTGGGCACGTCACCGACCCTACCGGGAGGTCACTTCGCGGCGGGGGCCGTCTCATCCTTCAGTCCCCCCTCCTGCCGGGCGGCGGCCCGGAGTTCGGCGAGGAGCAGCAGGACGACGGCCGTGCCGAGGATTGCGGAACCGGTGACGACCGCGTGGACGGGCAGGAACTCGGCGGCCAGACCTGCCAGGGCCATGCCCACGCCCTGGAGGGTCATCAGGCCGGTGCTGAGCAGGGTCATCGCCCGCCCGCGCATATCCTCGGGCACCGCGTCGACGTACCACTGGTCCAGTCCGAGGGTGTAGGCGTGGGCCAGGCCGGCGAGCAGCAGCGCGGCCAGCAGGAGGGGCACGCCCGGCCGGCCCGCGAACAGCAGGAGCGGCAGCAGACCGGCGGCGGCGAGCGGGGCCACGATCCGCGATCGCGTTCGGGCGGTGAGGGCGGAGCCCGCCCAGAGTTCGCCGGCGATGGTGCCGACGGGCATCGCGCACATCAGCAGCCCGAGGACCGCGGTGCCTTCGCCGATGCCGTCGACGTAGGGGGCGAGCAGCGCCTCCGGCACCACGAGGAAGACGGGCGGCAGCCAGAAGAGCAGGGTGAGCGCGCGCAGCCGGCGCAGGCCGAGGACGGCGCGCAGTCCGGCGAGGGGGGAGGTACGGGTGCTCGTACGGGCGGGCCGGCTGCGGGTGCCCAGCCGCAGCAGCAGCGCCGAACCGAGGAATCCGGCGGCGGTGAGGGCGATGGCCCCGCGCGGCGCGAGCACGGTGAGCAGCAGTCCGCCGAGGCCGAAGCCGACGAGCTGGGCGCTCTGGGCCACCATGCGCATCAGCGAGCGGCCCAGGACGAAGGTGTCGCCGGGGCCGAGGACGTCGGCGAGGGAGGCGTTGCGCGTGCCCTGGAAGAGCGGCGCCACGAAGGCCATCGCGCAGCGCAGGGCGAGGAGCACGGCGACCGGGGTGCCCGGCAGGATCATGGCCGCCGCGCAGGCCGCGCAGAGCAGGTCGCACGCGACGAGCACCCGCCGGGCGGGGTGGCGGTCGGCGATCCCGGCGAGCAGCGTGCCGCCGAGGGCGTACGGGAGGAAGCCGAGGGCGAAGGTGAGCGCGCTCATCAGGGGTGAGCCGGTGGCGCGGTAGACGAGCACGGTGAGGGAGATCTCGGCGACGACGACGCCGAGTACGGACATCAGGTGGGCGGCGAAGACCGGGCGGAACTCCCGAGTCCGGAAGACGGAGCGGTAGCCCGGTGACGGCGTGGACCGCGCGGGCGCCTGGGTGTCGGCTGGCATGGGATCCAGCGTCCGCACCGGGGCCGCCGCGCCCCAGAGATTCGTCCGTAGCCGAATATTGAGGCGACGTACACAGGGGAAAGGGGGACGGGATGGGTCTGCACCATCGTTTCGGGCACCGTGACCTGCTGCGGTGCCGGTTCGCGCTGTCGCCCGCGTGGGAGACCCAGGAGGCCGTGCGCACCCTGAACCGCCCGGACCGGCAGGGCTACCACCTGCCCTGGCTGCGGCGGATCCGGGCCGCCGCCGACGGGCTGGACCTGCGGCCGCTGTGGCTGCTGATGCCCCGCCGGGGGCACAGCACGGACTTCATCAGCCCGCCGCCGAGCGGCCCCGGCGTCACCTTCGAGGAGGAGCTCGCGCTGATCCGCGCGGCCGATCCAGCCGCGGCGCGCGAGGACATGCGCAAGGCCCTGGCCTGCACGCCGGGCGCGCTCGACAGCGAAGCGGGGCGGGCCCTGCTCGCCGATCCGGCGCGGTCGGTGCAGGAGCTGGCCGATCTGATCGAACGGGCCTGGAGCGTCCTGGTCGAGCCGCACTGGCCGCGCCTGCGGGCCCTGCTGGAGGCCGACGTCCTCTTCCACACGCGCCGCCTCGCGGCCGGCGGCCTGGAGTCGCTCTTCGACGGCCTGCACCCCGACCTCTCGTGGGACGCCGCCTCCCTCACCCTGACCATCGAGCGGCCGTCGCACCACGAACGCGTCCTCGGCGGCCAGGGCCTCGTTCTCATGCCGAGCGCCTTCGTCTGGCCGCAGATCGCGGGCGGCTTCGACCCGCCCTGGCAGCCGACCGTGGTCTACCCGGCCCGCGGGATCGGCGCCCTGTGGACCCCGGTACGGGAGGACACCCCGGCCGCGCTCGCCCGCCTGCTGGGGCGGGCCCGCGCCGACGTGCTGTGCGCGCTGGACGAACCGTCCTCCACCACGGCACTGGCCCACCGGCTCGGCCTGGCCCCCTCCACGGTCTCGGCGCATCTCGGCACCCTGCACGCGGCGGGCCTGCTCATCTCCGCCCGCCACGGCCACCAGGTGCGCTACGAGCGCACCCCGCTGGCCATCGCCCTCGCGAGCGGCGACCCCACGGTGTCGTAAGGGGACGGCAACTGACCGTTATGTCACGATATCCCGGTCCGCTGCCCGACCCTTCGTCCCGAGGAAGCCGGATGCCCTCCGCCGCCCCCAGCCGCCGCCTCCACTCCGTCCTCGGCCTCCTCGCGCTGCTCGCCGCCGCCCCGGCCTGCTCGGGCGGGCCGGCGCCCGCTCCGGGGCCGCCCGCGGCCGCCGCGCCGGGCGCGCCCGCCGCCGAGTCCCCGTACTGGGTGGACCCGCAGAGCGAGGCGGCCCGGCAGGTCGCCGCCTGGGAGGCGGCCGGCCGCACCAGCGACGCCGAGGTGCTGCGCAGGATCGCGGACCGGCCGAGGGCCCTGTGGGCGCCGGGCGGTGACCCCGGGCCCGAGATCCGCCGGGCCGGGGCGGGGGCGCGGGCGGCCGGGCGGACCCTGCTGCTCGCCGCGCACAACGTCCCGTACCGCGACTGCGGGCAGCCGCGGGCCGGCGGCGCCGCGAACGCCCAGGCGTACCGCAAGTGGATCGGCGCCTTCGCCGACGGCATCGGGACCGCCAAGGCCGTCGTCATCCTGGAGCCGGGTGCCCTCGCGCACACCCTCGACGGCTGCACCCGGGCCGAAGACCGCGAGGAGCGCTACCGGTTGCTCTCCGAGGCCGTGGACCGGCTCAAGCGGAACCGGAACACCAAGGTCTACCTGGACGCGGGCGGTCCGGCCTCGGTCAAGAACCCGACGGACCTCGTGACGCCCCTCACCAAGGCGGGCCTGAAGCACGCGGACGGCTTCGCCGTCAACGTCGCCGGCTTCCAGCCCGACGCGGCCGCGCGGGCGTACGGCGCCAGGATCTCCGAGCGGACCGGGAACAGACACTTCGTCATCGACACCGGCCGCAACGGCGACGGCCCGCTGCCGGGCGACCCCGCCCAGGCCTCGTGCAACCCGCCGGGGCGCGCCCTCGGAACCCCGCCGACCGACCGCACGGCCGACCCGCTCGTCGACGCGTACCTGTGGATCAAACCCCCGGGCGAGTCCGACGGCCCCTGCCACGGCGGCCCCAAAGCCGGCGCCTGGTGGCCGACGTACGCCCTGGGCCTGGCCCGCCGAGCCAAGGAGTAGCAATTCCAGCCCCGCCGCGCCAAATCCAGCCCCGCCGGCGTCTGAGGCGCGGGGTCCGGGGCGGAGCCCCAGGAAGCCGGGCGCAGCCCGGGCCCCACTACCGCTCGCACACGCAAAGGCGCCCCCGGCCGGGAGGCCAATGACATACGGCAGCCGGGCGCCTCAGCCCCCGGCCAGGTGCCGCTCCACCGTCTCCACCTTCGAGGTGATCCCGTCGCTCACCCCGGGCCGGATGTCGGCCTTGAGGATGAAGGACACCCGCGGCGCCCGCTCCTCGACCGCGGCCACGGCACGCCGGACCACATCCATGACTTCCGACCACTCGCCCTCGATCGTCGTGAACATCGCGTCCGTACGGTTCGGCAGACCGGACTCGCGGACCACCCGAACCGCGTCGGCGACGTACTCGCCGACCTCTTCCCCGACCCCCAGCGGCGTCACCGAGAACGCGACGATCACGCGCCGGCCACCTGTCGCGCGCGGGCCGCCATCACACTGTCGGCCTCTTCCCGCTTGAGCAGCTTGTCGCCGTACAGCCCGCCGAAGGGCACCAGCGAGAGGCCGAAGAACAGCAGGACCCTCTTCACCGGCCACTTCGCCTTGGTCCAGACGTCGATCAGGAGGACCAGGTAGGCGAGGAACAGGATCCCGTGGATGGCGCCGAGCGGCATCATCAGGTAGTCGATGTCCGAGATCCGGCTCAGCACGGAGCCGAAGATCAGCAGGGCCGGGAACGACAGCGCCTCCGGAACGGAGATGAGTCGCAGACGGTGCAGGGCGGAGGCGGTCTTGATGTCCACGTTCAACCTTCGGGGTGGAGGCCTGGGTCGGCTCCAGTGTCTCAGCCGCTTTGCGGGATCTTGACCCGGCCCCTCCCCTCCGCGGCGGACCCGGATCGCCCCGGCATCGCCCCGTTATCGACCAGGTGTGGCATATATCGGCCACGGGGCCCTGTTCGGGTTCGCCCGCTGCCGATAACGTCTTCCCGTGGCTCAGTTCCGACTCCAAGGCAGCAAGGTGCTGGCCGTCGACCTGACCGGGGATGCCGTGAAAGCGAAGAACGGCTCCATGGTCGCGTACGACGGGCAGATGGCCTTCAAGAAGATGACCGGCGGTGGCGAAGGCCTCCGCGGCATGGTGACCCGCCGGCTGACCGGCGAACAGATGACGGTGATGGAGGTACAGGGGCACGGCACCTGCTTCTTCGCCGACCGCGCCAGCGAGATCAATCTGGTCAATCTGCGCGGCGAGAAGCTCTACGTCGAGTCCAGCAACCTGCTGTGCACCGACGCCGGTCTGCGGACCGGCACCACCTTCACCGGGCTGCGCGGTGCGACGACGGGCAACGGTCTCTTCACCACGACCGTCGAGGGCTCCGGCCAGGCGGCCATCATGTCCGACGGTCCGGCGGTGGTGCTGCGCGTGAGCGCCCAGTACCCGCTCTCCGTCGACCCGGGGGCGTACATCGCGCACACCGGCAACCTCCAGCAGTCCTTCCAGTCCGGTGTGAACTTCCGCACGCTGATCGGCGAGGGTTCCGGCGAGGCGTTCCAGATCCGCTTCGAGGGCGAGGGCCTGGTGTACGTGCAGCCGAGCGAGCGCAACACCGTCGGGGGCGACATCTGATGCCGTTCCGCGAGATCAACTCGAAGATGGTCGAGGCGCAGGTCGTGCCGGGCCAGAAGATGTTCAGCCAGCGCGGCGCCATGCTCGCGTACCGCGGCGAGGTCTCCTTCACCCCGAGCCTGACGGGCGGTCAGGGCGGGGTCATGGGCATGATCGGGCGCCGGGTGGCGAACGAGCAGACCCCGCTGATGACGGTCGAGGGCAGCGGCACCGTGATGTTCGGCCACGGCGGCCACCACATCCAGGTGATCAACCTGACCGGCGAGACCCTGTACGTCGAGGCGGACCGGCTGCTGGCCTTCGACGGCACCCTGCAGCAGGGCACGATGTTCATGGGCTCCCAGGGCGGCGTCATGGGCATGGTCCGCGGTCAGGTGACCGGCCAGGGTCTGTTCACCACCACCCTCAAGGGCCACGGCTCGGTCGCCGTGATGGCCCACGGCGGGGTCATCGAACTCCCCATCACCCCTCAGCGCCCGATCCACGTGGACCCGCAGGCGTACGTCGCCCACCACGGCGACGTACGCAACAAGCTCTCCACCGCGCTGGGCTGGCGGGACATGGTGGGCCGCGGCTCGGGCGAGGCGTTCCAGCTGGAACTCTCCGGCCAGGGCGCGGTGTACGTACAGGCCTCCGAGGAGAAGCTGTGAACTTTGGCCCTGTGACCGGCGGACCCGGCGGCCCGACGGTCTTCGACCCGTACACGCTGCCCTCCGACGACAACGTGAACGCCTACACCTTCTGCGTGGAGCTCAAGGGGAGCCAGTGGTTCCTGCAGAAGGGCAAGATGATCTCGTACTACGGGCGCATCGAGTTCAACGGCATCGGCAACGGGCGCTTCGACCGACTGCTGCGGACCAGCTTCCACTCCCCGCTGCACGCGAGCGACTGGGTGGTCGCCGAGGGCTCGGGCAAGATGCTGCTGGCCGACCGGGCCTTCGACGTGAACTCGTACGACCTGGACAACGGCAACCTGACGATCCGGTCGGGCAACCTGCTCGCCTACCAGCCCTCGCTGGCGCTGAAGCAGTCGATCGTCCCGGGCTTCCTGACGCTGATCGGAACCGGGAAGTTCGTGGCGGCGTCCAACGGCCCGGTGGTGTTCATGGAGCCGCCGCTGCGCGTGGACCCGCAGGCGCTGGTGGGCTGGGCGGACTGCCCCTCGCCGTGCCACCACTACGACCACGGCTACATGTCGGGCGTGCTGGGCGGCCTGCGCTCGCTGACCGGCATCGGCGGTAGCTCGGGCGAGGAGCACCAGTTCGAGTTCGTCGGGGCCGGGACGGTGCTGCTGCAGTCGTCGGAGATGCTGATGGCGGAGCAGGCGGTCGGCGCGGTCGGCGCGGGCGCGGCGACGGGCAACGCGCAGGGCGTTCCGGGGGCCGGTCAGGGCCCGATGGGGCAGCTGGGCGTGCCGCGGATGCCGGGACAGCTGGGTGATCTCCAGCGCCGCCTCGGACTGTGATACCTCGGACACCGACCTTTGTACGTAATTCAACTTTTTAGGTAGAGTTCATTCATGGAGACCATGGAGACCGAGACGGCCACCCGCTGGCTGACCGACGCCGAGCAGTGCGCATGGCGCACCCACCTGGACGTCAGCAGACTGCTGATGCACCAGCTGGAAAAGGATCTCCAGCCCTTCGGACTCACCAACAACGACTACGAGATCCTCGTGAACCTCTCGGAGTCGCAGGACCACAGGATGCGGATGAGCGACCTCGCCACCGCCACCCTGCAGTCCAAGAGCCGACTGTCGCACCAGATCACGCGCATGGAGACGGCGGGCCTGGTGCGCCGGGTGAACTGTGAGTCCGACCGCCGCGGCCTGTACGCGGTGCTCACGGACGAGGGCATGGAGACGATGCGCAAGGTCGCCCCGCACCACGTGGCGTCCGTCCGCCAGCACTTCATCGACCTGCTGCCGCCGGAGGCCCTGGCGGCGCTGCGCGCCTCGCTGACCCCGGTCGCGGAGCACCTGCGCGGCACCCGCGGCAAGGCCTGACCCCCGGGCGCTCGACGCGCCCCGCACGGCGGTCGGCCGGACAATGGGCACTATCCGCCCGCTGCCGGCCGCCGCCGCGCAACCGCAAGCGCCCTGGCCGGCCTGAGGAGGTCCAGCCATGAAGCGCAACACGTACGTCTCCGCGGCCGCGTCCGTGGTCCTGATCGTGGGAGGCCCGGTGGCGGCCGCGACAGCGGCGTCCGCCGACACCGCGAGAACCGTGACCCCGGCCGCCGCCGTCCCCGCCGACGTGACGGCGGAAGCGGCGGCCGCGGCCGCCCTGAAGAAGTACCCGGGCGTGGTCGAGTCCCTCGACAAGGACGGGACCGTCTGGCACGTCGACGTGATCAGCAAGGACGGCAAGGGCCACGCCGAACTGGAGGTGGCGGCCGACGGCACGGTCACCGAGGAGAACCGCGACACCGACGAGGACGCCGCCGAGCACAAGGACCTGATCGCCGCCAAGGTCACCGCCGAACAGGCGATGAAGGCGGCCGTGGCCGCCCACCCCGGACAGGTCTGGTCCGTCAGCTGGGAGGACGACGAGGACGGCGGCGCCCACTACTGGGAGGTCGAGGTCAAGTCCTCCGACGGCAAGACCTGGAACGCCCACGTCGACCACGCCACGGGCAAGGTCACCCAGTCCGACTCGGACTCCGACTCGGACTCCGACTCGAACGACAACGACGACGACGACGGCAACAACTGACCGATCCAGCCCCGCCGGCGTTCGAGGCGCGGGGTCCGGGGCGTAGCCCCGGGGGGGGTCCCTCCGGACGGAGTCCGGGGGAGGCGCCGCACCCGGCCCCCCGCCTCAGGCTCGGTCCCCGGCCGGGCTCACGCCTCGGTCAGCGTGGCCAGCAGCGCGTCCGCGGCCGCGTACGGATCCAGCTCGCCCACGGCGACCCGCGCGGCCAGCGCGTCCAGGTGCGCGTCCCCCCGCAGGTCCGCCATCCGCGCCCGCAGGGCCGTCACGGCGATGGTCTCCACCTCCCGGGCGGCCCGCGCCGCGCGCCGCTCGGCCAGCACCCCCCGCTCGTCCATCCACGCGCGGTGCTTCTCCAGCGCCTCGACCAGCTCGTCGATGCCCTGCCCGCGCGCCGCCACCGTCTTGACGATGGGCGGCCGCCAGTCCTCCCGGCCCCGCGCCTCGCCCAGCCCCAGCATGTGGTTCAGCTCCCGGGCCGTCGCGTCCGCGCCGTCCCGGTCCGCCTTGTTCACCACGTACACGTCGCCGATCTCCAGGATCCCCGCCTTCGCGGCCTGGATCCCGTCGCCCATCCCCGGGGCCAGCAGCACCACCGAGGTGTCGGCCTGCGAGGCGATCTCCACCTCCGACTGCCCGACGCCGACCGTCTCGACCAGGATCACCTCGCAGCCGGCCGCGTCCAGCACCCGGATCGCCTGCGGGGCGGCCCACGCCAGCCCGCCCAGGTGACCCCGGGTGGCCATGGAGCGGATGTAGACGCCCGGGTCCGAGGCGTGGTCCGACATCCGCACGCGGTCGCCGAGCAGCGCACCGCCGGAGAAGGGCGAGGACGGGTCGACGGCGAGGACGCCGACCCGCTTCCCGGCCTTGCGGTAGGCGGACACCAGCGCCGAGGTCGAGGTCGACTTGCCGACGCCCGGCGATCCCGTCAGCCCGACCACGTACGCCCCGCCCGTGAGCGGGGCCAGCGCGGCCATCACCTCCCGCAGCTGCGGGGACGCCCCCTCGACCAGCGAGATCAGCCGGGCCACCGCTCTCGGCCGGCCCTCACGCGCCTGGGCCACCAGCTGGGGGACGTCCACCGCCGTCATACGTGCTGCGCTCCTCGGTTCTCGTACGGGGTACGGGTGCGGGTACGGTCGGGCCGCCGGGGCCCCGTGTTCGGGGCCCGGCGGCCCGGCGGTGCCTACTTGGCGACGCGGACGATCAGGGCGTCGCCCTGGCCGCCGCCGCCGCACAGCGCGGCCGCGCCGATCCCGCCGCCGCGGCGCTTCAGCTCCAGCGCCAGGTGCAGCACCACACGCGCGCCGGACATGCCGATCGGGTGGCCCAGGGCGATGGCGCCACCGTTGACGTTCACCTTTTCCGGGGTCACGCCGAGGTCCTTCATTGACTGCACGGCGACCGCGGCGAAGGCCTCGTTGATCTCGATGAGGTCCAGGTCCGAGACCTCCAGGCCCTCCTTCTTCAGGGCGTGCAGGATCGCGTTGGACGGCTGCGACTGGAGGGAGTTGTCCGGGCCCGCGACGTTGCCGTGGGCGCCGATCTCGGCGATCCACTCCAGGCCGAGCTCCTCGGCCTTCGCCTTGCTCATCACGACCACGGCGGCCGCGCCGTCGCTGATCTGGGAGGAGGTGCCGGCGGTGATCGTGCCGTCCTTGGCGAAGGCGGGGCGCAGCTTGCCGAGGGACTCGACGGTGGTCTCGGGGCGGATGCCCTCGTCCGCCGAGAAGATGACCGGGTCGCCCTTGCGCTGCGGGATCTCCACGGGGACGATCTCGGCCTCGAAGACACCGTTCTTCTGCGCGGCCGCGGCCCGCTGGTGCGAGGCGGCTGCGAACTCGTCCTGCGGGGCGCGCTCGATGCCGAGGCGGGTGTTGTGCTTCTCGGTCGACTCGCCCATCGCGATGTTCTCGAAGGCGTCGGTCAGGCCGTCGTAGGCCATCGCGTCCAGCATCTCGATGGCGCCGTACTTGAAGCCCTCGCGGGACTTGGGCAGCAGGTGCGGGGCGTTGGTCATGGACTCCTGACCGCCCGCGACCACGATGTCGAACTCACCGGCGCGGATCAGCTGGTCGGCGAGGGCGATCGCGTCGAGGCCCGAGAGACACACCTTGTTGATGGTGAGCGCGGGGACGTTCATCGGGATGCCGGCCTTGACCGCCGCCTGGCGGGCGGGGATCTGGCCCGCGCCGGCCTGCAGCACCTGGCCCATGATCACGTACTGGACCTGGTCGCCGGAGATCCCGGCCCGGTCCAGCGCGGACTTGATGGCGAAGCCGCCGAGGTCGGCACCCGAGAAGGACTTGAGCGAGCCGAGCAGCCGCCCCATGGGCGTGCGGGCCCCGGCGACGATCACAGAAGTGGTGTTGTTCGATCCGGACATGAGGCACAGCCCCTTGGATGAGGAGTGAACGAGGGTTTACGTGAATGTACTGGGCGGTACCGCAGCGGTCACCGGGCTGCCGGTGTGATCGCGCGCACGTTGCGTGACCGCCCCCTTCGGCGGTGCACTGTCCCCATGCTGACAAGAATCGACCACATCGGGATCGCCTGCTTCGACCTGGACAAGACTGTCGAGTTCTACCGTGCCACGTACGGCTTCGAGGTGTTCCACACCGAGGTCAACGAGGAGCAGGGCGTCCGCGAGGCCATGTTGAAGATCAACGAAACCTCCGACGGCGGCGCCTCCTACCTCCAGCTGCTGGAGCCCACCCGCGAGGACTCCGCGGTGGGCAAGTGGCTGGCCAAGAACGGCGAGGGCGTCCACCACATCGCCTTCGGCACCGAGGACGTCCAGGGCGACTCGGAGGCCATCCGCGGCAAGGGCGTCCGCGTCCTCTACGACCAGCCCCGCACCGGCTCCATGGGCTCCTCGATCACCTTCCTGCACCCCAAGGACTGCCACGGCGTCCTCACCGAACTGGTCACCTCCAACCCCGAGCACTGATGGACCACTGATGGCCCGATTCCCCGGCCGGTAGAGTGGCCATGGCTCGGCCGGGGTTCGGTGCGGAGACGGGGTCGGGGCCTGTGACCCCTGCCCCGGTATCTGACACCATTCCCCCGGGGGCGTCGTTCAGCGGGCGAGCGATGCTCATTTGGGAGTGAGCTTGCGACCAGGGGACGGATGGGACCGCGCTGTGCGGGGCTACGAAAGCCAGGAGAGCCATCAGGCCGGGGCCGACCATCTCTCGCGCTTCGAAGCCGAGATGGAGCGGCTGAAGAAGGAGCGCGGGAAGGCCGTCCAGCACGCTGAGGACCTGGGATACCAGGTCGAGGTGCTGCGCGCCAAGCTCCACGAGGTACGCCGATCTCTGGCGTCCCGCCCCGCCTACGACGGCGCGGACATGGGGTACCAGGCGGAGCAGCTGCTCCGCAATGCCCAGATCCAGGCCGACCAGATGCGCTCCGACGCCGAGCGCGAGCTGCGCGACGCCCGGGCGCAGACCCAGCGCATCCTCCAGGAGCACGCCGAGCACCAGTCGCGGCTCCAGGCGGAGCTGCACGCCGAGGCCGTCAACCGCCGCCAGCGGCTGGACCAGGAGCTCAACGAGCGCCGCCAGACCGTCGAGGCGCACGTCAACGAGAACGTGGCGTGGGCCGAGCAGCTGCGCGCCCGTACGGAGTCCCAGGCGCGCCGGCTCATGGAGGAGTCCCGCGCCGAGGCCGAGCAGGCCCTGAACGCCGCCCGCGCCGAGGCCGCCCGGGTCGCCGAGGAGACCCGGCGCCGGATGGCCGCCGACGCGGAGGCCGCCCGCGCGGAGGCCGAGGCCACGCTGCTGCGCGCCCGCAAGGAGGCCGAGCGGCTGCTGACCGCCGCCTCCGCGCAGGCCCAGGAGGCCACCGAGCACGCGGAGCGGCTGCGTTCCACCACTTCCGCCGAGGCCGAGCAGACCCGGCAGCAGACCATGGACCTCGGCCGGGTGGCCGAGTCCCGCGCGCAGGAGGCCGAGGCGGCGCTGCGCGAGGCCCGTGCCGAGGCCGAACGCGTCCTCGCCGAGGCCAAGGAGAGCGCGGCCCGCCAGCTCGCGTCGGCGGAGTCCGTCAACGAGCAGCGCACCCGCACCGCCAAGGAGCAGGTCGCCCGGCTGGTCGGCGAGGCCACCAAGGAGGCCGAGGCCCTCAAGTCGGAGGCCGAGCAGGCCCTGGCCGACGCCCGCGCGGACGCCGAGCGCCAGCGCACCGAGGCCGGCGAGCAGGCCCGTACGGCCGCGGCCGAGGACATGGCGGCGCAGCTGGCGAAGGCCGCCCGCACCGCCGAGGACGTACTGAACAAGGCCTCGGAGGACGCCCGGGCCACCACCCGGGCCGCGTCCGAGGAGGCCGAGCGGATCCGCCGCGAGGCCCAGGCCGAGGCGGACCGGCTGCGCCTGCAGGCAGCGGCCACGGCGGACGAGCTCAAGGGCGCCGCGAAGGACGACACCGAGGAGTACCGGGCCCGCACGGTCGAACTCCAGGAAGAGGCCCGGCGGCTGCGCGGCGAGGCCGAGCAGCTGCGCGCGGAGGCCGTCGCCGAGGGCGAGCGGATCCGCGGCGAGGCCCGCCGCGAGGCGGTCCAGCAGATCGAGGAGGCGGCCCGGACCGCCGAGGAGCTGCTCGGCAAGGCCAAGGCGGACGCGGACGAGCTGCGCGGCGGGGCGACCGCCGAGAGCGAGCGGGTCCGCGCCGAGGCCGTCGAGCGGGCCGGCACCCTGCGCAAGCAGGCCGAGGAGACCCTGGAGCGGACCCGCGCCGAGGCCGAGCGGCTGCGCGCCGAGGCCGAGGAGCGCGCCGAGGCCGTGCGCGCCGAGGCGGACGCCGCCGCCTTGGCGCGGCGCGAGGAGACCGAGCAGGCGGTGGCCGCCCGGCGGGCGGAGGCCGACGAGGAGCTCGTACGGCTGCACACCGACGCCGAGGGCCGGCTGGCGACGGCCGAGCAGACGCTGCGCGACGCCCGCGGGGCGGCGGAGAACATCCGCCGGGAGACCGCGGAGGAGACCGACCGGCTGCGCGCCGAGTCGGCCGAGCGCATCCGCACCCTGCAGTCGCAGGCGGAGGCGGAGGCCGACCAGCTGCGCACCGAGGCGGCGCAGGACGCCGGGCGGGTGCGCGCGGAGGCCGAGCAGGTCGCCGTACGCCTGCGCGGCGAGGCCGAGGCCGAGGCGGAGCGGGTGCGCTCGGAGGCGCAGGAGACCGCGGACCGGCTGCGCGCCGAGGCGAAGGCGGCGGCCGAGCGGGTCGCCGAGGAGGCCGCGGAAGCCCTCTCCGCCGCGCAGGAGGAGGCCGCCCGGCGCCGCCGGGAGTCCGAGGAGACCCTGGCGTCGGCGCGTACGGACGCGGAGCAGGAGCGGGCGCAGGCCCGCGAGCAGAGCGAGGAGCTGCTGGCCGCGGCCCGCCGCCGCTCGGAGGAGGCGCAGGCCGAGGCGGCCCGCCTGACCGAGGAGGCCGAGCGCCGCGCGTCGGAGCTGGTGTCGGCGGCGGAGGCCACCGCCCAGCAGGTGCGGGACGCCGTGGCCGGGCTGCACGAGCAGGCCGAGGAGGAAATCGCCGGGCTGCGCAGCGCCGCCGAGCACGCGGCGGAGCGTACGAGGACGGAGGCCGAGGAAGAGGCCGGCCGGGTCCGTTCCGACGCCTACGAGGAGCGGGAGCGGGCCACCGAGGACGCCAACCGGATCCGCAGCGAGGCGCGGGCCGAGACGGACGCGGCGAAGGCGCTGGCCGAGCGCACGGTCGGCGAGGCGATCGCCGAGGCGGAGCAGCTGCGCGGCGACACCGCCGAGTACGCGCAGCGGGTGCGTACGGAGGCCACGGACGCGCTGGCCGCGTCCGAGCGGGACGCGGCGCGCACCCGGGCCGATGCCCGTGACGACGCGAACCGCATCCGCGGTGAGGCGGCGGAGTCCCTGGAGGCCGCGCGCGCCGAGGGCGCCCGGATCACGGCCGAGGCGACGGCGGAGGCCGAGCGGCTCACCGAGGAGACCCTCGCGGCGAACGCGGCCACGGTCGCCGAGGCCGAGGCGGAGGCCTCGCGGATCACGACCGAGGCGGCGCAGGCGGCGGAGGCCGCCCGCGCCCTGGCCGCGGCGACCCTGGACGAGGCCCGCGCCGAGGGCAACCGGCTGCGGACCGAGGCCGCGGAGCAGGTCGACCGGCTCATCACCGAGGCGTCGGCGGAAGCGGACCGGCTCGTCGAGGAGACCCGGGCGGCCAACGAGGCCACCGTGGGCGAGGCGGCGGCGAAGGCCGAGCGGCTGGGCGCCGACGCGGCACGGTTCAAGGCGCAGGCGGCGGAGACCCTGGCGAGCGCCGAACGCGACGCCGCGAGGATCATCCTCGACTCGCGTGCCGAGGGCGACCGGCTCATCGAGGAGACCCGGGCGGCCAACGAGGCCACGGTCGGCGAGGCGGCGGCGGAGGCCGAGCGGCTGCGCACGGAGGCGGCCCGCGTCCTGGACGACGCCCGCGCGGACGGCGGCCGGATCATCGGCGAGGCCACCGCGGAGGCGGACCGCGTCACGGTCGCGGCCAACGAGACGCTCGCGGGCGCCGAGCGGGAGTCCGAGCGGATGCTGGACGAGGCGCGCGCCGAGGCGAACCGGTTGCGCACCGAGGCGGCCGAGCAGGCGGACCGGCTCATCGCCGAGGCGGCGTCCGAGGCGGAGAAGCTCACCGAGCGGACCCGCAAGGACAACGAGCGCACGGTCGGCGAGGCGGCCGGCGAGGCCGAGCGGCTGCGTGCGGACGCCTCGGAGGCGCTGTCCGCGGCGCAGGAGCACGCGACGCGTACCCGCTCGGAGGCCGAGCGGGTCAAGGCGGAGGCGGCGAGCGCGGCGGAGCGCATCCGTGCGGAGGCCCGTGCGGAGTCGGAGCGGCTGCTGGACGAGGCCCGCGAGGAGGCCAACAAGCGGCGCAGCGAGGCGGCGGAGCAGGTCGACCGGCTCATCACGGAGGCTTCCGCGGAGGCCGACAAGCTCACGGGCGACGCGCAGAAGCAGGCCCTCGCCGCCACCACGGCGGCCGAGGAGCAGGCCGACGCGATGGTCGACGCGGCCCGCAAGGAGGCGGCGCGGATCACCTCGGAGGCGACCGTCGAGGGCAACTCCCTGGTGGAGAAGGCCCGGACGGACGCGGACGAGCTGCTGGTCGGCGCGCGCACGGACGCGGCCGCCATAAGGGAGCGGGCGGAGGAGCTGCGCGGCCGCGTCGAGAGCGAGGTCGAGGAGCTGCACGAGCGGGCCCGCCGGGAGTCGGCCGAGCAGATGAAGTCGGCCGGCGAGCGCGTGGACAAGCTGGTGCGGGCGGCGACCGAGCAGAGCGTCGAGGCCGAGGCGAAGGCCAAGGCCCTGGTGTCGGACGCGAGCAGCGAGGCGAGCAAGGTGCGCATCGCGGCGGTGCGCAAGGCGGAGGCGTTGCTCAAGGAGGCCGAGCAGAAGAAGGCGGAGCTGGCCCGGGAGGCGGAGAAGGCCCTCGCGGAGGCCAGGGCGGAGGCCGAACGCCTCGTCGACGAGGGTCGCCGTGAGCTGGAGGTCCTGGTGCGCCGGCGCGAGGACATTCAGGCGGAGATCTCCCGTGTCCAGGACGTTCTTGAGGCGTTGGAATCATTCGAGGCGCCTTCGGGCGGCGGGAAGCCGACGGTCGGCGGCCAGGGCGCGGGGGGCGTGAAGGCCGGAGTGACCGCAGGGTCCACTCGTTCGGGTGGCAAGACGTCAGAGGGCTAGCCAAACCCAACGGGAATGTGTCCACCTGATGGAGGTTCAGGCGAACGAGTGACAAGCATTCTGTCGCCTTGCCACTCAAAAGGGGTGTCATTGTCCAGATCAAACGCGGATTGACTCGATGACACGCCGCTCGGGCGCCTAGGATTCCCCTTAACACCTCACGTAGCACCTCATCGGTCTCATTCGACAGGAACCCCATGAGCGACACTTCCTCCCCCTTCGGCTTCGAGCTCGTGCGGCGTGGTTACGACCGTGGTCAGGTGGACGACCGCATTACCAAGCTGGTCTCCGACCGCGACAGCGCCCTTGGACGTATCAACTCTCTGGAAAAGCGGATCGAGGAGTTGCACCTCGAGACGCAGAACGCCCAGGCCCAGGTGAACGACGCCGAGCCGTCGTACGCCGGTCTCGGCGCCCGGGTCGAGAAGATCCTTCGGCTGGCCGAGGAGGAGGCGAAGGACCTGCGCGAGGAGGCCCGTCGCGCGGCGGAGCAGCACCGTGAGCTCGCCGAGTCGGCCGCCCAGCAGGTGCGCAACGACGCCGAGTCGTTCGCCGCCGACCGCAAGTCGAAGGCGGAGGACGAGGGCGTCCGCATCGTCGAGAAGGCGAAGGGCGACGCGTCGACCCTGCGCGCGGAGGCCCAGAAGGACGCGGCCTCCAAGCGCGAGGAGGCCGACGCGCTGTTCGAGGAGACCCGCGCCAAGGCCGCCCAGGCCGCCGCGGACTTCGAGACCAACCTGGCCAAGCGCCGTGAGCAGTCCGAGCGCGACCTGGCCTCGCGTCAGGCGAAGGCCGAGAAGCGCCTCGCCGAGATCGAGCACCGCGCGGAGCAGCTGCGCCTGGAGGCCGAGAAGCTGCGTACGGACGCGGAGCGCCGCGCCCGGCAGACGGTGGAGACCGCGCAGCGCCAGGCCGAGGACATCGTGGCCGACGCCAACGCCAAGGCGGACCGTATCCGCAGCGAGTCCGAGCGCGAGCTGGCGGCGCTCACCAACCGCCGCGACTCCATCAACGCGCAGCTGACGAACGTCCGCGAGATGCTGGCGACGCTCACTGGTGCGGCCGTCGCGGCGGCCAACCCGATCGTGGACGACGAGCCGGTCAGCCGCGGCGTCCCGGCGCAGCAGAGCCGCTGATCGACCGGCGGGTCGAAACCCGTCGCACGTGCTTGGCCCGACCGAGGGCCCTGTGTCACCTCTTCGAGGTGGCGTAGGGCCCTCGGGCGTTCTAGCGTGGCCGCATGATCGAGCTAGAGGGACTCACCAAACGATTCGGCGCGAAGACCGCCGTGGACAACCTCAGCTTCCAGGTCCGACCGGGGGTGGTGACCGGCTTCCTCGGCCCCAACGGGGCAGGGAAGTCCACGACCATGCGCATGATGCTCGACCTCGACCATCCGACCAGCGGGACGGTCCGGATCGACGGGAGGCACTACCGCGAGCTGCCGGAGCCGCTGAAGCACATCGGGGCGCTGCTGGACGCGAAGGCCATGCACGGCGGGCGCAGCGCGTACAACAACCTGCTCTGCCTGGCCCAGTCGAACGAGATCCCGCGGAGCCGGGTCGACGAGGTGCTGGACCTCGTCGGGCTGACGGCCGTCGCGAAGAAGAAGTCCAAAGGATTTTCGCTGGGCATGGGCCAACGGCTGGGAATCGCCTCCGCCCTGCTGGGTGATCCGGAAATCCTGATGTTCGACGAGCCCGTCAATGGTCTGGACCCGGAGGGAATTCTCTGGATCCGCAATCTGATGAAGGGCCTGGCGGCGGAAGGACGGACGATCTTCGTCTCCTCCCATCTGATGAGTGAAATGGCGCTGACCGCAGACCATTTGGTCGTCATTGGTCAAGGGAGACTTCTGGCCGATCTGCCGATGGCCGATTTCATTCAGCAGAACTCCCGCAGTTACGTCCGGCTGCGCTCCCCGCAGCAGGAACGGCTCAAGGACGTCCTGCACGACGCGGGGATCAACGCCGTCAGCGTCCCCGCCACCGGCACGCTGGAGATCGACGGGGCGAGCGCGGAACAGCTCGGCGAGCTCGCCGCCCGGCATCAGATCGTGCTGCACGAGCTCAGCCCGCAACGGGCCTCACTGGAAGAGGCGTTCATGCGCATGACGGCCGACTCCGTCGAATACCACGCCCACGCACCGGGCGCACCGGGCGCACCCGGCGCCCCGGTCCCGCCGGGCATGGCCGCCGACAACCCGGCCCGGCCGGCCGACGTCCCCGCCTGGGGCGCCGGCTTCGAGGCGACGCGCAAGGGCGGCGAGTGACCATGGCCTTCACCGCAGTCCTCCGGTCCGAGTGGACCAAGATCCGCACGGTCGCCTCCACCAGCTGGACGCTCGCCCTCGTCTTCCTCGTCACCGTCGGGTTCGCCGCGCTGTTCAGCGCCACGTTCGACCCGAACAGCCTGGACGCGGCCCAGCGGGCCACGTTCGACGCCACCGCCACGAGCCTCAGTTCGATGCAGCTCGGCCAGCTGGCCATGATCGTCTTCGGTGTGCTGGTCGTGAGCACCGAGTACAGCACGGGCATGATCCGCACCTCGCTGGCCGCCGTGCCGCGCCGCGGGCACTTCCTGCTCGGCAAGATGGCGGTGGCGACGGCGCTGGCCCTGGCGGTGGGGCTGCTGACCAGCTTCGTGTCGTTCTTCCTCACCCAGGCCCTGCTCGGTGACCTCGGCATCGGGATCGGCGAGGAGGGCGTGCTGCGCGCCGTGACCGGCGCCGGCCTGTACCTGGCGCTGCTGGCCCTGTTCTGCATGGGCGTGGCGGCCATGCTGCGCAGTTCGGTCGCCGCCATCAGCGTCCTGGTCCCGTTCTTCCTGATCGTCTCGAACCTCCTCGTGGGTTTCGAGGCGACGCGTACGGTCGGCCAGTACCTGCCGAGCAACGCCGGCGGGAGGATCATGCAGGTCGTGCCCGACGCCCTCGGGTCCTTCGAGACCCCGTACGGACCGTGGGGCGGCTTCGGGATCATGGTCCTCTGGACGCTGGCCTCGGTACTCGGGGGCTACGCCGTCCTCCGCAAGAGGGACGCCTGACCTCCTGCCGAGGTACTACGGGGGATCCCCGGGTCGGTCTCAGGGGCAGCTCAGGGATCCGGCCCGGGACGGAACCGGAGGAAGCTCGTTATCCTCTTAACCCTTACGCGGGCGAGAGTCGTCCCGGCCTGGTAAGGGGCAGCAAGATGATCGAGGCAGTCGGCCTGACCAAGCGCTACGGCGCCAAGACCGCCGTCGACCAGTTGTCCTTCCAGGTCAAGCCGGGTCACGTCACGGGATTCCTGGGACCCAACGGCTCCGGGAAGTCCACCACCATGCGCATGATCGTGGGCCTGGACCGGCCCACCTCCGGTCATGTCACGATCAACGGCCGGCCCTTCCGGGACCTGCCGAACGCCCAGCGGCACGTCGGCGCCCTGCTCGACGCCAAGGCCGTGCACGGCGGCCGCCGGGCCCGTACCCACCTGCTGTCCATCGCCCAGCTCTCCGGGATCCCGGAGAAGCGGGTGGACGAGGTGCTGGCCGTGGTCGGACTCCAGGACGCCGCCCGGCAGCGCACGAAGGGCTTCTCGCTCGGCATGGGCCAGCGGCTCGGCATCGCCACCGCCCTGCTCGGCGACCCGCAGGTGCTGCTGTTCGACGAGCCGGTCAACGGCCTCGACCCCGAGGGCATCCTGTGGGTCCGCAACCTCATGCGCCGGCTCGCCGCCGAGGGCCGCACCGTCTTCGTCTCCTCGCACCTGATGAGCGAGATGGCGCTGACCGCCGACCACCTGATCGTGATCGGGCGGGGCCGGCTGCTGGCCGACATGGGCACCCGGGAGTTCATCGCGCACAACTCGGCCGGATTCGCTCGGGTGCGTGCGGCCGACACTGATCCGGATGGCCGGGACACGCTGGGTACGGCCCTCACCGAGGCCGGCGGCCGGGTGCTCCAGGAGCCCGACGGAGCACTGCGCGTGACCGGCCTGGAGCTGCCCCGCATCTCGGACCTCGCGCACGCGGCGGGCGTACGGCTGTGGGAGCTGTCACCGCACCACGCCTCGCTGGAGGAGGCGTACATGCGGATGACCCAGTCCGCCGTCGAGTACACCTCCACCGAGGACCCGCGGGCCGAGCTCTGGGAGCCCGAACCGCTGACCCTCCCGGCGTGGGACGAGGAACCGGCGCCGCCGGAGGTCCCGCAGACGGGCTTCTTCGCCCCGCCGCCGCCCACGGCGGGCGGGCAGCCCTTCCTCATGCCCAGTGATCCCGGCGAGCTCACGAGCACCGCCAAGAATTCCCCCGAGGACAGACGATGACCCCGACGACCACGACGCCGGAGCGGCCCCGGAGCTACAGCTCCTCCCTCCCCACGCCGCGGCCGCACCTGGGGCACGCCGTCGCCTCGGAGTGGACCAAGCTGGTCTCCATCCGCTCCACCCTGTGGACGCTGGGCTCGCTCGTGCTCATCGTCGTCGGCGTCGGGCTGCTCTTCGTCTCGCAGACCTCGGACGAGGACTACACGGGGATCACCTTCACCACACCCGCCCTCTTCGGCCTGCTGGTCGGGGAGATCGCGGTGATGGTCCTCGGCGTGCTGACCATCACCTCGGAGCACGGCACCGGGCTGGCGCGGACCACGTTCACCGCCGCCCCGGACCGGTACCGGGTGCTCACCGCCAAGTACCTCGTCTTCAGCGCCACGGCCCTGGTCACCACCGCGCTGTCCGTCTTCGTGGTCGGCATCGCCGCGTCGCTCGTCCACGACGGCGCCGCGGCCGGCTCGCACGCCTTCCACGAGTGGCTCGGCGCGCTGCTCGGCTGCCTCTACGTCACCCTGCTCGGCGTGCTCGCTCTCGCGATCGGCGCGCTGGTGCGGCACTCCGCCGGGGCGATCGCCGTCATGCTCGGCCTCGTCACGCTGCCGCCGGTGGTAGGGGCCATGCTCAGCGCCTGGGAGTTCGTGGCGCCGCTCGGGCGGGCGGTCCTCCAACGCAACGTGCCGGTGGCGCTGAGCCAGCTCTTCGGCATGAGCGAGGGCGGCGACCTGGGCGCGGCGCCCAGCACCCTCTCGCACGTGCTGCTGATCGTGCTGGTGACGGGCGCGGCCGTGACCGCCTCGTACGTGTCGCTCGGCCGCCGGGACGTCTAGGGAGTCCTAGTACCTCGGCGCGTTACGGGACCGCTGCACCTTCGAGGTGCGGCGGTCCTTCGCGTTCCAGCACGCCTTGTGCCAGTGCCGCCGGTCGTCCACGCCGCCGTACTCGGGCCAGGCCACCAGGTGCGGGGTGCCGGAGGGGATCTCCTGGTCGCAGCCGGGGCAGCGGTAGCGCTTGCCGGCCGCGCTGGCGCCGGCGACGTGCCGGACCTTCCAGTCCTCGCCCTGGTACTCCTCGGTGCGCTCCAGCCCGTAGCGGTCGAGGCCGGTGCTGGGGCGTTCGTCCGGGGTCTCGCCGCCCCTGGGGCGGTTGTTGCGCGGTGACACGTATACCTCACGGAAGGGCGGACGGCAGTGACTTTCTCCCAGACTACGCGCAGCGTGGCCGGGTACCCGCAGGGTTGCCGAGGGAGGTGCCGGCGCGAAGAGGAATGGCCCGACAATCCCAATAACTTTCGTGTCAGCCCGTGCCTTTGGCACGTGTCAGACGTTGTTGCCATAGGAAGAACCGGTCCACCTGGGGAGGCCGCGTCAGCCGCGAGGAGGCTATAGGCGATGCGCGTAGGAGCGTTTGTACTGGCGGCCCAGTTCCCGGGCCAGGGACAGGGAGAGGCACTGCACCGGGCGGTGCGGACCGCCGAGGTGGCCGAGGTGGCCGGGCTCGACTCGGTCTGGCTCGCCGAGCACCACTTCGTCCCGTACGGGGTCTGCCCCTCGGCGGTGACCCTGGCGGCCCTGCTGCTGGGCCGGACCCGGCGGCTGCGGGTGGGCACGGCGGTGAGCGTACTGCCGAGCACGCACCCGGTGGCCCTCGGCGAGCAGGCGGCGCTGCTCCACGTGACCTCGGGCGGCCGGTTCACCCTGGGGGTCGGCCGCGGCGGCCCGTGGGTCGACCTGGAGGTGTTCGGCGGCGGTCTGGACGCGTACGAGAACGGGTTCCCGGAGGCCCTGGACCTGCTGCGGCGCTGGCTGACGGAGGCACGGGTGGGGGCCGCCGGCGAGCGGTACGGCTTCCGCGAGGTGGCCGTCGTACCGCGGCCGTCGCAGGCCCTGGACGGGGACGGCTCCGGGCCGGAGGTCATCGTGGCGTGCACCTCGCCCGCTTCCGTACGGCTGGCCGCGCAGCGGGGGCTGCCGATGCTCCTCGGCATGCACTGCGGGGACGAGACCAAGGCGGAGATGGTCGCGCTGTGGCGCGCCACGGCGCTGGCGGCGGGTCACTCGCGCGAGCACGTGGCCGACGCGGGACACGTCTCCGCGGGGGTGTGCCAGCTCGCGGACCGCACGGCGGACGCCCGCGAGACCCTGCTCAAGGCGATGCCGGGCTGGCTCAAGCAGGGCCTGGACGCGCACGTGACCGTGGACGGGCGGGTGCGCGCGATGCGGGATCCCGTCGCGTACACGGAACTGCTGTGCGACCTGCACCCGGTGGGCACCCCGGAGGTGGCGGCGGACCGGCTGGCGGCCACGTCCGCACGGACCGGGATCACGCGCTTCGCCCTCCTGACGGAGGGCTCCGGCGATCTCGCCGCGACGGAGGAGAACGTACGACGACTCGGCGTCGAGGTCCTGCCCCGCCTCGGCTGAGATCGACCGGACCTGCTTAGCAGTCCCGCAGTTCCGGAGACTGGTTGAGCAGCTGACCGCGGATCGAAGTGAACTTGGCCAGCCGGTCGTCCACCGAGGGGTCCAGCGGGAACACCGCAACCCGGTGACAGTTCTGGAATGCCAGGCGCACTCCGAAGTGCCGCTGCAGGGCACCCCGTATCGCGTCACTCGCGAGGGCACGCAGCAGCTGCCCCCGCGCCTGCTCGTCGGGCGGCGGCGTCTGGTTGTCGGCGAACTGTCCGCCGTCCACCTTCAGCTGGGCCACCAACGAGCTGATCATCTCCCATGCGTAGGGCAGGGAGGTCCGGACGCAGTCGACGAAAGCGGCTTCGTCGACCTCGCCTCGCTCGGCCTGTTCGAGTAGGGCCGGTGAGACGTCGAGCGACATGGGTTCTCCTCTCGCGGCCCCGGCCGATTGGGTTGCCGGAGCCTTACGGGCAGGGAAGGAGATCGCGACGCAGCGTGCACGCTCCGCAACCTCCCGCTCACCACGGTAGGCGCCCCATGGGTGACGCACCAGGAGAATGCGCATACAACGCGCCATCGGCGAAGGGGGCTTTCAGGGGCGAATCGCGTGGAGGCCTTCTCGTCGAGTAGCGTTGCCGACCATGCGTCTCGTCATTGCCCGCTGCTCCGTCGACTACGCGGGCCGGCTCACCGCCCATCTGCCCTCGGCACCCCGTCTGATCCTCGTGAAGGCCGACGGCAGTGTCTCGATCCACGCGGACGACAGGGCGTACAAACCGCTCAACTGGATGTCGCCCCCGTGCACCCTCAAGGAGGGGAGCGGTGATGACGCCGGGGTGTGGACGGTCATCAACAAGGCGGGCGAGAAGCTCATCATCACCATGGAGGAAGTCCTGCACGACTCCTCCCACGAGCTCGGCACCGACCCGGGTCTGATCAAGGACGGCGTCGAGGCCCACCTCCAGGAACTCCTGGCGGACCGCATCGAAACGCTGGGCGAGGGCTACACCCTGATCCGGCGCGAGTACATGACGGCGATCGGTCCGGTGGACATCCTGTGCCGGGACGCCTCCGGCGCGACGGTGGCCGTGGAGATCAAGCGGCGCGGCGAGATCGACGGTGTCGAGCAGCTGACCCGCTACCTGGAGCTCCTCAACCGCGACCCGCACCTGTCGCCGGTCCGGGGCGTCTTCGCCGCCCAGGAGATCAAACCGCAGGCCAAGGTGCTGGCGACGGACCGCGGGATGGACTGCGTGGTCCTGGACTACGACGCGCTGCGCGGCATCGAGGACGACAAGCTCCGCCTGTTCTGATCACCGGCCCCGCCCGGCTGCCCTACGGCGCGGCCGCCCGGCCGACCGCCCGCTGACGCAACGGCTCCGTCCCGAAGGGGACGGAGCCGTCGGCGTTCACGGGCCCGCGGTGGGCGAGGCGGCCGTGGCGGTGACCGCCTGGGTGGCCGTCGGCGTCGGGTCGGCGGTCTCGGTCGGCGTCGGGGACGGCCCCGCGGTGGTCGGCGGGGGCGAAACGGACGACGGCGGCGGCGAGTTCGGCGGCGTCGCGGACGGACGGCGGGACGGGGTCCGGCCCGGCGTGCGGCCCGGGGTCGGGGCGCCGGCGCTCTGCCCCGGCTGCGCGGCCTCCGACGCGGGGGCCGAGGCCGCCGGCGGCTCCGGTGCAGGATCGTTCCCGCTGACGCTCGGCACGGTCGGTGTGACCACGGACGAGGGGGTCGAGGAGACCGCCGGGCCCTGCGCGGGCGGCGTGTCGTCCGAGGAGCCCAGCGCCAGGGCGACGACCGTGCCCAGCGCCACCACCGTCAGGGCGCCCGCCCCGGCCAGCAGCACCACCCGGCGCCGGTCCGGGCGCCGGTCCGGCGCGGCCGCGGGCCTCGGGGCGGCGGGCGCGGCCGGCTTGGGCGCCGGCGGGAAGGCGTCCTCGAACACCTCCGACAGCGTCGTGGGCGGCTCCTGGCTCCGGTTCACCGGCACGACGGGGGTCATCCGCGTCACCGCCTCGGCGGAGACCGGGCCCGCCGGGACCACGGGGGCGACGCGGGCCGACGGAGCCGGGCGGTCCGCGGCCGGGGCGGCCTTGGCGAGCGGGGCGGTCTTGGCGAGTGGCGCGGTCTTGGCGAGGGGGGCGGTCGGGGCGGACGAGCCCGCCGGGACGGCACGGGTGGCCGGGGCGGCCGGGGTGGCCGGCGTCGGCACCGTCAGCGCCTCCGAAGCCGCCGCGAGGGCGGCCGGCGCCTCCAGTCGCAGCGGCGGCGAAGCCGCCACCTCCGCCTCCCGGTCCACGACCAGCGCCAGCGCGCGCCGCCCGGCCACCGTGCCCCGCTTGTCGGCCAGCGCGCCGCGCAGCCCGATCGAGGTCTCCAGCTCGGCCCGGGCCCGGTCCAGGCGCCCCTCGCACAGGGCCAGCACACCGAGCTCGTGGTGGAAGTACGCCTGCTCGGCGACCTCTCCCGCCTTGCGCGCGGCCTCCGCTCCGGAGCGCAGCACCCGCTCCCACGCCTCCCAGTGCAGTGAGCCCGCGAAGGCCGGAGCCGCCGTCCGCGCCAGCAGCACCGCCGCCACCACGTCGGCGCCGGCCAGCGCCGCGAGCACCGCGTCCGCCTCGGCCGCGACCCGCTCCGGGGTCACCGAGGAGTGCCCGGTCCACCAGGCGTAGTGCCGCGCGGCCGTACGGGCCTCCTCCGCGGCGGTGTCCCCGTACCCGGCCTCCTCCAGCTGCCGTGCGACGCCCGCGGCCAGCCGGTAGCGCGTCCCGACGGGCGTCAGCAGCCCGCAGGCCAGCAGTTCGGCCACCGCCGTGTCGGCGTGGGTGTCCCCCACCAGGGCCGGCAGGTGCGCGTGGTGCGGCAGTTCCCCGCCGAGCGCGCAGGCGATCCGCAGGGCGGCCCGCGCCGACTCGCTGACCCGCGAGGCCAGCAGCTCGGCCGGGGCAGCGCCCTCGGCCAGCGTCGGCAGCGGAACCTGCGCGGGGTCACGCGGGCGCTCGTCGAAGACCCCGGGCTCCTCCTCGTCGTCGTCCTCGGCGGTGTGGTTGAGCTCGTCCCGCTGCCGCAGCAGCGCGGCGGCCTGTACGAAGCGCAGCGGCAGCCCCTCGGAGGCGAACCACAGGTCCCCGGCCCAGGCGGTCTCCTCGTCCGTCAGCGGCCGTCCGACGCCCGCTTCGAGCAGGTGCGCGCAGTCGGCCTTGCCCAGCCCGGTGAGGAAGACCTCCTCGAGGTGCGAGTCGTCGGAGGGGGAGCGGGTGTCGGGGGTCGTGGCGAGCAGGTAGGCGCATTCGGGGGTGGCGCGCAGCAGTTCGTCGAGGGCGGGTCCGCCCATCTCCAGGTCGTCGAGGAGGACGACGGCTCCGATGTCCCGTACGCGGGCGAGGAGCTCGTCCCGCTCGGGCCGCTCCCCCGGGGCGTCGTACACGGTCGCGTAGAGCGTCTGGAGGAGTTCCGAGGGCTGCTGGTGCCCGTACCCGGAGAGCCGTACGAGGCCGTCGGGCGCGAGGCCCGCGCAGCGGGCGGCGACCGCGTCGAGCAGTGCGCTGCGGCCGGACCCGGAAGGCCCGGTCAGCCGTACGGACCGGCCCCGTGCCAGCAGCCGGACGAGGCGTTCCCGCTCCTCGTCGCGGCCGAGCAGGGCGGGTATGCGGTTGCCGGGGCCCGGCAGGGCGGGGACCCGTGCCGCGCTCTCCCGGGCCGTACGGGCGGCCGCGTCGCGCTTGGCGGGGCGGCCCCGCTCGGTGCCGGGGCGGAGCGGCTCGATCTCACTGCCGTCGACCGGGTTGACGGTGAGGGTGAAGTCGCCGGCGGTGAGGGTGACGACCCGGGCGGGCCCGTGCGGCGTGGGCGCGGCGTTCGTGGCGGACGGGCCCTGAGCCTGCCCGGATCCGGGCCCGGGCGGCGCGGAGCCGCCCGCGGACTGCCCGTCCTGTTCGATCTGCCCCTGTGTACGGTCCATGACCCAGTCCCCCGATCGCGGGCCGCGCGCCTCGCCGTCGTACCGCCCGGCCTCGGCGCACCCGCGGTCGCTCCTGGTCCGGTTTCCGCCCGAACCCTAGACCGTGGCCGGTGGTGCGGGAAACCGCAGGGGGGCGATCACCACCGGACCGTTACGTTTCCGCAGGAAATGCAAAGGTCAGCGGCCTGCCGTTCAGACGCGGGGCAGGGACTCCGCCTCGAGGCCGCCCTCGATGGCGAGGATCCGGTGCAGGCGGGTCGCGACGAGCAGCCGCTGCATCTGGGGCGGCACCCCGCGCAGGACGAGGCGCCGGCCGGTCCGGCCGGCCCTCCGGTGCGCACCCATGATCACGCCGAGGCCGGTCGCGTCCCAGGAGTCGAGCCCGGTGAGGTCGAGCACGAGGTCGCCGTGGCCGTCGTCGAGCGCGGTGTGGAGGGCCGTACGGGCGTCCGCCGCGCTGCGCACGTCGAGGCGGCCCCCGACAGCGAGTTCGGCGTGGTCGCCCCTGATGTGCATGTGTACTCCCGGCAGTACTGCGTACGTATGGTCCGACTGGTCCGTGGTCGGCAACTCTCACTTCAACTGACTGCCCCACGGGCAGGGAAGTTGCCGACCGTGAGCGAACCGATACCTAAATCACCCGGAGGGGTGAACGAAGTATTCGAACGGTGGTGCTCAGTGGCTGGCCCGGCCTCAGTGCTTGTAGAAGCCCTGGCCGCTCTTGCGGCCGATGTCGCCCGCGTCCACCATCCGGCGCATGAGCTCCGGCGGCGCGAACTTCTCGTCCTGCGACTCGGTGTAGATGTTGCTGGTGGCGTGGAGCAGGATGTCGACGCCCGTGAGGTCGGCGGTGGCCAGCGGCCCCATCGCGTGGCCGAAGCCCAGCTTGCACGCGATGTCGATGTCCTCGGCGGAGGCCACGCCCGATTCGTACAGCTTCGCGGCCTCGACGACCAGCGCGGAGATCAGACGGGTCGTCACGAAGCCGGCGACGTCGCGGTTGACGACGATGCAGGTCTTGCCGACGGACTCGGCGAACGCCCGCGTGGTGGCGAGGGTTTCGTCGCTCGTCTTGTAGCCGCGCACGAGCTCGCACAGCTGCATCATCGGGACGGGCGAGAAGAAGTGCGCGCCGACGACCCGCTCCGGACGCTCCGTCACGGCCGCGATCTTGGTGATCGGGATGGCGGAGGTGTTGGAGGCGAGGATCGCGTCCTCACGGACGATCTTGTCGAGGGCCCGGAAGATCTCGTGCTTGATCTCGATCTTCTCGAAGGCGGCTTCCACGACGATGTCCACGTCGGCCACCGCGTCGAGGTCGGTGGTGGTCGTGATGCGCGCGAGCGCCGCCTCGGCGTCCTCGGCCGTCAGCTTGCCCTTGGAGACGAACTTGTCGTACGAGGCCTTGATGCCGTCCGTGCCACGGGTCAGCGCGGCGTCGGTGACATCGCGCAGCACGACGTCCCAACCCGCCTGAGCGGAGACCTGAGCGATCCCGGAACCCATCAGTCCGGCACCGATGACGGCGAGCTTCCCAGCCACTGCACACCCCACGTTCTTCAAATGACCAGTCTCAAACACGGCACGGTCTCGTAGCCACTCCGGCGGAGACTAGCGTCCGGGCGGTGCGGTGTGACCGCGAAGTAACACGCGTCACGTCTCAGATGACGGACATCACACCGGTACGGCCCAGCGCCCCTGCCCAGCCCTCCAGTTCACCCGTGCGGTTCACCCGTGCTCCGGCTCGCCGCGGCCGGAGGTGGTCCGTCTACGCTGGCCGCATGGTGAACCTCACGCGCATCTACACCCGTACCGGCGACTCGGGCACGACCGCCCTCGGCGACATGAGCCGCACGGCCAAGACCGACCTGCGGATCTCCGCGTACGCCGACGCCAACGAGGCCAACGCGGCCATCGGTACGGCCATCGCGCTCGGCGGGCTGCCGGAAGAGGTCGTGAAGGTCCTGGTCCGCGTGCAGAACGACCTGTTCGACGTGGGCGCCGACCTGTGCACGCCGGTGGTCGAGAAGCCGGAGTACCCGCCGCTGCGGGTGGAGCAGTTCTACGTCGACAAGCTGGAGGCGGACTGCGACCTCTTCCTGGAGCGGGTGGAGAAGCTGCGCAGCTTCATCCTGCCCGGCGGCACGCCCGGAGCGGCCCTGCTGCACCAGGCCTGCACGGTGGTCCGGCGCGCCGAGCGCTCGACGTGGGCGGCGCTGGAGGTGCACGGCGAGGTGATGAACCCGCTGACCGCCACCTACCTGAACCGCCTCTCCGACCTCCTGTTCATCCTGGCGCGGGTGGCCAACAAGGAGGTCGGCGACGTGCTCTGGGTGCCGGGCGGCGAGCGGTAGGACGCGCTATCGGTCGCTATCGGTCGGTCTTCGCCAGTGCGGGCCGCTCCTCGACGCCCGCGGGGGCCTTTTTCGGCCAGATCGTGTACGCGGCGGCGACCAAGGCGTGGATGCCGACCGCGCGCAGGGCGCCGAACTGCCAGGCCTCGAGCGAGCTGACGTCGCCCGCGTCCCCGACGTACCAGATGGCCACCTGGAGCAGGGCGAGGGCGACGGCGGCCGCGACGACGGTACGGACCCACAGCTTCCACTCGTGCACGGCCCGGGCCTTGCCGTATCCGGCGCCGGCCGGCTTGGGCCCCCCGGCCAGCCGGTGGGCGGCGTGCCCGTCGAGCCACTTGACCGTGTAGTGGCCGTAGCCGACGGTGTAGCCGATGTAGAGCGCGGCCAGACCGTGCTTCCAGTCCGGCTCGGCGCCGTTCTTGAGGTCGATCGTGGTGACCACCAGCAGGACCAGCTCCATCAGGGGCTCGCACAGCAGGACCGCCGCCCCCAGCCTGGGCTTCTTCGCGAGGTACCGCAGGGCCAGTCCGGCCGCCAGCAGCACCCAGAAGCCGACCTCGCAGGCGACGACCAGCGCCACGATCATGGGATTCTCCGTCCGCTCGGGGTTTTCCCTTCCCTTCCAGGCTCCCGTCCGGCCGGGCCCGTTTCGTCGTCGCCATTGACCATGTGGGCCTGCATCCTTCGATGTAGCCGCACCTCGGCCGCTCCGCCGACGTGCGCCGCCCGCGCACCCTGTTGGATGGGACCGTGACCCCGAAGAGCCTGCGCCCCCACCGTGACGACGTCCTCCTCGCGGTGGTCAGCGTGCTCGCGGGCCTGGTCTTCTGGTCGCTCGGCGTCTACAGCAGCCCCGGCCGGGACCTCCTGCCGGCCTGGGCCGCCCTGGTCCCCCTCGTGGCCCTCGGTGCGATGGAGCTGCTGCGCCGCACCAAGCCGAATGTGACCCTGGCCGTCGGCACCGCCGGCGTGATCGCCGACCAGTTCACGGTCGGCAGCCTCGCCACCGTCGTGATCTTCACCGACCTGATGTACGCCGCCGTCGTGTACGGAGAACCGGCCAGGGCCCGGCGGCTCCCGGTCACCACCGGTCTGATCACCATCGTGGTCACCATCGCCTCGCTGGCCTGGCTGCGCACCCCGCAGGCCCTGCTGATCGGCGCGATCACCGGCATCGTCAGCTTCGGCCCTGCCCTGACCGGCGCCACCCTGCGCAACCACCGCGAGGCCGCCGAGGCCGCCCGGCTGCGCGCGGAGCAGACCGCGCTGCTGGCCGAGATGGACCGCAACCAGGCCGTGGCCGCCGAGCGCGCCCGGATGGCCCGAGAGCTCCACGACATGGTGGCCAACCACCTCTCCGCCATCGCCATCCACTCCACCGCCGCGCTCTCCATCGACACCGCCGCGACCAGCCGCGACGCGCTCGGTGTGATCCGCGAGAACAGCGTGCAGGGGCTGGCCGAGATGCGGCGGCTGATCGGGCTGCTGCGGGATGCCGGGGGCGACCAGGAGCCGGTCGCCGTGCCCTCGCTGGACGGCCTGGACGCCCTGATCGCCAAGGCCGGGACCAACGGCTCGGCGAGCGGGCTGACGTTCGTACTCCACGACGAGCGGCCGTCCGGGGAGTCGGCGGCGGCCCCCGTGGAGCTCGCCGCGTACCGGATCGTGCAGGAATCGCTCACCAACGCGATCAAGCACGCCGCCCCTGGCCGGGTCACGGTCCGTGTGGCGCGCGCCGACGGACTGCTGACCGTGGCGGTGGACTCCCCGTACGGCGACCGGCCCGGCCCCCGCGCCCCCGGCTCCGGGGCGGGTCTGGTCGGCATGCGGGAGCGGACGGAGCTGCTGGGCGGCGCGTTCACGGCCGGCCGGTCCGGCGCGGTGTGGCAGGTGCGGGCGACACTGCCCGCGGAGGAGAAGGCGGTGGAGGCATGACCATCCGGGTGGTGGTGGCGGAGGACCAGAGCGCGGTACGGGCCGGGCTGGTGCTCATCCTGCGCAGCGCGGGGGACGTCGAGGTGGTGGGCGAGGCCGGCGACGGGGAGGAGGCGGTGCGCCTGGCCCGGGAGCTGCGGCCGGACCTCGTCCTCATGGACGTGCAGATGCCCCGGCTCGACGGGGTGTCCGCGACGCGTCAGGTGGTCGCGGAGGGCCTGGCCGACGTGCTGGTGCTGACCACCTTCGACCTCGACGAGTACGTCTTCGGGGCGCTGCGGGCGGGGGCCGCGGGCTTCCTCCTGAAGAACGCCGACGCGGCGGAGCTGATCGCGGCGGTACGGACGGTCGCGCGCGGGGAGGGCCTGATCGCCCCGGCGGTGACCAGGCGGCTGATCGCCGAGTTCGCGGCGCCCCGGCCGACGCGGGCCACCCCCGCGCCGGAGACGGCCGCGGCGGTGGCCTCCCTGACCCCGCGGGAGCGGGAGGTGCTGAGCGCGCTGGGCGAGGGCCTGTCGAACGCGGAGATCGCCCAGCGGCTGGAGATGGCGGAGGCGACGGCGAAGACGCACGTCAGTCGCCTGCTCGGCAAGTTGGAACTGCGCAGCCGGCTCCAAGCCGCGGTACTGGCGCAGGAGTTGGGGATATAGGTCCGTCTGCGGGCGGCCGTTCGCGCGTACCGGTCTGGACCTCTTGACGGTTGGTCCAGACCTTTCTACGCTCGCCGCAACACTGTGGTGAGCGTGCCATGACAAAGCGTGCTCACGGGCGGCGCAGGTCCCACCCCCATGTCGAGGTCCCCCACGACCGAGACGGACCTACGGAGGATCACCCTTGAGCACAGCATCCCCACCCCGCACCAGGCGCACCCGGTTCTTCACCCGCGTCGCGGCGATCGTGGCCGCGCTCGCCCTGCCCGTCACCGGGCTCGTCGTGCTCGCCGCCCCGGCCCAGGCGGCCGCCGCGGCGACCGCGACGTACACCAAGGTCTCCGACTGGGGCACCGGCTTCGAGGGCAAGTGGGTGGTGAAGAACACCGGCACCACCACCCTCACCAGCTGGACCGTGGAGTGGGACTACCCGGCCGGCACCTCGGTCACCTCGGCCTGGGACGCCACCGTCACGGCCTCGGGGACCCACTGGACGGCCAAGAACGTCGGCTGGAACGGCACCCTCGCCCCGGGCGCGAGCGCCAGCTTCGGCTTCAACGGCGCCGGCGGCGGCTCCCCCACCGGCTGCAAGATCAACGGCGCCTCCTGTGACGGCTCCACCCAGCCCGGCGACGCTCCCCCCTCGTCCCCGGGCGCCCCGACCGCCTCCAACATCACCGAGACCTCGCTGAACCTCAGCTGGGGCGCCGCCACCGACGACAAGGGCGTCAAGAACTACGACGTCTACCGCGACGGCGCCAAGATCGCCACGGTCACCGGCACCACCTACGCCCAGACGGGCCTGACCAAGGGGACCACCTACAGCTACCACGTGGTCGCGCGCGACACGATCGACCAGACCGGCGCCGCGTCCCCCACCGCGTCGTTCACGACGGCCGGCGGCACCCAGCCCCCGGACCCGGGCGGCAAGGTCAAGCTCGGCTACTTCACCGAGTGGGGCGTCTACGGGCGCAACTACCACGTGAAGAACCTGGTCACCTCGGGGACCGCGAGCAAGATCACCCACATCAACTACGCCTTCGGCAACGTCCAGAACGGCCAGTGCACCATCGGTGACGCCTACGCCGACTACGACAAGGCCTACACCGCCGACCAGAGCGTCGACGGCGTCGCCGACACCTGGGACCAGCCGCTGCGCGGCAACTTCAACCAGCTGCGCAAGCTGAAGAAGGCCTACCCGAACATCAGGATCCTGTGGTCCTTCGGCGGCTGGACCTGGTCCGGCGGGTTCCCGCAGGCCGCGGCCAACCCGACCGCCTTCGCCCAGTCCTGCTACAACCTCGTCGAGGACCCGCGCTGGGCCGACGTCTTCGACGGGATCGACCTGGACTGGGAGTACCCGAACGCCTGCGGACTGTCCTGTGACACCAGCGGCGCCGCCGCCTTCAAGAACCTGCTGCAGGCGACCCGCGCGAAGTTCGGCGCGAACAACCTGGTCACCGCCGCCATCACGGCCGACGCCTCCAGCGGCGGCAAGATCGACGCGGCCGACTACGGCGGCGCCGCGCAGTACGTCGACTTCTACAACGTGATGACGTACGACTTCTTCGGCGCCTGGGCGGCGCAGGGCCCCACGGCCCCGCACTCCCCGCTCACCTCGTACGCGGGCATCCCGCAGGCCGGCTTCAACTCGGCCGACGCCATCGCCAAGCTCAAGGCCAAGGGCGTCCCCGGCGCCAAGCTCAACCTCGGCATCGGCTTCTACGGCCGCGGCTGGACCGGCGTCACCCAGGCGGCCCCCGGCGGCACCGCCACCGGACCCGCCCCGGGCACGTACGAGCAGGGCATCGAGGACTACAAGGTGCTCAAGACCAGCTGCCCGGCCACCGGCACGATCGCCGGCACGGCCTACGCCAAGTGCGGCAGCAACTGGTGGAGCTACGACACCCCGGCCACCATCGCCGGGAAGATGACCTGGGCCAAGCAGCAGGGCCTCAAGGGAGCCTTCTTCTGGGAGTTCAGCGGGGACACCACCAACGGTGAGCTCGCGAACGCCATCCACACCGGGCTGCAGTAGGAAGGACGGAAGCCGGGGAGACGGGTCCGCCCCCGTCTCCCCGGCTTCTTCACGTCCTGAAGTCCTCGGCCCACAGCGGGACCCCCAGGCCACGGGAAAGGAACCTAGGCGACATTCACCCTCCCCCAGACTTCGTCCGGGGGGACCCCCACCCAACGGGAAAGGAATTCAGGCAACATTCACCCGTTGGCCGGGGGGCGCCGCCTCCAGCCAGGCGAGGAAACCGGTCAGCGCGTCCTCGCTCATCGCCAGCTCAAGGCGGGTCCCCCGGTGGAGACAGCCGAGCACGACGGCGTCCGAGAGCAGGGCCAGCTCCTCCTCGCCCTCCGGGGCGCGGCGGGCGACGACCTCGATGGAGGACCGCTCCAGCAGCCGGCGCGGCCGGTGGGAGTACGAGAACACCCGGAACCACTCGATCCGGTCACCGCTGTAGCGCGCGACCCCGTACACCCAGCCCTTGCCGGAGACGTCGGGCTTGTCGGCCACGCCCCAGCGCATGCTGCAGTCGAAGGTCCCGCCGGACCGCTGGATGAGCCTGCGGCGCAGCCCGAAGACAAACAGCCCGATCACCACCAGGGCTACCACCAGGCCGCTCACAAGCAGAGCGAGGAGCATCTTCACCGACCTCCTCGCTCATCGAATACCGCATGAGAAAAAAACGACCTGCATCGCCTCAGCCGCGACCCGGTCTGGAAAATTCCAGAACGGACCGCGGCTGAGGTCTGCCGGGTACCGGCGGTCGCCCCCCGGTACTCAGCGGTTCAAACTCCGACGGGCGTTCAGCCCGTTACGGCGCGCAGCCGGACATCAGCGCGACGCTCGGCGGCGGCGTCCGCCTCCGCCTTCGCGCGCTCCAGTGCCCGCTCCGCACGCTGGACGTCAATCTCGTCCGCGAGCTCGGCGATCTCGGCCAGCAGGGACAGCTTGTTGTCCGCGAACGAGATGAAACCGCCGTGCACCGCGGCGACGACAGTGCCGCCCTCGCTGGTGCGGATGGTCACAGGGCCCGATTCCAGCACACCGAGAAGCGGCTGGTGACCGGGCATGACGCCGATGTCGCCGGACGTGGTGCGGGCGACAACAAGGGTGGCCTCGCCGGACCAGACATTGCGGTCCGCCGCGACCAGCTCGACGTGCAGCTCAGCAGCCAAGGTGGCTCCTCGGGTCACCACCCGGCGGGTCAGCCGGGTGTTGGGTCAAATTCTAATGGGCGTGGGGAGAGGGACGGGACACACCCGCCCCTCTCCGTCGAACCGTCGAACCGGATGCGCCCCTCGCGGAGCGCGCCGGATCAGGAGACGCCCAGCTCCTTGGCGTTGGCCTTCAGGTCCTCGATGCCACCGCACAGGAAGAACGCCTGCTCGGGGAAGTGGTCGTAGTCACCGTCGCAGATCGCGTTGAACGCGGTGATCGACTCGTCGAGCGGGACGTCCGAACCGTCCACGCCGGTGAACTGCTTCGCCACGTGGGTGTTCTGCGACAGGAAGCGCTCGACGCGACGGGCACGGTGGACAACGAGCTTGTCCTCCTCGCCCAGCTCGTCGATACCGAGGATCGCGATGATGTCCTGGAGGTCCTTGTACTTCTGCAGGATCCCCTTGACGCGCATCGCCGTGGCGTAGTGGTCCGCCGCGATGTACCGCGGGTCGAGGATGCGGGACGTCGAGTCCAGCGGGTCCACGGCCGGGTAGATGCCCTTCTCGGAGATCGGACGGGAGAGAACCGTCGTCGCGTCGAGGTGGGCGAAGGTGGTCGCCGGCGCCGGGTCGGTCAGGTCGTCCGCGGGGACGTAGATCGCCTGCATCGAGGTGATCGAGTGACCGCGGGTCGAGGTGATGCGCTCCTGCAGCAGACCCATCTCGTCAGCCAGGTTCGGCTGGTAACCCACGGCGGACGGCATGCGGCCCAGAAGGGTCGACACCTCCGAACCGGCCTGGGTGTAACGGAAGATGTTGTCGATGAAGAAGAGCACGTCCTGCTTCTGCACATCGCGGAAGTACTCCGCCATGGTCAGACCGGCGAGCGCGACGCGAAGACGGGTGCCCGGGGGCTCGTCCATCTGGCCGAAGACGAGCGCCGTCTTGTCGATGACGCCGGAGTCGGCCATTTCCTCGATGAGGTCGTTGCCCTCACGGGTACGCTCACCGACGCCCGCGAAGACCGACACACCGTCGTGGTTGTTGGCGACGCGGTAGATCATTTCCTGGATCAGAACGGTCTTGCCGACACCGGCACCACCGAACAGACCGATCTTTCCACCCTTGACGTACGGGGTGAGGAGGTCGATGACCTTGACGCCGGTCTCGAACATCTCGGTCTTCGACTCGAGCTCGTCGAAGCGGGGCGCCTTGCGGTGGATCGGCCAGCGCTCGGTGACGTTGGCGTTCTCCTCCGGGTAGTTCAGCACCTCACCCAGGGTGTTGAAGACCTTGCCCTTGGTGAAGTCACCGACGGGGACGGTGATGCCCTCGCCCGTGTCGGTCACCGGGGCCTGGCGGACCAGGCCGTCGGTCGGCTGCATCGAGATGGTACGGACGAGGCCGTCACCCAGGTGCTGCGCCACCTCGAGGGTCAGGGTCTTCAGCGCGCCGTCCTCGGCCGGGTCGGCGACCTGGACCTTCAGCGCGTTGTAGATCTCGGGCATGGCGTCGACGGGGAACTCCACGTCGACGACCGGGCCGATGACCCGGGCGACGCGGCCCGTGGCGGCGGCCGTCTCAACAGTGGTCGTCATTACTTGTCACTCCCCGCGGTCGCGTCAGCCATGGCGCTCGCGCCACCGACGATCTCGCTGATTTCCTGGGTGATTTCGGCCTGGCGGGCCGCGTTGGCAAGCCGGGAGAGGCTCTTGATGAGGTCTCCGGCGTTATCGGTCGCCGCCTTCATCGCGCGGCGGCGGGCGGCGTGCTCGGAAGCGGCCGACTGCAGCAGTGCGTTGTAGATACGGCTCTCGACGTAGCGCGGCAGCAGGGCGTCGAGGACGTCCTCCGCCGACGGCTCGAAGTCGAACAGCGGAAGGATCTCGCCCTTCGTACCGCTCTCCTCCGCAGCCTGGTCGAGGCTGAGCGGCAGCATCCGGCCGTCGACCGGGTTCTGCGTCATCATCGACACGAATTCCGTGTAGACGATGTGCAGCTCGTCGACGCCACCCTCGGCCGTCTCCGTCTGGATGGCCTCGATCAGCGGCTCCGCGACGCGCTTGGCGTCGGCGTAGGCCGGGCTGTCGGTGAAGCCGGTCCACGAATCCGCGACCTTGCGCTCGCGGAAGCCGTAGTAGGCCAGACCCTTGCGGCCGACGATGTACGTGTCGACGTCCTTGCCCTCAGCGCGCAGCCGCTCGGTGAGCCGCTCCGCCTGCTTGATGGCGTTCGAGGAGTAGCCGCCGGCCAGACCGCGGTCGCTCGTGATGAGCACGATCGCGGCACGGGTCGGCGTCTCGACCTCGGTGGTCAGGGCGTGCTTGGTGTTCGAGCCGGTCGCCACCGCGGTCACCGCACGGGTGAGCTCGGTCGCGTACGGCATCGATGCCGCCACCTTGCGCTGCGCCTTGACGATGCGCGAGGCGGCGATCATCTCCATCGCCTTGGTGATCTTCTTGGTCGCCGTGATGGCACGGATGCGACGCTTGTAGACCCGGAGCTGCGCTCCCATGAGTCAGGTCCCTTCCGTCGTCACTTGGAGACGTTGACGGCCGGTGCGTCCTCGCCCAGGAGCTTGCCGTCCGAGGTCTCGAACTGGCGCTTGAAGGAAGCGATGGCGTCCGCGACCGACGTCAGGGTGTCGTCCGACATCTTGCCGCCGTCGGCGATGGAGGTGAGGAGGTCCTTGCGCTCGCGGCGCAGGTGCTCCAGCAGCTCCGACTCGAAGCGACGGATGTCGTTCACCGGGACGTCGTCCATCTTGCCGGTGGTGCCGGCCCAGACGGAGATGACCTGCTCCTCGACGGGCATCGGCTGGTACTGGCCCTGCTTCAGCAGCTCGACCAGACGCTTGCCCCGCTCCAGCGCGGCCTTCGACGCGGCGTCCAGGTCGGAACCGAAGGCGGCGAACGCCTCCAGCTCGCGGTACTGGGCGAGGTCCAGGCGCAGACGGCCGGAAACCTGCTTCATAGCCTTGTGCTGGGCGGAGCCACCAACGCGGGAGACCGAGATACCGACGTTCAGCGCCGGGCGCTGGCCCGCGTTGAACAGGTCGGACTCGAGGAAGCACTGGCCGTCGGTGATGGAGATGACGTTGGTCGGGATGAACGCCGACACGTCGTTCGCCTTGGTCTCGACGATCGGCAGACCGGTCATCGAACCGGCACCCATGTCGTCGGACAGCTTCGCGCAGCGCTCCAGCAGACGGGAGTGCAGGTAGAAGACGTCACCCGGGTAGGCCTCACGGCCCGGCGGGCGGCGCAGCAGCAGCGACACGGCGCGGTAGGCGTCGGCCTGCTTCGACAGGTCGTCGAAGATGATCAGGACGTGCTTGCCGGCGTACATCCAGTGCTGGCCGATGGCGGAACCGGTGTACGGCGCCAGGTACTTGAAGCCGGCCGGGTCGGACGCCGGGGCGGCGACGATCGTCGTGTACTCGAGCGCGCCGGCGTCTTCCAGGGCGCCGCGAACGGACGCGATGGTCGAGCCCTTCTGGCCGATGGCGACGTAGATGCAGCGAACCTGCTTGTTCACGTCGCCGGAGCGCCAGTTGTCGCGCTGGTTGATGATCGTGTCGACGGCCAGGGCGGTCTTACCCGTCTGACGGTCACCGATGATCAGCTGACGCTGGCCGCGGCCCACGGGGACCATCGCGTCGATGGCCTTGTAGCCGGTCTGCATCGGCTCGTGGACCGACTTGCGGACCATGACGCCGGGGGCCTGCAGCTCGAGGGCGCGGCGGCCTTCGGTCGCGATCTCGCCGAGACCGTCGATCGGGTTGCCGAGCGGGTCGACGACGCGGCCGAGGTAGCCCTCGCCGACGCCGACGGAGAGCACCTCACCGGTGCGCTGCACCGGCTGGCCCTCCTCGATACCGCTGAACTCGCCGAGGACGACCGCACCGATCTCGCGCTCCTCGAGGTTGAGGGCGAGACCGAGGGTGCCGTCCTCGAACTTCAGCAGCTCGTTCGCCATGGCGGAGGGCAGGCCCTCCACCTTCGCGATGCCGTCGCCGGCAACGCTGACCGTTCCGACCTCCTCGCGCGAGGCCGCGTCCGGCTGGTACGACTGGACAAAGTTCTCCAGTGCGTCCCGGATCTCCTCCGGCCGGATCGTGAGCTCCGCCATCTGGGTTCCCTGCTCTCCTTGTTGGGCCTGAAGCTTCTTAGGGGTCTGGGGGCGACCCCCAGGAATCTTCTGCAAGTTCTGCACGGCCCAACCGGGCCGCTAGGAATGCTTTGTTCTTTTGGTGGCTGGTCAGCCGGCCATGCGGCGGGACGCCTCTGCGAGGCGGTCCGCGATGGTGCCGTCGATGACCTCGTCGCCGACTCGCACCGAGATCCCGCCGAGGACCTCGGGGTCCACGTCGAGGTTCAGGTGCATCTGGCGGCCGTACAGCTTGGCCAGCACCGCACCGAGGCGTGCCTTCTGCACGTCGCTGAGCGGAACCGCGCTGGTCACGGTGGCGACCATGCGGTTGCGGCGCTCGGCGGCGAGCTTGGAAAGGGACTCGAGTCCCGCTTCCAGGCTACGTCCACGCGGGTGCGTGACAAGACGGATCACCAGGCGCTCGGTGACGGCGTTCACCTTGCCGCCGAGCAGGCTGCGCAGCAGCTCGCTCTTGGCGGAGGCGGTGGCCGCGCGGTCGGTCAGCGCGGAACGCAGCTCGGTGCTCGAGGAGACGATCCGGCCGAACCGGAACACCTCGTCCTCGACGTTGTCGAGCGCGTCGCCCTGCTGGGCCGCCGTGAGGTCGGCGGTGGCCGCCAGTTCCTCGAGCGAGTCCACCAGGTCGCGGGACTGCGACCAGCGGGACCGGACCATGCCGGACACCAGGTCGAGGGTCTCCCCGCCGACCTGGCCGCCGAGCAGCCGCCCGGCCAGCTCGGCCTTGGCCTCGCCGGACTGCGCCGGGTCGGTGAGGACCCGACGCAGCGAGACCTCACGGTCGAGCAGCGCGGTGACGGCGGCCAGCTCACCGGCGAGCTTCGCCGCGTCGACGGACGTGTTGTCCGTCAGCGCGTCGAGACGCTCACGCGCGGAGGCCAGCGCCTCGCGGCTCGCTCCGTTCATCGGGCCGCCTCGGCCTTCTCCTCGAGCTCGCTGAGGAAGCGGTCGATCGTACGGCTCTGCCGGGCGTGGTCCTCAAGGGACTCGCCGACGAGCTTTCCGGCCAGGTCGGTGGCGAGCTTGCCCACGTCCTGACGCAGCGCCTGGGAAGCGGCCTTGCGGTCCGCCGCGATCTGGGCGTGGCCGGCAGCGATGATCTCCTCACGCTGCCGCTGGCCCTCTGCGCGCAGTTCTTCCTTGAGCGCAGTGCCCTGCTCCAGCGCTTCCTGGCGCAGGCGCGCGGCCTCGTGCCGGGCTTCGGCGAGCTGGGCCTTGTACTGCTCCAGGACGCTCTGGGCCTCGGTCTGGGCGGCTTCCGCCTTCTCGATACCGCCCTCGATGGCCTCGCGGCGCTCTTCCAGAACCTTGTTGATGTTCGGGAGGAGCTTCTTCGCGAGGAAACCGAAGACGATGACGAAGGCGATCAGACCGATGACGAGCTCGGGGATCGGCGGAACGAGCGGGTTTTCCGTCTCGGCCGCGAGAACCAGGAGGTTCACATCAGTGCCTTTCGTCGGTTCGGACTAGTGATCGCGGTTCGTCAGCTGTAGACGAACGGCATGACCAGACCGATGAGGGCGAGCGCCTCACAGAAGGCGAAGCCGAGGATCTGGTTGGCGCGGATCAGACCGGCAGCCTCGGGCTGACGGGCAAGGGCCTGCGTGCCGTTACCGAAGATGATGCCGACGCCGACGCCGGGGCCGATGGCCGCGAGACCGTAACCAACGGAGCTGAGGGAGCCGGTGACGGCGGCAAGGGTCTGGGACATGCCAGTTCTTCCTTCTCTTTCACGGACCGGTGGGGGTTGGCCACCGGACGAATACGGGGGGCTGAGCGGGGCGGACGGGGCTCAGTGGTGCTCGGCGAGCGCGCCCTGGAGGAAGCTGCAGGCCAGGAGGACGAAGACGTACGCCTGGACAGCCTGGATGAAGAGCTCGAACGCGGTCATCACGATGACCATGACGAACGAGACGCCCGCGTACGCGATGCCGATCCCGTTCAGCAGGTACCAGCTGGCGATGGTGAACAGCAGCAGCAGGGTGTGACCGGCGAACATGTTCGCGAACAGTCGGACCGCGTGGGTGAAGGGCCGGACCAGGACGTTCGAGAAGAACTCGATGACCATGACGAGCGGAAGGACCGGGCCGAGCGACTTGTCGTAGCCCGTGAGGTTCTTGAAGCCGCCGACGAAGCCGTGGCGCTTGAAGGTCACGCTCATCCAGATCACGTAGACGATCAGCGCGAGGCCGGCCGGGTACGCGATGATCGAGGTCACCGGGAACTGGGCGAGCGGGATGATCGACCAGAGGTTCATGACCCAGACGAAGAAGAAGATGGAGACCATCAGGGGGACGTACTTCTCCCCCTCCTTCTTGCCGAGCGTCTCGTAGACGATGCCGCGGCGCACGAAGTCGTAACCGGCTTCGGCGACCATCTGCAGCTTGCCCGGGACGACCTTCGGCTTGCGGAAAGCCATCCAGAAGAAGCCGACGATGATGACGGAGCCGAGAAGGGCCAGCAGCATCGTCTTGTTGAAGTACAAGTTGCTGTCCGCGTCGCCGAAGATCGGCTGGAACAGGAACGAGTGCAGGCCGGGAGCCGGGAAGCCACAACCGTCGAAGATGTGGCAGTCGGTCTCGAAGGCGAGCACCGTCGTCGGGTCAGCACTCACCGCGGGCTCCTTCAGCGTGGCGCATAGGTACGGCAACCTCGTTGTGTCGGCGCGGCGGACAGCCGCTGTTCGGCACTGGACTGGTGTTACGGGTGTGGGGGCGGCGGTCAGGCATCGAGCCTCGCGATGGGACAGGCGTCAGCTCAGATGCCCGCGCCCGCAGTGCCGCAGTTGGCAGCACCGGACGATAGCAGGATCTCGAACGCCCGCTTATCCCGGCCCTACCCTTCACGACTTCGGCCCCGGATTTTCGGGCTTGTCGCCCTTCACCGAGTCCGGTTCGACGTAAAGAATCTTGGCCTTCATATGAGCACGCGTCTGCGCGCCGATCCACACCAGGGTGGTGGCGACGAGCGTGAGCGCGAAGGCCTTGGGATTGAACAGGGTGGTGTTCTTGAACACCGCGACGAACACGAAAAGCAGCAGGATCTGGGCCGTGTAGAGCATGAGCCCCATGGCCTGGAAAAGGTGCGGGAGTGACTTCGCCGTGCGCTGCAGAACGACGAATCCGATGCCCATGAAAAGAATCACGACCAGCGTCGCGACGACGGCCCCGACCGCGCTCTTGCCTCCGACGACCAACGCGCTGATCGCTGCGGCGAGAGCGCCGGCGACAGCCGTGGGTACGGCGGCTTGCAGAAGGGATCGGACGTCATCTGACCGCATGGCGGTTTGCTCCGCGTGGTGGTGGGGGCACGGGACTCGTACGGGACGAGCGTAAGCCCGGTCCGAGAGAGAACCTCGGGCCAAGGGACCGTCGCACTACGGTCCTTCGGCTCTGTCGCCGGGTTTAGTGAACGGTATCACAAACTATTTGATGAGAGCTTTACCTGCCCGGTGTGCTGACTGTCACACATGAGAGGGACCCTGCGCGTGTGTGCGCGACAGGCAGGCGGCTTGTCTGGTAAAGGGCATCCATGTCCGACATGCGAGGCGGCTGTCAGCGAGTGGATTCAGCCTTACGCCGGTCGGGGAAGCGCGAACGGGGGCCCACGGCGGTCGCTCCGTTGACGCCGGAGACGCCCGCCGCGATCGGCCTGGCGGGCTGCGGCTCCGTGCCCGATACATCGAGCGCCGCCGCCTCCGCGGCCGCCTCGGCCGCCCGTGCGGCGTGCCGGTAACGCGGCGGAACCAGACCCTCCGCCCACCGCGGGGTGCGCGGGGTGAAGCGCGGCAGGAGCAGCAGGATCAGGCCCACGGCGCTCAGCGCGGCGATCGCGAGCACGATCCACATGGTGGCGGAATGCACCGAGTACGCCACCGTGCCGAAGGCGATGAGCCCCGACCAGAAGTACATGATCAGGACCGCGCGGCTGTGCGAATGCCCGAGCTCCAGCAGCCGGTGGTGGAGGTGTCCGCGGTCGGCCGCGAAGGGCGACTGGCCCTTCCACGTACGCCGCACGATGGCCAGGACCAGGTCCGCCATCGGGATCGCGATGATCGTCAGGGGCAGGATCAGCGGGATGAAGACGGGGAGCATCGCGTGCGTCGCGTTGCGCTCGCCCTGCGCGTACAGGGCGAGGGCGTCGGGGTCCACCTGGCCGGTGATGGAGATGGCGGCGGCGGCGAGCACCAGGCCGATCAGCATCGAGCCGGAGTCGCCCATGAAGATCCGCGCGGGGTGCATGTTGTGCGGCAGGAAGCCGAGGCACATGCCCATCAGGATCGCGGCGAAGAGGGTGGCGGGCGCGGCCGACTCGATGCCGTAGCCGTACCAGATCCGGTACGCGTAGAGGAAGAACGCCGCGGCGGCGATGCAGACCATGCCCGCGGCCAGGCCGTCGAGGCCGTCGACGAAGTTCACCGCGTTGATGGTGACCACCACGAGGGCCACGGTGAGCAGGTTGCCCTGCCACTGGGTCAGCGAGACCGTGCCGAAGAAGGGGACCGGGATCCACAGGATCGTCAGGCCCTGCATGACCATCACGCCGGCGGAGATCATCTGGGCGCCGAGCTTGATGAGGGCGTCGATCTCGAACTTGTCGTCGAGGACGCCGACGAGCCAGATCAGGGCCGCGCCGGAGAGCAGCGCGCGCGGTTCGTTCGACAGCTCGAAGACGCCGTTGAGGTTCCGCAGGTGGTCGGCGACCAGCAGGCCCGCGCACAGACCGCCGAACATGGCGATGCCGCCCAGCCGTGGCGTGGGCTCTCGGTGCACGTCGCGGGCACGGATCTCCGGCATGGCCCCGGCCGCGATCGCGAACTTCCGCACGGGCCCGGTCAGCAGGTAGGTCACCGCGACCGTGACGCAAAGCGTCAGCAGATATTCACGCACGGGCTGCCCCAGATGTATCGCCGGCCATCTCAGCCCCACACATTAGCTGCGATGTCCCCTCACCCGAGGACGCGAGGGGGCCGTATCCCGGTTCCACTACGCCCCTCTTGTCCCACTTACTCCCCGTAAGGGGGAAATTCCTGCGCCAGCTCATTGACCTCCGTACGTGTCTTCGCGGCGTCGCCGCGCAGCGCCGCGGCGAACAGCGCCGCGATCCTGCGCATCTCCGCCCCGCCCATCCCCTGGGTGGTCACCGCGGCCGTGCCCAGCCGGACCCCGCGCTGGTCCCCGTACGGGAGGGCGCAGGTGTCGAGGACGATCCCCGCGGCGGCCAGCCTGCCGCGCGCGGTCGGGCCGTCCATGCCCAGCGGCGCCGGGTCGGCGGTGATCAGGTGCGTGTCGGTGCCCCCGGTGGTGATGGTGAAACCGTGCTCCTCGAGGGCGCCGGCCAGCGCCCGGGCGTTGGCGACGACCCGGTGGGCGTACGTGGTGAAGGCCGGCCGGGCCGCCTCGCCGAAGGCCACGGCCTTGGCGGCGATGGTGTGCATCTGGGCGCCGCCCTGGGTGAACGGGAACACCGCCCGGTCGATCCGCTCGGCGAACTCGGCGCCGCACAGGACCATCCCGCCGCGCGGCCCGCGCAGCACCTTGTGCGTGGTCGCGCAGACGACGTCGGCGTAGGGCACGGGACTGGGCGCGGCCCCGCCGGCCACGAGCCCGATCGGGTGGGCCGCGTCGGCGATCAGATAGGCCCCGACCTCGTCGGCGATCTCCCGGAAGGCCGAGTACTCCGGGTGGCGGGGGTAGGAGATGGACCCGCAGACGATCGCCTTGGGGCGGTGCGCGCGGGCGAGGTCCTGCACCTGCTCGTAGTCGATGAGACCCGTCTCGGCGTCGACCCCGTACCCGACGAAGTCGAACCAGCGCCCGGAGAAGTTCGCGGGCGAGCCGTGGGTGAGGTGGCCCCCGTACGGGAGTCCCATCGCCAGCACGGTGTCCCCCGGCCGCAGCAGCGCGGCGTACGCGGCCAGCACGGCGGAGGAGCCGGAGTGCGGCTGGACGTTCGCGTGCTCGGCCCCAAACAGCGCCTTGGCCCGCTCGACGGCGGTCTGCTCGGCCAGGTCGGCGTATTCGCAGCCGCCGTGGTACCGGTTGCCCGGGTACCCCTCGGCGTACTTGTTGGCGAGCGGCGACCCCAGCACGGCGAGCACGGCGGCGGAGGTGAAGTTCTCGGCGGCGATCAGCTGCAGGCTCCCGGCCTGCCGCCGCCGCTCCCCGTCGAGCACGTCGGCCATCTGCGGATCCTGCTGCCGCAGCAGGTCCGTGGGCTGGGTGATGACGCTCATGGCGCGACTCCAGGTTGGTACCGGGTACCAGCCACTGTAGGCCCGCGCCCCCCACCCCGCCCTACGGCGACATCCGCCCCCGCCGGCACATTTCAGCCTCGCCGGCGCTTGAGGCGCGGGGGTTGGGGCGGAGCCCCGATCTTGGAGCCGCACGGCCCAACCCCGCCGCACCATCCAGCCCCGCCGGCGCTTGAGGCGCGGGGGTTGGGGCGGAGCCCCGATCTTCAAGCCGCACAGTCCGACCCGGCCGCACCACCCAGCCTCGCCGGCGCTTGAGGCGCGGGGGTTGGGGCGGAGCCCCGGTCTTTGAGCCCGGCCGGCGCTTGAGGCCCGGGACCCGCGCAGCCCCCGGCGGGGTCAGCGTGACGCCGTGACGCCCGTCAGGGCCGTGACCACGGGGTCCAGCGCCTGGTTGATCTCGTCGCCGATCGACCGGAAGAAGGTGATCGGCGCCCCGTACGGGTCGTACACCTCGTCCGCGTCCGGCGAGGGCGCCAGCAGCCACCCCCGCAGCGCCGCGGCGGCCCGCACCAGCGCCCGCGCCCGCTCCGCCATGCCGTCGTCCAGCGGCGGCAGCGTGGCCGGATCTATCGCCCGCACCAGCCGGGTGAACTCCTTCAGCGTGAAGGTCCGCAGTCCGGCGGAGTGGCCCATCGAGATGACCTGCGCCCGGTGGTCACGGGTGGCGGTCAGGACCAGGTCGGCGCGTATGACGTGCTCGTCCAGCAGCTCGCGCCCGGTGAAACCGGAGGCATCGGCCCCGAAGTCCGCCAGCACGGCGGCGGCGTTGGCCTCCATCGGGGCGCCCTCGTGGCCCCACGTGCCGGCGCTCTCCACGATGAGGTCGCCGGTCACGATCCCGCCCAGCCGGTGCGACAGGGCGTGCCGCGTCAGCCGCTCGGTGATCGGCGAGCGGCACACGTTGCCGGTGCTGACGTGGAGTATGCGGAAAGTGTTTCCCCCAGCTATGCCACGCCCCTCAGGGCTCACGGGGCGACCTCGAGGTCGGGTACGACCTCCCGCAGCTGCTCGGCGCTGAGCGCGCCCTCCCGCAGCAGGAGGGGAACCTTCCCGGTGACGTCGACGATCGACGACGGCTGGATGCCGGGCGTCGGGCCGCCGTCCAGGTACACGGACACGGAGTCCCCGAGCATCTCGCGCGCGGCGTCGCAGTCCTCGGGCGCCGGATGCCCGGTCAGGTTGGCCGAGGACACCGCCATCGGGCCGACCTCGGTCAGCAGCTCGATCGCGACGGGGTGCAGGGGCATGCGGACGGCGACCGTGCCGCCGGTGTCCCCCAGGTCCCACGCCAGGGACGGCTGGTGCTTGGCGACCAGCGTCAGCGCGCCCGGCCAGAAGGCGTCGACGAGCTCCCACGCCTGCTCGGAGAAGTCCGTGACGAGGCCGTGCAGGGTGTTCGGGGAACCGATGAGCACCGGGGTGGGCATACCGCGCCCCCGGCCCTTGGCGGCGAGCAGGTCGTGGACGGCCTCCGGGCTGAAGGCATCCGCGCCGATCCCGTACAGGGTGTCGGTGGGCAGCACGACGAGCTCGCCGCGGCGCACGGCGGATGCGGCTTCACGCAGACCCGTCTTACGGTCCGTCGCGTCGTTGCAGTCGTATCGCCGGGCCATCAGCGGGCCTCCTCGTGCAGCAGGGGGGTGGCGGGAATCGTCGCGCCGGTCACGGCAGTGCCTTGCGCGCGGTCGCGAAGCGGGGACGGTTGTTGAGGTCCGGGTGGTCGGCCGCGTCGGCCCAGCCCCGTTCCTCGGCGAAGATCCACGGGACCTGGCCGCCCTGGGTGTCGGCGTGCTCGATGACGACGATGCCGCCGGGCCGCAGCAGGCGGTGGGCGGTGCGCTCGATCCCGCGGATGGTGTCGAGGCCGTCCTCGCCGGAGAAGAGCGCCATCTCCGGATCGTGGTCGCGGGCCTCGGGGGCGACGTACTCCCACTCGGTGAGCGGGATGTACGGCGGGTTGGAGATGACCAGGTCCACCTGGCCGTCGAGCTCCGGCAGGGCGCTCAGGGCGTCGCCCTGGTGGACGGTGACGCGGGAGCCCTGGGCGTTCTTGCGGGTCCACCGCAGGGCGTCCTCGGACAGCTCGACCGCGTGCACGCGCGAGCGCGGCACCTCCTGCGCCATGGCGAGCGCGATGGCGCCGGAGCCGGTGCACAGGTCCACGATCATCGGCTCGACCACGTCCATCGCCCGGACGGCGTGTATGGCCCAGTCGACGACCGACTCGGTCTCGGGCCGGGGCACGAACACCCCGGGCCCGACCTGGAGCTCCAGGTACCGGAAGAAGGCGCGGCCGGTGATGTGCTGGAGCGGCTCGCGCGCCTCGCGGCGGGCGACGGCCTCCCAGTAGCGGGCGTCGAAGTCCGCGTCCTTGACGTGGTGCAGTTCCCCCCGTTTGACGCCGTGCACGAAGGCCGCGAGCTCCTCCGCGTCGAAACGCGGTGAGGGCACGCCGGCGGCGGCCAGCCGCTGGGTGGCCTGGGCCACCTCGGCAAGCAGCAAGTTCACGCTGGTCCTCCGGGCTGCTGTCGAACGGGGGGTGGAGCAGGGATCAGGGGTCAGTGCGCGGCCGCGAGCTTGGCTGCGGAGTCGGTGTCCACGCAGGCCTGGATGACCGGGTCGAGGTCGCCGTCGAGCACCTGGTCCAAGTTGTACGCCTTGAAACCGGTCCGGTGGTCCGAGATCCGGTTTTCCGGGTAGTTGTACGTGCGGATCTTCTCGGACCGGTCCACGCTGCGCACCTGGCTGCGGCGCACGTCGGAGGCCTCCTGCTCGGCGGCTTCCTGGGCGGCGGCCAGCAGGCGCGAGCGCAGGATGCGCATGGCCTGCTCCTTGTTCTGGAGCTGGCTCTTCTCGTTCTGGCAGGAGGCGACCACGCCGGTCGGGATGTGCGTGATGCGCACGGCGGAGTCGGTGGTGTTGACGGACTGGCCGCCGGGGCCGGACGAGCGGTACACGTCGATGCGGAGGTCGTTCATGTTGATCTCGACCTCGACCTCCTCGGCCTCCGGGGTGACGAGCACGCCGGCGGCGGAGGTGTGGATGCGGCCCTGGGACTCGGTGGCCGGAACCCGCTGGACGCGGTGCACGCCGCCCTCGTACTTCAGGCGGGCCCACACGCCCTGGCCGGGCTCGGTGGCGCCGTTGCCGCCCTTGGTGCGGACGGAGACCTGGACGTCCTTGTAGCCGCCGAGCTCGGACTCGGTGGCGTCGATGATCTCGGTCTTCCAGCCCACCCGCTCGGCGTAGCGCAGGTACATGCGCAGCAGGTCGCCGGCGAACAGCGCCGACTCGTCGCCGCCCGCGCCCGCCTTGACCTCGAGGAGCACGTCCTTGTCGTCGCTGGGGTCGCGCGGGACCAGCAGCAGGCGGAGCTTCTCGGTGAGCTCCTCGCGCTGCTGGGTCAGCTCCTTGACCTCGGCGGCGAAGTCCGGGTCGTCGGCCGCGAACTCCTTGGCCGTCTCGATGTCCTCGGCGGACTGCTTCCAGGCACGGAAGGTCGCGACGATCGGGGTCAGCTCCGCGTAGCGCTTGTTCAGCTTGCGCGCGTTGGCCTGATCCGAGTGGACCGAAGGGTCGGCGAGCTTCTTCTCAAGATCGGCGTGTTCGCCGACCAATTCCTCGACCGCCTCGAACATCGGGGGCTCCTGTGGTGAAAGTACGAACGGGGTGACTTGGCGAGACGACGACAAAGGCGCCGGTCCGGCCGCCCCCGAGTGGACAGGGGGCGGCCGGTGACCGGCGCCTGGGTCGCGCTACTTCTTGGCCGCACCCTTGCCGAAGCGCGCCTCGAAGCGGGCCACGCGGCCACCGGTGTCGAGGATCTTCTGCTTGCCCGTGTAGAACGGGTGGCACTCGGAGCAGACCTCGGCTCGGATGGAGCCCTCGGTCAGGGTGCTACGGGTGGTGAACGACGCGCCACAGGTGCAGCTGACCTGGGTCTCGACGTACTCGGGGTGAACATCGCGCTTCAAGGTGTCTCCTAGATTCGGGAGGGCGCCGGGTCGCAGGAGCCGAATTGCGCACTGCGTGAACCGGGGCCGACAGACCAGTCTGCCAGGACCGGGCTGCCTGTCAAAATTCTGAGGACGCCTCCCTCAACGGAGGGGGGCCGCCACCTATTCCGCACCCCCGCGCAATCCGTCCGGAAGCCGCGCGAGCAGGGCTCCCTACTGGACGATGCCGCCGACCGTGCCCTTGTCCCCCATGGACTTCTCGGTGGCCTCGGCCGGGATCGGCCGGTCCGCGAGCAGCGCTTCCCAGACCAGCTTCGACTCCTTCGTGAGCGGGGCGACGCGATCGGCGTCGCGCGGGTCCACCGTCACCGGCAGGGTGATCATGTGCATGTTCTGGGCCTCGATGCCCTGCAGGCCCTGGGCGAAGCCCATGAGGGACTTCACGTCACCGAGCGACTTGTCGGTGGTGAGCGCCTTGGTCGCGGAGTCGGCGAGGTCGACGAGCCGCTTGGGGTTGTCGAACACCCCGATGCTCTTGACCTGCTTGATCAGTGCCTTGATGAAGGCCTGCTGGAGCTGTATTCGGCCGAGGTCGCTGCCGTCGCCGACGCTCTTGCGGGTACGGACGAGGCCGAGGGCCTGTTCGCCGTTGAGGTGGTTCGGGCCCGCCGCGAGTTCGAGGTGACTGGCGCCGTCCTTGATCGGCTTGGTGGTGGTCACGTCGACGCCGCCGAGGTTGTCGATGATCTTCTTGAAGCCCGTGAAGTCGACCTCGATGTAGTGGTCCATCCGGATCCCCGACATCTTCTCGACGGTCTTGACCGCACAGGCGGCCCCGCCGATGGTGTACGCCTCGTTGAACTGCTTGCGCGGGCCGCCGGGGTCGGTCTTGCCCTTGCCGGTGGGGCATTCGGGGCGGGCCGTCATGGTGTCGCGGGGTATCGAGACGACGCTGGCCTGCTTGTGGCCCTCGTAGAGGTGCACGATCATCGCGGTGTCGGAGCGGGCCGAGCCGCCGTCGTCCCGGCCGTACTCGCCGTTGGCGCCGCCGCGGGAGTCGGAGCCGAGGACGAGGATGTCCATCGAGCCGTTGTCGACGTTCTGCGGGCGGTCGGTGCCGAGCGCCTGGTCGATGTCGACGGTCTTCAGATTGCCGTTGAGCTTGAAGTAGAAGTAGCCGAGGCCCGCGCCCCCGAGCAGGACCACCCCCGCAGCGCTCCACGCGGCGATGACGAGAGCCCTGCGGCGCTTCGCCGGTTTGCGTCGGCGCCGGCCCGCGGCACGCCGGCCGCGGCCCTTGCTGTCCTCGGTCATGCTCTCCTCAGTCCCTGAGTCCGGTCCCCTGGCCCGTTCCGGCCCGCCGTCCACTCCACGGGCTCCTCTCACACAGACGGGTGAACGCTGCGCCGGGTTCCAGGACGGGGTGTGGCGAAGCCCGCACCGGCACCCCCGTGGCCCGTGCGGGGCCCCCGGAACGCGCGGCAGCCCCCGCCGCGGGCGCGGTGGGGGCTGCCGGGGTGATGCCGCGTGTCAGGCGTCATGCGCCCGACTCCGGACCTCAGTCGTCGTTCTTGCCCGACGGGGTCGTCTTCGCGATCTGCATCAGGAACTCGGCGTTCGACTTCGTCTGCTTCATCTTGTCGAGCAGCAGCTCGATCGCCTGCTGCGAGTCGAGCGCGTGCAGCACCCGGCGCAGCTTCCAGACGATGGCGAGCTCCTCCGCGTTGAGGAGGATCTCCTCCTTGCGGGTGCCCGACGGGTCGACGTCGACGGCCGGGAAGATGCGCTTGTCGGCGAGCTTGCGGTCGAGCTTGAGCTCCATGTTGCCGGTGCCCTTGAACTCCTCGAAGATCACCTCGTCCATGCGCGAGCCGGTGTCGACGAGCGCGGTGGCCAGGATGGTCAGCGAGCCGCCGTCCTCGATGTTGCGCGCGGCACCGAAGAAGCGCTTCGGCGGGTACAGCGCGGTCGAGTCGACACCACCGGACAGGATGCGGCCGGAGGCGGGCGCCGCGAGGTTGTACGCGCGGCCCAGACGGGTGATGGAGTCCAGCAGGACGACCACGTCGTGACCCAGCTCGACGAGGCGCTTGGCGCGCTCGATGGCCAGCTCGGCGACGGTGGTGTGGTCCTCGGCCGGGCGGTCGAAGGTCGAGGAGATGACCTCGCCCTTCACCGACCGCTGCATGTCGGTGACCTCTTCCGGACGCTCGTCGACCAGGACGACCATCAGGTGGCACTCGGGGTTGTTCGTGGTGATCGCGTTGGCGATCGCCTGCATGATCATGGTCTTGCCGGTCTTCGGCGGGGCCACGATCAGGCCGCGCTGGCCCTTTCCGATCGGCGACACGAGGTCGATGATGCGGGTGGTCAGCACGCCCGGGTCGGTCTCCAGACGGAGCCGGTCCTGCGGGTAGAGCGGGGTCAGCTTCTGGAACTCCGGGCGGCCACGGCCGGATTCGGGCGCCATGCCGTTCACCGAGTCCAGACGCACGAGGGCGTTGAACTTCTCGCGGCGCTCGCCGTCCTTGGGCTGACGGACCGCACCGGTGGTGTGGTCGCCCTTGCGCAGGCCCGCCTTGCGGACCTGGGCGAGGGACACGTACACGTCGTTGGGACCGGGCAGGTAGCCCGAGGTCCGGATGAACGCGTAGTTGTCGAGGATGTCGAGGATGCCCGCGACGGGGATCAGCACGTCGTCGTCGGCGACCTGCGGCTCGTTCGGGGCGAACTCGTCGCGGCCGCGACGGCCACGGCGGTCGCGGTAGCGTCCGCGACGGCCACGGCGGCCGCTCTCGTCGTCGAAGTCGTCCTGCGGGCCGTTGTCCTGGCGGTCCTGACGGCCCTGCTGGCCCTGGCCCTGGCCCTGGCCACGGCCGCCCTGCTGCTGGCGGTCCTGACGGTCGGCGCGGTCCTGACGGCCGCCGCCCTGTCCGCCCTGGCCGCCCTGCGGGGCCGCCTGACCCTGGCCGCCCTGGCCCTGGTCGTCGGCCTTGGCGCCGCGGTCACGGCGGTCGCGCTGGCGGTCGCCGCGCTCGGCGCGGTCACGGCGGTCGCGACGGCCGCGGCCCTCGCCGTCCTGACCCTGGCCCTGGCCGGCGGAGACCGCCGTGGCGTCGGCCTTGACCTCGGACTGCGCGGGGGCGGCGGTCACGGTCTCGGTCTTCTGCTCGACCTGCACGGCGACGGGGGCCGAGGCCTCCGGGCTGCCGGTGGGGGCCGTGGCCCGACGGCGGCGGCGCTCGCCGGCCGGCGCGTCGTCTCCCCCGCTCTCGGCTGCGCTCGAGCGGGAGGGGCCCCCGGCCGGCTGACCCGGGATCTCGATCTGCGCCTGCACGGCAGGCTTCTCGGCGGGCGCCTCGGCGGCGGCCTCACCCGTTCGGGCCTTGCTGGTGGCGCGGCGCTTCGGCTTGGCCTCGGCGGTGTCCCCGGCGGCGGAGGCCGCGGCCTTGGGAGCACCGCTGCCCGCCTGCGCCTCCTTGATGACCTCGATCAGCTGGCTCTTGCGCATGCGCGCGGTGCCCCTGATCCCGAGGCCCGACGCGACCTGCTGCAGCTCGGCCAGGACCATGCCGTCAAGGCCGGTGCCGGTGCGTCGACGCTTGGGTGCGGCGCCCGCGGCGGGGGCACTGGTGTCGACAGAGGTGTCGGCAGCGCCCATCAGATCGGTGGTGTCGCTCACGAAGGGTCCTTCCCTGGAGCGGACGTCGGCCTGTCTGGCTCGGCGACCGGTTGTGCTGTCCGACAACAGTCCTAGGTGTGGACCGTGCCGGGGCGGTGGTCCGCCGATAGAGATACGGCGGAGAGAAAACATGCATGGGTGTTTCCGGCGAGAAGCCCCCGAGCTGAAAGCGTGGGAATGTCACGCCGATTCCGGAGCGTGCCCGAAACTGCTGGAAGTGATCAAAGCAGTCGGGGAGGCTCCCGGAAGAAATGTGGTCCCGGATGGGGACACTGAGCACCGAGCCATGGCGGCTTCCGATGCGCACTTGAGACTAACACTACCGGATCCAATAGATATTCCCCCTCTCAATCACCGGCAATCGCGCCCTTCCGCGCGGGCGGCCTGCCCTGGCCGCCCGCCCCTGACCGGCTGCGCACCCCACGAGAACGGCTTCAGCCGCCCTGGGTGCCCAGCGGAAGTACGCTCGCGCCCGCGGCGTCGAGGGCGAGCCGGTTGGCCGCCCATCCCTCGCCCGCGAGCTGCGCGACCTTGTCGGCCGCGCCGTTGTCGACCAGCGCGAGGACCGTGGGGCCCGCGCCGGAGATGACCGCGGGGATCCCGTCCGCCCGCAGTCGGTTCACCAGGGCGACGCTCTCGGGCATCGCCGGGGACCGGTACTCCTGGTGGAGCCGGTCCTCGGTCGCGGGCAGCAGCAGCTCGGGACGCCTGGTCAGGGCTTCCACGAGCAGGCCCGCGCGGCCCGCGTTGACGGCCGCGTCCACGTGCGGGACGCTGCGCGGCAGCAGGCCGCGCGCGGTCTCCGTCAGGACCGGCTTGGAAGGCACGAAGACCACCGGAACGATGGATTCGGCAGGCTCCATTCGGATCGCCTTGGCACTGCCCCCGTCCATCCACGCCAGGGTGAACCCGCCGAGCAGACAGGCGGCGACGTTGTCGGGGTGTCCCTCGATCTCGGTGGCGAGCTCCAGCAGCGCCGCGTCGTCGAGCCTGGCCTCGCCGCCTATGGTCACGGCGCGGGCGGCGACGATGCCGGCGCAGATCGCGGCGGAGGAGGAGCCGAGGCCGCGGCCGTGCGGGATCCGGTTGGCGCAGACGACCTCGAGGCCGCGCGGCTGCCCGCCCAGCAGGTCGAAGGCGGTGCGCATGGAGCGTACGAGCAGGTGGCTCTCGTCCCGCGGGAGGGTGTCGGCGCCCTCGCCCGCGATGTCGATGTTCAGGCCGGAGTCGGCCACCCGGACGACTACGTCGTCGTAGAGCCCCAGGGCCAGGCCCAGGGCGTCGAAGCCCGGGCCGAGGTTGGCACTGCTGGCGGGGACGCGCACCCGTACGGCGGCGGCGCGGAACGCTGGACCGGCCATCGTCCGATGACACTCCTTGTGACTGTGCGAGATCTTCGCTCTTCGCTGGCTCGCTGCGAATGTACTGGAGAACGTACGACACCCGAAGGCCCTCGGGGCAGCACCGCGGTCATATGCGCGGTGGCGGATGTAAGTACAGCGTATCGAAGGAAGGTTCTCTCGCGACATAGGGCGCACAGGAGGCGCACGATGCGTGTCGCCGGCTTCGACGGCTTCGGCCGCACTTTTGTCGTCGTACGGGGTGAGTTGCCGGGTTCCGGAGGGCCTCGGAAGCCCTCCGGAACCGGCTCGCACGTGGTGTGCGTTACTCCTGGGACCGGGCGGGGACCAGGCGCACGGCGCCGGGTCCCCCCACCGGGTCCGGCCTAGACCAGACCGAGACGGACGGCGGCGGCCTCGGCGTCCACCGGAACGGTGACCGGCTGCGGAGCGCCGGCGATCGCCCAGTCGGGGTCCTTCAGGCCGTTGCCGGTGACGGTGCACACGATCTTCTGACCGGGGTCCACCAGGCCCAGCTCGGCGGCCTTGAGCAGGCCGGCCACCGAGGCGGCCGATGCGGGCTCGACGAAGACGCCCTCCTGGGCGGCCAACAGCCGGTAGGCGGCCAGGATCTGGCGGTCGGTCACCTCGTCGATGAAGCCGCCCGACTCGTCGCGCGCCTGCAGGGCGTAGTCCCAGGAGGCCGGGTTGCCGATGCGGATCGCGGTGGCGACGGTGTGCGGCTCCTTGACGACCTCGCCGCGCACGATCGGCGCGGAGCCGGAGGCCTGGAAACCCCACACGCGGGGCGTACGGGAGGACAGGCCGTCGGCCTTGTACTCCTTGAAGCCCTTCCAGTACGCCGTGATGTTGCCGGCGTTGCCGACGGGCAGCACATGGACGTCGGGGGCGTCGCCGAGCGCGTCGACGATCTCGAACGCGGCCGTCTTCTGGCCCTCGATGCGCACCGGGTTGACCGAATTGACCAGCGCGACGGGGTAGTTGTCGGAGAGCGCGCGGGCCAGGTTCAGGCAGTCGTCGAAGTTGCCGTCCACCTGCAGGATCTTGGCGCCGTGCACGAGGGCCTGGCCCATCTTGCCGAGCGCGATCTTGCCGCGCGGCACGAGCACCGCGCAGACCATCCCGGCGCGCACCGCGTACGCGGCGGCGGAGGCCGAAGTGTTGCCGGTGGAGGCGCAGATGACGGCCTTGGCGCCCTCCTCCTTGGCCCTGGTGATCGCCATGGTCATGCCGCGGTCCTTGAAGGACCCGGTGGGGTTGGCGCCCTCGACCTTCAGGTGGACCTCGCAGCCGGTGCGCTCGGAGAGCACCTGCGCGGGGACGAGGGGAGTGCCGCCCTCGCGGAGCGTGACCACCGGGGTCTTGGCCGTGACCGGCAGGCGGTCCCGGTACTCCTCGATGATGCCGCGCCACTGGTGGGTGCGATTGCTGCTCATGGGTCCTTACTCCCCTTCAACACGCATGATGCTGGCGACACCGCGGACGGTGTCCAGCTTCCGCAGTGCCTCGACGGTCCCGGAGAGGGCCGCGTCGGGCGCGCGGTGAGTGACGACGACGAGGGAGGCCTCGCCGTCCTTGCCCTGCTGGCGGACCGTGTCGATGGAGACACCGTGCTCCGCGAAGGTGGTCGCCACCTGGGCGAGGACGCCCGGCTTGTCCGCCACATCGAGGCTGATGTGGTAGCGCGTGACGACGTCCCCCATGGGGCTGACCGGCAGCTGGGTGTACGCGGACTCGCCGGGCCCCGTTGCCTCGGCGAGCTTGTTGCGGGCGACGGCGACGAGGTCGCCGAGGACCGCGGAGGCGGTCGGCGCGCCGCCCGCGCCGGGCCCGTAGAACATGAGCCGTCCGGCGGCCTCCGCCTCGACGAAGACGGCGTTGTACGCCTCGCGGACGGAGGCGAGCGGGTGGGTGAGCGGGATCATCGCCGGGTGGACGCGGGCGGTGACGGACTCGCCGTCGGCGGCGCGCTCCAGGATGGCGAGGAGCTTGATGGTGCAGCCCATGCGCTTGGCGGAGGCGAAGTCGGCGGAGCTGACCTCGGTCATGCCCTCGCGGTAGACGTCGTCGAGGCGGACCCGGGTGTGGAAGGCGATGCCGGCCAGGATCGCGGCCTTGGCGGCGGCGTCGTAGCCCTCGACGTCGGCGGTCGGGTCGGCCTCGGCGTACCCGAGGGCGGTGGCCTCGTCGAGCGCCTCCTGGTAGCCGGCGCCGGTGGAGTCCATCTTGTCGAGGATGAAGTTCGTCGTGCCGTTGACGATGCCCATCACCCGGTTGATCTTGTCGCCCGCGAGGGACTCGCGCATCGGGCGGACCAGCGGGATGGCGCCGGCGACGGCGGCCTCGTAGTACAGGTCCAGCCCGTGCCGCTCGGCTGCCGCGTGCAGCGCGGCGCCGTCCTGGGCGAGCAGTGCCTTGTTCGCGGAGACCACGGAGACGCCGTGCTCGAAGGCGGTGGTGATCAGGCCGCGCGCGGGCTCGATGCCGCCGATGACCTCGATGGCGATGTCGATGTCACCGCGTTTGAGCAGGGCGGTCGCATCGGTGGTGATCAGGGAGGGGTCGATGCCCTCGCGCACCTTCGAGGGGCGGCGCACCGCCACGCCGGCGAGCTCCACGGGCGCGCCGATCCTCTGCGTGAGGTCGTCGGCGTGCGTCGTCATGATGCGGGCCACCTCTGAGCCGACCACTCCACAGCCCAGCAGCGCCACCTTCAGCGGACGCGTACGCATCATTCGACCTACGCCTTTCGATCTTCCATCGAGACCCCGCGCACGGGTTGCGCGCCGGGTGGAACCAGTCTCACTCAATGGACAGCAGTTTCCATCCTCGGTCCATTGAGTGAGACACCAATTTCATTATCCGAGGTCGAGACGCAGGAGATCTTCCTCCGTCTCGCGACGGACGATCACTCGCGCCTGTCCGTCACGCACGGCGACGACCGGCGGCCGGAGCGCGTGGTTGTAATTGCTGGCCATGGAACGGCAGTACGCGCCGGTGGCCGGCACGGCGAGGAGGTCGCCGGGGGCCAGGTCGGCGGGCAGGAAGGCGTCCTTCACGACGATGTCACCGCTCTCGCAGTGCTTGCCGACGACGCGTACGAGCATGGGCTCGGCCGTGGAGGTGCGGGAGACGAGGGAGATGGAGTACTCGGCGTCGTACAGGGCGGTGCGGATGTTGTCGGACATCCCGCCGTCGACGCTCACGTACGTACGCAGTCCCTCGAGGGGCTTGATCGTCCCGACCTCGTACAGGGTGAAGGCGGTCGGGCCGACGATGGCGCGGCCGGGCTCGACCGAGATCCGGGGGGCGCGCAGCCCGGCGCTCTCGCACTCCCGGGCCACGATCTCGTGCAGGGCCTTGGCGATCTCGTGGGGCTCGCGCGGGTCGTCGCCCGAGGTGTAGGCGATGCCGAGCCCGCCGCCGAGGTCGATCTCGGGCAGCTCCACCCCGTGCTCGTCGCGCACGGCGGCGAGCAGCCGCACGACGCGCTTGGCGGAGACCTCGAAGCCGGCCATGTCGAAGATCTGCGAGCCGATGTGGGAGTGGACGCCGAGCAGCTCCAGGCTGTCGTGGCCGAGCGCGCGCCGCACGGCCTCGGCGGCGGACCCGTCCGCGACGGCGATCCCGAACTTCTGGTCCTCGTGGGCGGTCGCGATGAACTCGTGCGTGTGCGCCTCGACGCCGACCGTCACGCGGATCTGCACGGGCTGGCGCACACCCAGCTCACGGGCGATGTGCGCGACGCGGGCGATCTCCTGGAAGGAGTCGAGGACGATCCGTCCGACTCCGGCGCCGACGGCCCGGCGGATCTCGGCCTCGGACTTGTTGTTGCCGTGGAAGGCGATGCGGGAGGCGGGCATGCCGGCGGCGAGGGCGGTGGCCAGTTCCCCGCCGGAGCAGACGTCGACGTTCAGCCCCTCTTCCTTCAGCCACTTCACGACGGCCTTGGAGAGGAACGCCTTCCCGGCGTAGAAGACGTCGGCGTCGGGACCGAAGGCGTGCGCCCAGGCCCGGCACCGCGCCCGGAAGTCCTCCTCGTCCAGGAAGTACGCGGGGGTGCCGAACTCCTCGGCCAGCCGGGTCACTTCGATGCCGCCGACGGACACGACCCCGTCGCCGCCGCGGGTGACGGTCCGCGCCCAGACCTTCTCGTCCAGCGCGTTCAGGTCGGCGGGCGGCGGGGAGTAGTGCCCCTCGGGCAGGACGTCGGCGTGGCGGGGTCCGGCGGGGTGCGCGGAACGGCTCATCGGTATCTCTCTTCGCGGTTCACAGTCGTGTCGGTGCGTCTATGCCGAGCAGGGCCAGGCCGCCGGCCAGCACCGTCCCGGCGGCTTCGGCAAGAGCCAGCCGGGCGCGGTGGGCGGCCGAGGGTTTCTCGTCGCCCTGGGGCAGTACGCGGTACTGGAAGTCGAGCAGCGCGTCCGCCAGCTCGACGAGGTCCCGGGTGAGCCGCTCGGGCGCACGGTGGTGCGCGGCGGCTTCGAGGGCGAGGGGGTGGTCGGCGAGGGCGCGCAGCAGCGCGGGCGCGTCGGGGACCTCCCCGGTCTCGGGGTGGAAGCCCAGCCGGCCGGCGTTCCCGAGCAGGGCCCGGCTGCGGGCGTGGGCGTAGCGCACCCGGAAGAACTCGTTGCCCTCGCCCTGGAGGAGCAGGTCCTCGGAGAAGACGGGGGTCTCGCGGGCCGGCACGGAGAGCATCCGCCAGTACGCGGCCCCGGCGCCGTACCGGGCGACGACGTCGGAGTCCCGCCTGGCGAGGGGGGCGACGGGCAGGCTCTCGGGCAGGTCGCGCGCGGTACCGCCCTGGGCGCACACGAGCCGCAGGACGCTGCGGCGCACGACGCGCTCGCGCAGCCCGAGGCCGTGGTCTGGCTCGGGCTCGCCGGCGGGGGCGGCTTCATCGCCCCGGTCGGCGAACACGGCCCCGCCGCGCACGTCCCGGATGACGATGTCGCGGATGAGGGCGTCGCGGACGACATCGGGGGCGCGGGGCGGGGCGAGCACGAAATTGAGGAAACCGGCTCCCGTGACCTCGACGCGCTCGATCCCGGGCTCCGCGCCGAGCCGCCGGGCCAGTACGTCCGCCACGTCACGGGGCGGGCAGCCGGCCGCCTTGGCGATCTGGAAGGCGACGGGGGTGGCATACTCCCCCACCCCACCGGGCCGGGTCCGCTCGATCACGACCCGCTCGGGCGCGGCCGCGGCGGCGGCCAGCTCCCCGTCCGCGACGGCGCAGCGCACGGCGCGTACGACGCAAGGGGAGAGGTCTGCGGGGGTCACGGGACCAGCCTAGGGGAGACGCCGTGTCATCCCACGAAGGATTTCGCCATGTGAACAGCAGGCCGCGGGCTCAGCCCCTCCCCCGCCCGGCGGGCGCCCCTTTCCTCCCGTCGCGCCGGTCCTTGCGCTCGACCAGCCTGCGTACGACGCGCACGAGCTCGGCAGGCTCGAAGGGCTTCGCGAGGAAGGCGTCCACCCCGGCCCCGATCCCGGCCTCCACCTCGAGCTGCGTGCAGGCGCTCACGATGGCGACGGGCACGTCCCTGGTCCGCGGATCGGCCCGCAACCGCGCGGCCGCCCCGAACCCGTCCAGGCGCGGCATGACCACGTCGAGCGTGATCACGTCGGGACACACGTGATGGACCACGTCCAGACACTCGGCACCATCGTTCGCGGTCACGACCTCGAAGCCCTCCAGCTCGAGATTGACCTTGATCAGCTGCCGGATGACCTTGTTGTCGTCGACAACAAGCACCCGGCCTGAGACGCCTGGCACAACTCGAGAGTAGGTCGAGCCGGGGCCCCGCGTCCGGGTTTTTGCCACTTCCACCCCCTCCGGGCGACCCACCCCCTCCTCCCCCCGAAACCAGTTCCTGATCACCCCACGGAAGCTGGTAGTGTTCAACCCGTCGCCGCAACACCGGCGACCGCGCCCCCGTAGCTCAGGGGATAGAGCAACGGCCTCCGGAGCCGTGTGCGCAGGTTCGAATCCTGCCGGGGGCACTCCAGCAGAGACAGCGCGATCGCGCCGCTGACCAGCTGAAGTGCCAAGCATGAAGGCCCGAACTCAGTCCCACTGAGTCCGGGCCTTTGTCGTTGTTAAGCACTGGTCCCGTGTGAGGGACGTGTGGGCCGCGCGTCAGCCTGACGCATCGCTGATCACCCGTCGGGCGCGCTCGTAGAACTCCTCGCGAGTGCCGTCCAGCCCAGCGGCATCGGGTCGCCTCGTGAGATTCGACAGCGCTTCGGCCGTGCCGGCCGCCCACTCCCCGTAGGCCTCGAAGACGGCGTTGGCCCGCTGCCGGAGCTCCAGATCCGGCATGACCTCGATGACGGGCAGGGCGTCGTCATGGTGCCGGCGGACTACGGCCGCGCATTCGTCGTATAGGAGCGTGGCGGCCAAGGTGTCCGCGGCCTCCGTGGCCTCACCGATCTTCGCCCGGAAGTCCTGAAGCATCTTCGAGATGGTCTTGGAGGTGGCGACCACCTGCTCCCGCACGCGCTGCTCGTGCGTCAGCCTGGCCTCGTGCTCGCGCTTCGCGGCCTCCAAGGCGTCGACGTGCTGCTGCCTCCTCCTCTCGATCCGCCCAGTGAAGTAGTGAGTGATCCAGGCGGCTGCAGCCGAGCTGATGAGAACAGCGCCGGCCGAGATCGCGGCAGTAACCCATCGACTGTCCTGCACCACCGTTGTGGTGACATCACCGGTCGTGGTGGTCGTCTGCTTGCCACCGCACCCAGTCATGAAGAGCAGAAGCGCGAACAGACCTAAGGATCTTGTCACTTGTCGCATGAGCGCAGACTAAGGGCTGCCCCGTAGAGACCTCCGGGCTGGTGCGGACGTGCCCGTGCGATACACCTCGCGCCTGTGCATGCGGTCGCCTTTGAGCGGCAGCAGCTGCGGGTCGCCTCCCCGGTCTTCACACACGGAGAAGACGTGCTCGACGCGAGCGGCTGCGCTCCTTCTTCCCGTCCAGCAGCTGCTGGACGGGAAGAGAGTCAGTCCAGGAATCCCGACAGCTGCTGGCCCACGTGAAAGTCGTCCATGTGGATCCTGCAACTCTTTGCGTCAGCGACAGCGTTGATCGCATCGCAATAGGCGCGCATCTCCAACGCTCCGGTACTCGGGAGACCCGTCACGCCGAGCCAGTGTGTCTTTCCATTGGTGGAGCCAGAGGTGACGCGTTTGTCGTAATGCCTCAAACGCAGTCGATCTGTGGGCGGACGGCTCATCGGCGAGGTCACGACCCACTGGCCACCGTCCCATATTGACCACTCACCACTAGGGTTGACGGTCGGGTGCGGGACTATCTTCACACCTTCCGTCAGGACCTCGATGTAGAGCGACACCTGTTCGAAGTACACACTCATGTATCTCTCGGGTGCCAGGATGTCGATGTACATCTCGACGGGAACATCAGGAGAGTTGGCGAGCGGTCATAGACCTGTGGTGCCGACGAACAGAATCTCAGATCTGCAGTCGGGCGGCTCTTTCGTGTACTTGGCCATGGTTGGGTCCCTTCAGCAGCCCGAGCTACAGCTGTGGCTCGGGATCCTCCGCAGGGCAATAGGCAGCCTGCGTGGCGTGAGATACGCGGTCCGGCTTCGGTGTGTTCACGAAGTGCCAGCTCACCGCGGCATTCCCATTCAAGCACCCCCCTGACCCATCTGCCAGTTAGTACTCCAGCCGGGACTTCTCCATTGCCGCTGGTCAACGGCTTGAGTGTGGGCGTCCTCTCGTACCCTGTGGACGTCCACGACTACGGTTGGGGCGAGGCGTCCGAGTCGGCCGTCGACACGCTCCTGGACCCTTCGGGATGAGGTGATCAGGAATGATCGCGGACCACTACCTCGGACACCTGCTCGACAGGGTTCCCGAGACCAGGCCCTTCCTGGAGGAGGTATACGAGGAGGAGGACGGACCGATCGAGGCGCTGCCGACCTCGGACACCGACCTGGACCTCTACGCGATCCTGCTCGACGGGCTGGTCAGGCCCGTCCTCCAGCCCGCCCTGGCGGCGCCGGAGCGGGACGATGACCTGCTGCGGCGGTGCTTCGGCTTCGTCGAGGAGATCTATGAGGTGGACACCGAGTTCACCCGCGGCGCGGTGTACTTCCAGGTCCTGGAGAACCTCCTCGACGCCAGGGAGTACCTGGTCAACGCGGTCCCGTTCCTGCGGGGAAACCTCAAGGAGCCTGTGTCCAAGATGCTCAGGAACCATGAGGTCGAGGGCTACGAGGACGGCCTGCCCCCTCCTGACCAGCAGCGGTAGCGGTACGGAAGGAGCGTTCATCGGTAATGGAGAAGTCCGGCTGGAGTACTAGCTCTCCCTGTGCCACTTGGGCGCGCTGAGGCAGTGACAGCGCAGAGACATGAGGTGCAGATGGTCGAGTGGACCGGCAAGCCCGCCTATCAGCAGGTGGCCGAGCAGCTGCGGCGGAGGATCGCGGCCGGAGAGTTCGCGGAGTCGCGCAAGCTGCCGTCCCTGGCGGACCTCCAGGCGACGTACGGCCTCACCGTGACCGTGGCTCGCGACGCCACCCGACAGCTCAAGACGGACGGTGTCGCCGTAAGGCACCAGGGCAAGGGGGCGTTTTTGACCGCCGAAGCCTTCGAGGCCGCCAAGTTCGCCGGCCCCGAGGCCGCCATCGCGGAGCTCCGCGAGCAGGTGGCGCGGCTCCAGGGCGAGGTCACCGACCTCCGTGAGCGGGTCGCGGAGCCGGAGGAGAAGTAGCTTCTCCCCCACACCGCTCCGGGCGCCACCCTCGGGGCGCGAGCCGGGATCACGATCGGCTGCCGTTGCCGTAATCTGCCCCCTTCGCTCGGATCGAATGGAGGGCTCCGACCTGCGCCGCTAGGCTGTCGCCGCCCTCTGCATCCTTTGCAGACCAGGCATTTGATGGACCGACAGATCTGCTATGTGGCCGCCATCGGGCGACCACACAGGCCGCATGAGGGGGGACGAGTGGGGCAGCGACCGAACGATCTGACACCGCATGCAAGCCCTCAGCACTACCTCGGCGCCGAGATGCGCGCCTGGCGCACACAGCGGGGCTTATCGCTGGGCAAGCTCAGCCGATCGATCCTGTTCAACACCAGCTACATGGCACGAGTGGAGCGCGGCGGGCAGGCCGCATCCGCCGATCTGGTCCGGGCGTACGACGACGCGCTCGGCGCGAGCGGCTCGCTCGTCCAGCTCCACGCAACGATCCTCGAAGGGGTCAGCGTTGAGGCCCTCCCCACAGGGGATGTGGCTAATCGAGGGCCCCATGTGGCCAACGGCTCTGTGGCCCTGGCTGGGGAAGCGGAGCCTCAGGCACCGTCGGAGGAGGGGATGTCCATCCCCGTACGTTCCGATGACGGAAGGATCATCTTCGTGTCCCTGTCTCGAAGGGCTCTGATCGGTGCGCTCGGCGCTGGTGCCGCGATCGCCGCGACCTCCGACCTTTCAGCGGCCGCGAGCCCTGCCCCACGGTCCGATCTCATCGCCTCAGGGGCCGACCCGATCGAGCTGCTCCAGGCAACGCGACGGGTGCTGATCGACAACGACAACCTGTTCGGTCCCCATCGGGTGATACCGACGGTCCAGCAGCAGATCGCCGCAATCAAGGCACTGCGCGCGGATCGCCGCGGCACCGATCGCCGGCAGCTGCTCCAGCTGCAGACGCAGTACTCCGAGCTGTGCGGCTGGCTCTACCAGGACCTCGGGGACTTCCGTGCCGCCCAGCACTGGATGCGAGAGGCCCTGGAGGCCTCGCACATGGCGGGCGACGACGAACTGACCACGTACATCCTGGCGCGCCGCAGCCAGCTGGCCGGCGACATGAAGGATCCGATCGAGGCCGTCGACGTCGCCGAGGCCGCGGAGGACCGCGCGGCGCCGAGGAGTCGCCTCGCTGCGGTGGCCGCTACGTACGGAGCCCACGGTCACGCCCTTCGGAAAGACCCGCTCATGGCGCAGCGCGCGTACGAACACGCACGAGAGCTGCACGCCACGATGGATCCGGACCCCTCCTCACCGTGGGGTGTCTGGCTCGACGGCGCGTACATAGACGTGCAGCGAGCCCACAGCCTCGCGGCACTCGGGGACCACCACGGAGCAGCGGCCGGCTTCCGGAACGCCATCAGCCGACTGCCCGCCGGCTTCCACCGAGACCGCGGGGTCTACCTGGGACGCGAGGCCGTCTCACTGGCCCACGCAGGCGAGGCCGAGCAGGCAGCCTCCATCGGACTGCAGGCCCTGGCCATCGCGAAGGAGACCGGCTCCGACCGCATCTCGCGCGAGCTGGCCCAACTCGACGGCGCACTTGATCAATGGCGTACGGTCCCTGGCGTGAGCGACTTCAAGGACGCTCTGACCGAGGCAGTTCTGCGCCAGGCCTGAACAGGCTCCCTCCGCCCTGACCAGCACATGAAGGAGACCCCATGCCCCGCCCGTACGTCCTCCTGAGCGTGGCCACGTCCGTGGACGGCTACATCGACGACACCAGCACCGAACGTCTGCTGCTGAGCAACAGCGAGGACTTCGACCGGGTGGACCAGGTCCGCGCCGAGTCCGACGCGATCCTGATCGGCGCCGGCACGATGCGGTCCGACAACCCGCGGCTCCTGGTGAACAGCCAGGAGCGGCGCGCGTCACGTGTCGCTTCAGGCAAGCCCGCGTACCCCCTGAAGGTCACCATCTCCGCGAGCGGAGACCTTGAAGCCGACCTGAAGTTCTGGCACCACGGCGGCGAGAAGCTCGCTTACACGACGGACGCGGGCGAGGAGAAGCTCCGCGAGCGGCTCGCCGGCCTGGCTGACGTCGTCTCCACTGGCCCGGCCATCGACTTCGGCGCCCTGCTGGACGACCTCGGGGCCCGCGGCATAGAGCGGCTGATGGTGGAGGGCGGCGGCCAGATCCACACCGCTTTCCTCTCACAGGGCCTGGCGGACGAGATCCACCTCGCCATCGCCCCGCTGGTCGTCGGCGACCCCGGCGCCCCCCGCTTCCTGAACCCCGCCACCTACCCCGGAGGCTCCACCCGCCGAATGCACTTGGCAGAGGCCAGCACGATCGGCGACGTGGTCCTTCTCCGCTACCTGCCCAAGCAGGAGGGCCCCGCATGACGCACGCCGACGATGTGACCTGGATGGAGCGGGCCATCGAACTCTCCCGCAAGTGCCCACCGGCCGAGGGCGCCTTCTCCGTCGGCGCCATCATCGTGGGCGCCGACGGCACGGAGCTCGCCAACGGCTACTCCCGCGAGACGGACGCCCACGTCCACGCCGAGGAATCAGCCCTGGCCAAACTCCCGGCGGACGACCCCCGCCTGGCCGGCGCCACGCTTTACAGCACCCTGGAACCCTGCTCGGAACGCAAGTCCCGCCCCCTCACCTGCACCCAGCTGATCCTCCGCTCCCCTATCCGCCACGTGGTCATTGCCTGGAGGGAACCAAGCCTCCTCGTAGCCGACTGCGTGGGCGTCGAGACCCTCCGCGCAAAGGGCATCCAAGTCGTGGAGCTCCCCAACCTCGCCGACCAGGCCCGCGCGGTAAACGCCCACTTGTTGAATTAGCCCGAAGGATCTCGGCCGCAATGGCAACGAGTTACTTCAACCATCCACAGCATATGATCTCCGCCCAAACTACGTCCGGGGATTTCACAGGCGTTGGCCAAAATGGCCCGCCCACCTCGGCGAAGCTAGCGAAGCTCCGATGGCAGTCCGATTGCCCCGTGGTGCGTCTTCACCTCGGCCAGCTGTTCCTTCGTTACGATGGCACCGGTCAGGTTCGCGTTGGTCAGGTCTACGTTGGCCAGATTCGCGCCTGTCAGATTCGCGCCTGTCAGATTCGCGCCCTTACTCCCCTTCTCGGCCGGTCCAAGATTCGCGTTCGTCAGGTCCGCGTTCGTCAGGTCCGCGTTCGTCAGGTTCGCGCCGGCCAGGTTCACGCTGTCCAAGATCGCACCTGTCAGGTTCGCCCCCTTTCCCCCTTCCTTGCCCGGCCCAAGGTTCGCATTCGTCAGATTCGCGCGAGTCAGATTCGCACCGGTCTTGTCCTGCTCATCAGTTTCGATTGGCCCCAGGTCAGCCTTAACCAAATCGACACCGATCAGTTCAGCGTCAACCAAGGTAGCATCAGAAAGGTCAGCATATGCCAGACTCGTATTGCCTTCAAATCGCGCATTCGTCAAGTTCGCCCAGGGCATGCTCGCGCTAATAAAACTCACATTAACGAGATACGCATTGGCAAGGTTCAATTCGTAAGCCAACACATTATTCAGGTCCACACCCGTAAGGATCACGCGCCTCAGGTCCGCATGATTCAGCTTTGCGTATCCGAAAGTGAAGAAAGGCGCGGCGGAAGGATCTCCACTTCCGAGCGTCGTATTGCCGTGGCGAGCCTGCAACTCCAGGCCGCGCAGATCCGCGTAGTTCCAATTAACCCTTTCCCGACCATCCTTGTCGCGAGGGCGCTCGGCCAGCACCTCTGCCGCAGCAGAAATGTCGGCGTCGATCGGATATGGGAAACCAGTGTCCATTGCCTCCCAACTACTCCTGGGAGTGGGGGACCGGGTACGCATATACGTCGAAAGCACCGCGATGATCCTCGGCTGGTCGCGGGGCGAGTCCTGCATGATGCGTTCCAGCGCATAGATGCCCCCGAACCGCACGTCTCTCGACGGCGAAGCCAGGTGCGAAACCGCTTCATTGAACCTGGTGGTGATCTGCCCCTGCTCGGTAATCGCCAATTCGGTCTGCGTTTGCTCCACGGCCGCATAGGTCAAACCAAGCCCCACGAGTGCGGCGACCCCCGGCAACATGCCAGCCAGTGTCAACCACGGCGACGCCCCTCCGGTGCGGCGCATCCGACGCCGTCGCGCCGCCGCCGGCCTATGCGCGACCCGTTCCTCCGGCTGTGACCGCCTGATCCACATTGCGCCATGGCACCAGAGAATCGTGGGACGTGCACCTATGGGCTTCACCCACGTCAGCCATACAGTCCCCGAATTCACCCGCGCGAATCACAGCCACCAGAATAGCCTCCGTCGGCGTCACTACCTCCGTCGTTGCGGCACCCGCGCGACTACCTCGCTGATGGCCTCCGCACGCGCTCCTGTCGCAGGCCAGCATGCGGACGTGGCCAGGTCTGCGCTCAGAGTGAAGAAGTCATCGCGGCCGGAGCGGACCCGCGGATAGCGGAGGGTCGGGACGCCGAACCGAGTGTATGCGTCCTCGACGCGCAGAGCGTCAAGCCCAGCGCCAACGTTCCGGCCGCTGGCCAGGCTATCGACGCGGGCAAGAAGATCGCCGACCGAAACGCCACATGGGCGCCTACACTCTCGGCCTGCTTTTGGCCGTTTGGGTCACCGCGGCCAGCGTCTCGTTCAACGCTGGCGGCATCCGCCTACTCGCGAACATCGCTGCCGCCCACCCCCGCCTCACGAAGGCCTGGGCTGACACCGGCTACCGGACCAAAGCCATCGACCATGGCGCCCGGTTCGGCATCGACGTCGAGATCGCCCTTCAAAGTTGTAAAGCGGGCCTTCAGCTGGTTCATGCATCACGGCCCCTCTCTCGCGACTACGAAACCCACCCGTACCGCTCCGAAGCCGTGATCCACCTCGCGACGATCGAAGCAGGCTCACCCGGGAATACTAGGGAGGTGCCGCCAGTGGCAGACAGTCTCCAACTCCCCCTCCTAGCCCCCTGATAAAGGCGTTGACTCGCTGGGTAGCGTCACCGTGGTCACCGACCTTGGTCCAAGGCAGGTCGTCAGAAAGGCTATTGATCGCCTCGATCAACTCACCAGTGTCTCCGCCTTCGAAGATAATCATTTTGTCTTCCTTGGCGCCCTTGAGTTCGGCTCCGGCGAGGCAGTCTGCTTGCAGCTCCTTGGCGATAGATCGCAGCCGGACATTGAGACGGTTCTGCACCGCATGCCCCCACTCGTGTGCGACGATGAAGTACACGTAAGCATCTCCAGCCTCGTAGCCCTTCTGCATGAGACCGACGTCCCAGGCGAGGTAGTCTTCCGGCAGGCAGTAAAGCGCATTACCGGCCTCCACTGGCTCCCCGCCACACGTAAGAGGATCTGCCGAATTACCGTTGTACAGGCCTACAACTATGGGTGAAGCGTAGGATCCTGTAAAGAATTCAGACCAGTGCTTCCTCCAGAACGCATCGACGCCTTTCGCTGCCGCATCTATGTCCTGTTCCATTGTGTCGCTCAATGATGCAGGAAAGGCGTAGACACAAGGACCGCTAGCCACTAGTAGAGTGACAACGAATTCTATACATATACGCTTCCAATGTGTTCCGATCATAGCTGCACCATAGTTTGGAAATTTTGATTCCCGAGTGCTGAGCGCAGTGGACGCGATGGACTTGCGCTAATATCCAGTCGACACCCAATATTTGCAGAGCGCATCCTGGCAAGGGCGCGGGCACTGTGCCCCCGGGTTAGGCGGCTGATGCCGGACAGGTTGCGGGCGCCGTTTCGGCGGATAGTCCCCCGGCTGAGGGGACGCGCCCGGAGGGCGGGGGCCGACGTCGGGCAGGCGGTCGTGAGGCCTTGTTCGCGATCATCTTCGTGGCCACGTCGGGCTGCACCCGGCGGCACTTTCACCGGTGTTCCGACCGAGTTAGCAGACGGTCTACTGCCGCTTCGCCCAGTAGAGCCGAGCCGGCTCCGGGCCCGGCTCCACCGCGCCGGCCGTGGTGGGAGAGCCGTCGGTGTCGGGGTGCAGTAGGTGCCCGGGCACGCCGAGCCCTGCGCAGACCTCGTCGAAGTACTCCTCGTCCTGACATCGTCTGGCTCGGCTAGATCTTGGCGCCGCCCCGACCCTGCCGACAGCGCGCATACTGCACGTCGTGGACTGCGCTCCACCTGTGTGTTCTGCGCAGCAGGTGAAACTTGAAAAAATGTGAATTCGGAGAGTCGGAGTCGGAATTTAGGCAGAGAGTGGCGCCGCCCCTCCGCGTCGCTGCGTCCTGTTTAGACTTTGTTGAACTGAGCTGCATCTCCCTGCGGGTCGCCTCACCCTTCGGGCAGGGGAGAATAAGAGACTAGTTCTGCGAGCTGCCGCACTCTGCTCCATACTGATAGATAGGGCGGAGCATGCTTGCAGCCTCGTGGAGGTCGAAAATGAATGACATCCCGATCTACTACCCATACATGCACGTACAAGACGATACATGGCTAAAGGCCGCGGCCTTATATTGGCCGAAGATTGCGCGAATCATTCCGGAGGGCTACCCCGTTCAGGAGAGTCGAACGGCAGAAATCCTCAACGACGAGCTTGAATTCCTAGTTGACGTTGACCCGGAATATCACGGAGATGAAACAGGGGTAGAATTTTTCGATTTCGTGTATCAGTATCGCGATAGTCTTCCTACGAAATTTCCAGTTGCACCACCGCCGGGCAGGCTAGGCGGTCATCCATTTCATCGAGTTCCTGGGTCCGTAGAGCAGCATCTTATCGAATGGGTGGACCTTAAGTTCAAGGGGCTTGACGACGTTGCGGAACCGCTGATTGAGCTGGGTCTGGCCATCCGCGGCGTAGACGACCATGGCAGGCACTGGTTGGGCATGCACCCTCGACTTGCCGCCGTATACCTGACCGCCCTTGCACAGAGGGTGGCCGACGCCAACTCAACTGCGGTCATAACGGACCAGCCTTACAACCTAGGCAACACTCAGGGGTGGACCACGGAAGCAATCGCGGGCGAACTTCTGGGTCGGCAGACGGCGACACACTTTACTCGCTCTGCAAACCAAGTGGCTTCGACATATGCGCTCCTCGCCATCGACATAGTGGTACCTGGAGGCCTCGACGCTGTACCCGTCGAAAGAATTGTCGAGGCACGCAGAAAACTTGCTGCAGAATTTGACGCTTTCCGAAGTCAATTGAACTCGCTTGTGGAAGATTTTTCCGAACTCGCCAGTATCAGCAGTGAAGCAATCTTCACTGCTGAGCTAGAAATCCTTGCCGATCGACACATCAAGAAACCGGTGAGCGAACTAAAGCGAGGACTGAGAGCCAATACACTGAACCCCGTTAAAGCAACACTGGCAATCAAGTCATTTGAATTGTCCGCTCTGCCGGCCGCGGCTATAGCCGCCCTCGCCGTGCCGACAGGCGTAGGGAAGGGGTTTGCCGTAGCCGCCATCTCTGTATCATCGGCTGCACAAGCTCATAGGGAAGCCAAAAAAATGAGAAAAGGTCCTGCCGGTTACTTGCTTGGCCTGCATCGGGATTTGCATCCCCGTAGTATTTCCGATCGAGTCTTTGGTCTGAACCAGCGCCCAAAGATTTGAAAGGAGCCTGCCCGGGGTTTCTAGGGCGGGCCGTTATCGCCACCCGTACGAGTTCGGCCGTGACCGCGAAGATGAACTGGCCACCACACCAGGCGCCATCACCCTCCGCCTGATCGGCCCCCTCCTGTGCGCGCTCGGTGCCGAGCAGCACTTCAAGAAGCCGCTCACCGACCCGGCGCCGGAGCAGACGGAGCAGCCGGCCTGACCACGACGCCGGACCAGCCATGGGATTCGTTCTGGTGCCGGTCGACGTGGTCGAGTGGGTCGCGCAGTACGACGCTCGGAACGCGCTGGAGACCCGCGGCCGCGCGCGTTAGCGCCGCGTCCGGGCGCGGCGACGACGGGGTGCTCCTCGTGCTCGCCCTTGCCAGGTGTGAGGGGGTGAGCACTGGTTGGGTGTCAGCGGGTGTTCGTAGTGGGGATGGGCTGGGCGAGGCTTCCGATGTCGTCGATCTGGTCGGGCGTGAGCACTGGTGGGAGTGGCCAGTGGAACTGTTGAGGTGCTGGCCACAGCCTTGTTGCTGTGCTGGTGGGATCGAGGGTCGTGACGAGGTCGGTGTGAAGCTCCTCTGAATCGGCTTCGGCGATGAAGAGCGCGAGGTGGTTGATCACAATGGTGGTCACGTGCCCGAGGCTGTGCTTGCTCTCGACGCCGACGGCCCACGTCTCGCCGGCCTCGTCGGTTTCCAAGATGGGAGTTGCCAGCAGCTCGAACGCTACTCGGAAATGTTTGGTTCTTGCGCTGGGGTGGGGTTCGCATGCCGCGGCCCAGACGGTGACGTTCGCAGGCGGTGTCTTGGCGCTCATAAGGTGCGTGCGGTGGTCTTCGGGGACGGTGTACGGGTCGGTGTCGACGCGCGCCCTGACCATGGCGGTCTTGACTGCCCACGTTGCCAGGACTTCGGCGTCGGCGCTGGTCACCATTGCCCGCTCACCGCGGAGGAGAGGGACCAGAGTCTTCCCCGCGCGGTTCTCCAGGTCGTTCATCCAGCCGTTGTTGCAGTCCCCGCAGACGTCCTTGAGTGTCTGATCGAGGATGGACTGGGGTATCTCGCGCGACGTCTCTGTCGGTGTTCCCTCGGCGTAGCGCCGGACGGTCTCGGTGCGACTCTTCGGGGCTTCCCAGAGGACCTGGTTGACGAGTTCGCGCCGGAGGACGTGCTCACCGGTCATCTTGACCTTGGGAGCTGACCGGCCACAGAACAGGCACTTCTTCATCCGGGAATCCTGCCCCATCGGCTGGCGGCTTGTCTGCGGGGTTCTCTTCGAATGGGACCTTAATCCGAGTGATCGCGGCAAGCTGGGATCGAAGATCCACCTGATCGCGGATCAGAACGGACTGCCGTTGTCGCTGGGCATCTCTGGGCCAACATGCACGACAGCCAGGGGCTTGAGCCGCACGTGCGGGGTATCCTGCCCATCCGTTCCTGTCACGGACCCCACCATCAACGCCCGGCGAAACTACACGCCGGCAAGGGCTACGACTACGACCTCGACCACCTGCGCAGATGCCTCAGCGAACAGGGCATCCACCACCGCATCGCCGGCAGAGGGGTCGAACCCTCACAGCGACTCGGACGCGAACCATGGGTCGTCGAGAGGACCGCGTCCTGGCTCGTCGGGCCCCACGGGCTGAGGGGGCAGCACGTGTGAGGGACGCGTGAGACGGCCAGCAGACACCGGGCCAGGCAGCGTTTGCGCAGGTAGACGGCACAATCGCCCCCTTCTAGATCACGCCCTCCGGAGCCGTGTGCGCAGGTTCGAATCCTGCCGGGGGCACTTCGCAGGAAGTGCCCAAAGACCCCGCCATCAGCGAGTTCGTTGAGACGGGGTCTTCGCGTGTGCGCGGTCAACTGCCGTGCTGCGCAGCCGTATGACAGTGCTGTGGCCCCGGGGTGCGTGATGGCCTTGTGCACGTGCTCGACGCGGAGCGGGGCCGGGTGCACGGCCTCGTCACGGTCACGCGGCGAGCCATGTGCGTCGGTCTCGGGCGATGTCGTAGAGCTGCTCGACCTGGGGTGCGGTGAACGCTCCCGAGAGGGGGGCGAGGGCCGCGACCTCCCGTTCGCGGTAGACGCGGATCGTGAGCTGCGTGGCGACGACGTCGAGCTTGAGGACGTCGACGAAGACCAGGACCGGTTCGACCGGTACGGCGAAGTCGCAGTGCTCTTCCAGGACCTTCCGCGCACGCTCGGCCTCTGACCGGCTCTTGATTCCGTACGGCTGGGCCTTGCCGCCGTTGACCTTCACCATGTCGTCCCCGACCCAGACGGGCTGACGGGGGTGCCGCTTCGTGTTGATCGTGAAGACCCCGCCGGGGCCGATGAGCAGGTGATCGATGTCCACCTGGCGCGGCAGGGGGACGGAGTGCAGGACACGCCATCCCTGGCGGGTCAGCCGGTCCAGTTCCTCACCGACCCGGCGCTCGCCGGCCAGTCCGGTGCGCCACGAGTCCTCGTCCGCCCCGCGCCGGAGCATCCGGGCGACCGCACGCCCCAGGAGGCCGGGCCCCGTCTCGCCGAGCCGTTTCCGCAACTCCTCGCCGGGGCGGTTCGAGGCGAGGTCGTTCTCCCGTGTCAGCGGGGGCAGAGTCGGCCCGGGCAGCATGGCATCCCGGGCATCCGGGGAATCCGACGGTACGTAGGCCGCTCGGCGGGCCAGTGCGTCCAGGACGGCGTCCCCGAAGCCGGTGCGCAGGAACGTGATCTGTCCCGTCCTGCGGTCCGCCCACGCCACCGCCGTCCCGTCCGGCAGGTTCACGTACAGGCGGTCGTGCCCGTACCGCTTCCAGGAAGTGACCCGCAACTCGTCCACCCGTCCCCCTGCCCTCACGGCGACCCTCCAGCCATGGCACCAGCGGCCTCCCACCCCCACAAGGGCGCCGGGTGTCAGGTGAGGGTGTTGGTGAGGTGGGGGCCTATGTAGCCGACGAAGATGCCGTGGGTGGCGCAGGAGGCGTCGTGGTAGTGGAGGCGGGGGGCCACCGTGTTGCCGCCTTCGATCCTGATGTGGGCGCCCATGAAGACCTTGCGGGTGGGGTCGACGTAGTCCGGTACGGGAAAGGTGCGTTCCCTGCGCCAGTCGGTCTTGCTCTTCACCGACTTCGACTCGTCCCGGATGATCTTCCGGGGGGAGATGGCGTGCATGCCCTCGGGCACGTCCTCGCACCACTGCTTGAAGTCGCGGGAGGTGTCGCCGCCCGCCGCGGCGTCGGCGTAGTCGCGCAGGGCCAGCAGGGCGTCCCAGGTCATGCGGCCCCAGGACGAGCCGTACGCCTGGTCGTCGAGTTCGAGGGTGATCTTGCGGGAGCCGGTGAAGTGGACGCGGGGCATCTCGGCGATCCGGGCGAGGATCTCCGAAAAGGACGCCGGCTCGGCGGGGCCCGGCTCGGCCGGCATGTACGCGGCCTCGCCGGCGTTGAGCACCAGGAGCCTCTTCTGCAGGGCCCGTACCTGGGCCTTGGCGCGCTGCAGGTCCCGGTACTGCTCGTCGTACTCGACCGTCAGCAGCGATTCGCCCTGCCGCGCGCTCTGCAGTTCCTGCTTCAGGTCCCGGATCTCGTCGGCCCGGACCCGCTGCTCGCGCCCCGCCTCCTCCAGGATCTCGAAGAGGGCGTGGTTCTCGTTCTTCAGCCGCTCCAGCTCGGACGTCCCGGCGCTTTCCTTGGTGCGGGCGCGCAGGAGGGGAACGGAGTCGAGCGCCGGCGGCAGCGGGGCGTGCGTCGCCAGGCTCTGCGGCAGCTGGGCGAGGAGGCGCCGGGCGCGCCACGGGCTCTCCGTGACGGCCTTGCGGGACATCACGCGGTGGCGCTGCCCGTCGGCCGCCCAGGCCGGGTCCACTCCCGGCAGGTAGGTGCGGACCCCGCCGGCGAACACCTGGTGGTGTTCCAGGGCCCGGTTGAAGCACGCCTCGGCCTCGGGCGCGAGGACGTAGAGGACGGCGAGGCCGGCCAGCGGGCGGACCAGCGGGTCCACGGTGCCCTCCAGCCACGCGTCGAAGTCCACGCCGTACGGGGTGCTGGCCACGACGACGGGCAGGCGCCGCCGCTCGTCGCACAGCTCGTCGATGACGGAGTCGACGTCGTCGACCTCGATGACCTGCGGCATCCGCGTCACGTCGGCGAGCCCGTCGCGCGCCTGGAGTACGTCGAGCAGGTTTCCGGCGAGCCGGGGGGGCTTGGCCGGTACGGGAAGGGCGTGGGGGTCGTCGGGAAGGTGCTCCACGTCCAGCTGGACCCAGGTCGGTCCGGCCCCGGCCTGCCGGATCACGACGGTCGTCTGCCAGGTCCCGTCCGGGGTGGTCTCCCGGAGCCGCCAGCGTCCGTACGTGCCCGACGCGCCGGTGGCGGAGTCGTGGTCGAGGGTCACGCCCCGGGCTATCTCGTTGCGTCCCTCGGCGAAGGCGTCGATGTCGTACTGCTTGGGCGGTTCCTTCAGCCAGTTCCGCAGCCGGTCGTCGACCTGGGCTCCGGTTCCGACGTAGTCGAGTCCACTGGTGACGACCATGCGGTAGCGGCGGGTGTCCACGTGGTGCGTTCCTTCCTTCCGTACTGACTGCTGTACCGGCGGCTGTACCGGCTGCCGTCAGGGCCCGGTGGTGGCGGACGGCATGGCCCGCAGGAGTTCCGTGACGTCGGCGTGCCAGGCCCTCACCTCGGCCGGAGTGGGGGGAAGTTCGTAGGTGTGGTGGTGGCAGGCGGCGCTGAGGGCGGACCAGACGACGTACCACCGGCGGGCCACCGTGGGGCTCAGGTACCAGTCCAGGCAGAGCGCCTTGGTCCGGCCCCTGCTGTGGACCATGCGGGGGCTGACGCTCCGCCAGAAGTCGTCCATGGCCTCGTCGAGGGCCAGCCGCAACAGGGCGGCCGCGGCGCGGGCGCGCAGTCCGGGCGCCAGGGTCGGCGGGGTGCCGGGCGGGGGCGTGAGCAGGTCGCCGGCGGCGGCCACGAGGGGGTGCGGGGAGCGGGTCACCGGTGCTGCACCGCCCTCGCCAGCCGCTCGGTCTCCCGGACCAGGTCCAGGGGGGCGCGGGAGGCGGCGGGGCCCTGGTGGGCGCCCGCGTTGCACCGCTCGATCAGGACGCGCGCCCACGGCCCGTGGTCCTGGGCGACGGCGGCGAGCACCTCGGCCGGTGCCATCGCGCTGTCGTAGAACGCGAGCGCGGCCAGCTCGGTGAGCTTGTACGTCCGGCCGATCCGCGCCTCGACCTCGTCGTGGCTGTGTCCGTCGGCGCGCAGCCGGCGGCGTGCGGGCTCCAGGTACGCGGCCTCCAGCGCCCCTCGGCACATCTGGGGCAGCACCCGGTCGGCGACGTCCTGCGGCAGGTTGCGGTCGCTCGCCACGGCCCGGGCCTCGCCCAGGGCGAGGGAGACCGGGTCGTCGGTCCGGGTGACGCGTACGACGGAGTCGGTCTGACGGGAGACCTGCATGATCGTCGCGGGCACGCGCAGTTGCCGGATGGCCTGCTGGAGCCGGGTGTCGTGGGTGAAGACGACCACCTGGCGGCTGCGGGAGTGGAGGTGGAGGACGCGGGCGAGTCCTTCGACCTTCTCCGGGTCCATGGACTGCACCGGGTCGTCGATGACGAGGAAGCCGAAGGGGCTGTCCGGGTGCGTGGCGCGCGGGAGGAACAGCGACAGCGCGAGCGAGTGGAGTTCCCCCTGGCTCATCACGCCGAAGGCGGGCGCGTCGATGGTGTCCACGGAGGCGTCGAGCACGACCTTGCGCTGGTTGGCGGTGCCCGCGAGGCTGATCGAGCCGAGCGAGACGCTGCTGCGCTCGCACAGCAGCTTCCAGATGGTCTGCGACTGGTCGGCGAAGGGCCGCAGCCGTTCCTCGCGCAGGTCGTCGGTGACCTTCCTCAGCCACGCCCGCCCGTCCTTGATCTGCTTGACGAGCGGCCGGGCGGCCTCCGCCCGCTCCACCTCGCGCAGGCATTCGGTCAGCCGCAGGGCGAGCGGCTGCCACCGGCCGTCCTGCGCCGCGATCCGGTCCGCGGCCTCCTCGCTCAGCTGGCGGCAGGCGTCGGCCATCGCGGCCGCCACGCGCTCGACCCGGTCCGCGAGTTCGCGCGGGTCGGTGACCTCCCGGCAGCCGGCCCAGTCGTGCCAGAGCGAGGCGAACGGCGAGGCATCGCCGTGCAGCCATGCCGGAACCGGCTGTACGAGGTCCCGTACGTACCTCACCGCGGCCGCCAGGCCCGTACGGGCGCTCTGCGCCTCGGCGGCCTCCCGCCGGAGCCGTTCGACCTGGTCCCGGGCGCGCGCGGACCAGCCCTCGTCGAGGCGGCCTTCGCCGCCGCACACCGGGCAGTCGGCGGACCGCGGGTGGCGGCGGCGGTGGTCCAGGGCGCGCTCCAGCAGTTCGATCAGCTGCCGGGCGTCCTCGGAGGTGCCGAACCGTGCGTCCTCGGCGACGGCGGCGGCCGCCCGGAGCCGGGTGACCGCGTCCGCGACCGCGCGCGGGTCGGGGCCTTCGAGGCCGGCGAGGCGGCGCAGCCGGGCCAGTTCGGCGCCGTCGGTGGCGATCCGGCCCTTGAGCAGCGCGCGTAACCGCTCGAGGTCGGGCCGGCGTCCGCCGAGCGCCGCCGCGGCCTCGGCGGCGCGCGGGTCGTCCGACTCCGACAGTTCGGCGAGGACGGCGCGGACCAGGTCACCGGCCCCCGTCACGGTGTCGGTGAGCTTCTTCGACCGGGCGCGGGCCTCGGTGTCGGCGTCGGCGAGCAGGTCCAGACCGAGGATCTGCGCGAGCGCGTCGTGCAGGGCGCTCATCCGCCCGTTGATCATCGCGCCGAGCTCGCTGTACGAGAGGAACGGCCGGTAGGTGGTCAGGTCTTCGGCGTCGATGACCTCGCGTGGGTCCTGTTCGGGCCCGCCGGGGCGGTGGACCACCGTCCGGGAGTCCTCCAGGCCGTTGCCGTGCCAGCTCCTGCGGACGGTCAGCGGCGCGCTCCCGCCGTCGGGGCGGAGCTGCACGGACACCTGGGGGGCGGTGTGGTCGTGCAGGTTGCGCCAGCCCTGCTTCCAGATCTGAGTACGGTCCTGCCAGCGGAAGTTGTCCCCGGTGAGCACGATCTCGGCCGCCTCGGCGAAGCTCGACTTCCCGGAGCCGTTGCGGCCGGCGATCACGGTGAGGCCGGGGCCGGGTTCGAGGTCGAGGGTGGCGGCCGGGCCGATGCCGCGCCAGCCGGCGGCGGAGATCGAGCGCAGGTACACCGGGCCGGCCCGTCCGCCGCTCCTGGTCCGCACCTCGGGCAGCAGCCCGGCCACGAGCTCGCGCGTCGCGGGGGCCAGCCCGGACGCCGCGAGGCGGCCGAGTACCAGGTCGCGGAGGGAGGGGTGGGGCTGGTCACGCACGGCGGCTCCTTGCGGTGGCGCGGGTCCTGGCGGTGGCGCGGGCCTTGCGGTGGTACGGGCCTTGCGGTGCTACGGGTCCCGGTGACGGCGGGGGTCCTGGTGACGGCACGGGTGGTCGTGACGGCAGGGGTGGTGGTGACGGGCACGGATCCTGGTGACGGCACGGCTCCCCTTGTCACGGCAGAGGTCCTCGTGACGGCAGACGTCCTCGTGACGGCAAGGGTCCTCGTGACGGCACTGGCTCGGGTGGGGGCCCGGGGCCGGCGCTGGTCGAGCTGTTCGCCCATGGTGCCCGAGACCACCGCCCCCGCGAGGCGGAACCGGTCAGCGAGCGCACGGTGCACCCGGCCGGTCTCCGCCGTGCCCCGGGCCGCGACCGCCTGCCGTGGTCGCGCGGCGGTCGCGTGCCGCGGTTCCGGTGGTCTGTACGAGGGAGGTGGGGCGGGATCTGTGGGTTTGGGGGGTGGGGAGGGATGGGGGGCCTGCTTAGGGTGGTTCTGAGGCCGCATTGTGCCGTTGACCTGGCGCTTTGCGGGAAGCGAGCTCGGAGTGGATGGGGCGGCACAGATGCGTGAGCTGGTGGATACGGCACGGCAGTGGGTGGCCGAGGGGCGGGCGGCCTATCTGGCCCGGCCCGTGACCGAGCAGGGGTTCGGGCCGCGGGATCCGGCCGGTGCCGTGCTCGTCGATGCGCGGGGGGAGTGCGTCGGCGCCCTGTACCGGGGGGTCTTCGACGCCGAACTTGTCGCCGAGGCCGGGGCCATGCGGCCCGGGGACACCGCGCGGGTGTGCGAGGTGTCGGTGCGCCTGGCCGAGGCCGTGGAGGCGAAGCTGACCTGTGGCGGGCAGGCCGAGGTGTTGCTCCAGCCGCTGTCGGCGATCCCGGCCGAGTGGTGGGAGCTGCTCGGCGAGGGCGTCGGCGTGGCGTTGGTGACCCGGCTGAACGAGGCCGCCGACCAGGCCTCCAGTGAGGTCGTACGGGCCACCGACGTCCCTCGCGACGATGCCGGGCGGCGGGCCGGCGAACTGCTGGCCGTACGGCGGCCCGGGCGGGACGCGCTGTACGGGCAGTCCGGGCTGGTGCTGGTCGAGGCGCACCCGTCGGCCCCGTACGTGGTCATCGGCGGCAACGGCGAGCTGGCCGAGATCATCGAGCGGCAGGCGCTGCTGCTGGGCTGGGAGGCCGCGCTGGTCACCGGCCGGGAGGAGGCGGCCGAGCTGATCGAGGCGCGCCGGGACGCGGCCTGCGTGGTCATGCTGAGCCACGACGAGGAGTTCGACGTGCCGACGCTCCAGGTCGCGCTGGCGGCGGGGGTTCCGTACGTCGGGGCGCTCGGGTCCCGGCGTACGACCGCGCGGCGGCGGGAGGGGCTGCTCTCGGCGGGCGTGAGCGAGGCCCGGCTGGCCCTCGTGCACGGCCCGATCGGCCTGGACCTCGGTGCTCGTACGCCGGCGGAGACCGCGCTGGCGATCTGCGCCGAGATCCTGGGGGTGCTGGGCGCCCGTACGGCGGGTGCGCTGCGGGATTCCGAAGGGCCCATCAACTCCTAGTCCCGAGGCCAGCTCGTCGGCGTTCCGCCCCGGGTGGCGCACAGCCTCCGGGGCGGAAGTGCGCACATCGGGGCGATGTGCGCCAAACTGGGCTGCATGGACATGATCCTGAGCGTGGACGCGATCCTCAGCGACATCGCGTGGTTCCTGTTCGTCGGGCTGGTCGTCGTCGCCTTGCTGCTCGGCGGATTCAAGCTGGGTCAGCGGGTGCGGGCGAAGGAACCGCCGCCGCCCACCCTCGAGGAACAGCCGAACCTGCCGAACGGCGGGGCGGTCTTCGAGGTCCGCGAGGAGCGGGATCCTGTCGAGATGCCCGAGGGCGGCCTGAGGCCGCACGAGATGCAGGGCTACGGCAACTTCGGCTCCACGACCTCCACCCATCCGGACGAGGTCAGGAAGGAGCGCGAGTCCGGTTACAAACGGCCCGAGGGACCGGGCCCGCACCCGCAGCCGGGTGCTCCCCCGGACTCGGGACGCGGCGCACACTCCTGACCTCGGGCGCTCCGTTCGCCCTTCCCGCCGATCACCCTCTGACCCGCGCACCCCGCGCGGGTCAGAGGTCTGAGCGCAGCCGGAGCACTTCCGGCGGTGGGTGCCGGGTCGAGGTGTAGCGGACCTCCGCCGTCAGCGGCGGGTCGAGCGGCCGGAAGGGGACCTCCCCGAGCCCGACCGCCGTCACCGTGGCAGCGGCCGTGGCAGCGGCTGCGGACCGGGCGGTGGACGTGGGAGCGGTGGTGGACGTGGGAGCGGACGTGGCTGTGGGAGCGGACGTGGCCGTCGCCGTGCGCGAGGCCAGTTCCGCCGCCACCTCCGCGCGCAGCGCCGCCGTCAGCGGGCTCGACACCAGCGGGGTCTCGTCCCCGGCCGGCAGGACGAGCACCAGGGCGAGCGGTCGGCGCGGGGTCCCGGTGTAGCCGATCACCGCCGCGTCCCGGACGTCCGTGTGGCGGAGCTTCTGCCAGCCGCGCCGCCCGGCCGGGTAGGCCTGGTCCAGCCGCTTGACGACCAGTCCCTCGATACCGCTGGCGGGCAGGGTCTCGTACCAGGTGGCGGCCAGTTCCGGGTCGGTCGTCATGGGTACGGGCTGCAGCGGCGGCCCGAGCGGCAGGAGCAGGTCGACGAGGAGGGCCCGGCGGCGCTCGTACGGGCGGGCGCGCAGGTCGAGCCCGGCCAGTTCCAGCACGTCGAAGGCGGCGTACGAGGCCGGCAGGCTCTGCGCGAGCAATGCGGCTCGTGCGGCCGTGGCCGCCGCCCGGCGCTGGACGAGGGCGAAGTCCGTACGGCCGGCGTGCCAGACCACCACCTCCCCGTCGAGGACCGTCGCGGCGGGCAGCTGCAGCGCGGCCGCGGCCAGGTCGGGGAAGGCGCTGGTCACGATCCGGCCGGAGCGTGCCTGGAGGACCACGTCGTCGGCCGTGCGCACGACGACCAGCCGGTGGCCGTCGAACTTCGGCTCGTAGGCCAGTCCCGCCCCGCGCGGCAGGGTGCGTACGGACGCGGCCAGGGCGACGCGGATCACGGCCGGCCTCCGGGCAGCCTGCCGGCCCGGTCCGGGTCGGTCAGCGGGCCGAAGAGGTCCCCGTCGCGCTCCAGCCGCGGCGCGATGTCGTCGGCGAGGAAGACCAGGGCGGCGGGGGTCCGGCAGGCCTCGACCTCCTCCCAGGACACCGGCGCGGACACGGTCGGGCGGGCCCGCGCGCGCAGGGTGTAGGGGGCGGCGGTGGTCTTGGCGGCGGCGTTCTGGCTGTGGTCGACGAAGACCTTGCCGGGGCGCAGGGCCTTGGCCATGCGGTGCACCACCAGGTCCGGGAGCTCGCGCTCGGCCTCCTGGGCGAGCTGCTTCGCGTACGCCGACACCTGCGCGGACGGGGTGGGCTCCAGCGGCACGGCCAGGTGCATGCCCTTGGAGCCGGAGGTCTTGGCGTAGGCGTGCAGTCCGTCGGCGGCGAGCCGCTCGCGCAGCCAGAGCGCGACGGCGCAGCACTCGACGACGGTGGCGGGCGCGCCGGGGTCGAGGTCGAGGACCATCCGGTCGGCGACGGCGGGGCTGCCGGCGGGCCACTGGGGGGTGTGGAGCTCCACGACGAGGTTCGCGGCCCACATGAGGGTGGCCAGGTCGGCGATGACCACCTGTTCGGCGGACAGGTCCTCGGAGCGGGGCACGGGGGTGGTCTTCACCCAGTCGGGCGTGCCGGGCGGCGGATTCTTGGTGAAGAAGAGCTGGCCGCCGGGTCCGTCGGGATAGCGCAGGAAGGACACCGGCCGGTCCCGGACGTGGGCGAGGAGCGGGCCCGCGACGGTGGCGTAGTAGTGGAGCACCTCGCCCTTGGTGAAGCCGGTCTCCGGATAGAGGACCTTGTCGAGATTGCTGAGCGCGATGCGGCGGCCCTCCACCATGGTGATCGGCGTCATACGATGAGATTGCCACGAAACAGGAGGAACCGTGCGATCCATTTGGAACGGGGCGATCTCCTTCGGCCTGGTCAGCATTCCGATCAAGCTCGTGAACGCCACCGAGAGCCACTCGATCTCCTTCCGTCAGATCCACCTGGCCGACGGCGGGCGGATCCGCTACCGCAAGGTGTGCGAGCTGGACGGCGAGGAGGTGCCGAGCGCCGAGATCGGCAAGGGCTACGAGGAGGCCGACGGGTCGGTCATCCCGATCACGGACGAGGACCTGGCGCAGCTGCCGCTGGCGACCGCGAAGACGATCGAGATCATGTCGTTCGTACCCGCCGACGAGATCGATCCGCTGCAGATGGACGCGGCGTACTACCTCGCGGCGAACGGGGCGACGGCGGCCAAGCCGTACACGCTCCTGCGCGAGGCGCTGAAGCGGAGCCGGAAGGTCGCGATCGCCAAGTACGCGCTGCGGGGGCGGGAGCGGCTGGGCATGCTGCGGGTCGTCGACGACGTGATCGCGATGCACGGGCTGTTGTGGCCGGACGAGATCCGGGCGCCGGAAGGGGTGGCGCCGGAGGTCACGGTGTCGGTGCGGGAGGCCGAACTCGACCTGGCGGACGCGCTGATGGCGACGCTGGGCGAGGTGGACATGGCCTCGCTGCACGACGACTACCGGGAGGCCGTGGAGGCGATGATCGCGGCGAAGGCGGGAGGCGGGTTCGAACCGGCGGAGGCCGTGCCGGGGCCGGCCGGGGGCCAGGTGATCGACCTCATGGCGGCGTTGGAGAAGAGCGTGCGGGCGGCGAAGGCGTCTCGGGGGGAGGCGGATGCGGATGCGGATGCGGAGGCCGGGGGTGGGGGCGAGGTGACTCCGCTACGGCGCAAGGGTGCGGGCGCGAGGGCGGGTGCGGCTGCGCCGAAGGCGGTGGGCGGGAAGAAGTCGACGGCGGCTTCGGCGAAGAAGACCGCGGCTTCGGCGTCGGCCGCGACCAAGAAGAAGTCGACCACGGGCAAGTCCGCGGCCACGAAGTCCACTTCGGCCGCAGCCACGAAGTCCACCTCGGCGGCGGCAGCGAAGAAGACGGGCGCGGCCGGGAAGAAGGCGGCGACGCCTCGGAAGCGGTCCTCCGCCTGAGGGTGCGGGTGCGGTGCGGGTGCGGAGCGGACGGGCCCGGATGCGTGCGGGCGCGGGCGCGGCCGGGCGCTGGCACGGACGGGTGCAGTGCGGGGGCGGGCGCGCAGTGCGGGGGCGGGCGCGGGCGCGGCCTGGAAGAAGGCGGCGACGCCTCGGAGGCGGTCCTCCGCCTGAGGGTGCGGGGGCGGGCGCGGGGGCGGGGGCGGGCGCGGGCGCGGCCGGGCACGGGCGCGGACGGGCACGGGCACGGACGGGCACGGGCACGGACGGGTGCGGGCACGGACGGGTGCAGGCACGGGCACGGGCCGGTGCAGGCACGGGCACGGGCCGGTGCAGGCACGGGCACGGGCCGGTGCAGGCACGGGCACGGGCCGGTGCAGGCACGGGCACGGGCGGGTGCGGGCACGGGCGGGTGCAGTGCGGGGGCCGACGCGGGTGGGTCGGGGCCTGCGGTGTTCTGACCTGGCCGCCCCTGCCCGAACTTGGGGCTCCGCCCCGGGCACCCCCCGCCTCGAACGCCGGCGGGGCTCATGCGGAGGGGAGCCAGGTTCTTGAGTCGCGGGCCTGGGCGAAGAGGGTTTCGACTTCCGGGGGTTTGAGGGTGGTGGGGGATCCCGCGAGGTCCGAAGTGGCCGTCGGGGGATGGAGGACGCGGATGTCGCGGACCGTGGGGGCCTTGTCGATGCGGGAGGCGTCGACCAGGGCCAGGGCCGGGGTGACGGGCGCGGTGAGGGCCAGGGAGGCGCGGGCCGCCGCGCGGCGGATCCAGCGGGGGTCCGGGCGGGGTTCCGTACGGCCGATCGTGAGCAGGAGGTCGCCGACCACCGCGCGCTGACGGCGGCCCGGGACCGTACGCACGCAGAAGATCCCGGCCGGGCCGATGAGCAGGTGGTCGATGAGGCCCAGGCCCGGCAGCGGGACGCAGTGCAGGGTCCGCCAGCCGTCCGGCTCCAGGGCGTCGAAGGCGTCGCCCATCCGCTGCTGCGCGGTGAGGTCCTGGCGCAGCCGGTGCCGGGCGCGGGTGCCCGCCGAGCCGTGTTCGAGGTCGCCCAGCAAGGTCTCGCCGGGGCGGTTCGGGGCCAGGTCCGCGTCCGGCGGCAGGGCGAGGCGCCGCAGGTCGGCCCGGGTGGGGACCGGGGGCGGGCCGATCGAGACGGTCCCGCTCAAGTAGGGCCGCAGCACCGCCAGGATCGCCTCGCGTTGGTCGTCCGCGAGCACGCTGATCCGGTTGGCCTGCCGGTCGTACCAGGCAACCGCCTGCCCGTCGGGCAGGTTCACGTACAGCCGGCCGCGGCCGGGCCGGCCGCTCGGCAGTACCTTCAGTCCGCGCATCGCCCTCACCCCCCGCCGTCCATGGGAGCAGCCGGAACGCCGCACCACAATCCCTCGGTTGTGTAACGACTCCGACGGGACGTTGCGACTTCGCTGTTACACGTCCGGGGCTCGGCCGCAACGGCCGGCGCCTAGGTTTGTCCCACCTGGACACACCAGGGCCTGGCCAGCACCAACCCCAGCACCAGCACCGAAGGGCTTCCCGTGAGCACCGTCAGCCGCCGCCGCACCCTCGTTCGCGCCGCCGCCGTGACCGCATGTGCCGCGAGCCTGCTGGCGCTGCCCACCGCCGCCGCGCTGGCCGAAGGGGTGCCCGCGGCCTCGTCCGCGCGCTCCGCGGCCCCGCAGCGGACCCTGGTCAAGAGCCTCGCCCTCGCGGACGGCGCGTCCACGGCGCAGGTCTACCGCACCGCCCAGGGCGCGTACCAGGCCGAGATCCTGACCGCCGACGGCTCCAAGGCGACCACGCTGACCAGCCGCGACGGCATCACCGACTTCGGTACCGCCGGGGAGCTGCACGTCGCGCTGGACTCCACCGGACGGCTGACCTCCTGGGTCGGCGACACCTCCGCGCAGGGCGGCGGGCACGTCGTCGCGGGCGACGGGCACAAGACCGGCACCCGCAGCGGGCACGTGCTCCCCGCCTCGGCTCAGCAGCAGCAGGCCACCGGCGGGCTCCGCGACCTCGCCTCGGGCCCGGCCGACGCACAGCGCCTGAGCACGCTGGCCGACGGACCCGGCGAGGGCGTGCTGCTCCTCGCGGCCGGCGGCGGCATCGCGGCCGTCGGCGCCGCCGGGCTCGGCTTCGCGATGCTGCGCCGAGGGCGCACGGACAGCTGACATCCCCCAGTCGGTCGGCGTCGGCGTCGGCGTCGGGGCAGCGGCGGTCGGCGGCGTCATGCGGAGAGGAGGGCACGGGAGCGGTGAACAGGCTTCGCACCGTGGTGCCCTGGCTCCGCGCCCTGCCCGCCCTGGCCCTGCTCCCGCTGCTGGCCGGCTGCGGCGACACCGGCGCCCTGGTGGCGGCCGGCGCCACCCCGACCGCGAGCGGGCCCGTCCACCTGTGGCCCGACCGTACGGGAGCGTCCGTACCGCCCGCCGATCCGGGCGGGGCCCCGCCCGAGTACGTCAAGGGGATCCCGCCGGTCCACGACCAGGACGTGCACGGCGTCGATCCGGTGGCCCTGGTCCAGGCGGAGCTGCGGGCCCACCCGAACACCGACGCCGGGGCCGAGGGGATGCCGGCCGGGACCGCGGCCGCGATCAGGGCGTGCACGAAGGAAGAGGACGGCGGGGAGGAAGGGGACGGCGGGGAGGACGGGGACGCGGAACCCGCGGCGTGCCCGGTGCTGACGCCGTACTACCGGGACCTCACGGGCAACGGCAAGGACGAGCTGATCGTGGGCGTCGAACTCCCCGACCACAGGATGTCCGTACGGGTGTACACCGCGGACCCGGACGGACGGCTCAACCGGATCATGGCGACCACGCAGACCGTCATCTCGGTGGAACTGGCCGGGCGGGACGTGGTCCTGCGGGTGCCCAGCGGGAACCGCGGCTACGAACTGATCACCGCCTGGTCCTGGGACGAGAAGCAGCTCACCATGCTGCCGACGCGCGAGCGGATCGTACGGGTGCCCGCGGGCGCGGGTGCCGGTGCGGGTGCGGGTGCGGGTGCGGGTGAGCATGGCCCGGCGAACCGCGGCCCCGGCCCGGGTCCCTGACCCCGCTCCGGGTCGGGCTGCTTCGGCTCCACCGGGCCGGGCCCGCCTTGGTCGGGCCACGGTCGGGGCCGGGCGCGCGCCGGGGCGTCTCCTCGGGCGCCGAACGTGACGAGGGGTCGGAGAGCTCGGCGGCAGTGCGTTCGGCGCCCTGCGGGGATCACCCCGACACACACCCGACCCCGACCGCGCCCCTCCGGCACGGCCCGTGTCGGGCGGCAGCAAGGTTGCCCGGTCGGGGCACGGTCGGGGCCACGAGCACACCCGGCACGGCCGCCAGCGAGCAGCACATCAGGGGCGGGAGGGTTTGGTCCAGGGCCAGCGGGGCTTCGGCTTCTCGCCCGAGGGGCGGAATTCGTACTTCCAGCCCTTCTGGAGGCCCAGTCGCCTCGAGTACCCCGCCGGCACGCGTTCGTACAGCAGCACCGTCGGCGGCCCGTCCGGCGCCGGAACGGGGATCTCGTACCACTTCGGGGGGTGTCCGGTCAGGCCGAGGAGGACCGGGAGGACCCGGCCGTCCATCGGACCGCCCTCGAACGGGGTCGGTTGGCTTTTCACCCCACCAGTGTCACAGCAGGTGGGCGGCCTCGGAGACCACCGGGATCACGCGGCGGGCCAGCACCCCGACCGGCCCGTCGGCCGATTCCAGCGCCAGCGCGGCCCGCGCGGCCGCCGCGGTTTCCGGGTCGGTGGCCGCGGTGGCCGTCAGGAGGGCGATGAACTGGTCCAGCAGCCAGTCCCGGAGCCGCTCGACCTCCGGCTGCTTGCCCTCGTCGATCCAGATCAGGGAGGCCGCCTCGACCGCCGTGATCCACGTACGGACCATCATGCGCAGCCGTGGGCCGGGGGCCGGGACGCCCAGGTGGACGAGGATCTGGTCCGCCGCGGCCCGGCGGATGCCGTCCACCGTCGCCGTCGTGCGGGAGGTCTCCACGACGCTGCCGCCCTGGAGGAGCGCGGCGAAGCCGGCGTCGTGTTCGTCGACGAAGGCGAGGTAGCGGTCCAGGGCCCGGGCGAGGCGCTGGGTCAGCGGCCCCTGCTGGGGTTCGGCGAAGCAGAGTTCGAGGACGTCCGCCGCCGAGCGGAGGGCGGCCTCGTAGAGCTGCTGCTTGCCGCCCGGGAAGTAGCGGTAGACGAGCGGGCGCGAGACCCCGGCGGCCTCCGCGACGTCGTCCAGCGAGACCTCCTCCGGCGCCCGGTGCGCGAACAGCGAGAGGGCGGCGTCGAGGAGTTGGGCTCGCCGCTCCTCGACGCTGAGCCTGCGGTAGGCGCGTACGGTCATGACCGCAGGGTAGCCCCACGGCCGCCGCCGGGGCCCGGTCCGGCCGATCTCCACCGGCCGCCGCGGGGGCCCAGGTCCGGCCGATCTCCACCGGCCGGCCCGGGCCGGCACGGCCCGTCCCCGCGGGCCGGGCCGCGCCCGACCCCCGCCCGGCCCGCGCCGGACGAGGCTCGTACGAGGCCCCGCACAAGGCCGGTACGAGGCTCAGCCCGCGCGTACAAGGCCCTGCACGCGCCGGCGTCCGCGTCCGCGTCCGCGCCCGGACAGGGGCTACGCCAGCAGTCCCGAGCTCTTCCACAGCCTCCGGCCGACCCCGCGCAGTACGCCGATGTCGTCGAGGAAGTCGGTCAGCCGCTTGGCGCCGGTCTGCATGACCTCACGGCGGTGGCCGCTCGCCCTGACCTGGGCGACGGCCTCGCGGCGGTCCAGGCCGACGTTGTCGTAGACGGCCGGGTTCACGAACGCCAGCGAGAAGACGCGGGCGGCCTCGCCGCAGCTGATCCGGGTGAGCTCCTGCTCCCAGCGCGGGGCCGTCAGCATCTGGCGGCGCAGTTCCTCGCGGGCGTACCGGACGTGCCGGGCCTCCTCGATGACGTGGATCCGGGTGACCCCGCGGACCAGCGGCTGGACGCGCTCGTCCGGGAAGGTCAGGCGCTGCATCCAGTCGAGTATCTCCTCGCCGAGGAGGGTGCAGGCGAAGGAGCCGGGGGTGGTGGAGACCGTCTTCAGGATCCGCGCGAGGTTGTGGTTGACGCGGGAGACCGGGTACTCGGGGCTGCCACTCTGCTTGATCATCCGGGCGAACATCATCGAGTGGCGGCACTCGTCGGCGATCTCGGTAAGGGCGTAGCGCACGTGATTGCTGGTCAGCGACTTGTCGTAGATGTGCCGGACCATCAGCTGCATCAGGATGATCTCAAACCAGATGCCGAGCGAGCCGAGCGCCGCCGCCTCGTGGCGGGAGAGGTCGATGCGCTGCTCCTCGCCCATCTTCTTCCACAGCGGGGTGTCGTAGAGGGAGAGCAGTTCGGGCGGCCAGTAGTACTTGCCCTCGATGGCGGGGGCGTCCCAGTCGAGCTCCTTGTCGGGGTCGAAGGAGTGCTTGGCCGAGGATTCGAGCAGTCGCTCGGCGATCTGCTCCCGGTCCTTCAGCAGGCCGAGGGCGTCCCTGAGCGCGGCTCGTTCGGTCACGGTCGTCATGGTTTCGGACACCTCGTGGTCGAGTTACCGGCGGTCATTGCTTATGAGACTGCCTGTCAGCAAGGTCGTCAATCCCCCGCGCACGACTTGTTGACCCCGTGTCTACCAACGTGTGACCCTGCCAACTGTCCGGTCCCGCACGGCAGTACGTGAGACGAGGGGGCGTCAGTGTCGACGCACGAGCTCTACACCGAGGACCCGGGCGAGGCCGTCTGGCAGATCCCCGCCTCCGGCTCCGCCCGCTTCAGCTGGGAGTACGAGGACGGCCGCGAGCGGCTCCTCGCGCTCTACCAGAAGGGCAAGGACAAGCAGTGGGACGGCGCCAAGCGCATCGACTGGGACATCGAGGTGGACCCGTACGATCCGCTCGGCACCCCCGACGAGGCCCTGCCGCTGTACGGGACGCGGCACTGGGCCAAGCTCACCGCGAAGGACAAGGGCGAGCTGCGCCGGCACTTCACCTCCTGGAACTTCAGCCAGTTCCTGCACGGCGAGCAGGGCGCGATGGTGTGCGCGGCGCGGATCGTCGAGTCGGTGCCGGACCTCGACGCGAAGTTCTACTCCGCCACGCAGACCATGGACGAGGCCCGGCACGCGGAGATCTTCGGACGCTTCCTGCACGAGAAGGTCGGGATGCTGTACCCGATCAACGACAGCCTCCAGGGGCTGCTCGGCGACACCCTGCGCGACTCCCGGTGGGACATGCCGTACCTGGGCATGCAGGTGCTCATCGAGGGGCTGGCGCTCGCCGCCTTCGGCATGATCCGCGACACGACGGCGAAGCCGCTGCCGAAGCAGCTCCTGGCGTACGTGATGCAGGACGAGGCCCGGCACGTGGCCTTCGGGCGGATGGCGCTGCGCGACTACTACCGGCAGCTCACGGACGCCGAGCTGCGCGAGCGCGAGGAGTTCGTGATCGAGGGCTGCCACCTGATGCGGGACCGGCTGCTCGGGGTGGAGGTGCTGGAGAACTTCGGCATCCCGGCGAAGGAGGCGGAGCAGCTCAGCGAGCAGTCGGAGTTCGTGCACATGTTCCGCCGGCTGCTGTTCAGCCGGATCGTGCCGTGCGTGAAGGACATCGGGCTGTGGGGGGAACGGCTCCAGCGGGCCTACGTGGACATGGGCGTCTTCGAGATGGGCGACTCCAACCTGGACCTGCTGATGCGTCAGGACGAGGAGATCGCGGAGGTCCTGGACCGGGAGCGGTTCGCGGCGGAGGAGGCACTGCGGGTGGCGGAGGTCGAGGCGGCGGTCCGGGACGCCTCCACCTAGCGCTCGGCACCGCGGGCGCCGGCGCGGGCCCGGGCGCGGGCCCGGACGCGGCCTCGGCAGGGCCGGGGCCAGGGGGTTACGGGGGCGGCAGGGCGGCTTGCATTACCGCGCGGGCGATCGGGGCGGCCGCGCTGTTGCCGCTGATGTCGCCCCGGTCCGCCGCCGCGTCCTCGACCACCACCGCCACCGCGACCGCCGGCAGCGGTGAGCCCTCCGCCTTGGCCCAGGAGATGAACCAGGCGTACGGGGTCCCCGCGTTGCCGACGCCGTGCTGTGCGGTGCCGGTCTTGCCGCCGACGACCGCGCCCGGGATCGCCGCGTTGCGGCCCGTGCCGTTCTCCACCACCTTCACCATCAGGTCCTGCATCCGCAGCGCGGTCGCCGGGTTCATCGCCCTGCCCAGGCTGCGCTGCTCCCCGCGCCGGACCGGGGAGCCGTCGTCCTGGGTGGTGCGTTCCACCAGGTAGGGCGACTTGAGCTCGCCTCCGTTGGCGACCGCAGCCGCCACCATCGCCATCTGCAGCGGTGTGGCCCTGGTGTTGAACTGCCCGATGGCGGACAGGGCCAGCTGGTCCTGGCTCATGTCGGTGTCGAAGTTCGAGCGGGACACCCAGGAGGGCACCCGCAGCCCCTCGGCGTTGAAGCCGAAGCGGCCGGCCGCCTCCACCATCGCGCGCAGCCCGACCTGTACGCCGATCTTCGCCATCACCGTGTTGCAGGACCACTGCACCGCGTCCGCCATCGAGGCGTCCTCGCAGCCCGTGGCCGCGTTCGGCAGCAGGGTGCTGGTTCCGGGCAGCGGGTAGGGGTCGGGGGTGCGGGTCGGGGCGTCCACGTCGGTGACGACGCCCGCGTCGAGGGCGGCCGCCGCGGTCACGATCTTGAAGGTGGAGCCGGGCGGGTACGTCTCGCGCAGCGCCCGGTTGAGCATCGGCTTGGCCGGGTCGGCGTTCAGGCGGGCCCAGGCGTCCTTCACCCGCGGGCCGGTCCCGGACAGCTCCGCCGGATCGTACGAGGGGCTGCTGACCAGCGCGAGGATCCTCCCGGTGGCCGGTTCGACGGCGGCGACCGCCCCGCGCTTGCCCGCGAGTCCGGCGTACGCGGCCCGCTGCATGCCGGAGCGGATGGTGGTGACGGCGTTCCCGCCGGCCGGGTGGCCGCGGGCCAGGTCGTACCAGAGCGGGAAGGCCGACAGGCCGGGGTCCGTGCCGGACAGGACCGCGTCCTCGGCGCGCTCCACGAAGCTGGTCCCGTACGTCTGGGAGGAGAAGCCGGTGACGGGGGCGTAGAGCGGGCCGTTCGTGTAGGTCCGCTCGTAGCGCAGCAGCTGGCCGCTGTCGCGCGAGCCGGTGACGGGGCGGCCGTCGACGAGGATGTCCCCGCGCGGCTTCGCGTAGCGCTCGATGGCGGGGCGTTTGTTGGCGGGGTTCGCGCCGTAGGCGGCGGACTCCCAGACCTGCACGCGGGCGATGTTGACCAGCAGGGCGACGAGGAGCAGTGCGCAGAAGTACGCGCACCAGCGGATGTAGCGGATCACGGGGCGCCCTCCTCGCCGGGGCGCGGCCTGCGGGCGCTGTCGCTCAGCCGGACCAGCAGCGCGACGATGATCCAGTTGGTGACGACGGAGGAGCCGCCCTGGGCGAGGAAGGGCATGGCCATGCCGGTGAGGGGGATCAGCCCGGTGACCCCGCCCGCGATGACGAACACCTGGAGGGCGACGATCGAGGCGAGTCCGGTGGCGAGCAGTCGGCCGAAGGGGTCGCGCAGGGCGAGCCCGGCGCGGAAGCCGCGGGCCACGAGGAGTCCGTAGAGGAGCAGGATCGCGGCGAGGCCGACGAGGCCGAGTTCCTCGCCGGCGGTGGCGAGGACGAAGTCCGACTTGGCGGCGAAGCCGATGAGGAAGGAGTGGCCGTGGCCGAGCCCGGCGCCGAGCAGACCGCCGGCGCCGAAGGCGAAGAGGGACTGGGCGAGCTGGCCGGGGCCTTCGCCGCGTTCGATGGAGGCGAAAGGATTCAGCCAGTCGTCCACGCGGCTGTGCACGTGGGGTTCGAAGGTGCCGACGGCGTACGCGCCGAGGGCGGCGAGCAGCAGTCCGATCGCGATCCAGCCGATCCGTCCGGTGGCGGTGAACAGCATGATCACGAACAGTCCGAAGAACAGCAGCGAGGTCCCCAGGTCCCGTTCCAGGACGAGCAGGCCGACACTGAGCAGCCAGATCGCGAGGATCGGGCCGAGGACGCGGCCGGGGAGCAGGCGCAGCTTCCAGAAGAGCCGGCGTCCGGTGAGGGCGAGGGCGGTGCGGTTCGCGGCGAGGTAGGCGGCGAAGAACACGGCGAGCAGGATCTTGGCGAACTCCCCGGGCTGGAAGGAGAGTCCGGCGAACCGGATCCAGATGTGCGCGCCGTTGACCGCCGGGAAGAAGACGGGGATCAGCATCAGCACGAGGGCGGCGGCCACCGACAGGTACGCGTAGCGCTGGAGCACGCGGTGGTCGCGCAGCAGCACGACGACGAGGACGAACAGCGCGAGGCCGAGGGCGGACCAGCGGAGCTGGGCCCCGGCGGTGAGGTGGCCGGGGGTGGTCGCGTCGAGGCGCTGGATGAGGACGAGCCCGAGCCCGTTGAGCAGGACGGCGATCGGCAGGACGAGGGGATCGGCGTACGGGGCCCTGAAGCGGACGGCGAGGTGCGCGAGGAGCGCGGCGGCGGCGAGCCCCCCGGCGTACCGGGCGGCGAGGCGGGGGGTGTGGCCGGTGGTGGTGAGGCCGACGTAGAGGTGACCGAGGACGGAGACCAGGACGGCGCCGGCGAGGAGCGTCAGCTCGACGCCGCGACGCTTGGGGGCGCGGGCGTCGGGGGGCGGGGGCGCGGGCTCCGTCACCTTCGCCGTCAGAGCGGTCATACCCGAAACGTAGCAAGCAGACGGATGGTATGTCCGCTTATGTCATAGTGTGCCGAAGAGTCGTCAAAAACGGTCACACGTGAGGAGCCGAGGCGTATGGGGCCCGTGGAATTCATCGTCCTCGCCTTCCCGGAGGAGCAGCTGCGGGTCCCGGCGATCGAGGCCGTGATGGGACTGCGCAAGACCGGGGTGGTCCGGCTGATCGACGGTCTCGTGGCGACGAGGACCGCCTCGGGCGAGGTGCTCGCGGCGGAGTTCGACGAATACGTGGAACTGCACGGGCTGCTGACGGGGCGGGACGTGGCACGCCTGATCGGACCGGAGGACGTGCAGGAGGCGGCGGGGCTGCTGGAACGCGGGAGCTGCGCGCTGCTGCTGGTGGTCGAGCACGTGTGGGCCGAGGACGCGGCGATCGCCGTACGGGCGGCGGGCGGGCGGATCGTCGGCTCGGTCCGCATCCCGCCGGACCGGGTCCCTGCGGACCCGCGGGCGGGGGTGGCCTGATGTTCATCCGGCCGATGGGACCGACGGTCCGGCCGGCGCAGCGGCCGGCGGGGCACCCGCTGCTACGGGGCCTGCTGGCCCGGGCGGCCGGGGCGGTGGAGGACACGACGGGCGCGGTCGGCCCGGGCGAAGCGGCGCGCCGGGACCTGCCGGCGCGGCCGGTCCGGGCCGCGCGGGCCCCGGCCGAACCGCCGTCGCCGGAACCGGAGGAGGCGCCGGAACCGGAGGAGGCGCCGGAGCCGGTGGACGTGGCGCAGGGCGCGGCGGAAGAAGAGGAGGGCATCCGGCCCGGCTCGCCGACGAGTTCACCGGTGACCGCGTCGACTTCCCTGGTGGCGGAGCTGCGGCAGTTGGCCGACCTGACCCGTGAGGGCCTGCTGACCCCGGAGGAGTTCACGACGGCCAAGGCGCGCCTGCTGCGCGGCTGACCCGGGCGGCGGGCGGGCGGCGGGCGGCGGGCGGGCGGCGCCCGGTCGGCCCGGTCGGCGGGCGGGAACCGTCAGGCCGGCGACCGTGCCCCACTCCCCCAACCGGGTGGCCGGTCCGCCACCGGCCGCCCGGTTGGGGGATTTGTCATACCGGCCGTGGCAGCATCGGGCGCCTCGGAGGTGATCCCATGTCACATCGGCCGCTTCGCGCCGCCTGCATTGCCGCGGTGCTCCTCGTCGCCGGCCCGGTCCCGGGGGCCGGCGCCGAGCCCGCCCGACCCGAGGCGGAGTCCGTCGGGGTCCTGCTCACCCGCCTACAGGGGCTCTACCAGAAGGCCGAGGAGGCCACCGAGGCGTACAACGCCACGGAGGTCGCCCTCAAGGCCGGCCAGGAGGAGGAGCGGCAGCGCGTCGCCGACCTCGGCCGGGCCCGTACCGCCCTCGACTCCGAGAGGGCCCTGGTCGGGAAGCTGGCCCGGGAGCAGTACCAGGGCACCCGGGGCCTCTCCCCGTACGCCCGGATGCTGCTCGCCGGCACCCCTCAGGCCGCCCTGGACCAGCGCCGGCTCACCGCCCGCGAGGGCGCGCGACGGGCCGGCGTACTGAACCGGCTCGCGCGGGGCGAGAAGAAGGCCGACGAGCTCGCCGTACGGGCCCGCAAGGCGCTCGAAACCCGGCAGTCCCTGGCGGCGCGGCAGAAGCTGCACAAGGACGAGGTCGTGGCGCAGCTCAAGGAGGTCGAGCGGGTGCTCGCCTCGCTGACCCCCGAGCAGCTGACGCGGCTCGGGGCGCAGGAGGACAAGAACACCGCAGCCGCGCAGCGCGATCTGCTGGACTCGGGCCGGCTCCCCACGCGTACGGGCACCCCCACGGCCGCCGGCGGCGCCGCCCTCACCTACGCGGCGGCCCAGATCGGCAAACCGTACGTCTGGGGCGCCGAGGGCCCGGGAGCCTTCGACTGTTCCGGGCTCACCTCGCAGGCCTGGGCGCACGCCGGGCGCACCATCCCGCGGACCAGCCAGGAGCAGTGGGCGCGGCTGCCGAAGGTGCCGCTGGACCAGCTCCGCCCGGGGGACCTGGTGGTCTACTTCCCCAAGGCCACGCACGTGGCCCTGTACGTGGGCGAGGGCAAGGTGATCCAGGCGCCGCGGCCGGGGGCGAAGGTGAAGGTCTCACCCCTCGCCGCGAATCCGCTGCTCGGCGCCGTACGCCCGGACCCCGGCGGCACCCCGCTCGCGGAGTTCGCTCCCCCGCCCCTGCCCGGGGCGGACGCGACGGGCACGGCGGGGGACGACGACACCGGCTACTCGTCGCAGGACGCACCCGCCGACGGGGCCGCCGAGGAGGCGGCCACGGACGAGGCGACCTCCGCCAGGTAGTCCGCCGCGTCCTCGGGGTCGTAGAAGTACGCGTCGAAGTCGGCCGGGTTGTCGAAGCCGTTGGCGAATCGATCCGCCACCGGCTGAAGCTGCCCGGCCGCGCCGATCAGGTTGAGCACGTGCTCCGGCGGGACGCCCAGCATGGCGTTGGTCCACTGGGTCACCGGCTTGCCCGTGGTGAACCAGAACTTGTCGAAGGTCGCCTTCATCCACGCCTCGTCGAACGGGTTGTCCCCGTGCATCAGGATCGAGGAGAGGTACGAGGCCGCGCACTTGGCGGCGGAGTTCGAGCCCTGACCGGTGATCGGGTCGTTGGCGACGACCACGTCCGCGACGCCCAGCACCAGCCCGCCGCCGGGCAGCCGCCCGATCGGGTTGCGGACCACCGGCGCGTAACGACCCGCCAGCGTCCCGCCCGCGTCCGTCAGCTCCACCTTCGTCGCCCGCGCGTACTCCCACGGCGTGAACTTCTCCATCAGCTCCAGCGTGAGGGCCAGGTGCTCCGCCGGGTCCTTGATCCCGTTGAACGCGTCCACCGGACCGCCCGGGAGCCCCTCCCAGAACAGGATGTCCGCCCGGCCCGAGGTGGTCAGGGTCGGCATCACGAACAGCTCGCCGACGCCCGGGACGAGGTTGCAGCGCACGGCCTCCGTCTCCGGGTGCTCGGCGCGCGGCCCGAGGCCGTGCACGTACGAGACGGCCAGCGCGCGCTGCGGGGCGTCGTACGGGGAGCGCGCGGCGTCCCGCCCGAACATCGACACCAGCTCGCCCTTGCCGGCGGCGACCAGCACCAGGTCGTACGTACGGGAGAAGTAGTCGAGGTCGGCGACCGACGCGCCGTGGATGACCAGCTGCCCGCCGCGCTGCGCGAAGGTGTCCAGCCAGCCGGCCATCTTCACGCGCTGGTCGACGGACTGCGCGTACCCCTTGAGGCGGCCCAGCCAGTCGACGGCGCGGCCGGAGTCGGGGGCGGCGACGGAGACGCCGAGGCCCTCGATCTTCGGGGCCTGCTGCTCCCAGAAGTTGATCTGGAGGTCGCGCTCGTGCTGGAGCGCCGTGTCGAACATGCACTGCGTCGACATCACCCGGCCGGTGCGGACCTCGTCCGCCGTCCGGTTGGACATGAGGGTGACCTCGTACCCCTTCGACTGGAGGCCGAGGGCGAGCTGGAGACCGGACTGGCCGGCTCCGACGACGAGTATCTTGCGCATCTCACGTTCTCGATTCGGGGGTACGGGGCTACGGGGCTACGGGCGTACGAGCTACGGGCGCGGGGGGCCCGCGGGGCACGGGCCCGCGGACCTATTCGGGAGTGGTCTCGAGGGCGTGGCCCACCAGGGCCAGCAGGGACTCGACCACGGTGTGCCGACGCCGCGCGTCCATGATCACGACGGGTACGTGCGGCGGGACGCTGAGCGCCTCGCGCACGTCCTCGGGCTCGTACGACTGCGAGCCCTCGAAGTGGTTGACGGCGACGGCGTACGGGAGCCCGCAGCTCTCGAAGTAGTCGAGGGCCGGGAAGCAGTCGCGCAGCCGGCGGGTGTCGGCCAGCACGAGCCCGCCGATGGCCCCGCGCACCAGGTCGTCCCACATGAACCAGAACCGCTCCTGGCCCGGGGTCCCGTACACGTAGAGGACGAGGTCGTCGTCGAGCGTGACGCGGCCGAAGTCCATCGCGACGGTGGTGGTGTTCTTGTCCGGGGTGCCGGAGAGGTCGTCGGTGGGGACGCTGGCCTGGGTCATCACCGCCTCGGTGCGCAGCGGGGTGATCTCGGAGACGGAGGAGACGAAGGTGGTCTTGCCGACGCCGAAGCCACCCGCGACCAGCACCTTGACGGCGACGGGGGCACGGGAACGGTCGTACTGCCAGGGCTGGACGGGCTCGTCGTCCAAGGCCGGCGGTACCGGCTGATCAGAGACGGCGGAGACCACTGAGCACCCTTTCGAGCAGCGCGCGTTCGGGACGGCCAGTGCCGTGGCCCGTGCCGTAGACCCGCAGCCGGCCCTGGTCCGCGAGGTCGCTGACGAGCACGCGGACGACGCCGAGCGGCAGTTTCAGCAGCGCGGCTATCTCGGCGATCGTGCGCATGCGGCGGCAGACCTCGACGATGGCGGGCATCTCGGGCATGCGGTCGGGCTTCTGCGGCTCCGAGGCCTTCGACTCCAGGGCGGCGACGAAGGTCTCGACGTTCAGGACCTGCGTGAAGCGGGTGCGGCCGCCCGTGAGCGAGTACGGGCGGACGCGGGCGGGGCGGCGGTCGGCGCCGCGTATCGGCAGCCGGTCGGAGGCCGTACTCCTCACGGGGTGTTCTCCATTGACTGGCGCAGCTCGCTGCGGACTTCGGGGGTCAGTACGTGGCCGGCGCGGCCGACGAACAGGGCCATGTGGTAGGCGACGACGCTCATGTCGCAGTCGGGGGTGGCGTGCACGCCCAGCAGTGAGCCGTCGCTGATGGCCATGACGAAGACGGAGCCGTGCTCCATCGCCACCATGGTCTGCTTGACGGAGCCGCTCTCCATGAGGGCCGCGGCGCCGGTGGTGAGGCTGCCGAGGCCCGACACGATGGTGGCGAGGTCGGCGGACGCGCCGCGCGGGCCCTTCGGCCTGGCTTTGGCCTGTGGATCGGCCGCGCCGCCCGTTGCGGGGTCGGAGGACAGGAGCAGCAGCCCGTCCGAGGAGACGACGGCGACGGAGTTGACGCCGGGTACCTCCTCGACCAGGTCGGTCAGCAGCCACTGCAGGTTGCGGGCCTGGGTGCTCAGTCCGTACGTACTGGGCGCGGTCATGTGCGTGCCTCCTGTGCGGTGTCCCCCTGGTCGGTCTTGCTGTGTCCCTGCCCCTGCCTCTGCCCCTGCCCCTGGTCCTGGGCGAGCTCGGCGGCGACGACGCGTCGCCCGTCCTGGGCTCCCTGGTAGAAACCGCCGAGCCGGCGCCGGAGTTCGTCGGCGTCGATCCGGCGCGGTGGCTCGGGCGGCCGTACGTCGTCCGCGCGTCCGGCGGTGACGGTGCGCGGGGTCCGCTTCGGCAGGCCCTTGTCGGTGACGGCGTCGGCGGGGTCGGCGGGGTGACTGCCCTGCCGGGGCAGCCAGTTGCCTTCGGCGGGGGCATGGGCGTGGGGCTCGGGGACCGCACGATGTGCCGGCTCCCCTGCGGGGGGCTCGGCGGTGACGTCCGGCTCTGCCGTGTCCCCTGCGGGGAGCTCAGCGGTGTCCCCTGCGGGGGGCTCGGCCGTGACGTCCGGCTCTGCCGTGTCCCCTGCGGGGGGCTCGGTCGTGAAGTCCGGCTCTGCCGTGTCCCCTGCGGGGGGCTCGGTCGTGACGTCCGGCTCTGCGGGCGCGGCGGTGAAGACCTGGTCCGCGGGCACGTCCCCCGACGGGGCCCCTGCGGGGGGCTCGGCGGTGACGTCCGGCCCTGCCGGGGCACCTGCGGGGGGCTCGGCCGTGAAGATCTGGTCGGCGGGGGGCAGGTCCGCCGCGGCGGGGGTGTCCGCTTCGGCCGGGAGGGCGGGGCCCGCGAGGGCCTCGGCCAGGGTCACCGCGGCCACCGTGGTGGTGGGCACGCGGAAGGCCGACTCCGACTCCGTGTCAGCCGGAGCCTCGGCGTCGGGCTCCGCAACACCCGCGGAGGTGGAGGGGGCAGGGTCCGCGAGCGCGTCGGCGGCGTCGGGCGTGGCCGGAGCGGCGGAGTCCGCGGCGGCGTGGGTGCCTCGGCGGCGGGGTGGGAGGGTGTTCTCGTTGGCCTCCGCGATCACGCCCGGGAGCTGCAGCGCGGGCGCGCCCGGCGTGGCCAGGGTGTGGACCGGGGAGACCGGCGGCGTGGCGGGCAGCAGCGCGGCCGGGACGACCACGAGGGCCTCGGTCCCGCCGTGCCGCCCGGCGCGCAGTTCCGCGGTGACCCCGTGCCGCGCCGCGAGGCGTCCGGCCACGTACAGGCCGAGTCCCAGGCCGTGTTCGGCTTCGGGCTCCTCGTCGTACGCCTCGGGGGTGGAGAGCCGGGAGTTCAGCGATTCCAGCCGGTCCCCGGTGACCCCGATGCCCTCGTCCACGACGGACAGCACGACGTCGCCGGAGTCCAGCGTCCAGCCGGACACCTTCACCTTGACTTCGGGCGGCGAGAACGTCGTCGCGTTCTCCAGCAGCTCGGCCAGCACGTGCGAGAGGTCGTCGGCCGCGTGCCCCGCCACCTGGGTGTACGAAGGCAGCGCCGCGAGGTCGACGCGCTCGTAGCGCTCGATCTCGCTGACGGCGGCCCGCATCACGTCGACCAGCGGCACCGGCAGCCCCTGCCCGTGGCCGTGTTCCTGCCCGGCCAGCACCAGCAGGTTCTCGTTGTGGCGGCGCATCACGGTCGCCAGGTGGTCGAGCTTGAAGAGGGTCGCGAGCCGGTCCGGGTCCTGCTCCTTGGACTCCAGCTCCTCGATGACCGCGAGCTGGCGCTCGACCAGGCCCAGGGTCCGCAGCGACAGCGAGACGGAGGTCGTCGACATGACGCGGCGGTGCTCCTCCAGCCCCGCCCGCAGCTTGTTCAGCTCCTCCTCCAGCACGTCCCGACCGGCGGTCAGCGCCTCATTGCGGCCGATGATCCGGCGGCGGTCGGCGTCGAGCCCGGCGATCCGGGTGTGCAGGGAGACCGTCTGGTCGCGGACCGCGTTCAGGTGCCGTACGACCTCGGCGAACTCGTCGTTGCGGCCGGTGAACCGGACCGGTTCCACCGAGCCCTCCGGCGTCGCCAGCCGCGCCGCGCCGCGCCGCAGCACCGACAGCGGCCGGGTCAGCGAGCGGGCGACGGCGGTCGAGACGCCGACGGCGACCAGGAACAGCAGGCCCAGCAGGGCGACGAGGGTTTCGAGGCGGGTCACGTCGTCGTCGCGCAGCGAGGCCAGGGCGGAGGCCCGCTGGCCCGCGAGGGTGGCCTCGACGGTCCGCATCCGGTCGATGCGGGCGGTGAGCGCACTGCCGACGGCGGCGCCGTCGGTCTTGCGGTCGGCCGGGGTCAGGGTGGGCCGGTCGGTGAGCCGCTTGAGGAAGTCGTCGGCCGTCTTGACCTCGGGGCCGGTGACGGTGGCGGTGAGGGTCTGGCGCACGTCGGGCCGCGCGGCCCGCGCGAAGTCGTCCAGCGCGGCCATTTCCCGTACGCGCGAACGCTGGGCGGCGGCGGTGAGTTCGTCGACCGCGGCCGCGCCCGGGGGCTGCTCGCCGCGGGGGACGGCCAGCGCGGCGAGCAGCAGTCCGCGCGTGGCCGAGGCCTGCTCCACGGCCTGGCCCAGCGGGGCGAGCGGGCGGGTGGTGGTGAGGGCGGCCTCGGCGCGCGGCGGCGTCTGCTCGGCGAGCCGGCCCCCGGGGGCGAGGAGTTCGGTGAGGACGCCGCTGTAGGCCTGGTGGGCGGCGAGGGCGGTGCCCTTGCCGTCGATGGCCTCGGTGCGGACGGCCGCCACGCGGGCGAGGGCGGTGCCGATGGGCTCGTCGACCTCGGTCGCGGCCTCGGCGATCTGCCGGTCGGTGCGCAGGATGCGTTCCTGGAGGGCGCCCCTGGCGGCGCCGGGGCGGCCCTTGGCGGCGTACTCGACTACGGCGTCGCGCTCGTCGGCGAGGACGTGCGCGACGGTGAGGATCTGCCCGGTCTGCTCCGCGAGGGTGACCAGCCGCTGGGAGTCGTTCAGCTCCCTCACGGCGGTCACGACGGCGGGTGTGCCTGCCGCGAGGACGGTGAGGCCGGCGACGGCGACGCCGACGACCAGCCTGCGGCGCACGCGGACGCGGCGTCCTGCGGGGGCCGGGCCGTCGGCGGCGGTGCCTCCCCCAGCTACCGCTGGGAGGTGCCCCCATTTCCGAGACCGCTTCTTCTGCACCGGTGCTCGCAATCCTGTACGTGTGCTTGTGCTCGTCTACTCGTGTGGCCGAGGTAACGGCCGGTCAACAAGTAAACGCCCCCTGCCCCCTCGTACCGCCTCAGACCTTTGCAGCGTGTTGGGGAGAGAGCCGCACATCGCCCACCCGGCCACTCGAACGAGTGAACATCACGGATGAGTTGGCATCCAACTCGGGCACCCCGCCCCAGAGCGCCTCCGTGGACAGGTGGTTGAAAGATCGATACGGGCTTTGGCAGGATGCCCGCCCACATGTCCGCCCGCGCGCCGGAGCCCGGCCCGGACCCCTCCGGCCCACCCCCGGAGCACCGCGCAGAGGACGGTCCGCCCCCTTCCGCTTTGGTACGGACCTGAGCGTGCGCGGGGGCCGCCGCCCGGCAGAATGGCGGCATGCGCATCGACCTCGCCTCGGCCCCCGGCAGCGAAGAACGCCCCAATGAGGACTGGGTGTCGGCCGCGATCCCCGCTTCGGGCGGCGGTGTCCTGGTCGCGCTGGACGGGGTCACCCCGCCGAGCGGAGAGGACGGCTGCGTGCACGGGGTTCCGTGGTTCGCGGCCCGGCTCGGCGGCCGATTGACCGAACTGTCCGGATCGCGACGGGACATGCCGCTGGACCGGATCCTCGCCGAGTCCGTCCGCGCCACGGCCGACGCCCACCGCGACACGTGTGACCTTTCTCACGTGCGTACGCCGCAGGCGACGGTCGTCATGGTCCGCTGGGACGAGTCCTGCGTGGAACACCTCGTGCTCTCGGACTCCGTACTGCTCCTCCAGGCGCCCGGGGGCGCTGTGACGGCGGTGCTCGACGACCGGCTGGACCGGGTTCCTCGGGAGGTGCTGCGCTCGGTGGCGGCGACGGACGCGCTGCGCAACGCGGAGGGCGGCTTCTTCACGGCCGCCGCGGACCCGGCGGTGGCGGCCCGGGCGGTGACCGGGCGCAGCCCGCGCGAGCAGGTGCGGGCGGTGGCCGCGCTCACGGACGGGGCGAGCCGGTGGACGGACACGTTCGGGGAGGGCGACTGGACCGAGTGCCTGGCGGTGCTGCGCAAGGAGGGCTCGGAGGGCCTCATCGGCCGGGTCCGCGCCATCGAGTCCGACCCGTCGCGGCCGCCGGCCCGGTACAAGCGGCACGACGACGCCTCGGCGGTCTACGCGGAGCTCTGACAGCGGGCGCGGGCCGGGCGGGTGCCCCTACTCGGCGCCCGCGTTCAACTGGTTGAGGAGCCGGGCCAGTTCCGCCACCTCGCCGCGGTCCCAGTCGGCGAGCTTGCGCATGTACTGCTCGCGCCGTGCGCCCCGTACCCGCAGGAACCGCTCGCGGCCCTCCTCGGTGAGCCCGACCAGGAAGGCCCGGCCGTCGGCGGGGTCCGGCTCGCGGGCCACCAGGCCGAGGACCTCCAGGGCCCGCAGCTGCCGGCTCATGGTGGCCTTGCCGACGCCGAAGTAGGCGGCGAGCTCGGTGGCCCGCTGCCGGCCGGCCGCCTCCAGGCGTACGAGGAGTCCGTACGCGGCGGGCTCCAGCTCGGGGTGGAGCTCGCGGGCCATCTCGCCGGAGGAGGCGCGGGCGCGCCGGAGGAAGACGGACAGCTCCCGCTCCAGGGCAAGGAACTCCTGGTCTTCGCTCCCGTGCACGTCCCGCTCCTTCGATGGTGTGTGGCACCCCGGTGGGTGAGGGGCCAGTATTTCGCAGCGGGTGTGCCGACGGCCCGGGACCCCGCCGGAGCGGGGAGCCGGGCCGTGCGGCGGGCGTGCGGAGGAGCGGGGAGGGGCGCGTGGCGCTCCGGTGGGCCGTGCGGCCCTCGGTCACGCCGTTACGCGCCGGTCAGGCCGCCGGTCACGCCGCGGCGGCGACCTCCACCTCCGCCTGCGCCAGAGCGAGCTCCAGCACCTGGCGCACGTCCGTCACCGGGTGCACCTCCAGCCCCTCCAGTACCTCCGCCGGGACGTCGTCCAGGTCGGCCTCGTTCCGCTTCGGGATGATCACGGTGGTCAGCCCGGCCCGGTGGGCGGCCAGCAGCTTCTGCTTGACCCCGCGATCGGCAGGACCCGCCCGGTCAGCGAGACCTCGCCGGTCATGGCCACGTCGGTGCGCACCTGCCGTCCGGAGAGCAGCGAGGCGAGCGCGGTCGTCATCGTGATGCCGGCGCTCGGGCCGTCCTTGGGCACGGCTCCCGCAGGGAAGTGGATGTGCACGCCCCGGTCCTTCAGGTCGGCGACCGGGAGTTCCAGTTCCGCTCCGTGCGAGCGCAGGAAGCTCAGCGCGATCTGCGCCGACTCCTTCATGACGTCGCCGAGCTGGCCGGTGAGGGTCAGGCCGGCCGCGCCCGTCTCCGGGTCGGCCAGCGAGGCCTCGACGAACAGCACGTCGCCGCCCGCGCCGGTCACCGCGAGGCCGGTGGCCACGCCGGGGACCGCGGTGCGCCGCTCGGCCGGGTCCTGGGCGGACTCGGGGACGTGGTGCGGACGCCCGATCAGCCCCCGCAGGCTGTCCGCGCCGATGCTGAAGGGCAGCTCCCGCTCCCCCAGTTCGTGCTGGGAGGCCACCTTGCGCAGCAGCCGGGCGAGGGAGCGCTCCAGGGTGCGGACGCCCGCCTCGCGGGTGTACTCCCCGGCGAGCTTGCGCAGGGCGTCCTCCTCCAGGACCACCTCGTCGGCGCCGAGTCCGGCGCGTTCCAGCTGGCGCGGCAGCAGGTGGTCGCGGGCGATGACGACCTTCTCGTCCTCGGTGTAGCCGTCGAGGCGGACGACCTCCATGCGGTCGGCCAGTGCCTCCGGGATGGCCTCCAGGACGTTGGCGGTGGCGAGGAAGACGACGTCGCTCAGGTCGAGCTCCACCTCCAGGTAGTGGTCCCGGAAGGTGTGGTTCTGCGCCGGGTCCAGGACCTCCAGGAGGGCGGCGGCCGGGTCGCCGCGGAAGTCGGAGCCCACCTTGTCGATCTCGTCGAGGAGGACCACCGGGTTCATCGAACCGGCCTCCTTGATGGCCCGGACGATGCGGCCCGGCAGGGCGCCGACGTAGGTCCGGCGGTGGCCGCGGACCTCGGCCTCGTCCCGTACGCCGCCGAGGGCGACGCGCACGAACTTGCGGCCCATGGCGTGGGCCACGGACTCCCCGAGGGAGGTCTTGCCGACGCCGGGCGGTCCGACGAGCGCGAGCACGGCCCCGCCGCGGCGGCCGCCGATGACGCCCATGCCGCGCTCGGAACGCCGCTTGCGCACGGCGAGGTACTCGGTGATGCGGTCCTTCACGTCGCTGAGGCCGGCGTGCTCGGCGTCCAGCACCGCCCGGGCTCCCCGGATGTCGTACTCGTCCTCGGTGCGCTCGTTCCAGGGCATTTCCAGCACGGTGTCCAGCCAGGTGCGGATCCAGGAGCCCTCGGGGCTCTGGTCGCTGGCCCGCTCCAGCTTCTCGACCTCCTTGAGGGCGGCCTCCCGTACCTTCTCGGGCAGGTCGGCGGCCTCGACGCGGGCCCGGTAGTCGTCGGACTCCTCGCCGTCCTTCTCGCCGTTCAGCTCGCGCAGTTCCTTGCGCACGGCCTCCAGCTGGCGCCGGAGCAGGAACTCCCGCTGCTGCTTGTCGACGCCGTCCTGGACGTCCTTGGCGATGGACTCGGCCACGTCCTGTTCGGCGAGGTGGTCGCTGAGCGCCTTGATGGCGAGCTTGAGGCGGGCGACGGGGTCGGCCGTCTCCAGCAGTTCGACCTTCTGCTCGACCGTCAGGAACGGCGAGTATCCGGAGTTGTCCGCGAGCGCGGACACGCCCTCGATCTGCTGGACCCGGTCCACGACCTGCCAGGCGCCGCGCTTCTTGAGCCAGCTGGTGGCGAGGGCCTTGTACTCCTTGACGAGCTCGGCGACGGATCCCGGCAGCGGGTCCGGCACGTGCTCGTCCACGGTCTCGCCCTCGACCCAGAGCGCGGCCCCGGGGCCGGTGGTGCCGGCGCCGATACGGACCCGGCCGAGCCCTCGGATGAGTGCGCCCGGGTCGCCACCGGAGAGCCGGCCGACCTGCTCGACCGTCCCGAGCACACCCGTCGCGGCGTACTTCCCGTCGATCCGCGGCACAAGCAGCACCCGCGGCTTCCCGCTGCCCGCCGCGGCCTGCGCCGCCTCCACGGCACCGCGCACCTCGGCGTCGGACAGGTCCAGCGGCACGACCATTCCGGGCAGCACGACCTCGTCGTCGAGCGGCAGCACGGGCAGAGTGAGTGTGACGGACGTCGAAGCCATGATCTTCCCTCCGGCAGTGAAGTTGAGCTATGCCGACTCAATGCATGTGCGCCTCCCAATGTTCCCCAACCTGCGTTCGCCCCCGGCGAACAGCGCGGCGGCCTGTGCTCCCGCCTGGATGCGGACGTCGCCCGAGGTGGTCTTCGCGGAGAGACGGGAGGTGGCGGCGGGGTCCTCGGCCAGCGCGATGTCGCGGGCACCGGAGGTGGTGGAGACCGCGAACCGGTAGGGGGCCTGCGGGACCTTCAGCGTGACGTCGCCCGAGGAGGTCTCGGCGAGCACCGAGGTGGGGGCCGCGGTGAAGTCGATGCGGGCGTCACCGGAGTCCGAGTGGACGTCCGCGCTCGGGCCCGACAGGCCGGCCGCGGTGATGTCGCCCGAGGAGGTACGGATCTTCAGCGGGCCCGCGATGCGCTCGGCCCGGACGTCGCCGGAGTCGGCCTCCACCTCGGCGGCGGCCACGCCCGCGACGGTGATGCGGCCGCTGCTGCTCTCCAGCTTGACCTTGGCGGAGGCCGGAACCTCCAGGCGGTAGTCGACGTAGCAGCTACCCGAGCAGCCGCTGGAGAAGGTGAGCACGCCCGCGCTGACCCGCTGGCCGGGGGTGGGGGCGGTGTCACCCCGGTAGTGGACGGTGCGGTGGACCGTGACGCCGGTGCCCGTCCCTGCGGTGACCTCGATCGAGCCGGCCCGGGCGTGCGTCACCTCGACCGCCGTGACCCCCTCGGTGACCGTGGTGTCGGCGGTCGCCGTCCTCTTCGGTCCGTCCGAGAAGGAACAGCCGGCCAGCAGGAACCCGGTCCCGAGGACGGCAACCGCGGTGCGGACGAGACGTCGTGGCGTGGCGTGAGAAGGCATGGACCGATCCTCGCGCGGTGCGGCTGCCCGGCCGATGGTGCCGGTACCCGATCCCGGGGTGGGGCTACCCCCCGGATCCAGGCCGAACGGACCTGCCGCCGCGACTCAAAGCCCGGGGCTCCGCCCCGCACCCCGCGCCTCAAACGCCGGCGGGGCTGAAGTTGCGCGGCCGGTGCGGCTCCAAGATCGGGGCTCCGCCCCGAACCCCGCTCCTCAAACGCCGGAGGGGCTGAATTGGTGCGGCGAGGCTGGATTGTGCGTCAGCACTGGGTGGTGGGGCGGGGCTGGATGGTGGGTCGGGCTGGGGGGGTCAACCGGGGCGGTTGGGGTGGGGGTGGGTGTGTGTCGGGGTGATCCCCGCAGGGTGCCGAACGCACTGCCGCCGAGCTCTCCGACCCCTCGTCACGTTCGGCGCCCGAGGAGACGCCCCGGCGCGCGCCCGCCCCCACCCCAACCGCCCCCCTCCGAAGCCCAGCCCCCGGTGCAACCGGCCCCCGCCCGAGCGGCGCAGCCAACCGGCGCCCGCGCCTGCCCCAACCGGCCCCCACCCGAAGCCCGACCCGAGCGGCGCAACCAACCCGCACAACCGACCCCACCCCGCCCGGCTCCCGGCCAGGGCAGGGCAGGGCCAGGGCTAGGCCGGGCCGGTGGCGACCGGGCGCAGGGGGGACGGCGCGCCCCACTCGCTCCAGGAGCCGTCGTACACGGCCGGGTTCTCGTACCCGGCGAGCTCGGCGGCGAGGGCCAGCACGCACGCGGTCACCCCCGAGCCGCAGCTGAAGTAGAGGCGTTCGCGCCCGCCCGTCACCTCCTCGAAGGCCGTACGGAGTTCCGCGGCCGGGCGCATCAGGCCGTCGGGGCCCTGGAGTTCGCCGAACGGGAGGTTGACCGCACCCGGCATGTGCCCGCCGCGCAGGCCCGCGCGGGGCTCGGGGTCGGTGCCGGCGAAGCGGCCACGGGTGCGGGCGTCGACGACGGCCGCGGCCGGGTCCGCCAGTGCCTCGGCGACGGCCCCGCTGCCGACCAGCAGCCCGGGGCGGGGCCGAGCGGTGAAGGAGCCGCGCGGGCCGTCGTACGCCGGCCGGGTGGCCTCGACGGGCAGGCCGGCGGCGGTCCAGGCGGGCAGTCCCCCGTCGAGGACGGCCACCCGGTCGAAGCCCATGGCGCGCAGCATCCACCAGGCGCGGGCGCTGGAGTAGATCCCGGCGCCGTCGTAGACGACGACGGTGTCCGAGTCGTCCACGCCGAGCTCCCGCACGGCCTCGGTGAACTCCCGGGCGGGGGGCATGGTGTGCGGGGCGGGCGCGTCGTGGTCGGACAGGGCACCGTCGAGGTCGAAGGGACGGGCCCCCGGAATCCGCCGCTCCGCCCCCCGGTGGGCGCCGACGGAAGCATCGAGGACCACGAGCCCGCCCGTCCCCAGCCGCCCGCCCAGCCACTGCGCCCCGACGAGCGCCCCGGGCAGCGGCCCGGCCTCCGGCCCGGGCGCGGGCTCCTGGGGCGCGGCGTTCTGGGGCGTGGTCATTCGACACCTCCGGCTGTGCGACACGGTTCGCCCCATCCTCCTGGCCCACCCGAGCCACCGACCGGCCGGGTCGGCGGCGGCGCGGGCACCCGCACCCCCGCACCCGCGGAAGAGGCGGCGACCGGACCCCAGCGGACGGCACACCCGCCGACGGGTCGCCAGCCGGCCCCGTCCGGCCGGCGCAGCCGGGACACCGGCCACTAACGGGAACGGCGCCCCAGCCCGAGCAGTCGGCGGCCCGCGCCGACGGCCGCCGGGGGGGTACGGACCGCAGACGGCCCCCGGCCGAACCGCGCGGCGCACGCAGGCCACACCGGCGCATCCCGCACACCCGCCCGACGCTCGCCCCCGGGCGGCCCCGACCCGCACCCCCGCACCCCCGCACCCCCGCACCCCCGCACCCAGAACGGTCGACAGCCCGCACCCCCAGTCGGCCCCCGCCCCCGCCGAGCGGCCGGCGGACGGCCCGGGTGGCCGGCAGACGGCCCGGGTGGTGGGCGGAGCGCGCCCGGGGTGGGTCAGGGGCAGGTGCCAGGGTGGGCGTATACCGCGATGCGGGCTCCGCGGACGCCGGTCAGCGAGCACAGTTCGAAGCCGGCGGCGAGCGCGTCCCGCTTGGCCGCCTCCCGCGGGTACGGGTCCAGCGGCTGCCCGGCCGGGTCCAGCAGGGCGATCACCCGCGGCGAGGCGAGCAGCGCCGCGCGGATCCGCTCCGGGGACAGTTCGGTGCCCTGGAGGCTGTGCGAGGCCGCCGGGGTCCGGTCCAGGGCCACGTCGCGCAGCGAGGCGTAGACCCCGGGCGAGGAGAGCAGCCACTCGCGCCGCCGCGAGGGCATGAACACCACCGCGTCCCCCGGCCGGGCCCGCTCGCGGACCGCGGCGGCCACCGCGAGGACGTCGTCCTTGCGGCTCTCCGGCGTACGCAGCCACACCGACCAGACGCCGCACGGCACGAGCAGCAGTCCGGCGAGCAGCCACGGCCACCACCCGCGGGCCGCCGCCAGCCGGGCCCCGGCCAGCAGGGCGGCTCCGGCCAGCGCATAGAGCACGTACCGGTCGACGTACCAGGGGTGCACGAGGGAGATCACCATCAGCAGCCCGGGCGGCAGCAGGGTGAGCGGGAGCGCCACCCGTACGAGGTCCTTCGCGGCCCCCCGCGCGAGGAGCAGGGCCGCGCCGCCGACCACTCCGTACGCCATCCAGTCCTGCCAGCTCGGCCGGCCGAGCCAGCCGAGCTGCTGCTCGGCCTGGCGCGCGCTCACCAGGGCTAGCGGCAGCAGCAGCGCCGCCACGATCCCGGCGCTCCACCGCCAGCCGCGCGACCGCCACGCGGTGAAGGCGTGCGCGAGCAGGGCCAGCACGGCGAACTCGTGCAGCCAGCAGCCGAGCAGCAGCACCACCGTGTACGCGGCCCACCGCTCGCGCAGCATCAGGTACGTCGCCCAGACCACGGCCGCCGCGACCAAGGCGTACGAGCGCCCCTCCTGGGCGTACGTCTGCACGGGCGGCAGGACGGCGTACACGCAGCCGGCGATCAGCGCGGCCCGCTCCCCCGCGAGCCGGTGCGCGACGGCGGCCACCCCGGCGGCCGCGACCGCGGTGGCGGCGACGGAGGGCAGCCGCAGCGCCCACAGGCCGCCGTCCCAGACCTGGAACACCCCGTGCATGAGCAGGTAGTACAGGCCGTGCACGGCGTCGACGCCGTGCAGCAGCTCCCAGATCCCGCCGAGCGGCCGGTGGGCGACCTGCCAGGTGACGGACTCGTCGCGCCACATGCTGCCGCCCCGCTCCAGGCCCCAGAGGCCGAGGGCCACGGCGAGCAGCGGCGGCAGCAGTCGCCAGGGGGCGATCCGGCTGATGTCGGCCTCCGGGTGCTGTCGGAACGGGTGTGCGCAATCCCTGCGGACTCCATACTCGGGGTTGGACCGGAGTGACTGCGGAGGTGGGTGTGCGCGCGTTACGAGCGGTGGCGGGACTGGTGCTGGGTGCGGCCTTGCTGGCGGGGTGCGCAACGGCGGGCTCCGCGGGCGGCGACGACACGCCTGCGAAGGCGTCGACGGAGTCGGCCCCGAGCCCGGCCGGGAGCGCCTCCGGCTCCGGTACGGGCCCCACCGCGAGCCCTACCCCGAGCCCTACGGCGAGCCCCACCCCGAGCCCTACCGCGAGCCGCGTCCCCGCCCCCGGCGAGACCCTGGTCCGCGTCACCCGCACCGGCGGCTTCGCCGGGCAGACCCACACGCTCATCGTCAAGGGCGACGGCTCCTGGACGCGGCTGGACGCCAAGGCGAAGACGGAGAGCACCGGCACGATGCCGCAGGCCGGGCTCGCCGCGTTGCGCACCGCCCTCCAGGAGGCGGACTTCGCCCACCTGCCCAGGCTCGCCACGGGCGGCCCCACGATCTACGACGGGTACTTCTACGCGTTCGTGCACGGCGGCTACGAGGTGGCGGGCGCCCAGGGCTCCCTGCCGCCGGCCCTGACCAGGGTGGTGGACGCCCTGCCCTCCTTCACGGCGGGCTAGGACACCCGGGCCCCGCCGGGCCTGGCAGGCCGTCCCGCTCCCGGCCGGGGCTGGCGAGAGCTTCCGCAGCAGCCGGTCCAGGAAGCCGCGCAGCCGGGCCGGCATGTCCACCACGATCCCGCCGCTCGCGGGCCGCCCTGATCGCCGACCACGGCGCCTCGGACGCCGCCCTCCTGGACGTGGCCTTCGGCCGCGCGGTGCCCGAGGGCCGGTTGCCCTTCGAGCTGCCGCGCTCGATGGAGGCGGTCGCGGCCTCCCGTCCCGATGTGCCGAACGACACCCTCGACCCGGTCTTCCCGCACGGGCACGGACTGGCCCTCTGAAGGGCCGCAGACGGTGGGGCAGCTGACCCGTCCCGACCGCCGGGTGGCGGTCCCGTGGGGGGTCCGGCACCCGGTACATATCATTCCGCTTAGGCCCCTCCAGCACATATGCCATGTCCGAACCCCACGTAGCCGCAGGCCGGTGCCTCCTCTACGCTGCACCCCATTCACGCGGGATCTTCAGGGGCGGACATGGAACAGACACACACCACACACAACGGCGCCGCGGCGACACCCGGCGCCCAGCGGCGTGTGCTCGTCGTCGAGGACGACCACACCATCGCCGAGGCCATCGCGGCCCGTCTGCGCGCCGAGGGCTTCCAGGTGCAGACGGCGGCGGACGGCCCCGCCGCCGTCGCCGCGGCCGAGAGCTGGCTGCCGGAGCTGCTGGTCCTCGACGTCATGCTGCCCGGCTTCGACGGGCTGGAGGTCTGCCGCCGGGTCCAGGCGCAGCGTCCGGTGCCGGTGCTGATGCTCACCGCGCGGGACGACGAGACCGACCTGCTGGTGGGGCTCGGGGTCGGCGCGGACGACTACATGACGAAGCCGTTCTCGATGCGCGAGCTGGCCGCACGGGTCCACGTGCTGCTGCGGCGCGTGGAACGGGCCACCATCGCCGCGCACACCCCGCGCGGGGCCACCCTGCGCCTGGGCGATCTGGAGATCGACCACGCCCAGCGCCGGGTCCGGGTCCAGACCGAGGACGTGCACCTGACGCCGACCGAGTTCGACCTGCTGGTGTGCCTGGCCGGGACCCCGCGGGCGGTGCTCTCGCGGGAGCAGCTGCTGGCCGAGGTGTGGGACTGGGCCGACGCGTCCGGGACCCGTACGGTCGACAGCCACATCAAGGCACTGCGGCGCAAGATCGGCGCGGAGCGGATCCGTACGGTCCACGGCGTCGGGTACGCCCTGGAGACCCCGGCCCAGGCATGAGCGGCCCCGCGAGCGCGCAGCGGCAGCGCCCGAGGCCGAGGCAGCGGCTCTCCGGCGGGCTGCGGCCCTTCTCGCCGTTCTCGATCAAGACCAAGCTCGGCACGCTCGTGGTGGTCTCGGTCTTCATCACGACCGGCCTGCTGCTGGTGGCCCTGCGCACCGACACCGAGCTGCGCTTCATCACGGTCTTCTCGGTGATCGCCTCGATGCTGATCACGCAGTTCGTGGCGCACAGCCTGACGGCTCCGCTCGACGACATGACGACGGTGGCCCGGGCGATATCCCACGGCGACTACACCCGCCGGGTGCGTGGCGCCGGGCGCCGCGACGAGCTGGGCGACCTGGCCTCCACCATCAACCTGATGGCCGACGACCTGGAGGCGGTGGACCGGCACCGCAAGGAGCTGGTCGCCAACGTCTCGCACGAGCTGCGCACGCCGATCGCGGCGCTGCGGGCGGTGCTGGAGAACGTGGTGGACGGCGTCTCGGCCGCCGATCCCGAGACCATGCGCACGATGCTGAAGCAGACCGAACGCCTCGGCGGGCTCGTGGAGACCCTTCTGGACCTGTCCCGGGTGGACAACGGCGTGGTCCCGCTGCGCGCCCGCCGCTTCGAGGTGTGGCCGTACCTGTCGGGGGTGCTGAAGGAGTCGCGGCTGGCGGCCGCCGGCCGGCCGGGGCTGCTCTCCGGTTCGGGCGGGCACGCCCGCAACGACGTGCACCTGCACCTGGACGTCTTCCCGTCCGAGCTGTGGGCGTACGCGGACAACGAGCGCCTGCACCAGGTCGTCGCGAACCTGATCGACAACGCGGTCAAGCACAGCCCCCCGCACGGCCGGGTCACGGTCCGCGCCCGGGCCGGCGACGCGCCCGGCGCCCTGGTCCTGGAGGTACGGGACGAGGGCCCCGGCATCCCGGAGGCGGAGCGCCACCGGGTCTTCGAGCGGTTCAACCGGGGCAACGCCCGCGGGGGCGACGGCGGCACCGGATTGGGGCTGGCGATCGCCCGCTGGGCCGTGGAGCTGCACGGCGGGCGGATCGGAGTGGCCGAATCGTCACGCGGCTGCCGCATCCTCGTCACGCTTCCGGGCAGCTCGCAGGCTCCGTGTTGACGTAGGGTTCGAGTGGGAAGGACATGATCTCGGCCACACGTACCCGAGGTCCGTCAGGGGTGCGAAGCCAAGGGGGCCGCAACCTCGGTGCCCCCTACCCGAACCACACTTGTTTCCCGCCATTCCAGGCGGTGAAACCCGCCGTTCGATGTGACCTGCGCGACGGATGTCCCGCCCGGTCTGCATCTCACGGCCCAGGAGGCGTAGCCTTTATTCCCGCTGTCCATACCTTGTGAAGCGGAAGAGGGCGGTTGCCGCCGTGTCGCCACAGTCCCCCAGTAACTCGAGCACCACGACCGAAGCAGCAGAGGGCGGGAAGAACCCCGCCTCAGGCTTCGGCGCGAATGAGTGGCTCGTCGACGAGATCTATCAGCAGTACCTCCAGGACCCGCATTCGGTCGACCGGGCCTGGTGGGACTTCTTCGCCGACTACAAGCCGGGGGGCGTCGCCGCTCCGGTGAAGTCCGACGGTGCGGAGAAGCCCACGACGACGACGGACGGCGCCTCCGCACAGGCCGCCACCGCCGTCGCCCAGGCCCCGCAGGTCGCCGACGCCGCCACGGGGGCGGCGAGCGCCGCGCCCGCGACTGCCGCCCCGGCTCCCGCGCCCACGCCTGTGTCAGCTCCTGCCCCTGCTCCTGCCACCCCCTCTGGTGCCCCTGCTGTGACTGTCACCTCCCAGGCCCCGGCCGCCGCACCGGCCGCGCCCGCCCCCTCCGCCGTAGCCCCCCAGAAGCCCGCGCCCGCCACCGAGGCCCCCGCGGGGCCCGAGCTGGTGACGCTCCGCGGCCCGGCGGCTGCCGTAGCCAAGAACATGAACGCCTCCCTCGAGGTGCCGACGGCCACGTCCGTCCGCGCCGTCCCGGTGAAGCTGCTGTTCGACAACCGCATCGTCATCAACAACCACCTCAAGCGCGCCCGGGGCGGGAAGATCTCCTTCACGCACCTGATCGGCTACGCGATGGTGCAGGCGATCAAGGCCATGCCGGCGATGAACTACTCCTTCGCGGCGAAGGACGGCAAGCCGACCCTGGTCAAGCCGGAGCACATCAACTTCGGCCTCGCGATCGACCTGGTGAAGCCCAACGGCGACCGCCAGCTCGTCGTCGCCGGCATCAAGAAGGCCGAGACCCTCAACTTCTTCGAGTTCTGGCAGGCCTACGAGGACATCGTCCGCCGCGCCCGCGTCGGCAAGCTGACGATGGACGACTTCACCGGTGTGACGGTCTCCCTCACCAACCCGGGCGGCCTGGGCACCGTCCACTCCGTGCCCCGCCTGATGCCCGGACAGTCCGTCATCATGGGCGTCGGCTCCATGGACTACCCCGCCGAGTTCCAGGGCACCTCGCAGGACACCCTGAACAAGCTGGGCATCTCCAAGGTCATGACCCTGACCTCGACCTACGACCACCGGGTCATCCAGGGCGCGGCCTCCGGCGAGTTCCTGCGCATCGTCGCGAACCTGCTCCTCGGCGAGAACGACTTCTACGACTCCGTCTTCGAGTCGCTGCGCATCCCGTACGAGCCGGTCCGCTGGAACCGCGACATCGACGCCTCGCACGACGACGACGTCACGAAGGCCGCCCGCGTCTTCGAGCTGATCCACTCCTACCGGGTCCGCGGCCACGTCATGGCCGACACCGACCCGCTGGAGTACAAGCAGCGCAAGCACCCCGACCTCGACATCACCGAGCACGGCCTCACCCTGTGGGACCTGGAGCGCGAGTTCGCGGTCGGCGGCTTCTCCGGCAAGTCGATGATGAAGCTGCGCGACATCCTCGGCGTCCTGCGCGACTCGTACTGCCGCACCACCGGCGTCGAGTTCATGCACATCCAGGACCCGAAGCAGCGCCGCTGGATCCAGGACCGCATCGAGCGCCCGCACACCAAGCCGGAGCGCGAGGAGCAGCTGCGCATCCTGCGCCGCCTGAACGCGGCGGAGGCCTTCGAGACCTTCCTGCAGACGAAGTACGTCGGCCAGAAGCGCTTCTCCCTGGAGGGCGGCGAGTCCGTCATCCCGCTGCTCGACGCCGTCATCGACTCGGCCGCCGAGGCCCGCCTCGAAGAGGTCGTCATCGGCATGGCCCACCGCGGCCGCCTGAACGTCCTGGCGAACATCGTCGGCAAGTCGTACGCGCAGATCTTCCGCGAGTTCGAGGGCAACCTCGACCCGAAGTCCATGCACGGCTCCGGCGACGTCAAGTACCACCTGGGCGCCGAGGGCACCTTCACCGGCCTGGACGGCGAGCAGATCAAGGTCTCGCTCGTCGCGAACCCCTCCCACCTGGAGGCGGTCGACCCGGTCCTGGAGGGTGTCGCCCGCGCCAAGCAGGACGTCATCAACAAGGGCGGCACGGACTTCACGGTCCTCCCGCTCGCGCTCCACGGCGACGCGGCCTTCGCGGGCCAGGGCGTCGTCGCCGAGACGCTGAACATGTCGCAGCTGCGCGGCTACCGCACCGGCGGCACCGTGCACGTGGTCATCAACAACCAGGTCGGCTTCACCGCCGCCCCGGAGTCCTCGCGTTCGTCCATGTACGCGACCGACGTGGCCCGCATGATCGAGGCGCCGATCTTCCACGTGAACGGCGACGACCCCGAGGCCGTCGTCCGCGTCGCGCGGCTGGCCTTCGAGTTCCGCCAGGCGTTCAACAAGGACGTGGTCATCGACCTCATCTGCTACCGCCGCCGCGGCCACAACGAGTCCGACAACCCGGCCTTCACGCAGCCGCTGATGTACGACCTGATCGACAAGAAGCGCTCGGTGCGCAAGCTGTACACCGAGTCCCTCATCGGTCGCGGCGACATCACCCTGGAAGAGGCCGAGCAGGCGCTCCAGGACTTCCAGGGCCAGCTGGAGAAGGTCTTCGCGGAGGTCCGCGAGGCGTCCACGGCCCCGGCCGCCGGCGCCCCGGTGACGCCCGCGCAGACCGCGCAGGAGTTCCCGGTCGCCGTGAACACCGCGATCTCGCAGGACGTCGTCAAGCGGATCGCCGAGTCCCAGGTCAACATCCCCGACCACGTCACCGTGCACCCGCGTCTGCTGCCCCAGCTGCAGCGCCGCGCGGCGATGATCGACGAGGGCACCATCGACTGGGGCATGGGCGAGACCCTGGCCTTCGGTTCGCTGCTGATGGAGGGCACCCCGGTCCGGCTGTCCGGCCAGGACTCCCGCCGCGGCACCTTCGGTCAGCGCCACGCGGTCCTCATCGACCGGGAGACCGGCGAGGACTACACCCCGCTGCAGTACCTCGCGGACGACCAGGCGCGCTTCAACGTCTACGACTCGCTGCTCTCCGAGTACGCGGCCATGGGCTTCGAGTACGGCTACTCGCTGGCCCGCCCGGACGCGCTGGTCCTCTGGGAGGCCCAGTTCGGTGACTTCGTCAACGGCGCGCAGACCGTCGTCGACGAGTTCATCTCCTCGGCCGAGCAGAAGTGGGGCCAGACCTCCGGCGTCACCCTGCTCCTCCCGCACGGCTACGAGGGCCAGGGCCCGGACCACTCGTCCGCGCGTCCCGAGCGCTTCCTCCAGATGTGCGCGCAGGACAACATGACGGTGGCCATGCCGACCCTGCCGTCGAACTACTTCCACCTGCTGCGCTGGCAGGTCCACAACCCGCACCACAAGCCGCTCATCGTCTTCACCCCGAAGTCGATGCTGCGTCTGAAGGCGGCGGCGTCGAAGGCGGAGGAGTTCACGACCGGTTCGTTCCGTCCGGTCATCGGCGACTCGACGGTGGACGCGAACGCGGTCCGCAAGGTCGTCTTCTGCGCCGGCAAGGTCTACTACGACCTGGAGGCCGAGCGCGAGAAGCGCGGCATCACCGACACCGCCATCATCCGCATCGAGCGCCTGTACCCGCTGCCGGGTGCCGAGCTCCAGGCGGAGATCGCCAAGTTCCCGAACGCGGCGAAGTACATCTGGGCCCAGGAGGAGCCGGCGAACCAGGGTGCGTGGCCGTTCATCGCGCTGAACCTGATCGACCACCTCGACCTGGCGGTCGGCGCGGACGTCCCGGCCGGCGAGCGCCTGCGCCGCGTCTCCCGCCCGCACGGCTCGTCCCCGGCGGTCGGCTCCGCCAAGCGCCACCAGGCGGAGCAGCAGCTCCTGCTGAACGAGGTCTTCGAGGCGTAGCCCTCGCAGCTCGCGGAAGGCCCGGCCCCTCACGGGGGCCGGGCCTTCCGGCGTTCCGAGCCCGGCTCTCGGCCGTCCCGTCAAGTCACGTCTTTCCGGAACATGACCGGGACCGGTGCCGTGGCGCGTACTGGAGGCAGACCCGGCGGCGGCCCTCGCCGCCGGCCCCACGCCTTCGAGGAGCCACCATGTCCCACGTCGTCCCCGCCCCGACCGTTGCCCGGCCCGGGCTGCGGATCGCCCGCCTCGTGATGCCCGTCGCCTCGGCCGCCGTCATCTGCGGGGCCGTCGCGCTGCCGTCGTCGGCGGCGACCACCCAGCCACCCCGGGCCCCGGTCGGCGTGCGCGCCGACGTCGACCCCAATCCCCACCGCCAGCCCGGCGGCGGCGCGTACGGGCCGGACACCTGCATGCCCGGCTACGTCTGGCGGGACAGCTTCGACGGGGACTCCTACTGCGTCACACCGGCGACACGCGACTGGAACCACTCCGTCAACCCGTACCGCCAGCCCGGCGGCGGCGCCTACGGGCCGTCCACCTGCATGCAGGGCTACGTCTGGCGCGAGAAGTGGGACGGCGACGTCAAGTGCGTCACGCCCGAGGAACGCGACCGGGTCAAGGGCCAGGGCCGACAGATCGACAACGGCCCCCACCTGGAAGGGATACCGGGCCTGTAACCCTTGCGGGGTGTCCCCGTCCGGCGGACGGGAACACCCCCGTTGACGCCGGCCGTGCGAAGCGGGCGGCACCTCGTTACTGGCGGAACAATCCCTCCCACGCGCCCTCAACGTCTGATTGCGGGTCCGTGCTCTGATAGATCGTGATGCCATCCGACGGCAGCCCTTGCTTGTTGATCGTGTACAGGAAGTACATACCGGGGGGCGCGATGTTTCCGTCAGGAGCAGCAGTAACCCGCAGAATGTCACCACCTGCGTGCTCAAATTTCAGTGACACATAACGCTGGTCCGAGTTGCAGGCGTGAGTGCACGAACCGGTTCGCACCATGGCAACACGCCGAATATCGGCCGCTTGAGTCGTGCGAAGGATAAACTCCTCTCCGGTCACCCAGCGGTCAGGGGCGGCGAGAATTTCTGGGCGGTTTGGGTTTCCGTAGTACCATGGCTCGTAGATCTCGATCTTCATTTCCGCGTTAATGATCCCGGGGTTGCTGTCATGGTTCGACCCTGCAGTCCACACACGTCCATCACGCATGAGCAGCGCGACCGAGTGATAATTTCGGACCACTTGAGCCTGCTCGTTCGATGCAGTCAGCGCGGACCACTTACTGGTGTGCGGGTTGAAGATTTCCGGAGTCATGACTCCTGTGGAGTCCTTTGGTTGCCCTGCCGCGGTCCCCTGCACGCCGCCGACGACGAGGACATGCCCTGTGGGCAGCAGCACGGCGTTGCAGTGCATGCGCCGCGGGCGTCCGGCCAATGCGCGTTCGCTCGGCTCCCAGTGCAACTGGTCGGGTGGGGTAACGCCCGGCAGCCAGCCGCTCAGGTCCAGAATCCACGCCTCCTTGCCGCCGGCGATGAGCATGCGCCGGCGGTAGTAGTTCTCCCCAGCCAGAAGCGGAAGGAGCACGGAGGTCTCCCGGTACCCGCCGTACTCGTCGCCATCAATGGGCTTGAAATCGCATACGTCATCGAAGGTGGCCGACCACGGGCTCTCTTTCACGGTCATCGTAACCGTCCGATTGGATCCGGACGGCGACGTAAAAATGACATCACCTGTGGGAAGGAGAAGCGCGCGAGGATAGAGGGGTGTGACGTGACCCTCGAACAGTTGGTGCTGCGCATGGTTCCGGTAGTCACCCAGCCAGTGCCAGGCACCGTGCGGCAAAGGAGAGGGTGTGAAGACTTCCGGGATGATGTTGCGCGACTCTTCGTCCCGCTCTCCCGGGATGCCGCTCAGCGCAAGGACGTTCCCATTGGCCAGCGTGAGCAGGGTCGGGTACCAGCGACCACCTGAGTGCACGTCGTCCACGTTGGGATTCGAGTTGAACGGGGCGACACTTCTCCACTCCGCCCGGTCCGGGGTGTACCGGATAACAGCCGACTCCCGCAGTCCCCGGTAGCCGTGTGCGTACGTAGCGGTCCCGCCTGCCGCCAGGAGCGTGCCGTTCGCGCTGAGGGCGTGCCCGGCGCAGAAGGCATCGAAGCCCGGCCCACCGACCACCTTGGAAACGCCGCCCGTGCCGCAGTCGTAGAGCCGAGTGTTTTCAATACCCGTCGGCAACTGAGCGTCGAATTGACTGCCTGCAAAGTAGGCAATTTTGTCATAATTCAAGAAAGCCGCGTGGACAGCCAGAATCTCGGCATCGACGAGCGTGGGGTTCCATGGCATACCGCAACCTCACCACCGTCCCGGCCTCCGCGGTGTCCGACACGGCCCGCTTCCTGAGGCTTCCTCCGATCGTGTGCTGGGGCCGAGGGGGTGAAGGCCCCGCACGCGTGGTCCCGTAGCCCTACGGCTGCGGCTCGAAGTCCCAGTAGGGGCGGGCTCGTTGCTTCGCGGAGACCGTGTGGACGTGCTGGGCGCCGAGGGTGCGGGTCAGGCCCTTGATGCCCGCGTCCTCGTGCTTGCCCGCCTCCTGGTCCTCCCGGACGGAGCGCAGGTCGGCCGCGAGCGCGATCTGCGCGCTCAGCGTCATCGGGTGGTCCGGGCCCAGTACCTGTTCCGCGGTGCGCAGGGTGTCCCGGCTCAGGTCCAGGGCGTCCTCCAGTCGGCCGGTGATGTTGCGGTGGCCGGTGGCGTTGAGGGCGCAGCCCAGGGTCCACGGGTGGCGGTCGCCGAGCGCGCCCCGCATGCCGACGAGGGCCTGCTCCGCCAGGGAGAGGGCCTCCGTGCGCTCGCCCTGGGCGCGGAGCACCAGCCCGAGGTTGCCGACCGTGCCGATGCTGTACGGGTGGGCGAGGCCGAGCTGCGTCTGGTAGCCGCGGACCACGTCCTCGGAGATCCGGCGGGCCTCGCCGATGTCCCCGTACTCCCTGAGGTAGGTGGCGTAGTCGGAGGCGACCATCAGGGTCCAGGGGTAGTCGACGCCGAAGACCCGGGTCGCCCGCTCCCACACGGTCCGCAGCCGCAGCCCCGCGCCCGGGATGTCCCCGGAACGGCGCAGGCACATGCCGAGGTTGTGCTCGGCGCGCAGGGTCTGCGGGTGGCCCAGCCCCAGCACCTGCGTGTTCAGTTTGACCCCTTGCTCCTGCCGGGTCTGCGCCTCCCGGTAGCGGCCCATCAGGCGCAGGCCCATGGCGCAGGCGATGCCGGAGGCGAGGGTGGAGATGTGCAGGGGCTTCAGGACCCGCTCGCGGCGGCGCAGGGTGTCCAGGTCGAGGTCGTAGGCGTCCTGGTAGCGGCCGAGCAGCCGGTAGGTGGCGGCGAGGTTGTTCTGGGCGTCCAGGGTGACGGAGTCGTCCTCGCCGAGCAGTTCCCGGTAGGTGCTCAGGCAGTGCTCGAAGATCTCCCGGGCCGGTTCGAACTTCGCGATGCACAGCAGTACGCCGCCGTACGCGCTGGTGGCGCGCAGGCTTTCCAGGTCCCGGTCGCCGCGCTCCGCGGTGAGCCGGGCGGACACGGCCCTGGTGAGGGTCTCGGCGCGCCGGAACAGGCCGAGGTTGCGCAGGGCGTTGCCGTACTGGTAGCTGAGCTCGCGCACCTTGGGGTGGTCCTCGCCGAGCACGGCCCGCCAGATCAGGTCGGTCTCCTCGCAGAGCCGCAGGCAGGTGCGGTACTCCCCGGCGAGGATCAGGTAGCGCAGGCAGCGCAGCAGGAAGTTCTGGATGCGCGGGTTGCCGCTGGTGAGGACGCCGGAGGTGGCCAGGTGCGGGACGAGTTCGGCGTAGCGGGGCCACAGCCGGGAGTCGGAGGGACCGCCGGGGTCGGCGGCGGCGAGGACCTGCCGTACGGCGCGGGCGAGCGGTTCGGCCTCCTCCTCGGAGAGGTTCTCGCGGACGATGCCGTGGACCATGCGGTGCAGTTGTACGGTCTCCAGCCCGCCGCCGCCCTCTTCCAGGGGCAGGTCGGAGTACTCCAGCCGGACGACGGAGAACTGGACGAGCTTGTTGAGGGCGGCGTTCCACCGGATCTGGTCGTTGATCAGTCCGGCGAGCTGTTCGGGGACGTCGTCGGCGGGGAATTCGCGCAGCAGCCGCAGCGGTACCGGTCCGGGGGCGAAGAAGACGAACAGGCGCAGCAGGGCGAGGGCGTCGGGGAAGTTCTCCCGGACGTTGTTGAGGAGTATGGCGAGGGCGGTGGGGAAGGGCAGCGGGTAGTCGTCGGAGACGGTGACGGCTTCGTGGGAGTCCATCCGGCGCTGGAGCAGGGCGAGGTAGTCGCCGACCGCGAGCGGGGAGTCGGCGAGCCAGCCGGCGGTCTGGTCGAGGGCGAGCGGGTAGTCCTCCAGGGCCTCGGCGAGCTGGTCGGCCTCGTCGGCGGTCAGGCGCAGGGCGCGGCGGCGGATGAAGGTGATCGACTCGGGGCGGGCGTAGAGCGGGACCTCGACGAGGCTGGTGTGCCGGGTGGCCCATTCGCGGTTGCGGGAGGTGATGATCACGTCGCCGGCGCCGGAGGGCAGCAGGTCGATGAGGTCGTCGGGGTTGTCGCAGCCGTCGAAGACCATCAGCCAGCGGCCGTACGGGGATCCGCGGCGCAGCGCTTCGAGGACGGCCCGGATCTGCTCGCCGTAGCTGCCCGCGCCGCGGGGCAGGCCGAGGGCGGGGGCCAGGTCGGCGAGGCGTTCGCGCAGGGTGGGCCGGTCCTCGGCGGGGACCCACCACACGACGTCGTACTCGGAGGCGAAGCGGTAGGCGTACTCGGTGGCGACCTGGGTCTTGCCGACGCCGGAGAGGCCGAGCAGGGTGACGGTGGACGCGCCGGCCGGCGCCTGGGCGAGGGCTTCGCGCAGGGTGCCGATGACGTCGTTGCGGCCGGTGAAGCGCGGGTTGCGGCGCGGGACCCGGCCCCAGATCTCGGGCGGGTCGTTGGGGAAGCGGGGTCCGCGGCGGCCGGTCTCGGTGCCGATCCGGTCGGTGGGCAGCTCCAGCCGGCGCAGCACGCGGTACTCCGCCTCGTACGCGTCCAGGCCCCACAGGTCCGTCTTCTCCAGTACGGCGACGGCGCTGGGCAGCGGGGCGTCGGTGAGGCAGACGGCCGCGAACCGGTCGGGGTGGCGGTCGGTGACGTCGCGCAGGGCGGTGTTCCACTGCTCGTCGGTGTGGGTGCCGGCGGAGAAGTAGCGCTCGCTGAGGACGAGGAGGACCCGGCTGCCCGAGCGGGCGAGGTCGTCGAGGGCCTGGGCGATGCCGGGGCTGTTCTGCGGGTCCCAGCGCTGGAGGGCGACGCGGTGGCCGTGTTCCTCCAGGCGGTGGCCGATCCACACGGCCCAGGGGCGGTTGAACCCGGCGAAGCTGATGACGAAGCGCTGCGGCTGGGCGTGCGGGTACGGGTTCGCGGTGTTGCCCTGGTCCTGCCGACTACCGGTGGTCATGCGCCGTCTCCCTGGGCTCCGGGCAGTGGACGGGACTGAAAAGGTACCGCAGCGGTCCGTTCGGCGCGGCCCCTCAACCGCGGGCGAACGGGGCGAGTTCGGGGTGTTCCTCGCACCAGGCGCGGCGCTCCCGGTCGACGGCCCGGCGGGCCGCGGTGTGCTGGTCGCCGGGTGGCGGCAGCTCGTCCATGGCCCGTTCGGCGGCGGCCATCGCCTCCGTGAACTCCCGTCCCGCGGCGGTCAGTCGGTCGTGGGCCAGCAGGGCGGGCAGGACGGCGGCCACCTGGGCGCGGATCCGGGCGTGCTGGGCCCAGGCGCCGCGGGCCCCGTAGAGGGCGGCCCGCTGCCAGTACCCGGCCAGGGCCAGGTGGGCGTAGGCGCCGTGCAGGAGTCCCTCCAGCGGGCGGGGGTCGCCGCGCCAGGGGGCCCAGTGGCGGGGCGTGCGGTCGGCGGTGTGCAGGGTCAGGACGTCGGCGAGGGCGGCGAGTTTGCCGTGCTGCACCTCGTGGACGAGGGTCGCGGCCAGGGCGGGCGGGGCCTGGGCGCGGGCGAGGACGGAGCCGGCGGCGGCGGGCAGGGTGGCGCCGTTGGAGCGGGAGCCGCCGGACAGCGGTACGACGGAGCGCAGCAGTTGCCCGGTCTCCTCGGCGCGGACGGTGTCGTAGCGCCGGAGCAGGGTGAGCGCGCCGGACCACTGGGTGTCCCAGCGCTTGTGCCCCTTCGGTGTGAGCCGGCGGGCGGGCCGTACGGGCGCCGGCTGCGCGGGCCCGGGTGCCCGGTAGGGGTCGAGGTCGTCGAGGGCGGTCCGGCCGCCGGGCAGGGCGTGCAGGGGCAGGGTGGCGGGGTCGTCGGGGTCCCAGGAGCGTTCGGTGAGGGCGAGGGGGCCGGGGCGCTCGGGGCGCAGCAGTCCGAGGGTGGGCAGGACGAGCCGGCCCTGCTGGGGCCGCAGGGTGTGGGTGAAGGCGATCCCGGCGCGCAGGGCGGCGGCGACGGCGAGCGCCCCGAGGTGGCCGAGGTCGGGCGGGGGTCCGTAGGAGGCGTGCAGCCGGCGCAGGGTCTCCTCGGCCCAGACCCCGGTCGCCGGGTAGTGCAGTACGTCGCGCACGGCGCCCGCGTCGTGGCGCTCGGCCTCCTCCAGCAGCGCCCAGTGGTCGGCGGCCTCCCCGGACGGGCCGTCGGGGGCGGCGTCGAGGACCGCGCGGAGCAGGACCAGGCGTTTGGAGCGGCGCACGTCGCGGACCAGGCGGGTGCCTTCCGGGGAGGGTTCGGTGGAGGCGAGGGCGCGCAGGGTGCGGGAGGAGACGGTGAAGGCGGTGAGCGCGGTGGTCATGAGGCGACCGCCGGCGGGTGGGCGACGGTGGCACGGGCGGCTCGCGGGGGGAGGGTCCGGCCGGCCTGCACGGCCTGGGCGCCGCTGCGCCGGGCGGCCGGCGCGGGGGACTGTGCGGCCCGGTGGACGGCGGTGGCGATGTGCCGGATGAGCACCTGGAGGTCGGCGCAGTACACGGAGGGCTGCCGGAAGCCCTCGCCGGCGCGGTAGCGGTGCGGGTAGTGCCCGCCGCCGCACACCTCGACCAGCTCGCAGGCGCGGCAGCCCGCGGCGAGCGCGTCCCGTCCGAGCTGGCGGGCGGCGAGGCCGGGGTGGTCGAGGAGTTGGTCGAAGCTGTGGGTGTCGACGCTCATGCCGGTCGCGGCGGCGCCCTCGTACGCGGATTTCAGTGAATCGGCCTGTTCGATGGAGCCGTCGGTCTCGATCACGGCGGTGGCGGCGGGCGCGAGCCCGAGGGTCTCGGTGGCGGCGGGCAGGCCGAGCAGCAGGGCGATGATCTCCTCGAAGAGCCGGATCCGGGTGCGCCGTACCCCGTCGTGCCACCAGCGCTCGAAGACGGCGAGCAGCCAGTCGGCGTACGGGGCGAGGCCCGGGTGGTGGCCGGGGGGCGGGGCGCTCCAATTGGCGAGCGGCAGCAGCAGCCCGAGGCTGGGCGGGGCGAAGGCGAGCAGGGACTCGTACGTCTCCACCGGGTCCTGGTCGAGGTCGACGACGCACAGCACTCCGGCGTAGCTGTCCGGGTGGCGGGCCAGCAGCCGCAGGCCCCGGGCGGCCGCGCCGAAGCCGGGGCGCCCGGTGTGGTCCACGCGCCGGGCGTTGTGCGCGGGCAGGCCGCCGTCGAGGCTGACGCCGACGCGGATCCCGGCGGTGGCGAGCGCGGCGAGGCGGCCGCGGGTGAGCAGGGTGCCGTTGGTCTGGACGGTGGCGGTGACCTTGGTGCGGGGGGCGGCCCGGGCCACGGCGGCCCGCACGGCGTCGACCGGCCCGGCCAGTGCGGCGGGCGCGGTGAGCAGCGGTTCGCCGCCGTGCAGCACCAGGTCGACGCGGGGCAGGCGGTGGGCGGCGGCGTGCTCGGCGATCCGCTCGGCGGCGCGGGCGGCGGTGGCGGGGGTCATCGCGGGCGGTTGGCCGCGCCAGCCCTGGTCGGCCATCTCGTAGACGTAGCAGTAGGTGCAGGCGAGGTTGCAGCGGCTGCGGGTCTTGAGGACGAACTGCCGTATCGGGTGCGGCCGGTGCCCGGCGGCCCGCGCGGCGGCCACGTCGAGCCGGGTGTAGGGCCAGGGCGCGTGCCGGGCGTGGCGCAGCCGCTGCCCCGCGGCGGGGTCCGGCCCGGGGCGCGGCGGGTCCTGCCCGGGGCGGGCCGGGTCCTGGCCGGGGCGCGGCGGGTCCTGCCCGGGGCGGGGCGGGTCCTGGTGCGGGTCGGAGCGTGCGCCGCCGGGCGCGGGTGGCGGGGGCAGCACGGAGTCGCTCGTGACCGCTCGCCTCATCGCCCCACCTCCCTCCCCCGGCCTCCGGGGGGCGACCCCCGGCGGACGGTCCATCCCTGCCCTTCGGACGGACCGGCCTAACGGCGGAAAGTGGTCAACTCGCTTTCAAGGTGGGGCGGATCAGGCACGCGCCGGTCAGGCCACCCCGGAGTCGAAGGCGTTGAGGATCTCGGCGGGATGCGTCACCCGCTCGACCATGCCCTCGATCACCTGGGCCAGCACGGGATGGTCGATCCCGCGCAGCGCGGCCAGGTCCAGCCCGGAGAGATCCGGCAGGCGCCCGGTGCACGCCGGGGTCACCGCCTCCGCTTCCTGCCGCTTCGTCACCATGTCCCGCTGCTCCCCCTGTCGCGTCGCGGACCGGACGGTCCACTGTCCTTTCCCTCCGGCCGGTCCACGGAAACGGCGTGCTCGGCCCGTCGCTCCCGCTTCAGAGCCCGGCTTCCAGGGCGCGGACGCGGGCGCGCAGGGCCGCCGTGCGGCCTTCGGCCTCGGCGTCGGCGCCCGCCTCGGGGCGTGTCCACAGCTCCAGCGCGGCACGGTACGCGTCCAGGGCGGCCCGGGGGCGGGCGAGGCGTTCCAGCACCTCCCCGCGCGCCTCCTGCACCCGGGCGGCCAGTCGGAGGGCGGTGCCGCCGGAGCCCCGGGAGCCCTCGGAGCCCGCGCTGCCGGCGGGGGCCTCGTCGCCTTCGCGGCGGTCGGCGTCCGGGCCGGTTTCCGGTCCGGCGTGGCCGTCCGGACCGGCGTGGCCGGCGCGGCCTTCGCGGACCCCGGGGCCTTCGGGCACCCCGTGAACCCCGCCGCCCTCGGGCACCCCGCGGACCCCGCGGACCCCGCGGCCCTCGTCGTCCTCGCGGCCCTCGTCGCCTTCGCGGGCGGCCTCCAGGGCGGACCGCCAGGCCCGCCGGTAGGAATCCGCCGCCCGGTCCAGGCGCTCCACCGCCCGGGTGTGACCGTGGATCTCCTGCTGCACCTCGCCGTGGTCGCGCCAGGCCCGGGCCCGCTCCAGCGGGCTGCGGCTGTGCCGGACCGCCAGTTCCAGCAGGTACTCCGCCTCCCGCAGGTCCACCGGGTCACCCTCGTACGCGTGCCGCAGGCGCAGCCCGGTGGCCAGCCGCACCAGCCGGTGCGCGGCTCCCGGGTCCGACTGCGGGACCGCCGCCCGGCTGTCGCGCAGGACGCGTACGGCGGCTCCGGCGAACCGCCGTCCGTCGGCGGCCCGGGCCCGTTCCAGGAGCACCTCCCCCCACTCGGGCAGCAGCTCCCCGAAGGCCTCCCCGTCGCGGGGGATCAGCCGCCGGGCCCGGGCGTACGCCTCGGCCGCGTCCTCCAGCGCCGCCGGGTCGGCGTCGCGCGCGTACCGCTCCCGGTGCACCCGGGCCAGGCACACGAGGGCGGCCACCCGCAGTTCCGGGTCCCCGCCGGCCTCCTCCAGGGCCGTGGTGAGCTGGTCGGCCGCCTCCTCCAGCCGGGCCGGCAGGTAGCGCAGCGCGCCGGCCAGGTCCACCCGCACCCGCGCCTCGGCGGCCGTGGCCCTGGCCGCGCCCGCGCCCGGTACGGCCAGCCGGGCGGCGGCCTGTTCGGCCAGGGCCGTGCGCTCGGCCGGGTCCGGCGTGCGGGGCAGGAGGGCCAGGAGCACCCGGCCCAGGGCCCGTTGCAGCGCGGGGTCGGGCTCGGGCTCCGCCTCGGGGAGCGCGTCCGGGTCTGCGCCGGGGGGCCCGTCGAGGGACCGGCCGGGGGCGTCCGGGAGCCCGGCCAGGGGTTCCAGGGCGGCGCGGGCCTCGCGGAGCGCGCCCGCGTCCGGACGCAGCCCGCTCAGCCGGATGAGGGTCTCGGCCCGCCGCACCGCGCAGTCCCGCCGCAGCTCCGGGTCGGCCGTGGCGCCCGCCGCCGCGAACTCCCGGTCCGCCTCGGCCAGCAGCTCCGCGTCGGGGCCGTGGGCCAGCGCCCGCTCGTACAGCACCCGGCCGAGGACGGCCCGCGCCGGCGCGGTCCGCAGTCCGGTCACGGCCCGTCCCGCCTCGGCGAGGAGTTCCGGGTCCCGCTGGAGCGCCCACAGCCGCAGCAGCGCCCCGGCCAGTTCGGTCTCGGCCTCCTCCGGCGGGTCGCCGGGTGCCAGCGGGGCCGTCACCGCCCGCCGCAGTACCGCCACGGCCTCGTTCAGGGCCCGCGCACCGCCGTCCGCGGCCGCGTCCGCGAGCCGGGCCCGGGCGGCGCGCACCGCTGCGGCCCGACCGAGCGGGGGGACCGCGGGGGGCTCCCGGCGGGCCGGGCCCTCCTGCGGCATGCCGGGTACGTAGCGCCGTACGACCTTGGCCGAAACCTGTGCGAAAGCCTGCGGGAGCCGCCCCTCGGGCACCCGCTCGGCGTCCCGCGGCCCGGGGTCGACCGCCGCCGGCGGCACCCCGGTGAGCTGCGAGACGGCGAGCGCGGGGAAGTTCCGTACGCCCCGCCCGAAGTGCGCGAGCACGTACTCCGAGCAGTGCTTGAGCACCAGGGCGGCCTCGTCCCGCCCCAGCGGTCCCAGCAGTACGTCCTGCACCCCGGGGACGAACTCGTACCAGTGCCCCGGCCCGGGCCCGCTGCGCCGCAGCAACCCGCTCAGCAGCACCTCCGCCAGGTCGGACGGCTCCGAGTCCGGGAGCATCGTGCGCTGCACCAGCCGCATCACGGGCAGCGTCAGCGGCGCCGCCGACAGGTACACGGCCAGCTGTACGGCCCGGGGCGCGGCCGAGGACCGGAAGCGGGCCACCAGCTCGCGCGGCGGCCGTACGGCGCGCGGCGGCGGCGCGGGCACGACCGGGTGGTCGGCCCGCACCCGGCCGACCTCGGCCGGCACCGGCCCGGTGCCGAGTCCGGCGACGAGCCGGGCCCAGGCCCCGAGGGCGGTCGGGCTCGGCGGCAGCACGGGCACGGTCAGCCCGCCCGCGGGCCGGCCGGGCGGCGGCGGCCGGTCCGGGCGGAACCTCAGCTGCTGCCCGCCGCCCTCCAGCCGGGTGAGCGTGCCCCGTTCGGTCGGCAGCCAGCTGCGGCCCCACAGCCGCTGCGGCAGCGGCTGGACGACCATGCAGGGGGTGCACTCGGCCCACCGATACAGCAGCCGCTGCGCGGCGCCCTCGCGCCACAGCGGCCCGGCGCAGTCGGAGACCACCATGGTCAGGGCCCGGCCGGTGGGGTCCCGCAACTGGTCGCCGGAGCGCAGCCCGGAACCCGGCACGGGGCCGCGGCCGAGGGCCGCCGTACCGTCCGCGAGGCGGTGCAGGTAGTGCACCTGGACGTCCCGGAAGGCGCCCAGGCGCTCGCACACGGAACGCAGTTCGTCGAACATGTCCTGCCAGACGGCCATCGAGGGGGAGGCGTCCATCACCAGCCGTACGGTCGCCTCGCGCCGGCTCTCCGGACGGAGCACCGGGATGACCAGTCCGAGGGCCCGGGCGCTGGCCTCCGCGGTGGCCGGTTCGTCGATGACGAGCCGGGTGGGCGGGACGGGCGGGCGGTGCCGCTGGAGGGCGCGCAGGGCCCGCTGGACGTCCAGGATGCGCGGCAGCGCGGCGGCCCGGGGCACCCGTACGGGTACTCCGCGCTCCTCGGGCGACTCCTGCGGCCGGTCCCCCTCCGCCCCGCCGGCACGGCGCGCGCCGGCTGCGTAGAGCCTGACCGGATCGTCGCCGTCCGTCCGGGCTCGTGCGGGCTCGGCGGGCTTGTCGGCCGGGTCCTCGGAGTCCTCCCCGGGGTCCGGTTCGGGCCCGCCCGGCGCGGCCGGCCGCGGCCCGCGGATGTGCCCGGCGAGCCAGAGGGCGTCGGCGAGTTCCTCGGCGCTCGGGTCGAGTCCGGCGGCGCGCAGCAGCGCGGCCAGCTCACGGACGCCCTGCCGGGGCTCGGGTGCGGCGGGGGCCACGGCGGGCTGGGGCTCGGGCGGCGGGGGCACGGCGGGCGGCGGCCCGGCGGGAGTCGGCGGCACGGCCCGTCACCTCGGGCGGTCGAGGCGCTGGATGAGCAGGTCCGCGAGGTCCTCCCGGGTGGGCGGGGCGGCGTAGTGGGTCAGGTACACGGCGTTGAGCAGCTGGTCGGCGGCGACCAGTTCGGTCTGGGAGCGGCTGAGGAACTCCCGGATCAGGTCGGCCCCGAGCCGGGCGGCCTCCTCGCCGAGGTGGGCGCGGACCATGGTGGCGAGCCGCTTCTCGCCCGGCTGCCCGAGCTTGAGCTGGATGCAGCGCCGCAGCAGGGCGGCCGGGAAGTCCCGCTCGCCGTTGCTGGTCAGGATGATGAAGGGGAACTCCCGGCAGCGGACGCGGCCGCCGCGGACGGTCACCTTGGTCCCGTCGTCGGTGAGCACCTGCACCTCGGGCTCGGTGTCGGCGACCCGCTCCAGCTCGGGGAGCGCGAACTCGCCTTCCTCCAGCACGTTCAGCAGGTCGTTGGGCAGGTCGATGTCGCTCTTGTCGAGCTCGTCGACGAGGAGCACCCGGGGCCGGGTGGTGGGTAACAGGGCGGTGCCCAGCGGCCCGAGCCGGATGTACCTCCCGATGCCGGTGGCCGTTCCGGTGCCGTGGGGCCCGGCTCTGCCGCCGGCGTCCTCGCCTCCGCCGCCTCCGCCTCCGCCGCCTCCGCCGCCGCCTCCGCCTCCGCCTCCTCCGCTCGCCGCGAGCTGTACGTCCTGCAGCCGGGCGAGCGCGTCGTACCGGTACAGCCCGTCCTGCAGCACCGTCCGCGAGACCACCGGCCAGCGCAGCACCCGTCCGAGCTTCAACTCGTGGGCGACCGCGTGCGCGAGCGTGGACTTACCCGTTCCGGGGAAGCCGGTCACCAGCAGCGGCCGGCGCAGGTACAGCGCCGCGTTGACGGCCTCCAGCTCCTCGGGCTCCGGCCGGTGCAGCTCGGCGGCCTGCCGGTGCGCACCGAGCCGCCGGGCGACGTTGCCGTCGGCGGCCGCGGCCGGGCCGCCGGGCTCCGCCACCGGCCCGCCGTCGAAGTCCCGCCAGGGCGGCGGATCGGGCAGGGCGTCGATCCCGTCATGGGGCTCACCGACCCCCCGGTATATGAGCCACTCGTCGTTCATTGCCCCTCCCTCACTCGAATCCGCCGGGCCCGGTGCCGTCACAGGTCGCCCTGGAGCGGTTCGTCGTCCGGCAGCGGCCGTGCCGGGTCCTCCCACACGAGCCCGGTCCCGGCCGCCCAGTACGCGTCGGGGTCCGCCCCGTACGCCCTCCCCCGCAGCGACTGAAGGCGCACCGGCAGCACCTCCGCCCGCCCGGCGTCGGCCAGTTCCTCCCGCAGCCCGCGGTGGAACGGCGCGCACGACGCCCTCGGGTCCGGCGGCGGCCGCCGGGTCACCACCACCCCGTACCCGGCGTCGCGCACCGCGTGCAAGGACCCCAGCGTGGGCTCCGAATCCGCGGCCCGGCAGTGCACCGGCACGGTGTTGTCCGGCAGTCCCGACAGCCACTCGGCCGCCGGGCTGCGCGGGCGGCCCCCCGCGCAGTCGGCCCGTTCGTCCTGCAGGGGTCCCGCCTGGACCCGCGCCCACCGGGCGGCCGCCTCGGGGTGCCCGCGGCCCGCGGGGTCCCCCGGGTCGGCGGGGTGCCCGCGGCCCGCCCCCGGGTCTGCGGGGCCCGCGGGACGGCCGGCGTCCGCCGGGTGCCCGGCCCCGGGCCGTCCGGCGGGGTGGCGCAGCACCACCGGCCGCTGCACCCCGAGCGGTACGCCGCCCGTCACCACCCACTCGTCCACGGCCAGCCCGAACAACTCCGGGGCCACGGCCACTTCGAGCAGGGCCGCCGCCTCGTGGGTGTCGCAGCGCCGGAAGGCCTCGGCGAGCGGGGCCCGCAACACCTCGCGCAGTCCCGCCGGGGTGGCCCGTACGCCCGAGTCCACGGGGGTCACCCGCCCGGGCTGGGCCGGGCCCGCCAGGACGGAGACCCGCCAGTCGTAGACGTCCTCCCAGCCGTGCGCCCACACCTCCAGCAGCGCCGAGGCTCCGGGCGGAACCCCGCCGGTCCGCCGGGTCGGGCCGTTCACCGCCCGCCCGGCCGAGGCCCGCCGGCGCCGTTCCCGCTCCGCGAGGCCCCGCTCGTGGCGTTCGCCGAGCTCGCGCCGCAGCGGGCGCCACAACCGCTCGGCCGTGGCCCGGATCCAGTCCCAGAGCTCCTCGTCCGCGCCCGGCGTCGGCGGCTCCCGGTAGTCGGCCACGCTCACGTCCGTCGCGTACCGGAGCATGGCCGCGGCCTCCCCCGCCCCGCCGGGCGGGTCGTGCAGCAGGCCGAGCCCGTCGCGCCAGCTGAGCGGGGCCGGCGGCTGCGGATCCGGCTCCTCGCCGCGGGCCGCCTCGACGAGGGCCCGTACGACCTCGGAGGAGCCCGGCGGCGGCAGTTCGGCCAGCAGCCCGCACAGGGTGGTGCGCTCGCCGGGGGTGAGCCGGCCGCGGCCGCCGTACGGGGCGCCCTCCTCCGGCGGGAGCTCGCCGTGCACGTCCGTCCAGGTCCGGCGGTTGTCGAGGTCGCTGAGGTGCTGGTCGTAGTGGTGCAGGTCGTGGGCCTGCATGACGCGGCGGTAGAGCCCGACCTGGCCGCGCGCGGGCATCGGCAGCGTGCGCAGCTGCACGATGGAGACGGCGAGCCCGCCGCCCGCCCCGTGCCGGCGGGCCTTGACCACCCCGACGACCTCCCCGCGGGCCAGGTCCACCACGGGGCCGCCGGACATCCCGGGGTCGATCTCGTCGTCGCCGCCGAGCCGGATGGCCGCGCCGTTCCCGGCGCTGCCGCGCAGCCGGGTGGTGCGGCCGGTGATCTCGGGCGTGCCGAGGTCCTCTGTGACGCCGAAGTAGGCGACCTCGTCGAAACGGGGTCTGGACCTGTCGGTGAGCCAGACGCAGGCGTGCGACACCGGGGCCAGGACCCTGAGCAGCGCCAGGTCGGGCAGGTCCCACAAGGCGCCCCGGCGCGGACGCCGCTCCTCCAGCCGCTCGGGCAGTACGCACTCCACGCGCCCGGTGACCGTCCCGGTCGCCCCGTGGGTCCCGGAGGAGAAGGTGATGCCGACCTCGCGTCCCGTCAGACGCACCGCAGCACCCCCTTCGCCGACCACGTGCGCGCACGTCAGGACCCAGCCGGGGGCGATGAAGAAACCGCTCCCCCACGTGGGACCGGTCCGATGGCTGCCGGGGGTGTCATACCCGCCGGGCGGGGCGTGAACGCGTACGGTCGCGGCCTGGACGAGGGGCTCGAGGAGCTCGAAGGCGCGCGCCGAGCCGGTCGTGCGCCCGTCCGTCATCCGCACCCCCCGCTCGTTGGGCATCCAGGCTAGCCCCGGGGGCCCCACGGGCGGGAGGTCTCTTCGCCCGCGCGGATTATCCTGGCGGGAAACACCCCCTGCACACCCCCATCACGGCACGGAGCCCGACTTGTACTTCACCGATCGCGGCATCGAGGAGCTGGAGAAGCGGCGCGGCGAGGAGGAGGTCACCTTCGAGTGGCTCGCCGAGCAGCTGCGCACCTTCGTCGACCTGAACCCGGACTTCGAGGTCCCGGTGGAACGCCTGGCCACCTGGCTGGCCCGCCTGGACGACGAGGACGACGACGCCGACGAGTGAGCGGCCCGGTGGCACCCGTGGCAGCGGGTCCACCGCCACGGCGTTCATCCCATTAACTGCATGGGGCACGGTCCTAGTAGCATCCGCCCAATGCTGAACGACCTCGCGCCGAGACCGAGCAAAGAGGCAGCCCCGGCCCGCATCACGGCCGGCCGGCCTCGCCCCAGGCTGGCGGCGCTCGACGGGCTGCGTCTCGTCGCCGCGCTCATGGTGGTCTTCCACCACTACGTCGGCTACGGCGGCAACGCGGACGCGTCCAGGAACGCCTGGACCAAGCCCGTCGACGTGGTCTTTCCCACGGCCTCCTGGCTGGCCTCCTACACCTGGACCGGCGTCGAGCTCTTCTTCGTCATCAGCGGCTTCGTCATCTGCATGAGCAGCTGGGGCCGGAGCCTGGGGGACTTCTTCACGTCCCGGGTGGTGCGCCTCTATCCCGCCTACTGGCTCGGGGTCCTGCTCACCACCGCCGTGGTCACGCTCTGGCCGCTGGTGGTGCAGCCACTTGGCGTGAAGGACGTGCTCCTCAACCTCACCATGCTGCAGGAGCCGTTCCGGGTCGGGTCGGTCGACGCCGTCTACTGGACGCTCTGGGTCGAGTTGCGCTTCTACCTGCTGTTCGCCCTGGTCGTCTGGAAGGGCGTCACCTACCGCCGCGTCGTCCTCTTCTGCGCGCTGTGGACCGTCGCCTCGGTCCTGGTGACCGCCGGGCGGGCGCCCTTCCTCAACTACGTCGTCATGCCGGAGTATTCGCCGTACTTCATCGCCGGTGTGGCGATGTACCTGATGCACCGGTACGGGCCGACCCTCCTGCTGTGGGGCATCGTCCTGGTCTCGTGGGTCTTCTCGGTCCGCCAGGTCGCCATCTACAGCGACGGCCTGGCCGTGAGCCTCGGCCGGACGCTCGACGCGAAGCCGGCGATCGCCCTGATGACCCTCGGCTATCTGGTGATGATCGTCCTCGCGCTCGGCGGGCTCTCCTGGGTGCGGGGCAGGTGGCTCACCATGGCCGGCGCGACCACGTACCCGCTGTACCTGCTCCACGAGCACATCGGCTGGACGGGCATCCGGCTGCTGCGCTTCCACCTCTCGCCATGGACGCTGGTGGCCGTGATGACGCTCGGCATGCTCGTCACGGCGTGGCTGGTCCACCGCTTCGTCGAACGCCCGCTCTCCGCCCTCCTGAAGCGCGGCATCACGCGCGCCCTCGAACCGGTGCGGGGGCGCTCTGAACCGGCCCCGACGGCGCCTCCCACCGCGTCCCCCTGACGCCGCACGGCTGCCAGGGCGTCCGCGGCTGCCACGAGAACGGCCCGGCCGCCGGGTGGCGGTCGGGCCGTTCTCGTGTTCGCGGCGCCGTTGGGGCGGGCGCGAGGCGGGGGTCGGGCGCCGGATCAGGCGGCCTTGGTCTCCCAGAAGATGCGGTCGATCTCGGCGATGAGCTCGAGGGCCTTCGCGCCGGTCGCCGGGTCGTTGGACGCCTTGGCGGCCGAGAGGGCCTTCAGAGTGTCGTTGACCAGGGTGTGCAGCTGGGGGTACTTCTCGAAGTGCGGCGGCTTGAAGTAGTCGCTCCACAGCACCGAGACGTGGTGCTTGGCGAGCTCGGCGCGCTGCTCCTTGATGGTGATGGCGCGCGCGCGGAAGTCGGCGTCGTCGTTGGCCTGGTACTTCTCCTGCACGGCCTTGACGGACTCGGCCTCGATGCGGGCCTGGGCAGGGTCGTACACGCCGCACGGAAGATCGCAGTGGGCGGAGACCTTCGCCTTGGGGGCGAAGAGGCGGGAAAGCATGGAGTTTGTCCTCCTCGTGATCGTCTTCTCAAGGGGGAGATTACTCGCTGAACAACCGGATTTCGCGGGCGCCCCCATGGGCTTAGGACAAAAGTCCAGGGGCGCGGCCGGACCGGTGAGCGAATGTACGGACCCGTGCGGCAGCATGCGGGGGTGAGGAGGAGGACGCGCATGGTGGAGAACGGGCGCCCGCGGAAGCGGTTCGGGGTGGTGGAGGTGACGGGGCCGTCGATGGTGCCCACGTTGACGAACGGGGACCGGGTGCTGGTCCGCTACGGGGCGGCCGTCCGCCCGGGTGACGTGGTGGTGCTGCGCCATCCGTTCCAGCAGGACCTGCTGGTGATCAAGCGGGCGGTGGAGCGGCGGCCGGGCGGCTGGTGGGTGCTGGGCGACAACCCGTACAACGCGACCGGCGACAGCACCGTCTACGGGCCGGTGCCCGCAGAGCTGGTGCTGGCGACGGCCGTGCTGCGTTTCCGGCCGCGCGAGGAGGATCAGCGGTCGCTGAGGGCCCGGCTGTCCTGGGCGGCCTCGGCGCTGCGCCCGCTGCCGGCGGACGCCTCGGCCTCCAGCCGCTTGCGGGCGCGGTAGGCGGCCACGTTGGCCCGGGTCGCGCAGCGGTCGGAGCAGTAGCGCCGGGAGCGGTTGGTGGAGGTGTCGAGGTAGGCGTTGCGGCAGGGCGCGGCCTGGCACAGGCCGAGGCGGTCGGGGCCGTGCTCGGTGAGGGCGAAGGCCAGGCCCATGGCCGCCATGGCGGCGTAGCCCGCCGATGCGTTCGAGGGGTGCTCGGCGAGGTGGATGTGCCAGTCGGGGCGGCCGTCCTCGCCGATGGTCTTGTGCCCGGAGACCTGGGGGCTGACCGGGAACTCCATGAGGAGCGAGTTCAGCAGGTCGACCGCGAGGACGTCGTCGCCGCCGTCGGCCGCCTCGAAGACGGCGCGCAGCCGGGCCCGTACGTTGCGGAAGCGGGTGACGTCGGTGTCGGTGACGCGGCGGGCCATCTGCACGCTTGCGCCGAACAGGGCACGGACGGCGTCCACGGAGGTGAGCTCGTCCTTGTTGCGGGCCGGCTCCTCGGTGTTGACCAGGCGCACGGCGAAGTCCGAGTAATGGGCCAGTTCCACTTGTAGTCCTTACGGCTGCGGATTAGTGTCTCTGTAACGGCTGAGACGTCTTCGAGGGTATTACGTATGGAGGGGTTCGTGGTGGCGCATACGACGAATACGGCAGATACGGCGGATACCACTACCGGCAAGGGGTACTGGCAGGCCTGGCAGGACAGCTGGGACCGGCAGCAGGAGTGGTACATGCCCGACCGCGAGGAGCGGTTCCGGGTGATGCTGGACATGGTCGAGGCCCTGGTCGGCCCCACCCCCCGGGTGCTGGATCTCGCGTGCGGTACGGGAAGTATCACGGACCGCGTCCTCAAGAGGTTCCCGGGAGCCACCAGTACGGGTGTCGATCTCGACCCCGCGCTGCTGACGATCGCCGAGGGCCACTTCGCCGGGGACGGGCGGGTCACCTTCGTGACCGCCGACCTCAAGGACCCGCACTGGCGCGCCGCCCTCCCCCACGACTCGTACGACGCGGTCCTGACCGCCACCGCCCTGCACTGGCTGCACAGCGACGATCTGTCCGTCCTGTACGGGCAGCTCGCGCCGCTCGTCGCCCCCGGCGGGGTGTTCATGAACGCCGACCACATGCCCGACCCGGCCACCCCGCGCATCGACGCCGCCGAGCACGCCCACCGGCACGCCGGCATGGACCGGGCCAGGACGGCCGGCGCGGTGGACTGGCGCGAGTGGTGGGAGCTCGCCGCCGCCGACCCGCTCCTCGCGGAGCCGGTCAGGCAGCGCTTCGCGATCTACGGGGAGCACGCGGACGGCGACACCCCGCCCGAGGCCTGGCACACCGCCGCCCTGCTGCGAGCGGGCTTCGCCGAGGCCCGTACCGTCTGGCGCTCCCCCTCGGACGCGCTGGTCCTAGGTCTGAAGTAGGGACTTGAGCACGTGTGAGGGGCGGTACGGGAATCCCGTACCGCCCCTCACCTGTCCGCCGGTGCGACGAGCGCACCGGAGCGCCGGAGCCCTAGAGCACCTTGGACAGGAACGCCTTCGTGCGGTCGTGCTGCGGGTTGCCCAGCACGTCGCGCGGGTTGCCCGACTCGACGACCACGCCGCCGTCCATGAAGACGAGGTTGTCGCCGACCTCGCGGGCGAAGCCCATCTCGTGCGTGACCACGATCATGGTCATGCCCGATTCGGCCAGGTCGCGCATGACGTCGAGGACGTCACCCACCAGCTCCGGGTCGAGCGCCGAGGTGGGCTCGTCGAAGAGCATCAGCTTCGGCTCCATGGCGAGCGCGCGGGCGATCGCCACGCGCTGCTGCTGGCCGCCGGAGAGCTGGCTGGGGTAGTTCCCGCCCTTGTCGCCGAGGCCCACGCGGTCCAGCAGCCTGATCGCGCGCTCGCGCGCCACCGCCTTGGACTCGCCCTTGACCATGACCGGGGCTTCCATGACGTTCTCTATGGCAGTCATGTGCGGGAAGAGGTTGAAGCGCTGGAAGACCATGCCGATGTCCCGGCGCTGGGCCGCGACCTCGCTGTCCTTCAGCTCGTAGAGCTTGTCGCCCTTCTGGCGGTAGCCGACGAGCTCCCCGTCGACGTACAGCCGTCCGGCGTTGACCTGCTCCAGGTGGTTGATGCACCGCAGGAAGGTCGACTTGCCGGAGCCGGACGGGCCGACCAGGCAGAAGACCTCACGCGGGGCGACCTCGAGGTCGATGCCCTTGAGGATGTGCGCCGCACCGTAGGACTTGTGGACGCCCTCGGCCTTCACCATGGCAGTCGTCATCAGGCCACCGCCTTGCGGTTCGAGAAGCTGGAGAGTTTCGCCTTGATCTTCTGCAGCGGCGTGGGCGGCAGGGAGCGGAGCGCACCGCGGGCGTAGCGGCGCTCCAGGTAGTACTGGCCGACGCTGAACACGCTGGTCAGGGCGAGGTACCAGATCGAGGCGACGAAGAACATCTCCATCACCGCGAACGAGGTGGACGCGATGTCCTGGGCCGCGCGCAGCAGGTCGAAGTACTGCACGGCGACGACGAGCGACGAGGTCTTGAGCATGTTGATGAACTCGTTGCCCGACGGCGGCACGATCACCCGCATGGCCTGCGGCAGGACGACGCGGCGCATCGTCTGCAGGCGGGTCATGCCGAGCGCGTGCGAGGCCTCGGTCTGGCCCTCGTCGACCGACTGGATGCCGGCCCGGACGATCTCCGCCATGTACGCGCCCTCGTTGAGGCCGAGGCCCAGCAGGGCGGCCAGGAAGGGCGTCATGACCTGGGTCATCTCGTCCTTGTAGAACCCGAGGTTCAGGATCGGGAAGATCAGGGCGAGGTTGAACCAGATGAGGAGCTGCACGTACACCGGGGTGCCGCGGAACAGCCAGATGTAGAACCAGGCGATGGTGCTGGTGACCGGGTTCTTCGAAAGCCGCATGACGGCGAAGAGGACACCGAGCACCAGGCCCAGGGCCATCGAGGCGACGCTGATCCAGATCGTGTTGCCGACGCCACGGAGGATGGTGGGGTCGAACAGCTTCTCCGGCACGGTCGCCCAGCGCACGTTGCCCTGGGAGAAGGCCATCGCGAGCGCCACGACCAGGCCGATGACGACCACGCCGCTGACCCAGCGGCCGTAGTGGCGGACCGGAATGGCGCGGATCGCCTCGGGGGGTACGGTCCCGGACGGCGGGGTGTCCGCCGGGCCCGGGACCTTGTCGAGCTTGTCAGTCACAGTGACTGCCCTTCAGTGTGCTGCGGTGGTACGCGGAGGTCAGGAACCGGCGTTGATCTTGGCCTCGGTCACGGCGCCGGAGCCCGCGTTCCACTTGTCGAGGGCAGCCTTGTAGGTGCCGTCCTTGATGACCGCGTCGAGGGCTTCCTTGAGCGCGTCGCGCAGCTCGGTGTTCTTCTTGTCCACCGCGATGCCGAAGAGGCCGGCGTCGGTCGGGTTGGCGATGGCCTCGAAGTCGTTGCCGCCGCCGGCGGTCTGCGCGATGTACGCGGCGACCGGGGAGTCGTTCAGGTCCGCGGCGGCGCCGCCGGCCTTCACTCGGGTCTGGGCCTCGGCGTCGGTCGGGAAGGACTCGATCTTGAGCTCGCCCTTGCCGTCCGTCTTGCACTTCTCGGCCTGGGTCTTGGCGGACTCCTCGTACGTGGTGCCGCGCTGCACGGCGACCGTCTTGCCGCACAGGTCGTCGAGGGTCTTGATGCCCTGGGGGTTGCCCTTCTTGACCAGGATGCCGGTCGAGGCGGAGAAGTAGTCGACGAAGTCGACACCGGCACCGGTCTTGGCGCCCTTGTCGTCCAGGCCCTCCTGACGGGCCTTGGTGTCGGTCAGCGAGGACATGACCAGGTCGCTGCGACCCGTCTGCATGCTGCCGATGAGGGTGTCGAAGGTGCCGGACTCGAACTTGAACTGCACGCCGAGCTGCTTGCTCAGGGCCGCCGCGACGTCGGGGTCGACGCCGACGATCTTGCCACCCTCGGTGAACTCCATGGGCGCGTAGGTCGCGTCCGTGCCGACCTTGATGACACCGGCGTCCTGGATCTTCTTGGGGAGCTTCGAGAAGAGCGGAGCGCTGCTGTTCGCCGCACCGGACGGGCTGGTGGAGGCCTTGTCGGTCTGGTCACCACAACCGGTGAGGATCAGGGCGCCGGCGACCGCGATCGCGCCGACCGCGGCGATCCGGGACCGTGCGGCGGTCGTACGACGGGTGGTGCTAGCGGTCATGGCTTGGTTCCTCCGGCAGTGGTGGAAAAGCATCGAAAAACGGTCGGACACGCACCATCGAGTGTCGCGACCTCGTGTGATTACGGCATCTTGCCATTCGGACTGAGACATTCAGGGTGCCCGTCAGGTCAAAATCGCATAACGGGCGGTGGGGGTAGCCCAACAGGACTGCGGACATGGGCGTTCGAGACCGCAGAACCTGCCGTGACCTGGCCTTTTCACCGCAGTTTCTACGGAGCGTCTCGTCTGCCGGACAACAAGGTTTGGACTTTTCGCCAAAAGCGGGGCAACCGACCTACGATTGAGCGGGAATCGACTCGTCTGGGCGAGCGTTCTTCGGGTAGAACAGATCCTTACACCCCTCATCCGGGGCTCAGGGCGCGCGTGCGGCGCGCCCGCGCGTACGAACCTCCCCTCCGCGGAGACGGGCCAACCGTCGATGCGGAGTACGGACGCGGTGCCCGCCCACCCCTTAACCAGGAGTGGCCACCCTCAACGATTCAAAGGACTTAAGGGGTCACACACAGTGGCAGCGGAGATCATCAACCCTCGCAGCGACAGCGTCACGGACAACAACCCGGACGCGGTGTTCGCGCTGCACCGGGGCGGCAAGATGGCCATCCAGGCCACGGTGCCGGTCACCAACAAGGACGACCTGTCCCTCGCGTACACGCCCGGCGTGGCGAAGGTGTGCAGCGCCATCGCCGAGCAGCCGGAGCTGGTGAACGAGTACACCTGGAAGTCCAACGTGGTCGCCGTCGTCACCGACGGAACGGCCGTGCTCGGACTCGGTGACATCGGCCCCGAGGCCTCCCTCCCCGTCATGGAGGGCAAGGCCATTCTCTTCAAGCAGTTCGGTGGTGTGGACGCGGTTCCGATCGCGCTCGCCACCAAGGACACGGACGAGATCATCGAGACGGTCATCCGCCTCGCCCCGTCCTTCGGCGGGGTCAACCTGGAGGACATCTCGGCCCCCCGCTGCTTCGAGATCGAGCGGCGCCTCCAGGAGGCGCTGGACATCCCGATCTTCCACGACGACCAGCACGGCACGGCCATCGTGACGCTGGCCGCACTGCGCAACGCCGCGAAGCTCACGGGTCGCACCCTCGGCGACCTGCGCGCCGTCATCTCGGGCGCGGGCGCGGCGGGCATCGCCATCGCCAAGATCCTGGTGGACGCGGGCATCGGCGACGTCTGCGTCACCGACCGCAAGGGCGTCGTGTCGGCGGACCGCTCCGACCTGACGGACGTCAAGGCGGAGATCGCGAGCCTGACCAACAAGACCGGCCAAACCGGTTCGCTGGAGCAGGCCCTCGCGGGCGCGGACGTCTTCATCGGCGTCTCCGGCGGTACGGTCCCGGAGGAGGCGGTGGCCTCGATGGCGAAGGACGCCTTCGTCTTCGCCATGGCCAACCCGAACCCGGAGGTCCACCCGGACGTCGCGCACAAGTACGCGGCGGTCGTGGCCACGGGCCGCTCGGACTTCCCGAACCAGATCAACAACGTGCTGGCGTTCCCGGGCATCTTCCAGGGCGCCCTCAAGGTCCGGGCCACCCGGATCACCGAGGGCATGAAGATCGCCGCCGCCGACGCCATCGCCGGTGTCGTGGGTGACGAGCTCGCCGCCGACTACGTGATCCCGTCGCCCTTCGACGAGCGCGTCGCGGAGGCCGTCGCCACGGCCGTCGCCGCCGCGGCGAAGGCCGACGGCGTGGCCCGCCTGGCCTGACCGCCGCGCGAGCAGCTGCACGGGCGAGGGCCCGGCCGGATCCTTCCGGCCGGGCCCTCGCCTTGTGCCGCGCCGCTCGCACGGTGCGGCCCCGGGCGGGCCTCCACTCCTGCTCGGCGCGGTGCGCCTCCGGGCCGGGAGCGGCGGGCGGCGGCGGGGCGGCTGAGACGAAGGCCTCAGGCGGGCGTTTCGCGAGGGGCTGGAACACGGCCCTACCGAGCGGTAGCGTCGCGGCATGTTCGCTGCCTACGCCGCCCGAATCGACCGTGACCAGCCGCTGAACGGCCTCGTACTGGGCGACCGCCCGGCACCGGAGGCCCGGCCCGGCTGGGTGACCGTGAACGTCAAGGCCGCCTCCCTCAACCACCACGACCTGTGGTCGCTGCGCGGGGTGGGTCTCGGCGAGGAAAGACTGCCGATGATCCTCGGCTGCGACGCCGCCGGGATCGACCAGGACGGCAACGAGGTCGTCCTGCACTCCGTGATCGGCCAGAGCGGCCACGGGGTCGGCCCCGACGAGCCCCGCTCGATCCTGACCGAGCGCTACCAGGGGACCTTCGCCGAGCAGGTGACCGTCCCCGCGTGGAACGTCCTGCGCAAGCCCGCCGAGCTGACCTTCGAGGAGGCCGCCTGCCTGCCGACGGCCTGGCTGACGGCGTACCGGATGCTGTTCACCAACGCCGGGGTCCGCCCCGGGGACTCCGTACTCGTCCAGGGCGCCGGCGGCGGGGTCGCGACCGCCGCCATCGCCCTCGGCAAGGCGGCCGGCCTGCGGGTCTTCGCCACCAGCCGGGACGAGGCCAAGCGCAAGCGGGCCGTGGAGCTGGGCGCGGTGGAGGCGTACGAGCCGGGCGCGCGGCTGCCGCAGCGGGTGGACGCGGTGATCGAGACGGTGGGCGCGGCCACCTGGTCCCACTCGGTGAAGTCCCTGCGTCCCGGCGGCACCCTGGTGATCTCCGGTGCCACGAGCGGCGACCGTCCGGCACACGCCGAGCTGACCCGGATCTTCTTCCTGGAACTGAAGGTGGTCGGCTCCACGATGGGCTCGAAGGACGAGCTGGAGGACCTGCTGTCGTTCTGCGCGACGACCGGGCTCCGGCCGGTCATCGACGAGGTGCTGCCGCTGGACCGGGCGCGCGAGGGCTTCGAGAAGCTCGCGGCGGGCGACCTCTTCGGGAAGATCGTCCTCAACCCGTAGGCCCGGATGTGTCAATGAAGGTTGACAACCCCTCCCGCGTCAACCTAAATTGACATCATGACGGAAGCAACCGATCTCGCCGAGCGGGCCGGTGACCGCGATCCGCGTGTGGGCCTGCGTGCCGTGGCCGCCCTCCGGAGGCTGCTGGAGCAGCTGGAGGCCGTACAGGTACGCAGTGCCCGCGCGCAGGGGTGGTCCTGGCAGGAGATCGCGGCCGAGCTGGGCGTGAGCCGGCAGGCCGTGCACAAGAAGTACGGGAGGCTTTGATGTTCGAACGCTTCACGACCGACGCCCGGAACACCGTGACGGGGGCGATGACCGAGGCCCGGCGGGCCGGGGCCGCCACCGTGACCGAGGAGCACCTGCTGCTCTCCCTGCTGGAGCTGGGGGCCCTGGACCGGCTGGGCGTCGACCGCGCGAGGGTGGCCGCCGATCTGGCGGCGGCCCGCCGCCGGGGCGGCATGTCCCGGGCCGACGAGGAGGCGCTGGCCGGACTGGGCATCGACCTCACCGAGATCGTCTCCCGCATCGAGGAGACCCATGGCGAGGGCGCGCTCGCGGCCCCCGCGCCGCGCAGGCGGACCCTGCGCGCCTCACTCCGCTCGGCCCTGGGCCGCGACGAGCCGGACGACGACCGCGCCGGCAGCTACCGCGTGCCCTTCACCGAGGGATCGAAGAAGGTCCTGGAACAGTCCCTCCGCGTCGCCCTGGGCCGCAAGGACAACCACATCGGCACCCTGCACCTGCTGCTGGCCCTGCTCTCCCGCCCCGGCACGGTCTCCGAGGTCCTGACGGACCACGGCATCACCTACACCACAGCCGAAACCACCCTGGCCGCCTGACCCCTCCGGCCCCGCCGCCACTTGAGGCGCGGGGCTCGAGGCGCAGCCCCGATCTCCAGCCCCACCGCACCACCCAGCCCCGCCGCACCCTTCAGCCTCGCCGGCGTTTGAGGCGCGGGGTCCGGGGCGGAGCCCCGATCGTTGAGCCCCACCGCACCTTCCAGCCCCGCCGGCGTTTGAGGCGCGGGGTCCGGGGCGGAGCCCCGATCTTTGAGCCCCGCCGCACCCTCCAGCCCCGCCGGCGTTTGAGGCGCGGGGTCCGGGGCGGAGCCCCGATCTTTGAGCCCCGCCGGCGTTTGAGGCGCCGGGGCGGAGTCCCCGCTACGGCGGCGCGGCCGAGGCCCCTAGCCGGCCCGCAGCGTCGCCCTCAGCCGGGCGACGGCCGCCGCCAGCCCCACCCGCGCCTCGGCCACCTGCGCCGCACTCACCCCGTGGTCCCGCGCAGCGTCCCGCACCTCGTCGCGGAAGCGGTCCAGCAGCCGGTCCAGATCCCGCGCCGGGTCACCGCTGGGCACCAGATCCTCGGCCCAGCCCACACGAGCGTCCGCATCCGCATCCGCATCCACATCCGCACCGGCCGCCGGAGCCGTCGGCCCGGCCGACGACGCCCCGCCGCCCAGCCACGCACCCGCCAGACTCCCCAGCACCCCACCGGACTTGGCGAACTGTTCCTGCAGCTGCACCGCTATGCGCTGGACCTCCTCGCGGGCCCGCTCCTGCGCCTCCTTGGCCTGGCGGCGGGCCTGCTGGGCCTCCTCGCGGGCCCGGCGGCTCTCGTCCTTGGCCCGCCGCGCCTGTTCCTTCCACTCCTGCCTCGCTTTGCGCAGCTCCTCCTTGGCCGCCTTCCAGGACTCGTCCTCGACCTGGGTCGCGGACGCGGAGGCCGCCTCCCGCAGCTCGCGCCGCAGGTCACCCGCCGCGCCGCGGACGTCGCTGCGGATCTCCGCGGCCAGTTCGGTGACCGAGTCGCGGATCTCCAGCTCCAGGTCGGCGAGTTCACCGCCGCGGTCGGCCAGCTCGGCGCGCCCCGCCTCGGTGATGGAGTACACCTTGCGCCCGCCCTCGGTGGCGTACGTGACGAGGCCCTCGGCCTCCAGCTTGGCCAGCCGCGGGTACACGGTGCCCGCGGAGGGGGCGTACAGGCCCTGGAAGCGCTCCTCCAGCAGGCGGATCACCTCGTACCCGTGGCGCGGGGCCTCGTCCAGCAGCTTGAGGAGGTAGAGGCGGAGGCGGCCGTGGGCGAAGACGGGCGGCATGTCAGAGCACCTTCTTGTCGAGCGCGGGGGGAGCGGCGGCGGGCGCGGGGGCATCGGCGTCGGACGGCGGGCGGCGCAGCAGCGCGATGCCGCCGGAGACGGTGGTGGCCCGCAGGGTGCCGGTGCCGGAGCCGAGCGTGCCGGTGATCCGCTTGGCGCCCAGCTGGCCGGAGACCCGCAGGTCCTCAAAGGCGTTGGAGACGCCGCCGGTGGCGGTGTTGGCCTCCACGCGGGCGTCGGCGGGGTGCGGGAGGCGGATCGCGACCTGCCCGGAGACGGAGTTGAGCGCGATGTCCACGGGGCGCGCGGCCGCCGGGTCGAGGTCCAGGTCGAGAAGCATGTCGCCGCTGACCGAGTCGGCCCGTACGCTCACGCCCTCGCCGTCGACGACCGTGAGGCCGCCGGACACGGAGTGGAAGCGGAGGTCGCCGGTGACCGACTGGGCCTCGACGCTGCCGGAGACGCTGTGCGCCTTGACCCGGCCGGAGAGCCCGACCAGCGTGGCATCGCCGGAGACCTCGTTGACCTCCGTGCCGCCGGAGATGCCGGAGACGAACGCGGTGGCGTCGACCGCGGCCACCTGCACCCGGGTGGCCGCGGGGACGGTGAGGGTGATCGCGGCGCTGCGCTCCCAGGCCTTGCGGCCGGCGGCGGAACCGGACCACGCCTTCCAGGGCTTGGACTCGAACCACTGCTTGAAGCCCTGGGAGCCGTTCCAGGGCACGTCCTCGTAGGAGACGGTGAGGGTGCCGCCGTCCTGCACCACGTACAGCGGCGGTCCGTCGACCTCGGTCACCTCCAGGCGGGCCGGGCCCTCCTCGGCGGCGACCACGTTCACCGTGCCGCTGACGACGCGTACGCGGAGCTCGGTCACCGGCGTTTCGAAGGTGACCTTCCGCGGTTCGGCGACGTGCCAGGTCGACTGCGAAGGCGACGGCCGGGACGACTGCTCTGCCATGGTGCTGATCCTCCTCGTGCGTTCACGGACCGGGCTCGACGCACGCAACATATCGCGTCTTCTGAGAACACGATATATCGCGGTCAAGGGAAGTCAAGCCTGTGCGCGGGCATGCCGAAACGCCGGCGGGGCCGGGGGATCCGGCCCCGCCGGCGTTCGGCGCGGGTCAGGGGGGCGGGCCCCGGTGGGCCGTCAGGCCGCCAGCAGGGGGCTCGCGTGGTGGTGGAGCCAGGCGCGGTACGGGGGCGTGCGCAGGGCCGCCTCGCGATAGGCGGCGCGGAGGTCCTCGTAGACCTCCGCGTGCGCGCCGGGCCGGGTCGCCAGCAGCAGCCGTACGGCGAGGGGGTCCCCCGACAGCGGCCGGATCGCCATGTCGTCGCGGGGCCCGGACGTGGGCTGGCAGGGCGCGACCGCCTCACCGGAGATGATCAGCGAGGTCGCCGTGTGGTAGTCGGCGTGCAGCACCGGCGGATCGAGCCCGGCCCCCGCGAAGACCCGCCGCAGCCCGTCCCACTCGCCGTCGACCGAGGGGTCGACCATCCAGCGGTCGGCCGCCAGGTCCTGTAAGGAGACGACCGCCTGCCCGGCGGCCGGATGGTCCGGGGACATCGACACGAACTGCGGCTCCCGCTCCATCAGCACGTGCAGCTGCAGACCGGCCGGCACCCGCAGCGGGCTGCCCTCCACCTCGTGCACGAACGCCACGTCCAGCTGCCCCGAGGCCACCATCCGCAGCAGCGCGTTGGCGGAGACGTCCACCACCAGCGAGGTGTCGGTGTCCGGCATCCGCCGGTGCAGCCGCCGCAGCCATCCCGGAAGCGCCCGGCTGGCCGTGGAGCCGATGTTCAGCCGCGGGCCCCGGGCCTGCGCCCGGGCCTCGGCCACCAGCGCGGCCATCTCGGCGAGCAACGGCCGCGCCCGGCCGAGGACGGTCCGGCCGAAGGGGGTGGGCCGGCAGCCGGTCCGCTCGCGCAGGAACAGCTCGCCGTCCAGGGCCCGTTCGATGCGGCGCAGCTGGGTCGTCAAGGAGGGCTGGCTCACGCCGAGTTGCCGGGCGGCCTTGTGCAGACTGCCGGCGTCGGCGATGGCGCACAGCGCGCGCAGGTGCCTGACCTCAAGCTCCATGACCCGAGAGTAGGCCGGTCGCGGTGGACCGCACCAGCCACTGATAGCCCCCCGAATCCCGCCATTCTCACGCTAGTTGGGCTGTCGAAATCTTCCCGATAGGCCGGCGCTATCGGGCAGTGACATCATCCGCCGGACCACGGCGCTCCCGCAGACTCCGGTACCGAACGACCCACCCCCCACCGCACCGGACGAGTAGGAGCTCCCCCACATGCGCCACTCCCGTAAGGCCGTTCTGGCCACGACCGTCGGCCTCGGCCTCGCCGCCGCCCTCGGTGTCACCCCCACCGCCAGCGCCGCTCCCGCCCCCGTCGGCGATGCCGCCGGCTATGCCGCGTACGCGGGCTCACCGGAGAACGAGGCCGCCAACCGCGCCTTCTTCGAGGCCGTGCAGCGCTCGGTCGCCGAGCAGCGCGCCGCGAACCCCGGCGTCCTGGCCGTGACCGTCACGTACAACACCCGCAGCGCGCCCAGCTTCCGCACCCAGATAGCCCGCTCCACGCAGATCTGGAACAGCTCGGTGAGCAACGTCAAGCTCCAGGAGGTCTCCTCCGGCGGGAACTTCTCGTACCGCGAGGGCAACGACTCCCGCGGCTCGTACGCGAGCACGGACGGGCACGGCCGCGGCTACATCTTCCTGGACTACCGGCAGAACCAGCAGTACAACTCCACCCGCGTGACCGCGCACGAGACCGGCCACGTGCTGGGCCTCCCGGACCACTACTCGGGTCCGTGTTCCGAGCTGATGTCGGGCGGCGGACCGGGCACCTCGTGCCAGAACGCCACCCCGAACTCCGCCGAGCGGGCGCGCGTCAACCAGCTCTGGGCCAACGGCTTCGCCTCGGGCCTGGGCGCGAAGGAACTCGCGGCCAAGGGCTGAGTCACCGCTCCTCGGGGTCCGCGTAAGCGGGGCATCCCGGGTTCCGGCAGGGGCCCCGGCCCCACACCGGAATGAAGATCCCGAGGGACTTGCGCCGTCTGACCACCGTGTCGACGAGGCGCCCGCACGCCGGGCACGTCTGCTGTTCGTGCCCGGCCTGCGGGGCGACCGTCTCGTGTGCGCGCTGCTGCTGTTCACCGGCCATACCTCCACGGTAGGCCGGTTCGGCGCGTTTCGGGGGCCTCGGACCCGGTGGCCGGCCGGCTCAGCGCTTGACGGCGTACGAGGTGATCGTCTGGCCGCCGCCGAGGATCTTGGCCCCGGTCAGCTCCAGGGGGCGCACCCCGAATCCGGCCCGTGACATCGGCATGCCGGTCCCCAGGAAGACGGGGTAGGTCTTGACGATGAACTCGTCGATCTCGTCGATCAGCCGGCCGGCGAGGTCGGCGCCGCCGCAGAGCCAGATGCCGAGCCCGTCCCGGGCCTTGAGTTCGCGGACCCGGGCCGCGACGTCCCCGGAGATCAGCTCGACCTCGGGGTCCGGCGAGGTGGTGAGGGAGCGCGAGACGACGTACTGCCCGGGCAGGTGGCCGTAGGGGCTGGTCATGCCCGCCTTGAGGCCCGGCTCGTAGGTGTTGCGGCCCATGAGGACCGCGTCGAAGCGCTTCGGCTCGGCGTCGGCGATCCCGAGGGCGGCGCGCCCCTGGGCCGCGATGGTCTCCGGGTACTCGGCCTTGAGGTGTTCGACGAACTCGGCGTCGACGTGGGAGTAGAAGAAATCGCCGTCGCCGTCCGGGGCCCCGATGAAGCCGTCGACCGACGTGGCGATGAAGTACGTGAGCTTGCGCAAGCGATTCTCTTCCGTTCGACCGCACCCCCACACCGGTGGCACGGCAGCGAAAGTACTTCACCTAAAGTGGTAAGGCAAGCCCTATTCGCCGCCCTCCCGCCCCTCCCACGCCCTCTTCCCCCGGCCCCGCCTATCCGCGCGGCTTGCGCCACATCGGCCACATCAGCGGCCCTTCCGGCAGGCGCACCGCCTCACCCGTGAACTCCCACCCGAGCCGCTCGTACAGCCCCTTGCTGCGCTCGCTGCTCGCCTCCAGGTACGCCGGCACGCCCTCGCGGTCGCAGCGCTCCAGCACCGGCCGGATCAGCTCGCCGCCCAGCCCCTGCCCCTGCCGGTCCGGGGCGACCGCGATCATCAGCAGGTACTCGTGCTCCTCCGCCGTCGGGTGCACCGCGCCCGTCAGCCGGCCGACCAGCTCGCACCGCTCGTTGTCCGGATCGGCCACCGCGCGCATCCGTGCCGGGATCTCGTCCTCCCCCTCGGGCTCGCCCGCCGGGATCCGCAGCCACAGCGCGGCCGCCGAACCGTCCACCGCGTAGTCGATCCGCCCCTCGGCCAGCGCCACGTCCACGAAGACGCCGAGGAACTTCCCGTGCACCGCGGCCCGGTGGGCCGGGTCCGGGAACACCCAGCTGCTCACCGGGTCCGTGCGGAAGGCCTCGTCGAGCAGCCGCGCCACCGCGTCCCGGTCCGACTGATCCGCCTGACGTATCTCCAGCGCCACTGGTCACACCCTTCGCTCACGCGTCAACAACCGTGAGCGATCCTAGAGTTGGCGCGGACCCGCGGTAAGGCCCGTTCCGGCACCGTGCCGTGCCGGAACAGGCCTCGGTCGCGCCCTCACCGCGTGCGGCGCGTCACGAACTCCGCGAGCGCCAGCAGCCCGCCCGCCGCCGCGAGGTCCGGCACGGCGCGCGACAGCTGCTGGACCGCCCGCCCCATCCGGTCCGCGGCATGGGCCTGGGCCCAGTCGCGCCCGCCCGCCCGGTCCACCGCGTCCGCCGCGGCGCGTACGTCGTCCCCGTCCATGGGGCCCGCGTACAGCGTCGCCAGTTCCTCCCCCGCCGCGGTGCCGGAAGTGAGGGCGGCCACGACCGGGAGGGACTTCTTGCGGGCGATCAGGTCGGCCCCCGCGGGCTTGCCGGTGTGGCCCGGATCCCCCCAGATGCCGATCAGGTCGTCGATCAGCTGGAAGGCCAGCCCGGCCTCCCGTCCGAAGGCGTCCATGGCGTCGACCTCGTCCGGCCCGGCGCCGGCGTACAGCGCGCCGAGCGCGCACGCGCAGCCCAGCAGGGCGCCGGTCTTGGCCGTCGCCATGGTCAGGCACTCGTCGAGGGAGACGTCCGGCCGCTGCTCGAAGGCACAGTCGGCCTGCTGGCCGGCGCACAGCTCGATGACGCACGCGGCGAGCCGGGAGGAGGCCGCCGCGGCGGCCGGATGCGGATCCTCCGCGAGCAGCCGCAGCGCGAGCGCCATCATGGCGTCGCCCGTGATGACCGCGTCCGGTGTCCCGAAGACGGTCCAGGCGGTGGCGCGGCCGCGCCGCCGGACGTCCTTGTCGATGACGTCGTCGTGCAGCAGCGTGAAGTTGTGCGCCAGCTCCACGGCCACCGCGGCCCGTACGGCCTCGTCGTCCCGCCCCGTCCCCGGCCCCGCGAGCGCCTGGGCCGCGGCGAGGACCAGGGCCGGCCGGATGGCCTTGCCGGCGTTGCCCGCGGCCGGGGTGCCGTCCTCGTGCTCCCAGCCGAAGTGGTACATCGCCACGCGGCGCATCCCACCGGGCAGGCTCTCGACGGTCCGGCGCAGCTCCGGGTTGACCGTGCGCCTCGTCCGCTCCAGGAGGGCGGCGGCCTCCTGGCCCTCACCGGTCGCGGTGGCGTTCACCGTACTCAGCGCCAGCGGCCGATCTCGACGTTCTCCAGCACGCCGAGCGCGTCCGGCACCAGCACGGCGGCGGAGAAGTAGGCGGTGACCAGGTACGAGATGATCGCCTGCTCGCTGATCCCCATGAAGCGGACCGACAGGCTCGGCTCGATCTCGTCCGGGATGCCCGGCTGGTGCAGGCCGATGACGCCCTGCTCGTCCTCGCCGGTGCGCATGCACAGGATGGACGTCGTCCGGGCGTCGCTGATCGGGATCTTGTTGCTGGGGAAGATCGGCACGCCGCGCCAGGACGGCACCCGGTTGCCGTCGATCTCCACCGACTCCGGGTAGAGCCCGCGCTTGTTGCACTCGCGGCCGAACGCGGCGATCGCCTTGGGGTGGGCCAGGAAGAACTTGGAGCCGCGCCGCATGCTCAGCAGCTGGTCCATGTCGTCCGGGCTGGGCGCGCCGTCGTGCGGCTGGATGCGCTGGTCGTAGTCGGCGTTGTGGAGCAGGCCGAAGTCGCGGTTGTTGAGCATCTCGTGCTCCTGGCGCTCGCGCAGCGCCTCGACCGTGAGCCGCAACTGCTGCTCGGTCTGGTTCATCGGGTGGTTGTAGAGGTCCGCGACGCGGCTGTGCACCCGCAGGACCGTTTGTGCGATGGACAGTTCGTACTCGCGCGGGCGCGCCTCGTAGTCCACGAAGGTGCCGGGGAGGACGGCCTCGCCCTGGTGGCCGGCGGAGAGGTCGATCGCGGCCTCGCCGTACTTGTTGGTGCGCTGAGCGGGCAGCGTCCGTACGTTGTCCAGGTGCGCGCGCAGCGAGTCGACGCGGTCGGCGAGGAGCTGGAAGTCCTGGCGGGTCAGGACCAGCGCGGTGCCGGCGGTGGCGGCGCGGGCCGTGTACTCCCAAATCGATTCTTCATCGACCAGGGCGTCCTCGCCGAAGTAGGCGCCGTCGGCCACGGTCTGCAGGACGGCGTCGTCCCCGTACGGGCCCGGGCCGATCTGGTCGACGCGGCCGTGGGCGAGCAGGAACACCTGGTCGGCGGGGCTGCCGAAGGCGGTCAGCTCCTGGCCGGGCTCGAAGTCGATCTGCCGGCAGCGCTGGGCCAGTTCACCGAGGACGTCGAGGTCCTCGTAGTCGCGCAGCAGCGGGAGCTCGCCCAGCTCGGCGGGGATCACCTGGACCTGGGTGCCGGTCTTGATGAACTCGACGACGCCGTTGCCGACCGAGTAGCTCAGCCGGCGGTTCACGCGGTACGTGCCGCCCTGTACCGAGACCCACGGCAGCATCTTCAGGAGCCACCGGGAGGTGATCTCCTGCATCTGCGGTGCGGACTTGGTCGTGGTGGCCAAGTTCCGCGCGGCCGTCGTCCCGAGACTGCGCTGTGGTGCCTGGGCCTCGGGTTCGGAACCCGCCTGGACCGACATGTGTTTCCCTTTCGATCACTCCATGGATCTGCGGGATCAGCCTTTCAGTACAGAACGTGATGGGACCATTACACAAAAGGGTGGGACTACTCCGTCCGGGGGCGGGGCACCCTTTCGGGCCTCCCTCCTCCCTCAGGCATCTCGGGCGCCCCTCGCACCCCATCGTTTTCGGCCAGGCCGCCCCGCACCTGCGCCCCGTTAACTTGCAGTGAAGATGCAACTTTTCCTACGGTGACCCCATGCGGCTGACCCGATTCACCGACCTGGCCCTGCGCGTCCTGATGCGCCTGGCGGTCGAGGAGAGCGAGCTCCCGACCACCCGCGACGTGGCGGCGACCATGGAGGTCCCGTACACCCACACGGCCAAGGTGGTCGCCAGGCTGCAGCACCTCGGGCTGGTCGAGGCACGGCGCGGCCGCGGCGGCGGGCTCGCCCTGACCTCCGCGGGCCGGGCCGCCTCGGTGGGCGGGGTGGTGCGCGAGCTGGAGGGCGCGGGCGACGTGGTGGACTGCGACGGCACCACGCCCTGCCCGCTGCGCGGCGCCTGCCTGCTGCGCGGGGCCCTGCGCAGGGCCCAGGAGGCCTTCTTCGCCGCACTGGAGCCGCTGACGGTGAACGACCTGGTGGCGGCTCCCACGGGACCGCTCCTGCTGGGCATTTCCGGCCGGGCCCCGACAGGGGCCGACGGACCCTGACCACCCCGGCCGGATGGCCGGTTCCCACCGCCCGGCGACCCGCGAGGCCCGGCCCCACCAGGACCTCGAACAGAAGTCCGTACGGTCTCACGCCACCTCCGGCCGCACTTTTCCGCGACCATAAATGCGCATCTCAGATGCCAATTCACACCGGCACGAACAACAGCACGAGCAAGAGCGCACGCGAGGAGCCACGATGCTTTCCGAGAAGTCGACCGCGACCGTACGAGCCACCCTGCCCGCCGTGGGAGCGGCGATAGGCGAGATCACCGAGCGCTTCTACACCAAGCTCTTCGCGGCGCACCCCGAGCTGATCCGCGACCTCTTCAACCGGGGCAACCAGAACGCCGGCCTCCAGAAGCAGGCGCTCGCCGGATCCGTCGCCGCCTTCGCGGTCCACCTCGTGGAGCACCCGGACACCCGCCCCGACGTGATGCTCGGCCGCATCGCCCACAAGCACGCCAGCCTCGGCGTCACCCGGGAGCAGTACGCGGTCGTCCACGAGCACCTCTTCGCGGCCATCGCGGAGATCCTCGGCGAGGCCGTCACCCCCGAGGTGGCCGAAGCCTGGGACGAGGTCTACTGGCTGATGGCGGGCGCCCTCGTCGCCATCGAGGAGCGCCTGTACGCCGAGCGGCAGGTCGCCGCCGGGGACGTGTGGCGCGAGTGGACCGTCACCGGCCGGACCGAGGAGACGGCCGACTGCGTCACCTTCCGGCTGGCCCCCGCGGACGGTGCCCCGGCCCCCGCGTTCAAGCCGGGCCAGTACGTCTCGGTCCAGGTCGAACTCCCGGACGGCGCCCGCCAGATCCGCCAGTACAGCCTGTCCTCCTCACCCGGCTCCCCGGTCCGCGCGATCACCGTCAAGCGGGTCCACGGCCCGGCCGCCGGGGGCCCCGACGGCGAGGTGTCCCACCACCTGCACGCCCGCGTCCGCACCGGTGACACCCTGCGCGTCTCGGCCCCGTACGGCGACCTGGTCCTGCGGGACTCCACGGCCCCGGTCCTGCTCGCCTCGGCCGGGATCGGCTGCACCCCGATGCTCTCGATGCTGGAGCACCTGGCCGACACCGGGCACGGCGCCCCGGTGACGGTGCTGCACGCCGACCGCTCCCCCGCCGACCACCCGCTGCGCGCCGACCACCGGGCCCTGACGCACAAGCTGGCCGAGGCCTCCGCCCGGTTCTGGTACGAGGAGGCGGCGGAGCCCGGCGACGGCGAGGGCCTCATGGACCTCTCGGCCGTCCCCGTCACCCCCGGCACCCACGCCTACCTGTGCGGGCCGCTGCCCTTCATGCGGGCCGTGCGCGAGCAGCTGATCGCGAAGGGCGTGCCGGCCCGCGACATCCACTACGAGGTGTTCGGCCCGGATCTCTGGCTCGCTTCCGCATGAGCCGTGGCCGGATCGGCTCGCTCGCCGTACGAAAACACTAGCCGCGGAAGGGTCGCCTCCACTAAACCGTAGCGTGATGGGACGAATACACAGGGTGTCCGTCCCGCACCGCAACGAAGGAGGCGGCCATGGCCGCACCCATGTCCGCGGACCGGTTCATCAACGCACTCCGGCACGAGGGTCTGACCGTCGTCGAGGTCGGCGCCTGGCGCACCCACAACCGCAACCACAAGGGCCCGTGGGGCCCGGTGCACGGGGTGATGATCCACCACACCGTCACCCGCGGCACCCCGTACACCGTCCAGCTCTGCCGGGAGGGCCACAGCGCCCTGCCGGGCCCCCTCTGCCACGGCGTGATCGCCAAGGACGGCCGGGTCCACCTGGTCGGCTACGGCCGCGCCAACCACGCCGGCCTCGGCGACTCCGACGTCCTCGCGGCGGTGATCGCGGAGAAGCGGCTCCCGCCGGACCACCACGCCAACACCGACGGAAACCGCCACTTCTACGGCTTCGAGTGCGAGAACCTCGGCGACGGCGAGGACCCCTGGCCCGCGGTCCAGCTCGACGCCATCACCCGCGCGGCGGCGGCCCTGTGCCGGGTCCACGCCTGGACCGCCCGCTCGGTGATCGGCCACCTCGAATGGCAGCCGGGCAAGGTCGACCCCCGGGGCTTCACGATGGCCTCGCTGCGCGAACGCATCGGCGACCGCCTGAAATAGCCCGACGGGTCCGGCCGCCGGATGCCGGCAAGGCCCTCGCACGACGAACAGGAAGGGCCGCGCTCACACGCCCCGCACCGTGTGGGCGGGGCTCTGACGTGCGACGGCACGGGCAGGAGCGCCCCACAATGGACGGGTGAACCGCCCCGCGAACGTTGACGTGCTCTTGCAGCCGCGCCCGCCGTCCCCGTTGCAGGAGATCCGTGACGACAGGTTCGAGCGGCACGGCGTCCGCCTGCTGTTGAAGCGGGACGACCTCGTCCATCCGGAGCTGCCGGGCAACAAGTGGCGCAAGCTCGCGCCGAACCTGCGGGCCGCCGTGGAGGCGGGGCACGACACGCTGGTCACCTTCGGCGGGGCGTACTCCAACCACCTGCGGGCCACCGCGGCCGCCGGGCGGCTGCTGGGTCTGCGGACCGTCGGCATCGTGCGCGGCGACGAGCTCGCCGGGCGGCCGCTGAACGACTCCCTCGCCCGCTGCGCCGCCGACGGCATGCGGCTGCACTTCGTCTCCCGTGCGGAGTACCGCCGCAAGGCGGAGCCGCTGGCACTGGCGCGGCTGGTGGACGGGGCGGGCGCGGCCGGTGCGTACGTGGTCCCCGAGGGCGGCAGCAACGCCCTCGCCCTGCACGGCTGCGCCGGGCTCGGCCGCGAGCTGCGGGGCGCGGCCGGCGTGGTGGCCGTGGCCTGCGGCACCGGCGGGACGCTGGCGGGCCTGGCGGCCGGCCTGGCCCCGGGGCAGCGGGCGCTCGGCGTACCGGTCCTGGCGGGCGGTTTCCTGGACGCGGAGATACGTTCCCTCCAGCGGGCCGCCTTCGGTGGCCCGGCCGGCGACTGGTCCCTGGCCGAGGGGTTCCACCACGGCGGCTACGCCCGCGTCCCGGCCGCCCTGGAGGCCTTCGCCGCCGACTTCGGGTCCCGTCACGGCCTCGCGGTGGAGCGGATCTACGTGGCCAAGCTGCTCTGGGCCCTGACCGAGCTCACGGCCTCCGGCGCCTTCTCCCACGGCACGACCCTGGCCGCGGTGGTCACCGGCCGCCCGTAGCCGCCGTCCGTAGCCGCCGTCCGTAGCCGCCGCCCGCAGCCCCGGCGCCCGCACGGCGGCGAGGCCGGACCGCGGCCCGTCACGTCGCCTCGCGGTACGCCGCCGCCTCCTCCAGGTCCAGCCGGCGCAGCAGGCCCCGCAGCATCTCGTCGTCGATCCGCCGCCGGTCCCGCAGCGCGACGAAGACCTCCCGCTCCGCCGCGATCATCTCCCGCGCGAGCCGCCGGTAGATGTCGTCCGCGGACTCCCCCGTCAGCGGGTTGACCTCGCCCAGCCGTTCCCACACCGCGTTGCGCCGCCGCTCCAGCACCGTCCGCAGCCGCTCCGCCAGCGGCGGCGGCAGGGTGCTGTTCTCCGGTTCCTCCAGCAGCTCGGCCAGCCGCTCGTCCGCCGCCCGCGAGGCCTCGCTCTGCGCCTGCGCCTCCGCGAGCGTCTCGGCCTGCACGTCCTTCGGCGGCAGCTTCAGCGCGCTGATCAGCGGCGGCAGCGTCAGCCCCTGCACCACCAGCGTCCCGATGACCGTCGTGAAGGTCAGGAAGAGGATCAGGTTCCGGTGGGGCACCGAGATCGGCACCGAGAAGGCGATGGCCAGCGAGACGACTCCGCGCATCCCGGCCCAGCCCACGATCACCGGGGCCTTCCAGTCGGTGTCCGTCTCCCTCGAGCGGATCCGCTCCGAGACCCAGCGCGGCACGAAGGTCGCCGGGAACACCCACAGGAAGCGGGCGACCACCACCACGAGGAACACGGCGATCGCGTACCAGGCCGCGTGCAGGCCCTCGTACTCGTCCAGCCCCTTCAGGACCACCGGCAGCTGGAGCCCGATCAGCGCGAAGACCACCGACTCCAGCACGAAGGCGACCACCTTCCACACCGCCTCCTCCTGGAGCCGGGTGGCGAAGTCGACCTGCCAGTTCCGGTGTCCGAGGTACAGCGCGACCACGACCACCGCCAGCACTCCGGAGGCGTGCACCCGCTCGGCCGCCGCGTAGGCCACGAAGGGGATCAGCAGGGAGAGCGTGTTCTGGAGCAGCGGCTCCTTGAGCCGTTTGCGCAGGTGGTGGATCGGCACCATCAGCACCAGGCCGACGCCCACACCGCCCACCGAGGCCAGCAGGAACTCCGCGATCCCGCCCGCCCAGCCGGCGCTCACCCCGACCGCGGCGGCCAGCGCCACCTTGTAGGCGGTGATCGCGGTGGCGTCGTTCACCAGGGACTCGCCCTGCAGGATGGTCGTCATCCGGTTCGGCAGCCCGAGCTTGCGGGCGATGGCGGTGGCGGCGACCGCGTCGGGCGGCGCGATCACCGCGCCCAGCACCAGGGCCACCGGCACGGACAGCCCCGGCACCAGCAGGTACGCCGCGTACCCGACGACGAGCGTCGCGAAGAGCACGTAGCCCACCGACAGCAGCGCGATCGGCCGGATGTTGGCCCGCAGGTCCAGGTACGAGCTGTCGACGGCGGCCGTGTAGAGAAGGGGCGGCAGCAGCAGCGGCAGGACGATGTGCGGGTCGAGGGTGTACGGGGGCACGCCCGGGAGGTACCCGGCCAGCAGGCCCACGGCGACGAGCATCAGCGGCGCGGGCACGGGCGTACGGCGGGCCAGCCCCGCCACGGCCGCGCTGCCCGCGACGAGCCCCACCAGCGGCAATACCTCCATCGAAGATCCACCCTCATCCGTCGCGTGTCCGCACCGCGGCCCTACGCTGGTCATCATGAGCGAGTGCACCCACGTTGCCGAACTGCCGCGCCCCGAGCCGGTCCCCTCTGCCCAGACCTGTGCCGAATGTCTGGCCCTCGGCAGCCATCCGGTGCAGCTGCGGATGTGTCTGGGGTGCGGGTATGTGGCCTGTTGCGACTCCTCCCCCTACCGGCACGCCACCGCACACCACCAGGAGACCGGTCATCCGGTCATGCGGAGCTTCGAACCGGGCGAGACCTGGCGATGGTGTTTTGTCGACGGTTCGATCGTCTGAGGCGGGGGTAGGTCAACCCTCCGCCGGTTCCCCCGATTTGAGCCCCGCAGACCCCTAGCCACTGTGCGTACCCATGGGCTTACCATCAGTCACTGGCCGCAGGCGGGTGTCCAAGCGGGCGCCACGAGGGGTGCCGCGACACGATCACCCGGATCGCGATAGCGTCACCGGCGAACAGAGCTCGTACCACCTTGGAGGTGAGGGTGTCCCAGATCGCAGGCGAGCCCGGGACTCAGGACTTCGTGGAAGTCCGGCTGCCCGCTGCGGGTGCCTACCTGTCGGTGTTGCGCACGGCCACGGCCGGTCTCGCAGCACGTTTGGACTTCACCCTCGACGAGATCGAGGACCTCCGCATCGCGGTGGACGAAGCCTGCGCGATCCTGCTCCAGCAGGCCGTGCCGGGCTCCGTCCTCAGTTGCGTGTTCCGGCTGATCGACGATTCGCTGGAGGTGACCGTCTCGGCGCCCACCACCGACGGACGCGCACCGGAGCGTGACACGTTCGCGTGGACGGTCCTGTCGGCACTGGCCGGCAAGGTCGAGGCCACGGTCGAGGAGAACCGGACGGTGAGCATCAGCCTCTACAAACAGCGCGGCGCGGGGCCAGGCCCGGCGTGAGCGGCGGGGAGATCCCGGTGCGGGGCGGGGATCGGCCCCGGGTACGGCACGAGGTCGACGGCGGCATCCCGGAGCAGCAGCACGCCCGGCCGCACCCGGCTGACGCGGATGCGGAAGACGGCTTTTTGGACTCGGCGGAGCGACGGGCGGGCCCTATGAGCGAGAACCAGCACGACCAACCACAGCCACCGGAGGCCGCGGCCCCCGTGGCGCCGGCGGCTCCGGTGTTCCCGGTGACCCCGGCGCTGCCGGATCCGCGCGACCGCAGTGGCGCGCGGGCCCTCTTCATCGAGCTGCGGGCGCTGCCCGACGGGTCGGCGGAGAAGGCGGAGCTGCGCAACCGGCTCGTACGGATGCACCTGCCGCTGGTCGAACACCTGGCCAGGCGTTTCCGCAACCGCGGTGAGCCGCTGGACGACCTGACCCAGGTCGCCACGATCGGCCTCATCAAATCGGTGGACCGGTTCGACCCCGACCGCGGGGTCGAGTTCTCCACGTACGCCACGCCCACGGTGGTCGGCGAGATCAAGCGCCACTTCCGTGACAAGGGCTGGGCGGTTCGGGTGCCCCGGCGGCTGCAGGAGCTGCGGCTCTCGCTGACGACGGCCACGGCCGAGCTCTCCCAGCAGCACGGCCGCTCCCCCACGGTGCACGAACTGGCCGAACGGCTGGGGATCTCCGAGGAGGAGGTGCTGGAGGGGCTGGAATCGGCCAATGCCTACAGCACGCTCTCGTTGGACGTCCCGGACACCGACGACGAGTCGCCGGCGGTCGCGGACACCCTGGGCGCGGAGGACGAGGCGCTGGAGGGCGTCGAGTACCGCGAGTCCCTCAAGCCGCTGTTGGAGGGACTGCCTCCGCGGGAGAAGCGGATTCTGCTGCTTCGCTTCTTCGGCAACATGACCCAGTCGCAGATCGCCCAGGAGGTCGGCATCTCCCAGATGCACGTCTCCCGGCTGCTGGCCCGCACCCTGGCCCAGCTCCGCGAGAAGCTGCTGGTGGAGGAGTAGGGCCAGGCGCCGGACGTCCGGCTATCGGGCCTGCTCGCCGGGCCCGATACCGAGCGCCTCGGTCGCCGTCGGGTTGACCAGGAGTGCGACGACGGCCACCGCGGCCACGGCCAGGGCCACCGCGGCGGCGATCATCGCGCCGCCGGTGCTGAAGAGGGTCCAGGCCACCGGCAGCGCCATCAGCTGGGTGATCAGCGCCGGTCCGCGGCTCCAGCGGCGGCCCAGGCGCAGCCCGCGGGCCGCGATCAGCGGCAGCGCGGCGAGGGCGAGCAGGGTGATCCCGCCCGTCTCGGCCTGCTGCGGGGAGTCGGGGTCGCCGGCGATGCCGACGAACACCATGTAGACGCCGAGGCCGGCCAGCGCCAGACCCTCCAGCGCGGTGAGCGCGGCGGCGGCGGTCAGCCGGCCGGGCAGCCCGGCGGGCGGTGCGACGGTGGGGGCGGGGGCCTGCGCAGGCTGCTTCTTACTCACTCCAGCAGGGTAGCGGCGGGCCCCGGACCCCGAGGGGGACGGGCAGTAGGGTCGGCGGGAGACGGGGTGGGTAGTCTGGCGCTCATGCGTGCACTTCTCGTGGCCAACCCAGCAGCGACGACCACCAGTGCGCGCACGCGTGACGTCCTGACCCACGCCCTGGCCAGCGAGATGAAGCTGGAGGCGGTGACCACCGAGTACCGCGGGCACGCCCGGGACCTGGGGCGCAGGGCCGCGCACGAGGGGCTCGACCTCGTCGTCGCGCTCGGCGGCGACGGCACGGTCAACGAGGTGGTCAACGGTCTCCTCCACGACGGGCCCGATCCGGACCGGCTGCCCCGGCTGGCCGTGGTGCCCGGCGGTTCCACCAATGTGTTCGCGCGCGCCCTGGGGCTGCCCAACGACGCGGTCGAGGCGACCGGCGCCCTGCTGGACGCGCTGCGCGAGCAGCGGGAGCGGACGGTCGGCCTGGGTCTGGCGGCCGGCACCCCGGGCACGGAGGACGAGTCGGTCCCGGCGCGCTGGTTCACCTTCTGCGCGGGCTTCGGCTTCGACGCGGGCGTGGTGGGGCGGGTCGAGCAGCAGCGGGAGCGCGGCAAGCGTTCGACGCACGCCCTGTATGTACGACAGCTGATGCGCCAGTTCTGGGAGGAGCCCAACCGGCGGCACGGCACGGTGACGCTGGAGCGCCCCGGCGCGGATCCGGTGACGGATCTGGTGCTGTCGATAGTGTGCAACACGTCACCTTGGACGTATCTGGGCAATCGTCCGCTTTATGCCTCTCCCGACGCGTCGTTCGATACCGCACTTGACGTATTGGCGCTCGACCGTTTGTCAACTCCGGCGGTCGCGCGCTACGCGACACAGCTCCTGACCTCCACTCCTGAGCGGGGTCCGCACGGCAAGCACGCGGTGTCTCTGCACGATCTGACCGACTTCACCTTGCATTCGAAGGTTCCCCTTCCGTTCCAGATGGACGGAGACCACCTCGGACTGCGGACCAGCGTTCGGTTCACAGGCGTACGCCGTGCACTGCGTGTGATTGTGTGAGTAGAAGGGCCAGAAGGCCTTTCACTCGAACGTTTACACGCCGGTCCACCCTCACGATGTAGGGCTGTGACCTAGTAGACACCGACGAATCAAAAAAAACTTTCCGGAAGGGGTTGTATCCCCGTCCGAGGTTTGCGAATCTCTTCATGGCGATCGGGACAGCCCGCACAACCCGGCACCCACACAGATCGCCAGAACCCCTCCACGAATCTCTGACTGATCACCCGCGTGAAACCGGGCGGTCGCCCTTCCCTCACGGGGGGATTCGTGAAAGCGTTCACATTCACAAGCAAAGTGCCCGCAATACAAGGAGATGGAGCAGCCATGGACTGGCGTCACAACGCCGTTTGCCGCGAGGAAGACCCGGAACTCTTCTTCCCCATCGGCAACACCGGTCCTGCGCTGCTGCAGATCGAGGAAGCCAAGGCCGTCTGCCGCCGTTGCCCCGTCATGGAGCAGTGCCTGCAGTGGGCGCTCGAGTCCGGTCAGGACTCCGGCGTCTGGGGCGGCCTCAGCGAGGACGAGCGCCGCGCCATGAAGCGCCGCGCCGCTCGCAACCGGGCGCGCAACGCCAGCGCCTGACAACGACTTTCGAGCCTCGACGCGCAGCGCGTAGTACCCGAACAAGCGCTCAGCAACGTGCTCTTGAGCCCCGGACCGATCACCAATCGGTCCGGGGCTCAGTGCTTTTCCGGTCACACCGAGTGATGTTCCCGCGGCGGCTCGGGCGCCACCCCAGGTGACGGAGTGTTACCGGTACGGCTACTTCTGCGGGCTCGACGGCAGGTCGAGGACGACCTTGGTGCCGCGCGGCTGCGCCGGGACCATGTCGAACGTTCCGCCGAGCTCGCCCTCCACGAGGGTGCGTACGATCTGCAGCCCGAGGTTGCCGGCCCGCTGGGGATCGAACCCCTCGGGCAGACCGCTGCCGTCGTCGAGCACGGTGATCAGCAGCCGCCCGTCGGTGCGGCCGGTGCCGGTGCGGGTGGCGGCCACCTCCACGGTCCCCCGCTCGCCCTGGGTGAAGGCGTGCTCCAGGGCGTTCTGCAGGATCTCGGTCAGCACCATCGACAGCGGGGTCGCGACCTCCGCGTCCAGGATCCCGAAGCGGCCGGTGCGCCGGCAGTCGACCTTGCCCGGCGAGATCTCCGAGACCATCGCGATCACGCGGTCGGCGATCTCGTCGAACTCGACCCGCTCGTCGAGGTTCTGAGACAGCGTCTCGTGCACGATCGCGATCGAACCGACGCGGCGGACGGCCTCGTTGAGCGCCTCGCGGCCCTGTGGAGAATCCATTCGGCGGGCCTGGAGCCGCAGGAGCGCGGCCACCGTCTGGAGGTTGTTCTTCACCCGGTGGTGGATCTCCCGGATGGTCGCGTCCTTGGTGATGAGTTCACGTTCGCGACGGCGCAGTTCGGTGACGTCGCGGCAGAGCACCAGGGAGCCGATCCGCGTCCCCTTCGGCTTGAGGGGGATCGCGCGCAGCTGGATGACCCCGCCGTTCCCCTCGATCTCGGTCTCCCTGGGGGCCCAGCCGCTGGCGAGTTTGACCAGGGCCTCGTCCACCGGGCCGCGGGAGGGGGCGAGTTCGGCGGTGGTGTTGCCCAGGTGCTGCCCGACCAGGTCGGAGGCGAGGCCGAGCCGGTGGTAGGCGGAGAGCGCGTTCGGCGACGCGTAGGTGACCACGCCGTCGGCGTCGAGCCGGATCAGGCCGTCCCCGACGCGCGGGGAGGCGTCCATGTCGACCTGCTGGCCGGGGAACGGGAAGGAGCCCGCGGCGATCATCTGGGCCAGGTCGGAGGCGGACTGGAGGTAAGTCAGCTCCAGCCGGCTCGGTGTACGCACGGTGAGCAGGTTGGTGTTGCGGGCGATCACTCCCAGTACCCGTCCCTCGCGGCGGACGGGGATCGACTCGACGCGGACCGGCACCTCCTCGCGCCACTCCGGGTCGCCCTCGCGCACGATCCGGCCCTCGTCGAGCGCCGCGTCCAGGAGCGGGCGGCGGCCGCGCGGGACGAGGTGGCCGACCATGTCGTCCTGGTACGAGGTGGGCCCGGTGTTCGGGCGCATCTGGGCGACGGAGACGTACCGCGTGCCGTCGAGGGTGGGCACCCACAGCACGAGGTCGGCGAAGGACAGGTCGGAGAGCAGTTGCCACTCCGAGACCAGCAGGTGGAGCCACTCCAGGTCGGTTTCACCGAGAGCGGTGTGCTGGCGTACGAGGTCGTTCATGGAGGGCACGTTGCGAGCGTACCCCGGGTACGCGTGATGACTTTCCCCACGGCGGTACTCAGGAGTATCCAGGAGGGCCACAGGCCGCGTACTGTTGGAGGAAGCGACGGGTTTCCACGTCCCGTCATTGGATGGACAGAACAGAATGGTCTAGTCCACAATTGACTAAGCTTCCGTCCTCCCCGCACAGGAGGACGGATCGAGGTAAGCCGCGCGCTCTGCCCTGACCGCGCAGGCACCTCCCACCGGCCGTCGGGAACCGCACACCTGTCGGCCGTTAGTACTCCGGGCTACGGTGCCGGACGGGTTGAGGGTCCCGTCCTGCACCGTGGCCCAGAGGAATTTCGGGGCCTTTTCCGGGCCCTACGCCGGCGGCCAGGCCAGCAGGGCCCGCGCCGCGACCGCCTCCAGCTCCTCCCGGCCCGCCCCGTCGCGCGCCTGCTGGGACATCCCCTGGAGCACCGCCCCGGCGTACCGGGCCAGCGCCCGCGCGTCCGTGTCCGCGGGCAGCTCACCGGTGGCCATGTCGGCGCGGATCCGGCTCTCGAACATCTCCAGGTTGGCGTTGCGCCGCTCGCGCAGGGCGGCCGCCACCTCGTCCGAGGTGGTGTTGATCGCGGCGCTGATCACCAGGCAGCCGCGCGGGTGGGCCGGGTCGGTGTACACCCCGGCCGCCTCGCGCAGGATGCGCTCGACGGCGGCCCGGGCGGTGGGCTCCTCGGCCAGCGCCACGCCCGCGAAGTCCCCGTAGCGGCCGCCGTACACGGTCACGACCTCTTCGAAGAGCCTGCGCTTGTCGCCGAAGGCCGCGTAGAGGCTGGGTGCGCTGATGCCGAGCAGGGCGGTCAGGTCGGAGATGGAGGTCGCCTCGTAACCGCGCTCCCAGAAGGCGGTCATCGCCTTGTCGAGGGCGGCGTCGCGGTCGAAGGAACGGGGTCTGCCGCGCTGTCCGGTCACCATGGCCGCATTCTATAGCGGGCGCTAGGGAATCTGGTACGGTCCCTTTCTGTAGCGACCACTATCGATTACGGAGGGGGGCGCGTCATGGGCGTGCTCAAGGGGAAGACGGCGCTGGTCACGGGCGGCAGCCGGGGCATCGGGCGGGCCGTGGCCGAGCGGCTGGCCAGGGACGGGGCGCTGGTGGCGGTGCACTACGGGCGCGACGAGGCGGCGGCGCGGGAGACGGTGGCGGGCATCGAGGCGGCCGGCGGGCGCGCCTTCGCCATCGGGGCCGAGCTCGGGGTCCCCGGGGACGCACGGGCGCTCTGGGCGGCGTACGAGGCCCATCCCGCGCACACCGAGGGCGTGGACGTCCTGGTCAACAACGCGGGGGCGGCGACCTTCGCGGGGATCGAGGGGACGGACGAGGAGACGTACGACCGGGCGCACGCCCTCAACGCCAAGGCGCCCTTCTTCGTGATCAAGTACGGGCTGGCGCGGCTGCGGGACGGGGGCCGGATCGTGAACGTGACCGGCACGCCGGAGATCGCCCTGCCGGCCATCCTGGCGACGGTCATGGCGAAGGGCGCGGCGAACGCGATGACCCGCTCCCTCGCCGCCGAGCTGGCCCCGCGCGGGATCACCGTGAACTCGGTGGGGCCCGGGATCACCGAGACGGACCTGAACGCGGGCCTGCTCGCGGACGCGGGGACCCGGGCCCACCTGGCGGCCCGCTCGGTCTTCCACCGGGTGGGCACGGCGCAGGAGGTCGCGGACGTGGTGGCGTTCCTGGCCTCGGCGGACTCCCGCTGGGTCACGGGCCAGCACCTGGACGCGACGGGCGGGCTCCAACTCTCGCTGATGTAGGGAGCCGGGGGCTTCTCGCCGACGGGCCCGGGGCCCGGATCCGGATGACGATGGATACGGCGAGACCCCCGCCACGGGCGTCGGCCTCTGCTAGATTGGTCTATACCACACCACCACTCCAGATCGGCAGGCCCAGCGTGGAAGTTGTCATCGTCCCGGACGCCAAGGCAGGCGGCGAGCTCATCGCGGAGGCCATGGCGGCCCTGGTGCGGCGCAAGCCCGACGCCCTGCTCGGCGTGGCGACCGGCTCTACCCCGCTGCCCGTCTACGAAGCCCTCGCGGCCAAGGTCAGGGCCGGTCAGGTCGACGCCTCGCGGGCGCGCATCTGCCAGCTCGACGAGTACGTCGGCCTGCCGGCCGGGCACCCCGAGTCCTACCGGGCCGTCGTGCTCCGCGAGGTCGTCGAACCGCTCGGCCTGTCCGAGGCCTCCTTCATGGGGCCCGACGGCTCGGCCGAGGACATAGTCGGCGCGTGCGAGGCGTACGACCGGGCCCTCGCCGAGGCCGGCGGCGTCGACCTCCAGCTGCTCGGCATCGGTACGGACGGCCACATCGGCTTCAACGAGCCGTGCTCCTCGCTCGCCTCCCGCACCCGGATCAAGACGCTGACGGAGCAGACCCGCGTGGACAACGCGCGCTTCTTCGACAACGACCTGGACCAGGTGCCGCACCACGTCATCACCCAGGGCATCGGCACCATCCTCGACGCCCGCCACCTGGTCCTCCTGGCCACGGGCGAGGGCAAGGCCGAGGCGGTCGCGCAGACCGTCGAGGGCCCGCTGTCCGCGCTGGTCCCGGCGTCCGCGCTGCAGCTGCACCGGCACGCGACCGTCGTCGTGGACGAGGCCGCCGCGTCGAAGCTGAAGCTGGCGGACTACTTCCGGCACACGTACGCCAACAAGCCCGCCTGGCAGGGCCTGTAGCCGCACCGGCACGCCGAAGGGCCGGACCCCCGGAGTTGGGGGTCCGGCCCTTCGTGTCGCGCACGGGCAGCCGCTGCGCGGGGCCTCCCGGACGCAGCCCGGACCCGCGCCTCAAACGCCGGCGGGGCCGGATGTGCCCGGCGGGGCTGTACTTCAGCCCGTCCGGCGTTTGAGGACCGGGTCCGGGCAGAGCCCGGGATGCACCGCGCAGCGGCAACCGCCGGGCTACGCCCCCGCGATGACCTCCGCCGCGGCCCGGCCGCAGACGCGGGAGGCGCCGTGGGTGGCGATGTGGAGGGCTCCACGGGGCTCCGCCCGGGGGAGGCCCATCTCGACCACCACCGTGTCCGGCCGCGCAGCGACCAGCGCTTCCACGGCCTCCGCCATCCACGCGTGCCGGTGCGCGTCGCGGACCACCGCGACCACCGTGCGGTCCCCCGCCGCCGCCAGGATGTCCGCCGCCGCGGCGCCCTCCGGGTAGGCGCCCGCCTCCGTGCCCGGGAGCAGCGACGCCAGTTCGGCGGCCACGCCCCACGGGGTCTCGTCGCCCACCGCGATGTTCGCGACCGGGGTCAGCGTCGCCACGTACGGGGCGGAGAGCGGCCGCGGCGCACCGGTGACGGCGACGGCGCGGCGGGCCGCCGCCAGCCCGATGCCGGACGCGCGGCTCCCCTCCGGCCGCGCGTCCGGCCGGGCCCGGAGGGTCCACGCGGCGAGCTCGCGGACGCGGGCGGCGGCGTCGGCGAGGCGCTCCTCGGGGAGCGTGCCCTCGCGTACGGCCGCGACCAGCGCGTCGCGCAGCCGCAGGACCGTGGCCTCGTCGGCGAGTCCGCCGCCGACACAGATGGCGTCGGCGCCCGCCGCGATGGCGAGGACCGAGCCGCGCTCGATCCCGTACGTCCCGGCGATGGCGTTCATCTCCATGCCGTCGGTGACGATGAGGCCCTCGTAGCCGAGCTCCTTGCGCAGCAGGCCGGTCAGGATCTGCGGGCTGAGCGTGGCCGGGCGGGTCGGGTCGAGGGCGGGCACCAGGATGTGCGCGCTCATCACGGCCTTGGTGCCGGCCTCGATGGCCGCCTTGAAGGGGATCAGCTCGCGGGCCTGGAGGGTGTCCAGGTCGACGTCGATGCGCGGCAGGGCGTGGTGCGAGTCGACGCTGGTGTCGCCGTGGCCCGGGAAGTGCTTGGTGCACGCGGCGACGCCGGAGGCCTGCAGGCCCTCGACGTAGGCGGCGGTGTGCCGGGCGGCGAGGTGGGTGTCGGCGCCGAAGGACCGTACGCCGATGACGGGGTTGTCCGGGTTGGAGTTGACGTCGGCGGACGGGGCCCAGTTGAGGTTGACCCCGCACTCGGCGAGGCGGCGGCCCAGCTCGCGGGCCACGTCCCGGGTGAGGCCGGTGTCGTCGACGGCGCCGAGGGCCAGGTTGCCGGGGAAGGACGAGCCGCCGCGGACCTCCAGGCGGGTGACGTCACCGCCCTCCTCGTCGATGGCGACCAGGACGTCGTCCCGTTCGGCGCGCAGCTGCGCGGTCAGTGCGGCGAGCTGCTCGGGCGAGGCGATGTTGCGGCCGAACAGGCCGACGGCGGTCAGGCCTTCGCCGACCCGGCGCAGCAGCCAGGCGGGGGCGGTGGTGCCCTCGAAGCCGGGCTGGAGGACCGCGAGGGCGTCCCGGGTGAGCGTGTCGCTCCGGTGCGCAAGGACAGTCATGGCGGCCGTTATCCCTTCACGGCGCCGGCGGTCATCCCGCCGACGGCCTTGCGCTGGAGGAAGATGAAGATGAGCAGGACCGGGACCGCGAAGAGCGAGGACGCGGCCATGGTGGCGCCCCAGTCGTTGCCGAAGGCCGTCATGAACTCGGTCAGCCACAGCGGCAGGGTCTGCGCGCTCTTGTCCTTGTTCAGGATCAGGACCATGGCGAACTCGTTCCAGGCCGTGATGAAGCCGAAGAGCGAGGTGGACATCAGGCCGGGGGCCAGCAGCGGGAAGATCACCTTGCGGAAGGCCTGGCCGCGGGTGCAGCCGTCGATCTGGGCGGCCTCCTCCAAGGTCACCGGGACGGCGGCGATGAAGCCGCGCAGGGTCCAGATGGTGAAGGGGAGGATCATCACGAAGTAGATCGCGGTGAGCAGCGGGAGGCTGTTCAGCATCTCGCCGTCGCGGGCGATCATGTACATCGCGATGACCATGACCTCCCAGGGGGCCATCTGGGCCATCATCACGGTGAGGACGAGGCCCTTGCGGCCCTTGAACCGCATGCGGGCGATGGCGAAGCTCGCGGCGAGGGCGACGAGCAGGGCCAGCGCGACGGCGCCGACGGTGACCAGGACGCTGTTGGTGACGTACGTCCAGAAGTTGGAGACCCCGGTGGCCTTGCTGAAGTTGTCGAGCGTCGGGGTGAAGACGAAGACCGGGTCCTTCGTGAGCATCTGGCTCGACGGCTTGAGGGCCGAGGAGAACATCCAGTACACGGGGAAGACGAAGACCAGGGCGAGGAGGAGCGCGCCGAGGTTCTTGGCCACGGCGGCGGGGCGGACCGGCCGGCGCTTGCGGAGCTGCTGCGCGGGCTTCGGCGCGGTGGTGGTGGGGCTGCTCACTGCTCCTCCTCCTGCTTCAGGATCAGGCGGAAGTAGAAGGACATGACGACCACGAGGATCAGGATCGTCAGGACGGAGATCGCGGCGGCCAGGCCGTAGTGGGCCTGGCTCTGGCCCTCGACGTAGGCGAAGACCGGGAGGATCTCGGAGCCGCGGTCGGGGCCGCCCTTGTTCATGGCGTAGACCTGGGTGAAGGCCTTGAACACCCAGATCACCTCGAGGAACGTGGTGATGAGGAAGAACGGCTTGAGGTTCGGGAAGACGATCTTCCAGAAGGTCTGCCAGCCGTTGGCGCCGTCCATCCGGGCGGCCTCGTACAGCTCGGCCCCGACCGTGGTCAGTCCGGCGTACATGTTGAGGGCGACGAAGGGGATGGAGCCCCAGACCACCAGGACGGTGACGATCGTCAGGGTGGAGAGGCCGGTCTGCATCCAGTTGTGCTGCTCGTAACCGGCGAAGCCGGCGGTGCGCATCACCCAGTTCATGACGCCGAACTGCTCGTCGAACAGCCACTTGAAGACCTGGACGGAGGCCACGATGGGCATGGCCCAGGCCATCACCAGCGCCATCGAGAGGACCAGGCGCATCTTCTTGCCGAGCCGGTTCAGCAGGATGCCGATGAGGCTGCCGAGCACCATGATCAGCACGACGTTGGCGGCGGTGAAGGCGAAGCTGCGGACGACGACGGTCCAGAAGTCCGCGTCGACGATCAGCTCGGTGTAGTTGGAGAATCCCGCGAAGGGGTACTTCCGCTGGATGAACTCGATCTTGTTGATGTCCTGGAAGGACAGGATCACGTTCTTGACCAGCGGGTACAGCAGCAGTGTCGCGAGGGCGAGCACCGCGGGCCCGACCAGCAGGTAGGGCAGCCACCCCGAGGGGAGCGACCTTCCGCCCCCGCGAGGAGACTTGGGACCGGGGCTGGTGGGGGACGCGGACCTCACGGGCCGTCCGGCGGACTTCTGTGGTGCGTCCTGTGGAGCGTCGGTCATCGCTCCCTGGGAGTGCACGGTCATGGCGTGGCTTCCTCGCGGTTGACTGTGGAGTCAAATGCGCGACGGGGGGCACGGCGGCGGCCTGGCGCCTGCCGTGCCCCCAGTGCGCTCACACTGCTGGGTGGTGCGTGAACTGCCGGGTGGGACTACTTGTTGATGCGGTTCGCGATTTCCTTGTCCGCGTCCGCGCCCGCCTTGGCGGGGTCCTCACCGTTCAGGACCTTGGTCATGAACTCCTTGATGGGGTTCGGCTCGGTCTCGACGTTCGCCCAGCCCGCGGTGACCGGAGTGATCTTGCCGTTGACGCCGGCCTTGCCCATGGCCTCGGCGAAGGAGCCGGCGGCCGGGGTGAAGTTCGCGCCGGCCTGGTTCGGCAGCAGCGCGCCCTTGGTCTCGGCGGCGTACTTGGTCATCTGGTCCTTGCCGGCGGCGAGGGCCAGCCACTCCTTGGCGAGCTCCTTGTTCTTGGAGCGCTCGGCGATCGCGAGGTTCGAGCCGCCGAGGAAGACGGTGCTGGTCTTGTCCGCGGTCTTGCCGGGGATCGGGAAGTAGCCGAAGTCGGCCTCCTTGCCCGCGTCCTTCAGGGCCTTCTCGGCGCCGCCGGCCTCCCAGCCGAGACCGATCCAGGAGGCGACGCCACCCTTGGGGACGATGTCGGTGGACTGCTGCGGGTTGGCCTCGTCCTTGTCCTTGGGGGCGGTGGAGAAGGACTGGAGCTTCTTGTAGAACTCCACGGCGGAAGCGGCCTGCGGGGTGCCGAGTCCGCCCTTCCACTTGGAGCCGTCCTTGACGGCGAGGTCGCCGCCCTCGTCCCAGACGAAGCCCGCGAGGACGTACCAGCTCTGGCCGGGCAGGTAGATCGGCTGCGAGGCCGGGTCGGCCGCCTTCAGCTTCTCCAGACCGGCGATCCACTCGTCGCGGGTCTTCGGCGGGGTGACGCCGGCCTTCTCGTAGGCCTTCTTGTCGTAGATGACGACGCGGTTGGCGGCGTACCACGGGGCGGAGTAGAGCTTGCCGTCGATCTCGGCCGAGGCGAGCATGCTCTTCTGCCAGGCGTCGGCGCCGAGCTTGGCCTTGTCCTTCGTCAGGTCGGCGAGGCCGCCGGTGACCGCGTAGCCGGCGGTCTGGGTGTTGCCGAGCTCCAGGACGTCCGGCGGGTTGTTCTCGGAGAGGGCCGTGGTGACCTTCTCCTGGATGCCGGTCCACTTCTGCTCTTCGACCTTGACCGTGACACCGGGGTGCTTGGCCGAGAACTCCTTGTTGACCTCGTCGATCCAGGCCTTGGGCGCGGAGCCGTCCATCACCCAGACGGTGATCTCCTTGGCGCCACCCGCGTCGGTCTTCGCCTTGTCGTCGCCGCCGTCGCCGCACGCCGCGACTCCGACCATCATGCCCGCGACACTGACCGCCGCGATGAGCTTGCGCTTCACGCCACCCTCCTCAGGGATGCCTGCCTGCACTTCCCTCGCCCGCCGCGGTGACATACGCGAAGTACTGCCGTGGGGCCGGGATCTGATCCATATTGGTTTAGACCAGTAGCTGGAGCTTGGCCTAGACCTTTAGGGGTGTCAAGGGTCTAATGAGCGGGTGCCCGGTCCGTTATCGGACCGACACCTGGGGAGAGAGAAGGCCTGTCCCCCCTTACGTGTCACCATGTGACCGCACATATCGGAGGAGCCGGTGACGGCAGCGAAACTGGAGTCGGGAAGGCGGGCGGCGATGGCCACCGAAGGGGCGACCACGGAGCCGGAAGGCGGGGCGGCCACCCGCACGGCGCGCGTTCCCAAGTACTACCGACTCAAGCGGCACTTGCTCGACATGACCGAGACACTGCCGCCCGGCACCCCGGTCCCGCCGGAGCGCACGCTCGCGGCCGAATTCGACACCTCGCGGACCACCGTCCGGCAGGCCCTCCAGGAACTGGTCGTAGAGGGACGACTGGAGCGGATCCAGGGCAAAGGCACCTTCGTCGCCAAGCCCAAGGTCTCCCAGGCCCTGCAACTCACCTCGTACACGGAGGACATGCGGGCCCAGGGTCTCGAACCGACCTCCCAGCTCCTCGACATCGGCTACGTGACGGCCGACGACACCCTCGCCGGACTGCTCAAGATCACCACCGGCGGACGGGTCCTGCGCATCGAACGGCTGCGCCTGGCCAGCGGCGAGCCGATGGCCATCGAGACCACGCACCTGTCGGCCAAGCGCTTCCCCGCGCTGCGCCGCTCACTGGCCAAGTACACCTCCCTCTACACCGCCCTCGCGGAGGTCTACGACGTCCACCTGGCCGAGGCCGAGGAGACGATCGAGACCTCGCTGGCCACCCCGCGCGAGGCCGGACTGCTCGGCACCGACGTCGGCCTGCCGATGCTGATGCTGTCGCGGCACTCCCTGGACGCCGACGGCGAACCGGTGGAGTGGGTGCGGTCGGTGTACCGCGGGGACCGGTACAAGTTCGTCGCCCGGCTCAAGCGCCCCGCCGTCTGACCTCGAACGTTCGGCCCCGTCCGAGGCCGCCCGGCCCCGCCCGCCGGCTCCCGGCCTACCGAATTCCTTCACATACCGGAATGCGGACGGACCCTTACGCTGACCGGGCAATTCCCCGTAGATTCCCTGCCCTTACGCAGATGATCGACGAGGGGACGAGGTCATGCCTGAACCGGAAGCAACAGGGACAGAACGGGACGCGGCGAGTCCGGGCACCACGCCCGGCTCGCCCTCTCCCAAGTCCATCGCCGTGTGGGTGCTCGTCGGACTCGTCGGCGCCCTCGGCTGGGGCGTGCTGGCGCTCTCGCGCGGCGAGGAGATCTCGGCCGCGTGGCTGCTCGCCGCCGCGCTGGGCTCGTACGCCATCGGATACCGCTTCTACGCGCGCTTCATCGCGGACCGCGTGCTCAGGGTGGACAAGACGCGGGCCACCCCCGCCGAGCGCCTTGACAACGGTGTCGACTTCCATCCCACCGACCGCCGGGTGCTCTTCGGCCACCACTTCGCCGCCGTCGCCGGCGCCGGCCCGCTCGTCGGACCGGTGCTCGCCGCGCAGATGGGGTACCTGCCGGGCACCATCTGGATCGTCGCGGGCGTCATCTTCGCCGGCGCGGTACAGGACATGATCACGCTGTTCTTCTCCACCCGGCGCGACGGCCGCTCGCTCGGCCAGATGGCCCGGGACGAGATCGGCCCCGTCGGCGGAGCCGCCGCCCTGGTCGCCGTGTTCGCCATCATGATCATCCTGCTGGCGGTGCTCGCGCTGGTCATCGTCAACGCCCTGGCACACTCCCCCTGGGGCGTGTTCTCCATCGGCATGACCATCCCGATCGCCCTCTTCATGGGCTTCTACCTGCGCGTGCTGCGGCCGGGCCGGGTCACCGAGGTCTCCACCATCGGTGTCGCCCTGCTCCTGGTCGCCATCATCGCGGGCGGCTGGGTCGCCGAGTCCTCCTTCGCGGACACCTTCACGCTGGAGAAGGAGACGCTGGTCATCTGGATGGTCGCGTACGGCTTCATCGCGTCGGTGCTGCCGGTGTGGATGCTGCTCGCGCCCCGCGACTACCTCTCCACCTTCATGAAGATCGGCACGATCGCGCTGCTCGCGCTGGGCGTGGTCATCGCGATGCCGATGCTGAAGATGCCCTCGATCACGGACTTCGCCGCGCGCGGCGACGGCCCGGTGTTCGCCGGCTCGATGTTCCCCTTCGTCTTCATCACCATCGCGTGCGGCGCCCTGTCCGGCTTCCACTCGCTGGTCGCCTCGGGCACCACCCCGAAGATGATCCAGAAGGAGACCCAGGTCCGGGTCATCGGCTACGGCGCGATGCTGACCGAGTCCTTCGTCGCCGTCATGGCGATCATCGCGGCCTGCATCATCGAGCCCGGCCTCTTCTTCGCGGTCAACTCCCCCGGCGGCGTCATCGGCACCACCGTCGAGTCGGCCTCGCAGGCGGTCACCAACTTCGGCTTCGCCATCTCCCCCGAGGCGCTGGCCCAGGCCGCCAAGGACGTGGAGGAGACCAGCCTGCTGTCCCGTACGGGTGGCGCGCCGACCTTCGCACTCGGAATGTCGGAGATCTTCTCGTCGGTGATCGGCGGGGCGGGCATGAAGGCCTTCTGGTACCACTTCGCCATCATGTTCGAGGCGCTGTTCATCCTCACCACCCTCGACGCGGGCACCCGAGTCGGCCGGTTCATGCTCCAGGACACCCTCGGCAACCTGCACAAGCCCTTCAAGGACGTCAGCTGGAAGCCCGGCGTCTGGCTGGCGAGCGCCATCGTCGTCGGCGCCTGGGGCTACTTCCTGTGGGTGGGCGTCAAGGACCCGCTGGGCGGCATCAACCAGCTGTTCCCGCTGTTCGGCATCGCGAACCAGCTCCTCGCCGCGGTCGCCCTGGCCGTCTGCACCACCCTGCTGGTGAAGTCCGGCCGCCTCAAGTGGGCCTGGGTGACGGCCGTCCCGCTGGCCTGGGACGTGGCCGTGACGCTCACCGCCAGCTACCAGAAGATCTTCTCCGACAACCCGAAGATCGGCTTCTTCGCGCAGCGCAGCACCTACCAGGAGGGCATCGACGCCGGGAAGGTGCTCAAGCCCGCGAAGAACATGGACGAGATGCACACCGTGGTCACCAACGCCACGGTGGACGGCGTACTGTCGGCCCTCTTCGCGCTGCTGATCATCATCGTGCTCCTGGACGCGGCCCGGACCTGCCTGAAGGCCGTCCGCAAGCCGGAGTCGGCGACCCTCACCGAGGTCCCGTGGACCGAGTCGAAGATCATCGCCCCGGCCGGGCTGATCCCGACGCCCGAGGAGCGGGCGGAGCTCGCCGCGGCGGGCCTCGACTCGGGCGGCGGACAGGTCAAGGAGCCGGTGGCGTGAGCACCGTACGGGGCGTGCTGGCCCGCGCCCGGTTCTACGTACGGGAGTTCTCGGGGGAGGCGGCGTACGACCGGTACGTCGCCCACGCCCGCTCGCACGACCCGGACGCGGAGGTCCTCACCCGCCGCGCCTTCGAACGCGCCCGCACGGACGCCCGCGAGGCGGACCCCCGCGAGGGCTTCGGCTGCTGCTGAGCCACCCCGCACACCGAAGGCCCCGCCGGACGCTTCCGGCGGGGCCTTCGCCCGTGTTCAGCGCACGCTCAGCAGCAGCGGCGCCCAGGCCTCGGTATGGGGACCTCGCGGCCCCGAACCGGCCCCGCGCCTCAGCGCTCGCGGCCCGTGCCCGCCCGGCCTGCGGCGAGCACCGGCTCGGCCGCCACGCCCGTTCGCTCGGCCCGCCGCCTCGACACCCGGCGCCACGCCGCCGCACCGGCCAGGAGCGCCAGCCCGTCCACCACCGCCGCGGACAGGCCCATCGCCGCGACCGACTGCCACGCGTGGTCGTCCAGCTCCCCGCCCTCCGGCGACGCCCACAGCCGGATCCGGTGCCCGTCCGGGTGCATCTTGTCCGCCGGGCGCACCTCGTCGAAGGTGCGTCCGCCGACCGACCAGACGTACCGGCACTCGACCTCGTCCTTCGGCGGGGCGCCGTCGTCCCAGTGCTGCCCGGTCACCCGACAACCGCTGAGCTCGACCGTCACCGGTTCCGTCGTCCGCCCCCGGAGCTGGACCTGCTCCACCGCGCCGCCCGTGGTGAGGACCCCCGCCAGCACCAACGCCGTCAGACCGGCGGCGGCCAGCGCGTCGGCCCACCGGTCCAGACCCGGCCGGAGTATGAGCCCGACCAGCGCCGCCACCAGCCCCGCCCCGAGCAGGACGAGCGGCCAGGCCGTCCACGGCCTCCCGTCCGCCCAGTTCCACAGCAGCACGCCCGCGCCGACGACCGCGGCCACCGACCCCCCGACCGCGACGTACCCGCCTACCTTCTGCGCCATTTCGCACCCCCCATTCCCTCCGCTACCCACCCGTCCGATGCCGCAACCACGTCGCCGCCGCCAGGTGTTCGTCCGCCGACACGCGTCCTGCACACTCGACCGCATGGACATGGTGATCAGGGCGGCGCTGCCCGCCGAGTACGCGGAACTGGGCGAGATCACGGCGCAGGCCTATCTCACCGACGGGCACCTGGACTTCAACGAGGACGACGCGTACCTGAAGGTGCTGCGTGACGTGGCCGGCCGGGCCGCCCTGGGCGAGGTGCTCGTCGCCGAGCGCGACGGGCGGATCCTGGGCGGGGTGACCTTCGCCGCGCCCGGGAGTCCGCTCGCCGACATCGCCGGCCCGGACGAGGCCGAGTTCCGGATGCTCGCCGTGGCCCACGCGGGGCGCGGCCAGGGCGCCGGCGAGGCTCTGGTGCGGGCCTGCGTCGAGCGGGCGCGGGCGATCGAGGGCGTGTCGGGCATGGTGCTCTCCACCCAGCGCGGCATGACCGGCGCCCATCGGATCTACGCGCGACTGGGCTTCGTACGCGTTCCGGAGCGGGACTGGGCGCCCATCCCGGGCCTGACACTCCTGGCGTATCGACTCAAGCTGTAGCCACGCCGACACTACATGTGGGGGTTGGCTCACAGGGGCGCCCCCACATGTATGCTCAAGGCTGCTGTCTCGCAGGGGAATCCGGTGTGAATCCGGAACTGTCCCGCAACGGTATGAAGTGTCCGGCTACCGGACACCAAGTCCGATGACCTGCCGACAGCGCGCCCGGCTCGACCGATCCGGGTGCCGACACGTCCGGGCCTCGCGGTTGGGCCGGTGGACGCCATGCGGTGTGTACGCGTTCCCGTCACGCCCGCATGCGCCCGCTCGCGCCCACTCCGCCGATGACCGGGCCGAGCGAGGGAGAGCTCCCGCCGTGACCATCGCGCCTTCCGCACCGCGCGCCGAGTCCGTTTCTGGCGACAACACCGAGGGCCCGGGGGCCACGCTGCTGCGTACCCTCACCGAACTGACGGCGGACCTCCCCGACACCGACCCCGGCCGCGTCGCCGCCGCCGCGCTCCGCGGCCGCAGCTCCGCCGCCGACGAGGCCGAACTGCGGGGGCTGGCCACCGAGGCGGCCGCCGGTCTCATCTCCGAGGACCCCGCGTACTCGAAGCTCGCCGCCCGGCTGCTGACGCTGGCCGTGCGCGACGAGGCCGCGAGCCAGGGCTCCACCTCCTTCTCCGCCTCCGTCGAGGTCGGCCACCGCGAGGGCCTCATCGCCGACCGCACGGCCGAGTTCGTGCGAACCCACGCGAGCCGCCTCGACGCGCTGGTCGAGCACACCCTCGCCGAGGGCGCCGACGACCGCTTCGGCTTCTTCGGCCTGCGCACCCTGCACAGCCGCTACCTGCTGCGCCACCCGATCACCCGTCAGGTGATCGAGACCCCGCAGTACTTCATGCTCCGCGTGGCCTGTGGCCTCGCCGCGGACGAGAGCGTCCAGGCCGTCGAGGAAGTGGCCTCGCTGTACCGGCTGATGAGCCGCCTCGACTACCTGCCCTCCTCCCCCACCCTCTTCAACTCCGGCACCCGGCACCCGCAGATGTCCTCCTGCTACCTGCTGGACTCCCCGCTGGACGAGCTCGACTCGATCTACGACCGCTACCACCAGGTGGCGCGCCTGTCGAAGCACGCGGGCGGCATCGGCCTGTCGTACTCCCGCATCCGCGCCCGCGGTTCCCTGATCCGCGGCACCAACGGCCACTCCAACGGCATCGTGCCGTTCCTGAAGACCCTCGACGCCTCCGTCGCCGCCGTAAACCAGGGCGGCCGCCGCAAGGGCGCCGCCGCCGTCTACCTGGAGACCTGGCACGCGGACATCGAGGAGTTCCTGGAGCTCCGCGACAACACCGGTGAGGACCAGCGCCGCACGCACAACCTGAACCTCGCCCACTGGGTGCCGGACGAGTTCATGCGCCGCGTGAACGCGGACGCCGAGTGGTCGCTGTTCTCCCCGGCCGACGTGCCCGAGCTGGTCGACCTGTGGGGCGACGACTTCGACGCCGCCTACCGCAAGGCCGAGGCGGCGGGCCTGGCCCGCAAGACCATGCCCGCCCGCGACCTGTACGGCCGGATGATGCGCACCCTCGCGCAGACCGGCCAGGGCTGGATGACGTTCAAGGACGCCTCCAACCGCACGGCGAACCAGACCGCCGAGCCGGGCACGGTCGTCCACTCCTCCAACCTCTGCACCGAGATCATCGAGGTCACCAACGACGGCGAGACCGCCGTCTGCAACCTCGGCTCGGTCAACCTCGGCGCGTTCGTGCTGACGGAGACGGGCGAGATCGACTGGGAGCGGCTGGACGAGACCGTCCGCACCGCCGTGACCTTCCTCGACCGCGTGGTGGACATCAACTTCTACCCGACCGAGCAGGCCGGCCGCTCCAACGCCCGCTGGCGCCCGGTGGGCCTGGGCGCCATGGGCCTCCAGGACGTCTTCTTCAAGCTGAAGCTGCCCTTCGACTCCCCCGAGGCGAAGGCGCTGTCCACGAAGCTCTCCGAGCGCATCATGCTGGCCGCGTACGAGGCCTCCTGCGACCTCGCCGAGCGCAGCGGCCCCCTCCCGGCCTGGGAGCAGACCCGTACCGCCCGCGGTGTCCTGCACCCGGACCACTACGAGGTCGAGCTGAACTGGCCCGAGCGCTGGGACGCGCTGCGCGCCCGCGTCGCGAAGTCCGGCATGCGCAACTCCCTGCTCCTCGCCATCGCCCCGACGGCCACGATCGCCTCGATCGCCGGCGTGTACGAGTGCATCGAGCCGCAGGTCTCCAACCTCTTCAAGCGCGAGACGCTCAGCGGTGAGTTCCTCCAGGTGAACGGCTACCTGGTGGAGGAGCTGAAGGCGCTCGGCGTGTGGGACGCCCAGACCCGCGAGGCGCTGCGCGAGTCCTCCGGCTCGGTCCAGGGCTTCGGCTGGATCCCGGCGGAGGTCCGCGAGCTGTACCGCACGGCGTGGGAGATCCCGCAGCGCGGTCTGATCGACATGGCGGCGGCCCGTACGCCGTTCCTGGACCAGTCGCAGTCGCTGAACCTGTTCCTGGAGACGCCCACCATCGGCAAGCTCAGCTCGATGTACGCGTACGCCTGGAAGCAGGGTCTGAAGACCACCTACTACCTGCGCTCGCGCCCCGCGACGAAGATCGCCCGCGCCGCGTCCGCGTCCGCCGTGCCGGCCGCCGCCACCCCGCTCCCGCAGGCCGTCGACGCCGACGCTCTGGCCTGCTCCCTTGAGAACCCCGAGTCCTGCGAGGCCTGCCAGTAATGAGCTCCAACGACAACAAGAACCTCCTGGACCCGGGCTTCGAGCTCACGCTCCGTCCGATGCGCTACCCGGACTTCTACGAGCGCTACCGGGACGCGATCAAGAACACGTGGACGGTGGAGGAGGTCGACCTCCACTCGGACGTGGCGGACCTCGCGAAGCTGACGCCGGCCGAGCAGCACATGATCGGCCGTCTGGTCGCGTTCTTCGCGACGGGCGACTCGATCGTCTCGAACAACCTGGTGCTGACGCTCTACAAGCACATCAACTCCCCGGAGGCGCGCCTGTACCTGTCGCGCCAGCTGTTCGAGGAGGCCGTGCACGTCCAGTTCTACCTGACGCTGCTCGACACCTACCTGCCCGACCCGGACGACCGCGCGGCCGCCTTCGACGCGGTCGAGGAGATCCCCTCCATCCGCGAGAAGGCGCAGTTCTGCTTCAAGTGGATGGACTCGGTCGAGAAGATCGACCGGCTGGAGACGCAGGCCGACCGCCGCCGTTTCCTGCTGAACCTGATCTGCTTCGCCGCGTGCATCGAGGGCCTGTTCTTCTACGGCGCCTTCGCGTACGTGTACTGGTTCCGCTCGCGCGGCCTGTTGCACGGCCTGGCCACCGGCACCAACTGGGTGTTCCGTGACGAGACCATGCACATGAACTTCGCGTTCGAGGTCGTGGACACGGTCCGCAAGGAGGAGCCGGAGCTCTTCGACGACGCCCTCCAGCAGCAGGTCACCGACATGCTCAAGGAGGCCGTGGAGGCCGAGCTGCAGTTCGGCCGCGACCTGTGCGGCGACGGCCTGCCGGGCATGAACACCGAGTCGATGCGCGAGTACCTGGAGTGCGTCGCGGACCAGCGCCTGGTCCGCCTCGGCTTCGCGCCGGTGTACGGCTCGCAGAACCCGTTCTCCTTCATGGAGCTCCAGGGTGTCCAGGAGCTGACGAACTTCTTCGAGCGCCGTCCGTCGGCCTACCAGGTCGCGGTCGAGGGCACGGTCGACCTGGACGAGGACTTCTAAAGGTCCATCGGTAGCACGGGCCGGGACGCGGTGAACGCCGCGAAGCCGGGATGCGGTTCAGCACCGCGTCCCGGCTTCTCGCGTTTCCGGCGCCCGATCGTCCGGCTTCCCGTGTGCACGGTCGCCCCGCTCAGTGCGCGATGGGGCCCCAGTGCATCCCGGTGTGCCGGGCGCCGGACCGGCGGACGGTGGGGGGCATGCCGCCCGCCTTCTGGCGGGGCAGCCATACGAGCCGGGTCTCCACGGCCCGCAACTGGCGGTCGATCCGCCGGTCGCGCAGGAGCCCGTACAGGCTGGGGGCGAGCACCAGGGCGGCGACGGCGAGGACGGTGAGGTAGCTCAGAAGCGTGTTCATGTCTCTACTGTCCTCCCGCGGGGAAAACTCGCACAGTGGCAGGACTGTCATGAAAGAACGAATTACTGCCACACTGGAGGCATGCTGACCAATGTGGCCGTGGCCCTCCTCGACGAGATCGCCCCCTTCGAGTTCGGGATCTTCTGCGAAGTCTTCGGAATCGACCGCAGCGATCACGGGCTGCCGGTGTACGACTTCGCCGTCTGCGCGGCGGAGGAAGGCCCCCTGACCATGTCCGGCACCGGTTTCACGGTCTCCCCGGAACACGGGCTGGAGCGGCTGGAGAGCGCCGACCTGATCTGCGTGCCCGCCTTCCGGGACGCGGGCGCCCGTGTGTACCCGGAAGCGTTCATGGAGGCGCTGCGCCGCGCGGTGGACCGCGGAGCGCGGGTGCTGAGCGTGTGCAGCGGCGCGTACGTGCTCGGCGCGGCGGGTCTGCTGGACGGCCGGCACTGCACCACGCACTGGATGCACGCCGCGACACTGGCCCGGCGCTTCCCGCGGGCCCTGGTCGACCCGGACGTGCTCTACGTCGACGCGGGCCCGGTGATCACCGCCGCCGGCACCGCCTCCGGCATCGACGCCTGCCTGCACCTCGTCCGCCAGGAACACGGGGCCGAGGTGGCCAACACCATCGCGCGCCGGATGGTCGTGCCTCCCCACCGGGACGGCGGGCAGGCCCAGTACATCGAGCGGCCGCTGCCGCGCACCTCCTGCGACACCGTGGGCGAGGTGGTCGAGTGGATGGCCCGCCACCTGGACGAGGAGATCACCGTCGAGCAGCTCGCGGAGCGCGCGCACATGTCACCGCGCACCTTCGCCCGCCGCTTCCTCCAGGAGACCGGCACCACCCCGTACAAGTGGGTGCTGCGTCAGCGGGTCCTGCTCGCGCAGGAGCTGCTGGAGGCGACCGACGAGACGGTGGACGCCATCGCCGGGCGCTGCGGCTTCGGCAACGCGGCCGCACTGCGCCACCACTTCCTGCGGACCCTCGGCACCACGCCGAATTCCTTCCGGCGCGCCTTCCGGGGCCCGCAGGCGGCCTAGCGGGCGAGGGGTTACGCGTTCGGGACGGTCTCGTAGCGCGGGGTGCCCTCTTCCATCTGCCGCAGGGCGTCCTTGCGGTCCCGCTTCGAGAGGCGGTCGATGTAGAGGTAGCCGTACAGGTGATCGGTCTCGTGCTGGAGGCAGCGGGCGAAGTAGCCGGTGCCGCGCACCTTGATCGGGTTGCCCTGGGCGTCCTGGCCCTCGACCTCGGCGTAGTCCGGGCGGGCCAGCGAGGCGTAGGCGGTCGGGACCGACAGGCAGCCCTCGTTCGAGTCGTCCAGCACCCGGCTCTCCGCGGGCAGCTCGACGAGCTTCGGGTTGACCACGACACCGGTGTGCCGGACACCGTCGTCGTCCGGGCAGTCGTAGACGAAGACCTTGGCGTCCACGCCGATCTGGTTCGCGGCCAGGCCCACGCCTTCGGCCGCCTTCTGGCTGGCGAACATGTCGTCGATCAGCTGCGCCAGCTCGTCACCGAACTCGGTGACGTCCTTGCACTCGCGGTGCAGCACCGGGTTGCCGACGACGGTGATCGGGCGGGCGGTGCCGCGCTCACGGTGGGCGAGCTCGCGCTCGGCACAGTCCTCCGTGTCCACGACGTACCCGTCGTTCACGACCTCGACGCCGACTACCTCGTTCTCCTGCTGCGACATGTCCGCCGTACGCCTTCCGTAAGTCCAAGTCACCGGTGGTCGCCGATGGCCACCGATGTGCCCGTACAGCCTACGGCCCTGCTCAGCAGACTTCTTCGAGATCCCGCCACTCGCGGGTGCCCGGGCTGTCCGCGACCCAGCCGTCGAGCAGTCCGCGCACCAGACCGGCCGGCGCCGCGATCCCGCATTCGCGCTCGGGCACCCACAGGGAGCCGGAGCCGGCCGTGCGGTGCCCCAGCGGTCCGGGATGCCCCGGCTCGCTGTGGTCGTGCGGGTCCAGGTGCTCGCCGTCACCCTCGTCGCTGGGCATCTCGCTCTCCGAGCAGGTCCGGCACAGCAACCGCACCGACGAGGACCAGTCCTCGGCGGCGAAGCCCGCGTCCGAGGCCAGCTGCTCCAGCGCGTCACGGTCCGCCTCGGTGGCCGCCTCCAGCAGCACCACCCAGGTCGGCACCGGCGACGGCGCCCACAGCTCGATCTCGTCGAACACGGGGTACGAGGGGCCGGCCGCGGTGATCCGCTCGCCGTGCGGGACCCCGTCGTGGAGCACGACCTCGCCCCAGCGCCGCCCCGAGGACGGCAGCGGGATCGACAGGACCTCCAGCCGGGCCGGGTCCAGCCGCCGGCCCCAGACCACCTCGGCCTCGCCCTCGGGCGAGAGCCGTACGGCCGCGCTGCCGAGCTCCATGCCGACCGGTTCGCCGCTGCCCTTGGCGCCCGCGCCGTGCGCGTCGCCGGGCACCTTCAACCCGTACGCCTGCCAGGCCCTGCGGGCCAGTGGCCAGTCCTGGAGCGCGGTCGCGGCGATGCCCACGTTCCACCAGTCCGGGGCGCCGGTCTCGCGGTCCAGCAGCGCCACGGCGCGCAGGCCCGCGGCCCGCGCCTGCTCCCAGTCGTGCCGGAACTTGTGCAGCAGGGCCAGATTGAACCAGGACTCGGACAGCCAGGGCTCCAGGTCCGCCGCTCTGGTCAGCAGCGCGCCCGCGTCCTCGTACCGACCGTCGCCGATCAGCGTGAACGCGCGGTCGGTGGCCTGCCGCCACGAGGCGGAGGGGCGATGCCGTACCTTCCCGAAGATCCTCACGATTCCCGCCTGCCTGGGGGCACCCTCCCGGCGGTAGCCGGGGGACAACGGTGCAGCCTTGCGGACACTCTTACTGGCATCCAACCATGCCCACTCGGACGGCCGCTCATTACCCATGGGTTACCCAGGTCGGACGGGAACAACTCTGTCACGTCCACCCCTGGCCAGAACCCTTGCCAGGCACTCCACGACCTCCGGCTGGTAATCGCGCCCCGTGCCCAGCCGGAGCTGTTCCAGGGCGGCCAGTGAGCCGCCCGGGTGACGCCTCCCGCCGACGGCGCCGGTGAGGTCGTCGTACGCGTTCACCGTGCGCACGATGCGGGCCAGGACGGGCTGCTCCCGGTACGGGTCCGCCTGCCGCTCCACCACCACGGCGACGTCCGCGGGCACCCCGGTCCGCCGGGCCACCTCCCCGCCCAGCCCGGCGATCCGGCGGGCCTCTGCGGCCGGCAGCCCGGCGGTGGCCCCGTCCGGAACCGGGTCGACGAGGGACAGCTGGCCGATGTCGTGCATCAGGGCGGCGTACTCCAGCACCGTGAGCTCCCGCTCCGACAGGCCCAGCTCCCGGCCCACGGCGCAGCTCAGGGCGGCGACCCGGCGCGAGTGGCCCGGCCGGGTGTAGCCGGCGATCTCGGTGGCGCGGGCGAGGGAGGTGATGGTCTGGCGGTAGGTGGTGCGGATCGCGGTGATCCGGTGGAAGGACAGCTGGGTCAGCAGCAGGGGCACGCTGAAGACGGGCAGGGACCACAGGCCCGCCACGGCCGCGCCGAGCGCCATCACGACCCCGGTGGCACAGATCGCCGCGCCGATGCCGAGCTGGGCGCGCAGCTCGTCGCGCAGCAGGGGACCGTACGGCCAGCCGGTGCCTGCCCCGGCCAGCGCCGCGGCGAGCACGGCGTCGCACAGGGCGGTGAGGCCGAGCAGGCAGAGCAGGAAGAGGACGAGCCACGGGCCCTGGCCGACCCGTTCCGCCAGCCGGCCGGAGTTGTAGAGCGGCTGGAAACACACGGCGGCGAACGCGACGGTGAGCACCCGGCGGGACAGGTGGTCGAGGACCCGACCGCGGCCCCGGGCGATGTGCGGGACGATCCCGGCGAGGGCCGCCGCGACGACGACGGCGACGATCTGGAGCACCCCGTGCCGGGTGGGCTGGCCGGCGTTCTCGCCGAGCAGGGCGTAGGCGAGGGCGCCGGCGGAGCCGAGCGGCGCGGGCAGGCGGTCGACGGAGCCGCCGTGCCGGTCCCGGCGGGCGAGCTCGCCGACGGCGATCAGCGCGCCGAAGGAGAGGGCGGCGCCGGGCTCGACGACGCCGTTCCACAGGGTGTGCGCGAGGGCGACGGCGGTGAGCACGGCCGCGGCCCCCCGCACCGCCCACACGGCCGCGGTCCTCATCCGCCCGTCCCGGCGCCGTCCGCGTCACGGCCGGGTCCGGCTGCGGGCGGAGCCGCGTTCCCGGGGCGGTCGGCCCCGGCGGGCGCCCCGTCCTGCGCGGGCAGGGCGCGCAACGCCGTCCGCGCAGCGGGTCGGGCCGTGCGGGCACGACCGGGAGGGGCTCCGTCGTACCGGTCGGCCGGGCCCGGAGCCGCCGGGACCCGATCGGCAGGCGGAGCCGGCGCAGCCGGGCCCGGGCCCTGGCGGCCAGGCGGCACGGACGGCCCCCGCTCGGGCGGCCCGCTGCGCGCGGCCCGGGCGGGAGGGTTTGCGCTGATCACCTGGAGGTCCTCGTCGGAGGTGACCACCGGGTGCCAGCCGTACCGGCCGATGGCGCCCGTCAGGGCCCGCACCATCGCCGGGTCGAACTGGGCGCCCGCGCACCGGTCCAGCTCGGCCAGGGCCACCGGCACCGGCCGGGCCCGGCTGTAGGAGCGGGTCGAGGTCATCGCGTCGAAGGCGTCGGCCACCGCGACCACGCGGGCCAGCACCGGAATCTGCTCGCCGGTCAGCCCGTACGGGTAGCCGGAGCCGTCGACCCGCTCGTGGTGGTGCAGGATCGCGGACCGGGCCTCGCCGAGGAACCCGATGCCGCGCACCATCTCGTGCCCGTACTCGGGGTGCAGCTCGATGATCCGGCGTTCCTCCGGGGTGAGCGGCCCGTCCTTGCGCAGCAGCCGGGTGGGGACGCCCAGTTTGCCGACGTCGTGGAGGATCCCGGCGATCCGCACGACTTCCATCCGGTCGTCGGCCATGCCCAGCTCGCGGGCGATCATCGCGGAGGCCTGGCCGACCCGCTCGCTGTGCCCGCGCGTGTAGCGGTCCTTGATGTCGACGGCCTGGACGAGGGCGCGGATGGTGGCCCGGTGGGCGGAGCGCTCGCGGTGGTACTGGGCGAAGACCCAGCAGGAGATGTACATCGGCAGCAGGACGAGGAGGGCGGCCGGGAGCCCGTAGGGGCTGCGCCACATGACGGCCATCATCAGTCCGGCGAGGCCGTGGACGCAGTGCGGGGCGAGGGAGAGGGTGAGCAGTCCGCGCCAGGCGGTGGCGGCGGGCCGGCGTTCGGCGGTGGCCAGGATGCCGCCGTCGAGGGCGGTGAGCACCAGGCAGAAGACGACGGCCGCGGCGGCCGCGGGGAGCATCGCGTAGGGGAAGTCGGCCACCCACCCGGGGGGCCCGGACCCGGCGGAAGGCCCTCCGCCGAGGGAGTCCGGACCGCCCAGCAGCCCGTACGCCCGGCCGGCGGCCCAGGCGGCCATGGCCTGCTGCGCGCCGTGCCACATCCGGCGCACCGGGGCGGGCCGCTCGGTCACGGTCCCCGCGCATCCGCCGGGCAGCGCCACGAGCGCGGCGGCGGCGGGCGGCAGCAGGAAGACGGCGGCGAGCACCACGGGGAAGAAGGAGCCGATGCCCTCGGGCACCCGGCTGCCCGGCAGCGGGCAGATCCTGACGAGTTCGCAGCCGAGGTAGAGCACGGCGAGGAGGGCGACGGCCGCCCAGGGCGTACCGGAATCCGTGAGGGCCGGGGTGACGCACGCCGCGGCCGCGAGGACGACGCACAGGACGTATCCGCGCGCCGCCGGCGGAAGTAGCCGCATGGCGCTCTCCTCCCCTGTGCCGTTCCGGCCGGGTACCGATGCGGACCGGTACCGAATGGGGAGAATAGGTGGGGCCCCGAGCGACGCGGGCCACATTTTCGTATTGCGCCATGCGGACGCCCCCGGATTAGCACATTCGGGTGAATGAAGTGCTCTTCCGGGGGCAGTTGTTCAATGCGCCGCCGATCCGGTCAGCCGGTGGTCGGATGGTCGGCGGTGACATCGTGATCGGGCACCGCCTGCCCCGAGCGGATCAGCTCGATCCGCCCCATGACCTTCGACCGCAGGTCGGTGGGCACGTCGTCCGACCCGCAGCAGCGCTTCACCAGCTTCTTCACGGCCTGTTCCAGGCCGTACTTCTCCAGACAGGGATTGCACTCGCCGAAGTGGGTCTCGAACTTCGTGCAGTCACTGTCGGGCATTTCCTGGTCAAGGAACTCGTACAGGTGGTCCAGGACCTCAGAGCACTCTGTCTCGTGCGGCTCTCCGCAACTCATGACCCCGAGCCTTTCCGGTCGTTCGACTCCCCCGCGCCCGCGGGAACCAACCCGCGCTCACGGGCATAGTCCTCCAGCATTCCGCGGAGTTGACGGCGGCCACGGTGCAGTCGCGACATGACCGTACCGATGGGTGTACCCATGATGTCCGCGATCTCCTTGTACGCAAAGCCCTCTACGTCGGCAAGGTAGACCGCGATGCGGAACTCCTCGGGAATGGCCTGCAGGGCTTCCTTCACGTCCGAGTCGGGCAGGTGGTCGAGCGCCTGCGACTCGGCGGAGCGCAGTCCGGTCGACATGTGCGACTCGGCGCGCGCCAGCTGCCAGTCCTCGATCTCCTCCGCGGCGCTGCGCTGGGGCTCGCGCTGCTTCTTGCGGTAGGAGTTGATGAAGGTGTTGGTCAGGATGCGGTACAGCCACGCCTTCAGGTTGGTGCCCTCGCGGAACTGGTGGAAGGACGCGTATGCCTTCGCGTACGTCTCCTGGACCAGGTCCTCAGCGTCGGCGGGGTTGCGCGTCATGCGCAGCGCGGCCGAATACATCTGGTCGAGGTAGCCGAGGGCGTCCCGCTCGAAGCGCGCGTTGCGCTCCGGGGTCGTCTCCTCCGCGTGGCCTTCGTCGGTCCCAGCGACAGGACCCACCTCCTCCGACTGCGTGGCGGCTCCGAAAGCGGACCCGCTCGAATCGGAGAATAGTCGACCATCCCGGCTCTCCGCCGCCCGAAGCGCACTGCGCTTGGGGGCAGGAAGAACCGTCCAGTCCAGGTCAGCGGCCTGCCGACGGTTCTGACTGATGACCTGGGTCATGCGCTCCCTCTCCTCCGACACGTTCCCGTACGTACCGACATCCGAGACAACAGGGGGGCGGGGCGGCGCATTCCCGCGGACCGGCGGGGTTTTCGGCCCCCGCTCCGGCGTTCCGCTCCCGCGGCCCGCTCCGGCCTAGCCCTCGGCCGGGAGCGCCAGGAGCCACTGCCCGACCGCCTCGGTGATCTTCCCCAGGGCCTCGTCCTGGGTGAGGTCCGCCTTCTTCGGCACGGCGAAACCGTGATCGGCGTACGGGATCTCCACCAGCTCGTGCTCGCCCGCCGGGAACTCCCCGGGCCGCCCCAAGGGGTCCCGGCCGCCCTGGACCACCAGGGTCGGCCGGCCGGCGCCGGTGAGCTCCTCGGCGCGGGACTTCTCCGGACGGCCCGGCGGGTGCAGCGGGAAGGCCAGCGCCAGGACCCCTGCCGCGCCGAGCTCCGCGGCCGTCCGGCAGGCCACCCGGGCCCCGGCGCTGCGCCCGCCCGCGACCACCGGCAGCCCGGGCTCGGCGAGCGCGGGCCACAGCGCGCGCCATCCCTCGTCCAGCACCTTGGGCGCGGCGGCGACCTTCTTCCCGGCGACCCGCCAGGGCTGTTCGACCAGCGCGACCGTGATCCCGCGGGCGGGCAGGGCGGCGGCCAGGGCCTGGAGGTCGCGGGCCTCGATACCGCCTCCGGCGCCGTGGCTCACGGCGAGCACGAGCTTCGCGGCGCGGGCGGGGTGCCAGGTGACGCGGGCCTCGCCCGCTGGGGTGTCGACGCTCTCGGTACGCGTGGTCATGCACCCCATCCTGCCCGGGCTCCGCCCTAGAAGAGGGTTGCCTCTTCGGGGGCGGCCAGCTCGTCGAGCAGCTCCGGCCCGTTGTTGCGGACGTTGCTGACGGCGGTGGACACCGGGTAGGCCCGCATCAGGCCGCCCGGCGGCGGCGCCAGCAGTTCCCGCAGGGAGCCCTCGGTGTCGGTGTTCGCGGGGTCCAGCCAGGCGTCCCAGCGGTCCGGGGTGAGCATCAGCGGCATCCGCGGGTGGATCTCGGAGAGCGAGCGCGGCCCGTCGGCCGGGGCCACGCCCAGGGGGGTCGTCTCGGCCTCGGTGGTGATCACCGAGCAGGTGACCCACCAGGCGAGCGGGTGCGCGTCGGGCAGGGTCCGGTCGCGCCAGAACTCGTATATCCCGGCCATGGCGAAGACGGAGCCGTCGCGGGGGAGCACGAAGTACGGCTGCTTGCGGGCGCGCTTCTTCTTCCCCTCGACCTCCAGCTGCCGCTCGTCGTGGGCGGTGACCCACTCGTAGTAGCCGTCGGCGGGGACGATGCAGCGGCGCTGCGCGAAGGCGCGCCGGAAGGACGGCTTCTCGTGCAGGGTCTCGGACCGGGCGTTGATCATCCGGGCGGCGCCGTCGGGGTTCTGCGCCCAGGAGGGGACCAGGCCCCATCTCAGGGTGCGCAGCTGGCGAACCGGGCGCGGGTGCGAAGCGTCTTTGAGGGGACGGTCGAGGACGACGTGGACCTCCTTCGTGGGCGCCACGTTGAAATCGGGGGCCAGGGCCTCCTCGGGCTCCCACTTCTCGATGCCGAAGGCCTCCACGAGGTCCTCGGGCCTACGACCCGCCGCATACCGTCCGCACATGGCTGCCACACTGCCATGTCACCCGCACCCCACCGCAAGGAGTCCGCCACCTCATGGACAGCAGCACGACGGCCGGCCTGTGGGACCGGCTCACGGGCATACAGACCCCGCCCGACCGGTGGCTGGTGATCGTGACCGGCCTGGTCGCGCTGGCCGCCGTCGGTCCCCGCCCGCTGTGGCGGCTCTCGCGCAACGCCATCACCATCGCGCACGAGGGCGGGCACGGCCTGCTGGCGCTGGTGACCGGGCGGCGCCTGAGCGGGATACGGCTGCACTCCGACACGAGCGGGGTCACCGTCAGCCGGGGCAAGCCGACCGGGCTCGGGATGATCCTGACCGCCGCCGGCGGGTACACGGCGCCCTCGCTGCTCGGGCTCGGCGGCGCGGCACTGCTGTCCGCGCACCGGATCACGCTGCTGCTGTGGGCGGCCACCGCCCTGCTGGTGGCGATGCTGGTGATGATCCGGAACGCGTACGGGGCGCTGACCGTGGTGCTGACCGGTGGGGCCTTCCTGCTGGTGTCCTGGCTGACCCCGGCCGAGGTGCAGGCCGGCTTCGCCTACCTGGTGGTGTGGTTCCTGCTGCTCGGCGGGGTGCGTCCGGTCTTCGAGCTGGGGGCCAAGCGCAGGAACGGCGGAGCCCCGGATTCCGATGCCGATCAGCTGGGCCGGCTCACCCACCTGCATCCGGTGGTGTGGCTGCTGTTCTTCCACGTCGTCGCCCTGTGCTCGCTGATCGGCGGAGGCCGCTGGCTGCTCGCCCTGTGACCACCCCCTGAGACCGGACGGCGATCAAGATCTGGTGCCGGAGGAAGCCACTAAAGTGGGGGCCATGACCGAGACCCCCGCGCTCCCTGCCCTCTGGCCCGCTCCGCTCGCCGATGGGACCGTCCACGCCACCGTCACGGTGCCGGGGTCCAAATCGGTCACCAACCGGGCCCTCGTGCTCGCCGCGCTCGCCGCCGAACCCGGCTGGGTCCGCCGCCCGCTGCGCTCGCGCGACTCCCAGCTGATGTCCGACGCCCTGCGCGCGCTCGGCGTCGGCATCGAGGAGACGGTCTCGTCCAGCTCCGCCGGTTCCACCAACGGCGCGGTGGGCGGCGAGGCCTGGCGGATCATCCCGGCGGCCCTGCACGGCCCGACGACCGTGGACGTCGGCAACGCCGGCACCGTCATGCGCTTCCTGCCACCCGTCGCCACCCTCGCCGACGGCGACGTCCGCTTCGACGGCGACCCGCGCTCCTACGAGCGCCCGCTCGGCCAGGTCATCAGCGCCCTGCGCACGCTCGGCGCCCGGATCGACGACGACGGCCGGGGCGCGCTGCCCATGACCGTCCAGGGCGGCGGGGCGCTGGAGGGCGGCACGGTCGAGATCGACGCCAGCAACTCCTCGCAGTTCGTCTCCGCGCTGCTGCTCTCCGCCCCGCGCTTCAACCAGGGCGTCGAGGTCCGGCACGTGGGCGCGACCCTGCCGTCGATGCCGCACATCCGGATGACCGTGGAGATGCTGCGCGCGGCGGGCGCCCAGGTCGACACCCCGGAGGCCGGCGGCGAGAAGAACGTGTGGCGGGTCTCCCCCGGCGCGCTGCTCGGCCGCGACATGGTCGTGGAGCCGGACCTGTCCAACGCGCAGCCCTTCCTGGCCGCGGCCCTGATCACCGGCGGCACGGTCACCGTCCCGGACTGGCCGCGCCGCACCACCCAGCCCGGTGACGCGCTGCGCCGGATCTTCACCGAGATGGGCGGCTCCTGCGAGCTGACCGACGCGGGCCTGGTCTTCACCGGCACGGGCAAGATCCACGGCATCGACGTGGACCTGAGCGAGGTCGGCGAACTCACCCCGGGCATCGCGGCGGTCGCGGCGCTGGCCGACTCGGAGTCGGTGCTGCGCGGCGTCGCGCACCTGCGGCTGCACGAGACGGACCGGCTGGCGGCGCTGACCAAGGAGATCAACGCGCTCGGCGGCGACGTCACCGAGACCGCGGACGGGCTGCGCATCCGGCCGCGCCGGATGCACGGCGGCGTGTTCCACACGTACGACGACCACCGGATGGCCACCGCGGGCGCGGTGATCGGCCTGGCGGTGGAGGGCGTGCAGATCGAGAACGTGGCGACGACCGCGAAGACCCTGCCGGACTTCCCGAAGATGTGGACGGACATGCTCGCCGGGGACGCCGGTGGTTCCGGGACGCCCGGAGCGGGTGCGGGAGCGTAGGGCCGGTCATGCGCAGGTACGGCAAGCACACCGACGAGGACGACATCCGCCAGCGCCCCAACCCCAAGGGCAACCGGCCGCGGACGAGCATCCGGCCCAAGCACGAGGACGCGGCCGAGGGCTTCGTCCTGACCGTCGACCGCGGTCGGCTGACCTGCCTGGTCGAGGGCCGCTCGGTGCACGCGATGAAGGCGCGCGAGCTCGGCCGCAAGGCCGCGGTGGTGGGGGACCGGGTCTGGATCGTCGGTGACCTGTCCGGCAAGAAGGACACCCTGGCCCGCATCGTGCGGATCGAGGAGCGCAAGTCCGTCCTGCGGCGCACCGCCGACGACGACGACCCGTACGAGCGGGTGGTCGTCGCCAATGCCGACCAGCTGGCCATCGTCACGGCGCTGGCCGACCCGGAGCCGCGGCCCCGGATGATCGACCGCTGCCTGGTCGCCGCGTACGACGCCGGGCTGGAGCCGCTGCTGGTGCTCACCAAGTCCGATCTGACCTCCGCGGACAAAATCCTGGAGATCTACTCGACCTTCGGCCTGAACTACGTGGTCACCAACCGGGAGGAGCTCGCGACGGGCGACGCCGCGGACCGGGTGCGCGAGCGGCTGGCCGGCCGGATCACCGCCTTCGTCGGCCACTCGGGCGTCGGCAAGACCACCCTGGTGAACTCGCTGGTCGCCGAGGGCCGCCAGCGCGCCACCGGGCACGTCAACGCGGTCACCGGCCGCGGCCGGCACACCACCACCTCGGCGCTGGCGCTGCCGCTGCCCTCGGGCGACGGCTGGGTCATCGACACCCCGGGCGTGCGCTCCTTCGGCCTGCACCACGTGGACCCGTCCCGGGTGATCCTGGCCTTCCCGGACCTGGTCCCGGGGACCGAGGAGTGCCCGCGGGCGTGCAGTCACGACGAGCAGGACTGCGCGCTCGACAAGTGGGTGGAGGACGGCCACGCGGACCCGGCGCGGCTGTATTCGCTGCGGCGGCTGCTGCAGACGCGGGAGCGCCGCGAAGGCGACTGACCGTCCGGCGGGGCGTGCCGGGTTTGTCGGGGGCCCCGTCTGGATAAATGCATAATCCCACCAAGTGACGTGATGTCATGTGACGCGGAGAGGCATTCGACATGGCGTGGCTGCTGGTCGTGGTCGCGGGACTCCTGGAGACCGGTTTCGCGGTCTGCCTCAAGCTCTCCCACGGATTCACCCGGCTGTGGCCGACCGTCGCCTTCGCGTGCTTCGCGCTCGGCAGCTTCGGTCTGCTGACGCTGGCCCTCAAGAAGCTGGACGTGGGACCGGCGTACGCGGTGTGGACGGGCATCGGCGCGGCCGGGACCGCGATCTACGGCATGGTCTTCCTCGGCGACCTGGTCTCCACCCTCAAGCTCGTCTCGATCTCGCTGGTCATCCTGGGCGTCATCGGGCTCCAGCTGTCCGGGTCGGCGCACTGAGCCGGCGGAGCAGCCGCAGCAGCTCGGCCGCCCCCGGCTCCTCCCCCGGGGCGACCACGTAGGAGAGGGCGAGGCGCACGGCGAGCTCGCACCGCTGCGGCCCCTCCCCCGGCGTGAGCGCGGCAGCCGCCCGGTCGCGGACGGTCCGGGCCAGTTCACCGGGCCCGGGCGCCCGGCGTCCCGCGGCCGGCAGGTCCGCGTCCCAGCTGCCGGTGAGCAGGGCCCGTACGAGGGGATGGGCGCGGGCCGCCCGTACGGTCCACTCGGCGACGGCGGCGAGCCGTTCCGCGGCCTGGGCCGGGGCGGACAGGGCCCGGTCCACGCCGTCGAGGTAGCGGTCGGCCTCGCGCCGGACCAGGGCGCTGCCCAGACCCGCCTTGCCGCCGAACTCGTTGTAGAGGGTCTGCCGGGACACCCCGGCGGCCGCCGCCACGTCGACCATGCGCACGGCCGGCCACGGGCGCGCCGAGAGCGCCGCTCCCGCCGCTTCCAGTAAGGACTCCCGGGCTGTCGGCATCCTCGCCTCCCCGATCGGCTCTCCGGCAAGATTTGACGGGTCGACAGATCCTGTCAAGGGCGCGTCGGGGCCGCACCGTGGACGTCGTTCGCCCGGGTCCGGGAGTCTCGATACTGTTCGGGCATGCCCGAGTATGACGATGACCTGCGCCTTGCCCTCGAACTCGCCGACGCGGCGGACGCCGCCACGATGCAGCGGTTCCGCGCCCTCGACCTGAAGGTCGAGACGAAGCCGGACATGACCCCGGTGAGCGAGGCCGACCAGGCCGCCGAGGAGATCGTCCGGGCCGGCATCGCGGCCGCGCGGCCCGACGACGCGATCCTGGGCGAGGAGTACGGCCTGCAGGGCAGTGGCCCGCGCCGCTGGGTCGTGGACCCGATCGACGGCACGAAGAACTACGTGCGCGGCGTGCCCGTCTGGGCGACGCTGATCTCCCTGATGGCCGAGGGCGCCGACGGCGTCTTCCGGCCGGTGGTCGGCGTGGTGTCCGCGCCGGCGCTGGGCCGCCGCTGGTGGGCGGCCGAGGGGCAGGGGGCGTACGCGGGCGGCGCGCTCGGCGAGACCAGCGCGATCGGCGTGTCGAAGGTGGCCGGGCTGGGTGACGCCTCGTTCGCGTACTCCTCGCTGAGCGGGTGGGAGGAGCAGGGTCGGCTCGCCGGGTTCCTGGACCTGACGCGCGCGTGCTGGCGTACCCGCGGCTACGGCGACTTCTGGCCGTACATGATGGTCGCGGAGGGCTCGCTGGACCTGTGCGCCGAGCCCGAGTTGAACCTCTGGGACATGGCGGCCATCGCGGTCGTGGTCCAGGAGGCGGGCGGCCGCTTCACCAGCCTGGACGGGGTGGACGGCGTGCACGGCGGAAACGCCGCGGCCTCGAACGGGCTGCTCCACGAGGAGATGCTCGGCCTGCTGCGCCCGCGCGGCTGAGGCCGGCGCGCGCTGCTCGCGCTCCGTCACGCGCCTTCTTGTCGGCCCTCCGGGTCCGTGGGAATCTGATACTCCCCACGCTTGTGCGCTTGTGAAGCCGTTCTCTAGAGGGCGGCTTCTCGGGCACACCCACCCAGGCGGGGGGCTCACCCCAGGAGGTGGCTCTCTTCATGCTCGTCCGTGACGCAATGAGCACCGTGATCCTCACCCTCGGACCCGCGCACACCCTCCGGCAGGCGGCCTGCCTCATGTCCGGCCGGCGCGTCGGCGCGGCCGTCGTCCTCGACCCCGAGCACAGCGGAATCGGCATCCTGACCGAGCGCGACATCCTCAACTCGATCGGCGCAGGCCACGATCCCGACCGGGAGTCCGTGGGCGCGCACACCACCAACAACGTCGTCTTCTGCACCCCGGACGCCACCGTGCAGGAGGCCGCCGAGGCGATGGCGCACGGCGGCTTCCGGCACCTGATCGTGCTGGAGGACGGCGGCCCGGTGGGCATCGTGTCCGTACGGGACGTCATCCGCTGCTGGGTTCCGGCGCGGCGCACGGTTCCCGCGTAGGCGCGTCTTCACGAACGACGCCGGGCCGCGACCCTCCGAAGAGGGCCGCGGCCCGGCGTCCTGCTACGACAAGCGGTCCCGGATCAAGCGCGGAGGGCCTGGACCGCGGCTTCGAGCCGCTTGCCGAAGTCGCCGTCCGCCTGGCGGAAGTTGTCGATCGCGCGCTCGACGATGTCGTCGCGCGAGACCTTGGCGATGAAGCCGGACAGGTTCTCGATCAGGCGGACCTTCTCGTCCTCCGAGTAGAGGCGGTAGAGGTTGCCGGCCTGGACGAAGTCGGTGTCCTCGCTGTGCACGGCGGCGGCGTGGTTGCCGGTGCCGCCCGTCACGTCGATGGGCTGCCACAGCGGGCGGTCGGTCTGGTGCGGGCCGCCGAAGGAGTTCGGCTCGTAGTTCTTCGCACCCTTGTGGCGGCCGTCGTACAGGTAGCCGTCGCGGGAGTTGGTGCGCGCCTCGGTGGCGTGCGGGCGGTTCACCGGCAGGTGGTCGGCGTTGATGCCGACGCGGTAGCGGTGGGCGTCGCCGTAGCCGAAGAGGCGGCCCTGGAGCATCTTGTCCGGGGAGGGACCGATACCGGGGACGAAGTGCGCCGGGGAGAAGATCGACTGCTCGACCTCGGCGAAGACGTTCTCCGGGTTGCGGTTGAGCTCCAGCTTGCCGATCTCGATCGGCGGGTAGTCCGCGTGCGGCCACACCTTGGTGAGGTCGAACGGGTTGAAGCGGTAGGTCGCCGCCTCGGCCGCCGGCATGATCTGGACCTGCACGGTCCAGCTCGGGAAGTCGCCGCGCTCGATGGCCTCGCGCAGGTCGCGCTGGTGCGAGTCGGGGTCCTCACCGGCGAGCTTGTTGGCCTCGGCCTGGGTGAGGTTCTTGATGCCCTGGTCGGTCTTGAAGTGGTACTTGACCCAGAAGACCTCGCCGGCCTCGTTGTTCCACTGGAACGTGTGCGAGCCGTAGCCGTTCATGTGGCGGTAGGAGGCCGGGATGCCGCGGTCGCCGAACAGCCAGGTCACCTGGTGGGTCGACTCGGGCGACAGACCCCAGAAGTCCCAGACGTTGTCCGCCTCCTGCGAGCCCGTGTACGGGTCGCGCTTCTGGGTGTGGATGAAGTCGGGGAACTTGATGGCGTCCTTGATGAAGAACACCGGGGTGTTGTTGCCGACGAGGTCGTAGTTGCCCTCTTCGGTGTAGAACTTCAGCGCCCAGCCGCGGGGGTCGCGCACCGCGTCCGCGCTGCCGAGGTTGCCCGCGACGGTGGAGAAGCGCAGGAAGGTCTCGGTCTCCTTGCCGACCTCGGACAGGAACTTGGCACGGGTCCACTGGGAGACGTCGCGGGTCAGCGTGAAGGTGCCGTAGGCACCGGCGCCGCGGGCGTGCACCACGCGCTCCGGGATGCGCTCGCGGTTGAAGTGCGCGAGCTTCTCCAGCAGCAGCTGGTCCTGGACCAGGACGGGACCTCCGACGCCGGCGGTCTCGCTGTTCTGGTTGTCGGCGACCGGAGCCCCGGCCTCCGTGGTGAGCGGTCCCTGCGTCACGTGCGCCTCCTGCGTCATTCCTGCATGTCCTGTCCTTGGCGTATGCCGTACCCGATCCTACAATGGACTTTGTCTAAGTCAAGCAACTATCCAAGTCCGCACCGGTTCGGGAGTTACACCGAATCCCCTCACTGTTAGGCTGGTGTCCATGAGTGACCTGCTGGAACGACTCCGCGGACGCGGCTGGCGCATGACGGCGCAGCGGCGTGTCGTGGCCGAGGTGCTCGACGGTGACCACGTGCACCTGACGGCCGACGAGGTGCACGCGCGCGCGGTGGCCAAACTGCCCGAGATCTCGCGGGCGACCGTCTACAACACGCTGGGCGAGCTCGTCACCCTCGGCGAGGTCCTGGAGGTCTCCACGGACCGGCGCGCCAAGCGGTACGACCCGAACGCCCACCAGCCCCACCAGCACCTGGTCTGCGCCCGGTGCGGCGCGATCCGCGACGTCCACCCGGCGGGCAACCCGCTGGCCGACCTGCCCGACACCGAGCGCTTCGGCTTCGTCGTGTCCGCGGTCGAGGTCACCTACCGCGGGGTCTGCCCGAACTGCGCCGCCGCCTGACCCCGGACCCGAGAAGGGCCCGGACCCCACGGGGTCCGGGCCCTTCTGCTTTCCGATTCGCCACCGGAAACGACTCAGGGCCCGGATCCATACGGATCCGGGCCCTGGACCTTCAGTAGCGGGGACAGGATTTGAACCTGCGACCTCTGGGTTATGAGCCCAGCGAGCTACCGAGCTGCTCCACCCCGCGTCGGTAAACACGACTGTACGTGAAGCCTTCCAACAGATGCAAATCGCTTAACTTCCGGCCCCTCCGCCGCTCCTTCGGGCCGCGGGCTCCACGCTCAGGCGGACAGCTCCTCCGCGAGCGCGTCGCGCAGCCGCGCCGCCCGCTCCGAGACCTCCGCCGGTCCCAGTTCCATGGCGCGAACACACCACTTCTGCCCCTCCGCGAGGTCCCCGTGCCGCGCCGCCAGCAGTCCCAGGCGCAGCGCCGCGCGGCCGTGGCCCGCCACCGCGGCCCGCGTCCACCACAGCGCGGCCTCCGGCTCGCTCCCCTCGCGGGCGAGCAGCAGCCCCAGGTTGAACGCCCCGTTGCGGGACCCGGCCTCGGCCGCCTCCCGATACCAGCGCGCGGCGACGGCCAGGTCGCCGCGGGCGGCGGCCAGCATGCCGACCCGCACCTGGGCGCGGCGGTGCCCCAGCTCGGCGGCCCGCTCGTACCACTCCTCGCTCTCCGTCTTCGGGGCGCCGCCCACCGGCTCGCCCAGCGCGACCGGCTCCGGCGGCGGGGCCAGCGACTCCAGCAGCGCGGCCAGCCGGAAGGCGGCCTCCGCGCTGCCGCCGCCCGCCGCGCACCGCAGGTGCCGCTCGGCGGCGCGCTCCTCCCCGTCGCGGACCAGCGCGATGCCGACCTGGAGCGCCGCGTCGGTGTGTCCGGCCGACGCGGCCCGCTCGTACCACTTCAGTGCCGTGCGGTCGTCGTCGCGGCTGGCGAAGAGGATGCCGAGGTTGAACGCGGCGTCGACGCTGCCCGCCTCGGCCGCCTTCGAGAACCACGGCTCCGCGCCCGCCGCGTCCCCGACCTGCAGCAGCATGATGGCCAGGGCGTTGGCCGCCTCGCGGTGCCCCGCGTACGCAGCCCGCCGGTACCACTGCTCGGCCTGCGCGGTGCGGTCCTGTGCGGCGCACAGCAGGGCGAGGTTGTACGCCCCGTTCTGGTCACCGGCGTCCATGGCGGTGCGGTACCAGCGCTCCGCGGTCTGGGTCTCCCCGCGCGCGGCGTGCAGGGCGCCCAGCGCGTTCGCGGCGTTGCCGTCGCCGTCCTGGGCGGCCCGGCGCCACCAGGTGGCCGCGCTCTCCTCGTCGCCGGCGTCGCGCAGCAGGAAGCCGAGCGCGCACGCGGCGCGGGCCTCCCCCTGCTTGGCGGAGGTCAGGTACCAGCGCCCGGCCTCCTTGAGCTCCCCGCGCGCCTCCAGCAGCGCGCCCAGGTGCAGGGCCGCGCGCCGGTGCCCGCGCGCGGCGGCCTGCCGGTACCACTGCTCGGCCTCGGCGGGGTCGCCCTTGCGCAGGTGCCTCGCCAGCCGGTACGCGGCCTCGCGGTGACCCTGTTCGGCGGCGGCGCGGAACCACCGCTCGACGCCCTTGTCCCCGCGGTGCTCCAGCAGGTCGGCCAGCCCGTACGCGCCCAGCGCATGGCCGGATTCCGCCGCCTGCCGCATCCAGTACTCGGCCGCGGGCTCGTCGCCGCGCTCGCGGAAGTGGCGGCCCAGGGCATGCGCGGCCGGCGCGGATCCGGCCACGGCGGCGACCCGCCACCAGCCGGCGGCCTCTTCGGGGTAGCCGCGCTGGTGCAGCAGGACGCCGAGGTTGTTGGCGGCGGCGCGGTCACCTTCGGCGGTGGCACCCCGCAGGTACGGCTCGGCCCCGTCGAGGTCGCCACGGCGCAGCAGCAGCGCGCCGAGCACGCTCATGGCACCGGGGTCGCCCTTGTCGGCGGCCACCCGGTGCCGGGCCTCCAGCTCGGCGTCGCTCGCCGCGTCGGTCTCGGCGAACAGCTCCTGCGCACTGTGCTTGTCCAAGAAGTCCGCATCGGTCAGCGCGGTCTGCGCGTCGGCTACCGGAACCGCCCCCAGGGCCTCTGCGCCCGACTCGGTCTCCGCCCTCACAAACCGCCCTGTCTCCAGCAGAGTTGACCTGTCCCCCATAAATCCCATCGTCGCATCACCTGCTACCCGCGTACACCGGGTATGTCGCAGCCAGTGAGGTCACTACAGCGTTTTGTCGACATGCCCACAGTGGGGTAAGTCAAACACGCTCCTACCCCAACTCACCCGCCCCAGCTACCGCGTGTCCGCCCCGGGCATGACGAAGGCCCGGATCCCATGGATCCGGGCCTTCATCTTCAGTAGCGGGGACAGGATTTGAACCTGCGACCTCTGGGTTATGAGCCCAGCGAGCTACCGAGCTGCTCCACCCCGCGTCGGTGAAACCACAGTATCACGACGCGGGACGGAGCCATTACCCATGGGTCATCAGCCGCTCGGACTGGGCGCCGGCGGCTTCGCCTCCGCGTCGATCGCCCGCTTCAGCGCCGCCTTGATCTCGTCCTGGGCCTTGCCGAAGGCCGCCCAGTCACCGGCCTGTCGGGCCTTCTCGGCGTCCTCGACGGCCTTCTGCGCGTCGGCGAGGGCCGCCTTGACCGTCGGGTCCTGGTTGACGGGGGGCGTGACGGTGCCCTCGCCCGGCGGCTGGACCGGAGGCACCGGCGTGGTCGGGGCCTCGGCCCCGAAGACCACGTTCAGCGCCTTCTCCAGCGTGTCCTCGAAGGCCGTCTGGCCGCCGTAGGTCACCAGCACCTTGCGCAGCAGCGGGTACTTCAGCCCGGAGCTGCGGACGTACACCGGCTCCACGTAGAGCATCCCGCCGTCGAGCGGCACCGCGAGCAGGTTGCCGTACTCGATCTCCGAGTCACCACCGCGCAGCAGGCGGATCGACTCGGCGATCTTCGGCTCGGACTGGAACTTGCTCTGCACCTGACCGGGGCCGTCCGGCGGCTTGCTGGTCGGCATCTTCAGGATTCTGATCTTGCCGTAGTCCGGGGTGCCCGGATCGGCGTTGACCGCCATGAAGGCACTCAGGTTGGGCCGCTCGTTCGGCGTGAACGTCGTGGTGAGCGAGAAGACCTGGTCCTTCTCCTTCTGGCCCGGCATCTTCATCGACAGGTAGTACGGCGGGACCGCCGTGCCGGCCTTGGTCGTCGGGTCGTCCGGGACCGCCCAGGCCTCACTGCCGCTGAGGAAGGTCTGCGGGTCCGTGACGTGGTACCGGGTCAGCAGCTCGCGCTGGACCTTGAAGAGGTCCTGCGGGTAGCGGAGGTGGTCCATGAGCGGCTTGGAGATGTCGCTCTTGGGCTTGACCGTGCCGGGGAACGCCTTCATCCAGGTCTTGAGGACCGGGTCCTCGGTGTCCCACTGGTAGAGGTTGACCGAGCCGTCGTACGCGTCGACGGTGGCCTTCACCGAGTTGCGGATGTAGTTGACCTGGTTCTCCTGGGCCACCACCGCGCGCTGGCTGTTGGTCAGCGAGTCGGCGGTGCTCTGGCCCAGCGTGGTGCGCGAGGCGTACGGGTACCCGTTGGTCGTCGTGTAGGCGTCGACGATCCACTTGATCCGGCCGTCGATCACGGCCGGGTAGGGTGCGCCGTCGATGGTCAGCCACGGGGCGACCGCTTCGACGCGCTGCTTGGGCGTGCGGTTGTAGAGGATCCGCGAGCCGTCGCCGATGGCGCCCGAGTAGAGGATCTGCGGCTCGCTGAAGGACAGCGCGTAGGCGGCCCGGTTGACCGGGTTGTCGAGGCTGACGCCCGAGTCGCCCTTGTAGCTCGTCTCCTTCTCGCCCTTGTCGTCGGAGTAGTCGAGCTCCTTCTGCGGCCCGCCGACGATCGAGTACTGCCTCGTCTGCTCGCCGTAGTAGATGCGCTGCTCGAAGTCCGTGCCGAACATCCCCTTGGAGGGCAGGTCGGACTGGGTGAAGTCCGGGGCCCCCTGGTCACCGACGGTGGTGCCCTTGGCCGCGACCACGCCGTAGCCGTGCGTGTACTTGAAGTGGTCGTTGATCCAGTTGTTCTTCGGGATGCCGCCGATGTTCAGCTCGCGCAGCCCGATGACCGTGTCCTGGCCGCTGTACCGGTCCACGGCGAGCGTGGACGGGAAGGCGTAGTAGCCCTTGACCTGCTGGAGCTGCTGGAAGGCCGGCGAGACGATGTTCGGGTCGAGGATGCGGATGCTGGCCGTGGTGTCGGCCTGCGGCCGCAGCTTGCCCCGGTCCGCCGTCTGCGGGGAGCCCGGGTAGTCCGTGACCTCGGAGCCCTCGATCCCGTAGGCGTCGCGCGTGGCCTTGATGTTCTTCTGGACGTACGGGGATTCCTTGGCCTGCTCGTTCGGCTGGACCTGGAACTTCTGCACGATCGCCGGGTACAGCCCGCCGATCAGGATCGCCGAGAGCACCATCAGGCCGAAGCCGATCACGGGCAGCTGCCAGGTGCGGCGCCACAGCGTGGCGAAGAACAGCACGGCGCAGATCGCGGCGATGGCGACGAGGATCGTCTTGGCCGGCAGGTAGGCGTTGGCGTCGACGTACCGCAGGCCCGTCCAGTTGTCCGCGGCCTTGAAGTCGCTGGACTTCACGGCGAGCCCGTACCGGTCGAGCCAGTACGCGATCGCCTTCAGCGTGACGAAGAGGCCGAGGAGCACCGACAGGTGCCCGGTCGCGGCGGCGGTGGCCCGGGCGCCCGGGCTGGTCACGCGCAGTCCGCCGTACAGGTAGTGCACGACGGCCGCGGCGATCACCGACAGCACGACCGCGGCGAAGCCGAAGCCGAGCAGGAAGCGGTACCAGGGCAGGTCGAAGGTGTAGAAGGACACGTCCATGTGGAACTGCGGGTCCTTCGTACCGAAGGTCACCCCGTTCACGTACATGAGCCAGGTCTTCCACTGGCCGGCCGCCGAAGCGCCCGCGATCAGGCCGACGAGCACCGCGATGCCCAGCAGCAGCCACTTCTTGTAAGGGGCGATGCTCATCCGGTAACGGTCGAGGCTCTGCTGCTCCATCGACATCGCGCTGAGCGGCGGCCGCAGCCGGTGGGCCAGCCAGATGTTGAATCCGACGGCCCCGGCCATCAGCAGACCGAAGACGGCGAAGAGGCCGATCTTGGTCCACAGCGTGGTGGTGAAGACGGAGGAGTACTTCACGGAGCGGAACCAGAGCCAGTCCGTCCAGAAGCCCGCGAACATGATGAAGAGCATGGCCAGGACGGCCAGCACGCCCAGGGTCATCAGGAGGGTTCGGGCCCGCCGGGAGGGGCGGCCGACTCTCATCCGTGGCCCGGACGGGCCTCCGCCGCGGTCCGGCATCTGGAAAGCCAAGGTGCGCACCTCGAAAGTCGCTGGGTCTGGTAATGAACGGGCCCCCGATCGTAGAGCCCACTCATGCAACTTACTGAGGCTTTGGTCAGTTCCCGGTATCCGGTGGAAAGGAGGCAGGATGTTGCCCATGTCCAACGTTTCGCCTTCCCCCGGCACCCCCATGGCCGCCTCGCCGCTGACCCGTGCCTGCCTCGAGATCGACGAGTACGCGGCCGGCCTCGGCTGGGACCAGCCGGCCCGGCTGTTCGCCCTCGTCGACACCGCCCGGCTCAAGAAGCAGGAGCCGCGGCTCGCGAGCCAGCTCGGCCTCGACCAGGACGACGCCGGCAAGGCCTCCCTCACCCCGATCGAGCAGGACGAGGTCCCGGCCGGGACCCCCCTCGACAAGTTCCTCGGCACCATCGCCTGGCCCGACGCCGTCGTCGGCTGCGCGCTGACGGTGGAGCGGCTGATGCTGCCGCCGTCCGCGGAGGCCTCCGTACCGGAGGGGCTGAGCGACAAGCAGCTGTCGAAGTGGGTCGCCGGTCACCCGGAGCGGCAGGAGGTCCGCCTCACCGTGGCCGTGCTGCGCGACGGCTCGCGGGAGTCGGCCGTACGGCTGCGCGAGAAGGACTCCTCGACCGAGGTGCTCACCGGCGGCGGCCTCGTGCCCGGGCTGGCGGAGGCCCTTTCGGCGACCTTCTCGTAGACCTCGGGGGGGGGAGGACCGGTCAGGGCTTGGCGCTGCACTGCGGCAGCCCGGCCGTGTCCCCCTTGCTGATCTTCTCCAGTGCCTTGGTGGCGTCACCGATCGTGGACACCTTCACCAGGGTCAGGCCGTCGGGCACGTTCGTGGCCGCGGAGGCGCAGTTCTCGGCGGGCGTCAGGAAGTACTCGGCGCCGGCCTGGCGCGCGCCGATGGTCTTCATCTGGATGCCGCCGATCGGACCGACCTTGCCCGCGTCGTCGATGGTGCCGGTGCCCGCGATGAACTTGCCGCCGGTCAGGTCCTCCGGGGTCAGCTTGTCGACGATGCCGAGGGCGAACATCAGTCCGGCGCTCGGGCCGCCGACGTCCGCGAGCTTGATGTCGATCGTGAAGGGGAAGGTGTGGTCGGATCCGGCCCGGATGCCGACGATGGCGTGACCGTCGCCCTCCGCCTTGCCCGCGTTGATCGTCACCTTCGAGGAACCGGCGGGCTCGTGGTTGGCCTTCGCCGCCTCGGCCGCCTCCGCGGCGGGCACGATCGTGAACTCGACCGGCTCGCCCGGCTTGTGCTTGGTGACGAGCTTGGCCACGTCCTCGGGGGCCGTCACGGGGGCGCCGTCCACGGCCTTGATCACGTCACCGGCGTGCAGCTTGCCCTCGGCGGGGCTGTCCTTGACCACGGACGCGACGATCACGCGGGCGGTGACGGGGATGCCGAGCTGCTTGAGGGCGGCCACCTTGGCGCTCTGCTGCGACTGGCTGAACTCCTCGGCGTTCTCCTGGGTGGATTCCGCGTCCGTCTTGCCGTCCGGGTAGAGGTTCTCGTGCGGCACCACGATGTTGTCGCCGGACAGCCACCCGTACACGGCTTCCACCAGGCTCATGTCGTAGTCCGCGCCGGTGACGCGGACGGTCGTCATGTTGAGGTGGCCGCTGGTCGGGTACGTCTTGCGCCCCGCGATGCTGAGGACGGGCGCACCGTGCGAGTCGCCCAGCGTGTTCACGGTCGGGCCGGGGCTCATCTCGGAGTACGGGACCTTGAGGAACAGCCCGGCGCAGAGCAGCGCGAACAGTACGAGGACGGAAGCGAGCATCGTCGCAGTGCGGCGTGGCATGGATCCGACAGTACGGGACGGCCCCGGCGGGCAGCCCTCGGGGCCGGTCCGTAAGGGGTCCGCGCGCGAAACTCTCAGGGGATTCTCAGCGGGGCCCGTCAGACGGCGTCGGAACCGGAATGGGCCTTTGCCTTCACCCTGGCCTGATCGGCGTTGCCCATGGCCTCGCGGAAGCGCGCGTAGCCGGCGAGCTCGGATATGTCACCTTGCGTGCGGTCGCGTGCCGCCCAGCTGCCCCATATCGCCGCACCTATCGCGGCGAACAGCGGAATCAGCAACCACGCCAAAGACGCCATGGGCGTGCCTCCCTACCCCGAACTACGTTTCGTTGGTGGCTTCAACGCTCGTGCCCGTGGGGGGGTTACGCAAATCGAGGGCGTGTTGCGCGGCCGAACGGGTGCGAGGCTACCCCCATGCGGGTGCCGCTCCGCGACCGGGGCTCAGCAGGCGCCGACGCCCTCCTCGGTGCCGTCGGCAAACGACCCCTCTTCCCCTGCCGCCCTCGCACTGCTCGGCGCCGGAGCGCCTCACAGGCTTCGGACGCCTGGGCCGGACTCCGTCCGTCGTACCGTCCCGGCGTGCGCCGCCTAGCAGGCGCCGACCCACTCCTCGGTGCCGTCGGCGAAGGTCTGGTGCTTCCAGATCGGAACCTCGTGCTTGAGGTCGTCTATGAGCATGCGGCAGGCGTCGAAGGCCTCACCGCGGTGCGGGCAGGAGACGGCGACGACGACCGCCAGGTCGCCGACGGCGAGGTCGCCCACGCGGTGCACGGCGGCCAGCGCGCGGACGGGGAACTTGGCCACGACGCGCTCGGCGACCCGGCGCATCTCGGCCTCGGCCGTCGGGTGGCAGGAGTAGCCGAGCGAGTCGACGTCCGCCCCGCTGTCGTGGTTGCGCACCGTGCCGACGAAGAGCGTCGTCCCTCCCGCCGCGTCGTCGCCGACGGCCTGGAAGACCTCGTCGATCGAGAGCGGGGTGTCACGGATCTCGAGCAGCCGGATCGGGTCCTGAGCGGCCTGCTCGCCGGGGTGGTCGAAGTGCGGTGCCATGCCTTCATCGTGCCCTAGTGGCTGACGAGGCGAAATAGCAGTTTCGCCCGTGCCGGACCCGCACCCTTGGGAGCCTCCTACCAATCGGGCCCCCCCATCCGGCCCCGCCGGCGTTCGAGGCGCGGGGTCCGGGGCGGAGCCCCGGTCTTCGTCCCGCAGGTCAGATACCGCGCCGCTTCCGCGCCAAGCGGACCGCGGCGGCCGCACCCAGCAGCGCGACCGTCGCACCCGCGGCACCGGCAGCCGTGGCGGCGTCCCGGCGGCCCAGCCGACGGCCCGCGACCGTGTGTCGCCCCGAGACCTCCTGGAGGAGCTCGGCGAGCACCTCCTCGTTGGTCCAGCGCGGCCGCCACCCCGCCGCGTGCAGCCCGCTAACGCTGACCACCCAGGGGTGCATCGTGTACGCGAGGTCGCCCGCCGGGGACGGGGTCAGGCCGATCCGGTGCAGCCGGGCCGCCGCGCCCAGCGCGACCGCCGAGGGGAGCTCCATGCGGCGGATGCCGCTCAGCTCCTCGACCTCCTCCTGCTCCAGCCACCCCTCGCAGCCCACGGCCAGCTCGCCCTCGACCTTCTCCAGGGCCGCGTACTCCAGGGCGCTGACCAGGTCCTCGACGTGGCAGAACTGCCACGTCGGACGGGATCCCGCCACCACGAGCAGCCGCGGGGACTCGAAGTACCGGGTCAGGGCCGTGTCGGTGCCGCCGACCAGGACCGCCGGGCGGATCACGGTGACGTTCAGGCCCGGGTGCGCGCGGGGGGCTCGGCGCCCGAGGCGCTCGATCTCCAGCAGGTCGCCGACGCCGGTGGCCTCGGCCGTGGCCCGCAGCTCGGAGTCCTCCGACAGCGGGATGTCGTTGTCCGGGAGGGCGCCGTAGACCATCGCCGAGGTGCACAGCACGACCCGGTGCACGCCGGCCGCGGCGGCCGCCGTGAGGACGGTCTGGGTCCCGCGCACGTTGTACGCCGTACGGGCCGCCGGATCCGTCTCCAGGTCCAGGTCGAGGGCGAGGTGGACGACGACGTCCGCGCCGCGCAGCTTCTCGGCGATCGCGGGGTCCCGTACGTCCAGGATGTGCCACTGCGCGGCCGCGCAGTCGCCCCGTCGCTCGTCGATGGCGACGACCTGCTTGACCTCGTCGGAGGCGGCCAGCCGGCTCACCAGGGCCGCGCCGACACCCGACGCGGCGCCGGTCACGGCGATCACGGGGCCTCGCACGGCCGGGTTTCGCGGCTGGCGAACGCCCTGGGCGCTGTCGCCGTGCTCAGGGCGGTCTTCGTCGTCGTTCGTCGCGCGAAACTGCGGATCTGGGGAACTCACCGGGCGTCTCCAGCGGTTGTCTTCAGTAGGGACGCGCCGTGACGCGTACCCACCAGGTGATGTCCATCCTGCCGCAGCCCAGGAGTCGGCGGAGCACCGAGCCCGTATGCGGGCCGGGTGTCTACGCTGGGTGGTGTTGTCGGACCATTGCCCGTCGGCACCCGCCGGCGGCCCTACGAGCCGAGGAAACCCGTGAGCGACACCCCATTCGGATTCGGCCTTCCGCCGGAGGAGCCGGACAACGGCGACGAAGGCAAGAAGAAGGGCAGTGAGGGCGGTCAGGGCGGCCCGAATCCGTTCGGGTTCCCCGGCATGGGCCTGCCGGGCGGCGCGGGCGGTGCCGGCGGTGCGGACAATCCGTTCGCCGCGATGTTCGGTGCCATGAACCCCAACGACCTCGGTGCCGCCTTCCAGCAGCTCGGCCAGATGCTGAGCTACGAGGGCGGTCCCGTGAACTGGGACATGGCCAAGGACATCGCCCGCCAGACCGTCGCGCTGGGCACGGCGGGCGGTGTGAAGGACACGAGCGTCGGCATCGCCGAGAAGTCGGCGGTCGAGGAGGCCGTGCGCCTGGCCGACCTGTGGCTGGACGGCGTGACCTCGCTGCCGTCGGGCGCCACGACCGCCGTGGCGTGGAGCCGTGCCGAGTGGGTCGAGGCGACCCTCCCGGTGTGGAAGGAGCTCGTGGACCCGGTCGCCGAGCGCGTCGGTGCGGCCATGGGCGGCGTCCTGCCCGAGGAGATGCAGGCCATGGCGGGCCCGCTGCTCGGGATGATGCGCTCCATGGGCGGGGCCATGTTCGGCCAGCAGATCGGCCAGGCCGTGGGCACGCTCGCGGGCGAGGTCGTCGGCTCGACGGACATCGGGCTGCCGCTCGGCCCGGCCGGCAAGGCCGCGCTGCTGCCGCTGAACATCGAGGCCTTCGGCAAGGACCTGAGCGTCCCCGCGGACGAGGTGCGGCTGTACCTGGCCCTGCGCGAAGCGGCGCACGCCCGGCTCTTCGCGCACGTGCCGTGGCTGCGCTCGCACCTGTTCGGCGCGGTCGAGGGCTACGCCCGCGGCATCAAGGTGGACACCTCGAAGCTGGAGGACGTGGTCGGCCAGCTCGACCCGTCGAACCCGGAGCAGCTGCAGGAAGCGCTGCAGGGCGGCATGTTCCAGCCGCAGGACACCCCCGAGCAGAAGGCCGCCCTGGCCCGCCTGGAGACGGCGCTCGCGCTGGTCGAGGGCTGGGTCGACGCGGTGGTGCACGAGGCCGCCAAGCCCCGGCTGACCTCGGCGGACGCGATGCGCGAGACCATGCGTCGGCGGCGCGCCTCGGGCGGCCCGGCGGAGCAGACCTTCGCGACGCTGATCGGCCTGGAGCTGCGCCCGCGCCGGCTGCGCGACGCCTCCCGGCTGTGGGCCTCGCTCACGGACGCGCGCGGCGTGGACGGCCGCGACGGGCTGTGGGAGCACCCGGACATGCTGCCGACGGCCTCCGACCTGGACGACCCGGACGGCTTCGTGCACCGCGAGCAGCTGGACTTCTCCGAGATCGACAAGATGCTCGGCGAGGCCGCCCAGCAGCGCGACCAGCGGGACCAGCGTGACCGGAACGACGAGGACGGCGAAGAGAAGAAGTGAGCCTGCACGAAGACGCGGTCCTGGTCCTGAAGGGCTACGAGGGCCAGCCCGAGCTGCGCGACGTCTATCTGGAGCATCTGGCCGCCCATCCGGACGGGGTGTACAAGCCGTGCACGGCCGGGCACGTCACCGGCAGCGCGCTGGTGATCGACCCGGTGCGGGGGCGGGTCCTGCTGACCCTGCACAAGAAGCTGGGCATGTGGCTGCAGATGGGCGGCCACTGCGAGCCCGGTGACGACACCCTCGAGGCGGTGGCGCTGCGCGAGGCGGGCGAGGAGTCGGGCATCGCGTCGGGGCTGAGCCTGCTGCCCGGCGGCCCGGTGCGCCTGGACCGGCATGCGATCCCGGCGCCGTGCCACTGGCACCTGGACGTGCAGTACGCGGCGCTGGCCCCGGCCGGTGCGGAGGCGGAGATCAGCGAGGAGTCGCTGGACCTGCGCTGGTTCCCGTACGAGGAGGTGGCGGCGGTGGCCGACACCTCGGTGGTGCGGCTGCTGGAGGCGACCTTGGCGCGGCTCGGGGGCTGATCCCGGGCACGACGAAGGGGCGGTCCCTCGCGGGGCCGCCCCTTTCGCCTGCCTGCGATCAGTCGCCCGGATCAGTTCCAGGCGTTGTTCTGGTTCTGCGCGTGTGAACCGTGCTGGCCCATGCCGAACTGGGCCGCGACGCCCTGGCCGAGCTGGGCGTTCTGCGGCGGCAGCACCTCGCTGGGCTGCACCAGCGCGAAGCCGGTGCCGAGGAAGCTGAGCTCCCAGCCCTCGCCGGTGTTGCCGCGCCTGCGCCAGACTCCGCTGGAGTGCGTCTGGGCCTGCATCTGCACCCGCAGCGAGGTCGACCAGGCGACGATGGCGTCCGCGTCGACGTTGACGTACTTGTCGGGCGTGACGTGCATCATCAGCGGCTGCCCGGAGGTCATCAGCGCGACCTTGCCGCGGCCGGTGATGTTGAGCTGGTACTTGCCGGAACCGGAGATCCCGTACTGGCTGTCCACCGCGATGACCTCGGTGTGCAGGGTGGAGTCCAGGGCCAGCACGTAGCTGCTGTCGACCGTGAGACCGTCCTGGTCCACGTCCACGACGTGCACGTACTGGGCCAGGTTGGCCAGGTAGACCGTGCCCTGCCCGGAGCAGCGCATGAGGTCCAGGCCCTCGCCGGTGCGGCGGCGGGCGCCCCGCTGGCTCGTGCTCTGGTACTCGCCGTCGAAGTCGATGAGGCCCTGGTAGGCGACCATCGCGCCCTTGCGGGCGAGGACGTCGTCGGAGCCGGTCAGCGAGACCCGCAGCAGCTGCGGGTTCTGGAGGGCGTACCGGTCCTGGGACTGGGCCTCGGCGTGGGCGAAAAGTGAGCTCTGCATGATGTGTCCGCTCCCCCTCAGCCCCGGACCCGGAGCCGGTCGGTGCTGTCCTCGCTGGGCTGTACGACGACGATGCCCTGGCCGGAGAAGGCCATCTGGTAGGCCTCCCCGCTGCCCCGGCCGATCATCGACGAGGCCTTGAAGCTGCGCTTGCCCTTGACCTTGAGATTCGGCGACCAGGCGACGAGCGCGTCCGGGTCGACGTACGTCTCGTCCTCGCCGCGGCCGCAGTCGACCACGATCGGGGTGCCGCGGGAGGTCAGGGCGACCCAGCCGGTACCCGCGACCTGCACGTTGAACAGGCCCTGGCCGGCGAACTTGGCGAGACCCTTGACCCGTTCGACGCCCCACTGGAGGTGCGCGTCGAAGGCGAGCAGGTTGGTGCCGTTGACCGAGAGCGAGTCGTTCTGGAGGTTGATGACGACGACGTCGGCGCCGTAGTCGGCGAGGTAGAGCAGGCCGTCGCCGGTGCACTTCATCAGCGGTGCGCCCTCGCCGGTGATCCACTGCGAGGCCATCTGGCGGACGGCCGGCGGGTTGGGCTCGTACTGCACGAAGCCCTCGTAGGCGACCATCGAGCCGGTGCGGGCGAAGAGGTCCTGGCCGCTCTGCATGGCGACCTTGAGCATGGCCCGGCCGTGGTTCTCCATGCGGGCCGTGACGGGGGTCGGGGCGAAGCCCGCGAGCTGCTGGTTCATTGCGTTCATGTCGGGCTCCCTCAGACCTCGTACGGCTGGACGACGATGAAGTTGCCGGGAGCGCCGCGGAACTGGAGGTTCACGGTCTCCCCGCTGTGGCCGGGGTAGGCGTTGCGCCGCAGCCGGACCTGGCTGGAAAGGATCACCTGCGAGGCGGAGGACCACGCCACGATGGCGTTGCTGTCCGCGAAGGTGGTCGGGGTGACGGGCAGGACCACCGGGACGCCGTGCGTCTTGACGATGACCGTTCCCGTGCCCTGGAACTGCATGGTGAACAGGGCGCCGCCGGGGATGCCGTGGCCCTCGATGCGGCGGACCTCGTGCTGGAGGGACTCGTCGAAGGCGAGGACGGCCTCGGCGGAGACGCAGATCCCGTCGCCCTGGAGCTCGATGGCGTGCAGGTGGGATCCGTTCTCGGCGAGGAAGACCTGGCCGCGGCCGGTGCAGCGCATGAGCTGCATCTCCTGGCCGGTGGCGTTGCCGACGATGCGGCCGGCGAAGCCGGCGCCCTTGTAACTGAAGTCCACCTTGCCCTGGTACAGGACCATGCTGCCCTGGCGGGCGAGGACGGCCTGGCCGCCCATCGCCAGGTCGACGCGCATGAGCTGCGCGTTCTGCGGGGTCCAGCGGGCGCCCGTGGGGGCTTCCTTGTACGGCTGGAGCGCGGCGGCGAGCCCGGCGCCGGCGGCGGCCTGCGGGGCGTAGCCGGGCTGCTGGCCCGGGACCTGCCCGGGGACCTGGCCCGGGACCTGGCCGTAGCCCGGCTGCTGCCCGTAGGGCGCGGGGGCCGGGGCGGGCTGCGGGACCTGGCCCGGGTACTGGCCGGGAACCTGTCCGGGAACCTGGCCGTACGAGGGCTGCTGCGGCTGCGGCTGCCCGTACGGGGCGGGGGCCAGCGGGGCGAGCGGCGCGGCCATGGTGGGTGCGGCGTGCACCGGGGCCGGGGCGGCGGGCTGCTGGTACTGCGGCTGCGGCTGCGGGGCCGGGGCCGGCGCGCCGAAGGACGGGGCGGGCGCGGGTGCCTGGGCGGGCGCCGGGGCGCCGAAGGAGGGGGCCGGGGCGGCCGCCTGCGGCGGCGGGGCGAACCCGGGCGCGGCGGCGGGCGCCTGCTGCGCGGGCGGCGCCTCCTCGGCGACCTCGCCGCCGAAGTTCCTCAGCAGCGCGTCGAGACCGCCGTCGAAGCCCTGGCCGACGGCGGCGAAGCGCCACACGTCCTTGAGGTAGAAGTCACCGAGCATCACGGCCCGCTCGGTCGTGAACTCGGAGCCGGTGAAGGCGTACCGGACGACCTCTTCGCCGCCGGCCACGATCCGGATGTAGCCCGGACCGATCTGCGACATCTGTCCGGCGCCGTCGATGGTGGCGGTGAAGGACAGCTTGTGGATGGACGCCGGAATGCGGTCCAGGGTCACCCGGAAGGATTCGGTGTCACCGGACTGCGCGCCGAGTTGCTGAATGGACTCTTCCGGCGACTTCGGCTGGTTGAAGAAGACGAAGTAGCGGTCGTCCGACAGCTGCTCATTGACATCGAGCCCGAAACAGCTGATGTCGAAGGTGAGTCCGGGCCCGGCGATCTGGACGCCTACGTACAGATCGGTGCCCGCCGTGAGATCACTGATCTTGGCCTTGTGGCCGCGTTGGAATTCCCTGGCCATACGTAACGACCGTCCCCCATCCCGACTGTGAATGCGTGCCGCTCAGGCTAACGGCAACTGCCGACATCCGGCCAAGTCGGTACCGACCCGGTACAAATCACGCTGTGTGACATGACCGGCGGGTACAGGACCTTCCGGCTCACTCGTCGCGGGCGGCGGGAACCGTCGGAAGGCGCTCGGCCGCCACCACGCCCTCCAGGTAGCCGCGGGCCCGCTCGGTGCGCGGGTACGCCTCCAGCAGCGCCCAGAAACGGGGCCCGTGGCCGGGCACGAGGAGGTGGGCCAGCTCGTGCAGGAGCACGTAGTCGACGACGTACTCCGGCATGCCCTGGATGCGGTGCGAGAGCCGGATGCTGCCCTCGGCCGGGGTGCAGGAGCCCCAGCGGGTGTTCTGGTTGGTGACCCAGCGGACCGAGCGGGGGCGTGCGCGGCCGCCGAAGTACTGCTCGGACAGGCGCTCGGCGCGCTCGCCGAGTTCCGCGTCCCCGAGGGTGCGTTTGCTCTCCTGGGCGGCGAGCTTGTCGAGCATCACACCGACCCAGCGCTGCTCCTCCGCCTCGGACATCCGGGCAGGGATGAGGACGACCGTACGGTCACCCTCGCGATAGGCGGATACGGTCCTGCGGCGGCGCGCGCTCCGGCGGACTTCGACGGCGCGCTGCGGTGGATCGGCGGACACGCCACGACGGTACCCGGTGGCGGCGGCCGAAGTCCCGCCCCTCCGGGGTTCGGACTTGGGGGATGTCGAGCCGATATCGGGAACGCCATTTCCCTTCATCTCATATGCCTAATACCCCTTGCCTGTGGACAAATCAGCGCGGGGATTCCGGCGGACGGGCAGTGTGGGGGAGAGCCGGAAAAAGGGGCGGCTCGAGTCCGCACGGGAAATCGAGGGGGATCGGTCATGTATCCGAAGGTGAAGCCCGCGCTGGCGCGGGCCTGGCGGGACCGGGAGACGGTGCAGTTCGGGGTGACCCCCGCCCACGCGGTGGTGCTCGGCCCGGTGGACACGGCGACGGGCACGCTCATCGACCGGATCGACGGGACGCGGGGGATGGAGCTGCTGCGGGCCGAGGCCACGGGCATGGGGCTGCCGGACGGCCAGGCCGACGCGCTCGTCAGGCGGCTGGCGGGGGCCGGTCTGCTCGACGACGCCACGGCGGGCGGCCCGCGGGCCCAGGCCGTGCGCGGTCATCCGGAGGTCCTGGAGCGGCTGGGGCCCGATCTGGGCTCCCTCTCCCTGGTCCACCGGGAGCCGGGCGGGGACTTGCGGGGTGTAGCCGCGCGCCGGGCGATACGGGTGCGGGTGCGCGGGAGCGGACGGGTCGGCGCCGTCATCGCCGCGGTCCTGGCGGGAGCCGGCGTGGGCCGGGTCGAGGTGCTCGACGGGGGCCGGGTGGAGCCGGCGGACGTGGCACCGGGCGGGCTGGATCCCGGGAGCGTGGGCCGGCTGCGGGCGGAGGCCGCGGGGAAGCTGGTGCGCGGGTCGGCTCCGGGGCGCGCCCCCCGGGCCGGGGAGGAGGAGGGGGCGGAGCCGCGGCTGGCCCTGGTGGTGGTCGCGCCGCGGGACGGGCTGCACGCCTGGGCGCCCGATCCGGACACCGCGGCCGACTGGGTCGCCACGGGCATCCCGCACCTGTACGCGGGGGTGTTGGAGGGGACGGGGCTGGTGGGGCCGCTGGTCCTGCCGGGGGCGACGGCCTGCGCGGGGTGCATGGAGCGCGACCGCATGGACCGGGACGCGGCCTGGCCCCGGATGCTGGTCCAGTGGCGCTCGGCCCACCGCCGCCGTGCGGGCGCCGCCTGCGACCTGGGCCTGTCCACGGCGGTGGCGGGCCTGGCCGCGGCCCACGCGCTCTCCTTCCTGGACGGTGAGCTGCCCGCGTCCACCGCCACCCGCTGGGAGGCGGCCCTCCCCTCGCTCCACTGGGAGTCCGCCCCGGTCCTCCCCCATCCCGACTGCCCCTGCGGGGCGCACACGCAACGCACGGCCGCCCCGAGGGAGCCCGGGGAAGGTGCCCTCCTCCGAGCCGCGAGGAGGCCATGACAGGATGCGGAGAACCGCTGTTCGCGGCCCAGCTGTCTGGGAAATGGAGGGGCGTATGTCTGATCTTCCCCGGAAGGCGGTCACCCGCACCGTCAAGCTGGCCGCGCTGCCGCTCGGCATCGCGGGACGGGCCACCTGGGGCCTCGGCAAGCGGATCGGGGGCAAGTCCGCGGAGATCGTGGCGGGCGAGCTCCAGAAGCGCACCGCCGAGCAGTTGTTCCGCACGCTCGGGGAACTGAAGGGCGGTGCCATGAAGTTCGGGCAGGCCCTGTCGGTCTTCGAGTCGGCGCTGCCCGAGGAGGTCGCCGGACCCTACCGGGCCGCGCTGACCAAGCTCCAGGAGGCGGCGCCGCCGCTGCCCGCGGCGACGGTGCACCAGGTGCTGGCGGAGCGTCTCGGCGCGGACTGGCGCGAGCTGTTCGAGGAGTTCGAGGACAAGCCGGCCGCGGCGGCCTCGATCGGGCAGGTACACCGGGCGGTGTGGCACGACGGCCGGCAGGTCGCCGTCAAGGTCCAGTACCCGGGGGCCGGTGAGGCGCTGCTGTCGGACCTGAAGCAGCTGGGCCGGTTCGCGGGGCTGCTGGGGCCGCTGATCCCCGGCATGGAGATCAAGCCGCTGATCAAGGAGTTGCGCGACCGGGTCGCCGAGGAGCTCGACTACGAGCTGGAGGCCGAGGCGCAGCGGACCCACGCGGACGCCTTCGAGGACGATCCGGACGTGGTCGTGCCGGATGTCGTGCACCAGGGCGACCAGGTGCTGGTGACCGAGTGGATGGAGGGGACGCCGCTGTCGGAGGTGATAGCCGACGGCACCGAGGAGGAACGCGACCGCGCCGGACAACTGCTGGCCCGGTTCCTCTTCTCCGGTCCGGCGCGCACCGGTCTGCTGCACGCGGATCCGCACCCGGGCAACTTCCGGCTGATACCGGGGGCCGACGGCCGGATGCGGCTGGGCGTGCTGGACTTCGGCACGGTCGACCGGCTGCCGGGCGGCTGGCCCAAGCCCATCGGCAGGTCGCTGCGGATGACCCTGGACGGTGACGCCGAGGGGGTCTACGGGCACCTGCGCGCCGAGGGGTTCGTGAAGGAGTCCATCGAGCTGGACCCCGACGCGGTGCTGGACTACCTCAAGCCGATCATCGAGCCCGCCGAGGCCGAGGAGTTCACCTTCACCCGGCCGTGGCTGCGCGGCCAGGCGGCGCGGATCGCCGATCCCCGTTCCCCCGCGCACCAGTTGGGCCGGCAGATCAACCTTCCGCCTTCGTACCTGCTGATCCACCGGGTGACGCTGAGCACGATCGGGGTGCTGTGCCAGCTGGGCGCGACGGTGCGGCTGCGGGACGAACTGGACGCCTGGCTGCCGGGGTTCGCCTCCGCCGAGTGACTCCGTCGGGCCCGGCCCCCGGCGTCACCACCAGGAGGAGTCGAGCCTGCCTTCGATCGCCCGGAGGTTGGCGCGCGCGCAGTCGACGCAGAAGTACTGTCTGGTCCCGTTCTCCACCGAGCAGGTCCAGGTGGGCGGGGCGCCGCCGGGGGACTCCGTGCCACAGCGCGCGCAGACGACGGGCTGGGCCTCGGATCCCGACGGGGTGGGGTGGGAAGTCGGCTGGTCCACCTCCAGACGATATCCCCGTGAGGGGTGGAGTGCCGTCCGCAACGCACCGGGGGGACCGGTCCGTTCGGACCGGTCCCCCCGGGGATGCCGTTTTCGGCTCTCAGTGCATGACGGCCATGGCCAGCGCGCGGCGGGCGCGCATCGAGACGCGCTCGGCACGCCGCTGCATGCGGCGGGCGGCGACCAGGCGTACGGCGTGACGTTCGACGTCCACCTCACGCATGAGCTCGTCCATATGGGCGCGAGCCAGGGCTTCTGGGATGAGTTGCATTTCGCGGGTCCTGTTCTGACGCGAGGTGATCGCGCCGGCGGTGATGAAGTCTGCGTGGGCGGCGCCGTGGGGCTGCTCGCTCGTGATGTGGGCGGTCATGAGGGCCTGCTTCAGGGGGTCGTGCGTCAGGGGGCGGTCGATGGTTCCGATGGCGGTCATGCCGCGACAACCGGGTTCTTGCGCGGACGGCCACGGGGCCGCTTGCGGGCGACGACGACACCCTGGACGAAGAGCTCGCCACCCCAGACGCCCCAGGGCTCGCGGCGCTCGACCGCTCCGGCGAGGCAGGCCTCGACCAGCGGGCAGGTGCGGCAGAGCGACTTGGCGTACTCGACGTCGGCCGGGGACTCGGCGAAGAAGACCTCGGGGTCGAAGGTGCGGCAGGGAACGGGTACGCCGAGGTTCTCGATGGCGTCGTCGAGCGCGGTCAGCGCGGTGAGCGGGGTCAAGGTGTGGTCCTCCGGGACTGCGGGCGGGGAGATCGTGTGGGTCTGCGGTACGGACGGGGCGTGCGCTTCGAGTTGCACGGTGGTTTCTTCCTCGTCGTCTTGGTCGGCTAGTCGTTCCGGCCGGTCGGCCGGGTTCGGCTGTCACCTGGTTCTGCCAGTCCCGAGGCTCCTTCGCTGCATCGCCCCCTGTTCGGGGGCAAACAGAAGGGCCGCGGATCCCGGGTGGGGTTCCGCGGCCCTGAAGGCGCCGGCCTGATCATGCGATCAGACTGGATCACTCCAGGGTTCGAGCCCACGGAAGGCCCACATCAGGTGGTGCTGCTGCTTCTTCGTCTGCTTCGTCTTGGCTCCGGCACCGGCTGCGGCCGCGAAGCCATAGGCGCCATGCGCCTGGGCTTCCACTGCCAGTACTGCCACCGGTGCCAGGGTCGGTCGCTCGTTGCGCTCACTGACCGGAAGGGTCGCCAGCAGGGCGGGGCGGTCGGCGGAAATCGCGGACACACCGGTACCCAGAAGGGAGACGGAACCGAGCAGGCAGGAAGCGTCGACCGAGCGATCGGTCATTTTGGTGAAGGTCATGAAGCTGGTCACTGGTCTCGCCTCCTCTCGGCGTCTCGGGGACGTGGCCCGGAGGCCTGTCCCATGCGTATTCGGATAAGTACAGCACGGATCCAGGGCTTCGGAGAAGCCACCGTTTCCGTTGCTAAGAACCTATGGGTCTTCGCTGGGCATGTGCAAACTATTTTTCCGACGAGTTTCTACGCGTCGGCAGGATCTTCGGACTCGGGCTGCTGACCTGCACATATGGCCAGGACCTCGGCTCCGTAGCGGTCGAGCTTGCGCCCTCCCACTCCGGAGATCATAGAGAGCTCCCCCGGCTCGGTGGGCGCGGCCTCCGCGATCGCCATCAGCGTCTTGTCCGTGAAGACGCAGTAGGCGGGCAGCCCCTGCTCCCTCGACTGGCCCGCACGCCACTCCCGCAACCGCTCGTAGAGCCCTTCGTCCATGTCGGACGGGCAGTCCTCACAGCGCATCAGTTTGAGCTCGCCGGCCTCGGTCAGGGTCTTGCCGCAGACCCGGCACAGCACCGGCCCGCGGCGCCCCCGCTTGCGCGGCCCGCTCTCGGTCGCGGAGCCCGGGCCGCTGCGAGGCACCGCGGAGCCCGGCCGCAGGCCGTTCAGGAAGCGGCTGGGGCGACGGGAGGCCCGGCCGCCCGGAGCCCGGGAGAGGCCCCAGGAGAGGGTCAGGTGCAGCCGCGCCCGGGTGACGCCGACATAGAGCAGCCGGCGTTCCTCCTCGACCTGCTCGTCGGTCCTCGCGTACGTGATCGGCAGCATGCCGTCGGTGAGCCCGACGAGGAACACGGCGTCCCACTCCAGGCCCTTCGCCGCGTGCAGCGAGGCCAGGGTGACGCCCTGGACGGTCGGGGCGTGCTGGGCGGCCTTGCGCTCCTCCAGCTCGATCGTGAGGTCCGCCAGGGTGGCTCCGGGCCGGGTCCGGGCGAAGTCCTCGGCGAGCCGGACCAGCGCGGCCACGGATTCCCACTGGTCGCGGACGGCGCCGGAGCCGGCGGGCGGCTCGGAGGTCCAGCCGGTGGAGCTGAGCACCGCCCGGACCTGGGAGCCCAGCTCCACGACGTCGTCGAGCAGCGGGTCGTTCCCGCCGGAGCGGGCGGCTCCGCGCAGCGCGAGGATCGCCTTCTGGACCTCGGCGCGCTCGAAGAACCGCTCGGCCCCGCGCAGCTGATAGGGGACCCCGGCGTCGGCGAGGGCCTGTTCGTACACCTCGGACTGGGCGTTGATCCGGTAGAGGACGGCGATCTCGCCGGCCGGGACGCCCGCGGCGATCAGGTCCCGGATCCGGTGGGCGACGCCCTCGGCCTCGGCGGGCTCGTCGGCGTACTCGGCGTAGACCGGGGCGGGTCCGGCCTCGCGCTGGGAGACCAGCTCCAGCCGGTGCTCGGCGGCGCGCCCCGTGGCCTGGTTCAGCAGCCCGTTCGCGAGATGCACCACCTGGGGGGTGGAGCGGTAGTCGCGGACCAGCTTGACCACGGTGGCCTGCGGGTACTTCGTGCGGAAGTTGAGCAGGTGGTCGGGGGTGGCGCCGGTGAAGGAGTAGATCGTCTGGCTGGCGTCGCCGACGACGCAGAGGCTGTCGCGCTCACCGAGCCAGAGGTCCAGCAGCCGCTGCTGGAGGGGGCTGACGTCCTGGTACTCGTCGACCACGAAGTGCTGGTACTGGGCGCGGATCTGCTCGGCGATGTCGTGGCGGTCCTGGAGGATGCCGACGGTCAGGAGCAGCACGTCCTCGAAGTCGATCATGCCGCGGTCGCGCTTGAGCTGTTCGTACGTCCCGTAGATCTGGGCGATCTCGGCCATGTCCCGGGGTGCCTCGCGGCCCGACTTGAGGGCGGCGGCCGGATAGTCGGCGGGCACCGTCTGCGTGACCTTGGCCCACTCGATCTCGCCCGTGACATCGCGCAGCTCGCCCCGGTCGAGCCGGATCCGGCAGCGCGCGCCGGCCTCGGCGACGAGCTGGATCTTGCGCTCCAGGAGCCGGGGCACGTCCCCGCCGACCGCCTTGGGCCAGAAGTACTGGAGCTGGCGCAGGGCGGCGGAGTGGAAGGTCCGGGCCTGCACCCCGCCCGCGCCGAGGGCGCGCAGGCGTCCGCGCATCTCCCCGGCGGCGCGGTTGGTGAAGGTGACGGCCAGCACACTGGCCGGCATGAGCTGCCCGGAGCGGACGCCGTAGGCGATGCGGTGGGTGATCGCGCGGGTCTTGCCGGTACCGGCTCCCGCCAGCACGCACACCGGCCCGCGCAGGGTCGTCGCGACCTCGCGCTGCTCCGGGTCCAGGCCCAGGAGCACCGCGTCGGCCGAGTCGGCGGAGCCGGGGCCGCCCGGGAACGAAGGGGAGTGCGTTGCTGATGTCACCCCGCCATGCTGCCAGGTCTCGTGAGGCGGGCGGGAAAACCGTCCACAGGCGGCACGTATCCGTCGTATCAGTCACACCGGCCGCGCGAGGACGCCCGTACGGGAATGGCGGTGGGGTCGCGTACGTTCGAGTACTCGGACCACCGAGCCCTCACGAAGGAGAGCGCAGCATGCAGGACACGGGCACCGTCACGATGTACAGCACGACCTGGTGCGGCTACTGCCGTCGGCTGAAGACCCAGCTGGACCGGGAAGGCATCGCGTACAACGAGATCAACATCGAGCTCGACCCGGAGTCCGCCGCGTTCGTGGAGAAGGCCAACGGCGGCAACCAGACGGTTCCCACTGTGCTCGTCAAGTCCGTCGCCGGCAACGAGTCCGTAATGACGAACCCGAGCCTGGCGCAGGTCAAGCAGGCCCTCGCCGTCTGAGGCAGCCCCACCCGCGCACCGCGAGGGCCCCCGCCGAGGCGGGGGCCTTCCTGCTGTGACGAACGTTACGCCGACTTCGGCAGCGGCTCGCCGTACCAGAGCTCGACCAGCCGGGCGGCGATGGAGATCCCCGACGGGGGCAGCACCTCGCCCGTCTCGAACGCGGCGCGCAGCTCCTCGCGGGAGAACCAGCGGGCCTCCTGGATCTCCTCGCCGTCCACGGTGATCTCGGAGGTGGTGGCACGGGCCGTGAAGCCCAGCATCAGGCTGTACGGGAACGGCCACGGCTGGCTCGCCACGTACTCGACCTCGCCGACCCTGACGCCCGCCTCCTCCCACACCTCGCGCACGACGGACTGCTCGATCGACTCGCCCGGCTCCACGAACCCGGCGAGGGTCGAGAACCGGCCCTCCGGCCAGTGCACCTGGCGGCCCAGCAGCGCGCGGTCGTGCTCGTCGGTGACCAGCATGATCACGGCCGGGTCGGTGCGCGGGTAGTGCTCGGCGCCGCAGCCCGGGCAGCGGCGGATGTGCCCGGCGGCCGCGACCACCGTGCGCTCGCCGCAGCGCGAGCAGAAGCGGTGCATCCGCTGCCAGTTCTCCAGTGCCACGGCGTGCACCATCAGCCCGGCGTCGCGCGGGGAGAGCAGCAGTCCGGCCTCGCGCAGGCCGGCCGGGCGGGCCGACTGGTCCATGCGGCCGGGCAGCGCGTCCTTCTGCAGCGCGAAGTACCGTACGCCGTCCTCGTCGGTGCCCAGGAAATAGCGGTGGGTCTCGGTGACCGGGGCCTCGAAGGCCGGGGTCATCACGATGCCGGTGCCCCCGTCGGGGGTGTCGTCGATCAGGACCTGGCCGCCGGAGACGACGAAGACGCGGGTCGTCGGGTGGCTCCAGGCAGCGGCGAGCCACGCCTCGTCGAGGCGGTGGTGCGCGGCGCGGTCTATTCCGCTGGGCGCGGCGAGCGAGAGAGGCCGCTCGGCGAGAGGGCGCTCGGTATGGGTGCTCACAGGTACTTCCAACTCCCCCGGTGGTGGGACAAGGCAGGCGTGCGTGCGTCGGGTGTCAGGCGGTTGCGCGGTGGGTGGCGGCCAGGTCTCCCCAGAGGTAGGCGGTCGTCTCGACGCCCTTGAGGAGCAGGTCCAGCTCGACCTTCTCGTTCGGGGAGTGCCAGCCGTCGGACGGCACCGAGATGCCGAGGAACAGGACGGGCGCCTCCAGGACGTCCTGGAGGTCCGCGGCCGGTCCGGAGCCGCCCTCGCGGGTGAAGCGGATCTTCTGGCCGAAGGCGCGGCCCATGGCCCGTACGACGGACTGCAGGGCCGGGTGGTCCAGCGGGGTCAGGCACGGCCGGGTCGGGGCGCCGAAGGTGATGGAGTGCCGGATCCCGTCCGGGATCCGGGCCGCGACCCAGTCCCTGACGGCGGCCTCGACCTCGTACGGGTCCTGGCCGGACACCAGGCGGAACGACAGCTTCAGGTGGGCGTTGGCGGGCACGATGGTCTTGCCGCCGGGACCCTGGTAGCCGCCGCCGATGCCGTTGACCTCGGCCGTCGGGCGGGCCCAGACCCGCTCCAGGGTGGAGTAGCCGGCCTCGCCGGAGGCCGCGTGGGACCGGGCCGTACGGAGCCACTCGGACTCGTCGAAGGGCAGCTCGGCGATGAGCGCGCGCTCCGCCTCGGTGAGCTCGGCGATGCCGTCGTAGAAGCCGGGGATCGTCACGCGCCCGTCGTCGTCGTGCAGGGCGGCGACCAGGCGGGCGGCGACGGCGGCCGGATTGGGCACGGCCCCGCCGAAGGCCCCGGAGTGGATGTCCTGGTCCGGACCGTGGAAGTCGATCTCGCAGTCGGCGACGCCGCGCATGCCGGTGCAGACGGTGGGGGTGGTCTCGGACCACATGCCGGTGTCGGAGACGATCACGACGTCGGCGGCGAGTTCGGCGGCGCGGGCCTCGACGAGCGCGCGGAAGTGGAGGGAACCGGACTCCTCCTCGCCTTCCACGAGCAGCTTGAGGTTCACGGCGGGGGCGGCGGCGCCGGTGGCCGCCAGGTGAGCGCGCACCCCGAGGGTGTGGAAGAACACCTGCCCCTTGTCGTCGGCGGCGCCGCGCCCGTACATGCGGCCGTCGCGGACCACCGGCTCGAAGGGGTCGGTGTGCCAGCCGTCGGCGAGGGCGGCGGGCTGTACGTCGTGGTGCCCGTACACCAGGACGGTGGGGGCCTGCGGGTCCTCGCTCGGCCAGTGCGCGAAGACGGCGGGGGCGCCGGGGGTCTCCCAGACCTCGGCCACCGGGAAACCGGTCTCCTTGAGCTTCGCCGCCAGCCATTCGGCGCTGCGGCGTACGTCGCCCGCGTGCTCGGGCTGCGCCGAGACGGAGGGAATGCGGAGCCACTCGGCGAGGTCGTCGAGGAAGGCGGCGCGGTGGGTGTCGATGTACGTGCGGACGACGTTGTCCGGCGGGGTGTCGCTCATGCCCACGAGCCTAGCTGTCCGCCAGATGGTCACCGCCGGTGTCCGAATTGCCTTGGAGGATCCGCTCAAGGCGGGCCCGGTCGGGGAGGTTGCGGGGGCGGATCACGCGGCCGCTGCGGACGTGGAGGAAGGCCGCGGTGACCTGGCTGAGCGGGGTGTTCGTGGCCTCGGCCCAGGCCAGGCGGTAGACGGCGAGCTGGAGGGGGTCGGCCTCGGTGGTGCGGCCGGTCTTCCAGTCGACGATCTCGTACGAGCCGTCGTCGTTGCGGTAGACGGCGTCGATCCGGCCGCGGATCACGCGGCCGGCGAGGGTGAGCTGGACCGGGGCCTCCATGCGGTGGGGCGGCCGGTCGGCGTACGGGCTGCGCTCGAAGGCGGCCTTGAGGGAGTCGAGGTCGGCCTCGTCGGCGATCTCCTGGTCGGAGCCGGCGCCGGGGAGATCGGTGACGGGGTCGAGGACGTCGAGGAAGGGGAGCGGGAGCTCGTCGAAGCGGGACTCGACCCAGGCGTGGAACCGGGTGCCCTGCCGGGCCGCGGGCTGCGGGGGCTTGGGCATGGGGCGGGCGAGGTCGCGTACGAAGCCCTGCTCGTCGGCGGCGAGCCGGAGCAGCTGGCTCGCGGAGAGGGCGGCGGGCAGCTCGACGTCGCGGACGGCCGCGCGGGCGCGGCGGAGCTCGCCCTCCAGGGCGTCGAGGTCCCGGTCCCAGGAGGCGATGGCGCGCGCGTCCTCCGGTGTGAGGCCGGCTGCGCCGCCGCCGTGCCGGTCCCCGCCGGCCCAGGCCTCGCCGGCCCAGGGGTCGTCACCGTCCGGGACGGTGGCACCGGTGCGCGGCTCCGCCGCCCGGCGGGCTTCGCCCGGGCCCTCCGCGACGGCCCAGTCGGCCGCTTCCGGCCACAGGTCGTCGTCGAGCGGCGCGGCGGCGGGGTCGGAGTCCTCCGCCGGAACCGGGGCGCTGCCCCGGACCCCGTCGGGGGCCGGGCCTGCGGCCCGCGGCGCGGGCACACGCCCGGCAGCCCCCGGCCACGAGCCGGGAAGCGCCTGCGCCGCACCCGGCGCCCCGGGCGCGGGCGCGCCGGCAGCGTCCGGGCCCGAGCCGGGGTGCGGCTCGGCCGTACGCGGGGTCCCGCCCTCGGGCGCGGGCTCGCCGGCAGGGGGCTGGCGCGAGGCGGGGTGGGGGTGGGCTTCGGCTGGGGCGGCGGCGTCGGGCCAGGCTTCGTCGGGGGGCCAGGGCTCTTCGTCGTAGGACGGGTCCTCGCAGTCCGGGGGCCAGAGGTAGGACTCGTCCTCCGGCGGGGGCGGGGTCGCCAGGTACGACTCCACCAGGGCGGCCGCCGCGCGGCGCAGCTTGAGGGAGTGCGGGTCGAGCGGGAGGGGCCAGGAGTGGTCCGGGGTGGAGTCGTCGGCGAGGGACGGGTTCTCGGCGCCCGCCTCCGGCTCTTCGGCCCAGGCCTCGATCTCGCCGTGGCCCGCCGCGCAGTGGTCGTACAGCGCCTGGAGGAAGGCCGAAGGGCCGCGACGCTTCTTCTGGGTCGGGCCCCACCAGTGGCCCGAGGCCAGCAGGAGCGAGCGGGGGCGGGTGAAGGTGACGTACCCGAGGCGGAGCTCTTCCGTCTCCTTGTGGGATTTCAGGGCCGCCTTGAAGGATTTGAGGCCGGCCGAGGTCCACTCCGGGTCCGCCGGCAGGGTGGGGGCGTCGCCGCGCAGCGCGTACGGGAGGACCTTTGCGTACGAGGTCCAGGCCTCCGGCGCCTTCTCCTTCGGGAAGGAGCCCGCACACAGGTCCGGGACGACGACCACGTCCCACTCCAGGCCCTTCGACTTGTGGGCGGTCAGGACCTTGACGGTGTTCTCCCCGCCCGGCAGGGCGTGGTCCAGCCCCTTCTCGTACTGGGCGGCGGTGCGCAGGAACGCCAGGAAGGCCAGCAGCGACGCCTCGCCGTCCAGCGCGGCGAAACCGGCCGCGACGTCCATGAAGTTCGACAGCGTCTCGCGGCGGCGGGCCGCCAGCGCGTGCGGGGAGGCGGACAGCTCCACCTCCAGGCCGGTCGCGGACAGCACGCGGTGCAGGACGTCCATCAGCGGGTCGGCCAGGGAACGGCGCAGGTCGCGCAGTTCCTGGGCGAGGTGCGCGAAGCGGACCCGGGCCTCCGCGGAGAAGGGCAGGTCGTCGGGGGCCTGGCCGGCGCCGTCGAGGAAGGTCTCCAGCGCGTCGGCCAGCGACACGATCTCCGCCGGGTCCACGCCCTCCACGGCCGCCGCGAGGCGTTCGTCCGGGTCCGCCCCGGCCGGCGCGCGGCCCACCATGAGCCGTGCCCGGCGGCCCAGCAGGGCCAGGTCGCGCGCGCCGATCCGCCATCGCGGGCCGATGAGGAGCCGGACGAGGGAGGCGTTGGCGCCGGGGTCCTGGAGGACCTCGCAGACCGCGACGAGGTCCGCGACCTCGGGGAGGTGCAGCAGCCCGGAGAGGCCGACGACCTCCACCGGGACGTCCCGGTCCACCAGTACGGCCTGGATCCGCGCGAAGTCCCCGGCCGAGCGGCACAGGACCGCGATCTCGCGCGGCTCGGTGCCCGTGCGGACCAGGTGGGCGACGGAGTCGGCGAGCCAGTCGAGCTCCTGGGCGTGGGTCTCCAGGAGGGCGCAGCGGACCTGCCCGGCGCCCTCGGCCCCCGGGCCGGGGCGCAGCGCCTCCACGCCCTCGTGCAGGGCGCGCAGCGGGGCGGCGAGCCCGTTGGCCAGGTCGAGGAGCCGGCCGCCGCTGCGCCGGTTCTCGCTGAGGGAGAGCCGGGTGGCGGGACTCCCGTCGGCGTGCGGGAAGTGCTCGGGGAAGTCGTCGAGGTTGGCCACGGAGGCGCCGCGCCAGCCGTAGATGGCCTGGCAGGGGTCGCCGACGGCGGTCACGGCGTGGCCGGAGCCCGCGCCGAAGAGCCCGGAGAGCAGGAGCCGCTGGGCGACCGAGGTGTCCTGGTACTCGTCCAGGAGCACGACCCTGAACTCCTCGCGCAGCAGGGCGCCGACCTCGGGGCGGGTGGTGGCGAGCTGCGCGGAGAGGGCTATCTGGTCGCTGAAGTCGAAGAGGTCGCGGGCGCGCTTGGCGGCGCGGTAGCGGACGACGAGCTCCAGCAGTTCGAGGCGGCCGCGCACGGCCTCGGGGACCTTGCGCAGGTCGTCGTTGGTGAGCTTCGTGCCGGCGAGCACGTCCAGCAGCGCGGTGTCGTGGAGGCGCAGCCGCTCCGGCTCGACCAGGTGCTCGGACAGCTCGCCGTCGAGCGCGAGGAGGTCCCCGACCAGGTCGGGGACGGACTTGGTGAGCGAGGGGTACGGGCCGGGGGCCTCGCGCAGCACCTTCGCGGCGAGCTGGAAGCGGGTGGCGTCGGCGAGGAGGCGGGAGCTGGGCTCCAGACCGATGCGCAGGCCGTGGTCCTTCAGGAGCTGGCCGGCGAAGGCGTGGTACGTGGAGATGCGCGGCTCCCCGCCGGCCCCCTCGGCCCCCGCTTCGGCCCAGGCCCCGGCCCCGGACCCGTCCCCGGCCGGGGAAGGGTCCGGGTCGGTGATGCCGGCCCGCGCGAGGGCCTTGCGCACGCGCTCGGACAGCTCGCCGGCGGCCTTGTTGGTGAAGGTCAGGCCGAGGACCTGCTCGGGTGCGACCGCTCCCGTGCCCACCAGCCAGACCACGCGGGCGGCCATGACGGTGGTCTTGCCGGAGCCGGCGCCGGCGACGATGACCTGAGGGGCGGGCGGGGCGGTGACGCAGGCCATCTGTTCGGGCGTGAAGGGGATCCCGAGGAGCTCTTTGAGCTGCTCGGGATCGGTGAGGACGGACGCACGCGCGGACACGTGAAAAGGCTAGCCGCCCCCACCGACAGGCCCGACCGTCCCGCTCACTCGACGGTCTGGCGGCCCTCGGGGCGGGCGCTGCACGCGTTGCGGAAGGAGCAGTGGTCGCAGTGCCTGCCCGTGGCGGGCGCGAACCGCTCGTCCAGCACCCGCCCGGCGGCGGTCGCGAGCAGGTCGCCGACCCACTCCCCGTCGAGCGGCTGCTGGGCCTGCACCTTGGGGACCGTGTCGCCGCCGTCGCGCTGGGCCGCGCCCTGGCGGAGCTGGACGAGCTCGGCGCCGCCGGGGGTGGGGCGCAGGCCGTCGAAGACCTCGTCGACGGCGCCCTCGCGGACGGCGAGCTGGTAAACGGCGAGCTGGGGGTGGCGGGCGACCTCGTCGCGGGTGGGCGCGGACTTGCCGGTCTTGAAGTCGACGACGTACGCGCGCCCCTGCGGGTCGGCTTCGACCCGGTCCATGGAACCCCGGATGCGGACGGCGACCTCACCGGCTTCGAGCGTGACGTCGAACTCGTGCTCGGTGGCGACGGCCGCCCGGCCCCCGCGGTCGGTTGCGTGCCAGCGCAGGAACCGTTCGAGGGCGGCGCGGGCGTTGTCCTTCTCCTGGCGGGACTTCCAGGGGGCGTCGAAGGCGAGGGCGTCCCACACCGAGTCGAGGCGTTCCATGAGGACGGCCAGGTCGGCGGGGGTACGGCCGGAGGCGACCTCGTCGGCGAGGACGTGGACGACGTTGCCGAAGCCCTGGGCGGCGGTGGAGGGGGTGTCGGCCTTGACCTCGCGGCCGAGGAACCACTGGAGGGAGCAGGTGTTGGCCAGCTGCTCCAGGGCGCTGCCGGACAGGGCGACGGGCCGGTCCCGGTCGCGCAGCGGCACGCTGCTGCGGGTGGGCTCGTACAGGCCCCACCAACGCTGCGGGTGCGCGGCGGGGACCAGCGGACGGTCCTCGTCGTCGGTGAGCGCGGCGAGGCGGGCGAGGCGGCGGGCGGCGGCCTCGCGCAGGGCGGGCGAGGCGTCCGGGTCGACGGTGGTGGCGCGCAGCTCGGCGACGAGCGCGGGCACGGCGAGGGGGCGGCGGGGGCGGCCGGTGACGTCCTTGGGGGTGACCCCGAGCTCGGTGAGGAAACGGGAGGGCTGGTCGCCGTCGTCGGCGGGGGCCTTGACGGCGGTGACGACGAGGCGGTCGCGGGCGCGGGTGGCGGCGACGTAGAAGAGCCTGCGCTCCTCGGCGAGGAGGGCGCCGGGCGTGAGGGGCTCGGCGAGGCCGTCACGGCCGATGCGGTCGGCCTCCAGGAGGGAGCCGCGGCGGCGGAGGTCGGGCCACAGGCCCTCCTGGACGCCGGCGACGACGACGAGGGACCACTCCAGGCCCTTGGAACGGTGGGCGGTCATCAGACGGACGGCTTCGGAGCGGGTGGCGCGGGCCGTCAACGTGTCGGCGGCGATGTCCTCCGCCTCCAGTTGTTCGAGGAAGTTGAGCGCGCCGCGGCCGCCGGTGCGCTCTTCGGCGCGGGCGGCGGTGTCGAAGAGGGCGCAGACGGCGTCGAGGTCGCGGTCGGCGTTGCGGCCGGCGGCGCCGCCGCGGCGGGCGCTGCGCTCCAGCCGCTGGGGCCAGGGGGTGCCGTCCCAGAGGATCCACAGGGCCTCTTCGGCGGTGCCACCGCCCTGGAGCAGCTCGCGGGCCTTGCGCAGCAGCAGGCCGAGGCGCTGCGCTCCGCGGGCGTAGACGGGGTCGTGCGCGGTGAGCCGCTCCGGCTCGGCGAGGGCGCGCGCGAGCAGTACGTCGGAGGGCGCGGGCACCTTCACGCCGGCGGCGCGCTCCTCGTCCCGCAGGGCCCGGCCGAGCCGCCGCAGGTCGGCGGCGTCCATGCCGCCGAGGGGGGAGGTGAGCAGCGCGATCGCCGCCTCGACGCCTCCGGCGGGGTCGGCGGTATCGGAGCCCGGGCCGGGCCCCGGGCCCGCCTCGCCTGCGCCGGCCCCGTCGGGCGCGCCGGACCTCGGCTCCTCGCCGTTCACGGTGGCACCCGTGCCGCCTGCGGCGGCGTCCGCGGCCGCGCCGGCGGCGCCGGGGACGGCCGTGTCAGGGCTCGGTCCCCGCGTCGCGCCTCCGGCGGGGTCGGCGGGGTCGGTGCCGGGCCCCGGGCCCGCCTCGCCCGCGGCGGCCGCGGCCGCGTCGGCGGCGCCGGGGACGGCCGTGTCGGGGCTCGGCCCCCGCGTCGCGCCTCCGGCGGGGTCGGCGGGGTCGGTGCCGGGCCCCGGGGCCGTCTCGCCCGCGGCGGCCGGGGCCGCGCCGGCGGTGCCTTCGGGGCCCGGGGTGGGTCCCGTGCCGGCTGCGGCTTCCGGTTCCGCGGGCGGGGGGGCGGTGGCCGTGGCGATGAGGCGGAGGGCGGTCAGGAGGGGGGTGACGGCGGGTTCGTGGCGCAGGGGGGTGTCCGTGCCGTCGGTTTCGGTGGGGACGCCGGCCGAGATCAGGGCGCGGCGCATCGCCGGGAGGGTGCGGCCGCCGGCGCGGACCAGGACGGCCATGTCCTGCCACGGGACGCCGTCCTCCAGGTGGGCCCGGCGCAGGATGTCGGCGATGTTGTCCAGCTCGGCGCCGGCCGTCGGGTACGTGAAGACCTCCACGCGGCCGCCCTCCCGCACCGGTGCGAGGTTGCGGTGCGCGCGGACCGCCTCGGACGGCAGGCGCGGGACCGGCATCCGGGTGGTGAGGAGACGGGTCGCCGTCAGCAGGGCGGCGCCGGAGCGGCGGCCGACCGTCAGGGCCCTGACCCGCGCGCCGGGGAAGGCGGACTCGAAGTCGAGGATGTTGTTGATGTCCGCGCCGCGGAAGGCGTAGATCGACTGGTCGGGGTCGCCGAAGGCGACCAGCGTGCCGCCCCGGCCGGTCAGGGCGCGCAGCAACCGCAGCTGCGAGGCGTCCGTGTCCTGGTACTCGTCCACGAAGATCGCGTCGTAGGCGGAGGCCAGGGCGGGGGTGCCTTCCGCCAGGAGGACCGCACGGTGGAGGAGTTCCGCGTAGTCCAGCGTGCCCTGCAGGTCCAGGACGTCCAGGTACTCGGAGAGGAAGGCGGCCGCCGCCTTCCAGTCCGGGCGGCCGATGCGGTCGGCGAAGGAGGAGAGGGCCTGCGGGCCGAGGCCCAGCTCGCGGGCGCGGGCCAGCACCGCGCGGACCTCGTCGGCGAAGCCGCGCGTGGTCAGCGCCGCCCGCAGGTCGTCGGGCCAGCGGATGGAGCGGCTGCGGCGCTGACCGTCCAGCAGGGTGCGGACCATCACGTCCTGCTCCGGGCCGGACAGCAGCCGCAGCGGGGTGGCGAAGAGGTCGGTGTCCTGGTGGGCGCGGACCAGGCCGTAGCAGAACGAGTGGAAGGTGGTGGCCTGCGGAGCCCGCGCGCCGCCGAGCCGCAGGGCGGCCCGGTCGCGCAGTTCCACCGCGGCCTTGCGGCTGAAGGTGAGGATGAGGATGCGGGCGGGGTCCGCCCCGGCCTCCACCCGGGCGGCGACCGCCTCGACCAGCGTGGTCGTCTTCCCGGTGCCCGGTCCGGCCAGGACGAGGAGCGGTCCGCCGGCGTGGTCAACCACCGCCCGTTGCGCTGCGTCCAGCACAGGGGGATCCACCCGTTCCGGCCCGGTGCGCACCAGGCGGTACGCGTCGGGGGTCCGCGTACGCCGCCGCTCGGCGCGGTGGCTTTCGGAGGAAGAGGTGATCACGTGGGGTGCCGGTCCTGGTGGGTCTGCGGGTGTTGCCGTGACGGCTCGCGGAGAAGCCGAAGAGGCAACGCTACGGCAACCGGCCGACGCCGCGCAGTCCCCCCGGGTACCCCGTACGGACGTTCGCCCGGCCGCCCGATCGCCCGTCCGGGCCGCGCATGGCCGAAGCTGTCAGGTGTGAGCCTCGTCGCGTGTGCCGTCCCGTCCGGGGTCTCCCGGGGCCCCGTCCCAGCGCGCCCGGCGCATGTCCAGCCGCGGTTCGCCGCCCGCCGTCAGCCGCAGCGGGGTGGCCTCGGCCCGGTAGTGCTCCAGGGCGCGCAGCTCGTGGCCGGGCAGGGGTACGCCGTCCGCCCGCACCACGCGCCACCAGGGCACGGCTCCCCCGTACAGGGCCAGGACACGCCCGACCTGGCGCGGACCTCCCTCGCCGAGCCATTCGGCGATGTCGCCGTATGTCATCACCCGGCCGGGCGGAATACGCTCGGCCACCTCAAGCACGTGCTCCGCGTACGCGGGCAGCTCCTCACTCATTCAGCACATGGTGCAGCACGCCGGAGGCCCACCGGCGGAAGTCGGGGTTCCGGACCGGCGCGCACCCTGATGCCCCGCTGGCCCGTCGGTCCGTGCCACCATCTTCCGGGCGGTGACTGGTGATACGTGATCAAGAAGAGACGGATGTGACGACGAAGGAGCAGGGTGTGAGCCCTCCGAACGGCGCGGCGACGGACGACGGCGCACGCCCGGACGACGGCGCCGCCTCCCGCCCCGACCCCGTTCCGCCGACCCGCCCGGGGGCCACGCCGGAAGCTGTGCCGGTGACTCTGCCGGAGGCCGCACCGAAGGCCACGCCGGAGATCCCGCCGAAGCCCCCGCGCGCCGAGGCTTCCCCCGGCGCCGCCGGCGGCAGCGGTCCGGACGGCGCGAGCGGCGAGGACGCGCAGGGGCCGCACGGCCACGCGCCCACGGCCGCCGACCGCGTCGAGGTCGACGAGCCGCTGCTCGCCGCCCGCGTGCACCGGCCGTCCGACCTCGTACGCCTCCTCGTCGGCATCCTCGGCATCGCCGTCCTGCTCGCCATCGCCGCCTTCGCCCACGGCACCACGGTCGGTCTCGAGGAGGACATCAACAAGGGCACCGGCCAGGCACCGGACCTGCTGATCAAGGTCGCGGCGCTGGTGTCCAGCATCGCGGTGCTGCTGCTGCCCGTCGCCTTCGCCATCGAGCGGCTGATCAAACGCGACGGGCTGCGCATCGCCGACGGCGTGCTCGCCGCCGTCCTCGCGCACGGCGTCACCCTCGCCACCGACCTGTGGGTCTCCCAGGCGGCCCCCGACACCATCCAGGACGCCCTCACCCGGTCGGCGGGCGGTGGGGCCCTCACCGACCCGGTGCACGGCTACCTCGCGCCCGTCATCGCGTACATGACCGCGGTCGGCATGACCCGCAGACCCCACTGGCGCGTGGCGCTGTGGGTGGTCCTGCTGCTCAACGCCCTCACCATGCTGGTCAACGGGTACACCACACCCTTCTCGATCATCCTCACCGTGCTGATCGGCTGGAGCGTCGCCTACGGCACCCTGTACGCCGTCGGCTCGCCCAACGTGCGCCCCACCGGGCAGAACCTCCTCGCCGGACTGCGCCGGGTCGGCTTCCAGCCGGTCAGCGCGATGCGCGCCGAGCTGCCCGAGGGCCCCGAGCCCTCCGAGGCCAACGACCGGGGGCGCCGCTACCACGTGACCCTGGAGGACGGGCCGCCGCTCGACGTCACGATCGTCGACCGCGAGCAGCAGGCCCACGGGTTCTTCTACCGGGTCTGGCGCCGGCTCACCCTGCGCGGCATCACCACGGGCCGCAGCCTGCTGTCGCTGCGCCAGGCACTGGAGCAGGAGGCGCTCCTCGCGTACGCGGCCATCGCGGCCGGAGCGAACGCGCCGAAGCTGATCGCCACCTCCGAGCTCGGCCCGGACGCGGTGATGCTCGTGTACGAGCACCTGGACGCCCGGACCCTCGACGCGCTCGCCGACGAGGAGATCACCGACGAGCTGATCCACACCACGTGGCAGCAGGTACGGGCCCTGCAGTCACGGCGGATCGCGCACCGGCGGCTCACCGGCGACGCCCTGGTGGTGGATCGTTCCGGCAATGTCGTCCTGACCGACCTGCGCGGCGGTGAGATCGCCGCGGGCGATCTGGTGCTGAGGATGGACATCGCCCAGCTGCTGACCACGCTCGGCCTGCGGGTCGGCGCGGAGCGCGCGGTGGCCTCGGCCGTCTCGGTGCTCGGCCCGGACGCGGTGGCGGACTGTCTGCCGCTGCTCCAGCCGATCGCCCTGAGCCGTTCCACCCGGGCGACGCTGCGCAAGCTGGCCCGGGAGCGGGCGGAGCGGCAGCGGGAGGCCGTACTGGAGTCCTCGCGGGCGGCGAAGGCGGCGCGCGAGGCGGAGTCCGCGGCCTCCGCGACCCCGGTCTCCGCGTCGGCCGCCGCCGACCGCAAGGCCGAGAAGAAGGCCTTGGAGGACGCGTTGGACGGGGCGCGCGAGGAGGACCTGCTGACGCAGATCCGCCACCAGGTGCTGCTGATCCGCCCGCAGGCGCCGGTGGAGCCGGCCCGGCTGGAGCGGATCCGGCCGCGCACGCTCGTGTCGTTCATCGCGGGCGCGTTCGGTGCGTACTTCCTGCTCACGCAGCTCGCCCACGTGGACTTCGCGACCATCATCGGCCAGGCCGAGTGGGGCTGGGTCGGGGCGGCGCTGGCCTTTTCGGCGCTGACGTACTTCGCGGCGGCGATGAGCCTGCTGGGCTTCGTGCCGGAGCGGGTGTCCTTCCTGCGGACCGTGGTCGCGCAGGTGGCGGGGTCGTTCGTGAAGCTGGTGGCCCCGGCGGCCGTCGGCGGTGTCGCGCTGAACACGCGCTTCCTGCAGCGGGCGGGGGTCCGGCCCGGGCTCGCGGTCGCGAGCGTGGGCGCCTCCCAGCTCTTCGGGCTGGCCAGCCACATCCTGCTGCTGCTGTCCTTCGGCTACCTGACCGGGACGGAGAAGACCCCGGAGATGACCCCGTCCCGGGCGGTCATCGCGGGCCTGCTGACGGTGGCCGTGCTGGTGCTGGTGGTGACGGCGGTCCCGTTCATGCGGAAGTTCGTCGTGACCCGGGTACGGGCGCTGTTCGCGGGTGTGGTGCCGCGCATGCTGGACGTGTTGCAGCGGCCGAAGAAGCTGGTGACCGGCATCGGCGGGATGCTGCTGCTGACGGGCTGCTTCGTGATGTGCCTGGACGCGTCGATCCGCGCGTTCGGGGGCGGCGAGGCCATCAGCTACGCGAGCATCGCGGTGGTCTTCCTGGCGGGCAACGCGCTGGGTTCGGCGGCGCCGACGCCGGGCGGTATGGGCGCGGTGGAGACCACGCTGACGCTGGGCCTGATCGCGGCCGGGCTGGAGAAGGAGGTCGCGATCTCGGCGGTGCTGTTGTTCCGCCTGATGACCTTCTGGCTGCCGGTCCTGCCGGGGTGGATCTCGTTCAACTTCCTGACCCGCAAGGAAGCCATCTAGTGCTGTGACCGGAAAGGTTTGCCGGGTTGCGGCGTCCGGTGGGGTGGATCGCAAGGCGGAGGGCCGCGGCTCGTACTGGACGTACTTGCGCGGTCCGACAACGCGGCGAGGTGCCGTGCCGGGCGTCGCAACCCGGTGAACCTTTCCGGTCACAGCACTAGCCTCCGGCTCGGTCGGCAGGTCAAAGACCGGGGCTCCGCCCCGAGCCCCGGTCCTCGAACGCCGGCGGGGCCGGGTTCGGCGCAGCCGCAGGGCGCGGCGGAGCGGCGGGGGAACCCGTTCGGGTCAGCGCGGGGGCGGGGGTGGCGGAGGGCGCACAGGATGGAGGCATGCCGAGAAACGCCTGGCGGGTCACCGCCGCCGCCGCACTCGCCGCCACCCTGCTCACCACGGCCGCGTGCTCCGACGACGGCGAAGGGAGTCGGCCCCAGGCCGACGGCACCAAGCCGGCCAAGCCCGCCAAGCCCCTGAAGTGGGGCGACTGCGAGGCCCCCACCCCGGCCCAGGGCAGCGGCCCGGTCCCGCCCAAGGACTGGCAGTGCGCCACGCTCGACGTCCCCCTCGACTACGCGGACCCGGGCGGCGAGACCATCCCGATCGCCCTGATCCGCGCCAAGGCCCGCGACGAGAAGAATCGTCTCGGCTCCCTGGTCTTCAACTTCGGCGGCCCCGGCGGCTCCGGCGTCGCCACCCTCCCGGGCGCCGCGAAGGAGTACGAGGCCCTGCGCGCCCGCTATGACCTGGTCAGCTTCGACCCGCGCGGGGTGGGCGCCAGCGCCCCCGTCCGCTGCGAGGACGACAAGCAGCTCGACGTGTACTACGCGCAGGACTCCTCGCCGGACACCCCGGAGGAGGAGAAGGCCTATGTCGACAACATCAGGAAGTACCAGCAGGCCTGCAAGAAGAACTCCGCCAGGCTCCTCCCCCACGTCGGCACCCCCGACGCCGCCCGCGACCTGGACCGCATCCGCCAGGCCCTCGGCGACGAGAAGCTGAACTACTTCGGTGTCTCCTACGGCACCGAGCTCGGCGGGGTCTACGCCCACCTCTTCCCCAAGAACGTCGGCCGGGCCGTCTTCGACGCCGTCGTGGACCCGACCAAGAACTCCGAGGAGGGGGCGATGGGCCAGGCCAAGGGCTTCCAGCTCGCTCTCGACAACTTCGCCCAGGACTGCGTGGACCGCGGCGACGAGTGCCGGCTCCAGGGCAGCACGCCCAAGGAGATCGAGGCCAACGTCATCAAACTCCAGAAGGAGCTGGCCGCGAAGCCCATCCCGGGCATCGGGGCCCGGAAGCTCACCGAGAGCGCCGCGACCAACGGCATCGCGCAGGCCCTGTACTCCAAGGAGCTGTGGCCGCTGCTGGAGCAGGGCCTCGACGAGGCGGAGGGCGGTCAGGGGCAGCTGCTGATGGCCTTGTCCGACGCGCTCAACGGCCGTGACCAGCAGGGGCGTTACAGCAACATCGGCGCCGCGAACACCGCCATCAACTGTGTGGACTCCAAGGACCGTTACACCCTGGAGCAGACCAAGGCCGGTCTGCCGGCGTTCCGTTCGGCCTCGCCCGTCTTCGGGGACTTCCTCGGCTGGGCGATGATGAGCTGCACCGGCTGGCCGGTGCCCGGCACCTGGGAGACCCCGGACGTGTCCGCCCCCGGCTCCGCCCCGATCCTGGTGATCGGCAACACCGGCGACCCGGCCACGCCGTACGAGGGCGCCCGCAAGATGGTGGAGCGGCTCGGCCCGGGCGTGGGTGTGGAGCTCACGTACAAGGGTGAGGGCCACGGCGCGTACAACAGCGGTGACGCCTGCGTGCAGGAGGCCGTGAACTCCTACCTGCTGGACGGGAAGGTGCCCGGCGCCAACACCGTCTGCACCCCGCCGCCGGACGCCTCCCAGCCCCCCGCGCAGCCTTCGGCCCCGACGGAACCCCTCGGAGCCTGACCCCGGCCCGCCGGACCGACGGCTTCACCGCAGGGCCACGAAGAAGGGGTGCCCCGTACGGGACACCCCTTCGTCAGACCGCCACGTCTCAGTAGACCGGCTTCTCGGGCTCGATCTGGTGGACCCAGCCGATGACGCCGCCGCCGACGTGCACCGCGTCCGCGAAGCCCGCGGACTTCAGGACCGCGAGGACTTCCGCACTGCGGACACCCGTCTTGCAGTGCAAGACGATGCGCTTGTCCTGCGGCAGGTCCTGCAGGGCCGTGCCCATCAGGAACTCGCCCTTGGGGATCAGCTTCGCGCCGGGGATCGAGACGATCTCGTACTCGTTGATCTCGCGGACGTCGATGATCTCGATGGCCTCGTCGTTGTCGATCCACTCCTTGAGCTGCTTGGGAGTGATCGTCGAACCGAGCGCGGCCTCCTGGGCCTCCTCCGACACGACGCCGCAGAAGGCCTCGTAGTCGATGAGTTCGGTGACGGTGGCGTTCGGACCGCAGACCGCGCAGTCGGGGTCCTTGCGGACCTTGACCTGGCGGTACTGCATCTCCAGGGCGTCGTAGATCATCAGACGGCCGACCAGCGGCTCGCCGACGCCCGTGAGGACCTTGATGGCCTCGGTGACCTGGATGGACCCGATGGACGCGCAGAGCACGCCCAGCACGCCGCCCTCGGCGCAGCTCGGGACCATGCCCGGCGGCGGGGGCTCCGGGTAGAGGCAGCGGTAGCACGGGCCGTGCTCGGACCAGAAGACCGAGGCCTGGCCGTCGAACCGGTAGATCGAGCCCCACACGTACGGCTTGTTCAGCAGGACGCAGGCGTCGTTGACCAGGTAGCGCGTGGCGAAGTTGTCCGTGCCGTCGACGATGAGGTCGTACTGGCTGAAGATCTCCATCACGTTCTCGGCTTCGAGCCGCTCTTCGTGCAGGACCACGTTCACGTACGGGTTGATGCCCAGCACGCTGTCGCGGGCCGACTCGGCCTTGGAACGGCCGATGTCCGCCTGGCTGTGGATGATCTGGCGCTGCAGGTTCGACTCGTCGACCTCGTCGAACTCCACGATGCCCAGGGTGCCGACGCCGGCCGCGGCCAGGTACATGAGGGCGGGCGAGCCGAGGCCGCCCGCGCCCACGGCCAGCACCTTGGCGTTCTTCAGGCGCTTCTGGCCGTCCATCCCGACATCGGGGATGATCAGGTGGCGGGAGTACCGACGGACCTCGTCAACGGTGAGCTCAGCAGCTGGCTCGACCAGGGGTGGCAGCGACACGGGGACTCCGTAGATGGTGACGTCTTAACGGTGGTTCTCTCCGTAACACTGCCACGCCCGTCTTCATTCCAAGACACCTGTCCCAATTCTTGAGACGATTTCGTCCCAGTAGCCGGGCATCGAGGCCCACGGGTCAGCGTCGTTGACAGCGCGCCGGTCCGTGAACCAGATGGTGCCCGCGCCCTGCCAGCGGGCGATCCGCATCGCCTCCTCCAGGTGCGTGCGCGGCACCCCGTGGACCAGGTGGCAGAACCGCTCCGCGGGATGGTCCGCGGTCCACTCCGCCACCTGCGACCAGCGGTAGTCGGCCCAGGGCCCGGAGAAGGTGACCAGCTGGTCGGCGGCCTCCGCGTAGCCCTCGTACGGGTGCGTCCCGTGCCCGAGCACGATCCGCAGGTCCTCCCCCAGACCGCGCAGGGTCTCGACGACCCGGCGCACCGGGGCCAGGTCCGCCTTGTCGGCCGGGGCCCCGGCGAGGTAGAAGCCGCCGACCCCGTACCAGTCGCGGAAGCGGTGGGCGTCGGAGACCAGCTCCCCGAACGACCGCGACCCGTCCCGCATCGCGAGATGGCCGAGGACCGTGCCGCCCGCGGCGCGCAGCTTCGCCGCCGCTTCCGTGCAGTGCGGGTCGGGCCGCCCGCCGGGGCCGTCCGTGACGTTGAGCACGGCCCAGTGCAGCGGGGTGCCGGGGCGGGTCAGCTCGGCCCACTCGACGGGGGCGAGCAGCGGGTGCGCGTAGCCGGGGATGCCGAGGCCGAGGCGGCCGGCCTCGGCCGCGGCGGCCGTCACCGGCCCCGGCGGCGTGGTCAGATGCGGCACGCCGCCTCCATCCAGATGTCCGCGAGGGATTCCTCCAGGTTGATGCGGGGCCGCCAGCCGAGCCGGTCGCGGGCGGTACGGACGTCCGCCTGCTGCCAGGCCCCGCAGCCGTCGGGGTACGGGTACGGCTGGGGGGCCGCGCCGGACAGCTGCTCCGCGGTGGCCTCGGAGCGGGGGGCTCCGATGGAGGCCAGCCCGCCCGGCCGGCCGGGGTGCGGGTGGCCCTGCTGGGCTCCGCCGTGCGGGACGTCCAGCTCGTGCAGGGCGCCCCCGTACCCGGCGACACGGGCCAGGACGGCGGCCGCGTCGCGCAGCCGGACCGCGCGGCCGGTGCCGATGTTGACGACGCCCTGGGCGGCCGACAGGGAGGCGGCGTGCACGGCCCGCGCCACGTCCCGTACGTCCACGAAGTCGCGCTGCACGCCGAGCCCGCTGAGCTTGAGCTCGCCGTCGCCCGACTGCATCGCGCGCCGCATGGCCTCGGCGAGCCGGCCGAGCGGGGATCCGGCGGGGGTGCCGGGGCCGACGGGCGAGAAGATCCGCAGGACGACGGCGTCCAGACCGGAGCCGAGCACGAGCTCGGTGGCGGCCAGTTTGCTGACGCCGTACGGCCCGCCGGGTCTCGGCACGGCGTCCTCGGCCGTGGAGGACCCTGGCTGACTGGGCCCGTACTCGGCGGCGCAGCCGAGCTGCACGAGCCGCGCCCCGCAGCCGCTGCGGCGCAGCGACTCGCAGATCGTGGCGACGGCGACGGTGTTGTGCCGGGTGAGTTCGCGGGCCCCGCCCCGGGTGGCGCCGGCGCAGTTGATGACGACGCCCGGGTGGACGGCGTCGAGGAAGCGCGTGAGCGCGCCGGGGCTGCCGGTGGCGAGGTCGAAACGGACGTCGGCGTCGTCGCCGCGGCCGAGCGCGGTGAGCTGGACGGCGGGGTCGGCGAGCAGTCGGTCGGCGACGTAGCGGCCGAGGTATCCGTTGGCTCCGATCAGCAGCACCCTCATCGCGTGACCCCTTGGTTGGTTGGCTGGCCGGTCATGTCTGTTTCTCCTTGCGGACGGGTGGGTGGATGGGGCGGGGTACGGGTACAGCGCCTCGGCGTCGGCTCCGAAGGTCGGTGGTCGTCCCTGCCCCGTCAGGGCCGCGCGTGCGCGGATGCACGGGACAGGGCGAGGACGGCGTGTACGAGGAGTCCGGCCGCGGCGGCGATCGCCGCCGCCGGGACCGGGATCAGGGCGAGGGCGAGGGCGGCGCCGACGGGGCCGCGGTGGGCTCCGTGCCGGAGCAGGAGCCTCGTCAGGAACAGCAGCAGGGCGAGCGGCACGGCCACCGGGAACGCGGCTCCGGCGAGCGCGGCCGCCCCCGCGGCGGCCGCGGTGAACACGGCGACGGCCGCGACGAGCAGCGGCCGGGCCCGGTCCGCGAAGTCCTCCAGGGCACGGCTCCCGCCGAGCCGGGCCCGGGCCCCCGCGGCGAACGCGACGGCGGCCAGGTGCCCGGGGGCGACGGCCAGCGCGAGGCCGATCGCGAGGGCGGTGCCGTGCCGGTGGGCGGCCCAGCCCACGAGGGCCGCGGCCAGCAGGTGCGCGGCGTACGGGAACCGGCCCCCGGCGGCCCGCCCCGGCCACACCAGGGCGGCGACGGTGACGGCCACGGCGACGGGCCCGGCCCACGCCGGCGCGACGGCGGCCGCGCCGAAGGCGAGGGCGCCGGGCAGCAGCGCGCAGCCGAAGCCCCGGAAGGCCGGGGCCCCTGCGGGGGCTCGGCCGGGCCGGGCGGCGGGGTGCTCCCCGCGCGGGCTCCGGGCGTACAGCTCCTCGGCGAGGGAGAAGACGTCGCGGTGGCGGAAGCGGGCGGCGGTGCGGTCGGTGATCCCGTGCGCCTCCAGGCCGGCGGCGATCTCCAGCGGGTCCACGGCCCGCTCGCACAGCTCCCGGTGCCGGTGCAGCAACGCCTTGACCGGATCCCCACCGGCCCGCCGCCGCCCGGGCCTCGCAGCCGCCTCGCCGCTTCCGGCCCTGCCGGCCGCAAACCCAACCTGGCCGCTCCCAGCCCCGCCCGAGGCAAAACCAGCCTCTCCGCTCCCAGCCGCGCCGGGGGCCAAACCAGCCTCGCCGGGGGTTTGGGGGGGGGGGGGGGGGGGGGGGGGGGAAGGGAGAGGGGGGGGGGGGGGGGGGGGGGGGGAGAGGAGAGGGCCAACCGCCGCTCAAAGGTGGAGGGGGAAGGACGT
>NZ_JBVJFB010000003.1:582927-804830 GCF_055588065.1 Streptomyces sp. NPDC046308
TACCTCCCCCCCCCCCCCCCCCCCCCCCCCCCCCCCCCCCCCCCCCCCCCCCCCCCCCCCCCCCCCCCCCCCCCCCACCCCCCGGCGGGGCTGATTCCGGACCGGCCAAGCCTCCGAGATCCCGCGCCGGAAGCGCCGACGGCAACGCCGGATTCGGCGCGAGCGAGGCTCCGAGACCCCCGGCCGAAGGCGCGGCCGGCGAGGCTGATCTCGGCGCGGCCAAGCCTGCGAGATCCCGCGCCGGAAGCGCCGACGGCAAGGCCGGATTCGGCGCGAGCGGGGCTCCGAGACCCCCGGCCGGGGGTGCTGTCGGCAGGGCTGCGGTCTGCGGGTCGACGGGGGTCATACGGCGGCCTCCGAGCTCGGGTCCGGGAGGGGCTGGGCCCAGGTCGGGCTGGTCCAGTGGCCCGGGACGTGCGCCTCCGGGGGCCGGGCGAAGGGGACCTCCCCGGCCGGCCGGGCGGAGCCCTTAGCCAGCAGCCGCAGGTAGATCTCCTGGAAGGCCGCCACGTTCTGCTCGACGGTGAAGAGCTCAAGCGCCCGCGCCCGCGCGGCGGCGCCGAGCCGCTGCGCCCGCTCGGGATCGCGCAGCAGCGACAGGCAGGCGTCGGCCAGCGCCCGCGGGTTGCGCGGCGGCACGACGAGCCCGGTGCCGCCGATGACCTCGAACACCGCGCCCACGTCGGTGGACACGGTGGCCCGGCCGGAGAACATCGCCTCGGCCAGGGTCACCGGGAAGCCCTCGATGACGGAGGACAGCACGACGACGCGCCCGGCGCCGTACGCCTCGGCCGGGGACGGCGCGTCGGGCCCGCCGATCTCCTCGAAGGTGACGGGGTTCTCCCCGACCGTGACCGCGTCGGCGGCCTCGTCGGGGAAGAGCTGGGCGGCCAGCGAGCGGCAGTCGGCGAGGTAGCCGGGGGCCGCGGCCGTGGCGAAGATCCGCAGCCGGGTGTCGGGCGCGGCCCGGCGGACCTCGGCGAAGGCGTGCAGCAGCGCGATGAGGTCCTTGGCGGGCTCTATCCGGCCGACCCACACGAGCGTGTCGGGGTCCCCGCAGTCCGCGGCCTCCCCGACGGAGGCGAATCGGTCCGCCTCCATTCCCGGGTAGACGGTGCGCAGCCGTTCGCGGGTGGCCCCGCACTTCTCCTGCCAGCGCCGGGCGTGCGCGTTGCCCGGGGTCAGGAAGTCGGCGCGGGCGTAGATCTCGACGGCCAGCCGCAGGTGGAAGGCGGCGAGCAGGGCCCGTACGGCGGGGCGGTCGGCCGGCTCGCGCCGTGCGTCGAGCTGGGCCAGGTAGTGGGCCCGGAGCTGGACGCCGTACTCGGTCACCAGCAGCGGGACTCCGCAGAAGCGTTTGGCCAGCAGGCCCGGGAGGGCCGCCACCCCGCCCGCCGCGGCGTGGCAGATGTCGGCCGCGCCGAGGCCGCCGCGGTCCTCGTACCAGTCGAGCGACAACGGCCGCAGCAGTCGCTCCAGTTCGTCCACGAACCGGAGCAGGTCGGTCACCTGCGCCGCCCGTACGGTGCCGCTCGCGCCCGGCGCCCGGCAGGCGGACTCCAGCGCGCGCACCGCGGACTCGGAGCGCAGTGCCGCGTACAGCCCGCCCTGTTCGCGGGCGAGTTCGGCGAGTCCGTACAGCCCGGAGGCGAAGGGGTCGGGCGCGCCGGCGCAGATCCCCCGGACCAGCTCCCGGAAGCACTCGCCGAACCGCCGGCGCTCGCGCCGGGAGTAGCTGCGCCCGTCGTCGGCGGGGGCCCACAGGGGGGCCGTCCGGACGCTGGTGACGTGCTCGGGCAGCGGGACCCGTGCGCGTTCCTGCTCGGCGGTGCGGCTCAGTGCGTAGAGCTCGAACTCGTGCTGCGGGAGCCCGCGCACGAGCCGGTCGCACCACAGCCTCGCCTCTCCCGTGGCATACGGATAACCACCTTCCGTGACCAGTCCGATCCGCACGAGTGGCACCCCCGATCTCCCGTTCAGGCGGTCGCCGTCGGTCAGGCGACCCGCCGCGGGAGAACTCAAGCGGATATGCCGAAGGCGCGACGGACGGTTGTCCGTCGCGCCACCGGAAGGGGTGAAGAGTCGTAACTTTCCCGTACGGTTCGCGTTCGAGCACGCTAGAAGTACGGCAGAAGTACGGCCTGGCTCCCGGGCCTTGGCCGGGCGGACAGGACCTGGTGCTGTGACCGGACAGGTTCTCCGGCTCGCGACGCCCGGCAAACCTTCCCGGCCACAGCACTAGGCGAAGGCCTCCTGTCGCGAGGTGCGGCGCTCGGCGGCCAGTACGGGATCCAGTGCCGGGACGGCGGCCAGCAGCCGACGGGTGTACGCGTGGGCCGGGCGGTCGTAGACCTCGTCCACCGGGCCCTCCTCCACGACCTCGCCGGCCCGCATGACGGCCACCCGGTCGCTGACCTGCCGCACCACCGCCAGGTCGTGCGCGATGAAGACCAGGGCGATGCCGAGCTCCCGCTGGAGCTCCGCCAGCAGGGCGGTGACCTGCGCCTGCGTGGTCACGTCGAGGGCGGAGACCGGCTCGTCGCAGACGATCAGCCGGGGGCGGGGCGCCAGGGCCCGGGCGATGCCGACCCGCTGGCGCTGGCCGCCGCTGAACTCGTGCGGGTAGCGGTCGTAGTGCCCCGGCTCCAGCCCGACGCGCAGCAGCAGCTCCCCGACCCGGGCGCGCACGGCCGCCTCGTCCCGCTCCCCGGCCGCGCGCAGCGGGTCGGCGATGGACTCGCCGACGGAGCGGCGCGGGTTGAGTGAGGACACCGGGTCCTGGAACACCATCTGCACGCCGTCCGTGACCCCGACGGCCTCGGCGCCGTCCCGGCGCACCTGCCCGGAACTGGGCTCCAGCAGCCCGACGAGCATCCGTCCGAGCGTGCTCTTGCCGCTGCCGCTCTCCCCCACGATCCCCAGCGTCTCCCCGGGCCGCACGGCCAGCGACACCCCGTCCACGGCCACGACCCGCCGCTTCCCCCGCCCGAACTCCCGCCGCAGCCCGAAGACTTCGACCACGGGCTCCGCCGCGGCCACCCTGGCCGCCACCTCCAGCCCCGCCGGCGCTTGAGGCGAGGGGTCCAGGGCAGAGCCCCGACCTCTGAGCCCCGCCGGCGATTGAGGCGCGGGGTCCGGGGCGGAGCCCCGATCTTTCAGCCCCGCCGGCGCTTGAGGCGCGGGTCCGGGCAGCGCCCGGGAGGCCCGCGGCCCGTCCAGCCTCGGCACCGCCGCCAGCAAGGCCTTGGTGTACGGGTCGGCGGGCGCGGAGAGCACCGCCCCCACCGCCCCCCGCTCCACGGCGGAGCCACCCCGCATGACCAGCAGGTCGTCCACGCTCTCCGCCGCCACCCCGACGTCGTGGGTGACCAGCAGCAGCCCGAGCCCCCGCTCCTCCCGCAGCCCGTGCAGCAGGTCCAGGATCTGCGCCTGGACGGTGACGTCCAGCGCGGTGGTCGGCTCGTCGGCGATCAGCAGCCGCGGCTCGCAGGCCAGCGCCATCGCGATGAGGGCCCGCTGCCGCATGCCGCCGCTGAACTCGTGCGGCCGCGCGCGGGAGCGGCGTACCGCGTCCGGGATGCCGACCCGGTCCAGCACCTCGACGGCCCGCGCCCGCGCGGCCCGCCGGGTGACGTCGGCGTGGACCCGGTACACCTCGGCTATCTGGTCGCCGATGGCGTAGTACGGGTCGAGGGAGCTCAGCGGGTCCTGGAAGACCATCGCGGCGGTCCCGCCCCGCAGCCGGCGCAGCTCGGCGGCCGGGGCCGCGGCCACGTCGGTGCCGCCCACCCGGACGGTGCCGGTCAGCCGTGCGCCGGTGCCGCGGTGCAGTCCCAGCAGGGCCGCGGCCACGGTGGACTTGCCGCTGCCGGATTCGCCGACGATGCCCAGGGCGCGTCCCGCGTCGAGGGTGAAGGAGAGCGCGTCCACGGCCCGTACGTACTCCCCCGCGCCGCCGACCGGGAAGTCGACCACGAGGCCGTCGACCTCCACCAGTGGTTCCGTCATGCGAGGGTCACCCTTCGGTCCGCGGCGGCGTACAGCAGGTCGGCGATGGCGCCGGCGAGGACCACGGCCGTGCCGATGGCGAGGACGACGCCGACGACGACGGGCAGGTCCACGACCCGCACCCCGTCGATGAGGGTCTTGCCGAGGCCGGGGATCCCGAACAGCGACTCGGTCAGCACGGCGCCGCCGATCATCGTGCCGAAGTCCACGGCGCTGAGCGCGATCACGGGGGCCACGGCGCCGCGCACCGCGTGCCGGGTGACGACGGCCCGCTCCCCCACGCCGTAGGCGCGGAAGGTGCGGATGTGGTCCTCGGCGAGTGTCTCCAGGGTCGAACTGCGGGTCAGACGGGCGTACTTGGCGCTTTCGAAGAGGCCGAGCGTCACCCACGGCAGGAGCAGGTTCCAGGCCCACTGCTCGGGGTCCTCGGTCAGCGGCACGTACGTCGGGAAGGGCAGCCACTGGAGGTAGGCGCAGACGCTCATGAGCAGCAGCAGGCCCAGGATGAAGACGGGGGTGCCGGTCCCGGCGAGCGTGAGGACGGTCAGGGCCCGTTCGGTGATGCCGCCGCGGCGCAGCGCGGACAGCAGTCCGGTGCCGACGCCGACCACCAGCCAGATCACCAGCGCGCCGAGCGCGAGGGAGAGGGTGGCGGGCAGCCGTTCCAGGATGAGCTCGGTGACCTGCTGGTCGTTCTGGTACGAGAATCCCAGGCAGGGCGCGTCGCAGTGCAGGACGAGTCCGGCGCCGCCGGAGTAGTCGCGGCCCACGAGCAGTCCCTGGAGGAAGTGCAGGTACTGGGTGAGCGCCGACTCGTTCAGTCCGAGCTGTTCGCGCACCTGGGCGATCTGCGCCGGGTTGCAGCGCTCCCCGCAGGCGAGCCGGGCGGGGTCGCCGGGGGCGAGGTAGAAGAGGGCGTAGATGAGGACGGACAGGGTGAGGAGCACGAGCAGTGCGCCGCCGGTCCGTTTGAGTACGAAGCGGGTCACTGCTCGCGCTCCTTTCTGGTGCCGACCCGCAGGCGGGAGCCTTCGCGCGGGTCGAGGGCCGTGCGGACGGCGTCGCCGAGCACGGTGAAGGCGAGCACGGTGACGAAGAGCAGCCCGGCGGGGAGCAGGACGTAGGCGGGGTCGGCGCGGAACCAGGTCTGGGCGCTGGACAGCATCTGTCCCCACGAGGGGGTGGGTGGTTTCACGCCGACGCCGAGGAAGGACAGCGAGGCCTCGGCCACCATGGCGGTGGGGACCTTGATCGCGGCGTAGGTGATGACGGGCGCGGCCAGCGAGGGCAGCAGTTCGCGGCGGGCGATGCGCAGCGTGCTGTTGCCGGAGAGCCGGGCGGCGTCGACGAAGTCCAGGCCGCGCAGGGCGAGGGTCTGGGCGCGCACCATCCGGGCGATGCCGCCCCAGTCGAGCAGTCCGATGATCAGGATCAGCAGGAGCGGCCGGGGGAAGTCGGGCGGGACGACGGCGGTGAGGGCGATGCCGAGCACCAGCATGGGCAGGGCGATCATCACATCGGTGAACCGGCCGATGAGCTGTCCCACGAAGCGGTTGCCGAGTGCGGCGGCGAGCCCGGCGGCCACTCCGACGGCGGTCTGTACGGCGGTGGCGCCGAGGGCGACGAGCAGCGAGACCCGGGCGCCGTAGGCGAGCCGGGTGAACAGGTCGCGGCCGGTGCCCGGTTCGACGCCGAGCCAGTGGTCCGCCGAGATCCCGCCGAAGGAGCCGTACGGGACGCCGCCGCGCGCGGAGTCGACGAGGTCGTCGTGGTAGGCGTTCGGGTCCTGGCCGGTGAGCTGGGCGAGCAGGGGCGCGGTGAGGGCGACCACGACGAGCAGGGCGAGGACGCCGGCGGCCGCGAGGGCCGCGGGGCGGCGGCGCAGGCGCCGCCCGATCTGGCGGACGGTGCCCGCGCCCGGGGTGACGATCCCGGGCGCGGGCACCGCTCGTTCGGCGGCGACGGTCACTTGACGGAGACCTGCGAGATGTCGAGGACGCCCGTCCAGTCGCTGATCACGACGTTCTTGACGTCCTTGCCGACGAGCCGCTTGTAGACCGGGTGGAAGAGCGGCACGTCGAGGGCCTGCTCGCCGATCTTCTTGTCGAGGGCGCCCCAGCGCTTGCCGGCCGCCGCGAGGTCGGTCAGCTTGGCGATCTCGTCGATCTCGGCGTTGACCGCCGGGTCGTTCAGCTGCGCGTGGTTGTAGTTGGAGCCGTTGGTGACGATCTGCCGGCCGTCGAAGATCGGGGCGAGGAAGGGGCCGCCGGAGGGCCAGTCGGCGCCCCAGCGGGAGAGGAAGAAGCCGGGGGTGTTCTTGGCGTCCCAGCGCTTCTCGTTGAAGGCGTTGTTCTCCAGCCCCTCCAGCTTGACGGTGATGCCGGCGGCGGCGAGGGACTGCTGGACGGCGGTGGCGACCTCGGGGCTGGTCTGGCGGTTCTGCGCGGTGGAGTGGGTCAGGGTGACGGTGAGGCCGTCGGGGAAGCCCGCCTCCGCCAGCAGCTGCCTGGCCTTGGCCGGGTCGCCGGTCTTGCCCGCGGGGAAGTGGTCGTACGGGGTGAAGCCGAAGGCCTCGCGCTCGGGCAGGAAGGTGGTGGCGGGCTCGGCGAGCGCGGAGCCGCCGGCGGCGTTGATCACGCTGGTGCGGTTGATGGCGTAGGAGACGGCCTGGCGCACCTTCGGGTTGTCGAAGGGGGCCACCTTCGGGTTGAAGGCCAGGTAGTTGACGTAGCCGAAGTGACCGGTGCCGATGCGTCCCTCCAGCTCCTTGTTGCTGCCGATCTGCGCGAGTTCGGCGGGCCCGAGGTTGGTGTCGGTGGTGATGGCCGCCGCGTCGGGGCCGGAGCTGGTGGACAGGCGCTGGTTGATGACGGCGGAGTCCAGCCCGGAGCGGACGTCGATCTTGTCCGGGTAGGCCTTGCGCTCCTCGTCGGTCTTCTCGTCCCAGTGCTCGTTGCGCTCCAGGGTGAGGTGCTCGCCGTCGTTGTCGTTCTTGACGACCTTGTACGGGCCGGAGGAGACGGGGTGCTCCTCGTACTTGACCCCGGTGTCCTTGCCCTTGGGGACGGGTGCGAACTGCGTCTGGGTGGCGACGAAGGGGAACTCGCCCTCGGGCTTGCGCAGTTTGAAGACGATCGTCTTCGCGTCGGGCACGACGATCGAGTCGAGGCCCTTGCCGCCGTCCTTGTAGGGGCCCTCGTACGTCTCCCCGCCGACCAGCCAGTCGCGCAGGTAGGGGGCGCCGCCCGACAGCTCGCCGGCGAAGGACCGCTCGATGCCGTACTTGATGTCGGCGGTGGTGATCGGGGAGCCGTCCTCGTACTTCAGCCCGTCCTTGAGCGTGTACGTCCACTCGGTGGCGTCGGCGTTGGGCCTGCCGGTGTCGGTGGCCAGGTCGGGCACGACCTTGGTGCCGGCCGCCCCGGCTTCGCGGTTGCGGGTGGTCAGCGTGCGGAACACCAGCGAGGGAACGTTTCCGCCGCCCGAGGTGTAGAGGCGGGCCGGGTCGAAGTCGCTCTGCGGCTCGGAGTTGAGGACGGTCAGGGTGCCGCCCTTCTGCGGCGCACCCCCGGCGGCGCCCGGCTTGTCGGCCGAACCGGCCTTGTCCGCGCCGTCCTTGGGCCCGCAGGCGGCGGCGCCCCCGGCCAGTACGAGGCTGACGGCGACCGCGGCCACGCGGCGCGATATGTGGGACTGACGCAACATCGGAAAAGGACCTCTCGGCGTGAAGGAGGAAAAGGAGGTGGAGCGGGAGAAGGCCACGCCGGGGGCAGCGATCGGCGCCGGAAAGGGATCACCGATGACGAAAAGAGCCGCGCCCGCGGGCATGCGTACACCCGGGCGCGGCGAAATACGAGGAAAGGGTCGCGGCGCTTCAGGCGAGCGTCAGCGACAGAGGATGTCGGCCACGCTGTGCGCGGTCACACCAAGCAGCGCCAGCTCGATGGCGGCGCTCGCGGTCATGGTGTGGTGCTGCGACATGCGGAGAACCATCGCCGATGATCGGACGGATTGTCAACGCGGCTCCCCGCGGCTCCACCGCCTGGCGACGTCAATTCCCCGGGTACACCCAGGGGTTCGCCTTGCACTCGATTCCGCCGATGTCGAGGGACTTCGTCTGCTGCTGCATGATCGGCGCGAGGGCGCCCGGGGTCTGGCAGTTCACGTGCCCGTGTCCGAGCCGGTGGCCGACCTCGTGGTTGATGAGCATCTGGCGGTAGGCGAACATCTGGTCCGGACCGTAGGTCGCGGAGCCCTGTGCCCAGCGGAAGGCGTTGATCATGACCCGGGAGGTCGACGCGGAGTCGCAGGAGACGTTGTCGACGGTGGTGTCGAGGTCGGACTTGGCGCACCAGACACCGGTGGTCCCGGGGCTGGCCAGTGTGATCACGAAGTCGGCCTCGCCGCCCGGCACCCGCTCGAAGGTCATCGTGCCCCCGTGGGCCCAGCTGCGGGGGTCGTTGAGGGTGCGCTGTACCGCCTCGGCGAACAGCTGCGGGTCCAGGCCGAGACCCTGCTCGACGTCGACGCGGTAGCGCACGAGCCGGCCCTTCCCGGGGGCCTTGGCCACTCCGGGCACGGTGTCGAAGGTGCCGGGGCCGGTGAGCTTCGCGTCGATCGGCAGCTGCTGGGCCATCTGCTGCTCGTACGTCAGCTCCGGCGGGGGTGCGGCGGAGGGCGCCGCGGGCGCGGCCGCCGCCGCGTCCGGCGTGGGGCGGCCGTCCGAGCGGGAGGCGGCCGTGTCGGACCGGCCTTTGCCGGGGGCGGCCGCGGTACCGGTCTTGGGGCCGTCGCCGTCCGCGATCAGCTGCCCCGCGACGACGACGGCGAGGACGGTGGTGACGGCCGCGGCGGCCATGCCGGTGTAGGTACGGACCTTGTGGCCGCGGCCGGAGCCGGACGGCTCCTCGAGCGGTTCGAGCGGTTCGACCGGATCGACCGGTGCGCGCGGCCCGGGCACGCGGCGGTGCGAGCCCGTGGAGGTGACGGGGTCGGACTCGGGAGCCGGGAACGGGAAGGGGGCCCGGGCAGGTGCCGGGGCCGGCTGCTCCAGGACCACCTGGGGGAAGCCCACCGCGGGGGTGCCGAAGGCCGGGGTGTCGGAGTCCATGAGGGCCGCGCCCGCGGCGGGCGCCGCCGGGGCCGTGCCGCCGGTGGCGCGGCGGGGGCGCGGGACCCCGTGCCAGTCCCCGTACACGGAGTCGGGGCGGGCCCCCCAGGCGCCGCCGGGCTCGTACTGCTGGGGGTGGCCCCCGGACCTGGCGCCGGTGAACGGCGGGTCCTGGGAGACGTACCCCTGGTGGTTCACCGTGGGTTCGGGCCACTGCGCGGCGGCCGGTTCCTCGTACGGCCACGGCTCGTACTCCGCCTGCGGCGGGGCGGGAGCGGGGGCCGCGGCAGGAGCCGGGGCCGGGCTCGGGCCCTTGCGACTATGTCGTCCCACGGTCCTCAGCCTCTGCCGTCTTCGGTATCCCGGTCGGTCTCGCCCTCGCCCGTGCCCGTGTCGTGCAGCAGCTCCCGGAAGGCGGCGGCGACCACCTCGGGGTACTCCATCATCGCCACGTGCCCGGCCTCGGGCAGGCTCAGCAGCCGCGAACCCCGGAAGGCGGCGGCGGCCTTGTGCGCCATACGGTACGAGACCAGTTGGTCCCGGCCACCGTAGACCAGCAGGGACGGCGCGAGAACCCGCTGCGCCTGGCGCCACAGCCCGTGCTGGCCGCCGAGGGTGTAGGCGTCGACGATGCCGCGCGAGGAGCGGGTCATCGCCTCCCAGAAGTACGGCAGGGCCATCCGCCGCTCCATCTCCTCCACGGCGTGGCGGAACCCCTCGGGTGTCACCCGGGAGGGGTCTCCGTAACAGAGGTCCGTCACCCCCCGGGTGCGCTGCTCGGCGCTGAGGCCCCGCGTCAACCGGCTGAAGAGCCCCGCCACCCCCGGTACGGCGAGCAGTGCGGTCGGCACGGCCGACTTCTGCACGCGCAGTTCGGGCAGGGCGGGCGAGACCAGCGTGAGGGTGCGCACGAGGTCGGGCCGGACGGCCGCGACCCGGGTGGAGACGGCGCCGCCCAGGGAGTTCCCGAACAGGTGGACGGGACCGCGCCCGGCGGCGTCGAGGTGGCGGATGACGGCGCGGGCGAACGCGGTGACGGAGTAGTCGCGGTCGGCGGGCGGCGGGGACCAGCCGAATCCGGGCAGGTCCAGGGCCTCGCCGTCGACGGTGTCGGCCAGCTGCGCCATGAGGTCCGACCAGTTCTGCGAGGAACCGCCCAGTCCGTGTACGAAGAGCGCGGGCGGCAGCCCCGTGCGCAGGGGCGGGCGCACCCGCACGGCCAGTTCCAGCCCGGGCAGCGCGGCGGTGCGCAGCTGCTCTCCCTCGGCCACCCGGACGGCTCCCGCGAGGGAGGCCGGCTCGGCGGTGGACCGTACGCCCGGCAGCTCGGTCGAAGACATGCGGGCAATGTTACGAGACGATCACGCTCCACTTCCTGTGTTCGCGGTCACAGACACATGCGGATACGGATCCGCATAGCGGTGCATCCCCGATCCTCCTAGGCTCATAGGTGAGAGCAAGGAAGCGAGGGGAGCGGCATGACTGTCGACCCTGTGGAGCCGGACACCTTCCGGGAGCCGTTCCCGGAGACCCTCGATCCTGAGGCGCCCGAGGCGGATGTGGCGGAGCAGCAGGCCGACCTCCGGCCGGACGAGGACGACCCGATGACCGGGGCGGAGGTGGGCGAGGCCGCGGACGGGGACGCGGCCGAGCAGGCGCGGGTGGTGCCGCTCGACGAGGACGACTACCGCTGACCGGCCCCGACCGACCGCTGACCAGCGCCTCCGGGTCGTCCGTACCGCGAGAAAAGTCGGCTTGGACCCTCCAGATTCGGTTACCGAAAAGTACGATGGCGGGCGCGGCGCAGAGCGCACTGTGTTCTTAGAGAAAGTGGGAGGCGGCGTGACAGCCATCGAGCAGACCGAGGCAGCGCGTCCGCGGGGCACGCGACTGCCGCGCCGAGCCCGACGCAACCAGCTCCTGGGCGCGGCGCAGGAGGTTTTCGTCGCGCAGGGCTACCACGCGGCGGCGATGGACGACATCGCCGAGCGTGCCGGAGTGAGCAAGCCGGTGCTGTACCAGCACTTCCCCGGAAAGCTGGACCTGTACCTGGCGCTGCTGGACCAGCACTGCGAGGCGCTGTTGCTGGCCGTGCGCACGGCGCTCGCGTCGACGACGGACAACAAGCTGCGCGTGGCCGCGACGATGGACGCGTACTTCGCGTACGTGGAGGAGGAGGGCGGCGCCTTCCGGCTGGTCTTCGAGTCCGACCTGACGAACGAGCCGGCGGTGCGCGAGCGCGTGGACCGCGTCTCGCTCCAGTGCGCCGAGGCCATCTGCGAGGTCATCGCCGAGGACACCGGCCTGTCCCGGGACGAGTCGATGCTGCTGGCCGTGGGCCTGGGCGGGGTCTCGCAGGTCGTGGCCCGCTACTGGCTGTCCAGCGAGAGCCCGGTCGCCCGTGACACGGCGGTCGGCCTGCTGACCTCGCTCGCCTGGCGCGGTATCGCCGGCTTCCCGCTGCACGGCGCCGAGCCGACCGCCGACCTGGGCTGAGCCGGCGGGCCCGTGGCCCGCACCTGCCGTTGTTCGCTGCCAGCGTGTCCGTTCCGCGCGGCCCCCATCCCCTCACCGGGCTAATGTGGACCGCGTACGGCGCGGCTGATCGCGCGAACCGGATCGTCGGAGGGACAAAGCCGTGGAGGTCAAGATCGGCGTGCAGCACGCACCCCGGGAGATCGTGCTGGAGAGCGACCTGAGCGCCGAGGAGCTGGAGAGCATCGTCACCGCGGCGCTGTCCGGCAACGAGCCGCTGCTGAGCCTCACCGACAACAAGGGCCGCAAGGTCCTGGTGCCGTCCGACCGCCTGTCGTACGTCGACCTGGGTGAGCCGAGCGTGCGCAAGGTCGGCTTCGGCGCGCTCTGAGAACTGTCGCGAACGGCCCGGTGGTTGCCTCCACCGGGCCGTTTCCCTTTCTTCCGCTTCGGGTAGGACCGCAGTGACCCGGTTTGCCCTGACGTATGGGAGAGACCTCATGCTGCTGATGGAAGTGCTCGGCTCCGCTCTGTTGGGCCTCGCCCTGTCCGCAACAGCCGCCCGAGTGCTCGCACGCCGACTTCCGTCCCCGAGAGTGGTGCTGGTCAGCGGTGTGCTGGGGGCGCTGTTCGGGGCGTATCTCACCCACTTCGCGCTGGGTCCCGGGCACAACACCCTGACCGCGACCTTCGTCGGCGGGGTGCTCGTGTCGGCCGTGGTCCTGTCCCTGCTGCTCCGTCCGGCCTCCGGGCCGCGCAGGCCCGCCCGCAGGACTCCGTTTTCACTCCCGTCGCAAGGCTGATCCCTGAGGGTCCGAGGATCTCCCGACGGACGTAGGCCGGCCCCGGCGCGCACGATGCGCGCCGGGGCCGGCGTACGAAGCCCTGCGGGGCCCTGTGGAGCGGGTGGGGGCGACGGGTCAGGCGGCGAGGCCGAGGGCCGCCATCCGCTTGGTGTGCGCCTTGGTGATCCGGGTGAACATCTCGCCGACGGCCGCCAGGTCGAAGCCGGCCGCCATTCCGTCGACGCCGCCGACCAGCATGGTCGAGAGGGCGTCACGCTCGGCGACCACGCGCTGCGCCTGCGAGAGGGCCTCGCCCATCAGCCGGCGGGCCCACAGCGCGAGCCGGCCGCCGCAGCGCGGGTCCGCCTCGATCGCGGCGCGCACCTTCTCGACGGCGAAGTTGCCGTGGCCGGTGTCGTCGAGCACGCCGAGCACGAGCGCGCGGGTGTCGGTGTCCAGGTGGGAGGCGACCTCGCGGTAGAAGTCGCTGGCGATGGAGTCGCCGACGTACGCCTTGACCAGGCCTTCCAGCCAGTCCGAGGGTGCGGTCTGGCGGTGGAAGTCGTCGACGCCCTTGGCGAAGGGCTGCATGGCGGCGGTGGGCTCGACCTCGATGGCCGTGAGCCGGTCCCGCAGCCGCTCGAAGTGGTGGAACTCGGCGGAGGCCATCGCGGCGAGCTCGGCCTTGTCGTCCAGGGTGGGCGCGAGCTTCGCGTCCTCCGCGAGGCGCTCGAAGGCCGCGAGCTCTCCGTACGCGAGCGCGCCGAGCAGGTCCACGACGGCGGCCCGGTACTGCGGCGAGGCAGAGGCGGTCGCCCAGTCCTGGGAAGCGATGCCGACGGCTTCGTCGGGTGCGCTGTCGTCGGCGGGCGAGGCGTTTTCTACGGTCGACATGCTCCGCACAATAGCCCGCCGAATGGCCCTCCAAGGCACCATGCCGGTTGACCGGCTGTCCAGCTAAACGCGTCTACCCGGTGAATTCACCCGACACAGCTGCGCGATTCCGGGGTACAGTGGTAATGCGCCTGCCGAATACTCGGCGGGCCGTCCCAATGAGGATGCCCGGTCGGTGGCCCGATCGGCTCCAACCGACCGCCCTCGGTGTGGTGCGTACGTTCATGCGTACCGCCTCCCACGAGGGGCCCCCTCAGCGGCCGATGCGCCTGAGCGAAGGCTAGTGGTCCCGCGCAGCTTCGTACGTAGCAGTACTGCAAGCACAGCACGGTACGACCCCCCTCGCCGCCTCGCGCCGCGTCTCACAGAAGAGGCAGCACCCTGACTACGTTCCGAGACCTCGGGATCTTTCCCGAGACGGCCGAGGCCCTTGAGGCCGTCGGCATCGTGTCCCCCTTCCCGATCCAGGAGATGACCCTTCCCGTCGCCCTTTCCGGCACGGACGTCATCGGCCAGGCCAAGACCGGCACCGGCAAGACGCTCGGTTTCGGCCTTCCCCTGCTGGAGCGGGTCGTCGTCCCCGCGGACGTGGAGGCGGGCCGGGCCAAGCCCGAGCAGCTGACCAACGCTCCGCAGGCCCTCGTGGTGGTTCCGACCCGCGAGCTGTGCACCCAGGTCACCAACGACCTCCTGACCGCGGGCAAGGTCCGCAACGTCCGCGTCCTCGCCATATACGGCGGCCGCGCGTACGAGCCCCAGGTCGAGGCGCTCAACAAGGGCGTCGACGTGATCGTCGGCACCCCGGGCCGCCTGCTCGACCTGGCCGGCCAGCGGAAGCTGGACCTGTCGCACGTCAAGGCGCTCGTCCTGGACGAGGCCGACGAGATGCTCGACCTGGGCTTCCTGCCCGACGTCGAGAAGATCATGAACTACCTGCCGGCGAAGCGGCAGACGATGCTGTTCTCGGCGACCATGCCGGGCGCGGTCATCGGCCTCGCCCGCCGGTACATGACGCAGCCCACGCACATCCGCGCCGTCTCCGAGGACGGCGAGGGCGCGACCGTCGCCAACATCGCGCAGCACGTCTTCCGCGCGCACAACATGGACAAGCCGGAGCTCGTCTCCCGCATCCTGCAGGCCGAGGGCCGTGGCCTGGCCATGATCTTCTGCCGTACCAAGCGCACGGCGGCCGACATCGCCGAGCAGCTGGAGAAGCGCGGCTTCGCCTCGGGCGCCGTCCACGGCGACCTGGGCCAGGGTGCGCGCGAGCAGGCGCTGCGCGCGTTCCGCAACGGCAAGGTCGACGTGCTGGTGTGCACCGACGTCGCCGCGCGCGGCATCGACGTCGAGGGTGTGACCCACGTCATCAACTACCAGACGCCGGAGGACGAGAAGACCTTCCTGCACCGCGTGGGCCGCACCGGCCGCGCGGGCAACAAGGGCATCGCCGTCACCCTGGTCGACTGGGACGACATCCCGCGCTGGCAGCTGATCAACAAGGCGCTGGAGCTGGACTTCCACGAGCCGGTGGAGACGTACTCCACGTCCCCGCACCTGTTCGAGCAGCTGAACATCCCGGCCGGCACCAAGGGCATCCTGCCGCGCGCCGAGCGCACGCGGGCCGGCCTGAAGGCCGAGAACCTGGAAGACCTGGGCGAGACCGGCGGCCGCGGTGGCCGTGGCGGGCGTTCCGGTCCGGCCGCTGCCGCCGTGGTGACCGAGGAGCGCCCCGCGCGCACCCGTACGCCGCGTCAGCGCCGCCGCACCCGTGGCGGTGCGGAGCTCGCCGAGGGCGCCGAGGCCGCCGCCGTCACCCCCGTGGTGGACGCGCCGGTCGCTCCGGCCGCCGACGAGCCGCGCCGGCCGCGCCGCCGCCGCACCCGTGTGGGCGCGGTGCCGGCCCAGGCCGTGGAGAGCGCTCAGGTCGTGGAGGCGGCTCCGGCCGCCGTGGTCGAGGCTCCCGTGGCCGCGGTGACCCCGGTCGCCGAGGAGGCCCCGGTCAAGCCGCGGCGCGCCCGCACCCGCAAGGTCGAGGAGAGCGCCCCGGAGCCGGACTTCCAGATGGCCGCGCCCGTCGAGCCCGCGCCCGTCCGGGCCCGCCGCCCGCGCAAGATCGTGGCGAGTGCCCCCGAGCCGGACTTCCAGATGGCCCCGCCCGTCGAGCCGGTCAAGGCGCGGCGCACCCGCAAGGTCGCTGCCGCCCCGGTGACCCCGGTCGCCGAGGCCCCCGTCGTGGCCGAGGAGGCGCCGGTCAAGCCGAAGCGCACCCGCACCCGCAAGGTCGCCGAGGCCGCTCCGGCCGAGGCCGGCGCGGTGGCCGTGGCGGAGGAGGCTCCGGCCAAGCCGAAGCGGACCCGTGCGCGCAAGGTCGCCGAGGCCGCTCCGGTCGCCGAGGCCGCCGCCGTGGCCGAGGAGGCGCCGGTCAAGCCGAAGCGCACCCGCACCCGCAAGGTCGCGGCCGCCCCGGAGGCGTAGGCACCCGAGCACTACGCCGACGGCCCCGTCCCCCTTCCGAGGGAGCCGGGGCCGTCGGCGTACCCGGCGCGGCCCGGGCGAGGCTGCGCCGGGAATCTACGGGCCGGTAACCTCTGGCCCATGAGCAAGCCGCCGCGCCTGACCCTGCCCGCCGCCGCCCGTGCGTACCTCCTCACCACCGATCGCGGCACCTTCGCCGTGCACGAGGCCGGTGAGCCCGTCCGCGGCACCGCCCTGCTGGTGCCCGGTTTCACGGGCAGCAAGGAGGACTTCATCGGCCTCCTGGAGCCGCTGGCCGCCGCCGGGTACCGGGTGGTCGCCGTCGACGGACGCGGTCAGTACGAGAGCCCGGGCCCGCGCGAGGAGGCGCCGTACGCCCTGGAGGAGCTGGCTCGGGACGTGCTCGCGCAGGTCCGGGCCCTGGGTTCGGACCGCGTGCACCTGGTCGGGCACTCGCTCGGCGGGCTGATCTCGCGCGCCGCGGTGCTGCGCGACCCCACGCCCTTCGCCTCGCTGACCCTGCTGAGCAGCGGCCCCGCCGCGATCACCGAGGAGCAGCAGGCGCGTACGAAGCTGCTGGTGGCGGCGCTGGAGGCGATGGGCGGGGACATGCCCGCGGTCTGGGCGGCGATGCGTGCCTACGACCCGCAGGACGCGGCCGCGGACTCCGCCGAGCTGGCGGAGTTCCTGCGGGGGCGGTGGGTGGCGACCGTTCCCGAGCAGTTGATCGTCACGGGCCGGGTGCTGATCTCCGAGCCCGACCGGGTGGCGGAGCTGGGCCGGACCGGGCTGCCGAAGCTGGTCCTGTCAGGGGCCGTCGACGACGCGTGGCCGGTCCCGCTGCTGGACGAGATGGCCCGCCGCCTGGGCGCCGAGCGGGTGGTCGTCCCCGGGACGGGGCACTCCCCGAACGCCGAGGATCCGGCCGTCACGGCCGCCGCGCTGGCCGCCTTCTGGGACGCCTGCGCCCCCTAGTACTTAGCCAGTGAAAAAATTTCCTTAGCGTAGGGAATGATTGCGGCCTACACTTCGTTGAACCCTCTGCAAGGAGAACACCGACGAAGGGAGAAGCCCCATGCGCTTCGAGATTCTGCGCCTGGACGACGTCGACGGATCCGCCGTGGACAGCACCGTCGTGGACGCGGCCTCCGTCAACCGGATCGTGCAGCACGCCGCGGCCGTCGGCCAGCGCATTCTGATCCGACCGGCCGAGAGCGCGTCCCTCTGACGCCCGCACGACGACGTTCGCGCCCCCGCACCGGTCCGGTGCGGGGGCGTTCGCATGCGCGGGGCGGTCGGTTCAGGCGCCGTGTACGACCTGGAGCACGCCGTTGATGATCTGCTGGACGGCGATCGCCGAGAGCATCATGCCGGCGAGCCGCGTCACGAGGACGACGCCGCCGTCCTTGATGACCCGGATGATCACCAGCGAGTAGCGCATGGTGATCCACAGCACGACGTGCATGGCGATGATCGCGGCCCAGACGGAGACCTGGCCGACGGCCCCTTCCGCCTTCTGCACGGCCAGGATCACGGACACGATCGCACCGGGCCCGGCGAGCAGCGGCATGCCCAGCGGCACCAGGGCCACGTTCACGTCCTTGGTCTGCTTCGGCTCGTCGGTCTTGCCGGTGAGCAGGTCGAGCGCGATGAGCAGGAGCAGCAGACCACCGGCGATCATCAGCGCCGGAACGGAGACGTGCAGGTAGTCGAGGATCTGCTGACCGCAGATGCCGAAGACGGCGATGACACCGAAGGCCACGCACACGGCCTGCCAGGCCATCCGGCGCTGCACCTTGACGGGGCGGCCGGAGGTCAGGGCGAGGAAGATCGGCGTGATCCCCGGGGGGTCCATAATCACAAAAAGGGTGAGAAAAAGGGATCCGAAGACGGCGAAATCAAACACAGTGATGCCTTGCAGGAGAGAGGGGTGTCGCGAAAAGAAGCGGGGACGGGTGGAGCGGGCCGGGAGGGGCCGGTCAGCGCCCGCGTCCGCCGGCGCCGGGCACGGGGAAGGCCCCGGTCGCGCGGCGCGTGATCTCGCCGTAGATCTCGGGGTCGGTCGTGTACTCCCCGAGGCGGCAGGTTTTGCGGCTGCCGTGGTAGTCGCTGGACCCGGTGGTCAGCAGTCCGAGGTCGGCCGCCAGACCGCGCAGCCGCGCACGGGTGCCGGCGTCGTGGTCCATGTGGTCCACCTCGATGCCGTCCAGGCCCGCGGCCGCCAGCTCGGCTATCGCGGACTCGGGCACGCACCGGCCGCGCTTGACGGCGGCGGGGTGCGCGAAGACGGTGACGCCGCCGGCCGCCTTGACCAGGCGGATGGCGTCGAAGGGGTCGAGTTCGTGCTTCTCGGCGTACGCGCGGCCGCCGTCGGCGAGCCAGTCGGGCGTGAAGGCGTCCGAGACGGTGGGCACGACACCCAGCTCGACCAGGGCGGTGGCGACGTGCGGCCGCCCGACCGAGCCCTCGCCGGCGATCCGCGCCACCTGCTCCCAGGTGACGTCGACGCCGAGCGCCCGCAGCTTGTCGACCATGGTCCGGGCGCGGGGGGTGCGGTCGTCCCTGACGAGCTCCCGCTCGCGGGCCAGCTCGGGCTCCTCGGGGTCGAAGAGGTACGCGAGCATGTGCACGCCGATCCCGTCGAGCCGGCAGGACAGCTCGGCCCCGGTCACGAGGGTCAGTCCGGCGGGAAGGGCCGCGAGGGCCTCCCCGTATCCGCCCACGGTGTCGTGGTCGGTCAGCGCCACCACGTCCAGGCCCGCGGCGGCGGCGTTGCGCACCAGCTCGGCGGGGGTGTCCGTACCGTCGGATGCCGTGGAGTGCGCGTGCAGGTCGATGCGCACAGCCGAGCTCCAGAGGTCGTACGGACGGGTGGGGGACACTCCAGGATAACCGGGCGGACGGGGCGCCCCTGCCCCCTAGGCCGGGCCCAGGATGCGCGGGCTCAGGGCCCCGCAAGGAAGGAGCTCGACCTCCGCTCCCGCGTCGCGGAGGTCGGTGAGGACGAGCTCGTCGTACATGAGGAGGCCGGACTGCTCCGGCCAGACGATGGCCCAGAGCCACAGGCCCCTCGCCTCCCCCGCGAAGACGGCCCGGTCGTCGGGGGCTCCGTTCAGGTGCCACAGGGGGGCCGGGCGGCCCGCGGCGACGACCTTGGCGTGCGGCGGTGACGAGACGTCGATGTGGGAGCCGGGGTCGGGTCCGTCGATGCCCGCGTACCGCGCCCCGAGTCCGACGCCCAGTTCCTCGGCGACGAGCACCAGCTCGCCGATGCCGCCCAGCGGCCCGGGGCCCGAACAGGCCACGGCCGTCGCCCGGCCGCCGCTGCGGTCGTCACCGGCGGACGCGATCCCGGTGAACAGCCACCCCACCGGCAGCGGCCACGGCATCCACACCGGCACCCGGGACCGGTGCGCCACGACGCCCAGGCCTTCGACACTGGGCGGGATGACGGGTTGGAGGGGGTGGACGGCGCCGTGCAGCGCACATTGCCAGGAGTCGGAGAAGAGTCCGGGCGCCCTGACCCGGCCACCGCACTTCGGGCAACTTGGTTCACCCCTCATAGGAAGCCACGCTCCTCCCCGCCCGGCCGCCAGTCAAGGCGCGGTCACCCGTCCGGGCCGTCAGTCCAGCGCGACGGCGGTACGCAAAGGGTCCCGCAGGTCCGTCCCGCGCGCGAGCCAGCGTTCCTGGAGGGCGGCCGCCCCGTGCACGCGTTTCCACGCGGCCTCGTTCGCCGTCATGGGGAGCAGGGGCAGGAACTGCACGGGATCCATGGGCTCGTCGAGCTCGAGGTCCTCCACCAGACCGCCGGGTTCCGCCACGAGGACGGAGGTGAAGGGCGCCCCGTCCCACAGCGGACCGCCCACGTCCAGCGAGGCCCCGGGAGCCACGACGAGCCCCTCGACCTGCGGGGACGCGGCCAGCACCGCGAGCGGCCTGAGCAGTTTGTCGGTGGGCGCCAGCCCTGCCCGTACGGTCAGCACGAGCTCGGCGCGCGGGCCCCGTACGGGGTCGGCGACCACGGCGGTCGGATCGGTCATCGGGTGCGCGGACATCCCGAGGGTCGCGTACCGCACGAGGTCGCCCTCGGCGAAACGGAGTACCTCGATGCGGTCGGTGCCCAGGAAGGTGACGGCGGCGCGGGCGTCGGGTTCACCGAACGCGGTGCGCAGCCGGGCCTCGACGAGGGCCAGAATTTCTGCCATGGAGCGAGCATAGAACTCGTATCAGGCGGGTAAAGGGCGGGTCTTGACCATCCGTCGGCTGATAGTGTTGACAGCTGTTCGGGGCCGCATGCCGAAGCATGCCTGGCACCCCGGAGACAGGACCTCCCCCACGGGGGACCGGCCGGAGGAGGTGGGGCTGCAATGGATCGAAGTCGATCGTGCAGTACCAATCGCTCTTCCGCTTCTGTGACGGACGCTTCCCGCTCCGTCTGATCTCCTGATCAGTAGAAGAGCGACGGCAGAACTTTGTCCTCCCGTCCTGTTCCCTCCCCCGAGCCCGGGCGTGCCCGCCCGCGGTCGTGGAGGGTCTCCCACCCGTACGGTCCGCAGCCGTGCGTGCGAAGGAGCCTGCCATGTCGATGCTGCCCTACCTGCGTGCGGCCGTCCGCCCGTCGCTGCGCAAGTCCACCCCCGCCCAGCCCGGCTACGACACCACCCGTGACCCGTCGGCGAGCAGCGCGGTGGTCGACTGCGCCGTGTACCGCGACGGCCGGCGGGTGCTGGGGCCGGCGTGTCTGACGCCGCGTGAGGCGATCCGCCGGGTCCGCGAGGACGGCGGTTTCGCCTGGATCGGTCTGCACGAGCCGACCGAGGCCGAGTTCGCCGGGATCGCCGCCACCTTCGGACTGCACCCGCTGGCCGTGGAGGACGCGGTCCACGCCCACCAGCGGCCGAAGCTGGAGCGCTACGACGACACGCTCTTCACCGTCTTCAAGACGATCCACTACGTCGAGCACGCCGAACTGACCGCCACCAGCGAGGTGGTGGAGACCGGTGAGGTGATGTGCTTCACCGGCCCCGACTTCGTCATCACCGTGCGGCACGGCGGCCAGGGTTCCCTCAAGGGTCTGCGGCACCGGCTCCAGGACGACCCCGACCTCCTCGCCAAGGGCCCCTCGTCGGTCCTGCACTCCATCGCCGACCACGTCGTCGACGGGTACATCGCGGTCGCGGCGGCCGTGCAGGACGACATCGACGAGGTGGAGAGCGACGTCTTCGCCGCCCCCGCCAAGGGCAGTACGCGCGGCGGCGACGCGGGCCGCATCTACCAGCTCAAGCGGGAGGTGCTGGAGTTCAAGCGGGCGGTCTCGCCGCTGCTGCGCCCGATGGAGCTGCTGAGCGAACGGCCGATGCGGCTGGTGGACCCGGACATCCAGAAGTACTTCCGCGACGTCGCCGACCACCTGGCGCGGGTGCACGAGCAGGTGATGGGCTTCGACGAGCTGCTGAACTCGATCCTGCAGGCCAACCTCGCGCAGGCGACCGTGGCCCAGAACGAGGACATGCGCAAGATCACCTCATGGGCGGCGATCATCGCCGTGCCGACGATGATCTGCGGGGTGTACGGGATGAACTTCGAGCACATGCCCGAGCTGCACTGGCGCTACGGCTACCCGATGGTGATGGTCGCGATCGCCGCCTCCTGCTTCACCATCCACCGCGCGCTGCGCCGCCACGGCTGGCTGTAGGCCGGGCGGAGGGACCCCCTACCCTGTCCGCATGACTCTCAGCACGCTCGACCTGGCCCTCGTCGAGGAGGCCACCAAGAAGTCCGGCCTGATCTGGGTCCGCGGCGCCGGGGCGGACCGCGCCCTGTGGCACGCCTGGGTGGACGGCGCGGCCCACGTCGTGGGCGACGGGCCCGGTGAGCAGCCGTTCCCGGGGCTGGCGGACGGCGCGTCGGCCGAGGTGACCGTGCGGAGCAAGGACAAGGGCGGGCGGCTGGTCGCCTGGACGGCGACCGTGCGCGAGCTCCCCCCGCGCGGCGAGGAGTGGGCGGCGGCGGTAGCCGAACTCAAGGGCAAGCGGCTGAACGCGCCCGACTCCGAGGACATGACGGAGCGGTGGGCGCGGGAGTGCCGGCTGCTGCGGCTGGAGCCGGCGTCGGTGCGGTCCGAACTGCCCGGCGGCTCGCTGGCCGCGGCCCCCCTGGCCTCCCCCGCGACCACGCGCCGGCCGATCCCGGCGGGCCTCCCGAAGCTCCTGCTGAAGCGCAGGAAGGCGGCCTAGGGGGCGCCCCGGAGCGGGCCTAGGGCTTCGTCGGGTTCGCGCCCTGGCCGGAGCCCTTCGAGGGGGCCGGGGCGGGCTCGCCGCTCTGGTCCTTCGTCGTCGGCAGCTGGGTGCCGTAGTCGACCGTCTGGTCCTGCGCGGGCGCCTCCAGCGGAAAGGCCTTGCCCCACTCGGCGAGTTCCACCCGGCCGGCGCCGCCCGCCCGCTCCATGAGCAGCGGGTACGGGGTGCCCTCCAGGGACACCGAGAGCTTGCCGCCCTTGCCCGCGTCCGCGGTGACCTGGACCGCGCGGGTGTGCCCGACCTTCGTGTAGGAGCCCTTCGCGAGCTTGCCCTCCAGGCCGAGCAGCCCGTCCAGCAGGACGTCCATGTCGGTGAACCCGCGGAACTGCTTGTACGAGGGGTCGCCCTCGGGCACCTTCACGTACTTGTCGCCGAGCTTGCCGGCCGAGTCGGACTGTCCCCAGAACGCCGCGCTCGCCTTCAGGTACAGCTGCTCGCCCACGCGCAGCAGCTGGAAGGTGTCGTCCTTCGACTTCACCTCGCCGGAGCCGCCGTCCGACTTCAGCCGCATGTCGAGGGTGAAGGACTTGCCGCCGCTCACCAGCGTGCCGGACAGGTGCACCGAGTCGGCGCCCGTGGCGGCCGCCTTCGCCTTCTCCTCGATCTTGTCGGCGGAGAGCTTGCCGACACCGTTCGTGCCCTCGTCGGGGTCCTCCCCGCAGCCCGTACCCGTGACGGCGAGGCCCGCGCACAGCACACCGATGAAGGCGGCGCGGCGCAGCCGCGCGGCAGGGAAGTAGGCGGTCACGTGCGGGTGCCTCTCGTCGGTCGTCTGCGAGCAGCAGGCAGCGTACCCGCCCGTACGCCGCCGCCCGCGACCGCGCCCCGCGTGACGGGGGGAGACCCCGCCGGGCCCCGGGCGGACCGCCCACCAGGACGCTTGCCCGCGGCACGGGCTAGCCTGAGGGCCCATAAGACTGTTGGTCGACGCTCTAGGAGGCGCTCGGATGGCTGCAGGCGCCCCGCGGATCTTCGTCTCGCATCTGTCGGGTGTGCCCGTCTTCGACCCCAACGGCGACCAGGTCGGGCGCGTCCGCGATCTGGTCGCGATGCTGCGCGTCGGCGGCCGGCCGCCCCGGCTGCTGGGTCTGGTGGTCGAGGTGGTCAGCCGGCGCCGGATCTTCCTGCCGATGACGCGCGTCACGGGGGTGGAGTCCGGGCAGGTCATCACCACCGGTGTCGTCAACATGCGGCGCTTCGAGCAGCGCCCCACCGAGCGGCTGGTCCTGGGCGAGCTGCTGGACCGCCGGGTGACGCTGGTCGGCAGCGGCGAGGAGGTCACCGTCCTGGACGTGGCCATCCAGCAGCTGCCGGCCCGCCGGGACTGGGAGATCGACCGGATCTTCGTACGGAAGGGCAAGTCGGGGGCGCTGCGCCGGCGCGGCGAGACGCTGACGGTGGAGTGGTCGGCCGTGACGGGCTTCTCGCTGGAGGAGCACGGGCAGGGCGCCGAGAGCCTGGTCGCCACCTTCGAGCAGATGCGCCCGGCGGACGTGGCGAACGTCCTGCACCACCTGACGCCGAAGCGGCGCGCCGAGGTGGCCAACGCCCTCGACGACGACCGGCTCGCGGACGTCCTGGAGGAGCTGCCGGAGGACGAGCAGGTGGAGATCCTCGGCAAGCTGAAGGAGGAGCGCGCCGCCGACGTCCTGGAGGCGATGGACCCGGACGACGCGGCCGACCTGCTCTCCGAGCTGCCGGAGGACGACAAGGAGCGGCTGCTGACGCTGATGCAGCCGGACGACGCGGCCGACGTGCGGCGCCTGCTGTCCTACGAGGAGAACACCGCGGGCGGTCTGATGACCACCGAGCCGATCGTGCTGCGGCCGGACGCGACGGTCGCGGACGCGCTGGCCCGCGTACGGCAGGCGGACCTGTCGCCGGCGCTGGCGGCGCAGGTGTACGTGTGCCGGCCGCCGGACGAGACGCCCACGGGCAAGTACCTGGGCACCGTGCACTTCCAGCGGCTGCTGCGGGACCCGCCGTTCACCCTGGTCAGCTCGATCGTCGACACGGACCTGCCGCCGCTGCGGCCGGACGCCTCGCTGCCCGCGGTGACCACGCACCTGGCCGCCTACAACATGGTGGCGGTGCCGGTGGTCGACGAGAGCGGCTCGCTGCTGGGCGCGGTGACCGTGGACGACGTACTGGACCACCTGCTGCCGGACGACTGGCGGGAGACGGAATTCCATTCCGAGGAGGCCCTGCGTGGCCAGTGAGCGAGGGCGCTTCGACCGGGGGCGCGGTGAGCAGGCCCGTGAGCGGCGGCGCGAGCAGATCCGGGAGCGGCGCGAGCAGGCCCGGGTGCAGGCGCGTGAGCACGGGCTCACGGCGGAGGCAGCGGAACGTTCCGCCGAGCGTGCGGGGAAGTCGGCCCAGAGCACCGGGTCGAGCGCGCTGACCCGCTCGCGGGTCCGCCTGGACCTGCCGCGCGCGCCGCGGCGCTCGCTGCTGCCCGAGTACGACCCGGAGGCCTTCGGGCGGCTGTCGGAGAAGGTGGCGCGGTTCCTCGGCACGGGCCGGTTCATCGTCTGGATGACCCTGGTCATCGTGGTGTGGGTGCTGTGGAACATCTTCGCGCCGGACGACCTGCGGTTCGACAAGTACCCGTTCATCTTCCTGACGCTGATGCTGTCGCTCCAGGCCTCGTACGCCGCTCCGCTGATCCTCCTCGCGCAGAACCGGCAGGACGACCGGGACCGGGTCAACCTGGAGCAGGACCGCAAGCAGAACGAGCGGTCCATCGCCGACACCGAGTACCTGACCCGCGAGATCGCGGCCCTGCGGATGGGTCTGGGCGAGGTCGCCACCCGCGACTGGATCAGATCCGAGTTCCAGGACCTGATCAAGGAGATGGACGAGCGCCGGCTATTCCCGGCGGAACGTGATGAAGGCGACCGCTGACGGGCTTTCCCGAGGCCTGCTACCGAGCCGTACCATCGGGGCATGGCTACCGACACAAGCTCCGCCGCCGTGCCTGAGCAGGACGCGATCCTGGACGCTCTGGCGACGGTGAACGACCCCGAGATCCACCGGCCGATCACCGAGCTCGGCATGGTCAAATCGGTGGAGATCGGCGACGGTGGCGCGGTCGCCGTCACGGTCTACCTCACGGTGTCGGGCTGCCCCATGCGCGAGACCATCACCAAGAACGTCACCGAGGCCGTCGAGAAGGTCGCGGGCGTCACCTCCGTCGCCGTCACCCTCGACGTGATGAGCGACGAGCAGCGCAAGGACCTGGCCGCCACGCTGCGCGGCGGCACCGCCGAGCGCGAGGTGCCCTTCGCCAAGCCGGGCTCGCTGACCCGCGTGTACGCGGTCGCGTCCGGCAAGGGCGGCGTCGGCAAGTCCTCGGTCACGGTCAACCTGGCCGCGGCGATGGCGGCGGACGGCCTGAAGGTCGGCGTGGTCGACGCGGACATCTACGGGCACAGCGTGCCTCGGATGCTCGGCGTGGACGGCAAGCCCACCCAGGTCGAGAACATGATCATGCCGCCGTCGGCGCACGGCGTGAAGGTCATCTCCATCGGCATGTTCACCCCGGGCAACGCCCCGGTGGTGTGGCGCGGACCGATGCTGCACCGCGCGCTGCAGCAGTTCCTGGCGGACGTGTTCTGGGGCGACCTGGACGTCCTGCTGCTGGACCTGCCGCCGGGCACCGGCGACATCGCGATCTCGGTGGCCCAGCTCGTGCCGAATGCCGAGATCCTCGTCGTCACCACCCCGCAGCAGGCCGCGGCCGAGGTCGCGGAGCGGGCCGGCTCGATCGCCGTGCAGACCCACCAGAAGATCGTCGGCGTCGTCGAGAACATGTCGGGCCTGCCGTGCCCGCACTGCGACGAGATGGTGGACGTCTTCGGCTCGGGCGGTGGCCAGAAGGTCGCCGACGGGCTGACCAAGACGGTCGGCGCCTCGGTACCGGTGCTGGGCTCGATCCCGATCGACGTGCGCCTGCGCGAGGGCGGCGACGACGGCAAGCCCGTCGTCCTGTCCGACCCGGACTCCCCGGCGGGTGCGGCCCTGCGCGCCATCGCCGGCAAGCTCGGCGGCCGCGCCCGCGGCCTCTCGGGCATGTCGCTGGGCATCACCCCGCGCAACAAGTTCTAGCCGGGAGCGGCCCGCACCGGGCCGCGCGGCACGAAGGGCACCGCCGGCCGGCGGTGCCCTTTCCCGTACCCGCCCGCCTACTCGTACGTCGTGAGGTCCGCGATGGCCGAGAAGCCGAGCCCGTACGCGCTCATCCCGCGCCCGTAGGCACCGAGGTGGACCCCGCTGCCGGTCGAGCCGGCCAGCACCCACCCGAACTCGGACTCGCGGTAGTGGAACGGCGTCGGCTCCCCGTCCACCGGCAGCGACAGCGTCGACCAGTCCTCCCCGGCGAGGTCGTCCGCGAGCTCCCACGCGGCCTCGGTCTGCTGGTCGAGCCAGTCGTCGCGCAGGGAGTGGTCCATCTGCCCCGGCCAGCTGTAGGCCAGCAGCCCGGAGCCGGCCAGCCAGGCCGCCGAGGAGACCGAGGTGGCCTCCAGGACGCCGGTGCCGTCACCGCTGCGGCGCAGCGGGTTGCTCGCCACGGTGATGACCACCGCGAAACGCTCCTTCTCGCCGGTCGCGATCTCGCCCCGGGCGGAGGGCTCGTCGCCGTGACCGGTGGAGCCGTGCTCCACGGTCCCGTCGGCGGCGGTGCCGACCTGCATCAGCCAGCGGGGGCCGGTGAAGGCCCCGTCCAGCCCGTACCAGGGAAAGTCTGCGGCCAGGAAGCCTTCGGCCGTCCGCCGGGCGGCCGGCACCGGTGCGGCGGCGTCCTGCGGCTGTGTGTCGGTCTGCGCGTCGGTCTGCGGTTCCTGCGCGGGTGCGGCGGCGGTGGCGGGTGCCTCGGCGGTCTGGGCGCCGACCCGGCTACTGCTCGTCGTCTCCATCTGAGCGGCCTCTCGTTCCGTGGGGTCCGGAACGGCCCTCCCCCTCGCTGGGCTGGGGGGACCCCCTCCCTCGGGCGTCCTGGGTCCGGACAACAGATGGAGGATAGCCACCCGGCCGCCAAACGCCGGGCAGGCCGCGCGTCACGTGGCGTCGGCGTCGAAGCGCGAGCGCTGGTCCAGGTCCGGGGAGGCGGGCTTCTTGAGCAGATCGGGGCCGGTGCCGATGGGCGTGGCGGCGGCCGACGAGGAGGGCGCCGCGGGGGTGGCCCCGTCGCCGTTCACGGCCTCGGTGACGTCGTTCAGCTCCTTGCGGAGGTCGAAGCTGCTGCGGAGTTCCCTGAGGTCCTCGTTCTCGGTCAGCTGCTTGCGGATGAACGTCTTCGGATTCAGGTCCTCGAACTCGAAGTCCTTGAACTCCGGGCCGAGTTCGGAGCGGATGTCCTGCTTCGCGCTGTCCGAGAACGCACGGACCTTCCGGATGAAGCCGGTCACGTCCTGAATGACCTTGGGCAGCTTCTCCGGGCCGAAGACGAGGATGCCGAGCACCACGATCGTGACGAGTTCGAGTGCGCCTATGTCGTTGAACACCTTGCCGCTCCTCGGCTCTCTGTCACTGCGGGCCCGAACACACGGTACCCGGCGTTGTCCACCCACCCATACCCGTGTGCGGCCTCCGTGACGGTTTCACCCGCCCGTCACCCGCCGCTCATGATCCGTTCGCCGATCCGAGGACCACCTGCAGCGTGCGTTCGCGGCCCTCGCGCACCACGGTGAGGGTGAGCGGGTCGCCCGGGCGGTGCGCCCTGATCTTGATGATCAGCTCGTCACCGCCCCGGACGCGCTGTCCGTCCACCTTGGTGATGACGTCGCCGGCCTTGATCCCGGCGCGTGCGCCCGGCCCGTCGGCGACCACGGACGGCTTGCCGTCCTCGCCCTTGTCCCCGACCCGGGCTCCGTCGCCCGTGTAGTCCATGTCGAGCGTGACCCCGATGACGGGGTGCGTGGCGCGGCCGGTGCGGATGAGCTCCTCGGCGACGCGCTTGCCCTGGTTGATGGGGATGGCGAAGCCGAGCCCGATGGAGCCGCCCTGGCGGCTGGGGTCGTCCTTGTCGGCGCCGCGGATGGCGCTGTTGATGCCGACCACGTGGGCCCTGGCGTCGAGGAGGGGGCCGCCCGAGTTGCCGGGGTTGATCGGTGCGTCGGTCTGCAGCGCGTCGACGTAGCTGATGTCGCTTCCGTCGCCCTTGTCGCCGCCCGCGGTGACGGGCCGGCCGGTGGCGCTGATGATGCCGGCGGTGACGGTGTTGGAGAGGTCGAAGGGCGCGCCGATGGCCACCACCGGGTCGCCGACCTTCACGTTCTCGGAGTTCCCCAGGCTCAGCGGCCGCAGGCCCCGTACGCCGCTGACCTTGACCACGGCCAGGTCGTACCCGGAGTCGCGGCCGACCAGCTCGGCGGTGACGCTCTCGCCGGTGCTGAAGGTGACCGCTATCTCCTTGGAGTCGGCGACCACGTGGTTGTTGGTCAGGATGTGGCCCTGCTCGTCGAGGACGAAGCCGGTGCCCGTGCCGCTGCCCTTCTCGCCCCGCACGTGCAGGGTCACCACCCCGGGGAGCGCGGTGGCCGCGATCCCGGCGACGCTCTCGGGTGCGCGGCCCTTGTCGGCGACGGCGGCCTGGGGGAGCTCCAGCCGGGTGCTGCTCTGCCGTTCGGCGAGGACGCCGACGTAGCCGCCGGTCCCGCCGGCGAGCAGGGCCGTTGCGGCGCTGAGGGCCGCCACCTGCCACAGCCGGAATCCGCGCCGGTCCTTGCCGCGGTCCACGACCTGGAGCGGCTGCTCGCCCCAGGGGTCGTAGCGCACCTCGCGGGCGGGCGGTTCCCCCTCCGTCCCGGCCTCACGGCTGGCCGGGACGCGGTCCTCGGCCGCGGGCGCCTGCCACGCCGCCGGGTCCGCCTCTTCTCCGGCTCCCGGGCGCGGGGCGGGCACCGCCCCGGGGCGGCCGTCCGCCGTGCCCTCGGGCCGGCTCCACCACTGTGGAGCCGGGTCGGTCTGCTGCCTGTCGGCCATGGGCGCTCCCCGCGTACCTGTGCGCATGTGCAGCTGATTCAACCAGCTCCGGGGTCAGCGCAGCAGGGAGACCGGACGCGCGGGGCTCGCGGGGGTGGGGTGCACGGGCGGCAGGGGCGTCGCGGCGGTCGACAGGAGGGTCGGGACGGCCGCGGGCGTGGGCATGCGCTCACGGACCGACGCGTCGGTCACGGGGAGGGCGGGGCCGGTCCTGGAGGCGGGCGCGGGGGACTCCCCCCGGACGTTCGGATCCAGGCCCTCCTGCGGCAGCGCACCGCCCAGGGCGAGCGCGGCCAGCGACACGGCTCCGGCGGCGACGAAGGCGAACCGACGGCGCGGCCGGCCCACCTCGTGTATGCGGAAGCCCTGCTGCTGCGGCCGGGCGGCCGGGGGCAGCCCGTACGCGAACGCGTCGAAGGGGTCGGCCGCCGTCGGGCCGGGCGGACCGCCGAGCGGACCGGAGGAGCCGTCGGGGGCGCCGCCCGGGAGCCCCTGCAGCCGCGCCAGCAGCCCCGCGGACAGCGGCGGGGGCGCGCTCTCCACGAACATGGTCTTCAGGCGGCGCTGGGCATCGGCCTCGGCCTTGCACTTGGCGCACGTCGCGAGATGGGCCAGGACCCGCTCCCGTGCGTCGTGCTTCAGCTCCCCGTCCACCAGGGCGGCGAGCCGGTCGCCCAGGTGCTGTTCGGCAGGAGACGGACTGACTTCGCTCACTCGGCTCCGCCCTCTCCCCCGGCGCCGGGGGCACCCATGGACACGCCCGCCAGGGCGCGCTGTTCGGCACGGGCCTCGGGAGACCGGTGCTTGAGCGCCTTGCGCAGGTGCGATCGGCCCCGGTGGATACGGCTGCGCACGGTGCCGAGCTTCACGCCGAGCGTGGCGGCGATCTCCTCGTACGACAGGCCCTCGATGTCACACAGCACCACGGCCGCGCGGAACTCGGGCGCGAGGGTGTCCAGCGCCTGCTGGACGTCCGCGTCGAAGTGGGTGTCGTGCAGGACCTGCTGCGGGGACGGCTCACGGCTCGGCAGCCGCTCGGCGGCGTCGTCGGCGAGCGCGTCGAAACGGATCCGCTGCTTGCGGCGGACCATGTCCAGGAACAGGTTCGTCGTGATGCGGTGGAGCCAGCCCTCGAAGGTGCCGGGCGTGTAGGTGGACAGCGAGCGGAAGACGCGGACGAAGACCTCCTGGGTCAGGTCCTCGGCATCGTGCTGGTTGCCCGTCAGACGGTAGGCAAGGCGGTAGACCCGCGCGCTGTGCGTGCTGACGATCTCCTCCCACGAAGGAGGGGTCCACGCCTGGGAGCCCGCATCGGCGGCAAAGGTCGCGGTGGTTGCGGCGTCGGCGGTGTGGAAGCGGTCAGCAATGTAGGTCACGGATTTCGGCTCACCCGCCGACCAGAAGAGGCGCCTCAGTACGCCCCCACGATCCACAGGCGCAGCCGCACCTCCCCTGTCGGCTCTGGTGGTGTCCAGTGGAGTCCCTACCATAGCCACCCCCTCTGTCAGCTCCGGATAAGCGTTTTTGCAGTATCTTTACGCGAGATTTAGGTCCCGGAGCGGCCGCGGCTGTCGATCTGCCCGGCACCGTCCCTTCTCATCCCGCACACACCCTGCACAACGCCCGGTCCCATCTGCGGGTTCCCGACGTCAGCGGATACAGTCACCGTTGCGCCAACTATGGGGACAGGAGAGGGTCATTACCGGCAACCGGCAGACGAGCTGGGCGTTCGCCGACGCGTTTGTCGCCGAGGACGACGCTCTGCGATGGGCCCGCGACCGGTCCAGGGAAGCGGGCCTGCGCTCCGTCTCCCCCGGTACCGGGGCCGCGCTGCGCCTGCTGGCCGCCACCGCGGACGCCAAGGCGGTCGCCGAGATCGGCACCGGAACCGGCGTCTCCGGCATCCACCTCCTGCACGGCATGCGCCCCGACGGGGTGCTGACCACGGTGGATCCCGAGCCGGACCGGCAGGCCTTCGCCCGCCAGGCCTTCCGCGCCGCCGGCTTCGCGGGCAACCGCGCCCGCTTCATCCCCGGCCGTGCCCTCGACGTCCTGCCCCGGCTCGCCGACGGCGGCTACGACCTCGTCTTCTGCGACGGCGACCCCACCGAGTCCCTCGACTACCTCGCCGAATCGTTGCGGCTGCTGCGCCCCGGCGGACTGGTGTGCTTCGAAGGGGTCTTCTCCGACGGCCGTACGGTCGACTCCGCGGCCCAGCCGGTGGAGGTGCTCCGCGTCCGCGAGCTGCTGCGCAGCGTCCGGGAGAGCCCGGCCCTGGAGGCCGCGCTGCTCCCGGTGGGCGACGGGCTGCTCTGCGCCGTCCGCCGCTGAGCTCCGTACGTCAGCTCAGGAGCGCGAAGGTGAGCGCGGCCGTGCCGCCCAGTACGGTGCCCGCGAGCAGCTGAGCCGGGGTGTGCGCCTTCAGCACCAGGCGGGACCAGCCGACGGCGGCGGCGATCAGGGCCGCGGGGAGCACCGGCGGGCCGAAGACGAGCGCCAGGATCATCACCGTGCCGCCGGCCACCGACATGTGGATCGATATCTGCCAGCCGACCGTGACCAGCAGGGACGACACCAGGCCCACGAGCATCGCGACGACCAGTGCGAAGACCTCCCCGGGCGCGCCGAGGACGTGCAGCAGGGTGATCCCGGCGACGACGGACAGCAGGCTCAGCCCCATCGGGACGAGCCGCTGGCGCCGCACCCTGATGTGCTGGTCGGTCAGCGCCCCCCGGCGGACGCCGAGGACGATGATGCCGATCGGGACCACGCCGCAGAACAGGGCGCCGAGCAGGCCCCAGCCGAGCCCGGTCCACGAGGCGGTGCTGTGCCAGCCGATCAGCAGGAGCAGGGCCACCACCAGGTTCGCCGGCGCCAGCACGTCGGAGAGGACCCGGGCCGCCTTCTGCCGGGGACTGCAGTCGGCGAAGGCGGGCGGCGCGGGCGGGGAGAAGGTCACGGCGTGGCTCCGGAAGGGGATCTGTCCTCGAACACGACACAACGCTGCCCCGGCCGCAGATCGCGGTCGGGGCAGCGCAGAGAATGCAGAAGGTGGAAGTGCTGTCAGCGTCCTCGGGAGGTCAGCCGACGACCTTCTTCAGGGCGTCACCCAGGGCGTCCGCCTCATCAGGGGTCAGTTCGACGACAAGCCGACCGCCGCCCTCGAGCGGTACGCGCATGACGATGCCCCGCCCCTCCTTGGTGACCTCGAGCGGGCCGTCGCCCGTCCGCGGCTTCATGGCCGCCATGCTCGTTCCCCTTCCTGAAACCAGCTCATCGTCAGCCGACGGCCCCGTTCAGGCGCCTAATACCCGGCATCGAACACATTGCTTCCCAGCCATTATCCCGCATGTCAGGACCCGATGACCAACATCACCCGGGAACGCTTGCGCAACGCGCTCGACCAAAACCACTCATTTCGGGGACCCGCCTGCGATACTGCGCCGCCGCACCACGAGAACGGCTCCGGCTTTCTTTGACGCACATCACATGTGCGCGCCGCCTCCGGTCCGCCATGCTGGCCCTTGCACCGGCCGGTACCGGCCGGTAGCCAAGCCCGCGACGAAGGGGGACCCCCTGCCATGGCCGACAGCGTGCTCTACGAAGTGACCGACGGACTCGCGACCATCACGATCAACCGTCCGGACGCGATGAACGCGATGAACACCGAGGCCAAGGTCGCCCTGCGCGACGCGGTCGAGGCGGCGGCCGGGGACACGGCGGTGCGGGCCGTGCTGCTGACCGCGGCCGGCGACCGGGCCTTCTGCGTGGGCCAGGACCTCAAGGAGCACATCGGCAACCTCGCCTCGGACCGCGAGAGCGGCACCTCGCTGACCATGAGCACGGTCGCCGACCACTACAACCCGATCGTTCGGGCGCTCACCGAGATGCCGAAGCCCGTCGTGGCCGGGGTGAACGGCGTGGCGGCCGGGGCGGGCTTCGGCTTCGCGCTGGCGTCGGACTTCCGGGTGGTCGCGGACACCGCCTCCTTCAACACCTCGTTCGCCGGGGTGGCGCTGACCGCCGACTCCGGGGTCTCGTGGACCCTCCCCCGCCTGATCGGCGGCTCCCGGGCGGCGGACCTGCTGCTCTTCCCGCGGTCGGTCAAGGCCCAGGAGGCGTACGAGCTCGGCATCGCGAACCGCCTGGTGCCCGCGGACTCGCTGCACGCCGAAGCCGAGGCCGTGGCCCGCGCCCTCGCCGCGGGCCCCACGGTCGCGTACGCCGCGCTGAAGGAGTCCCTGGCCTACGGGGCCTCGCACTCCCTGGCGGAGGCCCTGGCCCACGAGGACGTCCTCCAGACCCGTGCGGGGGCCTCCGAGGACCACGGCATCGCCGTCCAGGCCTTCCTGGCGAAGCAGCCGCCCCAGTACCTCGGCCGCTAGACGGGGCTCCGCCCCGCACCCTCCCCCAGACTCCGTCCGGGGGGACCCCCCCTCCTCAAACGCCGGAGGGGCTGAATTTGCGCGGCCCAGCCGGAAGGTACGGCACGGCTGGCCGGTGCGGCTCAAAGATCGGGGCTCCGCCCCGGACCCCGCTCCTCAAACGCCGGAGGGGCTGGATTTGGTGCGGCGGGGCTGGATTTGCGTGGGGAGGCCGGATGGTGCGCCAGCACCGGAAGGTTGGTCAGCCGGGGCGGTTGGGGTGGGGGTGGGTGTGTGTCGGGGTGATCCCCGCAGGGTGCCGAACACAACAAGGCTCCGCTCTCCGACCCCTCGTCACGTTCGGCGCCCGAGGAGACGCCCCGGCGCGCACCCGCCCCCGCCCCCAACCGACCCCCACACCCGCCCGGCCGCGCCACAACCAACCCCCCCACACCGCCCCGAGCGGCGCAGCCAACCGGCCCGCCCCCGCCCCAACCGACCCCCGCACCCGCTAGCCCGCGCCGCGACAGGCCCCCACACCGGCCCGGTGCAGCCGACCCGCTCAGCTCGCCGCCAGGCGCGACGCGCAGTCCGCCAAGTGGTCGTTCACGAGCCCGCAGGCCTGCATCAGCGCGTAGGCCGTCGTGGGGCCGACGAAGCGGATGCCGGCCTTTTTCAGGGCCTTGGAGAGGGCGGTGGACTCCGGGGTGATGGCCGGCACCTCTATGACCGTCCGCGGCGCCGGTCCTGGCTCCTCCGGGACGTGGGACCAGATCAGGGTGTCGAGCTCGCCCGGCTCCCATCCGGCGAGGACCTTCGCGTTGGCCAGGGTCGCCTCGATCTTGGCCCGGTTGCGGATGATCCCCTCGTCGGCCAGCAGCCGCTCCGCGTCCCGCTCGTCGAACTCCGCGACCGCCGCGATCTTGAAGTCGGAGAAGGCCCTACGGAAACCCTCCCGGCGCCGCAGGATCGTGATCCAGGACAGCCCGGACTGGAAGGCCTCCAGGCACAGCCGTTCGTACAGGGCGTCGTCGCCGTGGACCGCGCGCCCCCACTCGGTGTCGTGGTAGGCGACGTAGTCCGGCGTGGACACCGCCCACGGGCAGCGCCGCAGCCCGTCCGCTCCGGCCAGTACGCCGCTCACCGCTCACCGCCCTTGCCGAGGTCGACCCGGTCGGTCACCTCCGCCGGGCCGGCCGGGGCGGCGGGGCCGGCGGGGCCGGCCCCCGCGGCGGTCAGCTGCGCGATCCGCGCGTCCCGCTCGGCCAGTTCCGCCGCGAGCCGCTCCAGTACGTCGTCCACCTCGGCCATCCGGTAGCCGCGCGGCGCGACGGGCAGGCGCAGCGCGTCGATGTCGGCCCGTACGACGGGGCGGGTTTCCGGCAACCCGTCCGCCACCCGGTCCGGATCCGCTTCCGGCAGGACGGCTTCCGAGCCGCCCCCGATCACGGCCAGGGTGACCGCCGCCACGACCACGACCAGCGCGATCATCAAGAAGAAGAACACGATCACTCCCCTGAGAGACTCCGGCCACCAGGTTAAGGTCGCAGGGCGAGGCGCGAGGGCCTCCGAAGGAGGAAAGAGCAGGATGCTGCGACTGGGCAGGCGCGAGTTCGACACCCACGAGCCGGTGATCATGGCCATCGTGAACCGGACTCCGGACTCCTTCTACGACCAGGGCGCGACGTTCCGCGACGAGCCGGCGCTGGACCGGGTCGAGCAGGCGGTCGCCGAGGGCGCCGCGATCATCGACATCGGCGGGGTCAAGGCGGGCCCGGGCGAGCACGTGGACGCGGCCGAGGAGGCACGGCGCACGGTCGGCTTCGTGGCCGAGGTCCGGCGCCGCTTCCCGGACGTGGTGATCAGTGTGGACACCTGGCGGCACGAGGTCGGCGAGGCCGTGTGCGAGGCCGGGGCGGACCTGCTGAACGACGCGTGGGGCGGGGTGGACCCCAAGCTGGCCGAGGTCGCGGCGCGCTACGACGCCGGCCTCGTCTGCACCCACGCGGGCGGGGTCGAGCCGCGCACCCGCCCGCACCGGATCGCGTACGAGGACGTGATGGAGGACATCCTGCGGGTCACGGTCGGCCTCGCCGAACGCGCCGCCGCGCTCGGCGTCCGCCGGGACGCGATCATGATCGACCCAGGTCACGACTTCGGGAAGAACACGCGCCACTCGCTGGAGGCCACGCGCCGGCTGGAGGAGATGACGGCGACGGGCTGGCCGGTCCTGGTCTCCCTGTCCAACAAGGACTTCGTCGGCGAGACCCTCGACAAGCCGGTCAAGGAGCGCCTGCTGGGCACCCTGGCCACGACGGCCGTCTCGGCGTGGCTGGGCGCGCAGGTCTACCGCGTCCACGAGGTCGCCGAGACCCGCCAGATCCTAAACATGGTCCGCTCGATCCAGGGCCACCGCCCCCCGGCGGTCGCCCGCCGGGGACTGGCCTGACGCCATCGGCGTCCGCCCGCCGGGGCCTCGCCTGAGGCGACGGCCCCGACGGCGGCGCCGACCCAGTGCTGTGACCGGCAAGGTTCACCCGGTTGCGACGCCCGGCAAACCTTTCCGGCCACAGCACTAGTCGCCGGCCTCCCGGGCCAGTTCCTCGGTGGCGCCGAGGGCGGCGCGTTCGTTCGAGCCCTCGCCGACCTCCTTGCTGACCAGCGTCACCGCCTCTTCCACGTCGTCCGTGACGTGGAAGAGGAGCAGGTCGAACTCGGAGGCCTTGCCCTGCGCGATCACCGTGTTCTTCAGCCAGTCGACGAGCCCGCTCCAGTACTCCGTGCCGAACAGCACGATCGGGAAGCGGGTGATCTTCCGGGTCTGGACCAGGGTCAGCGCCTCGAACAGCTCGTCCAGCGTGCCGAGCCCGCCCGGGAGGACCACGAAGCCCTGGCTGTACTTCACGAACATCGTCTTGCGGACGAAGAAGTAGCGGAAGTTCAGCCCCAGGTCGACGTGCTCGTTCAGCCCCTGCTCGAACGGCAGCTCGATGCCCAGGCCCACGGAGATGCCGTTGGCCTCCCGCGCGCCCTTGTTGGCCGCCTCCATGGCGCCCGGGCCGCCGCCCGTGATCACGGCGAAGCCGGCGTCGACGAGCGCGCGCCCGATCCGTACGCCCGCGTCGTACTCCGGTGAATCCGCCGGAGTACGGGCCGATCCGAACACGCTGATCGCGGGCGGCAGCTCGGCGAGCGTGCCGAAGCCCTCGATGAACTCCGACTGGATGCGCAGGACCCGCCAGGGATCGGTGTGCACCCACTCGGAGGGCCCGGCGGAGTCCAGCAGCCGCTGGTCCGTCGTACTGCCCGCCTGCACCTGGCTCCGCCTCCTCAGCACCGGCCCGAGCTGCTGCTCCTCGGGCCGACGACGAGCGGAACTCTCGGGGTTGCCCATGATGTGCTCCCTCCTGCTGATCGTTGGATCAGGGTAGGCGCACAAAGGTGACGGGAAGCGGAATTCAGGCGGTCAGCCAGGCGCGAAGTCGTTCCTCGCAGTGCAGGATCGCCTTGGTCTCGACCCGCTCGTCGACCTTGTGGGCCAGCAGTGCGTCTCCCGGGCCGTAGTTCACCGCCGGGACGCCCAGCGCGCTGAAGCGGGAGACGTCCGTCCAGCCGAACTTCGGCATGGCCCGGCCGCCGACCGCCTCCATGAACGCCGCGGCCGCCGGGTGCGAGAGGCCGGGGAGGGCGCCGCCGGAGGAGTCGTCGACGACGAACTCGGCGATGTCGCAGTCCGCGAACACCTCCCGTACGTGGGCCAGGGCCTCGGCCTCCGTACGGTCGGGGGCGTAGCGGAAGTTGACCGTCACCGTGCACGCGTCGGGGATGACGTTGTTGGCGACGCCGCCTTCGATGCGCACCGCGTTGAGGCCCTCGTGGTACTCCAGGCCGTCGATGACCGGCTTGCGCGGTTCGTACGCCGCGAGCCGGGCCAGGATCGGGCCGGCCGAGTGGATGGCGTTGGAGCCCATCCAGCTGCGGGCGGAGTGGGCGCGCTCCCCGGCGGTGCGCAGCAGGACCCGCAGGGTGCCCTGGCAGCCGCCCTCGACCTCGGCGTTGGAGGGTTCCAGCAGGACCGCGAAGTCCCCCGTCAGCCAGTCGGGGTGGGCGCCTGCGACCTTGCCCAGACCGTTGAGGTCGGCGGCGACCTCCTCCTGGTCGTAGAAGACGAAGGTGAGGTCCCGGTTCGGCTCGGGCACGGTCGCGGCGATGCGCAGTTGTACGGCGACGCCGGACTTCATGTCGGTGGTGCCGCAGCCCCACAGGACGTCGTTCTCGTCGAGGCGGGACGGGACGTTGTCGGCGATCGGCACGGTGTCGAGGTGGCCGGCGAGCACGACGCGCTCGGCGCGGCCGAGGTGCGTGCGGGCGACGACGTTGTTGCCGAAACGGTCCACCGTCAGGTGCGGCAGGCCGCGCAGCGCGTCTTCCACGAGGTCGGCGAGTACCTTCTCGTCGCCGCTCACGGACGGAATGTCGACGAGCCGGGCGGTCAGCTCGGCGGCGTCCAGGGTGAGGTCCAGCTCGGATTCGGACATGGAACGACCCTAACGCCCCGGACTGGGAGGGGGCCTCGCCGTCCGGCCGGTGGACGCGTCATATGCCTCAAGTACGGTGGGCCGCGTGTCCGAGAACCGTGTTTCCCGTCCTCGCCGCCGCCGCCCGCTGCGCGCGGCCGTCGGTCTGCTCGTTCTCCTCGCCCTGGTCGGCTACTTCGCCGTCCAGCGTGCCTCGAACGGCGGCGGCGGCGCCCCGTACTGCACGGCCAGGGTGTACTCGGGCAACCACGACGGAACCTCTGAATCGTACGAAATGTCCCCGGAGCAGGCGGCGAACGCGGCGACGATAGCCGCGGTCGGCGTGGCGAAGGGCCTGCCGGACCGGGCGGTGACGATCGCGCTGGCGACCGCCATGCAGGAGTCCGCGCTGCGCAACCTCGACCACGGCGACCGCGACTCGCTGGGCCTCTTCCAGCAGCGGCCCTCGATGGGCTGGGGCACGCCGGAGCAGATCCGGGACCCGGTCTACTCGGCGGGCATCTTCTACGACCACCTCGTCGACGTGCCGGGGTACTCGCGGCTGCCGCTGACGGTGGCCGCGCAGAAGGTGCAGCGCAGCGGGTTCCCGCAGGCGTACGCGAAGCACGAGCCGGACGCGATCGTGCTGACGGCCGCCTTCGGCGGCGACGGCATCCTGGAGTGCGGCGGTCCCGAGCCCGTCGGGCCCGGCGACCCGGAGAAGGTGCGGGCCGAGATGGTCCGGATCTTCGGCAAGGACGGCCTGCACACCATGCCCCCGCAGGCCGGCCAGGCGGGCCAGGCCGGCCGCAACGGCGGCGGCAAGGGCGGCCCGGAGGCCGAGGTCACCCTGAAGGAGAAGGCGAACGGCGGGGAGGCCGCGGTTCGCCGCAGCCGGGCGATGGCTCACTGGGCGGTGGCCCACTCCAAGGAGATGGGGATCTCCCGGGTGTCCTACGACCTGCGCGCCTGGGTCGGGGGGCAGGGCCGGGGCCAGTGGCAGCAGAAGGGCGGCACGGGGGCGAAGGACGGGGACGGGGACCCGCGCAACGCGGACACGGGCGAGGTACGGATCTTCATGGCCCGCTGACCCCGTCCGCCGACCCCCGTCCGGGCCGGCCCGCACCGGCTCCGGCCGTCTGGCCGGCCGTCCGGCCGTCCGGCCCTCCGCAGGGCCCTGACGACACGCCGGGGCGGACACCCGGCCGCGCGTACGAGCGATCACTCCTGCGAGGGTGATCCGTTGGGCCGGCCACGGACCCCGGGACGGACGGAAGCCCTGGTCGGCGCGTGTCCGATGCGCTTGTCGCGGAAGCCGATTAAACGATGCGTTACCGATCCTTTACCCACCGGCACCGCAACTCCACCCGCCCTGCGAGCGGTTAGTCACGGCGTACTCAGCCGCTACCGCTTAGGAGCAACATGTCTCTCCCCCTGACCCGTCGGATCGCCCGTGCCGCGCTGCTCCTCGCAGCCGGGGCAGCGCCCGTGGTCGGTGCGGCCGGCGCGGCCAGCGCCGCCGGTCTGGAGTCCGTGCCGCAGCTGGGCGCACTCACCGCGCAGGACGCGCCCGAGGCCGCCACCGACGCGACCGCGGGTGCGGCCACCGACGCGGTGGGCTCCACCGCCAAGACCCTGCCGGCCCCGGCCGCCGACGTGGCCGGCAAGGCGGGGGGCCTGCTCGGCGGGCTGCCCACCACCAAGGAGCTGCCCGTCTCCCAGCTCCCCGTGGCCGAGCTGCCCGTCGGCAGTGTCCTGCCGGCGGGACTGCCCGGTGGCGCGCCGCTGGGCGGCTGACGCCCGCGGGAAACACCGAGGGGGCCGGGAGTGCGAACTCCCGGCCCCCTCGGGCCGTTCCGGACCGCCGCCGCTCAGCCGAGGCGCTTGACCGCCGCCTCGACGCGCTCGTCGGTGGCGGTGAAGGCGACGCGCACGAACCGCGCGCCCGCCTCGCCGTAGAAGTCGCCGGGCGCCACCAGGATGCCCAGGTCCGCGAGGTGGGCGACCGTCTCCCAGCAGGGCTCGTCCCGGGTCACCCACAGGTAGAGGCTCGCCTCGCTGTGCTCGACCCGGAAGCCGTGCGCCTCCAGGGCCGCGCGCAGCGCGGTGCGGCGGGCCGCGTAGCGCCCGCGCTGCTCCTCGACGTGCTGGTCGTCGCCGAGCGCCGCCACCGTGGCCGCCTGCACGGGGGCGGGGGTCATCATGCCGCCGTGCTTGCGGATCTCGAGGAGTTCGCCGAGCACGTCCGCGTCACCGGCGATGAAGGCCGCCCGGTAGCCGGCCAGGTTGGAGCGCTTGGAGAGGGAGTGGACGGCGACGATGCCCTCGTACGAGCCGCCGCAGACGTCGTCGTGGAGGACGGAGACGGGCTCGGCCTCCCAGCCGAGCTCCAGGTAGCACTCGTCGCTGAAGAGCAGGATCCCGTGCTCGCGCGCCCAGGCCACGATCCGGACCAGGTCTTCCTTCGGAATGACCTTTCCGGTGGGGTTGGACGGGGAGTTGAGCCACAGCAGCTTCACGCCGGCCGGGTCGAGCGCGGTGGGGTCGTCGTAGACGACGGCCTCGGCGCCGCACAGCCGCGCGCCGACCTCGTACGTCGGGTAGGCGAGCCGGGGGTAGGCCACCTTGTCACCGGCGCCCAGGCCCAGCTGGGTCGGCAGCCAGGCCACCAGTTCCTTGGAGCCGACGACCGGCAGGACGTTGCGGTGCTCGGCGGCGCTCGCGCCGAGGCGCCCGCGCAGCCAGCCCGTGATCGCGTCGCGCAGGGCGGCGGTGCCCCACACCGTCGGGTAGCCCGGGGAGTCGGCGGCCTCGACCAGGGCCCGCTGGATCAGCTGCGGCACCGGGTCCACGGGCGTGCCGACGGACAGGTCGACGATGCCGTCCGGGTGGGCCGCCGCCGTCTTCTTGTACGGCTCCAGCTTGTCCCAGGGGAAGGCGGGAAGACGGTCGGATACTGCGGCCACGATGGTCTCTGCTCTCTCTGAGTACTGGCTGGTAGCGGGTCCGCAAACGCCTCGGTCCCGTGCGGCGACGAGGCCGTACGGGACCGAGGGGCGCGTCTGCCTGAAGGGTCAGTGCTCGCCGTTGATTCCGGCAGGCAGCGCGGCGACGAAGGGGTGGTCGCGCTCGATCAGGCCCAGCTTGGAGGCACCACCGGGCGAACCGAGCTCGTCGAAGAACTCGACGTTCGCCTTGTAGTAGTCCTTCCACTCTTCCGGGGTGTCGTCCTCGTAGAAGATGGCCTCGACCGGGCAGACCGGCTCACACGCACCACAGTCGACGCACTCGTCCGGGTGGATGTACAAGGACCGCTGGCCCTCGTAGATGCAGTCGACGGGGCACTCTTCGATGCATGCCTTGTCCTTGACGTCGACACAAGGCTCCGCGATGACGTAGGTCACGCTCTCGTTCCTCCTCGGTAGGGCTTTCCATATCGCGCGGGAGCGCGGCGTCGTCGATGCCCGCACCTAGTATCTCCGTTCCCGGGCACGATCCGAACAGGAGGGGCGGACAGAGCTGTGGAAATCAACGCCGGAGGACTGCTGGAGGTCCGAATTACCCCGGCTGACGTGGGTAAACGTGTCTCTGTACGACGGGTGGAGGCCCGGCTGAGCGGATCACCCGAGTTCACGGACACGGTCGGTGTTCTCACATCCTGGGACCAGGGTGTGCTGCTGATCACAAAGAAGAACGGGCAGTCCGTCCGCATCGCGGAATCCTCGCTGGTGGCGGGCAAGATCGTGCCTCCGGCACCGGCCCGGCGGCGGGGTCCGGCGGCCTCCTTCGAGGAGCTGTCGCGGGTCGCGGCGCGGTCCTGGCAGCCGCTGGAGAGCGAGCGCCTCGGCGAGTGGACGCTGCGCGCCGCCGCCGGTTTCACCCGGCGGGCCAATTCGGTCCTGGCGGTGGGCGACCCGGGCATACCGCTGGACGATGCACTCGCGCGAGTGACCTCCTGGTACGCGGAACGAGGGCTTCCGGCCTATGTGCAGGCCTCGACCGGGGCCGTCGGCACGCAGGAGCTGCTCTGCGCGGAGCTGGAACGGCGGGGCTGGGCGTCCGAGGTGTCGGCGGAGGTACGGATCGGGGCGCTGGCGACGGTCGCCGACGTGGCGGCGCCCGCCGCCGGATCCGTACGGCTGACCCGCGTCCCGGACGAGGAGTGGCTCGGACGCTACGGGAAGGTCGGCGACCCGGACGTGGCGCGGCGGCTGCTGGTGGAAGGGCCGTCGGTGTGGTTCGCGGCGCTGCCCGGGGGCCGGGCCGTCGGGCGGTGCGTGGTGGACGGGCGGTGGGCCGGCTTCTCGGCGGTGACCGTCGATCCCGTGGAGCGCCGGCAGGGCCTGGCGACGGCGGTGATGGCCGCGCTGGCCCGCCGGGCGCTGGAGGAGGGCGCGTCGGCGGCGTGGCTGCAGGTCGAGACGGACAACGCGGGGGCGCTGGCGCTGTACGACGGGCTGGGCTTCGCGACGCACCACGCGTACCACCACTACCGGGCGGCGGGGTGAGTCCGGTGGACTGGCGGGAGCAGTTCGCGGCGGAGGCCCGCTCGGAGCGGCCCGATCTGGCGCTGCTGTGCCTGCTGCTGGCCACGGAGGCGGACCCGGACCTGGACGAACGCGCCATGGACTGGGCGCAGATCGAGCTGGACCGGCTCGCCGGGATGCTGCCGTACGGGCTGCGGGGCGCGCGGGCGTGGGCGTCGGCCGTGACGGAACTGCTGGGCGGACGGCTCGGCTTCCACGGCACCCCGGCGGACTACGGCCGGCTGTCGTCCTCGCTGCTGCACGAGGTCCTGCGGCGGCGCCGCGGCCTCCCGATCCTCCTGTCCGTCGTCTGGCTGGAGGTCGCCCGGCGGGCGGGGGCGCCGGTGTACGGGCTGGGGCTGCCCGGGCACTTCGTGGTGGGCTTCGGGGACCCCGAGGAGGGCGTGGTCGTGGACCCCTTCGCGGGCGGCGCGTCGCTGGGCGCCGGGCCCGCGGAGCTGGCGTCGGGGCCGCGCACGCCGGCCGACACCCTGGCGATCGTGCTGCGGATCCTGGGCAACATCCGGGCCTGGGCGTCGACCCGCCCGGAGCAGTCGGGCGTGGCCCTGTGGACGCTCGACCTGTCGCTGCTGCTGCCGTCGCACCCGGCGGCGCTGCGGTACGAGCGGGCCCGGCTGCTGGTGGAACGGGGCGCGTTCCAGGAGGGCGCGGCCGAGCTGGACGCGTACGCAGGCGTCGTCGCCGCGATCGACGCCGACGCGGCGGCCCGCATCCACGCCGAAGCCGTCTCCGCCCGCGCCCTGCTGAACTGACCGGGGCTCCGCCCCGGACCCCGCGCCTCAATCGCCGGCGGGGCTTGATTTTCCGACGCCGGCGGCAATCCAGCCCCTCCGGCGTTTGAGGAGCGGGGGCGGAGCCTCGGGGGGCGGGGCTGCGGCTAGAGCCAGCCCTTCTCGCGGGCCACGCGCACGGCTTCGGCACGGTTGCGCGCCGCCAGTTTCTGGATCGCCGTCGAGAGGTAGTTGCGGACGGTGCCCGCCGACAGGTGCAGCCGCGCCGCGAGTTCCGCGTTGGTCGCGCCCGACTCCGCCTCCCGCAGGACCTCCCGTTCGCGGTCCGTCAGCGGGTTCGCGCCCTCCGCCAGGGCCGCCGCCGCGAGCGTGGGGTCGATGACGCGCTCCCCGTGGAGGACCTTGCGCACCGCCTCCGCCAGCTGCGCGGCCGGCGCGTCCTTGACCAGGAAGGCCGAGGCGCCCGCCTCCATCGCGCCGCGGAGGTAGCCGGGGCGGCCGAAGGTGGTGAGGATGACGATGCGCAGGTCGGGCAGGGCCGTCCGCAGGGCCGCGGCCGCCTCGATGCCCGTCATTCCCGGCATCTCGATGTCCAGCAGCGCGACGTTCACGTCGTGCGCGCGGGCCGCGTCCACCACCTCGTCGCCGCGGGCCACCTGCACGAGCACCTCGATGTCGGGTTCCAGGCCGAGCAGGGCGGCGAGCGCCTCGCGGACCATCGACTGGTCCTCCGCCAGCAGGACACGGATCGGGCGTGAGGTCATGATCCCGATCCTAGGGCCAGCGGGACGCGGGCCGTGAGGGCGAAGCCGGTCCGGCCGGCGGGGCCCGCCGACAGGCTGCCGCCGACCGCCGCCAGACGCTCCGTCAGGCCCGTCAGGCCGTTGCCGGGGGCGGCCGGGCCGCCGGGGCCGCCCGAGCCGTCGTCCGTCACCGTCAGCTCCAGCACCGGCCCGTCCAGCGTCTGGCGCGTCTCCAGGGTGACCCGGCAGCGCTTCGCCCCGCTGTGCCGGACCACGTTCGTCACGGCTTCGCGCAGCGACCAGGCCAGGGCCGATTCCGCTTCCTCCGGGAGCTCTCCGGACGGCTCCGCCGGGAGGTCCGCGACCACGCCCGCCGCGGCCAGGGCCGTCCGGGCGCCGGCGAGTTCGCCGGGCAGGGTGGGCCGCCGGTAGCCGCTCACCGCCTCGCGCACGTCGACCAGCGCCTGCCGGCTGACCCGTTCGATGTCCGCGACCTGCCGGGCGGCCGCCTCGGGCTGCCCGGGCAGCATCCGGCCCGCCAGCTCGCTCTTCAGCGTGATCAGCGACAGCGAGTGCCCCAGCAGGTCGTGCAGGTCGCGGGCCATCCGCAGGCGTTCCTCGTTGGCGGCGAGCTGGGCCACCGTGGCCCGCGCCTCGCGGAGTTCTATCGTGGTCCGGATCATCGCGCGGACGCCGACCATGGCGAACCCGCCCATCAGCGCCGGGATCAGCAGGCCCGCCAGGTAGGCGGTGCCGCCGGGGACCGCGGTCGCCGTGACCGCCAGCAGGGCGGTCGTGCCGAGGACGGTCCAGCGGGAGTACTGGGCCGGCAGCGCGGCCCCGGAGGAGATGGCCACGTAGACGAAGAGCACGAGCCATTCGCGGCCCAGGGTCAGCGACAGGAGCGTGGCCTGGGCGGCGAGGACCGCCAGGGAGAGCAGCACCCGGCGGACCGGCATCGGGCGGGCGGTGCGGAAGACCAGCACCAGGTACCAGGCGACGAAGGCCGCGAGGCCCAGCCCACCGAGCAGCCGGACCCCGGGGCTGTGCCCGCCGCTGATCAGGTCGGTGACGGGGGCGCTCAGGTAGAACAGCCAGATGCTGATCCAGAGCGCCTTCACCGTCTTCTGGCGGCGGCTCTCCGGTACTTTGCCGATGGCCGGGAAGTCCCGGTCCTCGCGTTCCTTCGTCAGTGCCACGGGTTCATGCCTTCAGTGAGTCCTTGCGGTACAGCCAGGCGGCGGCACCGGTGAACAGTACGAAGTACCCGGCGAGGATCGCCACGTCCTTGGCGTGCGGTGCGCCGCCCAGCTCGATGGCCTGGCCGAGGCCGGCGTAGGCGTGGGTGGGGAGCCAGCTCGCGATGGTCTGGAGCCACTGCGGGAAGTTCGTCGTGGGCATCCACAGGCCGCCGAGGATCGACAGGCCGAAGTAGAACAGCATCGAGACGGGCCGGACGCTGTCGCCGTCGGCCAGGTATCCGATGGCGACGCCGAGCGCGGCGAAGACCAGGCTGCCGGCCCAGATCGCGCCGGTGAGGGCGAGCCACTGCCAGGCGTCGAACCGTACGTCCTTGGTGACGGCCGCCACCGCGAAGACGGTCAGGATGGCGGGGAGCGAGAGGACGCCGGCGCCGGCGGTCTTGGCGAGGACGTAGCCGTGGCCGGGGAGGGCGGTCAGCCGGAGCTGGCGGACCCACCCCCGCTCGCGCTCCTTGGCGATGCGTTCGCTGTTGCCCACGAGGACGGCGGTCAGGGCTCCGAAGGAGGCCATGGCGACCATGTAGAAGGCGGGCATGGTCAGCTCCGTGCCCATGACCTTGGTGGTGCCGTCGAGGGTGCCGCCGAGCATCAGGAAGAGGGCGGCCGGGTAGAGGACGGTGAAGAAGAGGTACTTCTTGTTCCGCAGGGCGCGGACGATCTCCAGCCTGATCAGGGCGTTCACAGGGCGGCCTCCTCGGCCTCGGTGAGGGCGACGAAGGCCTGTTCCAGGCCGAGGCCCGCGACCTCCAGATGGCGGGGGTAGAGCCCGAGCGCGTACACGGCGTGGACGGTCGCGTCGGGGTCGGCGGACTGGAGCCGCACGGTCGCGCCGTGCCGCTCGAAGGCGGTGAGGGCGGGCAGCGCGCGGAGCACCTGCTCGTCCACGGCCTCCAGGGCGTCCAGCTCGAAGGAGACCTTCCGGGCGCCGGCCCTGGCCTTGATCTCGGCGGCGGTGCCGTCGGCGAGCAGCCGGCCCTTGCCGAGGACGAGCACCCGGTCGGCGATCGCGTCCGCCTCCTCCAGGTAGTGGGTGGCGAAGAGCACCGTGCGGCCCTGGTCGGCCTGTTCGCGCATGGTGGCCCAGAAGGACTGGCGGGCGGTGACGTCCATGCCCGTGGTCGGTTCGTCGAGCACGATCAGGTCGTTGTCGCCGGTTGTGGCGAGGGCGAAGCGCACCCGCTGCTCCTGGCCGCCGGAGAGCTTGTCGACCTTGCGGTCGGCGATCTTGTCGATGCCGGCGCGGGAGAGGACCTCGTCGACGGGGTGGGGCCGCGGGTGCAGGGCGCAGCCGAGCGCGACGATCTCCCGTACGGTCACCTCCTCCATCAGGCCGCCGCTCTGCAGCATGGCGCCGACCCGGCCGGCGGCGACGGCCTCGCGCGGGGTGGTGCCGAAGAGCCGTACGGAGCCGGAGTCGGCGGGGCGCAGGCCGAGCAGGAGGTCGAGGGTGGAGGACTTCCCGGCGCCGTTGGGGCCGAGGAGCGCGACGGTCTCGCCCGGGTGGAGTGCGAGGGTGAGGCCGTCGACCGCCCGGACCGTGCCGTAGTCCTTGGTCACGTTCTCGAAGCTGACCACGGTGTCGGTGGCGGTTTTCGCGGTGCGTGCCGCGGTCGTCGTCGTCATGGGTAGAGATTCGCCCGTACGGGGTCCCGCGCGGCAGTGCCGGGCGTCGTGTGTGCCGGATGACGGATGTCATGCGGCGGACATGACAGTGCCCCCGCCCGGGGGTCCGGGCGGGGGCACTGGTCCGTCGTGGCGCGGCGCGGGTCAGCTCGCGTTGGTGTCGATGACGACGGTCCGCTCGGCGGTGGTCTTGCCGCGCAGGGCCTTGCCGAGGGCGCCGGCGACGTCCTGCGGGGTGACGGCCGTCTTGGCGCCGGTGCCGCGGGTGATCAGGACCCCGTCGAAGGTGTTCCCGTAGACCTCCTTGAGCGCCTCCAGGTCGAACTTCTCCGTGAGGCGGCCGTCGACGGCCTGCATGCTGAGGAACTTCGGCAGGGACTTGGAGCCGAAGGGGAGCGACTTGCCGCCCGCCTTGACCGTGGCGATGGCGGACATCGCCGGCTCCGCGAACTCCTTCATCGCCCGGTCCAGTTCGGCCTGGGTGACGGCCGGCTCCTTGGTGGTGGTCGGCAGTTCGGCCACGGCCGCCTTGCCGGTGGCGACCTGGTCGCGGAAGGCCTTGGTGACCAGGTCGACGGAGCCGTCCACGTCCAGGGTGGTGCCGGGCTTGCCGGGGACGGCGACGGCCTTGCCGGTGTCGAAGGTGATCGTGCCCTCGGTGGCCGAGCCGGCCGTGCCCGCGAGCTCCTGGAGCGCGACCTGGAGCTTCTCCTCGTCGACCGGCATCACGGGGTCGGCGACTCGCTCGTTGCCGAGGAGGGAGCCGATGACCGTGACGGGGTTGTAGTCGCTGCCGGCCGCGTTGCGGACGGTGGTCTGGCTGTCGAGGGTCAGCCCGGCCTTGTCGGGCTTCAGCTCGACCTGCTTGCCGCCGACGTTGAGCTGGATCGGGGTGGAGGCGCGGGTGCCGAAGGCCGTCTGGAGCTTGGCCACGGCCTCGTCGCGGCTGCCGCCGATGTCGACGCCGAGGACGGTGGTGCCCTTGGGGACGTCGGAGTGGTTCAGGAGCAGCCCGGCGCCGTAGGCCACGCCGATCAGGGCCACGACGGCGCCGCCGAGCAGGACCAGCTTGGAGCGGCCCTTCTTGGCGGGCTTCGCGGTGTCCTTCGGCTGGGCGGGCGCGGGGCGCGGCGCCGCGGGTGCCGGTGCGGGTACGGGGGTCGGCGGCGGCGTGTCCAGCTCGGGGCCGGGCCAGCTCGCCGCCTCCTCGACGCGGGGGCCGGCGCCGGGTCCGGCGACCGGGCCGGAGCCGTAGCCGGGGCCGCCGGTGGGTCCGGCGGGCTGGCTGCCGTAGACGGGGAAGGCCTCGGTGACGGGGCCGCCGTCGCCCTGGTCGCTCCCGTACACCGGGAAGCCCTGGGTGGACCCGACGCCCGGGCCGCCGGGCGCGGGCGGCTGGGCGTAGCCGGTGTCGTAGTCCGCCACGGGCGGCGGCGGGGTGCGCGGCGGCGCGTAGGCGCTGTCCGGCGCCGGCGGGGCCTGGGTGCGCGGCGGGGGCGCGTAGCCGCCGCCCGGCACGGGCGCGGGCGAAGTCGGGCCGGGCGCCGTGCCGGGCACGGGCCGCTGTGCGAGCGGGGGCGGCGGGGCGGCGGCGGCCGGCGGCATCTGCGCGGCGGCGGGCGGCGGCGGGGCGGTGGGGGCGGCGCCCGCGGGCTTGCGGGGGGCGAACCAGTTGCTGGTGGCCGGCTCCTCGGCCTCGGCCGGGCGCTGGGCGGGGGCCGGCGGGGCCTGCTCCGGCTCCCGCTCGGCCTCGATCCTCGTCGGCTGCGGCCGCTGCGCGGGCGCGGGCGCGGGCTTCGGCTCGGGCGTCTGCTCCGGCCCCTGCCCGGGCGCGGCGGCGGCCGCGCCGGAGTTGGTGCCCATCGACTTGCGCACGACCACCGGCGGGATCGGCCGGGAACCGGGGATGTTGATCCGGATCCGGGTCGTCAGGGTGGTCTCGGTCTTGGGCCCGTCGGATTCGGGCGTGGACGGCTTCGAGGTCACAGGGTTCTCCTCTGGAGCGGTCGACGCGCCAGGTCCGGACGACACGGTCGTGGACGGGTGCTGGCCGGTTCCGTACGGCGGCGTCCCCGAGGGGTATGCGGCTCCACCGTGCCCCTTGGGCCCGGAGGACGAACTGTCGGTTTCACGACTCAAGGCAGGTTCTCCCGGTTGGCTCCGCCGCCCGTCATACCGTGCGCGGGCAGCTCGGCGGCCCGTCCACCATACTGGCCGCCGCCCGCACGCAACTGACGGCCGGGATTCAGGGGTTCCGCACGGGGCCCGTCAAACCCCCCTGAACCGGCCCCGGAGACCCCGTGAGCGGCCCTGCCCCGATCTCCCTACGAGGTCCGACACCACGTCACTTGGCGGAGCGCGCGGCCGAAACCGGCCGGTCCAGCGGACCGCGCATCGTGGCACACATCACAGCGAGCACCGTTCCCCCCAAAAGGTAGGCGTACATGCCGATTCCGGACGAACTGAGGAGGAAGTCCCCCTCGGGCCGCGGAACGCTGAGCATCACGTACGCGAGGAACCAGCCGGCCGCGGCCCCGCCCACGCCGAGGGCGGTACCGAGGGCGATCCGGCCTCCGAGGAACAGACCGAAGAGCGCCAGCAGGGCGAGCAGCAGCCCGCCGGGGAACCACAGGTCCACCACCAGCCAGCCGGCCGCACCCGTCAGCGCGCCGGCGACGACCAGGCCCAGGCAGCCGGCGATCCGGCCCACCGTCATGCGGCCGGTCATGCCCGCACCCCGGCGAAGAGGTCGTGCTCGCGCGTCCCCTCCGGTACGCCCGGCCGGCCCTCGGCCAGTTCGTAGTACTCGCGGGTGAAGAGCGGCTGCGCCAGGTCGTTGGAGAGGGCGAAGACGGGCCCGTCCACGGCGATCTGGGTGGCGTGGGCCCGCATGGCGGCCGCCTTCGCCGCGACGAAGGCATCCTCGGCCGCGATCTCGGCCGTGATCCGCTCGTCGGCCACGACACCCGGCACGTCCTCGGGCGAGCCGAGCCCCGGGAAGGGGTTGCCGGCTCCGGCGGCGCGCAGCCGGGCGAAGCCCTCCTCGACCACGGAGAGCGGTACGCGGTTCCAGTAGATCTTCCCGATGGCGTGCGGGTCGCCGAGGTCGCGCCGGTACGCGGTCTCCGAGGCCAGTTCGGCGGCGCGCATGGCGACCCGGTGGGCCTGGATGTGGTCGGGGTGCCCGTAGCCGCCGTCCGGGTCGTACGTGACGAGCACCTGGGGGCGCAGCTCGCGGATCACCTCCACGAGGTACGCGGCCGCCTCGTCCACGTCGGCGGACCAGAAGGCCCCCGGGCGGGTGTTCTGCGGGGCGCCCATCATCCCGGAGTCCCGGTAGCGGCCGGGGCCGCCGAGGAACCGGTGGTCGTGGACGCCCAGCTCGGCCATGGCGGCGGCGAGTTCGCCGACGCGGTGGGCGCCGAGGGTGTCGTCGCGGTCGGCCGCCAGGTGGGCGAGGGCGGGCGGGATGACCTCGCCCTCCTCACCGAGGGTGCAGGTCACCAACGCGACGTGGGCGCCCTCGGCCGCGTACTTGGCCATGGTGACGCCGTTGTTGATGGACTCGTCGTCCGGGTGCGCGTGCACGAGGAGCAGACGACGGGCGGGAAGACCGTTCATGGGCCTAGCCTACGAGGCACGGCTCAGAACTTGAGGCCACTGATCATGCTCGCCACGTTCGAGGTGAGCTGGCTCAGGGTCGGGGCGATGGTGGAACTCGCCAGGTAGAAGCCGAGCAGGACGCAGACGACCGCGTGTCCCGCCTTCAGGCCGGCCCTCCGGACCAGCAGGAAGACGATGATCGCCAGCAGCACCACGGCGGAGATCGAGAGTGCCACGGCGTTTCACCTCCACGTCGAGCGGACATCGGTACGCGCATTCGCGCTCGGCGAGAGTCATACCCACCGTGCGCTACGGATCATAACTATCCGTGCCAGCGCATCGATCGAAATCCGGCAGCACGAGGGGCGCATGGCGCGCACGGGTGGGGTCACGGGGAGGTCGGCCGGGGCGGCTGTGCGCCTCCCCGGCCGACTGTCGGCACCCGCACGGCCGCACGCCACACAGGCTGCATGCCCCAGATCTCGGGGCAGAAACGGTCAAGTTGCCCCCGTGTAAACCGCGTTGCGGGGCGGCGGCCGCACCCGCGTCCCCCACCCCACGGGTGGCCGGAAATGATTGGTCGGCGGCGAGCGTGTCCCACGGGGCGGAACGCCGCCGGACCGGCCGGGACTACTCCGGCGGCATCTGCGGCACCACCTGTTTCTCCGCCGCGAAGTGACATGCCGAGGGATGGGCCGCCGGGCCCGAGGGGAAGACCTCCGGCACCGCGAGCAGCGGAACCTCCGCCGCGCAGCGCGGCTCGGCCTTCCAGCAGCGGGTGCGGAAGGGGCAGCCCGACGGCGGGTTGGCCGGGGACGGCACGTCGCCGGAGAGGATGATCCGCTCGCGGTGGGCGCGGGCCTCCGGGTCGGGCACGGGGACGGCCGAAAGGAGGGCCTGGGTGTACGGATGGGTCGGGTGGTCGTAGATCTGGCTGTCGGTGCCGATCTCCACGATCCGGCCCAGGTACATGACGCCCACCCGGTCCGAGATGTGCCGCACGATCGACAGGTCGTGCGCGATGAAGACGTAGGAGAGGCTGAAGTCCTTCTGGAGGCGGTCCAGGAGGTTGATCACCTGCGCCTGCACGGAGACGTCGAGCGCGGAGACCGGCTCGTCGGCCACGATGATCTCTGGCTGGAGCGCGAGGCCGCGGGCGATGCCGATGCGCTGGCGCTGGCCGCCGGAGAACTGGTGCGGATAGCGGTTGATGTACTCCGGGTTCAGGCCGACCACGTCGAGGAGGTCCCGGACCTTCTGTCGGCGCGAGCCCTTGGGAGCCACCTCGGGGTGGATCTCGTAGGGCTCGCCGATGATGTCGCCGACCGTCATGCGCGGGTTCAGCGAGGTGTACGGGTCCTGGAAGACCATCTGGATGTTGCGGCGCACGGCCTTCAGGGCGCGGCCGGACAGCTTGGCGAGGTCCTCCCCCTTGTAGAGGATCGAACCCGCCGTCGGCCGCTCCAGGTTGACCAGCATCTTGGCCACGGTCGACTTCCCGCAGCCGGACTCGCCGACGATGCCCAGCGTCTCGCCGGCGCGCAGGTCGAAGGAGACCCCGTCGACGGCCTTGACCGCGCCGACCTGTGTGCGGAAGACGATGCCCTGGGTCAGCGGGTAGTGCTTGACCAGGTCCTTCACTTCCAGAAGGGACTCAGCCATGGAGGCACTCCTTCCAGAAGAAGCACGCGCTGGTCCGCTCCTCGGCGACCTGCGCGAGCGGCGGGACCTCGGCACGGCAGACGGCCTGCGCCATCGGACAACGCGGGTTGAAGGCGCAGCCGGGCGGGATGGCCAGCAGGTTCGGCGGCAGGCCCTTGATGGCGTACAGCTCCTGCCCCTTCTGGTCCAGGCGCGGGATGGAGTCCAGCAGGGCGCGCGTGTACGGGTGGGCGGGCGCCTTGTAGATCTCGTGGACGGGGGCCGCCTCGACGATCCGGCCCGCGTACATGACGGCGATCTTGTCGGCCACGTCCGCGACCACGCCCAGGTCGTGGGTGATCAGGATGAGGCCCATGTTCAGCTCGCGCTGCAGCTCGGCCAGCAGGTCCATCACCTGCGCCTGGACCGTCACGTCCAGGGCCGTCGTCGGCTCGTCCGCGATGATCAGCGAGGGCTCCAGGGCCAGCGCCATGGCGATCATGATGCGCTGGCGCATGCCGCCCGAGAACTGGTGCGGGAAGTCCCCCACCCGCTGCTTCGCCGCCGGGATCCGCACCCGGTCCATCAGCTCGACGGCCTTGGCCTTGGCGTCCTTGCGGGACATCCCGCGGTGCACCTCGTACATCTCGCCGAGCTGCTTGCCCACGCTCAGGACCGGGTTCAGCGACGAGAGGGCGTCCTGGAAGATCATCGCCATGTCGGCGCCGCGGATCCTGCGCCGCTCCTCCTCCTTCATCGTGAGGAGGTCCTTGCCCTTGAAGAGGATCTCGCCGCCCGCGATCCGGCCCGGCGGCATGTCGAGGATCCCCATCACGGCCTGGGCGGTCACCGACTTGCCGGAGCCCGACTCGCCGAGCACGGCGAGGGTCTCGCCCTCGTCCACCGAGTAGTCGACGCCGTTGACCGCCTTCGCGACTCCGTCGCGCGTCTTGAATTCCACGTGCAGGTCGCGGACTTCGAGCAGCATGTGCGGGGCTCCTCAGCGCAGCTTGGGGTCGAGGGCGTCGCGCACCGCGTCGCCTAGCATGATGAAGGCGAGCACCGTGATGCTGAGCGCGCCGGCCGGCCAGAGCAGCATGTGCGGGGCGTTGCGGATCTGCGAGGCCGCGTTGGAGATGTCGATGCCCCACGAGACGGTCGGCGGGCGCAGTCCGACGCCGAGGAAGGACAGGGTGGCCTCCAGCGCGATGTACGTGCCGAGCGCGATGGTGGCGACGACGATGACGGGGGCGACCGCGTTGGGCGCCACGTGGCGCAGCAGCATCCGGCTGTTGCCGGCGCCCAGGGCCCGGGCGGCCTGGACGTAGTCGTTCTGTTTGGCGGTGATCACCGAGCCGCGGGCGATGCGGGCGACCTGCGGCCAGCCGAGGAGCACGATGAAGCCGACCACGGGCCACACGGTGGTGCTGGTGACGACCGACAGGAAGACCAGGCCGCCGAGGACCACCGGGATGCCGAAGAAGATGTCGGCGACCCGGGAGAGCAGCGCGTCGCCCCAGCCGCCGAAGAATCCCGCGAGCCCGCCGAGGGCCGAGCCGAGCAGGGCGGCGCCGAGGGTGGCGCAGACGCCCACGGTGATGGAGGCGCGCGCCCCGTACACCGTGCGGGTGTAGACGTCGCAGCCCTGGGTGTCGTAGCCGAAGGGGTGGCCCGGGGAGGATCCCTGCTGCGATTTGGACAGGTCGCACTGGAGCGGGTCGCCGCTCGCGATGAGCTGCGGCCAGATCGAGATGATGACGAGGAAGAGGATCAGCAGCGAGGAGAGGACGAAGACGGGGTTGCGGCGCAGCTGGTGCCAGGCGTCGGACCACAGCGAGCGGGCCTTCTCGGTGGGTCCGGGGCCGGTCGGCCCGGCGGTCTTCTCGATGCCCTCGACGCTTTCCGCCTCCTCCAGCGCGAGATCCATGGGCCCTCCCTGGCCGGTGGGGGAGACCGCCTCGTGCCGGCGGGGGCCGACGGGGTCGTATCCGCCGGGGCCCTCGGCGCGCTCGGGCGGCTCGGGCTCGGGCTCAGGCATAACGGATCCTCGGGTCCAGGACCGCGTAGAGCAGGTCGACGAGCAGGTTCGCGAGCAGGAAGACGATGACGAGGATGGTCACGAAGCCGACGACGGTGGGCGAGTTGTTGCGCAGGATGCCCTGGTAGAGCTGGTAGCCGACGCCGTGGATGTTGAAGATCCGCTCGGTGACGATGGCGCCGCCCATCAGGGCGCCGATGTCGGTGCCGATGAAGGTGACCACCGGGATCAGCGAGTTGCGCAGCAGGTGGCGGGTGACGACCCGGCTGCGGGGCAGGCCCTTGGCGGTGGCCGTGCGCACGTAGTCGGCCTTGACGTTCTCGGCGATGGAGGTCCGCGACAGCCGGGTGACGTAGGCGAGGGAGACCAGCGCGAGGACGATGCCGGGCAGGATCAGCTCGTTGAGGGGCGCCTCCGGGGAGACGGTGGGCCGTACCCAGCCCCATGTGACACCGAAGAGGTACTGGAGGAGGTAGCCCGTCACGAAGGTCGGCACGGAGATGACCACGAGGGTGGCCACGAGCACGGAAGTGTCGACGGTCTTGCCGCGGCGCAGCCCGCTGAGCACGCCGAGGGTGATGCCGATGACGACCTCGAAGAAGATCGCGACCAGGGTCAGGCGCAGGGTGACGGGGAAGGCGGCGGCCATCAGCTCGGTGACGGACTGTCCGTTGAAGGCCGTGCCGAAGTCGCCCTGGAAGATCTGGCCCATGTAGTGGAGGTACTGCTTCCACAGGGGCTGGTCGAGGTAGAGGTCCTTGCGGATGCGGGCGGCGGTCGCGGGGTCGGGGGCCTTGTCGCCGAAGAGGGCCGCGACCGGGTCGCCGAGCGCGTACACCATGACGAAGATCAGGAACGTGCTGCCGATGAACACCGGGATCATCTGGAGCAGCCGCCGGATCACATAACGTCCCATGGACTGCTCCAGGATCGATCCGAAACGTGGGTCAGCCGACCTTGATCTGGTCGTACACCGGGACGCTGAACTGGTTGAGCGCCACGTCCGAGAGGCGCTCGGCGTAGCCCGCGCTGCCGTTCTGGTACCAGAGCGGGATGGCCGGCATCTGCTCGGCGAGGATCTTCTCGGAGTCCTGGAACTTCGCGACGGCCTTCGCCGGGTCGCTCTCCTGGTTGGCCTCGTCGACGAGCTTGTCGAAGTCCGGGTTGCTGAACTTCCCGTAGTTGGAGGACGCGCCCGTGTAGTAGAGCGGCTGGAGGAAGTTCTGGATCAGCGGGTAGTCGGCCTGCCAGCCGGAGCGGAAGGGGCCGGTCAGCTTGAAGGCGCTCTGCTGGTTGCGGAAGTCGGCGAAGGTGCCGATCGGGTTGACCGTGCACACCGGGCCCTCGCCCAGCGCGTTGTTGACGCTGTTGCAGACGGCGTCCATCCAGTCGCGGTGCGAACCGGTGTCCACGTTGGAGGTCAGCGTGACCTTGCCGCCGGGGAGCCCGCCGCCCTCCTGGATGAGCTTCTTGGCCTCGGCCGGGTCGTAGACGCAGGCGTCGCCGCAGACCGTGGCGGAGAAGCCGCCCTTCTCGCCGAGCGCCGGCGAGGTCCAGTCCTTGGCCGGGGTCCGGGTCTCGCGGAAGATCTGCTTGGTGATCTCGTCGCGGTTGATCGCCCGGGAGATGCCCTGGCGGACCTTCTCCATGCCCGGCTTGTTCCACTGCGCGTCGTACAGCGGGAAGGTGAGGGTCTGGATGATGAGGGCCGGCTGGTTGATGTACCGGTCGCCGAGGTCGTTCTTGACGTTCTTCAGCTGCTGCGCCGGGATGTCGTCGACGAGGTCGAGGTTGCCGGAGATCAGGTCGGTGTAGGCGGTGTTGTTGTCGGTGTAGACCTTCAGGTCCACGCCGCCGTTCTGCGCCTTGTCCGCGCCGGGGTACGCGTCCCACTTGCGCAGCTTCATGCCGGTGCCCTTGGTGTACGAGTCCACCGTGTACGGGCCGTTGCCGACGGGCTTGTCCAGCCAGCCGGTGTGGTCGGTGAAGAAGGCCTTGGGCAGCGGCGAGAAGGCCTGGTAGCCGAGGGTCTCGGGCCAGGTGGAGAACTTGTTCTTGAGGGCGACGGTGAAGGTCTTGGCGTCCTTCACCACCAGGCCGGACATCGTCTTCGCCTTCGGCTCCCCGGAGGCCGGGTGCACGTCCTGGTAGCCGACGATGTCGGAGAAGAACGGCGCGTTGTTCTGCTTGTTGCGCACGTCCGCGCCGTAGTTCCAGGCGTCCACGAAGGACTGCGAGGTGACCGGCTCGTCGTTGCTGAACTTCCAGCCGTCCTTCAGCGTGATCGTGAAGTTCTGACTGTCCGTCGTCTCGATCTTCTCGGCGAGCATGTTGTTCGCCTCGCCGGTCTTCGGGTCGTAGCGCTTGAGACCCCGGAACAGCATGTCGAGGACCTTGCCGCCCTGCACCTCGTTGGTGTTGGCGGGCTCCAGCGGGTTCTGCGGGTCACCCCACGAAGAGCTGACGACCCCCGCGTCGCCGCCGCCCCCACCGCTGTCGCTTCCGCCGCCGCAGGCCGTCGCCGCGAGGGCGACGGCCACCGCACATGCGGCCCACTTGGCGTGGGTGGCTCCGCGCATGGAGTGCCTCCTAGGGGTCCCAGACTCACTTAGGGGCCAATGTCACCCTATGTGTGGTCCCGCACACTCCTCGTTGGACCGATTGCACCCGCGCGTCTCGCCCCTGTCACCCCTGCGAGTGCAACGGCAGCTCCCAGGAGTCGACCGCGTAGTGCGGGCCCATGCCGTGCGCCTGGTAGAGCCCGAGTGCGCCCGTTTCGTTGTGGGTGTCCACGCCGAGGCCGATGGTGTCGCGGCCGCGGGCGGCGTAGGCCGCGAAGCAGTGGCGCAGTAGGAAGCCGCCGAGGCCGCGGCCGCGCAGTTCCTTGGCGACGCCGATGTGGCCGACCCAGGCCATGCTGGTGCGGTCGTCGCGGCTGAGCAGGACGGCCGCGTCGCCGTGGCCGGGCAGGTTCGCGATCCAGACCAGGGACCAGTCGAGGCGGCGGCCGTCGATGTGGTCCAGCCAGCTCTCGTACGGGCGGTCCACATGGCCGAAGTGCGCCGCGAAGGTCTCCTCGATCAGGGCGTGGGCCCGGCGGCGGTCGGCCTCGTCGTCGGCGCAGTGGCGCAGGGTGAGCCCGGCCGGGACGGCCGGCGGGAGGTCGGCGGCCGGCGACAGGGAGCGGGTCATGACCTGGTAGCGGCGGATGGTGCGGTAACCGCGCCCGGTGAGGTGGGCGAGGTCGAGGGTGGGCTCCACGTTGAGCTGGAGCCGCAGGACGCCGCAGCCGGCGGTCAGCTCCCGGGCCCTGGCCTCCATGCGCTCCAGCAGCAGGACGGCGGCCTCGTCGTGGCCGGGCAGGACGTAGTGGTCGCCGTCGACGCGGCCCGGACCGGAGTCCGCCCAGACGAGGGCGTAGGCCACGAGCCGGCCGTCCTCGAAGGCGAGCCAGGAGTCGGTGGCCAGGTCGACGTCGGGGGCGTTGAGGTCGGACTCGACGGTGCCCAGGTCGGTTTCCGGGCGGCCGATCTCGATCACGTCGACGGCGTTGAGGAGGGCGCAGATGTCGGCCGCGTCCCCGGGCCCGGCGGGCCGTACGGTAAGGGTCATTGCCTCACTCTCCGGGCCGCGCTCCCGGCGCCGCAACCGGGTTTCCGGGAGCCGTACGGAAACGGCCGGTCCCCGGTGCGCGAGGCACCGGGGACCGGCCGTTGACGTACGGGTCCGTCGGAGGTCAGACGGCCAGGATGGCCTTCTCCTCCGCGAAGTGGCACGCCGACTCGTGCGCGGCCGGGCCGCTCTGGCCCTTGAAGCGCTCCGGGATCGCCAGCAGCGGCTCCTCGGTGGCGCACTTGTCCTGGGCCTTCCAGCAGCGGGTGCGGAAGCGGCAGCCCGACGGCGGGTTGGCCGGCGACGGGACGTCACCGGTCAGGATGATGCGCTCGCGGCCCTCGCGGGCCTCCGGGTCGGGGACCGGGACGGCGGAGAGCAGCGCCTGGGTGTACGGGTGCGTCGGGTGCTCGTAGATCTGGGCGTCGGAGCCGATCTCGGCCATCTTGCCCAGGTACATGACGCCGACGCGGTCCGAGATGTGCCGGACGATCGACAGGTCGTGCGCGATGAAGAGGTAGGAGAGGTTGAACTCGTCCTGGAGCTTCTCCATCAGGTTGATGACCTGCGCCTGCACCGACACGTCGAGCGCGGAGACCGGCTCGTCGCAGATGATGATCTCGGGCTGCAGGGCCAGGCCGCGGGCGATGCCGATGCGCTGGCGCTGACCGCCGGAGAACTGGTGCGGGTACCGGTTGATGTACTCCGGGTTCAGGCCCACGACGTCCAGGAGCTCCTGGACCTTGCGGCGCCGGTCGCCCTTGGGGGCCACCTCGGGGTGGATCTCGAAGGGCTCGCCGATGATGTCGCCGACCGTCATGCGCGGGTTCAGCGAGGTGTACGGGTCCTGGAACACCATCTGGATGTTGCGGCGGACGGCCTTGAGGGCCTTGCCGGACAGCCGGCTGATGTCCTCGCCCTTGTAGAGCACCTGGCCGGAGGTGGCCCGCTCCAGGTTCATCAGGAGCTTGGCGACCGTGGACTTGCCACAGCCGGACTCGCCGACGATGCCGAGGGTCTCGCCCTTGTACAGGTCGAAGGAGATCCCGTCGACCGCCTTGACCGCGCCGACCTGCTTCTTGAACAGGATGCCCTGGGTCAGCGGGAAGTGCTTGACCAGGTTGCGGACCTGGAGGATCGGCTCGCGCTCGGTGGCGTTCTTGGTGAGCTCAGCCATGGATCTGCTCCTTCCAGAAGTGGCACGCGCTGCCGCGGCCCGGCAGTTCGGTGCCGTCCTGCTCGGTGACGGGGTGCAGTACGGGGATCTCCGTACGGCAGATGTCCTGCGCCTTGGGACAGCGGGGGCTGAAGGCGCAGCCCGTCGGGATGCGGAGCAGGTTGGGCGGCAGACCCTTGATCGCGTAGAGCTCCTGGCCCTTCTGGTCCAGGCGCGGGATCGAGTCGAGCAGGCCGCGGGTGTACGGGTGGGACGGACGCTTGTAGATCTCGTGGACCGGAGCGGTCTCGACGATCCGGCCCGCGTACATGACGGCGATCTTGTCCGCGACGTCGGCGACGACGCCGAGGTCGTGGGTGATCAGGATCAGGCCCATGTTCATCTCGCGCTGGAGCTCCGCGAGCAGGTCCATGACCTGCGCCTGGACCGTCACGTCGAGGGCCGTGGTGGGCTCGTCGGCGATGATCAGGTCCGGCTCCAGGGCCAGCGCCATGGCGATCATGATGCGCTGGCGCATACCGCCGGAGAACTGGTGCGGGTAGTCGCCCACGCGCGCCTTGGCGGCGGGGATCTTCACCCGGTCCATGAGCTCGATGGCCTTGATCTTCGCGTCCCTCTTGGAGGTGCCGCGGTGGACCCGGAACATCTCGCCGAGCTGGTCGCCCACCGAATAGACCGGGTTCAGGGAGGACAGCGCGTCCTGGAAGATCATCGCCATCTTGTTGCCGCGGAGCTTGCGCCGCTCCTCGTCGGACATCTTGAGGATGTCCTTGCCGTGGAAGCGCACCTCGCCGCCGGCGATCCGCCCGGGCGGGGTGTCGAGAATGCCCATGATCGCCTGTGCGGTGACGGACTTGCCGGAGCCGGACTCGCCGAGCACGGCGAGGGTCTCGCCGGCGTTGACGCTGTAGCTCACGCCGTTGACGGCCTTGGCGACCCCGTCACGGGTCTTGAACTCGACCTGGAGGTTGTCCACCTCCAGCAGCGGCACGGCGGACCCGCCGCCCGTCTCCGCAACGCTGAGAATCTCCGACGTCGTCACGCCGCCACCTTCGTCCTGCTTGCTGATGTTGTCTCGGGGCATCGGGCGGCCCTACCGGAGCTTCGGGTCGAGCGCGTCACGCAGGCCGTCGCCGACGAAGGCGAAGCCGAGCACGGTGACGACGACGAACAGGCTGGGGAAGTACCACAGGTAGTCATTGACGCCGATGAAGCCCTGTCCGGCCGCCAGCATGTTGCCCCACTCGGGGACGTCGACGGGGACACCGGCTCCGAGGAAGGAGAGCGCTGCCACACCGACGATCGTGGTGCCGACGTTGAAGGTCGCGTAGACCAGAACGGCGGTCAGCGAGTTGGGCAGGATGTGCGTACGGACGACCCGCCAGCCGCCGGCGCCGAGCGCCTTGGCCGCGTGGACGTAGTCCATCTCGCGCACCGACAGGATCGAGCTGCGCAGCAGCCTGGACACGGTGGCCCACGAGAAGATGGCCAGCGAGATGACCACCGGGGTGATGCCGCGCCCGGTGACCAGGATGATGACGACGGCACCGATCATCAGCGGGAACGCGAGGAACACGTCCGCGACGCGCATGACCAGGGTGTCGGCGAAGCCGGCGAAGTAACCGGCGATGGCGCCGAGGGCGACACCGATCAGCACCGCGAAGAAGATCGAGGCGAGGCCGACGAACATGGCGACGCGGGTGCCGGCGATGAGGCGCGAGAACATGTCGCGGCCCAGGGCGTCGGTGCCCATCCAGTGCGTGCCGTTGGGCGAGGCGAGGGTGTTCTCCAGGTCCTGGGCGCCCGGGTCGAACGGGGCGAGCATGTCGCCGAAGATCGCCGTCAGGAACAGCAGGGAGATGATCACGAGACCGACGACGGCCAGCTTGTTCTGGACGTAGCGGTGCCGGATCTCGCCCCACTGGCTCAGTTGCTTGGGTGCGGGTTCGGCGGAGGCCGAAGCGGACGACACGGGGTTCTCGTCCCCGATCGCCGGGCTCGTTGCGAGCTCAGACATGAGGAAATCCTCCTTGGGGGCGGTCAGCTGAGGCGGATACGCGGGTCGAGGGCCGCGTACAGCAGGTCCACGATGAGGCTGAGGACGACGAAGATCGCGACGCTGTAGGTCACGACCCCGATGACGATCGGGTTGTTCTGCTGCTGAATCGCCTGAACCAGTGCCAGACCGACACCGTCCCAGTTGAAGATCGCCTCAGTGATGAGCGCACCACCGAGGAGTCCGCCGAACGAAATACCCAGGTACGTGACCACGGGGATGGACGAGTTGCGCAGCACGTGCTTGAACAGCACGCGGCGTCGCGGGAGTCCCTTGGCCACGGCCGTCTTCACGTAGTCCGCGCGCAGCACCTCGAGCATCGTGCCGCGGGTGAGGCGGGCGACGAAGGCGATGTCGGTGATGGCGAGGGTGATCGCGGGAAGGACCATGCCTTCGAGCTTGTCTCCGCCGAGCTGTGGGAACCACTGGAGGTCCACGGCGAAGAACTTCATGAGCAGCATGCCGATCACGAAGGTGGGGAAGCCGACGGCCATCGTCGTAAAAAATGTCGTGGCCATGTCGAGAATGCTGTATCTGTAGAGCGCGGCGATGATGCCGACGCCCATACCGAACACGGTGACGAGCACGATGGCCAGGATGGCCAGCTTCGCCGTGTTCTGAAGCTTGGGGCCGAGGATCTCGGAAACCTCGCGGCGCTGCACGAAGTCCTCGCCGAGGTCGCCGGTGGCAACCTTCGCGACGTAGTTGACGTACTGCTCGGGCAACGACTTGTCGAGCCCGTAACGCGCCTTCAGTTCCGCGACCACTGCGGGGTCACGTGCCTTGTCGCTGCCCGCGATCGAACCCACGGGATCGCCGGGGAGTACGAACAGACACGCGAACAGAACCATGGTCGCGCCTATGAGGACTATGACCATCTGCCCGAGGCGACGGGCGACGTACCTTCCCATGTTTTGCCTCTCTACCTGGCCGCTTCTGGGAGCAGCGGCCTCCAGCCCAAGGAACGGGCCGGCTCTCGGCGTGCGGGGGTTGCCCGCGGATGTGAGGGGTGCCGAAGTGAATACGGCCTGCCGAGCGGGGCCGCGGCCCACCGGTCACCCGGGGGCCGCGGCACGTTCGCTCCTGACGGATATACCGTCCGAACCGATTACTTCTTGACAGAGATCTTCTCGAGGATCGGGTCCTCGTTGAAGTTGATGTCGTCCAGACCGTTGAACTTGTCGGTCGCCATCAGGCGGAACTGGGAACGGTTGAAGGTCGGGATGAGCGCCATGTCGTCCATGGCCATCTTCTCGGCCTGCTTGTACATCGTGATGCGAGCGGCCTCGTCCTTGGTGGCGCGGGCCGTGTCGATCAGCTTGTCGAACTCGGGGTTGTTGTAACGGACGCGGTTGTCACCGGTCACGTTGCCCTCGGCGTCCTTGTTCATCGAGGCCGAGTGCAGCAGCGGGAACAGGAAGTTCTCCGGGGTGGGGTAGTCCGCGCCCCACGCGAAGCGGTAGACGCCGGTGGCGCCGGAACCCTGCTGCTCCTTGAGCATGCCCGGGAAGTCCTTGCCGTCCAGCTTGACCTTGACGCCGAGGACGTCCTCGAGCTGCTTCGCGATGGCCTGGACCCACTCTTCGTGGCCCGCACCGGTGTTGAAGCTGAACTTGATCTCGGTACCCGGCTTCAGGCCGCCCTTCTCGGCGTGCTCCTTCGCCTTGGCGACGTCCTGCTTGATGCAGGAGACGCAGAGGTCCTTCTGGTACGCCTTCGGGAACGCCGGCGGCACGATGGTGGTCGACGGGGTCTGGTAGCCCTGGAAGACACCCTTGGCGATGGCCTGACGGTCGATCGCGTAGGAGATCGCCAGACGGGCGTCCTTGTTGCTCGTCGGACCGTTGTCACCGATCGGCAGAACGAAGTTCATGCCGTTCGTGTCCTTGGCGAACCACTTGTTCTGCGGCTTGTACTTCGCCTCGGCCGTCTTGAGCATCGGCGTCGGGATGTGCGCGTAGTCGAAGGTGCCGGCCTGGAAGCCGTCGTACTCGAGCTGCTGCGCGGTCTTGTCGTTGAGGAGCGTGACCTGGACCTTCGCGAGGGAGGCCTTGGTCAGCGAGTAGTCGTCGTTGCGGACGAGGTTGATCGCCTTGTTGTGCTCCCAGGTGCCGTCCATCTTGAACGGACCGTTACCGATGGGGGCCTCGCCGAACGCCTTGTCCTCTTCGCCGACCTTGGCCGACTTCGGAACCGGGCTGTAGGCGTTGTGCGCCGTCTTCAGGACGAACTCGCAGTCCGCCTTGGACAGGTCCACCTTGATGGTGTTCGGGTCCGGGGTGGTGACACCGGAGAAGGTCTTGGCGGAGCCGTCCTGCAGCTCGGCGTAACCCTTGATGCCGGCGAAGTGGTACGCCACGTCGGACGCGGCGGCCTTGTGCGCGGCACGGGCCCAACCGCGGGCGAACGCCTCGGCGTCCACGACCTCGCCGTTGGAGAACTTGGTGTCGGGCTTGATCTTGAAGGTCCAGGAGGTGCAACCCTCGTCCGACGTCGCCGACTCGGCGAGCGCGGGCTCGGCCAGGCCGTCCGGCGTGTTGCCGTACAGGCCGGTGAACAGCGCGTTGGCGAGCAGGATACCGGTGGACTCGTGGGCACGCCCCGGGTCGATGGTGTCCGGCTCCGTGCTGCCCAACCGGAAGACGCCGCCGTCGGCAGCGCTGCCCTTGTCCTTGCTGTCACCGTCACCGCCGCCACAGGCGGTAGCGGCCAGGGCGACGACAACCGCGCCCACGACCCACTTGGCGCTCTTGGCACCGCGCATGGGTTTCCTCCTCATGAGTCCACTGATCGACTTGAGGGGCAAAAAAACCTCGCCGACACCCCTGACGGCGAGCGAATTCCTGCCCATAGTGTGCTCGTGAGTCGGCGCGCTCCCCACAGCGCGTGACCCATTGACCCGAGCTCAATGGAGCCATCCTCAGGGACTGCCAGGCCGTAAACCACACTTGCGTGGTCTCGTTTTCACAACATCGATCCACGGCAGAAACCCGAAATCCGGACAAACGGATAGGAGACAGACACGTGCGAAACGGACGGTTAGCTCATCTTCCGGAGTGTCACGGTCGGTATGCGGACACCAGAACGCAAAAATCCGCTTGACAAAAGCGAACAGCCCCTCCCGACACGGACTCCGTGACGGGAGGGGCTGCTGCATTTCAGAGTGCTGCGGCCGGCAGCCTCCGCCGCGGCCGCCCGCCCGAGCAAACCACGGGACGGGCGCCGCAACGGCCCTGCTGCGTACGGTCTTTACTCCTACTTGGCCGACTTGGCGCGCGACGCGGTGCGCGAGCGCTCCTTCTGGTCCAGCACGACCTTGCGGATGCGGACCGCCTCCGGGGTCACCTCGACGCACTCGTCGTCGCGGCAGAACTCCAGGGACTGCTCCAGGGAGAGCTTGCGGGGCGGAATCACGTTCTCCGTGTTGTCCGCGGAAGCCGCACGCATGTTGGTGAGCTTCTTCTCCTTGGTGATGTTCACGTCCATGTCGTCGGAGCGCGAGTTCTCACCGACGATCATGCCCTCGTACACCTCGGTGCCGGGCTCGGTGAACAGGACACCGCGCTCCTGGAGGTTGATCATCGCGAACGGCGTGACCGCACCCGCGCGGTCCGCGACCAGCGAACCGTTGTTACGGGTCACCAGCGGGCCGAACCACGGCTCGTGGCCCTCGTGGATCGAGTGGGCGATGCCGGTGCCGCGCGTACCGGTGAGGAACTCGGTACGGAAGCCGATGAGACCGCGCGACGGAACGACGAACTCCATGCGCACCCAGCCGGAGCCGTGGTTCGACATGTTGTCCATGCGGCCCTTGCGGACGCCCATGAGCTGCGTGACCGCGCCCATGTGCTCCTCGGGGACGTCGATCGTCATGCGCTCGACCGGCTCGTGGACCTTGCCGTCGATCTCCTGGGTGACCACCTGCGGCTTGCCGATGGTCAGCTCGAAGCCCTCGCGGCGCATCTGCTCGACCAGGATGGCGAGCGCGAGCTCACCGCGGCCCTGGACCTCCCAGGCGTCCGGACGCTCGGTGTCGAGCACGCGGAGGGAGACGTTACCGATGAGCTCGCGGTCGAGGCGGTCCTTGACCTGGCGGGCGGTGACCTTGCGGTCCTTGACCGCGGACTTGGCGTCCGCGCCCTTGCCGGTGCCGCCGCGGCCGACCATCGGGGAGGTGTTCGTACCGATGGTCATGGAGATCGCCGGCTCGTCCACCGAGATCAGCGGCAGGGCGATCGGGTTCTCCGGGTCGGCCAGGGTCTCACCGATCATGATCTCGGGGATACCGGCGACCGCGCAGATGTCACCCGGGCCCGCCACCTCGGCCGGCTTGCGGGTGAGCGCCTCGGTCATCATCAGCTCGGTGATGCGGACGTTCGAGATCGAGCCGTCACGCTTGATCCACGCGACGGTCTGGCCCTTGCGCAGCTCGCCCTGCTCGACGCGGAGCAGCGCGATGCGGCCGAGGAAGTTGTCGGCGTCCAGGTTGGTGACGTGGGCCTGGAGGGGGGCGGCCTCGTCGTACACCGGGGCCGGGACGTGCTCCAGGATGGTGGAGAAGAACGGCTCCAGGTTGTCGCTGTCCGCGGGGACGGTGCCGTCCTCCGGCTTGGTCAGCGAGGCGACGCCGTCACGGCCGCAGGCGTAGACGATCGGGAACTCGATCTGGTCCTCGTCCGCGTCCAGGTCGAGGAAGAGGTCGTACGTCTCGTTGACGACCTCGTCGATCCGGGAGTCCGGACGGTCGGTCTTGTTGATGCAGAGGATGACCGGCATCTTCGCCTGCAGGGCCTTGCGCAGGACGAAGCGGGTCTGGGGCAGCGGACCCTCCGAGGCGTCCACCAGCAGGACGACCGCGTCCACCATCGACAGACCGCGCTCGACCTCACCACCGAAGTCGGCGTGGCCGGGCGTGTCGATGATGTTGATCGTGATCGGGGCCCCGCCGTCCTTGGGGTGATACTTCACCGCCGTGTTCTTGGCGAGGATCGTGATGCCCTTCTCACGCTCCAGGTCGTTCGAGTCCATCATGCGGTCGTCGAGGTGCTGGTGGGCGGCGAAGGCACCGGCCTGCTTGAGCATGGCATCGACGATGGTCGTCTTGCCATGGTCGACGTGGGCGACGATGGCGACGTTACGGATGTCGTGGCGCGTGGGCACTTCGGCGCTTCTCCCGGGATCGTGGATGGCGTCGCGTACGGCCTGGCACGCGCGCCTCGGCCGGGCGAAAACCTGCCACGGCCTTACCCCATGGTACGTCGCGTGGCGGGAACCGCCTGCCGGGGGGCTGTCAAGAGGCCGGACGAATGAGCGCGGCCGAGTGCTGCGTGGGGTGCCCGGACCGCCCATCGTGCCGGTAATCATGCGGGTCAACGGCCGGGTCAATGGGTACGGCACGACCTTGCCCGCCGGGGATCCGGCGGGCAAGGGACTTGAGTCACATCTGAGCTTGCTACCCGGGGGTCAACCTGACAGGCACCCCTTTGTCATCACTTCTTCGCCCACGCTACTTCTTCTTGTCCTTGGCGGTCGGCGGCTTCTTCCAGCCGATGTCCTGGTAGCGGGGGGTGCCGAGGCCGAAGGCGCCGGCGTTGGCCAGGCTCGGCTTGACGGCCACCAGCTCCGGGCGCTGGTAGAGCGGGATGGAGCCGGCGGCGGCCCAGATCCGGGCGTCCGCCTTGCGGATCAGCTCGCGGGACTGCTCCTCGTTCAGCTCGCCGACCGCCTGGTCGAAGAGCTGGTCGATGTGGTCGGTACCGACCCGGGTGTAGTTCTGTTCGACGAGGAGCGAGCCGTCCGCGGCCGGCTCCGGCTTGGCGAAGATCGGCCGTGCGTCGGTGGCGGGGTAGGCGGTCGCCGGCCAGGAGTAGAGGGCCAGGTCGTACTGGCCCGAGGCGATGTGGTCCTTGAAGAAGCTGTCGTCGGCCACCTTGGTCGTCTCGGTGTTCACCCCGATCTTCCGCAGCATCTGGGCGATCCGCTCGCCGACCGCGCGCAGGGACTCCGAGCCGGGTCCGGCCGGGAGGACGAAGCGCAGGGTGAGCGCCTTGCCGTCCTTGGCGAGCATGGCGCCGGAAGTGCGGGTGGCCTGCTTCGCCGGGGCCGGAGAGGCCTTGGCCGGATCGGCCCCGTCACCGTCGCGGGCCGCGCTGCGCTTGCCGTCGTCGACGGTGCCGCCGGGGGCGGCGGGGGCGGCGGGGGCGGGGGCGACGGCCGCCACCCGGGCCGCCTGGGCGAGGAGGGAGACCTCCTGCTGGGCGCCGAAGGGGGCGGGGGCCAGTACGGGTGAGGGCCGGTCATGCGCACCGCCCGGGGCCGCGGCGAGGCGCCGCTCGCCTCCTGCGCCCGCCGGGCGCTGCGCGGCGGCCGCGCGCGGGTCGCCGTTGGCCTCGTCGTCCTGGCCCACGATGTAGAGGCCGTCGTTTCCGGTGCCCGGGCCCGAGGGCGTCTTCCCGTCGTCCTGCGGCGCGCTCTCCGGGCCGGCCTTGGCTCCCGCCGGCTCGGTGATCTTGCCACCCCGGCGCCAGCCCGCGTCCGCGAGGAGCGCCTGGGCCGCCTGCATGTCCTGACCGCCGAGGGCGTCGCTGTTGTCGGCGTAGGCCCGCTGCCCGGCCAGTGCCACGTGGCTGCCCACGGGCTTCGCGGGCAGGCCCAGCGGCTTCAGCACGAGCTCGGCCAGCGCCTTGCGGTCCAGTGCCCGGGCCACCGCCCGGCGCACCCGCTCGTCCGCCAGCGGGCCGGTGGACCCGTTCATCGCGAGCTGGGTGTAGGCCGGCTCGAGGGACTTGCGGACGGTGAAGTTCCGCAGGGCCGTCTGCTCGTCGGCGTACCGTTTCACCGCCGCCACGTGCTTGTCGCGGCTCTCCCGTTCCGCGGCGGCCTTGTCCTCGTCCGTCCCGAAGGCGACCGCCCACGACAGCGTGGCCTGCGCCGGGGTCATCGCGGCTCCCGGACCGTGGGCCGGGGCGCCGCCCGAGCCCGCCCCGCCCTTGCCCACGCCGTCCTTGCCGGCTCCGTCCTTGCCGGCGTCCCGGCGGGCCAGCGCGATCCGGTCGGCGCCGTTGCGGTCGACCTCCGCCAGATCCAGCTTGCCGGCCGCCAGCGCCGCCGCCCGCTCGGCCCGCGGCACCGCCGTCAGGACCAGCGTGTCCAGCTTGGCCTGCCGGCCCCACCAGCGCGGATTGCGGGTGAGGGCCGCGGTGCCCGTCTTCTTGTCGATCGCCCCCAGGGCGAAGGGCCCCGCGGTGACCTTCAGAGCGCCGCGGGCGCCCTCGTTGAAGGCGTCCGGGGTGCCCGTGACCTGCTTGGGGTAGAGCGGGCTGAACAGCGAACGCCAGTCGGCGTACGGCTTGGCGAAGGTGACCCGGACCTCCAGGTCGGTCTTGCCCTTCTCGATCTTCTCGATCCGCTCGTAGCCGGCGTTGCGCGCCGTCCAGTACGCCGAGTCCTTGCCGTTCAGGGCCCGCCACTGGGCCACGAAATCGGCGGCGCCGATCTCGCGTCCGTCGCTCCACACCGCCTGCTGGTTCAGCTTGTAAAGGACGACCTGCTTGGGCTCCCGCTCGACGACCTCGGCCTTCTCCAGGTAGTCGGGATTGGCCACGGGCCGCCCCTTGGCGTCCAGCACGAAGAGCTGCGGCAGCACGGCACCGGCGATACGGGTGGTGGTGGCGTCCGCGTCGGCCTGGAAGGTGTTCAGGGTGTCCGGCAGGGCGTCCACGGCCCACCGCAGCACACCCCCGTCCACGACCTTCTCGCGCGCGGTCGTGGCGATGTCCTGCCCGGCGGCGACGGGGCCGCCCTCCTCTTCACCCGCGCCGCAGCCCGTGAGGAGCGGCAGTGCGAGGACTCCCGAGGTCAGGAGCGCCAAGGACCTGCGCCTTCGCTGGGACATGGGTGGTACCTCCGGGGGCGGGACGTGGGGGAAGCATGATCACGTTCGGCGGTATATGGAGCTGATCACACCGGTTGCCGGATCCCACTGAAATCGACGGTCCGCCGCACCCTTCGCACCCGCCTCTCGCCACGCCGCGAACCCCACCCGTGCGGACCAATCCGGCTTGCGCGCCGAGGGAGCGGTCCCCCGGGAGGGGGATGAGAATGGGGGCAGGGAGGGGCGCACAGTTCACGCCTGCGCGCCTGCAATCGCTGCACGTCCCTTCACAACGGGGGACGGGAAGCGCGACACTCGCAGGCGCACATGAGCGTTGCCACCGCAGCTTGGCGGAAGTGAGGGCAAATCATGTCCCTGCAAGACGATCTGAGTGCCGTACGACGGAACCTCGACGAGCTCACGCGCAAGGTCGAGCAGCTGGAGCAGCAGGCCGGGCGGCGCAAGCCCGGGAGCTCGACGCCGGCGTCCCCGCCGGACCCGTCCCGGATGGTGACGGTCCCGGACACGCCGTACGACAGCTCGCTGTGGACCGACTCGGACGACGAGGGCCTCGGCGCCCGCGACCGTCGCGCGCCCTGAGCGGCGTACGCGACCCCACGACCTCCCGCACACCCCATCCGGCCCGGCCGCTCGCGGCCGGGCCCCCTGGGGCCACCCCTCATCACTCCTCCCGGAGTCCTCTTTGGCCACAGGAACACAACCACCCCGGCAGCGGCCCGGCGGCGTCCACGACGCCTCCCGGGCCGCGATCACTGCCCGGCACCTGCGGACCGACCGGTGGTGGGTCTCCCCCGCCGTCACCGCGGCCGGGCTGCTCGCCTTCATCGCCTACTCGACCTGGCGGGCCTTCGCCAACGCCGACTACTACGCGGCCCCCTACGTCTCGCCCTTCTACTCCCCGTGCCTCGCGGAGAACTGCGTCCCCATGAAGGGCGGCCCCAACTGGGAGGTCTTCGGCAGCTGGTGGGGCCTGTCGCCCGCCCTGCTGATCCTGGTCTTCCCGCTCGGGTTCCGGCTGACCTGCTACTACTACCGCAAGGCCTACTACCGCGGCTTCTGGGCCTCGCCGCCCGCCTGCGCCGTCGCCGAACCGCACGCGAAGTACACCGGCGAGACCCGCTTCCCGCTGATCCTCCAGAACGCCCACCGGTACTTCTTCTACGCGGCGGTCCCGGTCGCGGGCATCCTCACCTACGACACCGTGCTGACCTTCCGCGACGAGCACTACGCGTGGGGCCACATGGGCCTCGGGACCCTGCTGTTCCTGGTCAACATCACGCTGATCTGGGCCTACACGCTGTCCTGCCACTCCTGCCGCCACATCATGGGCGGCCGGCTCAAGCACTTCTCGAAGCACCCGGTCCGCTACCGGCTCTGGGGCTGGGTCAGCCGGCTCAACACCCGTCACATGCAGCTGGCGTGGGCCTCCCTGATCAGCGTGGCCCTGTGCGACTTCTACGTCTACCTGCTGGCCAGCGGCGCCTTCACCGACCCGAGGATCTTCTGACATGGCCCAAGTCGAACGGCAGCAGTGGGACGTGGTCGTGGTCGGCGCGGGCGGCGCCGGGCTGCGGGCCGCGATCGAGGCCCGCGAGCGCGGCGCCCGGACGGCCGTGATCTGCAAGTCCCTCTTCGGCAAGGCCCACACGGTGATGGCGGAGGGCGGGATCGCCGCCTCCATGGGCAACGTCAACGAGGGCGACAACTGGCAGGTGCACTTCCGCGACACCATGCGCGGGGGCAAGTTCCTCAATCAGTGGCGGATGGCGGAACTGCACGCGAAGGAGGCCCCGGACCGGGTCTGGGAGCTGGAGACCTGGGGCGCGCTCTTCGACCGCACGCCCGACGGCAAGATCTCCCAGCGCAACTTCGGCGGCCACGAGTACCCGCGCCTCGCGCACGTCGGCGACCGCACCGGACTGGAGCTGATCCGCACCCTCCAGCAGAAGATCGTCGCGCTCCAGCAGGAGGACTTCAAGGAGTACGGGGACTACGAGGCCCGGCTCAAGGTCTTCCAGGAGTGCACCGTCACCAGGGTCCTGAAGGACGGGGGGAGGGTCTCGGGGGCCTTCTGCTACGAGCGCGAGTCCGGGCGGTTCTTCGTCCTGGAGGCACCGGCGGTGGTGCTGGCCACGGGCGGGATCGGCAAGTCCTTCAAGACCACGTCGAACTCGTGGGAGTACACCGGCGACGGCCACGCGCTGGCCCTGCTCGCGGGCGCGCCCCTGCTGAACATGGAGTTCGTGCAGTTCCACCCGACCGGCATGGTCTGGCCCCCGTCGGTGAAGGGCATCCTCGTCACGGAGTCGGTGCGCGGCGACGGCGGGGTGCTGCGCAACTCCGAGGGCAAGCGCTTCATGTTCGACTACGTCCCCGACGTGTTCAAGGAGAAGTACGCGGAGTCGGAGGCGGAGGGCGACCGCTGGTACGAGGACCCGGACCACAACCGGCGTCCGCCCGAGCTGCTGCCGCGCGACGAGGTGGCCCGGGCCATCAACGCGGAGGTGAAGGCCGGCCGCGGCTCCCCGCATGGCGGGGTCTTCCTCGACGTGTCCACCCGGATGCCCGCCGAGAAGATCAAGCGGCGGCTGCCGTCGATGTACCACCAGTTCAAGGAACTGGCGGACGTGGACATCACCGCGGAGCCGATGGAGGTGGGCCCGACCTGCCACTACGTGATGGGCGGGATCGCGGTCGACTCCGAGAGCGCGGCCACCGTCGGGGTGTCGGGGCTGTTCGCCGCGGGCGAGGTCGCGGGCGGGATGCACGGCTCGAACCGGCTCGGCGGGAACTCCCTCTCCGACCTGCTGGTCTTCGGGCGGCGGGCCGGACTGCACGCGGCGGAGCACGCCACGGCCGCCGGTGAGCGGCCCGCGGTCTCCCAGGCGGAGGTCGACGCGGCGGCCGCGGAGGCCCTGGCCCCCTTCCACGCGGCGGAGGGCGCGGAGAACCCGTACACCCTCCACCAGGAGCTCCAGACGACGATGAACGACCTCGTCGGCATCATCCGGCGCGAGGGCGAGATGGCCGAGGCCCTGGAGCGGCTCGCGACCCTGCGCGTGCGGGCCGCCCGGGCCGGGGTCGAGGGGCACCGGCAGTTCAACCCGGGCTGGCACCTGTCCCTGGACCTGCGGAACATGCTGCTGGTCAGCGAGTGCGTGGCGCGCGCCGCGCTGGAGCGCACCGAGAGCCGCGGCGGGCACACCCGGGAGGACTGTCCGTCGATGGAGCGCGGCTGGCGTCCGGTGAACCTGCTGTGCCGCCCCGTCGACCCGCCCCCGGCGGATCCGGCGGCGGACCGGATCGTCCTCGAACGCACCCGCACCGAGCCCATCCGTCCCGACCTGCTCGCGCTCTTCGAGAAGGAAGAGCTGGTCAAGTACCTCGCCGAAGAGGAGCTGTACGAATGAGTACGTACGACGCGAGCTTCCGGATCTGGCGGGGCGACGCGGAGGGCGGGGAACTGCGGGACTTCACCGTCGAGGTGCACGACGGGGAGGTGGTCCTGGACATCGTCCACCGGCTCCAGGCCACCCAGGCCTCGGACCTCGCGGTGCGCTGGAACTGCAAGGCGGGCAAGTGCGGTTCGTGCAGTGCGGAGGTCAACGGCCGGCCGCGGCTGATGTGCATGACGCGGATGTCCACCTTCGAGCGGTCCGAGACGATCACGGTCACCCCGCTGCGTGCGTTCCCGGTCGTCCGCGACTTGGTGACGGACGTGTCCTTCAACTACGCGAAGGCGCGGGAGGTGCCGGCCTTCGTGCCGCCGGAGGGGGTGGCGCCGGGCGCGTACCGGATGCAGCAGATGGACGTGGAGCGCTCGCAGGAGTTCCGCAAGTGCATCGAGTGCTTCCTGTGCCAGGACACCTGCCATGTGGTGCGTGACCACGAGGAGAACAAGAGTGCCTTCGCCGGTCCGCGTTTCCTGATGCGGGTGGCGGAGCTGGACATGCACCCGCTGGACGCGGCCTCGGAGGCGGGTCTGGACCGCAAGCGCACGGCCCAGGAGGAGCACGGGCTGGGGTACTGCAACATCACCAAGTGCTGTACGGAGGTCTGCCCCGAGGGCATCAAGATCACCGACAATGCGCTGATCCCGCTGAAGGAGCGGGCGGTGGACCGCAAGTACGACCCGCTGGTGTGGCTGGGCGACAAGATCGGCCGTCGGCGGGGCTGAGGTCGCGGGTGCGGGGCCGGGACCCTCTCCGGAGGGGTCCCGGCCCCGGGCCGGTCAGCGCTCGGAGTGGTCGATGACGTTGCCGTTGGCGCAGTTGTTGGTGTGGTCGCCCACCCAGTCGCCCAGGACGGGGACGACGGCGACCTCCTGGAGGCAGACGGCGGCCGCGGTGAAGTTCCAGTTGTTGGCCGCGTTCACCCCGCCGCCGAAGTTGCTGTCGTCGTCGGCGTGGGCGGGGGCCGCGAGGCTGAGGGCGGCGAGGGTGAGCACGGCCGCAGTCATGATCTTCTTCATGGTCTGCCAACGACAGGGGCCGGGGCGCGTCACTGCGCGTTGCTCCGGATGCGGGCACGGGGAACCGCTCATACCCTCCCAAATGTGACCCCGCCGAGAAGCGAGCCGAAGAGCCAGGTACGCGTACGGGCCGGGCTCGCCCTGGCAGCCGCACTGCTGGCGCTCGGCGGCTGGGGGGTGGGCCAGGCGCCGCCCGCACGGGCCGAGGACCCCGTCACGCTGTCCCGGCAGGGGCAGATCACCGACCGGGTCGGGGCGCTGGAGGGCCGGCGGGCCGACGTCACCGCCGCGCTCGACGAGCTCTACGCCGACCGCCGGATCCAGCTCTTCGTGGCGTACGTGGACGACTTCTCCGGGCGCTCCGCCCAGAGCTGGGCCGACGCCACCGCCGAGAAGAACGGGCTCGGCCAGAACGACATCCTGCTGGCGGTGGCGACGGGGGCCCGCCAGTACGCCTATTCGGCCGCCGTCGATTCCGGTTTCACCGAGGACAAGCTCGCGGCCGTGGCCCGGGACGCCATCGAGCCGGCGCTGCGGCAGAACGACTGGGCGGGCGCCGCGATCGGGGCGGCGAACGGCTACAACGCGGTGATCGGCGGGCAGCCCGTGCCCGTCCCCACCATCACCCCCGGCCCGGCCGATCCCGGCGGCGGGGCGAGCGGCGAGGACGGGGCCGGGGACTTCGTGCTGCCGGTGGTCGCGGTCGGCGCGGCCGGCGCCCTCGCGGCGTACGCGTTCACGCGCCGCAAGCGGAAGACGGCCGCCGGCGGCGGACGCGGTACGACGACCGGGCCGGGCTGGCCCGAAGGGGCACCGGACCGGCTTCCGCTGCCGGAACTGGACGCCAGGGCCAAGACCCTGCTGGTGGAGACGGATGACGCCGTGCGCACCAGCACGGAGGAACTGGGCTTCGCCTCCGCGCAGTTCGGCGACGAGGCGGTCGGCCCCTTCACCGAGGCCGTGGAGTACGCCAAGGGCGAGCTGACCCATGCCTTCCGGCTGCGCCAGCAGCTGGACGACGCCTACCCGGAGGACGACGCGGCCCGGCGCCGGATGCTGGACGAGATCGTCGCCCGCTGCACCGAGGCGAACCGGCGGCTCGACGCGGAGTCGGCGGACTTCGACCGGCTGCGGGACCTGGAGAAGAACGCCCCGCAGGCGCTGGCGACCGTGGAGGAGCGCTATCTGGAACTGACCGGGCGCGCCACCACCGCCGAGGCCACCCTGACCGCGCTGACGCGGCGGTACGCGGACTCCGCTTCCGCGCCCGTCTCCTCCCATCCGGAACAGGCCAAGGACCGGCTGCTGTTCGCGGCGACCAACCTGGGGCTGGCCCACGCGGCCCTCGACGGCGGCGAGAGGGGTACGGCGGCCGTGCACGTACGGGCCGCCGAGGCCGCCGTGGACCAGGCGGCGACCTTGATGGACGCGGTCGAGCGGCGGGCGCAGGAGCTGGCGGAGGCGGCCGGGAAGCTGCCGGGCGCGCTGACCGAGACGGAGACCGACCTGGCGGACGCGGGCGGACTGCTGACCGGTACCGCGGAGGGCACCTCGACGGCCGACCTGCGCGGGCGGATCGGCCGGGCGGAGGCCGTACTGGCCGCCGTACGACAGGAGGAGGCGGCGGGCCGGTACGACCCGATCGACGCCCTGCGCCGGGTCGAGGAGGCCGACGCGGCCCTCGACGAGGCCCTTTCCGGGGTGCGGGAGCGGGAGTCGGGCCGGCAGCGGGCGGTGGCCCTGCTCGACCAGGCCGTGCTCTCCGCGCGCAGCGCGATCGGCGCGGCGACGGACTACGTCACGACCAGCCGAGGCGCGGTCGGCAGCCAGGCCCGCACCCGGCTGGCGGAGGCGGGCCGGCACCTGGAGCGGGCGGGGGCGCTGGCGGCGGGTGATCCGTCGGGCGCGCTGGCGCAGGCGCAGCGGGCGGACGCGCTGGCGCGGGAGGCGCAGCGGCTGGCGGAGCAGGACGTACGGGCGTACCAGGACCCGTACGGGGGCCGGCGCGGCGGCGGTCAGGGCGGCGCCGTGCTCGGCGGGATCATCCTCGGCGAGATCCTGCGGGGCGGGCTGGGCGGCGGGGGCCACGGCGGTGGCGGGGGCTTCGGCGGCGGTTTCGGCGGCGGCAGCGGGCCCGGCTCGTTCGGCGGTGGCGGAACCCGCGGCCGCATGGGCGGCGGCGGCCGCTTCTGAACCGGCAACGGCAACGGCAACGGCAACGTGCAGCGGCAACCGCAACGGACAGCCCCTTCCTCATCAGGAGAGACGAGTCATGAGCAAGCAGACCATCCTCGGCCGTGTCACCCAGCTCGCCAAGGCCAACATCAACGCGCTGCTGGACCAAGCGGAGGACCCGCAGAAGATGCTGGACCAGCTGATCCGCGACTACACGAACAACATCTCGGAGGCGGAGCAGGCCGTCGCGACGACGATCGGGAACCTGCGGATGCTGGAGGCGGACCACAAGGAGGACGTGGAGGCGGCTTCCGAGTGGGGTGCCAAGGCCCTCGCGGCGAGCAGGAAGGGGGACGAGCTGCGGGCGGCGGGGGCGACGGCGGACGCCGACAAGTTCGACAACCTCGCGAAGGTGGCGCTGGGCCGGCAGATGCAGTCGGAGAAGGAGGCGAGGACGGCGGAGCCGACGATCGCCGCCCAGACGGAGGTCGTCGACAAGCTCAAGTCGGGTCTGGACTCGATGAAGGGCAAGCTGGTCGAGCTCCAGTCGAAGCGGGACGAGCTGGTGGCCCGTGCCAGGACGGCTCAGGCGCAGAACACGATGCTGGACGCGGTGAAGAACATCGACGTCATGGACCCGACGAGCGACCTGAACCGCTTCGAGGAGAAGGTCCGGCGGGAGGAGGCGATGGCGCTGGGCAGGCAGGAGCTGGCCGCGTCCTCGCTGGACGCCCAGTTCGAGTACCTGGAAGACCTCGGGAAGTCCTCGGAGATCGAGGCCAGGCTCGCCGCGCTCAAGCAGGGCCGCGCCGCCTAGGGCCCACCCTGCTGTAATAATCACCCTGCGAGTTCGTCTGTTACCTACTCGGGGGGAACCTTGCCTTACGCGCACACGGCCGAGGCCGCACGAGCGTGGGTCCACGGCTGGACCCTTTCGCGCGGCGCAGCCGAACCCGTGCCCCGTTCCTGGGGTTTCACCATCGACGTCGGCCTGCCCGGACACGTCATGCGCCACGTCCTGCACTCCGCCGAGGAGGCGACCGTCCGCGAACTCGCCGGACAGGCCACCGCGCCCGGCGCCTGGTTGAAGGCGCTGGTCGCGCCGGAGACGCTGGAGCCCTGGCTCGCTCCCGGCTGGCGGCTCGCCGGCGGACCCGGCTACCTGATGTCCGCCCCGCTCCCCGACGCCGACGCCGCCGCCCGCGCCCTGCCCGGAACACCCGGCGGGTACCGGCTGGACAGCTGGACCCGCGCCGGCGTCACCCGCGTCCTGGTGCGCACCGCCGACGGCACCTTCGCCGCGCGCGGCCAGGTCGCCGTCACCGGCCTCGGCGCCGTCGTCGACCAGGTGGAGACCGACCCGGCCCACCAGCGCCGGGGCCTGGGACGCCTGGTCATGCGCGGGCTCACCGCCGCCGCCGCGGGGCAGGGCGCCACGGCGGGCGTGCTGGGCGCGACACCGGAGGGCCGGGCCCTGTACGAGGCGATGGGATGGCGCACGGTGGCCCCGCTGACCGGCGCCGTGCGGGGTCCGCAACCGTCGGGGACCTGATCGGGGGTCACATGCGGCAGCCCCCCGGACCGGGCGGGTCCGGGGGCGCGGCCGTGCGGTCCCGCTCAGCCGCGCACGCTCAGCCGTACATGCTCAGCAGTTGTTCCGCCGACAGCTCGGCCACGGCCTCGGCCGCCGCGCCGGGCAGCGGGAGCTCGAACCAGACCGTCTTGCCGCGGTGGGTACGGCGCGTGCCCCACCCGGCGGACAGCAGGCCCACGAGCTGGAGGCCCCGGCCGCCCTCGTCGGTGTCGCGGGCCCGCCGCCGGCGCGGCTGCACCAGGTTGGCGTCCCACACCTCGCAGACCAGGGTCCGGTCCAGCAGCAGCCGCAGCCGGATCTCGCCCTCCCCGTACCGCAGCGCGTTGGTGACGAGTTCGCTGACCAGCAGTTCGGTGGTGTCCAGCAGGCCCTCCAGGCCCCATGCGGGCAGCTTGGCGCGGGCCAGCTCCCGCGCCCGGCCCACGGACCGGGCCTCGCGCGGCAACTGCCAGTCCCCCACCGCGTCCACCGGGAGCCCCTGCACCCGGGCCATCAGCAGGGCGATGTCGTCCTCGCCGTGCCGGGTGTCCAGGGTGTTGAGGACGTGGTCGCAGACGTCCTCGAGGGGGCGGACCGGGTCCGCGAGGGCGGCCCGCAGGCCGCGCAGGCCCTCCTCCAGCGGGTGGTCGCGGGACTCCACGAGCCCGTCGGTGTAGAGGGCCAGCAGGGCGCCCTCGGGGAGTTCGACCTCGACCTCCTCGAACGGCTCTCCGCCCACGCCCAGCGGCATCCCGGGCGGCACCTCCAGGAGCAGTGCGGGCCTCGGCTTCCCGCCCTCGTCCGGCGGCTCCACCAGCACGGGCGGCATGTGGCCCGCGTTGGCGATCGTGCAGCGCCGCGTCACCGGGTCGTAGACGGCGTAGACGCAGGTGGCGAGGTAGACCTCGGAGCGGTCGGCGTCCCGTGAGTGCAGGGCCGCCCGCGAGGCCTGCTGGGAGCCGCCGGGGGCGCCGAGGCCCCGGGCGATCTCGTCGAGCGCGGTCAGCACCTCCGCCGGTTCGAGGTCCAGCAGCGCGAGGGTCCGTACGGCGGTGCGCAGTTCGCCCATGGCGACGGCGGCCCGCAGCCCCCGGCCCATGACGTCGCCGACGACGAGCGCCGTGCGGTGGCCGGGCAGCTCGATGACGTCGAACCAGTCGCCGCCGACCTCCGTCGCCGCGTTCCCCGGCAGGTACCGGCAGGCGATGTCCAGGCCGGCGGCCTCCGGGTCGCCGGGGGGCAGCAGGCTGCGCTGCAGTATCAAGGCCCGCTCGTGCTCGCGCCGGTACAGCCGCGCGTTGTCGATGCACACGGCGGCCCGGGCGGCGAGTTCCACGGCCACCGCCCGGTCGCGTTCGCCGAAGGGTTCGCTGCCCTTCGTACGGGAGAACTGCGCGAGCCCGACCACGGTGTCGTGGGCGACCATCGGCACGACCAGCGTGGACTGCACGAGGTCCTCCGGTCCGCCGCCCTCGATCAGCCGCGGTCGCGCCGTGCGCAGGGCGAGCGCGCCCGGGGACGCCGCCGGGTACCGGTGGACGTCGCCTACGGAGACCAGCGCGCCCGGACCGGACAGCGGCGCGTCCGAGACGGCGGAGGCGAAGGCCACCCGGCGCAGCGCGGCGGACGGGGTCCGGGCCGGGCCCTGGCCGGGCAGGCTGGGCACGCCCGGCCCCTGCGGTCGTGCGGGCCGGTCGTCGTCGCCGAGGAGCAGCCCCTGGTAGAGGTCGACGGCGGCCAGGTCGCAGAAGCCGGGGACGGTGACGTCGAGGAGTTCCCGGGCGGTGGTCTCCAGGTCGAGGGAGTTTCCGATGCGGTGCCCGGCCTCGTTGAGCAGGGCGAGATTGCGCCGTACCCCGGCGGCCTCGCGGGCGGCGAGGTGGCGGCGGGTGACGTCGGTGCCGATGCCGGCGACGCCGATGGGGCGGCCGGATCCGCCGTGGACGCGGTAGAGGTTGATGGACCAGTGGCGGTTCTCCCGGCTGCCGGGGGCGGCGCCGGTGATCCGCAGGTCGGTGACCGATTCCCCGGTGTCCAGCACCCGGCGCAGGGCATCCGCCATCCGGTCGGCCTCGTGCGGCGGCAGGTAGTCGTGCACGGTCCGGCCGCGGTGCTCCTCCACGGCGCCTCCGAAGACGGTGGCGAAGCGGCGGTTGGCCCGCTGCACGGTGAGGTCCGTGCCGAAGAGGAGGAAGCCGAAAGGAGATTGGCCGAATATGGCCTGTGAGGCCGCCAGGTCCGACTCGATGCGCCGCAGTGCGCGGACGTCGACGACGACGCACAGCGCGGCCCGTTCGGCGGTCTCGGTCAGGGTGGGCATCACATAGATCTCGGCCACTCCGTGCGCGCCGTCGCCACCCGGGATCCGGAAGGGGATCAGGCCGGTCCACTCCTTGCCGTCCAGGATCTCGGCGACCTTGCGGTGTGCGTCGGGGCGCAGCTCGGGCGGCATGAAGGCGTCGACCGGGTCGCGGCCGACGGCCTGTGCGGCCGTCAGACCGAACAGTTCCTCGGCGCGCAGGCTCCACTGGTCGATGTACCCGTCGGGCCCGATCGAGAAGGACGCGACCTTTATGTAGTCATATATCGAGCCAGGCGGACTGCTGTGCCACAGGGCGTCGTGCCATGTCTCCCGAGGCACGTCGGCCTGATGTGCCTGCGCAGGTATTTCGCTCACGCGACCGTCCCCTCCAGCTCACCGCAACCGGACCGGCCATGACCGCAGTATTCAGCACCACGGCCCCGGACGGCACGGCGTTCACGATCACAGCACGGTCTCGATGATTTCGAGCCATCTCGCGTGATCTCCCCCGGGCACCCGCCCCCGCTGTCACCGGGAGCTTCGGCCGGGGGATCACCCGCCGCCGTTCTCCTTGTTACTCACCAGGAAGAGCCAATTCGAACCACACTGTCTTGCCCGACTTCCCGTGGCGGGTCCCCCAGCGCCGCGAGGAGGCGGCGACGAGGTGCAGGCCGCGGCCCCCCTCGTCGTCCGCCTCGGCGACTCGCTCGCGGGGCGGATCCGGAAGCGGATCCGAAACCTCCACGAGCAGCGCGGGGCCGCCCGCCGGGCTGCCGGCGGCTGGATTGCGCCGCTCCAGGCGGACCCCGATGGGGCCGGAGGCGTACCGCAGGGAGTTGGTGACGAGCTCGCTGACCAGCAGGACGGTCACATCACCGACGGCTTCCAGGCCCCAGGAGTGGAGGGCGCCGCGTACGGCGTGGCGGGCGGTGCGGACGGCACCGGGCTCGGCGGGAAAGGCCCACTCGGCGCACTCACCTTCTGTGTCGATCACGCCGATCACTTCCCGGGCCGGCAGCGACCCCAGTCCGGTTCGTCTGGGACGAAAGAGCGACGAGATAGGGATTAATAGCGACATACCCGATATTCGGGGCGTCGTACCACTCGATCCCCCGCCCACGGCGCACTGTGGCACGGACGGCCTACGGCGAGAGCGTCACGCGCCCCCGCCCCCTGCGCCGTCCGGGCCGACGAGGGGTTCGACGTCCGGGACGTCCTCCACGTGCCCCTGCCCGCGCAGCCGGCGTCCGGCCTCGGCGACCGCGGGCCGGTCCTGGTCGAGCCAGTCCACCGAGTCCAGCTCCTGCGGCCCGAGCCAGCGCAGCTCGTCGTGGTCCTCCAGCGGCGCCGGCACCCCGGACAGCAGGCGGGCGGTCCACACGTGCAGGACGAGGCCGGGTTTCAGCGGCCACTCCCCCGGGATGCGCTCCAGCGGCTCGGTCTCCACGCCGAGCTCCTCGCGCAGTTCGCGCACCAGCGCCTCGGGGACGGACTCACCCGGCTCGGCCTTCCCGCCCGGCAGCTCCCAGCGTCCGGCGAGCTCCGGCGGTGCGCTGCGGCGGGCGGCCAGCAGGCGCCCCTCATGACAAAGGGCTCCGCCCACGACCACTCGTACAGTCATGGGCGGAGCCTATGTCAACACTGGATGCTCAGTTCATCGTGGCGGTGTGACCGATCCGCTCGACCCAGTAGAGCTGCTTGTGTCCTCGGTCGTCGAGGCTGTCGGCGACCTTCTGGGCCTCGGCCCGGGTGGCGTACCGGCCCACCCGGTAGCGGTTGCCGTTGTCGTCCTGACGTATGACCAGCCACGGGAGCAGGGCACCGCTGTCGTTCATCGCGTTTCACCCTCCGCCGACGTACCTGCCCGGGAAACCGCATTGCGCATATGCCCGAGCTTACGCCCGACCTTTACGCAGCGGATACGGTTTTTCACGAAGAGGTACCTCGCAGGCGTACGCATCCGGCCATGCGTACGAGTGGGCCGTGCGCGCCCGTTCAGACGGCGCGCACCGAAGGCATCGGCAGGATCACCGCACCGCCCGGCGTCTCCTTCCGGCAGACGTCCCCGCAGGTCGCGTCGAGGGAGCAGCACAGGGAACAGATCGGGCCCGATCGGACAGGGCAGTCGGCGATGTCGGGGAGTTCGTACGCCGCCTCGCAGACCGCGCACGCGTGGGTGGCGGTGATGTCCGGGGCGGCGGTGCCCGGGCCCGTCACCGTGTTGGGCCGGGCCAGGTAGTACTTCCCCCTGGTCACCCAGGCGATCAACGGGCACAGCAGGAGGGCGAGTCCGGCGGCGATGAAGGTGGAGAAGGCCTCGGCGTAGGTGCCGAACAGCCCGAAGAAGGCAAGGATCGAGACGGTCGAGGCGATCACCATCGAGCCGAAACCCGCCGGATTCACGGCGTAGAGGTAGGCGCGCTTGAACTCGATGTAGGGCGGGCTCAGTCCGAGCCGCTTGTTGATCACGAGGTCGGCGGCGACCGCGGCGATCCAGGCGATGCCGACGTTGGAGTAGAAGCCCAGCAGCTTGCCGAGCATCGCGAACATGTTCAGCTCCATCAGCGTCAGCGCGATGGCGAGGTTGAGGAAGATGTACCAGACCCGGCCGGGGTGGCGGTGGGTGACGCGGGAGAAGAAGTTCGACCAGGACAGCGATCCGCTGTACGCGTTGGTGACGTTGATCTTGATCTGGGAGACGATCACGAAGAGCGCGGCGGCGGGCAGTGCGAAGCCGCCGAGCCACGGGCGAAGGGCCTCGATCTGCGGGGCGATCGGCTCCAGGGCGTGCGTCTTGCCCACCGCCTCCAGGGCGACGAAGGCGAGGAAGGCGCCGCCGAGCTGCTTGGCCGCGCCGATGATCACCCAGCCGGGGCCGGCGGCGAGCACGGCGAGGTTCCACCTCCGGCTGTTGGCCGGGGTCTTGGCAGGCATGAACCGCAGGTAGTCGGCCTGCTCCCCGATCTGTGCGATCAGCGAGAGCGCGATGCCGGTCCCGAACCCGAAGCCGATCCACGAGAACCCGGACCCGGCGCCCTCGGTCCCGCCGAAGTCGGCGAAGGCGCCCCACGCGTCGGGAGCGTGGAAGGCGAGCACCACGAAGGGGAGCACCAGCCCGATCAGCCAGACCGGCTGGGTCCAGGCCTGCACCTTGGCGAGGGCGCCCATGCCGCGGAAGACGATGGGGATCACGATGAGGGTCGTGACCAGGTAGCCGATCTCGACGGGCAGTCCGAAGGCCTGGTGCATGGCCTGGGCCATGATCGAGCCTTCGAGCGCGAAGAAGATGAAGGTGAAGGAGGCGTAGATGAGGGAGGTCAGGGTGGAGCCGAAGTACCCGAAGCCCGCGCCGCGCGTCACCAGGTCCATGTCCAGGCCGTACGTGGCGCACGCGCGCGCGATCGGGATGCCGGTCAGGAAGATGACCACGGCGGCGGCCAGGATCGCGGCGGCCCCGCTGGTGAATCCGTAGGCGAAGACGATGGAGGCGCCGATGGCGAAGTCGGCGAGGTAGGCGATGCCGCCGAGGGCGGTGCCGGCGACGGTGCCGGGGCCCCAGCGGCGGAAGGAGTGGGGCGCGTATCTGAGCGAGTAGTCCTCGCGGCTCTCGTCGGCGGCGAGTTTCGCGTAGGTACGGCTCGGCGGCGTGGCGGTGGCGGGGGTGGCGGCGGTGTCGGTCATACCGCCGGACGGTAGGGCCGCGATGTGACGCCCCGTCACCCTCGGGCGTTGCCCGCCGGTTACACCCCCACTCCCCTCGTCACGACGGGGTTACACCCCCGCACACCCGTGTCCGCTTTCCGGCCACGGCACTAGCGGACCGGGAGGTGGTACGACAGGCGGTAGCGGTCCGCGGGGACCACCACATCGGCCGTTTCCACCGCGCGCCCGGAGGCGAAGTACGTGCGGCCGATCACCAGCACCACGTGCCCCGGCACCCCGCCCAGCTGTACGAGCTCCTCCGCCAGGCCCGGCCGCGCGCCGACCTCCTCCACGACGTTGTCCACGACGACGTCGATCGCGGCCATCCGGTCCACCACCCCGGAGCCGCCCAGGGGGCCCTCCTCCGGCAGCATCACCGGGGTCCGGCCGGTCACGGCGAGCGGCTCCCAGGAGGTCGACAGCATCATCGCCTCCCCCGCGTCGCGGAAGACGTACCGCGTCCGCATCACCCGCTCCCCCGGCTCGATGCCGAGCCGCTTCGCGATCTCGGCGGGCGCGCCCGCCTGTTCGCTGCTCGACTCCCACGTGCCGCGCGCCCCGGCGTCCGCCTGCTCCTGCCGGAACGGCGTCGACGTGCCGCCCGTGCGGTAGCCGGAGCGGGCCACCCGCCGCGGGACCGGCTGTTCCCGTACGTACGTACCGGAGCCGGACCGGCCCTCGACCAGCCCCTCCGCCATGAGGACCTTGCGCGCCTCCAGGGCCACGGTGTCGGAGACCCCGTACTCCTCGCGGATGCGGGCCTGGGAGGGGAGCCGGGCGTGCGGGGGCAGAGAACCGTCGACGATCTTCCGTCGAAGATCCCCGGCCACGCGTAGATAGGCCGGCTGCTCACCGAAAGTCACTGGCCACTCCCATCAGGTTGACAGACAGCTACACCCTGGCAACCGACGGTTGAAGACCGCAAGCAAGGGCCAGAGTTTCACCCGAAGTGATGAAGCCAGGTCACTCAAACCCGTTACCGCGCGTTACCGGAACGACGTCACGCCGCCTCCGTCGAGGGCCCCCGGCCGGGCCCGCCGTCCGGGTCCTCCGGGCCTTCCTGGCTGTCCTCCAGCCACTGCGGGACCGCCATCGAAAGCCCGTACGCGCCGCGCAGCGCCTGCTCCGTCTCCAACGACAGGGAGGCCAGCGCCCGGGCCCACTGCTTGTCGAACTCCCCCGGCGTCCTCGCCTGCGAGGCGCGCAGCCACTCCGCGCGGGCCGCCTCGATCTCCTTGAGCTGCGCGGGGACCGCCTTCTCCAGCCCCGGCCGGCCCGTGTGGCCCCGGAGTACCTTCGCCTCCTCGCCCAGCGCCGCGTGGATCCGGCGCGCCCACGCCTGGTGCTCGCCCAGCGCCTCGTCGACCTCCTCCTCGGGGGGCCGGCTCAGGGCGAACTCGACGGCGTTGGCGGCGCGCAGGAAGTCCACCTGCTCGGGCCCCAGCCTGCCGGAGTCCTGGCGCAGGCTGCCGCGCCCCTCCGGCTCGGTCGTGCCGATCACGCAGAGCAGCATCCGGTCCCCCTGGTACCAGGACTGGCGCGACGGCGCGTAGTAGAACATCTCCGCGTGGTCGGGCAGCGCCCACGTGTCCATCGCGTACTCGTCCTGGGCCTGCCAGCACGCGTCCTCGGAGGCGCGGACGGCCGCGGCCGAGCCGGGGGCGTCCACCCCGTCGAGCCGCTTCTTCGCGGTGACCTCGCCGTGGTGCTTCTCCGCGCAGTCGATCCGGTACATCAGCGGGTGCTCGTCGAGCAGTTCACCGTCCTGGACGTTGAAGCAGTCGCCCGCCCGCAGCGCGTCGACGTCCGTGAGCTCGCCCTCGACCTCGGTGTAGTCACCCAGTCCGTCGAAACGGTCCCCGACCGCCGTGGCGATCCGGTCGGCGGCGAAGACCAGCACTCCGGTCATCAGCACGGACAGCGCCAGGCCCGTGATCGCGAGGACCTTGCCGCGCTCGCGCCGCTTCGAGATCTGCACGAGGGCCGCGATGCCGAAGGCGATGCCGAGCGGCGCGAAGCACAGCAGCCCGGACAGGAAGGAGGCGAGCGCGAAACCGTTGAGCGGCGGGGGGTGCTGCGGCTGCCCGTATCCGGGCGGTGGGCCCCAGGCGGGCTGCGGGGACGGCGGGGGCCAGGAGTGGCCCGGTCCGGGAGGAGGACTCGGCGGGGTGCTCACGGGGTCGGACTCCATCGCATGGGGCGTCACGCGCGAACGATGCGCGCGAACGAATGCGCGAATAGTACGCAGCGGGGGCGACCGGCATGCCGGTCGCCCCCGCGGTTGGTCAGGGAGCGGTCAGTGCCCGCCGCCCCTCCTGCCCGGATACTGCTCGCACTGCGCTCGGATACCGCTCAGAACTGGAGCGCCCAGGAGTCGATCTTCCCGGTGTCGCCCGTCGCGTTGTCGTTCACGCGCAGCTTCCAGACACCGTTCGCCGTCTCCGCCGAGGCGTTCACGGTGAAGGTCCTGACGATGTTGTCGGCCCCGCCGTTGGCACGGTTGTGCAGGGTGTAGACGGTGCCGTCGGGCGCGACCAGGTCCACCTTGAGGTCACCGATGTACGTGTGCTTGATGTCGACCGGGACCTTCAGCGTCGCCGGGGCGTTGCCGGTGACACCGCTGACGGTGATCGGGGACTCGACCGTCGCGTGGTCGTTGATCGCGAAGTCTGCGGTGTTCTCGAAGCGCTTGCCCGGCGGGACGGGGCCCTGGGCGCCGACGTACAGCAGGCGGTTCGGGGAGCCGGTGCCCGGTCCGGTCACCAGGTCCGGGGTGGCCGAGTTGACGAGGGCCGTGGCCACCTGGGCCGGGGTGCTGGCCGGGTTTTGCGAGAGGTAGACGGCGGCCGCGCCCGTGACGTGCGGGGTGGCCATCGAGGTGCCGTTGATGGTGTTGGTGGCGGTGTCGCCCGTACCCCACGCGGAGGTGATGGAGGAGCCCGGCGCGAAGACGTCCAGGACGGAGCCGTAGTTGGAGTAGCTCGCCTTGGCGTCGGTGCTGGTGGTGGCGCCGACCGTGATGGCCTCGGTGACACGCGCCGGGGACTTGGTGGAGGCGTTGCTCGACTCGTTGCCCGCGGCCACGGCGTAGGTGATGCCGGAGGCTATGGAGTTGCGCACGGCCGCGTCGAGCGCGGAGTCCGCGCCGCCGCCGAGGGACATGTTGGCCACGGCCGGCTTGACGGCGTTCTGGGTCACCCAGTCGATGCCCGCGACGACCTGGGCCGTCGTACCGGAGCCGCTGTTGTCGAGCACGCGCACGCCGACGATCTTGGCCTTCTTGGCCACGCCGTACGTGCCGCCCGCGACGGTGCCCGCGACGTGCGTGCCGTGGCCGTTGCCGTCCTGGGCGGTGTTGTCGTTGTCGATGGCGTCGTAGCCGTAGGAGGCGCGGCCGCCGAAGTCCTGGTGCGTGATGCGGACACCGGTGTCGATGATGTACGCGGTGACGCCCCCGCCCGCCTGGTCCGGGTAGGTGTAGCTCTGGTTGAGCGGCAGCGCGCGCTGGTCGACGCGGTCCAGACCCCAGGACGGCGGGTTGGGCTGGGTGGCGCTGACCGTGAAGGTACGGTTCTGCACGACCGACTTGACCGCCGGGTCACCGGCGAGCTTCTTGGCCTGCGCCTCGGAGACCTCGACGGAGTACCCGTTGAGGGCCGCGCGGTACGTCTTGTCGATCTTCGCCCCGTAGCGCTTCGCGACGGCCTTGCCGCTCGCGTCCGTCGAGCGGGCGGCGGTGTCGTTCAGGGTCACGATGTAGCTGCCGGGGACGGATCCGGGGGCTCCGGCGTTCTGGATCACGCCCGGCACGCCGATGTCGGCGGCCGAGGCGGGCAGCGCGGCGGCCGAGCCGAGCGCGAGGGCCACCACGGCGGTCGCGCTGATGCCGGCGATTTTCCGGCTCGTGTGACGCATCACGGGCATGTGACGGGTCCTCCTCATAGGTGGTGCGTTGCGGGGGGTGGAGCGGCACCGCGCAAGCGTGGCCATGACAACGCAGATGGCCCAACGGGCTGCCGCCTTCGAAAGGTTGACCCAGCCCCGGCGCGACCCACAAGAGGACAACGGATGCGTAACATCCGTGCCATACAGCGGCCATGATCGAGCGAAGGCGATCCGCACATGACGCACGCAACCCCCGGTTACGTCTGCTCCGAGGACGGTACACGCGCGGACGTACGGACTGCGCCTTGGGGGTGCCCCGTCTGCGGCGGGCCCTGGGACCTCGATTTCACGCCGGATCCGGCCGCGCCGCTGGAGCCCGCCTCCGGACCGAATTCGCTGTGGCGGTACGGGTCCGCCCTGCCCCTGCCGGGGGCGTTCTCACTGTCGCTGGCGGAGGGTCACACTCCGCTGGTCCCGCTGGCAGAGCGGGTTCACGCCAAGCTCGACTTCCTGATGCCGACGCTCTCCTTCAAGGACCGGGGCGCCGTGATGCTCGTGGAGCTGGCCCGGCGGCTGGCTCCGGAACGCGTCGTGGCGGACAGCAGCGGCAACGCGGGGACCTCGATCGCGGCCTACTGCGCCCGGGCCGGGCTCAATTGTGAAATCCACGTGCCCGAGGGGACGTCCGAGAAGAAAACGGAACAGATGCGGGCGCACGGGGCGGCCGTGCGCGTGATCCCCGGCGGGCGCGAGGCCGCCGCGCAGGCCGCGCGTACGGCGGCGGACGCGCCCGGGGTCTTCTACGCGAGCCACGTCTTCAACCCGTACTTCCTGCACGGGACCAAGACGTACGTGTACGAGGTGTGGGAGGAGCTGGGCGGGCGACTGCCGGAGGTCCTGGTCCTGCCGGTCGGCAACGGGACCCTGCTGCTGGGGGCCGCGCTGGCCGTGGAGGAACTGGCCAGGCGCGGGGTGCGGCCGCCGGCGCTGGTCGCGGTGCAGGCCGCGGCGGTGGCCCCGCTGGCCACGGCCTTCGCGGCCGGCGCCGAGGACGCGGATCCGGTTCCGCAGCTGCCGACCCTGGCCGAGGGGATCGCGATCCCCGCCCCGCCGCGCGCCCGGCAGATCCTGGCCGCGGTCCGCAAGTCCGGCGGCACCTTCCTGACGGTCCCGGACGACCGCCTCCGCGAGGCCCAGCGGGACCTGGCCCGGCGCGGGCTCTTCGTCGAACCGACGGCGGCGGCGTGCTGGGCGGCGGTCGGCCCGGGCGCCCCCTCCGACCCCCTGCAGGGCCGCACCGCGGTCATCCCCCTCTGCGGCGCGGGCGCGAAAACGGGCCTGGCCCGGTAGGCCGAAGCACAGCCCCACCGGCGATCTTTCAGCCCGTCCGGCGTTTGAGGACCGGGGCCCGGGGCGGAGCCCCGATCTTTCAGCCCCGCCGGCGTTTGAGGCGCGGGCGCGGAGCGCCGTAGGGGGTGCGGGGCCGAACCCCGTTCCCCCGGGCCCGGCCTTGATGTCGGAAAACCGCGGGCCCGGGCGCGCCCGGTCTGGTGGAGTGGGCCCATGACCACGAAGACCGACCTCACCGCCAAGGCCACCGCGTTCGCGGCCCTGCACACCCCCGCGAAGCCCCTCGCCCTCGCCAACGCCTGGGACGTCGCCAGCGCCCGGATCGTCGAGGCGACCGGCGCCCCCGCCGTCGCCACCACCAGCGCCGGCGTCGCCTGGTCCCTCGGCTCGCCCGACGGCGACGCGCTCGCCCGTGACCGGGCCCTCGACCTCGTCGCCCGCGTGGTCTCCGCCGTCTCCGTCCCCGTCACCGCCGACATCGAGGGCGGCTTCGGCGCCGACGCCGCCGCCGTGGGCGAGACCGTCGCCGGCGTGCTCGCCGCCGGTGCGGTCGGCATCAACATCGAGGACGGCCCCCACCGCACCCCCGCGGAGATGGCCGAGCGCCTGGCCGCCGCCCGGGCCGCGGCCGACGCCGCCGGGGTCCCCCTCTACATCAACGCCCGCGTCGACACCTACCTCCGGGGCCTCGGCGACCCGGCCACCCGCCTCGACGAGACCCTGGCCCGCGCCGCCGCCTACCTCCGCGCCGGAGCCACCGGCGTCTTCGTGCCCGGCGTGCTCGACCCCGCCACCGTCACCGAGCTCGCCAAGGGCATCGACGCCCCGCTCAACGTCCTCCTCGGCCCCGACGCCCCGGCCGTCGCCGAGCTCGGCGCGCTCGGCGTGTCCCGCGTCAGCCTCGGCTCCTGGGTCGCCGAAGCCGCGTACGCCGTGGTCCGCCGCGCCGCCGGGGAACTGCTCTCCGAGGGGACGTACGGAGCCCTCGCGCACTCCCTCCCGTACGGCGATCTGAACGCGCTGCTCAAGGGCTGAGACATCCGGAAGCCTGCATGGGGCAACGACCATAGGATCCGGTCATGAGCACATCGACTCCGGTGGACGGCAAGGCGGCCACGGCCGCGGCGCGCGGCAAGACGAGCGGCGCGGTCTGGATCGCCCTCACCCTCGTCTACGTCGTCTGGGGCTCGACCTACCTCGGCATCCGGATCGTCGTCGAGACCATGCCGCCCTTCCTCTCCGCCGGGGCGCGGTTCATCACGGCCGGTCTGCTGCTGGCCGGCGCCGTCGCCTGGCGGTACGGTCCGGGCGCCCTCAAGGTCACCCGCGCGCAGCTCGGCTCGGCGGTCCTGGTCGGCCTGCTGCTGGTCCTCGGCGGCAACGGCCTGGTCGTGCTCGCCGAGACCTCCGTGCCGTCCGGCCTGGCCGCCCTGCTGATCGCGGCGGTGCCGATGTGGCTGGTGGTGCTGCGGGCGAGCACCGGTGACCGGCCTCCGCTGCGCACGCTGGGCGGGGTCCTCGTCGGCCTGGCCGGGCTCGCGGTGCTGACCAGTCCGGGCCTCAGCGGGACGGTACGGCTGTCGGGGGTGCTGCTGGTGCTGGCGGCGTCCGTCCTGTGGTCGCTGGGCTCGTTCTCGGCGTCGAAGCTGACGCTGCCGGAGAACCCCTTCACCGGCAGCGCGTACCAGATGCTCGCCGGCGGGGTGGGCGGGGTGCTCGTCGGCCTGGCGCGCGGCGAGCACCACGGTCTGGACCCGGCGTCGTACTCCACCGCCTCCTGGCTGGGCCTGGGTTACCTGGTGCTCTTCGGCTCGCTCGTCGGTTTCACCTCGTACGTGTGGCTGCTCCGGGCGGCGCCGCTGTCGCTGGTGGCCACGTACGCGTACGTCAATCCGGTCGTGGCCGTCGCGCTCGGCGCGCTGATCCTCGGCGAGGTCCTGACCTGGCCGATCGTGGTCGGCGGTGCGATCGTCGTGGCGGCGGTGGGCGTGATCGTCAGCACGGAGCGCCAGAAGTAGCGAGCACGATCACCGGCACGGGCACGGGCACCGGCGCGAGCACCGGCACGGGCACGGGCACCGCTCAGCCCCGCGCCGCCCTCTCGTACAGGGCCTTCGCGTGCTCGTCGAACAGCGCGGCCGTGGAGTCCACGTCCGTGTCCCCGCCGCTCAGCACCCCGATCAGCCGCCCGGCGCGGTCGGCCCCGCCCCGGTCGGCGATCCAGGGGCTGCCGCTCGTCCCCGTCCAGAACCCGGCGCAGCTCATGTAGAGCATGTCGGGATCGTCGTCGTCGTGGCGCGTCTGCGTCGTGCAGGAGACGGGCTTGTTCTGCGGGTTGTGCTCGGATTCCGGATAGCCGACGACGGTCACGTCGCGCTCGTATCCGGAGGTCCATTCGGGCTTCGGGGCCTCGGCGCGGCCGCCGACCGCGTCCTGGACGCTGCGCCCGTCGCCGTCCGGCGCGATGGTGAGGAAGGCGAAGTCGGCGGTGTCCTCGCCCCACTTCGTCCAGCGGTCGTCCACGTGGATCGAGCGGACCTTCCACACCCCGAGGGGCTGGGTGCCGGCGCCCTCGCCGGAGAAGGCGGGGGCGAAGGAGAGCTCGCCGATGGCGAGGCCGTCGTGGGCGACCTCGCCCGGCCGGCCGTCCTCGCCGGCGGGGGCCACGCAGTGGGCGGCGGTGGCGACGACGTTGCCCTTCGGGCTGTCGACGACGCTCGCCGTGCACCAGTGCTCGCCGCCCGCCATGAGGACGCCGACGGAGGGGAAGGGCAGCACGGGCCGCTCCCCGGGCGCCTTGAGGAACGCGACGGCGCACACCGTCGCGATTCCCGCGGCGGCGGCCGCGGAGGCGCCCTTCACCACCGTGCTCATTGCACGGCGGGCTCGGGTGTCGGTCCCTTCATCACCTTGCTGATCCACTCCAGAGCGCCCTCCCTCATACCGCGCACGTACGACTTCCCGTTGTGCTCACCATCCTGGATCACCTGCAGCCGGGTGTGCACGGGGCCCCTCCCGTAGTCGTTCATGAACTTCTCGGCCTTCTCGCGGCCGCTCTCCGCGGTGCCGATCTGGAAGTTGATGTAGACGTCCGGACCGCCCGCACTGATCAGCTTCTCGGCGAGCTTCTCGGGGTTGTTCTCGTCCATGGCCTGCGTGTTCCCCTTCCACAGCGGGGAGTCGGGGACGATGTCGACCCCGCTGGCGATGGCGGCCTTGAACCGGTCCGGGTACTTCAGAACGTGCTTGAAGGCGCCGAACCCGCCGGCGGAGGAACCCATGAAGGCCCAGCCGTCGCGGGAGGTGAAGGTCCGGAAATTGGCCTTCGTGAAATCGGGGACGTCTTCGACCATCCAGGTGCCCATCTTGGGCTCTCCGGGGATGTCCGAGGCGTCGAAGTGGTGCTTGGTGTCGGCGTTGTGCACCGGCATGACGAGGATGAAGGGCAGGCTCTTGCCGGCCTTGGCCCCGTCGCTCACGGCCTTCTGCAGGCCGAGGCCGGGACCGGTGCCCCAGTAGTTCGTGGGGTAGCCGCGGCCGCCGGGCAGGGAGATCAGGACCGGGAAGCCGCTCTTGGCGTACCGCGGGTCGTCGTACTCCTTGGGCACCCACACCCACACGTCGCCGGTGAAGCCGGACTTCTTGCCGGTGAGGGTGGTCCGGGCGATCTGCGTGCCGTCGGGCAGCCGGTAGGTGCGCACGAACTGGGCCGCAGGCCCGGTGGGCATGCGTACCTCCGGGGGAACGTCGGAGGCGGCGGCCGCCGCCGTCGCCTGGACCTTCCCGAAGGAGACCGGATCCCCTATGTCGGAGAAGAGGCCGAACTTGTACGCGGCCGCGCCCCCGACGAGGGTGAACGCGAGTCCGCTGCTGATCAGAATCAGGCGCAGGCGGTGGGGGCGGCGGCTGTTGCCCTTGGTCATGGGGCTGCCGTCGCCTTGCTGGTCATGCTGCACGGTTGTTGTCCCGTTCCTTCTCCGGCGCTCGCCTCGGAGCGCGGGTCGGACCGATCGGTCCCCCTTACACCCTTTACAGAGGTATGAACGACGGGATGGGTTGCCTGGGACGGGCGGGACGTGGTGAGCACCACGGGGCGTTCGAACGGCGGCCGCGCGGCGCCCGCGCGGCGCCCGCGGTGGGGGCGCGGCGGGGGCCGGGGCGAGGGTCGCCGGAGGGGCGGGGCGGGGGCCGGGGCGGGGGTGTGCGGAGGGGCCGGGGCGGGGGTCAGCCGGCTTCGGGCTTCGGGCCCTTCAACACCTTGCTGACCCATTCCAGGGAACCTTCCTTCATGCCCCGGACGTAGTGCCAGCCGTTGTGCTCACCGTTCTGGATGTCACGGATGGTGATCTTGACGGGTCCCTTGCCGTACTGCTGCTGGAACTTCGCCATCCGCTCCTTCCCGCTCTCCTTCGTACCGATCTGGAAGTTGATGTAGACCTCGGGGCCGTTGCCGTCGATCAGCTTCTTCGCGAGCTTCTCGGGGTTGTTCGCGTCCATCTCCGCCTGGTGGCCCTTCCACAGCGGGGAATCGGGCACGATCTCGCCGCCGCTGGCGATCACGGCCTTGAACCGGTCCGGGTACTGCAGGACCGTCTTCATGCCGACGAAGGCGCCGGAGGAGGAGCCCATGAAGGCCCAGCCGTCGCGGGACTTGTACGTACGGAAGTTGGCCTTGGCGAAGTCCGGGACGTCCTCGGCCATCCACGTGCCCATCTTGGCCTGGCCGGGGATGTCGGAGCCGTCGTAGTAGTACTTGGCGTCGGGGTTGAGCACCGGCATGATCACGACGAACGGCAGGCTGGTACCGGCCCGGACGCCCTCGCTGATGGCCTTCTGGAGGCCGAGGCTGCGGTCGGACCAGTAGTTGGCGGGGAAGCCGTTGCCGCCGGGGAGCGCGATGAGGACCGGGAAGCCGCTCTTGGCGTACTTGGGGTCGTCGTACTCCTTGGGCGCCCACACCCATACGTCGCCCTCGAAGCCGGACTTCGCGCCCGCGAGGCGGGTCCTGGCGATGATCGTGCCGTCGTCGAGCCTGGTCGTCTGCTTGAAATCGGACTTCGGGCCGGTGGGCATGAGCACGTCCGGGTCGCCGGAGGGCTTGGCCGGAGTGGCCGGCGCGCCCGGCTCGGACTTCTCCGCGGCCGGTGGCGGGGGCGGGTTCTTGCCGAAGCTCACCGCCTCGCCGTTGCCGGAGAACCAGTCGAGCTTCCAGGCGGCGAACCCGCCGCCGCCGAGCAGGAGCGCGAGGGCGACCACCGCGGCGATCCATATTCGGCGCCGGGAGCGCTTGGGCTGCGCGTACGCCTGCTGCTCCTGATGCTCCTCGTCGCCCTCGTAGCCCTGGTAGCCCTGGTAGCCCTGGTGCTGCGGGTACTGGTGCACGAACTTCGCTCCGAACGGTCTTGCCTGCCCCCGAGGGCAGAACGGCTGGGCATCCCCTAGTGCTGATGCGCGCAACCCCAGCACAGTTCCAAATCCGAGCAAAATCGCGGCGGGGATCTCGGTGGAACCACGGCGCTCAGCGCTGGGCGTCGAGCACTTCCGCGCACCGCCCGAGCAGCCCGATGAGCAACTCCCGCTCCTGCGCGCTGAACGCGGCCGCGAGCGCCCGCTCCACCCGTACCGCGCCGGTGTCCGCCAGCTCCATCACCGCCCGCCCCTCGTCGGTGAGCCGGGTCTCCAGCACGTTGCGGTGCCATTCGTGCGGGGTCCGCTCGATGAGGCCGCGCTCTTGGAGGTTCTTCAGAACGGTGTTCATGGTCGGCGGCGTCACCCCGCACAGCCGGGCGAGCGCGGCCGCGGAGATGCCGGGCTTCTCGGCCAGCCAGAGCAGCGCGGCGTACTGCGGAACCGTTACTGCGGCCGGCTTGCACGCAACGTTCTTCGCCGCGAGAAGTGCCTGCTCGGCGCGCTTGATGTGCGCGCCGATGCGCTCCTCGGGGGGCATGGAGGTCATTCCCGCATCCTACGACCCTTGCATGCATTAGACCTCTAATTTATCTTCGTCCTCACACATCAAGAAGAGGACACCCTTCCATGCGCGCACCGCAGAAGAAGTTCCCGCCCACCACGGCCCTGGCCCTCACCACGGCCCTGGCCGCGACCCTCACCGTCGGCGCGGCACCCGCGCAGGCGACCGACGGCCGGATATCCACGGCCTTCGTCCTGCCCGGCGCGAAGGTGTACCCGGAGGGCATCGCCACGGATCCGCGCACCCGCACGGTCTACGTCGGCTCGTACGCGGACGGCACCGTCTACCGGGCCCGCCCCGGCCGGCCCGAGGCGGAGGTGTTCCTGCCCTCCGGCACCGACGGGCGGCACACGGCGAACGGCCTGCGCGTCGACGGCCGCGGCCGCCTCTGGGTGACGGACTCCACCGCGGGCGTGTCGGTCTACGACACCGCCACCGGGGCGCGCCTCGCCCACTTCGAGGTGTCCCCGGGGGCTTCCGCCCGCTTCGTCAACGACCTGACCCTCACCCCGGACGGCACCGCGTACCTGACCGACAGCGTGCGCGGGGTGGTCTACCGCGTGACCCCGGACCAGCTGGCCGCCGGCAGCGGCGTGCTGACCGAGGCCTACGACCTCACCCCGGTGCTGCGCCCCCGGCCGGCGGGCGGCTTCAGCCTCAACGGCATCGTCTCCGACCGCGCGGGCCGCTACCTGCTCACCGTCGACATGGTCGAGGGCGAGCTCTTCCGCATCGACCTGCGCACCGGCGCCCTCAGCCGGGTCGCCCTCACCGGCGGCGACCTGAAGGCCGCCGACGGCCTGGACCTCTCCCCCGACGGCACCCTGCGGGTGGCGCACAACACCACCAACACCCTGACCCGCTGGCAGACTTCCGCGGACGGCACCCGCGCCCGGCTGAGCCGTACGATCACGGACCCGTCGCTGCAGATCCCCACCACCCTCGCCCACACCCCGGGCCGCACCCTGGTGGTCCGCTCGCAGTTCGACAAGGGCGGCCCCATGAACCCCGGCGAGGGCACCCCCACCACCTTCACGGTCGCCGCGGTCCGCGGCCTCTGAGCACGGCGGCGGCCGGACTCAGCCCCACTCGGGTTCTCCGGCTCCGGCCTCGGCCTTGCGGCGGCGGCGCCTCGCGGCGCGCGCGTCGGCGACGGCGTACGGCAGTCCGGGCAGCAGCAGGAGCGGCGGGGCCCATGCAGCATGAACAGCACCCCGCCGCCGGCCAGCCGCGAGGCGCGCAGCGCCGACGGCAGCCCGACGACGAGACCGACCAGCCAGCTCCTACCCAGGCCGATGCCGCCCCGCCGCAGCTCCCAGGCGACGGTGGCCGTCTGGGGCCGCAGTCAGGACGCAGCCGCAGCACATCGGTAGCGGCGCTGCGGACTCTGCGCGGACAGCAAAGGCCGCCCAACCCACTCCGTCGCAGGTCAGACGGCCTTTCGCCGGACGTATCAGACGTTGAAGCGGAATTCGACCACGTCGCCGTCCTGCATGACGTAGTCCTTGCCCTCCATGCGGGCCTTGCCCTTGGAGCGGGCCTCGGCGACCGAGCCGCAGGCGACCAGGTCCTCGAAGGAGATGACCTCGGCCTTGATGAAGCCGCGCTGGAAGTCGGTGTGGATCACGCCGGCGGCCTCGGGGGCGGTGGCGCCCTGCTTGATCGTCCAGGCGCGGGTTTCCTTCGGGCCGGCCGTCAGGTAGGTCTGCAGGCCCAGGGTGGCGAAGCCGACGCGGCCGAGGGTGGCCATGCCGGGCTCTTCCTGGCCGACCGACTGGAGGAGTTCGAGGGCTTCCTCGTCGTCCAGCTCGACCAGGTCCGCCTCCAGCTTGGCGTTCAGGAAGATCGCCTCCGCCGGGGCGACCAGGGCGGACTGCTCCGCCTTGAACGCCTCGTCCGTCAGCTCGTCCTCGTCCACGTTGAAGACGTAGAGGAAGGGCTTCGTGGTGAGGAGGTGGAGCTCGTGGAGGAGGTCGCCCTGCTCCGTGCCCTTGGTGATGCCGCGGGAGAAGAGGGTGTGGCCCTCCTCCAGGATCTTCTGGGCCTTCTCGACGGCGGCCAGGACCGCGACCTTCTCCTTCTGGAGACGGGACTCCTTCGTCAGGCGCGGCACCGCCTTCTCGATGGACTGGAGGTCGGCGAGGATCAGCTCGGTGTTGATCGTCTCGATGTCGTCCTTCGGCGAGACCTTGCCGTCGACGTGGACGACGTTCTCGTCCTTGAAGGCGCGGATGACCTGGCAGATGGCGTCCGACTCGCGGATGTTCGCGAGGAACTTGTTGCCGAGGCCCTCGCCCTCCGAGGCGCCGCGGACGATGCCCGCGATGTCGACGAAGTCGACCGTCGCCGGGAGGATCCGCTGCGAGCCGAAGATGCCGGCCAGCACGCCGAGGCGCTGGTCCGGGACGCCGACGACGCCGACGTTCGGCTCGATCGTGGCGAACGGGTAGTTGGCCGCCAGCACGTCGTTCTTGGTCAGGGCGTTGAACAGGGTCGACTTGCCGACATTCGGCAGGCCGACGATTCCGATCGTGAGCGACACGTTGGCGACTTCCCGTAGCTGGAGGGGGCGGCGGCCCGGAGGTGGGCCACCGGACAGTTTACTTTCCGATGAGTGGCGGTGGATGTACGCGTGTCCAGGAGCCGATCCGGCGCCCTCCCCGCCTAGTTTGGTGGGGTGGAGCAATACAGGACGCGACCGGCCCCTCACCCCCAGCGACCCCCGGCCCAGCGCCGACGGCCGCCGACGGGCGTGCCCGCCCAGGGCGGCGACCGCCGGCCCGCCGCGGTGCGGATGCCCCGGCCCCGGCTGACCGGGCTCGGGGGCGGACTGTTCGCGTGCGCGGCCATGGTGCTCGTCGCCGGGATCTGCTGGCTGGTCTTCGGCTCCTCGCTGTTCGTCTACGGGCTGCTCTTCGTGCCCGTCGCGGCCGCCGCCGCGCTCTGGGTCCGGCCCGCCGACCTGATCACCGCGCCGATCAGCGCCCCCATCGCCTTCGCCGCCGGGGTGTGGCCCATCTCGGGCGGCTCCGGCGGCTTCGGCGGGCAGCTGATGGGCCTGGTGTCCGCCCTGTCGCTGCACGCCGGCTGGCTGTACGCGGGCACGCTGGTCGCCGCGCTGATCGTCGTCGTGCGCAAGGCCGTACTGATCGGGAAGAGGCGGCTCCCCCGCCGGACCGCCTCCACCTCCTAACCTCCTAACCCGACCAGTCCCCGCTAGCGGCCCTTCGCCGCCATCGCCGCGCCCACGATCCCCGCGTTGTTCTGCAGCTTCGCCGGCACGATCTCGGCCCGGACGTCCTCGATCAGCGGCAGGAACTTCTCCGGCTTGCGGCTGACGCCGCCGCCGATGATGAAGAGGTCGGGGGAGAAGAGCATCTCCACGTGCTCCAGGTACTTCTGCACCCGGTGCGCCCAGCGCTCCCAGGTCAGCTCGTGGTCCTCCTTGGCCTTCACCGACGCCCGCGTCTCCGCGTCGTGGCCCTTCAGCTCCAGGTGGCCGAGCTCCGTGTTCGGCACCAGCCGGCCGTCCCGGAACAGGGCGCTCCCGATGCCGGTGCCCAGCGTGAGCACGATGACCGTGCCGTCGCGCCCCTTCCCGGCCCCGTACGCCATCTCCGCGATCCCCGCCGCGTCCGCGTCGTTGAGGACCGTGACCGGCCTGCCGTCCAGACGCTGCGAGAGGAGGTCCGCCGCCTCGACGCCGACCCACCCCTTGTCCATGTTGGCCGCGGTGCGGATGAGGCCGCCCGTGACCACCCCGGGGAAGGTGACCCCCACCGGGCCGCCCCAGTCGAAGTGGCGCACCACCTCGACGACGCAGCCGGCCACCCCGTCGGGGGTGGCCGGCTGCGGTGTCAGTACTTTGTGGCGCTCTTGCGCCAGGTCGCCACGGTCCAGGTCCACGGGAGCGCCCTTGATCCCGGATCCGCCGATGTCCACGCCGAAGATCTGCATGGACATACCGTACGAAAGGAGTTACTTGTCGGCGACCAGTTCGGCAGCCTCGGCCCGCAGATCGCGGCGCAGTTCCTTGGGCAGCGAGAAGACGATCGACTCCTCGGCGGTCTTGACGATCTCCACGTCCGCGTAACCGCGCGCCGCCAGCCACTCCAGGACCTCCTCGACCAGGACCTCCGGCACCGAGGCGCCCGAGGTGAGGCCGACGGTGGTGACGCCCTCCAGCCAGGCCTCGTCGATCTCGCTCGCGAAGTCGACGAGGTACGCGGCGCCCGCGCCCGCGTCGAGCGCGACCTCGACCAGCCGGATGGAGTTCGAGGAGTTCTTCGAGCCGACCACGATGACCAGGTCGGAGTCGGCGCCCATGACCTTGACTGCGGCCTGCCGGTTCGAGGTGGCGTAGCAGATGTCGTCGCTGGGCGGCGAGACGAGCAGCGGGAACTTCGTCTTCAGCGCGTCGACCGTCTCCATCGTCTCGTCGACCGAGAGGGTGGTCTGCGACAGCCAGACGACCTTCGACTCGTCCCGCACCTCGACGTTGGCCACGTCGTCCGGGCCGTCGACGATCGTGATGTGGTCCGGGGCCTCGCCGGAGGTGCCGATGACCTCCTCGTGGCCCTCGTGGCCGATGAGGAGGATGTCGAAGTCCTCGTTCGCGTACCGGATGGCTTCCTTGTGCACCTTGGTGACCAGCGGGCAGGTGGCGTCGATCGTCGCGAGCTTGCCGCGCGCCGCCTCCTCGTGCACCACCGGGGCCACGCCGTGCGCGGAGAACATCACGATGGAGCCCTCGGGCACCTCCTCCGTCCGCTCGACGAAGATGGCGCCCTTCTTCTCCAGCGTCTGGACGACGTACTTGTTGTGCACGATCTCGTGGCGGACGTAGACCGGCGCGCCGTACTGCTCGAGAGCCTTCTCGACAGCGATCACGGCTCGGTCGACGCCCGCGCAGTAGCCGCGCGGGGCGGCGAGCAGGACACGGCGGGAAGCGGCAGCAGTCATGCCCTCCATCGTACGGGGGTCCCCAGCAGGCCGTTCGTCCCCCGTCCGCCCCACACTTGATCGCAAGCGTGTTCACGGCGTCCCCCCGGAGGGCCGATGGTGTCGGGTACGGATCCCAGTACGGCGCCGCCGGTCCCGGAGCGGGCCCCCGGCGGACCCCTGCGGCGCAGCCTCGGCTTCCGGGACCTGGTCGTCTACGGGCTGCTCTTCATCGCCCCCATGGCCCCCGTCGGGGTCTTCGGCACCCTGGACGCCAAGTCGCACGGCGCCGTCGCCCTCGTCTACCTCGCCGCGACCGTCGCGATGGCCTTCACGGCGTTCTCGTACGCGCAGATGGTGCGGGTGGCCCCGCAGGCCGGCTCGGTCTTCACCTACGCCCGCAAGGGCCTGGGCGAGGGGCCGGGGCTGATCGCCGGATGGATGGCGATGCTCGACTACCTGCTGATCCCGGCGGTCGCGTACCTCTTCTCGGGGATCGCGATGAATGCGCTGGTGCCGGAGGTCTCCCGGTGGGTGTGGACGGCCCTGGCCGTCGTCATCACCACCCTGCTCAACCTGTGGGGCGTACGGGCGGCCGCGCGCGTGGGCTTCGCCGTGCTGGCCCTGGAGATCGCGGTGCTGCTGGTGTTCGTGGTGGCCGCGGTGACGGTGCTGGCCCGGGGCGGGGCGCAGCGCGGCTGGCTCTCGCCGCTGACCGGGGACGGTTCCCTGGGGTTCTCCCTGACGGCGGTCCTGGGCGCGGTGTCGGTGGCGGTCCTGTCCTACCTCGGCTTCGACGCGGTCGCCTCCTTCGCCGAGGAGGTGACGGGGGGCTCGGAGCGCGTGGCGCGGGCGGTGCTCTTCTGCCTGGCGCTGGCGGGGCTGCTGTTCGTCGCGCAGAGCTATTTGGCGGCCCTGCTCATGCCCGTCTCCGCGGCGGAGCTCGCGGCCGATCCGGGACAGCAGGGCCCGGCCTTCTACGACGCGGTGGAGTCCTCGGTCGGCACCTGGCTGCACGACCTCGTGGCGGCCAGCAAGGCGATCGGAGCGGCCTTCGCGGCGCTGGCGGGGCAGGCGGCGGCCGGGCGGCTGGTGTTCGCGATGGCCCGGGAGCGGCGACTGCCGCGGGCTCTCGCGCGGACCTCGGACGGCACCCCGCGGCCGGCCCTGCTGGTGGCGGCCGCCGTCACGCTGGTCGCCGCCGTGTGGGCGGCCCGGCGCGACGACGGGCTGGACCACCTGGTGTCCGTCGTGGACGTCGGGGCGCTGGTGGCGTTCACCCTGCTGCACGCGTCGGTGGTGGGGTGGTTCGTGGTGAAGCGGCGGGAGGGCCCGCCGGTGTGGTGGAAGCACCTGGTGATGCCGGTGCTCGGCGCGGCGGTGACCGTCGCGGTGATCGTGGAGGCCTCCAGGACGGCGCAGGTGGTGGGCGCGGCGTGGCTGACGGCAGGCCTGTGCCTCCTCCTCACCCAACGCGGCCGCCGACGCGGACCGGGTGCGCCGGGTGCGGGTGCCGGGGCGGGTGCGGGTGTGCCGGGTGCGGGTGCCGGGGCGGGTGCGGGTGTGCCGGGTGCGGGTGCCGGGGCGGGTGCGGGTGTGCCGGGTGCGGGTGTGCCGGATGCGGGTGCCGGTGCGGGAGCGCCGGATGCGGGTGCCGGTGCCGGTGCCGGAGCGTCGGGTGCGAGTGCTGGTGCGGGAGCGCCGGATACGGGTGCCGAACGGGACGGGGGTGGGCCGGGCGGACCCGGTTCACCCGACGCCTCGCGCACGCCCGAGGCCTAGCCCGGCTCGCGCGGAGCTCGCCGGGCGCGCCCCCGCCGGCCGGTGCCGTGCATCGCGGGCCTGGGGGGCACCCGGCCCGCACCCGCCGCGCCCGAGCCCAAGGCCCGACCGGATCGCGCCGGGCGAACCCGCGCCGGCGGGTGCCGTGCGTCGCGGGCTCTGGAGGCACCCAGCCCGCACCCAAGGCCAGGCCGCACGCATCTCGCAGGGCGCGCCCCCGCCGCCCGGTGCCGTGCATCGCGGACCTGCGGGCCCCCGGCCCGCACCCGCCGCGCCCGAGCCCAAGGCCCCACCGGATCGCGCCGAGCGAACCCGCGCCGGCCGGTGCCGGCGGCGTGGCCCCGGGGCCCGGCCCGGGCTCGGCCGACTCGGCGCGCCGTGCCTCGTGCGTACCCGGTGACTCAAGCGCACCCGGTGTCCCAAGGGCGCCCGGCGGAGCGCGGGATTGCGCGGGGCCGGGGTCCGACACCCGCCCCGGGCCTGAGACGCTGTCAGCGGCGCCCGTTAGCCTGCGTGCATGGGTCTGAATACGTCGGCCGAGGCGCCGCTGCCGGTAGGCCAGGTGTCGCGGCTCATCGGGGGCTGGATCGAGCGGCTCGGTCAGGTGTGGGTGGAGGGGCAGATCACGCAGCTCTCACGGCGGCCGGGAGCGGGGGTCGTCTTCCTGACGCTGCGCGACCCCTCGCACGACATCTCGGTCAGCGTGACCTGCTTCCGCCAGGTCTTCGACGAGGTCGCGGACGTGGTCTCGGAGGGTGCGCGGGTCGTTCTGCTGGCCAAGCCCGAGTGGTACGCCCCGCGCGGGCAGCTGTCCCTGCGGGCCACGGAGATACGGCCCGTCGGCATCGGGGAGCTCCTCGCCCGGCTGGAGCGGCTCAAGCGGTCGCTGGCCTCCGAGGGGCTCTTCGCGCTGGAGCGCAAGAAGCCGCTGCCCTTCCTGCCGCAGCTGATCGGGCTGGTGGTCGGCCGGGCCTCGGCCGCCGAGCGCGACGTACTGGAGAACGCCCGCCGCCGGTGGCCCGCGGTCCGCTTCGAGGTGCGGAACGTGGCCGTCCAGGGCGTGCACGCGGTGCCGCAGGTGGTCCAGGCGGTCAAGGAGCTCGACGACCTGGACGAGGTCGACGTGATCATCGTGGCGCGCGGCGGCGGCAGCGTCGAGGACCTGCTGCCCTTCTCCGACGAGGAGCTCGTCCGCGCCGTCGCGGCGGCCCGCACGCCCGTCGTCTCGGCGATCGGCCACGAGCCGGACTCCCCACTGCTGGACCTGGTCGCGGACGTACGGGCCTCCACGCCCACGGACGCCGCGAAGAAGGTGGTCCCGGACGTGGGCGAGGAACTGGAGCGCGTACGCCAGCTGCAGGCCCGGGGGCTGCGTGCGGTGACCGGGCTGCTCGACAGGGAGGAGCGGGGGCTCGCCCACGCCCTCGCCCGGCCGGTCTTCGTCCACCCGCAGCGGATGGTGGAGATCCGGGAGGACGAGCTGGACGCGCTGCTGGCGCGCAGCCGGCGCACGCTCGGGCACCTGCTGGACCGGGCCGACTCGGAGCTCGCCCACACCCTCGCCCGGGTGGTGGCGCTGTCCCCGGCCGCGACCCTGGAGCGCGGGTACGCCGTACTGCAGCGGGCCGACGGCCATGTGGTGCGCTCCCCGCAGGAGCTCGCGGCGGACGAGGTGCTGCGGGCGCGGGTGGCGGAGGGCACCTTCTCCGTACGGGTCGCCCCACCCGAGTAGCGGGCGGCGGGCAGCGGGCAGCGGGCACCCGGAAAGACGACACACGGCCGCAACGAACTGGTTGCACTACACACATAGGGTGGAAAAGGGAATGGCAGAGGCCGAGACGGCGCTGGGATACGAGCAGGCCCGCGACGAGCTCATTGAGGTCGTCCGCAAGCTGGAGGCGGGCGGGACCTCGCTGGAGGACTCGCTGGCGCTCTGGGAGCGCGGCGAGGAGCTGGCGAAGGTCTGCCGGCACTGGCTGGAGGGCGCCCGGGCCCGGCTGGACTCGGCGCTGGCGGCGCGCGAGCCGGCCGAGGAGGAGTGATCCCGGTCACCCTCAGGGTCATTTAGTTGAAAATTCATCTACTTCGGCCGTAGAGTCGGGGACATCGCTTCACCTCCGTATGGAAGAAGGCTTTCCGATGTCTCTCGTTCTTGACTCCGCCGCGCAGGACCTGCTGTTCCGCGAGGCCCGCACGGCCAACTCGTTCTCGGACGAGCCGGTCACCGAGGAGCAGGTCCAGGCGATCTACGACCTGGTGAAGTTCGGCCCCACCGCGTTCAACCAGACGCCGCTGCGCATCACGCTGGTCCGCTCCCCCGAGGCCCGCGAGCGCCTCGTGAAGCACATGGCCGAGGGCAACGCGGCGAAGACCGCCGCCGCGCCGCTGGTCGCGATCCTCTCCGCGGACAACGAGTTCCACGAGGAGCTCCCGCAGCTGCTGCCGCACTTCCCGCAGGCCAAGGACCTCTTCTTCGCCGAGCGCCCGGTCCGCGAGCAGTCCGCGCTGCTGAACGCCGCCCTGCAGGCCGCGTACTTCATCGTCGGCGTGCGCGCCGCCGGTCTGGCCGCGGGTCCGATGACCGGCGCGGACTTCGGTGGCATCCAGAAGGAGTTCCTGGACGCCGACCACACCCCGCTGATGGTCGTCAACATCGGCAAGCCGGGCGAGGACGCCGGGTTCCCGCGCTCCCCGCGCCTGTCGTTCGACGAGGTCATCACCACGGTCTGAACCCGACCGCAGCCGCACCACGCCAAAGGGCCGTGCCCCCGAAATCCCGGGGGCACGGCCCTTTGCCCGCTCCACCCGCGCATGGCTCCGCCCCAGCCCCCGCGCCTCAAACGCCGGCGAGGCTGAACTTGCGCAAGATACGGCCAAGGCCGTGCTGCGGCGCGGCTGGCCAGTGCGGCTCAAAGATCGGGGCTCCGCCCCGGACCCCGCGCCTCAATCGCCGGCGAGGCTGAATGGGTGCGGCTAGGGCTGAATTTGTGTGGCGGAGGCTGGATGGTGCGGCGAAGCCGAAGGGTGCAGGGGTGCGGGTAGCAGCCGGGGCGGTTGGGGTGGGGGTGGGTGTGTGTCGGGGTGATCCCCGCAGGGCGTCGAACGCACTGCCGCCGAGCTGTCCGACCCCTCGTCACGTTCGGCGCCCGAGGAGACGCCCCGGCGCGCGCCCGCCCCCACCCCAACCGACCCCCACCCGAAGCCCGACCCCGCCCAAAGCCCCGCCCGAGCGGCGCAGCCACCCCGCACCGGTCCAGCCCCGTCGGCGCTTGAGCCCCCGATCTTTGACCCCGGCCATCCATAGCGGGACCAGGCCACGGTCCACGGTCCGCGATCCGCTACGTTCGCCCGAACACAGGGCCCAGCACCAGCTCCGCCGCCCCCTCCGCCACCCCCACCTCCGCGAGCGCGACGAAGACTCCCGCCCCCCACCCTCGGAGGGCCATCGCCGACCGCACCCTCTCCAGGAAGATCCCCGGCGTCGCCTCCACCACACGCCCGCCGAGCAGCACCCGGTCCACATCCAGCAGCGCGACCAGATTGGCCGCAGCCTCGCCGAGGATCCGGGCCGCCTCGGGAAGATCGCCTCGGGCCACCGCCTCCAGGCACAGCGCCTCCACACAGCCGCGCGCCCCGCACCGGCACGGCGGGCCGTCCAGCAGGAGCACCTGGTGCCCAAATTCCCCCGCCGCCGAGCGTTCACCGCGGTAGACCTCGCCTCCCAGCCACAACCCTGCGCCGAGCCCGGTGCCGAAGTGCAGGTACACGCAGGTGCGGGGCCCTTGGTCGGCGAACGGATACGCGTACGCATACCCATCCGGCGCGGCGTCCGCGCCGAGCCCGCCACCCCCGGCCCCCGCGCCACGCCCGGCACCGGCACCCGCACCCGGCCAGGCGGCCCTGAGCCACGCCCCGGCAGCCGCGGCCGCGCCGGCGTTCGTGTCCTTGTCCAGCAGCACCGGCAGGCCCAGGCGCCGCTCCAGCACCCCCCGCAGCGGAAACCCCTTCCAGCTCGGGAACCCCGTCACCCGCCCCATCGTCCCGGCCCGGTGGTCGAGCGGCCCCGGTGCGGCCACCCCGACGCCCAGGAGCGGCAGGCCGGCCGGGTCTCCGACCCGCGCGACCGCCCGTACGACGGCCTCCACCACCGCCTCCGGGCCGGCCCCGAAGTCCAGCGGGCCACCGCTCTCGGCCACGACGCGGCCCGCCAGGTCCACCCGTACCGCCCGGAGCTCGTCGCGGTCCAGGTGCACTCCGGCGGCGTGATGGACGTCCGGCACCAGCCGGAGCAGGGTGCGCGGTTTGCCGCCGGTGGACGCGGCTCGCCCGGCCTCGGCCACCAGCCCGTCCGCGCCGAGCCGGGCCGTGATCTTGCTGACGGCCTGCGGGGTCAGTCCCGTACGGGCCGCGAGCTCGGCGCGGCCCAGGCCTGCCGGGCCCGCGCCGCGCAGCAGATCCAGCATCAGCGCCTCGTTGTACCCGCGCAGCGCCGGCAGGTTCACCCCGCCGCGCCCGTCACCGCTCGCCCTGTTCACGAGCCCATTGTCCACCTTCCTTGCACTTCTACAACACTGTTGCCAAAGTGGTTCCATGAGCAACCCCGCCTCCCCTTCCTCCCCCACCTCCCCCACCTCCCCCGCCTCCCCCGCACCCCTCCGCGTCGGCCTCATCGGCTACGGACTCGCCGGCTCCGTCTTCCACGCCCCCCTCGTGGCCGCCACGGACGGACTCGCCCTCGACACCGTCGTCACCTCCGACCCGGGCCGCCAGGCCCAGGCCCGCGCGGAGTTCCCCGACGTCCACATCGCCGCCGGCGCCGACGAGTTGTGGGACCGGGACCTCGACCTCGTCGTGGTCGCCTCCCCCAACCGGACGCACGTCCCGCTCGCCACCACCGCCCTCGAAGCCGGGATCCCGGTGGTCGTGGACAAGCCGCTCGCCGCCACCGCCGCCGAGGCCCGCGCGCTGGCCGCCCTCGCGGACCGCAGCGGGACCTTCCTCTCCGTCTTCCAGAACCGCCGCTGGGACAACGACTTCCTCACGCTCCAGCGCCTCCTCGCGGAGGGCGAGCTCGGCGACGTCCAGCGCTTCGAGTCCCGTTTCGAGCGCTGGCGCCCGCAGCTGAAGGGCGGCTGGCGCGAGTCGGGCGCCCCGGAGGAGATCGGCGGCCTGCTGTACGACCTGGGCAGCCACGTCGTGGACCAGGCGCTCGTGCTCTTCGGTCCGGCCGTACGGGTCTACGCGGAGACCGACGCGCGCCGCCCGGGCGCCGAGACCGACGACGACACCTTCATCGCCGTCACGCACGCGAACGGGGTCCGCTCCCACTTCTACGTCAGCGCCACCACCGCCCAGCTGGGACCGCGGTTCCGGGTGCTGGGTTCGCGGGCCGGCTACGTGAAGTACGGACTCGACCCGCAGGAAGGCGCCCTGCGCGAGGGGCTGCGGCCGGACGGCGAGACGCCCTGGGGCGAGGAGCCTCCGCACCTGTGGGGGCGGGTGGGTTCCGGGGAGTCCCCGCTGACCGGCGGCGGGACCCCGCTGCCGACCGAGCCGGGCGACTACCCGGCGTACTACGCGGCGGTGGCGGCCGCGCTGCGCACGGGCGGGCCGGCCCCGGTCACGGCGCACGAGGCCGCGCACTGTCTCGACGTACTGGAGGCAGCGCGCAAGTCGTCCCTCGAGGGTGTGGTGGTGGAGATTCCCGCCGCACCGTCCGGTTCGGAGTGAAGGACCCCGCGCCAGCGAAAGGGGGGCGGGACCGCCGATGGCAGTCCCGCCCCCCGTTTCGGGTGCTTCTAGGCGTTCTTGAACTCCTGGCGCTGACGGCCCAGGCCCTCGATCGCCACCTCCACGACGTCACCGGCCCGCAGGTACGGCTTCGGCTCCGGCTGGCCCATGGCCACGCCGCCCGGCGTACCCGTGACGATGACGTCGCCGGGGTAGAGGGTCATGAACTGGCTCAGGTACCGGACGACCTCGCCGACAGGGAAGATCTGGTCCGAGGTGTTGCCGTCCTGCTTCAGCTCGCCGTTGACCCACAGCTTCACGTCCAGGACCTGCGGGTCCGGGACCTCGTCGGCCGTGACCAGCCAGGGGCCGAGCGGGGTGAAGGTCTCGCAGTTCTTGCCCTTGTCCCAGGTGCCCCCGCGCTCGATCTGGAACTCGCGCTCCGAGACGTCGTTGACCAGCACGTAGCCGCCGACGTGGGCGAGGCCCTCCTCGGCGGAGGACAGGTAGCGGGCGGTGCTGCCGATGACGACGCCGAGTTCGGCCTCCCAGTCGGTCTTCACGCTGCCGCGCGGGATCAGCACGGTGTCGTCGGGGCCGACCACGGTGTCCGGGGCCTTGAGGAACAGGATCGGCTCGGCCGGCGGCTCCGCGCCGATCTCGGCCGCGTGGCCGAAGTAGTTGAGGCCGATGCCCACGACCTTGCCGATGCGGCCGACGGGCGCACCGATCCGGAGCCCTTCGGCGCCCAGCACCGGAAGCTCACCGGACCCGGCCGCGTCCCGCACCCGGGACAACACGGAGTCGTCGGCCAGCAGGCCGCCGTCCACATCCGTGATCAGGCCGGAGAGGTCGCGCAGGGTCCCGTCCTGGTCGAGCAGCGCGGGGCGTTCCGACCCGACGGGTCCGACACGCAGCAGCTTCATGGGCATTCTCCCGTGGTCGTGGGTGGTCGGCCCACGGGCTGCCGCAGGCCGGCCGATGGGTTGCGGCCATCGGAGGATTGGTTGATCCTCCAAGAAGTCCACCCAATCCGCAAGACCCTGTTCACGGACTGGAACGCACCCCTCCACCGGCCGCCGCCCCCGCTCCACCTGCTCCACCTGCTCCGCCTCTCCACCGACGCCGCCTACGCCGCCTACGCCATCTGCTCCACCTGTGCCGCCTGGCCGGCCTGCTCCGCGCGCTCGGCCCGCTCCTTGCGGTGCTGCAGCCAGACGCGCTCCGCGACCGACCACGCGGTGGTGGTCAGCAGGTACAGCCCGGCGGCCAGCGGCACCACGGCGGCCGTGATCAGCGTCCCGAACGAGAGCAGGGGCAGTACGCCGCCCAGCTTGCGCATGACCTCCTGCTGCTCGGCGGTCACCTCGGCCACGACCCCGGCCCTGGCCCCCGCCTTGGCGCCCGCGTTGGCGCGCGCCTTGGCGCCCGACTTCGCCCCCGGCTTGGCGCCCGCGTTGGCCTTCGCCGCCCCCGGCTTGGCCTTGCCGCGGCCGGCCGGTGTCGCGGTGGAGGCAGCGGCAGCGGCCACGGCCGCCGCCTTGCGGCCCCGTACCGCGCTCCAGGCGGCGACCACCGCGATCGCCGCGAACAGCCCGAGGAACACCAGACCCTGCGCCCCGAACGGGCCGCCCTCCCCCAGCGCCTCGGTCCACCGCGAGCCCAGCGGCGCGGCGAACAGCCGGTGTCCGAGGAGCTCGTTGGCCTCGCCGCCGACCTTCGAGGAGGAGAACGCCTGGTACATCACGAAGAACACGGGCAGCTGGAGCAGCAGCGGCAGGCACCCCGCCGCCGGGGTCGCCCCGCGGAAGGCGGCCCGGCTCAGCGGGTGCAGGGCGAGCCGTACGAGCACGGTGAACAGCACGATCGCGGCAGCGGTCGCGGACTGGGCCAGTACCGGCTCCAGAAGCCGGCCCAGCTCAGCAACAAGGTGGGTGAAAACGGACACGTGGGCCCTCCGAAGGGTCTCGTCGAACGTCGAAAGAGGTGCATTTCGGCGTGACGACCCGCGAGGGGCGACAACAGTGATCAGTCAGCAGAAGGCGAGAACAAGCACGACAACAGGATGTACTGCGCGCCCCTACGCGGCCGTCGGAAGGGCACGGCCGGGTGCCCGGGGCCGGGACCGGCCCGAGGCGTCGGGATCGCGCTGCGGCAGGAACGCCGTGCGCTGCTCGCGATCACGTATCGCGGTGCGTATGCGGTGCGGCGGCACGGGCCGCACGAGCCGCGTGGCGGCGGCCAGGGCCTCGGTGCCCACGGCGACGGTGGCCGCGAGGGCCACCACGACGGCGCCCAGCCCGCTCTCGCCGGCGAACAGCCCGATGACTCCCCCGAGCAGCACGAGCGGGAGCAGCACGGCGAGGGCTCGCGAGGCCCGGGCGAACACGTTGGCCATACGGACCTCCCCCTCTCCACTCAACCGACTCCGGCACGCGCGTTCACGTACGCGTTCGATGGTAACCGGCCCCACTGACAACGGAACGGGTCAGGGACGACCTTGGGGGTCAGGCCGGCTTGAGGGTCCCCCAGACCACCAGCCGGTACTTGGAGCTGTACTCGGGCGTGCAGGTGGTGAGGGTGATGTACGAGCCGGGCTCTGCGTACCCCTGGTCCGGCTTGACCACGCTCCGCGGCACGGGCGCGATCACCCCGGTGTCCCGCTCGGTCGTCTCGCCCAGCGTCTTCCCGACCACGTACGTGAACCTGCGCCCCCGTACTTCGACGATCAGCTCGTCGCCCGCCCGCAGCCGGTTGACGTACCGGAAGGGCTCACCGTGGGTGTTGCGGTGGCCGGCCAGCGCGAAGTTCCCCCGCTCCCCGGGCCCGGCGGTCCCGGGGTACTGCCCGACGTATCCCTTGTCGAGGACGGTCCGCTTGTCGATCCCCTGCGCGATGGGGACGACGAGCCCCAGGCGCGGGATGCGCAGGACGGCGTACGCCCGGTCCCGCGGCGGCGCGGCGGCGGACCGGGGCGGCCCGGCGGGGCCGGGTACGGGGACAGGACCCGCCACAGGTCCGGGAACGCTCGCGGCGGACTCCGGAAGATCAGGTGCGCGGGGTGCGTCAGGTGCCTCAGAGGCATCGGACGGGTCAGACGGGTCGGATGCGGGATGCTGCCCCCAGTCCCGCTCCAGTGCCTGGACCCGATCCTGCGCGGCGGCCGCGGCCTGCCGGTTGGTCCACCACACCTGGTACACCACCAGCAACAACACCACCACGCCCACGGTGACGGTCAGCTCGGCGGCCGCCCACAGCACCCCCACGAGACCGGCCCGGCGCGCCCGCCGGCCGCTCCCCTGAACCACCACAGGTATGTGATCCCGCACGGGCGGCACCTTAAGTCCTCCCCCGTCAACTGACCAGCGGCAGTACGGTGTGAACCATGCGCCCCGACACGCCTGCCGAGCACATCGCCGAAGCCGAGCGCCTCATCCGCACGGCGACCCGCTACCCCGAGGACCAGGAGCCCTTGCTCCTCCAGGCCGCGGCCCACCTCGAACTGGCCGACGCACGCGACCGGGCGAGCGCCCTCTACGACCAACTCCTGTCCTCCTCGCCTTCCGACCCCCACCTGATCAAGGCCCTGCAGGCGGCGAACCTCTGGGAGTACGGCCACGAGCCGGAGGCCCGCGCCCTCATCCAGGGCATCCGCGCCGCCTCGCCCAAGGACCCGGCGCCGTGGGAGGTCATCGCCGAAGCCCTGGAGGCCCACGACGAGTTGGAGGCCTCGCACGAGTGCTTCACCGAAGCGGCGACCCTCCTCATCACGGAGGACGACCCCCTCACCCGGGGCACCACCGCCCTCCTGACCGGCCGCCACCGGGTACGCCGCCTCCTCGGGCGCCCGCACGACGACTGGGACATGGTCGCCGACACCCGTCACATCGGCCCGATCCCCCTGGACGAGCTCCACGACCCGAAGCGCATCTGGGCGCTCGGCTCCGACGACCCCGCCGAACTGCGCGCCGAGATCGCCCGCCTGCGCGCCGAACTGGGCGACCGCCGCGCGGCCCTCTCCCGCCCGTTCCCGGTGGCGATCCTCCACTGGCCCGCACGCGAACTGGCCGAGCTCCTCACCTCGTACCCCACCCTCGCCACGGAGTACGCCTCGCACGAGGCCCACCTGAGGGAGATCGAGACCTCGCTGCGCGCCCTGGCCGCCTCGGGCACCACGAACCTCGGCATCGTCACCGCGAGCGTCCCCTCCTACGAGGCCTTCGCGGCCTCGGAGAAAACCTCCCCGGCCTCCCCGTCCCTGCTGGCCGAATACGCCACCACCCTCGCCGCCCGCGGCAAAGCCACCCCCTGGCCCCCCACCCCCACCAACCCCTGCTGGTGCACCTCGGGCAAGCCGTACGCGGAATGTCACGGCGAGGGGCGATAGGCGGGGCGTGAGCCGGGCCTATCGACGGCTTCGCCCGACCCAGGAGCCTCTTCCGGCCGTACCCGGCCGCTTCGTCGGCCCGATTCGAGCGTGGGGCGGGCGCACCCTGCGGTACCCGCCCCACCCGCTCGCCTCAGCCAGTGGTCCGCCGCCTCCGCACGATCTCCTGAACCCTGGCAGCGGCCTCTTCGGCGCTCTCGTGCTCCCATACCCGAACCGCGAGCCAACCGGCCTCGGCCAACTTGGCGTCTGTGTCGACGTCCCGGCCGCGATTACCCTCGATCTTGGACCGCCAGAACTCCGCATTGCGTTTCGGCCACGTCGCGTGCTCCGGGCAACCGTGCCAGAAGCACCCGTCGACAAAGACCGCGACGCGGGCCGGGCCGAAGACGATGTCGGCCTCCCGACGTACACCCTTCACAGGGCGCCGATGTACGCGGTATCGCAGACCCGCAGCATGGAGAGCGCGCCGCAGCGCGACCTCCACCTGGGTGTCCCGGCTCTTCTGCAGGCTCATCCGGGCACGGATGGCGGGCGTCGTCTCCAAGGGCTTCACGCCATCATTCTTGCGCCGCCCTCTGACAGAACGGTCTGTGCTTCGGCGAGGTCGAAGCCATGGTTGGTGGGCTAGCGGTCGGCTGTGGTGTGGGCGGCTGCGGCCATCGTGGTGGCGGCTGTGAAGACCGCGGGCCAGGGGCCGATCTTCTTGGCCAGGGGGTGGGAGGCCGCGAAGGCGGCGATGTAGGCCGCGCCGAGGAGGGCCGTCGTCGTCGGGGCCGTGCGGCGGTGCCATTCGCGGGCGGCGATGGTGCCGGCGGCTGCGAGGACCACGCCGCCGAGGGGGCGCCTGCCGGTCCAGCGGGCGGTGGCGTAGCCGCCGACGAGGCCGGCTGCGGCCACGAGTGAGGTGGGGATCTGCGCCATGGTGGGGGCCTCCGGCCGTTCGGACGTCATCGGTCGAGGCTAACGCGCCCGCCGGGTGAAGCGGCGCGCGGCCGCCACCCCCAGCACCACGACGGCTCCGCCGAGGACACCGGGCGGGAGGGAGTCCTGAATGGCGCGGGGCAGCACCGCCATCACCCCCAGGATGACGAAGAACGCCACGGCGCAGCCCCCGAGAGCGACCAGGAGTCGGGTGATGAGGGTGTTCGTCTGCACGCTGGGCTCCGGGGTGTCGTGCGAGTCGTACGGTTCCTGAGGGTCTTCCGCGGGATCTGCCGGCCGCGCTGGTCCTGCGGTCCTGCGGCGGCGCTGTTCCTGCGGGTCCCGCGGGTTCCGCCGGACCCGCCAGAGGCGCTGTTCCTGCGGGTCCTGCGGGCCGCGCTGGTCCTGCGGATCCCGCCGGCGGCGCCGTTCCCGCGGGTCCCGCCGGCCGCGCTGGCCCCGCGGGTCCCGCCGGCCGCGCTGGCCCCGCGGGTCCCGCCGGCCGCGCTGGCCCCGCGGGTCCCGCCGGCCGCGCTGGTCCTGCGGGTCCCGCGGGGCGTGCGGGTCCTGCGAGGCGTGTGGTGCGTTCGGCTTTGTGCTCCACCCGTTCAACGGCCGCCCGTGCGGCGCCGATACGGGCCGGCCCCGGCACCGTACGGAAGTCGGATTTGTCGCACACCCTCCGGATCCGTGCACCTGCCCTCCCGGGAACCTTCCCGGCGTAGATTCACTCTCTGAGAGGGGCGATACGACCGAAGCCGCCCAAGCCGGCCCAAGGAGCTGCAAACGTGATCTGTTATGGACCGGCCGTCCTGGACCTGTCGGACGAACTCGCCGACGCCTACGGCGAGGTCTTCTCCGCTCCCCCGTGGAACGAAGACGAAGAAACCATTCGCCAGTTCGCTGCCCGGCTCCAGGCCGACAGCCGCCGCACGGGATTCCGTACCGCCTTCGCCCAGTCGGCCGTCGGCATCGACGGATTCGCCACCGCCTGGCTGACCCCCAGGGCCTTCCCCACCGACCGGGCCTACGCCCAGGTCACCGCACAGCTCGGCCGACCGCGCGTACGGGAACTCCTCATCGGCGCCCTGGAGATCGACGAGCTCGCCGTACGCCCGCACGCGCGCGGCCACGGCACCGGCCGCGCCCTCCTCGCCGAGATCACCGCCGACGCCCCGGACGCCCGCGCCTGGCTGCTCACCGCGCGCATGGCCACCGACACCGTCGCCACCTACCGCCGGCTCGGCTGGCACGAGGTCACTCCGCTGCCCGGAACGGAGAACGGCGTCGTCGTCTTCCTCGCCCCGAACCACCCCTCGGCCTGAGCATCGCCCGCACCCCACCGGGCATATCCCGGGCATGATCACACGTATCGCCGTCGCCCAGCGCCAGCTCAACATGGCCACCCGCCACCAGCTCAGGCAGGCCGGGATCCCGGCCGCCACCATCAGCGGCCGCAGCCGCCGCGCAGGGCCCTGGCAGCGGCTCCTGCCCCGCGTGTACCTCCTGCAGACCGGCCCGCCGAACGCCCGGCAGCAGGCGCTGTCCGCCGTCCTGTACGCGGCCGATCCCGCCGCCGACCCGCTGTCCGGGGCGACCGCCGCCCTCACCGGGGGCGCCGCGCTCGCGCTCCTCGGCATCCGCGGCGCCCCGCCCGAGCCGCTCGACGTCCTCGTACGCTCCCCGCGCACGGTGACGGCCGCCGGCCGCGTCCGGCCCGCCCCGACCGCCCGCTGGCCCGCGACCATCCACGTCCACGGCGTCCCCAGCGCGCGCCCGGTCCGGGCCGCCGCCGACTTCGCGGCCCGCACGGACGACCCGGACCTGGTGCGCTCCGTCCTCGCGAACGTCGTCCAGGGCGGCTGGTGCCACCCACACGACCTGCACGCCGAATTGCGCGCCGGCCGCGTCCGGAACCGCCCCGCCGTCCGCGCCGCCGCCGCGGAACTGCTCGCCGGGGTCCGCTCGATCGCCGAGGGCCGCGCCCGCGACACCCTGTCGGCAACGGACCTGCCCGCACCGCTGTGGAACGCCCGCCTCTACGCGCCCGACGGCGCCTTCCTCGCCACACCGGACGCGTACTGGCCCGAGGAGGGCGTGGCGCTGGAGGTCGACTCCGCGGAGTACCACTACACGCGCGACGCCTGGCAGGCCACGCTGCACCGCCGGCTGCGCCTGGAGTCCCACGGCGTCCTGGTCGCCAGTACCACCCCGGCGATCCTCCGGGAGCGGCCGGCGGTCGTGATCGGCGCCCTGCGCGCCCTCCTCGCCCTGGGCGCGGCCCGCCCCGCGCCGCCGGGCGTCACCGCCCGTGGACACGCCCAGCTGGAGCTGCCGCTCGCGTAGCGTCCGCTCCCGCGAGGTCCGCTCCCGTGGCTACGCCCCGAAGGCCCGGGACACCGAGTAGATCAGCAGGCCCGCCAGGGCGCCGACCACCGTGCCGTTGATCCGGATGAACTGCAGGTCGCGGCCGATGTGGGCCTCGATCTTGCGGGAGGTGTGCTCGGCGTCCCAGCCCGCCACCGTGTCCGTGATCAGCGAGGTGATCTCGGTCCGGTAGGTGGTGACGACATAGACGACCGCACCCTCGATCCAGCCCTCCAGCTTCGCCTGCAGCCGGCCGTCGGTGGCCAGCCGCGCGCCCAGGGAGATCAGCGAGGCGCGGACCCGCAGGCGCAGCTCGCTCTGCTCGTCCTCCGCCGCCGAGATGATCATCGAGCGGATCGCCGACCAGGCCGAGGCGATGACGTCCTGGACCTCGTCGCGCGCCAGGATCTCGGACTTGAGGCGCTCCACCCTCGCGCGCGTCTCCGTGTCGGACTGGAGGTCGGCCGCGAAGTCCCGCAGGAAGCGGTCCACCGCCCCGCGTGCAGGGTGCTCGGGCATGTCGCGCATCTCCGTGACGAAACGGAGCAGCTCCTTGTAGACGCGCTCGCCCACCTTGCGGTCCACGAACCGCGGGGTCCAGCCCGGGGCGCCGCCCTGCACCGCGTCCGTGATCGAGTCCCCGTGGGTGACCAGCCAGTCGTGGGCCTTGGCGCAGATCAGGTCGACGGCGCGGTGGTGGCCGCCGTCCGCGACGACCCGCCCCAGTGTCTTGCCGATGCCCGGCGCGATCTCCGCGCTCTCCGCGCGCCGGGTGATCGCCTCGCCGACGACGGCCTGCACGTCGGAGTCGCGCAGTACGGTCAGCGCCCCGCGCAGGGCGGCCGCCAGCTCGGCCGTGACCCGGTCCGCGTGGGCGGGCTCGGCCAGCCAGGCCCCGAGGCGGCCGCCGATGCCGAGGGCGTGGAGGCGGGCGCGGACCACGTCGGAGGAGAGGAAGTTCTCGCCGACGAAGTCGCCGAGGGTGACGCCGAGCTGGTCCTTCTTCGTCGGGATGATCGCTGTGTGCGGGATGGGCAGGCCGAGCGGCCGCTTGAAGAGGGCGGTGACGGCGAACCAGTCCGCGAGCGCGCCGACCATGCCGGCCTCGGCCGCGGCGGCCACGTAGCCGGCCCAGCCGCCGGCGCCCCACGCGTGCTGGGCGTACTTGGCGAGTACGTAGACCAGCGCGACCAGGATCAGCAGACCGGTCGCGATGGTCTTCATCCGCCGGACACCGTGCCGGCGCTCCTCGTCCGCGGCGTTGAACACGAACGCTCCGCGGGCGGGGGGTGCCACGGGTGGCGGCGTCGGGGCGGTGCCTCCGGCCGTGCTGCGGTTCTCCACGTGCTCCTGCCTTCCCCCGGGGGCGCCGGTTTTGTCTGCATAGCATCCGACTCCTGGGAGCCCCGAGGAGTTCCCGCCACACCCTTTCGCTCCCGCGGGGGCTGCGGTACGGGCGACCCGCGCGGCCTGCCGCTCCGCGACGGGACGCACGAGCCCCTCCGTCTCGCTGCCGCGCGAGCTGCGGTACGGGAGCTCGGCGGGCCGTAGGCGCGGGCCGACCGATCTCTTGCCCGCCCGGTACGGGGCTAACGCGCCCGGCCCTCGCCACGTCCCGCTGCCGCGAGCCGGAACCCTGGCCAGCGGTCGAAGCCCAGGGCCACGGTCCCGGTCCGCACCGGTGCCGCGACGGGACTGTGCCCCGTCGCGGGCACAGCCGGGAGCAGCCGCAGCCCCGGCGCGGCGGCACGCCCCGCCGGACTGACCCGTTCCGAGTCGCGGCCCCAAACGGCAGCTGCGGCCGGCCCGCAACACCAGCCGCCGTCGGCCGGAGCCACGTCGGCGACGGGGCCGCGCCCCCGACCCCACGCACCGTCGACAACGACCGCAAGCCCCGAGCCACCGACCAGCCGGTACCCGGCCCCTGCGGCCAGGCCCCGCGGGCCGGTCCCGGTCCGGTTCGCTGCCGCGACCCCCTCAGGCCTGGGAAGGTGTCAACCCTCGCCCGGCCAACGTCCTGCGGCGAGGAGCGCGCCCCGGCCCGGCGCCCCGGGGGCCTCCGTCACCGGTAGCGCGGTCCCGGTCCGGGATGATGTGGCTTCGGCCCGGAGCAACGGCTGAGCGTCGGCCGGCGGCGCCGCAGGTCCGCGGGAGGTGCGGCGCTCGGACTCCGGCCCCAGGCGGCGGGTCCCGGCCGGCACCGGGCCCTGCCAGGGGCCGCGCGGACCCTGTTACAGCTCTTTGCGGAGGGATGGGCCCTTGGCCGCCGTTTTGGGGGGCTTGACCTTGATTTCCACGCCGCCCCAGAAGGCGAAGCCCGTGATGACGACCCGTGGGGCGCCCGGTACGGACGGACCCGGGCTGTGGCGCTGGTCGAAGGCGCCCATGAAGCCGAAGCCCCGTACGTCGAGCTCCACCCCCGGCGGCACCGTGATCTCGATGCCGCCCATGATCGCGACGCAGTTGATCACCACCTCGCGCTGCGCGAAGTCCGCCTCGCGCAGGTCCAGCTCGCCGCCGCCCCAGAACGCCACCGCGTCGAAGCGCGCGGGCACCGTCCACCGGCCCTTGCGCTGGAACCCCGACATGACCGCGACCGCCAGCGTGGAGGTCCCCGCCCCGCCGATCCGCCCCGGCCACGGCGCGGCCGCCGATCCGGCGGCCGGCACGGGCTGCGCGGCCGGCCCCGCCGGGGCCGGCAGGTCCCGCGTCAGCGGTTCCAGTTCCGCGTACGTCCGGGACTTGTACGCCGCCTCCAGCCGCTCCTCGAATTCCTCCATGTCGAGCCGGCCCTCGGCGACGGCGTCCCGCAGACGCTCCGCCACCCGGTCCCGGTCCGCATCCGACGCCCTCAGCTCCGGCAACGGCTTCTCCGGCCGATCGTCACTCATGCGGACCAGACTAGGCAGAGTTTGCCGGGAGTTGTACGGGGAGGACCTGGGCCCGTCCCTGAGATCGACCCCGGTTTTCCCCTGACCCGGCCACCCAGCCGCCCGGCTGACCGTCGGCCGGCCGCCCGCAGCGTCAGCCGCGGCCCGCGTACATGCGCGCGATCACGTCCTCGATGTCCGGCTCCCGCACCGACAGGTCCACCAGCGGGTACTCCGCCGCCACCGCCGCCACCAGCGGGGCCGCCGACGTCCCCGCCGGGAACGCCAACCACTGCCGCGGCCCCTCCACCTTCACCACCCGCGCACCCGGCACCTCGATCGGCGCGAGCTCCCGCTCGAGGTCCACCACCAACGTCCGCTCGCTCACGCCCGCCGAACCCTCCGGACCCGCCGCGTGCAGACCCTCCAGCACCCCGTCGTACATCAGCCGCCCGTGGTCGATGACCATCACCCGCTCGCACAGCTGCTCGATGTCCTGGAGGTCGTGCGTGGTCAGCAGCACCGTCGTCCCGAGCTCCTCGTTCAACTGCCGCAGGAAGCCCCGTACCTTCGCCTTGCTCACCACGTCGAGCCCGATCGTCGGCTCGTCCAGGTACAGCACCTCCGGATCGTGCAGCAGCGCCGCCGCGATGTCCCCGCGCATCCGCTGCCCGAGCGACAGCTGCCGTACCGGTACGTCGAGCAGCTCGGCCAGGTCCAGCCGGTCCACGCAGCGTTCCAGGTTCTCCGCGAACCGCGCCGCCGGGATCCGGTACATCCGCCGCATCAGCCCGTACGAGTCCTTCAGCGGCAGGTCCCACCACAGCGTGGTGCGCTGCCCGAAGACCACCCCGATCCGGTGCGCGAGGCGCATCCGCTCCCGCGACGGGTCGATTCCCGCGACCCGCAGCCGGCCGCCGCTCGGGGTCAGGATGCCCGTCAGCATCTTGATGGTGGTCGACTTCCCGGCGCCGTTGGGCCCGATGTAGCCGACCATCTCGCCCCGCGCGACCTCGAAGCTGATCCCGTCCACCGCCCGCACCTGGCGTTTCTCCCGGCGCATCAGGCTCACCCGGCGCCGTACGTCGAAGACCTTCTCGACCCCGTCCAGCGAGATCAGCGCATCCGCGTCAGCCACAGCTAGCTCCCCGTGCTTCGGTACGAACGGACTCCCGCGCGCCACGCCAGCGACGCGGGCAGGAACACCACGAAGGCCACCAGCGGGCTCAGGTACGCGACCCACCCGGGCAGTCCCAGCGGATCGGGCCGCCCCAGCACGTGCAGCGCGGGCAGCCAGTTGACGAAGGCGAGCGGCACGATGAAGGTGACCCCGCGCAGCAGGTCCTTGGCGAAGATGCCGGGCGGGTACTGGAGCATCGTGCAGCCGCCGTAGGTGAAGGAGTTCTGCACCTCGGCCGCGTCCCCGGCGATGAACTGGAAGGCCGCCCCGGTCACCATCACCGCCGCGAAGATCGCCGCCCCGGCCACGATCATCACGGGCACCATCACGGCCTTCCCGGCCGTCCAGTCCACGTCCAGGGACCAGATCGCCCAGCCCAGCACCCCGAGCCCCTGCATGACCCGGCCCAGTCGGCGCAGCGCGAACCGGTCCGCCGCCACCTGCGCGAGCACCGGGACGGGACGCACCAGCATCGTGTCCAGCGAGCCGTCCCGGATCCGGGCGCCGATCCGGTCGGTGTTCCCCATCAGCAGGTCCGCCAGGCCCAGGGAGGCCGAGCAGGACCCGTACAGGAGGGCGACCTCGGGCAGCGTGAAGCCGCCGAGGACGTCCACGTGGGAGAACATGAGGTAGATCGTGACGAAGTCGAGGAGGGTGATCGCGGCGTTGCCGAAGGCGGACAGCGCGAAGGACGCCCGGTACGTCATCGTCGAGCGGATCCACATCGCCACGATCAGGCCGTAGCCGCGCAGCCCCTCCCGGACCTGCCGTACGCGAGCTGACCCGCCGAGCGGGCTCACCCCGGGTCCGGCCCCACGTGCCGACCCTGCCCCCGCCCCCGGTGGCGTCAACTCCCGCCCCGGCGGCGCCTCGACGGTCTCGACGGCCTCACCGGTCCCGGCGCCCACCGCCACGGCCACCGCCTCCTCAGCCTCCGCCTCCGCCTCAGCCACCCTGGACCACCACCTTCCGCGTCGCGGCCGACTGCAGCAGCCGCCCCGCACCCAGCAGTACGAGCGCCCACCCGGCCTGGAACCCCAGCGCCTCGGCCGCGCCCCCGGCCCCCGCGTGCTTGCCCAGCAGGACGTCCATCGGCACCTGGAGCATCGCCGACCACGGCAGCACGCGCACGAACTCGCCGAAGCCGCCCGGGAAGACGGTCAGCGGCAGCAGCATCCCGGAGAAGAAGATCGAGACGACGGTCGCCATCATGTTGATGCCGGACCCGTCCATCAGCCAGAAGGCCAGCAGCCCCAGCAGGTAGCGCACCGCGAAGCTCACCACCAGTCCGAGCACGACCGAGACCAGGAACAGCAGCCAGCGCAGCGGATCGGTGGGCAGCGCCAGCCGGAACGCCAGCGCCCCCGCCGCCAACGGGACCAGCCCGCGCCCCAGCAGCTGGAAGCCCGCCCGGCCCATGTCGGCGGCGAGCCACCACATCTGGAGGTCCGCCGGCCGGTACAGGTCGACGGCGATGTCGCCCGTGCGCACCCGCTCCTGGATCTCCTCCTGGAAGCCGCCCCCGATCAACGCCCCTGCGGCGAGCAGCGACTGGCTCACCCACACGAAGGTGAGGGCCTGCGCCTGGTCGTAGCCGCCGAGCCCGGGGCGCTCGTCCCACAGTGCGATGTAGGTGTACGCCACGATGAAACCAAAGGTGGTGTTGGTGAAGACCCCGGCCGCCGTCGCCGTTCCATACGTGGCGTACCGCCTGAATCCGCCTGCCGCGACCGCCAGGTAGAGACGCACTCTCCGGCGCACCGTATCCCTCCGTTTTCCACGTCGTTCCTACGTCGGCCAAAGCGCGCGAGCTTAGTGCGGAGGGGCGATCCACGCGACCGATTTACGCCCGTCCGGAGCGGAATCACCGGCCATCGGGTAGACACCATGAGGTACAGAAGTGGATATTTCGAACGGCGTCGAGGAGTCCTGGAGATGAGCGACCAGTCACCACCCCCGGGCTGGACCCCTCGCGACCCGGACACCCCGCCCGAAGCACGGCAGCCACGGGCGAACCATCAGCCCCGGCAACAACCGCAGGCCCGGCAACCGCAGGGCCAACCGCAGGCCCCCGCGCAGCCCCAGCCGCAACCCGGCCCGCCCGCACCGGGGAAGAAGCCCCGCCGTGAACGCACCGGCTGGCGCCGCCTCGTCCCCACGTGGCGCATGGTCCTGGGCGCCGTCCTGCTGCTGGCCCTGCTGATCGGCGGCGCCCTCGTGGCCGGCTACCTGCTGGTCGACATCCCGCCGGCCAACGCCGCCGCCACCGCGCAGTCCAACGTCTACCTCTACTCCGACGGCTCGCAGATCGCCCGCGACGGCGAGGTCAACCGCGTCAACGTGCCGCTCTCCCAGATCCCGCGGACCGTGCAGGAAGCCGTACTGGCCGCCGAGGACCGGGACTTCTACTCCGAACGGGCGGTGGACCCCAAGGCGATGCTCCGCGCCGCCTGGAACACCGCGACCGGCAAGGGCACTCAGTCCGGCTCCACCATCACCCAGCAGTACGTCAAGAACTACTACCTGGGTCAGGAACAGACGATCAAACGCAAGGTCAAGGAGTTCTTCATCGCGATCAAACTCGGCCGCGAGAAGTCGAAGGACTACATCCTCGAGGGCTACCTGAACACCAGCTACTTCGGCCGCAACGCCTACGGCATCCAGGCCGCCGCCCAGGCCTACTACGGCAAGGACGTCAGCAACCTCACCACCGCCGAGGGCGCCTACCTCGCCACCCTCCTCAACTCCCCCAGCGCCTTCGACGTGGTCGCCCACCCGCAGAGCCGCCCCCGCGCCCTCGCCCGCTGGAACTACGTACTCGACGGCATGGTCAAGAAGGGCTGGCTGTCCGAGACCGAGCGCGCCACGACGCAGTTCCCCGAGCCCGGCAAGGTCCGCGCGGCCGCGGGCCTGTCCGGCCAGCGCGGCTACCTCGTGGAAGCCATCAAGGACTACATCGTCGAGAACAAGATCCTCGACGACAAGACCCTCGCCGAGGGCGGCTACCGGATCACCTCCACCATCGACAAGCGCCGCCAGAGCGCCTTCGTCGAGGCCGTCGACGACCAGATGACCGGCAAACTCGACCCCGACACGCGCAAGGCGGACCGGCTGGTGCGGGCCGGCGGCGCCTCCATCGACCCGGCCACCGGCAAGGTCGTCGCCATGTACGGCGGCATCGACTACACCAAGCAGTACGTCAACAACGCGACCCGGCACGACTACCAGGTCGCCTCCACCTTCAAACCGTTCGTCTTCGCGTCCGCCGTCGAGAACGGCTCCCGCACCCAGGACGGCCGCCGGATCACCCCCAACACGATCTACAACGGCGACAACAGGCGCCCCGTCGTCGGCGGCCGGATCCGCTTCAACCCCGAGAACGAGGGCCAGGTCTCGTACGGCAACATCACCGTCAACACCGCCACCGACCTCTCCGTCAACGCCGTGTACGCGCAGATGGTGGTCGACGTCGGCACCGGCAAAGTCAAGAAGACCGCCGTCGACCTCGGCATCCCCGAGGACACCCCGAACTTCGTCACCGGCCCCGCCATGGCCCTCGGCACGATGCAGGCCAGCGTCCTGGACATGACCCAGGCCTACGCGACCCTCGCCGACCACGGCCGGCGCACCCCGTACACCTTCCTGGAGAAGATCACCAAGGGCGGCGACACGATCGGCCTGCCCGAGCGCACCCCCACCCAGGCCATCAGCCGCGAGGCCGCCGACACCACCACCTCCATGCTGGTCAGCGTCGTGGACAACGGCACCGGTACGGCCGCCCTCGCCGCCGGCCACCCGGCCGCCGGCAAGACCGGCACCGGCGAACTGGACCGCTCGGCCTGGTTCGCGGCCTACACCCCGAACCTGGTCACGGTCGTCGCGATGATGGGCCAGGACCCGGACACCGGAACCCTGCAGTCGCTCTACGGAGCCCTGGGCGAGCCCCGGATCGGCGGCGGCGGCTACCCGGCCCGGATCTGGGCCGCGTACACGAAGACCGCGCTGGAGGGCACCGACCCCGTCGACTTCGACCTGGAACTCCAGCAGGGCGCGGCGCGGCCCCCGCCGCCGCTCCCGGAGTCCAACCCCCCGCAGGACACGCCGGACGACGAACTCACGCCCACGCCACCGCGGCGGCCGACCCCGCCGACGGGCGGCCGGGACAACGGCGGCCAGAACCAAGGGGGTCAGGACAACGGGGGCCGGACGCAGGGCGGCCAGACGCAGGGCGGGCAGGACAACGGCGGCCGGAACAACGGGGGCCAGACCCAGGGCGGGCAGAACAACGGGGGTCAGGACAACGGCGGCCAGACCCAGGGCGGCCAGACCCAGGGCGGCCAGACCCAGGGCGGCCAGGACAACGGCGGCACCACCCAGGGCACCCAGGGGACGACGGGCACCCAGGGCGCCGACGGCGGCCCGGCCGACGGCCTGCGCCCGCCGCCCTCGGCGTTCCTGGAATGACGGCCGGCGCGGGCGGTCAGTGCGGCCCGGGCGGTCAGGGTCCGGGCGGTCAGTGTCCGGAGGTCACCTTCAGCCCGACGACGGCGACCAGCAGCAGACCGATGAAGAAGATCCGGGAGGCGGTGACGGGCTCGCCCAGCACCGCCATGCCGAGCACGGCCGCGCCGGCGGCGCCGATGCCCACCCACACCCCGTACGCGGTACCGATGGGCAGGGTCTTCGCGGCGTAGGACAGCAGCACCATGCTGGCGACGATCCCGGCGCCCGTGAACACACTGGGCCAGAGCCGGGTGAAGCCCTCGGTGAATTTCATGCCGATCGACCAGGCCACTTCGATCAGACCGGCGACGACGAGAAGAACCCAGGCCATGACGGCACCTCCGAGACATCGAGCGATACGGGGTGCGTCGTCTTGTCGTACCCGGTACGGCGCGTCTCGTCGGGTCTCCTCCACCGTAGCAAAGGGCAGCGAAAAGGGCCGGTGACGAAGGCCACCGGCCCTTTCTCGGCTCAGCCGGGGAGGGGGTGCACGCTCACAGGTACAGACCGGTGGAGTCCTCCGACCCCTCCAGCCGCTCCGCGGCCACCGCGTGCAGGTCCCGCTCGCGCATCAAGACGTACGTCGCGCCGCGCACCTCGACCTCGGCGCGGTCCTCGGGGTCGTACAGGACCCGGTCCCCGGGCTCGACCGTCCGTACGTTCTGCCCGACCGCGACCACCTCGGCCCAGGCCAGCCGCTTGCCCACCGCGGCCGTCGCCGGAATCAGGATGCCGCCGCCCGAGCGCCGCTCGCCCTCCGGCAGGTCGGACTTCACGAGCACGCGGTCGTGCAGCATGCGGATGGGCAGCTTGTCGTGGGTGGTGTTGTCGCTCACGCCCCGAACCTACCTGTCCGCGACCGCCCCGCGCCGCTCAGGGTCACGCGCGCCTGCGTCGTGCCGACAGGACAACCACACCGACCACACCCGCCGCGAGCAGGGCGACCGGCACGATCCGCTCGGGACGCGGACTGCCGTCCTCATTGCGCAGGGCGTCCCTCAGGTCCGTCACGACACGGTTCACCGCGGCGAAGGCCCGCCCGGCCGTGTGGTCGACGGTCGAGACGACCTTGGCCCGCGCATCCCCGATGATCGTCTTCGGGTGCACGCGCACGCCGATCTCGTCGAGCGTCTCGGCGAGCTGCTCGCGGCGGCGGACGATGTCCGCCTCGATCTGTGCGGGGGTCCTGGCTTCGGGCACCGCGCTGCCTCCGTCGTCGTGGTCCGGTGGGGGGTAGTCCCCGGTGAACAGTCTGTCAGCTTAGTCTCGGGACGTACCGATCCCCTCTTGAGGAGACTGTCCAGATGAGCGAGCGACTTCAGCCGGGCGACACCGCCCCCGCCTTCACCCTGCCCGACGCGGACGGCAACGAGGTCTCGCTCGCCGACCACAAGGGCCGCAAGGTGATCGTCTACTTCTACCCGGCCGCCCTGACCCCGGGCTGCACCAAGCAGGCCTGCGACTTCACGGACAATCTGGACGTCCTGGCGACGGCCGGCTACGACGTCATCGGCGTCTCCCCGGACAAGCCGGAGAAGCTCGCGAAGTTCCGCGAGAAGGAGCACCTGAAGGTCACCCTGGTCGGCGACCCGGAGAAGGAGACCCTGACGGCGTACGGCGCGTACGGCGAGAAGAAGCTGTACGGCAAGACGGTCACCGGGGTCATCCGCTCCACGGTGGTCGTCGACGAGGAGGGCAAGGTCGAGCACGCCTTCTACAACGTCAAGGCCACGGGCCACGTAGCCAAGATCATCAAGGACCTGGGCATCTGACCCACCCCACGCAGCGGCCCGCCCCCACCCGGCGCGGGCCGCTCCGCTTGTCGGACGAAACCAGCCGTGACCGTCCGCCACCCGCACCCGTTACTCCGTACGAGCGCCGCACGCGCGGTCGAAAACGGAGGGGCGACGATGCCGGTAAGCCCGTACACGAGAGAACGCCTCACAGAGGCGGCGAGCGCGTCGCGCACGCTGACGGAGGCGCTGGAGCGGCTGGGGGTCGATCCGAAGAGCAGTTCGCGTGACTACATACGCAGGCGCATGAACCGGCTCGGAGTGGACGTCTCCCACTTCGAGCGGGACGGAAACCGCTGGACACGCGCGGTCCTGGAGGAGGCGGTCAGCGCCGCCGGCAACATGTACGAGGTGCTGCGACGCCTGGGGCTCGACGCGGTGGGAGGGCACCACACCCACATCAGCCGCCGGGTCCGAGCGCTGGGCATCGACACATCACATTTCACCGGCCCGTCCCGTACGGACCGGATGCGGGACAACCATCGACGGCGTACAGCCGACGAGGTCCTCCGTGAGAACCGCACTCCGCACGCCGGGCGCACTCCGAACACGATGCTCCGGCGCTCTCTGCTCGACCTCGGCATCGAGGAACGTTGCGCCGATTGCGGCATCTCCGCAGTCTGGATGGGTGAACACCTCCCCTTGGAGGTCGACCACATCAACGGCGACTGGCGCGACAACCGTCGGGAAAACCTGCGGCTGCTGTGCCCCAACTGCCACTCCACGACCGACTCGTACCGAGGTCGGGGCAAGGGGCGGGTATGAAAAGCCAACGCCACGATCGGCCCTCACGAGAAGAACTGGCGCAGGCGATCACCAAGTCGGCCAGTATCGCCGGAACCCTCCGGGTGCTGGGATTCCCCGACCACGGCGGACAGCGTGCCCACTTGCGCAGGTGGATCGCAGAGGAGGGACACAATACGTCGCACTTCCTCGGCCAAGGGCATCAACGCGGCAAGGCCGGGACCAGACCGCTCAAGGCCGCAGAGGACATCCTCGTCACCCGAAGCGGAAGACAGCGAACAGGCACCGCGCTCCTACGTCGAGCCCTTCGAGACATCGGCACCCCGGACTGCTGCGCACGGTGCGGCACACCTCCCGAGTGGCGGGGGCGTCCCATGACCCTGGAGGTCGACCACATCAACGGTGACCGCAGCGACGACCGTCGGGAAAACCTGCGGCTGCTGTGCCCCAACTGCCATGCCATCACCAGCACCTGGTGTCGAGGAGGCAGCCGCCCCTCGACATAACCGATCTTCATCAACCGACCCAGCCGCCTGCCGCTATCATGGCAGGCGGCTAGCGGCGGTGGCGCAACGGCGACGCAGCAGACTTAGGATCTGTGGCCCGTGAAACGGCTTGAGGGTTCGAATCCCTTCCGCCGCACATAAACGGCCTGCGAATCAAAGGATTGATTCGCAGGCCGTTCTGGTGCCCGGACTCAGCCCAGGAGGGCGCGGACGAAGGGGATCAGGGCGCGGAAGGCCTGGCCGCGGTGGGAGATGGCGTTCTTCTCGGCCGGGGTGAGTTCGGCGCAGGTGCGGGATTCGCCCAGGGGCTGGAGGATCGGGTCGTAGCCGAAGCCGCCCGTGCCGGAGGGGGCGCGGCGCAGGGTGCCCAGGAGGCGGCCCTCGACCACGCGTTCCGTGCCGTCGGGCAGGGCGAGCGCGGCCGCGCAGAAGAAGTGGGCGCCGCGGTGCTCGTCGGCGATGTCGCCGAGCTGGGCCAGCAGCAGGTCCAGATTGGCCTTGTCGTCGCCGTGCGTGCCGGCCCAGCGGGCGGAGAAGATGCCGGGGGCGCCGCCCAGGACGTCCACGCAGAGGCCGGAGTCGTCGGCGACGGCCGGGAGCCCGGTGGCCTGCGCGAGGGCGTGGGCCTTCAGGAGGGCGTTCTCGGCGAAGGTGACGCCGGTCTCCTTGACGTCCGGGATCTCCGGGTACGCGTCCGCGCCGACCAGCTCGTGCGGCAGGCCGGCTGCGGACAGGATGGCATGGAGTTCGGAGACTTTGCCCGCGTTGCGGGTAGCCAGGATCAGGCGGCTGGGCGTCGAGGTCATGCGCCCATTATCCCGGGGTGCAGACCTTGGAGATCTCGCCGGCCGCGTCGGCGACGGGCTGGATGTCCGGGACGGTGTTGCCGCTCTCGATGGAGGCGCGGACGTTCTTGACCGCCGTGTTCATCGAGGTGATGGCCTTGCCCAGGTCGGCGTTGTCGGTCTGGTCGCCGATCTTCTTGAGGTTCGCCTCGATCTGGTTGAGCGCGTTCTGGGCGTCCTGGGGGCTGTTGCCCGCCTGGGAGACCGCCTGCTGGAGGTCGTTCGCGCCGTCGGTGATGGCCACCGCCGTGTTCGCGCAGTCCATCGCCGTGGAGATCGCGTCGCAGGCGGACAGGGCCGGGACGGTCAGTACGGCGGCCACGGCTATGGCCGCGATGCGGAGCTTCATGCGGTTCTCCCCCGGGAGCAGGATTTCGGATGCGTGGACGGGCGCACGGCTGTGACACCGTGCGCCCGTGTTGTGCTAGACGCCGGGCCGGGCCCGGCGGTTGCCGCCCAGGGAGCGGACGCCCGCCTACAGTTCGAGCGCGCCCAGCTGGATGGCTTCCAGGTCCGCGCAGCCGCCGGCGGCGAGGTCGAGGAGGGCGTTGAGTTCCTTGCGGTCGAAGGGCTCGCCCTCGGCGGTGCCCTGGACCTCGACGAAGCGGCCGTCGCCGGTGCAGACCACGTTCATGTCGGTCTCGGCGCGCACGTCCTCCTCGTAGCAGAGGTCGAGGAGCGGGACGCCGTCGACGATGCCGACGCTGACGGCGGCGACGGTGCCGGTCAGGGGCTTGCGGCCGGCCTTGATGAGCTTCTTCTTCTGGCCCCATGCGACGGCGTCGGCGAGGGCGACGTAGGCGCCGGTGATGGCGGCGGTGCGGGTGCCGCCGTCGGCCTGGAGGACGTCGCAGTCCAGGACGATGGTGTTCTCGCCGAGGGCCTTGTAGTCGATGACGGCGCGCAGCGAGCGGCCGATGAGGCGGGAGATCTCGTGGGTGCGGCCGCCGATCTTGCCGCGGACGGATTCGCGGTCGCCGCGGGTGTTGGTGGAGCGGGGCAGCATCGAGTACTCGGAGGTGACCCAGCCTTCGCCGCTGCCCTTGCGCCAGCGCGGGACTCCTTCGGTGAAGGAGGCGGTGCAGAAGACCTTGGTGTCTCCGAAGGAGATGAGGACGGAGCCCTCGGCGTGCTTGCTCCATCCGCGTTCGATGGTGACCGGGCGGAGCTGTTCGGGCGTGCGGCCGTCGATGCGAGACATGGCTCCGAGCCTAGTCCCTGCGGGGGAACGCGAGGACCCCGTCCGGGTGGTTCCGGGACGGGGTCCGCTGTGTGAGGCGTCCTAGGGGGTGCGGATCACATCATGTCTTCGATGTCGGCGGCGATCGGGTCGGCGTCGGTGCCGATGACGACCTGGATGGCGGTGCCCATCTTCACGACGCCGTGGGCGCCGGCGGCCTTGAGTGCGGCCTCGTCGACGAGGTCGGGGTTGACGACCTCGGTGCGCAGGCGGGTGATGCAGCCCTCGACCTCTTCGATGTTGTCGATGCCGCCGAGCCCGGCGACGATCTTCTCAGCCTTGGTGGCCATGTGTTTCTCCCTGAGTTCTACGAAGAACGACCTGCACGATCCGCTTTGTCACGGTAACGCACGGTTGGCCCATCTACACGAGCGCATGACCACTGCCTGCCGAATGATGACGATCAGCACCAACCTGCCCACAACTGGTCTACACCAGTGTGCCGCAAGTGGTGCGGCAGCCAAAAACGGGCCGGTCAGGGAGGACTCCGATGAGCGCGAGCATCTCCGAAGCAGCACCACGCCCGTCGTGGCGGAACAACCTGTTCCAGGGGCTGCAGAAGATGGGGCGGAGCCTTCAGCTCCCGATCGCCGTACTGCCCGCGGCGGGCATCCTGTTGCGGCTGGGTCAACCGGACGTCTTCGGCAAGGACGGCCTGCAGTGGACGGACGTCGCCAGCGTGATGGCGGGCGCGGGCGGCGCGCTGCTCGACCCCGACCTCGGCCTGCCCCTCCTCTTCTGCATCGGCGTCGCCATCGGCATGGCGAAGAAGGCGGACGGTTCGACCGCCCTCGCGGCCACGGCGGGCTTCCTCGTCTACCGGGGAGTGCTGCACCAGTTCCCGAACGAGTGCCCGGAGGGGAGCCGGAACATCGGGGGCGGCTGCCTGGGTCAGAACGACACCTTCGTCGCGTTCACCTACCAGAACCCGGGCGTCTTCGGCGGCATCGTCATGGGGCTGCTGGCCGCCTGGCTCTGGCAGCGCTACCACCGGGTGAAGCTGGTGGACTGGCTCGGGTTCTTCAACGGCCGGCGGCTGGTCCCGATCATCACGTCCTTCGCCGCCATCGCCTTCGCCGCGGTCTGCCTGTGGATCTGGCCGCCGGTCGGCGCCGGGCTGGAGAGCTTCTCCGACTGGCTGCGCGGTCTGGGCTCGTGGGGCGGAGGCATCTTCGGCGTCGCGAACCGTGCGCTGCTGGTGATCGGCCTGCACCAGTTCCTGAACGTGCCGATGTGGTTCCAGTTCGGGTCGTACACGGCGCCGGACGGGAAGACGTACCACGGCGACATCAACATGTTCCTGCACGGCGACCCGAACGCGGGCCTGTTCCTCACCGGCTTCTTCCCGATCATGATGTTCGCGCTGCCGGCCGCGGCGCTGGCGATCACACACTGCGCGAAGCCGCAGCGGCGCAAGGAGGTCGGCGGCCTGATGCTGTCGGTGGCCTTGACCTCGTTCGTCACCGGGATCACGGAGCCGTTGGAGTACTCCTTCCTCTTCGTCGCACCCGCCCTGTACGCGGTGCACGCGGTGCTGACGGGTGTCTCCATGGCGGTGAGCTGGGCGCTGGGCGTCCACGACGGCTTCAGCTTCTCGGCGGGCCTGATCGACTACGTCATCAACTGGAAGCTGGCGACGAAGCCCTGGCTGATCATTCCGATCGGCCTGTGCTTCGCGCTCGTCTACTACGTCGTCTTCCGCTTCGCGATCACGAAGTTCGACCTGGCGACGCCCGGCCGGGAATCGGACGAGGAGATCGCGGCGATGCAGTCGGAGACCACCAAGGCCTGAGCCTCCCAGCAGGGTGCGAACCGGTCCGTCAAGGGCCCTCGGATCACGATCCGGGGGCCCTTCGGCATACCCCGGGAGGTGTGATCCAGGCCACAGGAAATCGAAGGTTCCTTATCTAACCCTCACCGTGTTACAACTGGTCTACACCACAATTGGTGTAGACCACGAGGCGCGTTCGAGCCCCCGTGTATCCCCCCTTTCGAAGACGCCGCCGTCCCCGTTTCCCCTGGCGGCGCCTTGCCCACTGGAGGACCTTGTGACCACGGCTGCCGCTCCCGCGGCCGAGAAGAAGAAGGGCGCTGGCGTGATGGCCGTCATGCAGCGCATCGGCCGGAGCCTCATGCTCCCCGTGGCCGTGCTGCCTGCCGCCGCACTCCTGGTTCGCCTCGGCGACAAGGACATGCTGGGCTCGGCGTCGATGCCGGAGTTCGTCAACAAGATTGCCGGCTACATGGCCGCCGGTGGTGGCGCGATCCTCGACAACATGGCGCTGCTGTTCGCCGTCGGCATCGCGATCGGCTTCGCCAAGAAGTCGGACGGTTCCACCGCGCTCGCCGCCGTCACCGGCTACCTGGTCTTCAAGAGCGTCCTCGCCACGTTCACCGACTCCAACCTGCCCAAGATAGCCAAGGCCGTCGACGGCAAGGTCGTCATGGTCGACGCGCCCGTGGACGCCAAGGTCCTCGGCGGTGTCGTCATGGGCATCGTGGTCGCCCTGCTCTACCAGAAGTTCTACCGGACCAAGCTGCCCGAGTGGGCGGGCTTCTTCGGCGGCCGCCGCCTGGTCCCGATCCTCTCGGCCTTCGCCGGCCTGGTGATCGGCATCGTGTTCGGTCTGATCTGGCCGGTGCTCGGCACCGGTCTGCACAGCCTGGGTGAGTGGCTGGTCGGCTCCGGCGCGGTCGGCGCGGGCATCTTCGGTGTCGCCAACCGCGGTCTGATCCCCGTCGGCATGCACCACCTGCTCAACTCCTTCCCGTGGTTCCAGGCCGGCGAGTACCAGGGCAAGAGCGGCGACATCTCCCGCTTCCTCGCCGGTGACCCGACCGCCGGACAGTTCATGACCGGCTTCTTCCCGATCATGATGTTCGCCCTCCCGGCGGCCTGCCTCGCGATCGTGCACTGCGCCCGCCCCGAGCGCCGCAAGGTCGTCGGCGGCATGATGTTCTCCCTCGCGCTGACCTCCTTCGTCACCGGTGTGACCGAGCCGATCGAGTTCACCTTCATGTTCATCGCCCCGGTGCTGTACGCGGTCCACGCGGTGCTGACCGGTGTGTCCATGGCCCTGACCTGGTCCCTCGGCATGAAGGACGGGTTCGGCTTCTCCGCCGGTGCCATCGACTACCTGCTGAACCTCGGCAAGGCGACGAACCCGTTGGGCCTGGCGCTGGTCGGCCTCTGCTTCGCGGTGGTCTACTACGTCGTCTTCCGCTTCGCGATCGTCAAGTGGAACCTCCCGACGCCGGGCCGCGAGTCCGACGAGGAGCTGGCCGAGCTGCTGAAGGCGGAGGCCAAGTAGGCCCGCTCGCCCACACGTCGAAGCCCCCGCTCTCCCGGAAGGGAGGGCGGGGGCTTGCGCGTGTTCCGGCCCGCATGACCGGTCGGATCCGTCAGATCTCGTAGACCGCGCCCGCGTACGCCAGGTCGACCCGGCCGTCGTAGACCGCGCGGGCGTCGGCGAGGTTCTGCGCCGCGTCCGTCCACGGCGGGATGTGCGTGAGGACGAGCCGGCCGACGCCACCGCCGCGCGCGTACTCACCGGCCTCGCGGCCGTTGAGGTGGAGGTCGGGGATGTCCTCCTTGCCGTGGGTGAAGGAGGCCTCGCAGAGGAAGAGGTCGGTGCCGTCGGCGAGCAGCGCCAGCTCGGGGCAGGCGCCGGTGTCCCCGGAGTACGTGAGCGAGCGGCCGCCGTGCTCGATGCGGATGCCGTAGGACTCGACGGGGTGGGCGACGCGCTCGGTGCGGATCTGGAAGGGTCCGATCTCGAAGCTTCCGGACTTCAGGGTGCGGAAGTCGAAGACCTCGCTCATCGAGCGCTCGTCGGGGACGTCGTCGTAGGCGGTGGTCAGGCGGCGCTCGGTGCCCTCGGGTCCGTAGACGGGGATGGTGCCGCAGCGGCCGCCCTCGTGCCGGTAGAAACGGGCGACGAAGTACGCGCACATGTCGATGCAGTGGTCGGCGTGCAGGTGGCTCAGGAAGATCGCGTCGAGGTCGTAGAGACCGCAGTGGCGCTGGAGGTCCCCGAGGGCGCCGTTGCCCATGTCGAGGAGCAGCCGGAAGCCGTCGGCCTCGACGAGGTAGCTCGAACAGGCCGATTCCGCGGACGGGAACGACCCCGAACAGCCGACGACGGTGAGCTTCATGGAGCGTGAACCTCCGTGGACGGTCCGTGGACGGAATGCGGGCCGTGCGTGCGTCGAGCGTAAGGCGCGAAACGTCCGGTCGCTCCTCCGCGGCGGGCCGTTGTGGGGGAAGTCACCGCCTGCACCACTCATACCCAGTAATGGCAAGCGGTCAGGTGTACGGGCCTAGATGCGCCGTGCCCATCGCGCCGTGCGGCCCCGCCGGGTGCCGGGTGCCGTTGGCGCGGCTACGGTCGGAACATGGACACGTCCTGGTGGCCCGCCGTGGCTGCGGTCGTGGCCGTGGCGCTGGTGGCGCTGGTGGCGGGGGCGCGGCCGGGTGTCCCCCGCCGGGCCCCGCCGGCGCACGGGTCCGGTCCGCCGCCGCATCCGCACGCCGGGGAGCTGTGGTCCCTGGCGGACGGCCGTACGTGCCTGGTCCTCGCGGTCGAGACGGTACGGGGCCATCGCGCGCGGGTCGCGTGGATCACCGGGAAGTACGACGACCGGCGGGCCGGGGTGATCCCGCTGCCCCCGGGGACGGTGGGGGCGCAGGGCCGGGCGGGTTTCCTGGAGGCGGACCGGCCGGCGGAGGTGTCGCTGTGGGAGTTCCGGGCGCGGCTGGGCGTGCTGGACCCGGTGCTGTGGGACGAGGTCAAGGGACTGGGAGGCGGCCGGTGAAACCGGAGATCCGCTTGCGGCGCGTGTACGACCCGCCGGAGCCGGGCGCGGACGGGGTGCGGGTGTTGGTGGACCGGCTCTGGCCGCGGGGCCTGGCGAAGGAGGCGGCGGGGGTGGACGAGTGGCCGAGGGCGGTGACGCCGTCGGCGGCGCTGCGCAAGTGGTTCCACGCGGGTGGCTCCGCCGGGGAGTTCCGGGAGCGGTACCTCGCGGAGCTGGCCGGGGCGGAGGCGGTGGCGGAGCTGGACCGCCTGCGGCTGCTCGCCGAGGCCGGGCCGCTCACCCTCCTGACCGCGGTCAAGGACCCGGCCACGAGCCATGCGGCTGTGCTCGCCGACCTGCTGTCCGCCTAGCCGGGCCCGCCCGGACCGGTCACTACACGGCGCTCCGCGCCCGCGCCTCAATCGCCGGCGGGGCTGAAAGATCCAGCCCCGCCGGCGATTGAGGCGCGGGGTCCGGGGCGGAGCCCCGGGAAGCGGCGGCGTAGCCGAGACGGCCGGGCGACCCCGCAGGGGCTACGCCCAGAGCTGGCCCTGGAGGACCTCGATGGCCTCTTCGGTGGTCGCGGCCGTGTAGACGCCGGTCGAGAGGTACTTCCAGCCGCCGTCGGCCACGACGAAGACGATGTCGGCCGTCTCGCCCGCGGCGACCGCCTTGCGGCCGACGCCGATCGCCGCGTGCAGGGCGGCTCCGGTGGAGACGCCCGCGAAGATCCCCTCCTGCTGCAGCAGCTCCCGCGTGCGGGTGACCGCGTCCGCCGAGCCCACCGAGAAGCGGGTCGTCAGGACCGAGGCGTCGTACAGCTCGGGGACGAAGCCCTCGTCGAGGTTGCGCAGGCCGTAGACCAGGTCGTCGTAGCGCGGCTCGGCGGCCACGATCTTGACGTCGGGGACGTTCTCGCGCAGGTAGCGGCCGACGCCCATCAGCGTGCCCGTGGTGCCCAGGCCCGCCACGAAGTGGGTGATCGACGGGAGGTCGGCGAGGATCTCCGGACCCGTGGTGGCGTAGTGCGCGCCCGCGTTGTCCGGGTTGCCGTACTGGTAGAGCATCACCCAGTCCGGGTGCTCCGCGGCCAGTTCCTTGGCCACGCGGACCGCGGTGTTCGAGCCGCCGGCGGCCGGCGACGAGATGATCTCGGCTCCCCACATGGCCAGCAGGTCGCGCCGCTCCTGGCTGGTGTTCTCCGGCATCACGCACACGATGCGGTAGCCCTTGAGCTTGGCCGCCATCGCCAGGGAGATGCCGGTGTTGCCCGAGGTCGGCTCGAGGATGGTGCAGCCGGGGTACAGCCGGCCGTCCTTCTCGGCCTGCTCGACCATGTGGAGCGCGGGGCGGTCCTTGATCGAGCCGGTCGGGTTGCGGTCCTCCAGCTTCGCCCAGATGCGGACGTCGTCCGAGGGCGACAGCCGGGGCAGCCGGACCAGCGGCGTGTTGCCGACCGCGGCCAGGGGGGAGTCGTAGCGCATTACTTCGATCCGCCGGCCACGGCCGGGAGGATGGTGACGCTGTCGCCGTCCTTGAGCTCGGTGGAGATGCCGGCGAGGAAGCGGACGTCCTCGTCGTTGAGGTAGACGTTCACGAAGCGGCGCAGCTCGCCGCCCTTGGACTCGTCGACGATGCGCTCCTGGATGCCCTTGTGACGGGTCTCCAGGTCGGCGAAGAGGTCGGCGAGGGTCGCGCCCTCACCGGAGACGGCCTTCTCGCCTTCGGTGTAGGTGCGGAGGATGGTGGGGATGCGGACCTCGATGGCCATGGCTGTCTCCAGTCGTCAGGGCGTAAGCAGGGGCGTCAGGAACGTGCGGCGCGCGGTTCGTCGCCCCCCGCGCAGAGGGGCTCTGGTGCTCAGACGGCAGGACAGATGGCACTGGCGAGGCGGCACAGGTCGACGTGCAGCCGCGCCACGAGCAGCAGCCTGCCGGGCGTCTCGATGCTCACGTCGTGGGAAACCATGCGGTCATGTTAACGATTCCCGGTCCCCGGTTTGGAGTGTGATCCCGCATCGTGGACGCCATGTGCTCACATCGTGGTCAGTAGGCCTCGACGACCTGCACTTCTTCCTCGGTGATCACACCGTCGACGATCCGGTACGAGCGGAACTGGAACTCTCCGAGGCCGTCCTCGTCCGCCGTCGAGACGAGGACGTAGTGCGCGCCCGGCTCGTTCGCGTACGTGACGTCGGTGCGCGAGGGGTAGGCCTCGGTGGCGGTGTGCGAGTGGTAGACGATCACCGGATCCTCGTCGCGGTCGTCCAGCTCGCGGTAGAGCTTCAGCAGATCCTTCGAGTCGAACTCGTAGAACGTGGGCGAGCGGGCCGCGTTGAGCATCGGGATGAACCGCTCGGGGCGGCCGGTGCCCGCCGGGCCGGCCACGACGCCGCACGCCTCGTCGGGGTGGTCCTGGCGGGCGTGCTCGACGATCTGGTCGTACAGGGCCTGGGTGAGGGTCAGCATGAGCGACAGGATAAGCAGACGGGCCCTTGCGTACCGAGGAGTGGTACACAAGGGCCCGCATGGTGGACACGAGGTCCCTGGCAGCGCGGTTCCCGGCCGTGGCAGGCGGCCGGGACTCACGGCCTTCGGGTGCTACGAGGCCTTGGTGAAGGCGGCGCCGCGCGGGTCGCGGGACTTCATCACCAGGTACGAGACGCCCAGGATCAGGCCCCACAGCGGGGCGCAGTACAGCGAGACGCGGGAGTCCTTGTCGGCGCCCATCATCACGATGACCATGCCGATGAAGAGCAGGGCGAACCAGCTCGAGTACGGGGCGCCCGGCGCCTTGAACGGGGAGGCGGGCAGCTCGCCGCGGTCCGACTTGGCGCGGTAGCGGATCTGGCAGACGAGGATCATGATCCAGGCCCACATGCCGGAGATGGTGGCGAAGGAGACGACGTAGTCGAAGGCCTTGCCCGGGGCGACGTAGTTGATCCAGACGCCCACCAGCATCAGCGCGGCGGAGAAGGTGGTGCCGACGAGCGGGGTGCCGCTCTTGGTGAGCCTGGCGAAGAACTTCGGGCCCTGGCCGTTGAGCGCGAGGTCGCGCAGCATGCGGCCGGTGGAGTACATGCCCGAGTTGCAGGAGGACAGGGCGGCGGTCAGCACGACGAAGTTGACGATGGCCGCGCCGATGCCGAGGCCCATGCGCTCGAAGGCGGCGACGAAGGGCGAGACGCCCGGCTGGAAGTGCGTCCACGGGACGACCGACAGGATCATGATCAGCGCGCCGACGTAGAAGACGGCGATGCGCCACGGCACGGTGTTGATGGCCTTGGGCAGGGTCTTCTCGGGGTCCTTGGACTCGCCGGCGGTGACGCCGACCAGCTCGACCGCGAGGAAGGCGAACATGACGATCTGCAGGGTCATCAGCGTGCCGCCGATGCCCTTGGGGAAGAAGCCGCCGTCGTTCCACAGGTTGGTGACGGTGGCGGTGTCGGCCGCGTCGGAGAAGCCGATGGTGAGGATGCCGGCGCAGATCAGGATCATGCCGACGATGGCGGTGACCTTGACCATGGAGAACCAGAACTCCAGCTCACCGAAGAGCTTCACGGAGATCAGGTTGGCGGCGTAGAGGATGACCGTGAAGATCAGCGCGTAGGCCCACTGCGGGAAGCTGTCGTGGGTCCAGTACGCCATGTACTGCGCGGCGGCCGTGACCTCGGTGATGCCGGTGACCACCCAGAACAGCCAGTACGTCCAGCCGGTGACGTATCCCCAGAACGGGCCCAGGAACTCGCGGGCGTAGTCCGAGAAGGAGCCGGAGACGGGGCGGTACATGAGCAGCTCGCCCAGGGCCCGCATGATGAAGAAGATGACCAGGCCCGCGATCGCGTAGGCCAGGATCAGGCTGGGGCCGGCCTTGGAGATCGCCTTGCCGGCGCCCAGGAACAGGCCGGTGCCGATGGCTCCGCCGATCGCGATCATCTGGATCTGGCGGGCGCCGAGCGTGCGGTGGTACCCCTCGCCGCCCTCGCCCTGAGTGCCCTCGCCGGGCGTGTTGCCGTGCTGCTCGACCTGCACAGAGGTCATGTCTGGTGCGCCTTTCTCCACGCCGACCCGCGCCTTGACTGGCTGCGGATCGGGTCCTCGATCCCCCCGGATACGGATGGAGTTGCACGCCGGCGGTCCGCCGGTCCAAGCGAGCCGGGGGACAGGGGTGGCGTCCCTTCGGCAGTCGTGAAGATTTATCACGGGCTTACGACTGCCGGAGGGGGAGAAATGTGGCGGAGGGCCTTAAAAAATCTGGACAAAGACCTGCGAAAGGATCAGATCACCGCATGGCGGTGATCTGATCGTTATCCGGATTTGAGCGTCCGCTGAGCGAACGGTGTTCCCTCTTGAGGATCTTCAGAGGGTTTCGATCAGGGTTTCCTGGAGGCCGCCCAGCCAGAGGTACGCCATCACCATCGGCTTGCGCGGGTCCTCGTCCGGCAGCCGGAACAGCGCCGCGCTCTCGTCGTCCTCGGTGATGTCGAGGCGGGCCGCGAGGGTCAGGCGCAGGTCGTTGAGCGCGCCGAGCCAGCGCAGCGGCAGCTCCTCGGTCAGCTCCAGCACCGCCGCCCCGTCACCGGCCGGCGTGAGCGCGTCCAGGCTGCGTACGACGGCCAGCGCGTCCTCCCGCTTGCGGGTGCGCAGGTCGTTCTCGGTGAAGCGGCGGAACTCCGCCGAGTGGGCGCGCAGCTCCTCCGGGTCCTCCTTCGGCCCCGGCCCGTCCGGGCCTCCGTAGGCGTCGGGGAAGAGCCGGGCCAGCGCCGGGTCGGACGGGGGCTCGGAGGGACCCTCGGCGAACAGCGCGGCGAGCGGGTCGGCGTCCTCGGCGGGCTCGGGCTCGCCGGGGCCGATCAGTTCGAGCATCTGGACGGCCAGGGAGCGCAGGATGGAGATCTCGATCTCGTCGAGCGCGATGGCGGCGCCGGCGCCGCCCTTCAGGGGCTGGAACGTGCCGCCCATCAGGTGCGGTCCTGGGAGAGGGTCGCCCACAGGCCGTAGCCGTGCATGGCCTGCACGTCGCGCTCCATTTCCTCGCGGGTGCCGCTGGACACGACCGCCCGCCCCTTGTGGTGGACGTCGAGCATCAGCTTGTGCGCCACGTCCTTCGAGTAGCCGAAGTACGCCTGGAACACGTACGCCACGTAGCTCATGAGGTTGACCGGGTCGTTGTGCACCAGGGTCACCCAGGGGACGTCGGGTTCGGGGACCGCGAAGGTCTCCTCGGCCGATTCGGTGCGTTCGATCTCTACAGGAGCAACACTCACTTGTCCCATGCTGCCACCGCGAAGGGCCCGTCGCACAAACGGGTCCTACATCTCGTCACTTTGACGAGATGTGCGCTAGCATCCGGGACATGAACCCTGCGGACCTGGGCCTGCCGGTGGACGTGCCGTCGACAGCGCTCTTCACGGACCATTACGAGCTCACGATGCTGCAGGCCGCGCTGGCCAACGGCACCGCCGACCGCCGCTCGGTCTTCGAGGTCTTCACCCGGCGGCTGCCCGAGGGGCGCCGCTACGGGGTCGTCGCGGGAACCGGGCGGGTGCTGGACGCGGTGGAGAACTTCCGCTTCGACGGCGCGGTGCTGGAGTTCCTGCGCGAGCGGGCCGTCGTCGACATGCGCACCCTGGACTGGCTGTCCTCGTACCGCTTCTCCGGCGACATCTGGGGCTACGCGGAGGGCGAGGTCTACTTCCCCGGCTCGCCGGTCCTGCGCGTCGAGGGCAGCTTCGCCGAGTGCGTGCTGCTGGAGACCGTGATCCTGTCGATCCTGAACCACGACTCCGCGATCGCCGCGGCCGCCTCCCGGATGTCCTCGGCGGCGGGCGACCGCCCGCTGATCGAGATGGGCGCGCGGCGCACCCACGAACTGGCGGCGGTGGCCGCGTCGCGGGCCGCGTACGTGGGCGGCTTCGCCTCCACCTCGGACCTGGCGGCCGGCTTCCGGTACGGGATCCCCACCGTCGGCACGAGCGCGCACGCCTTCACGCTGGTCCACGACAGCGAGCGGGACGCCTTCACCGCGCAGGTCGCCTCGCTGGGCCGGGGCACCACCCTCCTGGTGGACACCTACGACGTGGCCGAGGCCGTCCGCACCGCCGTCGACGTGGCGGGCACCGACCTGGGCGCGGTCCGGATCGACTCCGGCGACCTGCTGCTGGTCGCCCACCGGGTGCGGCAGCAGCTGGACGAGCTGGGGGCGACGGCGACGAAGATCGTGGTCACCTCGGACCTGGACGAGTACGCCATCGCCTCGCTGGCGGCGGCGCCGGTGGACGCGTACGGGGTCGGCACCCAGCTGGTGACGGGCAGCGGGCACCCGACGTGCTCGATGGTCTACAAGCTGGTGGCGCGGGCCACCTCGGCCGACCCGAAGGCGGCGCTGGCCCCGGTGGCGAAGAAGTCCACGGGCGGCAAGACCTCCATCGGCGGCCGCAAGTGGGCGGCGCGGCGGGTGGACGCGGAGGGGATCGCCGAGGCGGAGGTCGTCGGGACCGGGCCGGTCCCGTCGGCCCTGGCCGGCCAGCAGCTGCTGACCCAGCTGGTCAAGGCCGGCGAGGTGGTCGCCCGCGAGCCGCTGGAGGCCGCGCGCGACCGCCACCGCGCCGTCCTCGCGCGGCTGCCGCTGTCCGCGACCCAGCTGTCGCGCGGCGAGGCCGTGATCCCGACGGAGTACGCGTAACCGCGCGGCGCCGCCGCGGGGGCTCCGCCCCGAACCCCGCTCCTCAAACGCCGGCGAGGCTGAAAGACCGGGGCGGAGCCCCAGTTTCGGGAAGGGGCGGGGTGGGGGAAGAGCCCCCCGCAGGGCCCGCCGCAGCACACCGTCAAGCCGAAGGGCACGCGAAATGCACCGCGCACTGATCGTCGTCGACGTACAGAACGACTTCTGCGAGGGTGGCAGCCTCGCGGTCACCGGCGGAGCCGACGTCGCCGCCGCCGTCACCGAGTACATCGGCCAGGCCACGCCCGCGTACCGGCACGTGGTCGCCACCCGCGACCACCACATCGACCCCGGGTCGCACTTCGCGCACCCGCCCGCCGAGCCGGACTTCGAGACCTCCTGGCCCGTCCACTGCGTCGCCGGGACCGAGGGCGTGGGCTTCCACCCGAACTTCGCCCCCGCCGTCGCCTCCGGCGCCGTCGCCGCCGTCTTCGACAAGGGCGCGTACGAGGCCGCGTACAGCGGCTTCGAGGGCGCCGACGAGAACGGGGCGACGCTCGGCCAGTGGCTGCGGGACCGGCAGGTCACCGAGGTGGACGTGGTCGGGATCGCCACCGATCACTGTGTCCGGGCGACCGCCCTCGACGCCGCCCGCGCCGGCTTCGGCACCCGGGTCCTGCTGGACCTGACGGCCGCCGTCGCCCCGCACACCACCGCACGGGCCCTGGACGAGCTCCGTGCGGCGGGCGTGACCCTGGTGAGCCACAAGCCGGGCACTGACGGCCGGGAGGACGGCCAGGACGGCGGGGGCGCCCCCTAGGTGCCCAGCAGGGCCCGGATCGGGTGCCAGAGCTCCTGCGCGCGGTCGGGCGCGCCGCGCCACAGCAGGCCGTCCGGGTGGTGCAGGACGGCCGTGACCTCGTCCGGCGTCGGCGGGTGCGCGTTGCCCCGCAGGTACACCGCCCGCATCCCGAGGTTCCGCAGCCTGGTCAGGGCGCGGGCCCGGTTCGCGGCGTGCACCAGCACGCGGACGTTTCCGCCCTCTCCGCAGGGCCTCGGCAGCGTGAGCGCGACGACCACGCTGCCGCCTGGCAATCTGACGAAACCTCCACCGGGCATGGCTGTCATCTCCCCCGTCAATAAGAAACTCGTACCGGGCATCTAAACGCGATCGGCCGCCGCCCGCTAGAGGGCGACGGCCGATCATGCTTTGACCTGCGGTTTTACCGAATTACTTCGAGGAGGGGCCCACCTCGACGGTCATGACCTCACCGTCGTAGGTCTCCTTGAGGATCTTGATCTTGGTGTTGGTGTCAGTGACCTTCACCGATCCGGTCGGGTTCTCGTCGTAGAAGTACTTGCCCTTGTGGTCGTCGAAGACCAGGTTGGCGGGCTTGGGCTTCAGGAAGAGCGACTCGCCGTTCTTGTGCAGCGTGAACGCGTCCGTCGAGTAGGCGCTGAAGGTCGCGTCGTACGGCTGGATCTTGTTCCGCAGCAGGGTGCCGTCGGCCCACTTCATGGGCTTGGCGTTGGCGTCGATCGGGAGGATCAGACCCTGGCCCGGGTGGACGCTGGTGTTGTTGTCCTTCTGGCTGGTGTCCCACTGCCAGATGAGCAGGCCGTCCTGGTACGGGTAGTGCTCGACCCAGTCGGGCTTGGTGTTGCCGAAGCCGAAGTTGTACGGGCCAACCTTGAGGGTCTTGTCGTACGAGACGTAGCGGCGGTTCTCGGCCAGGTAGTACTGCGCGTACTCCTTGGTGAAGTTGGCGCCGATGCGGGAGAAGCCCTTGCCGGTCCAGCCGTTGTCGCCGTTCTCGGCGCCGTCGGTGAACAGCGCGGAGCCGTCCGCGGTGAGGGTCACGGCGTCGGCGGTGAAGCCCTTGCCGCCCGCGCCGCCGTCCGTCTGGTAGCGGAAGCGGAGGTCGACCTTCTTGCCCGCGTAGGCGTCGAGCGGGAAGTTCAGGTTCTTCCAGGCACCCGAGACACCGGTGAGCGACGGGCTGCCGGAGGCGTCGGCCGGGATGGCCGTGCCGTCGGCGGTGCCGGCGAGCGCGGTCCAGGTGGCGCCGCCGTCCGTGGACACCTCGGTGTAGAGGTAGTCGTAGTCGGCCTCGATGTCCCACCAGCCCTTGAGGGACAGCGCGGCGGACTTCTTGCCGGTCAGGTCCACGGAGCGGGTGAGGGTGTTCTTGAGGTCGTCACCCATGCCGCTCCACCACTGGGCGGAGCCCTCGGCGGGCGCGACGACGTCCGTCTGGACCTTCTTCTTCGGCAGCTCGACGACCAGGGCCTGCTTGTCCTTGGTGTTGAACTCCGCCACGCCCAGCTTGTGGGTGGACTTCGTCGCGGCCTTCGCCGTGTCGTAGTTCAGCCAGCCCAGCTGGAGCTTGTCCCAGGCGTTCATGTCGCCCGGGAGGTCGCCTATGGAGTCCTTGCCGGTGCCGAGCCAGGAGCCGGCCGACATCAGGGACCAGAAGCCGACGCTGTTCTCGCCGCCACCGGTGGTGTCGTAGAGGTCGGGCAGGCCGAGGTCGTGGCCGTACTCGTGCGCGAAGACGCCGAGGCCGCCGTTCTCCGGCTGCATCGTGTAGTCGCCGACCCAGATGCCGGTGTTGCCGATCTGGGTGCCGCCGGCCTTGTTGTTGTCCGGGCCGGTCTTGCCCGCCGCGGTGCCGTAGGCGTACCAGCGGTGCGCCCACAGCGCGGTCGTGCCCTGCACGCCGCCGCCGGCCGACTCGTCCTCGCCCGCGTGGACGATCTGGAAGTGGTCGATGTAGCCGTCGGGCTCGTTGAAGTTGCCGTCGCCGTCGAAGTCGTAGCGGTCCCACTGGTCGTACTGGGCCAGCTGCGCCTTGATCTGCGCGTCGGTCTTCCCGGCCTTCTTCTGGGCCTCCGTCCACGCGGCGACGCCGTCCTTGACGGTGTCCCACACGTTGGAGCAGTTGGTCTGGCCGCAGTAGTTGGAGCCGTAACGGCCCTCGTTGTACGGGACCTTGACCCAGTCGGCGACCTCGCCCTCGACCGAGTAACGGCCCGAGGAGGTCTTCTCGTAGTAGGTCTTCAGCGAGTCCTTGCCCTGACCCGTGGCGAAGTACAGGTCCTGGAAGTAGTCGCGGCTGAAGTCCTTGCGCCAGGCGGTGCTGTTGTCCTTCGCACGGTCCGGCTGGGCGATCGTGTTGTGCAGCGGACCGGGGGTGCCGCCGTACTTCGGGACCGCCGGCTGCGGGCCGGGGCCGTCCGGGTCGTACATGGTCGTGTTGTCGACCTGGTCGCCGAACTCGACGAGGATCGTGAAGATCTTGTCGGTCCGCTCGCGGCCCAGCTCGACGTACTTCTTGTCGTCGAGCTTGACGACCTTCGAGGCGCCGCGCTGCTCGATGTCCTTCTTGCCCTGGAGCACCTGGTCCAGGGCGGCCTTGCGCTGCTGGGCCTGCTGCTCGCTGAACGGGCCCTTCAGGTCGTGCTCGACGACCTTGGCGGGAGCGGTCGGGTCCTGCCGGTCGGCCGCCGGGGCGCCCGGCCCCTTGATGTCGGCCTGGGCCGCGGTAACGCTGAAGAAGGTGGCGCTTGTCGCACAAGCAGCCATGGTCACGGTGACGGCGGCGGCACGGATCGCACGCCGTCTGGCGGAATTGCTGGTCACTTGATGTCGTTCCCCTCCCGCGGCCGCGACGTAGGTCGGAACTTCTCCATAGGAGCGGGGGGTTCCGCGCGGCGCGCGTCTCAAGTGACGACATTTGACCGGAGGGAAGCAAGAAAAGACAGACCTTGACTTGAGCCTTACAACTGCACTATGCGGTCAGGCAGTTCCGCTATCCGGACGTTCCCCTGCCATACGGGGCGAAGGGCGCTTCCCGACCCCGCCGGAGGTCCGTCCCGTCCCCATTTCCGCCCTCCGGTGTGGCGTGGAAAATGATGCCGTGCGCCCCCCGTGCTCCGGCACCGTGTGTTAGGTCACGCTTACCGGCGGTCCCTCTCGGGCATCTCCCGTCGTAGAGTCACTTGACGCGCGACCTAGTTGAGCCGACTCCCCCTCCCCTCCCGAGGACGGATATCGCCATGCCGCGTCCGACTGCCGCACAGCTCGCCTACGGGTCCGCCACGGTCATCGTGTCGACGATCGCCATGCTGTTGCTGTCGCAGACGAGTACCGGGCTCGGGGTCGCGGTCATCTCCGCGGCCGCGCTCGCCCTGGGTCTGCTCGTCGCCCTCACCGTGCCCGTGCCGCGCCGCCGCGGCCGTCACGCGGCCCGTACGGGGGCCTCCGCGGCCCCGGCGCGCGCGGGGGCAGCGGAGCCCGCCTCCCGGGTGCCCGATCCCCGGACCACCGAGGCCGAACACCCCGTCCACCACTGAGACTTCGGCCGCCGCGCGGGGTGCGCGGGAGTGAGCGCACGGCGCGGCGCGGGCGGCCGCCCCGGAGGACGGCCGCCCGCGCCGTGTCGCGCTGCCCGCGCTGCCCGCGCTAGGTGGTGGCCTGGACCACGACCGTCTTGGCAGCCTTGTCGTGCAGGCCCTGTTTGTACGGCTTGTCGACGAGGATCGAGACCACCAGCACGATCGGCCACAGGCACATGCAGAAGCAGCAGATCAGCATCGGCAGCCAGAGCACGGCGGCGCGGCTCAGGGCCGCGTTGGAGCTCGGCACGCTGCCGTCGTTGAGCATCGCGACGCGCAGGCCCAGTGCCTTCTTGCCGACCGTCTGGCCGCTCTTCCTGGTGAACCACCAGTCGTAGCCGACGTACGCGACGATCGAGATCAGTGTCATCACCAGCCCGCTGCCGCTGTACGACCTGGTGATGACCTCGCTGGCGTCCTCGCCCTGGTCCGTCTCGACCATGTAGCGGTTCGTGCCCAGGGCCAGCTGGATGAGGATCAGCGGCACGGCGACGATCAGCACGTCGATGATGCGGGCGGCGAGCCGCCTGCCGAAGTCGGCCAGCGGGGGCATCCCGGCGAGCGGATCGGGCATGCCGTGGCCGCCGCCGTAGGGGTCACCGCCGCCGTACGGGGGCGGCGGTGGCGGATACCCGCCGCCCGGGCCGCCGGGACCTCCCGGGGGCGGCGGGGGGCCGCTGCCGGGGGGTGGGGGCGGCGGCGAACCGTACGGCGAACCGCCCGACGGAGGCGTCGGCTCCTGGGGCCTCTTGCGGAACGGGTCTTCCTCGGGCGACTCACCCGACGGCGGCTGGTCGGTACTCATGGCCCGAGTCGAACCCGCCTCCGCCACCCCCGCAACGGGACGGCGTCCGTTCGGGGGAGGGGACGGGTTGGCTGCCCCGCGGGTCGGCTGCCCCGCCGGTTGGCTGCGCCGCTCGGGCGGGTCGGTTGCACCGGGCCGGTGCGGGGGCCGGTTGCACCGGGGCCTGGTCGGGTGCGGGGGGCGGTTGGGGTGGGGGCGGGCGCGCGCCGGGGCGTCTCCTCGGGCGCCGAACGTGACGAGGGGTCGGAGAGCTCGGCGGCAGTGCGTTCGGCACCCTGCGGGGATCACCCCGACACACACCCACCCCCACCCCAGCCGACCCAGCTCGATCCAGCCCCTCCGGCGTTTGAGGAGCGGGGTGCGGGGCGGAGCCCCGATCCTTGAGCCGCACCTCAGCCAGGCCGCACCCCTCCAGCCTCGCCGCACAAACTCAGCCCCTCCGGCGTTTGAGGAGCGGGGTGCGGGGCGGAGCCCCGAGCCTTGAGCCGCACCCTCGGCCGGGCCGCACCATCCGGCCTCCGCCGCGCAAGTTCAGCCCCTCCGGCGATTGAGGAGCGGGGTCCGGGGCGGAGCCCCGAGCCTTGAGCCGCGCCCTCGGCCGGGCCGCACCAATTCAGCCTCGCCGCACAAACTCAGCCCCTCCGGCGTTTGAGGAGCGGGGTCCGGGGCGGAGCCCCGATCCTTGAGCCGCACCCTCGGCCGGGCCGCACCATCCGGCCTCCGCCGCGCAAACTCACGGCGGCACCTAGCGGGCCACGTAGGTTTTGGCCGCCTTGTCGTGCCAGGCCTGGCGGCGGGGACGGTCCACCAGGCACCAGAGGCTCCCGAAGACGCCGAGGAGGGCGTACACGAGCCAGCGGCGCAGGGCCGCGCCGAAGGTCGGCGGGCGGAGCGTGGCGATGGCCAGCACCCGCACGCCGAGCAGCTTCTTGCCCGGGGTGCGACCCCAGAGGGCGGTGGGCAGCGCCTCGTACAGCACCCCGAAGAGGAGGACCGCGCCGAGGACCAGGCCCAACTGGCCCGCGATGGTGGTGTCGAACAGCCAGACGGTGGTGGTGCGTCCGCTCGCGCGGGCGGCGTCCACCTTGGCCTGCACGTGGGCGGTGGCCTCGGGGAGGAGCGGCCGGGCGACGGCGGCCGCGACGGCGGTGAGGACGAGGGAGTCCAGTGCGCGGGCCACGAATCTGCGGGCCAGGCCGGCGGGGCGCACGGCCCGGTCCGCCATCCGCTCGAAGACGGCCCGGGGGGTGCCCGCGCCCGCCGGGCGGGACGGGCGGTCGCTCTCGGACCCGCGCGGCTCCCAGCCCTGGGCGGTGGGCTCCGCCGGGGCCGCCGCCTCGGGGGTCGGCACCTTCGGGCGGACGCCCGCGGGCCGCGGCGCCCACACCTCGTGCCGGGGCGCCTCGGCGGGCTGGGCGGTGCCGGGGCGGGGGGCGGCGGGGAGTCCTGCCTCGGGGCCGGGGTCGGCGGGGGCGGCGGGCCGCGAGGGCGCGGCGGCGGGCGCCGGGGCGGCGGCCGCTGCCCCGGGCCAGGAGGTGGTGGCTCCGGACACCCCGGCTCCGGGTGCGTCGGGCCATGCGGGGGCCGGCGCGGGGACGGCCGGAGCCGGGGCAGGAGCCGGGGCCGCGGCCGGCGCGGGCGCGGGCGCCGGGGGCTGGGCGGCCGGGGAGCGCGCCGACAGGATTCCCAGGGAGGCCGCGGGCGCCGCGGGCGCCGCCGCCGCGGCCGGCGTACGGGCCAGGGAGATGCCCGCCGGCCGGGCGGCGGCCGGGCCGGCCCCGGCCTCGAGCTCGGGTTCGGGCTCGGCCGGGCTGCCCCACGAGACCCGGTGGTCGCGGGGCCCGCCGAAGCCGGCCTGGTGCACAGGGTCGGCCTGCCACACCACGGGTTCCGGCTCGCGCGCGCGTTCCGGTTCGCGCTCCGGTTCCCGTCCGCGCACCGGTTCGGGTTCGGGCAGTGCCTCGGTCACGGAGGTCTCGTCCAGGAACACCGGGCCCGTCTCCGGGGCGGGGGCGGGGGCGGGGCGGCTCGTGCCGGGCACCCAGGCCGCGCCGTTCCAGTACCGGATGTATCCGGGGATGGACGGATCGGGGTAGTAGCCCTCGCGGGCCGCGTGCTCGCCGTCACCAGGGGAGGCCGTCATGTCCCCAACTCCGATCGTGGCTTGAGGCTTGTGCAAGGGAGGACCATAGCCAAGAACCTCGGCCCGACAGGTCCGGTAACGGGAGAATCCAAGCCATTGAGCTAACCTCACGCCCCGGCTCATTTCTGTCAGCCGACAGGATTCGGCCAATCTCCGGTTCTTCGCCGGAACCCGCGTCATACCCGGGCGCATCGGCGCTCTCTCGGAATGCGGGGCGCCATCAGGCCCTGCGCACCGAACCGAAGTGAGGCCGTCATGCACCACCCCGTCATCGAGCGCGAGCTGGAACTGAAGCTGGTCCTGTCCCCCGAGCGCAGCATCCCCGTCCCGGCGCGGCTCCTCTACCTGTCCGACGACCCGTACGCCGTCCACATCACCTTCCACACCGGCTCCAGCACCCCCGTCAACTGGACCTTCGCCCGCGAGCTGCTCGTCGAGGGGGTGTTCCGCCCGTGCGGTCACGGCGACGTCCGGATCTGGCCCACCAAGGTCGACGACAAGTCGGTGCTCTGCATGGCGCTCAGCTCCCCCGACGGCGACGCCCTCCTGGAGGCTCCTGCCGGTTCCGTGTCGGCCTGGTTGGAGCGCACCCTGCGCGTGGTGCCGCCCGGCACCGAGGCCGAGCGGCTCGGCCTGGAGGCGGCCCTGGCCGAGCTGCTCACGCCGACCCCCGCCGACGACCTGTGGCTGCGCGACCCGTGGCCGTCGGACGAGTCGGCGGACGGGGACCTGTGAGGACGGACGGTCCCGGCCGCGCACGGCCGGCCGCGGGGCCGGTGTCAGAAGAGCTTGCCCGGGTTGAGCAGTCCCAGGGGGTCGAAGGCTTGCTTGACGGCGCGCTGCATCTCCAGCCCCACCGGACCGAGTTCGCGGGCCAGCCATTCCTTCTTCAGGATGCCGACCCCGTGCTCTCCGGTGATGGTCCCGCCCAGTTCCAGTCCCAGCGCCATGATCGCGCCGAACGACTCGCGGGCGCGCCGCGTCTCGTCCTCGTCGGCGGGGTCGAAGCAGACGATCGGATGGGTGTTGCCGTCTCCGGCGTGCGCCACGACTCCGATGAGCAGGTCCTGGGTACGGGCGATGGCGGCCGTCCCGTCCAGCATCTCGGCGAGCCGCGAGCGCGGTACGCAGACGTCGTCGATCATCGTCGCGGGCCGCAGGGCCTCCAGCGCGGGGAAGGACATCCGGCGGGCCTGCAGCAGCAGTTCCGACTCCGCCTGGTCCTCGGCGGGCACGACGGCGGTGGCCCCGGCGGCGGTGCACAGCTCCCCCACGGCCGCGAGGTCGTCCGGGGCGTGCGGGGTGTCGAAGGCGGCCAGGAGCAGCGCCTCGGTGGCCTCCGGCAGTCCCATCTTGCCGAGGGCGTTGACGGCGCGGACGGTCGTGCGGTCCATCAGTTCCAGCAGCGAGGGGGTCAGGCCCGCCTCCATGACGGCGCAGACGGCCTCGCAGGCCGCCGCGACGGAGGGGAACTCGGCGGCCAGCGCGAGCTGCCGGGGCGGCGCGGGCTTGAGGGCGAGGACGGCCTGGACGACGACGCCGAGGCTGCCCTCGGAGCCGACGAAGAGCCGGGTGAGGTCGTACCCGGCGACGCCCTTGGCGGTGCGCCGGCCCGTGCGCAGCAGCCGTCCGTCGGCCAGGACCACGTCGAGTCCGAGCACGTATTCGGCGGTGACCCCGTACTTGACGCAGCACAGGCCTCCCGAGGCGGTGCCGATGTTGCCGCCGATGGTGCACTGCTCCCAGCTGGAGGGGTCGGGCGGGTAGTACAGGCCCTGTTCGGCGACGGCCCGCGAGAGCACGGCGTTCACCACGCCCGGTTCCACGACGGCGATCCGGTCGACGGCGCTGATCTCCAGGATCCGGTCCATCTTCACCAGGGAGAGCACGATGCAGCCGTCGGAGGCGTTGGCGCCGCCCGACAGGCCCGTACGGGCGCCCTGGGGGACGACGGGGATCCGTAGGGCGGTGGCGGTGCGCATGACGTGCCGGACCTGTTCGACGGTCCGGGGCAGTACGACGACGGCCGGGGTCCCGGCGGCGCAGAAGTCGGCCATGTCGGTGGCGTAGGAGGCCGTCACCTGGGGGTCGGTGAGCAGGGCGTCGGCCGGCAGCCCGTCGAGGAGGTCCGCTCGCAGACGTGCGGAGAGATCGTCATCCATGGGACCAGCCTGGCACCCCGGTGGGGCCCCTCACAGGGGTCGTCGCGGGACCATCGGTGTGAACACGCCCGCGCCCCTCTTCGGGCACCTCCGTGAACTCTTCATATTGACGCACAGTGACCCCATGGACCGTATCGACGAGGAATCACAGACGCCGGCGCCGCCCGTGACCTTCACCGGCCGCAAGACGCTCGTGCCCGCCGCGGTCGCCCTGGTCCTGATCGCCGGGGCCCTGCTGATCCGCCCCGCCCGGACCGGTGACGACGCCCGCCCGCCGGGGCCGAGCGAACGCGCCGCGTCGGCGGTGGGCATGGGTGCTCCAGCGGCGGCGGTGGACCTGACGGCGCTGGTGGCGGACCGGGAGAAGTGGGTCGCGAAGCACGCGGACGACGACGCCTCGTGGGCCGTCCTCGGCTCCGCGTACGTCGAACAGGCCCGGCGCACCGCGGACTCGGGCTGGTTCCCGAAGGCGGAGAAGGCGCTGAAGCGCTCGCTGGAGGTCCGCCCGGCGGAGAAGGGCAACTTCGACGCGATGACGGGCATGGGCGCGCTGGCCAATGTCCGCCGGGACTTCGGGACCGCCAGGAAGTGGGGTGAGCTCGTACGGGCGCAGGCGCCGAAGCGCTGGACGGCGTACCCGGTGCTCGTGGACGCGTACACGGGGCTCGGCGACTACAAGGGCGCGCAGAAGGCGATGGAGCTGCTGCTGGAGCTGCGGCCGGGCCTGGCGGCGTACGTGCGGGCCTCGCAGGTGTACCGGGACCGCGGCTGGCGCGAGGACGCGGTGGTCTCGATGGAGCAGGCGGCCGGCGCGGCGAAGGCCCCGGCGGAGAAGGCGTACGCGCTGTTCCGGCTCGGGGAGCTGTCGTGGGAGCGGGGCGACGCGGCGGAGGCGCTGCGGCAGTACGAGGGTGCGCTGCGGACGGATCCGGCGCAGGCGGAGGCGCTGGGCGGCCGGGCGCGTGCGCTGGCCGCGCTGGGCCGCTCCGGGGAGGCGGTGCGGGACTACCGGCTGGCGCTGGGCCGGACCCCGGTGCCGCAGCTGGCCAGGGAACTGGGCGAGCTGCTGGAGTCGCTGGGCCGGACGCAGGAGGCGCGCGTTCCGTACGACATGATCGGCCCGCTGGCGGCGCGCGACGCTCAGAACGGCGTCAACGACGACGTGGTCCTCGGCCTGTACGAGGCGGACCACGGCGATCCGGCGGCGGCGGTGCGGCGGCTGTCGCAGGAGTGGTCGCGGCACAAGAGCGTGCAGGTGGCGGACGCGCTGGGGTGGGCGCTGCACCAGGCGGGCGAGGACGAGGCGGCGCTGGAGTACGCGAAGAAGGCCACGGAACAGGGCCTGCGCAGCTCGGACTTCTCGTACCACCGGGCGATGATCGAGCGCGGCCTCGGCGATGTGGCGGCGGCCCGCCGCCACCTGCAGGAGACCGCGCGGACGAACCCGCACTTCTCGCCGCTGCGCGGGCCGCTGGCCAAGGCGGCCCTGGCGGCGATCGGCCAGCCACCGCCGGGCGGCCCGGAGCACCTGCAGCCGGCCACTCCGTGGGTGGAGCCGGAGCTGCCCAAGCCGAATCCCAAGCCGAAGGCGTCCCAGGAGCCGAAGGCGTCTCCGTCGCCCTCCGGCCGCTGACCGCCCTGTCCCCGGCCCGCCGACCCGGCTGACCGGCCGACCCGGTTGGCTGGCCGACCCGGCCGGCCGGCGCCGCGGCCCTCCCCTCATGGAGCCGCGACGCCATCGGCCAGGACACGGGCGGGCCCCCCGGCGCCGGCCGGGGGGCCCGAAGCCGCTGGGGACGGCTAGAGGTTGCCGCGCTTCTCCTGCTCGCGCTCGATCGCCTCGAACAGGGCCTTGAAGTTGCCCTTGCCGAAGCCCATCGAGCCGTGGCGCTCGATGATCTCGAAGAAGACGGTCGGGCGGTCCTGCACCGGCTTGGTGAAGATCTGCAGCAGGTAGCCGTCCTCGTCGCGGTCGGCGAGGATCTTCAGCTCGCGCAGCTCGTCGATCGGCACCCGGGTGTCGCCGACCCACTCGCCGAGCGTGTCGTAGTAGCTGTCCGGGACGGAGAGGAACTGGACGCCGGCGGCGCGCATCGAGCGCACGGTCGCGACGATGTCGTTCGAGGCCAGCGCGATGTGCTGGACACCGGGGCCGCCGTAGAACTCCAGGTACTCGTCGATCTGCGACTTCTTCTTCGCGATCGCCGGCTCGTTGATCGGGAACTTGACCTTCTTGGTGCCGTCCGCGACCACCTTGGACATCAGCGCCGAGTACTCGGTCGCGATGTCGTCGCCCACGAACTCCTTCATGTTCGTGAAGCCCATGACCTTGTTGTAGAACGCGACCCACTCGTTCATCCGGCCGAGTTCGACGTTGCCGACGCAGTGGTCGATGGCCTGGAAGGTCCGCTTGGCCGGGGGCGCGACCATCGGCTCGACGGCCACGTAGCCGGGGAGGTACGGGCCGGTGTAGTCGCCGCGCTCGACCAGCGTGTGGCGGGTCTGGCCGTACGTCGCGATCGCGGCGAGCACGACGGTGCCGTGCTCGTCCTTGACCTCGTAGGGCTCGTCCAGGCCGCGGGCGCCCTGCTCGACGGCGTACGCGTACGCCGCGCGGACGTCCGGGACCTCGATGGCGAGGTCGATGACGCCGTCGCCGTGCTCGGCGACGTGCTCGGCCAGGAAGCGGCCGTGGTCGGTCGCCGGCTTGATGACCGAGGTCAGCACGAAGCGCGCGGAGCCGTTGGTCAGGACGTAGCTGGCCGTCTCGCGGCTGCCGTTCTCCGGTCCGGAGTAGGCCACGAGCTTCATGCCGAAGGCGGTCGAGTAGTAGTGCGCGGCCTGCTTGGCGTTGCCGACGGCGAAGACGACCGCGTCCATGCCCTTCACCGGGAAGGGGTCGGCCTCACGCGCGGTGTGCGGGGTGGTGTCGAGGGTCTCAGTCATGAGCGCAGAGTCCCGCCGATCCACAAGCTGCGCAATAGTTTCCTGTTTGGCTGTACAGGATGACCAGTCTGAGCGCAGGATGGCTGAAACATCTGTGCACTATGACCACCCACGGGCACGCGTGGGCACCTGGAGGCGTCCATGGGCATCGACGAACTCGACGGCCGGCTCATCGTCCTGCTCGCCCGCGAGCCCCGGATCGGGGTCCTGGAGGCTTCCAGGCGTCTCGGCGTGGCCCGCGGGACGGTGCAGGCGCGCCTCGACCGGCTCCAGTCGAACGGGGTCATCCGCGGGTTCGGTCCGCAAGTCGACCCGACGGCCCTCGGGTATCCGGTGACCGCCTTCGCCACACTGGAGATCAAGCAGGGGCAGGGGGCCGACGTACGGGCCCACCTGGACGGGGTGCCGGAGGTACTGGAGCTGCACACCACCACCGGGCACGGGGACATGCTGTGCCGGCTGGTGGCGCGGTCCAACGCCGACCTGCAACGGGTGATCGACCGCGTCGTCGGGTTCGAGGGGATCGTGCGGGCCTCGACGGCGATCGTGATGGAGAACCCCGTGCCCCTGCGGATCATCCCGCTGGTCGAGCAGGCGGCCGGGGACGACACCCGGGTCTGACATCCAAAGAAGACGTTGCAAAGAAACCCTTGCACAGGATTCTTTGCAACTCTATCGTCGAGCCATGCCCGAGAAGCCGGTGGAACCCGCAGGGCCTGCGGAACCCGCAGAGCCCCACGTCCGTACGCTCGACGCCCGTTCACTGCGCGGCCTCGCCCATCCCCTGCGCATCCGCCTGCTGGGCGCCCTGCGCCACGACGGCCCCGCGACCGCCTCCCGGCTGGCCGACCGGCTCGGGGAGTCGAGCGGCGCCACCAGCTACCACCTGCGCCAGCTCGCGGCGCACGGGTTCGTCGAGGACGCGCCCGAGCACGGCAAGGGCCGCGAACGCTGGTGGCGGGCCGTGTACGACGCCACGGCGTTCGACGAGACGCTGACGCTCGACGAGGACCCGGCCGTGCGCGGCGCGGCGGACCTCTTCCTGCACGAGATCGCGACGATCCACACGCAGGAGCTGAGCACCTGGCTCGGCAACGCCCACAACTGGCCCACGGAGTGGCGGCGCGGCGCGGACATGAGCGACTTCACCCTGCACCTGACCCCCGCGCAGAGCCACGAACTGATCCACAAGATGCACGACCTGATCAACAGCTATCGCGACCTGCCGGCCTCGGAGGGCACGAAGGCGGTCCGCTTCCACACGCACGCCTTCCCGCGCGAGACGGCCGAGGAAGGCACCCGCCGAGCCGAGTAGCGCCCCCTCCACGCCCTCCCCCCTCATGCCAGGAGTCCCGCTGTGCACGCCTTACTCCCCGACGGGCCGCCGCGCGCGGAGCGCCGTACGGACAAGCGCCCGCTGATCGCCGTACTGGCCGCCAACACCATCTCCATAGCCGGAAGTTCACTGACCCTCATCGGCGTGCCGTGGTTCGTGCTGCAGACCACCGGCAGCGCCGGCCGGGCCGGGGTCGTCGCCTTCTGCGCCACCCTGCCCGTCGTCGTGGCGGCCCTGGTCGGCGGCCCGGTCATCGACCGGATCGGCCGCCGCCGGGTCTCCGTCGCCTCCGACCTGATCAGCGGTCTGGCGGTCGGCGCGATCCCGCTGCTGCACCACGCGGGCGTGCTGGAGTTCTGGATGCTGTGCGCGCTGATGGCCCTCGGCGGCCTCGTGCACACCCCGGGCCTGACCGCCCGGGGCGTGCTCCTGCCGAACCTGGCCGAGCACGCCGGCACCACCGTCACCCGGGCGGCCGGACTCTACGACGCGGTCTCGCGCGGGGCCCGGATGATCGGGGCCGCCGTGGCCGGCGTACTGATCGCGGCCTTCGGCGCCGAGACCGTACTGCTGCTGGACGCGGCGACCTTCGGTGCGTCGGCGCTGCTGGTCGCCGTGTTCCTGCGCGGGGTCCCGGCCGCCGAGCCGCAACGGGCCGCCGGGAAGGCGTCCTTCGCGGCGTACCGCGCCGAACTGGCCGAGGGCTGGGCCTTCCTGACCCGCTCCCGGCTGCTGCTGGGCATCACGGTGATGGTCATGATGACCAACGGCCTGGACCAGGGCTGGTCCTCGGTACTGCTGCCGGTGCACGGCCGGGACGCCCTCGGCGGGGCCGCCACGCTCGGCCTGATGATCTCCCTCTTCGGCGGCTTCGCGCTGCTGGGCGCCCTGTTCTACGGGATGTGGGGGGAGCGGTTCCCGCGCCGGGCGGTGTTCGCCGGGGCCTTCCTGGTCTCCGGGGCGACCCGGTACGTGGTGGCCGCCGTCACCGACACCCCGCTGCCGCTCGCGGTGACGATGGCCCTGGCCGGGCTGGGCGCGGGCGTGCTCAACCCGATCCTGACGACGGTCATGTACGAGCAGGTGCCGGAGGAGCTGCGCAGCCGCGTCGCGGGGGTGACCACGGCCGGCTGTGAGCTGACCATGCCGCTGGGCGGGCTGGCGGCGGGCCTGCTGGTCGACGGGTTCGGGGTCGGCCGGGCGCTGCTGCTGTTCGGCGGCACCTACCTGCTGACGACGCTCGCCCCGCTGGTCTTCCCCGCCTGGCGCGGCCTGGACCGGGCGCCGGCCGTCAGCAGGACGGAACGTCCTCTCCCCGCTTCAGCGCGCGCAGGGAGTTCACCGCGTCCGTGAGCGAGGTGACGGGGACCAGCCGCAGGCCTTCGGGGAGCTCGGAGCGCGCGTCCGCGCACTCGGCCTTCGGTACGAGGAACACGCTCGCCCCGTCGCGCCGCGCGGCCTGGGTCTTCAGGGCCACTCCGCCGACCGCGCCGACCGTGCCGTCGGCGGTGATGGTTCCCGTACCGGCGATGCTGCGTCCGCCGGTGAGGTCGCCGCCGCTGCCGTCGCCGTCGAGCTTGTCGACGACGCCGAGGGAGAAGAGGAGGCCGGCGCTGGGGCCGCCGACGTCGGCGAGGTTGAGGTCGACCTTCACGTCCTCGGGGTCCTTGTGGAGGTAGCCGAGCGCGGCCTCGGCGGCGGCCGACTGCGACTTGGCCATTTCCTCCAGGTTGTGCTTCTCGATCTCCTCGTCGCTTCCGCCCGAGGAGTAGACGGCCTCCTTGGGCATGACCGCCTGGTCGGTCTTGAACCAGTGGTCGACGAGCTCGTGCAACCGCATGGTCGAGGACGGCCCGGTGGCCCGGATGGTGGTCATCCGCAGCTGGCCCTCGGTCTCCCGGACGGGCGCCCCGCTGACGGTGATGACCGGCTTGCCCTGGTCGGACCCGAGCACGTCGGCCGTCGGCCCGGGCACGGCGACCACGTAGGGCAACGGCGCGAAGGCCGCGGCGACGAGCAACCCGACCACGGGTACGGCGCAGACGGCCAGGGCAACGGGACGCGACAGACGTGAGAGGGCTGAGAGCACGCGCCCAATCTATCCGGCCGCGCACAGCTCCGGCCCCGCCGGCCAATCCAGCCCCCCGCGCCACTTCAACCCCGCCGGGCCGATCCGCCCGCGCGACGCAGCACCGCCGGGCCGATCCGGCCGCGCCGACCTAATCCAGCCCGCCGGCGTTCGAGGCGCTCTTCCAGCCCCGCCGGCGTTTGAGGCGCGGGGGCTCGGGGGCAGCGCCCCCGGCAGCGCGGCAGGAAGCCCCCCCGATCCGCCGAGCCCGCGGCCTAGCGAAGGGCGTCGGCGACTTCGCGCGCCGCGTCCACCACCCTCGGCCCCACCCGCTCCGGCACCGCGTCCGCCAGCATGACGACCCCGACGCTGCCCTCCAGCCCGGTGATCCCCACGAGCGGCGCGGCAGCGCCGCTCGCGCCCGCTTCGAGCTCGCCGTGCGTCAGCGTGTACCCGGGTTCGATGAGGGAGCCCTGACGGGCGGCCAGGATGGCCCGCCCGGCGGCCCCGCGGTCCAGCGGGTGGCGGAAGCCGGCCCGGTAGGCCACGTGGTAGTCCGTCCAGGTCGGCTCCACGACGGCGACGGCGAGCGCCTCGGTACCGTCGACGAGGGTCAGGTGGGCGGTGGCGCCTATGTCCTCGGCGAGGGAGCGCAGCGCGGGCAGGGCCGCCTCGCGTACGAGGGGGTGCACCTGCCGGCCCAGCCGCAGTACGCCGAGACCGACGCGGGCCCGGCCGCCGAGGTCGCGGCGGACCAGGGCGTGCTGTTCGAGCGTGGCGAGGAGTCGGTAGACCACGGTGCGGTTCACACCGAGGCGGTTGGAGAGCTCGGTGACGGTCAGACCGTGGTCGGTGTCGGCGAGCAGTTTGAGGACTCTGAGCCCTCTGTCGAGAGTCTGGGAGGTTTCCGCGGTCACGACGCCTCTCCCTCTTTCGGTGAGCGGCGGTGACTCTCGGGGTGGAACGCCGCCGGTCCCGCGGCGGCGCACGGAGAGGCCGCCGGTAGCGGCCATGGCACCGGCTGCGCTCCCGCGGCGGCGCTGCCACGGTGCGTTCGATGCGGGGACAGTAGCGAGCAGGTCCGCTCAGCGGAAGGGCTCGTCCAGAATCCGGGCGCGTGCTACCCGTTTATGCCGATTCCTGATCGCTACCGGTGCCGATTCGTAACCTCACTTTGCACAGGAGGCCTTCACCGCCCCACGACCGCCCTGGGCGGCACCGCGGACGGCCTCCCGTACGGGGCCGGGGCGTTCACGGCAGAACGGGGTCCGTGCGATGCTCCGCACGGACCCCGTCCCCTGTTCTGTGTGAACTGCTCTGTGTGAACCGTTCTCGTGGACTCACCGCATGCGGGTGGCCCACTCCTGCACCTTCTTGATCCGCTCGCGCAGCTGCCCCGCCGTCGCCTCCGCGCTCGGCGGCCCGCCGCACACCCGGCGCAGCTCCGTGTGGATCACCCCGTGCGGCTTGCCGCTCTGGTGGACGTACGCGCCGACCATCGTGTTCAGCGACTTCCGCAGCTCCAGCAGCTCCTTGTGCGAGACCACCGGCCGCCGCTCCGCCGGCAGCTCCAGCAGGTCCGCCTCGGAGTCCGGCTTGCGGCGGCTGTGCGCGATCTGCCGCGACTGCCGCTTCTGCAGCAGCATCTGCACCTGGTCCGGTTCCAGCAGTCCGGGGATGCCGAGGTAGTCCTGCTCCTCCTCGCTGCCAGGGTGCGCCTGCATGCCGAACTCGGCGCCGTCGTAGAGCACCCGGTCGAAGACCGCGTCGGACTCCAGCGCCTCGAAGGACATCTGCTCGTCCTCGCCGGTGTCCTCGTCCTCCTGCTTGTTCGCCTCGTCCATCTCCTTCTCGGACTCGGCGTACGGGTCTTCCTCGCCCTGCTTCTTCGGCTTGTCGAGGACGTGGTCGCGCTCGACCTCCATCTCGTTGGCGAAGCCGAGGAGGTAGGGGATGGTCGGCAGGAACACGGACGCGGTCTCGCCGCGCCTGCGCGAGCGCACGAAGCGCCCGACGGCCTGGGCGAAGAAGAGGGGGGTCGAGATCGTCGTCGCGTACACGCCCACCGCGAGGCGCGGTACGTCGACGCCCTCGGACACCATCCGGACCGCGACCATCCAGCGGCTGCCGTCCGCGCTGAACTCGTCGATCCGCTTCGACGCGCCGGTGTCGTCGGAGAGCACCACGGTCGCCTTGCTGCCCGTGATCTCCCGCAGCAGCTTGGCGTAGGCGCGCGCCGAGTCCTGGTCGGAGGCGATGACGAGGCCGCCCGCGTCGGGGATGCCCTTCCTGACCTCCGTCAGCCGCTGGTCGGCGGCGCGCAGCACGTTCGGCATCCAGTCGCCGCGCGGGTCCAGCGCGGTGCGCCAGGCCTGCGAGATGGCGTCCTTCGTCATCGGCTCGCCGAGCTTGGCGGCGATCTCGTCGCCCGCCTTGGTGCGCCAGCGCATGTTGCCGCTGTAGGAGAGGAAGATGACGGGCCGGACGACGCCGTCGCCGAGTGCGTTCCCGTAGCCGTAGGTGTAGTCGGCGGACGACCGGCGGATCCCGTCGTTCCCCTCCTCGTACGAGACGAAGGGGATGGGGTTCGTGTCGGACCGGAAGGGCGTACCGGTCAGGGCCAGTCGCCGGGTCGCCGGGTCGAAGGCCTCCAGGCAGGCCTCGCCCCAGGACTTCGAGTCACCGGCGTGGTGGATCTCGTCGAGGATGACGAGGGTCTTGCGCTGCTCGCAGCGGTTGCGGTGCAGCATCGGGCGCACGCCGACACCGGCGTAGGTGACGGCGACCCCGTGGTAGTCCTTGCTGAGCGGTCCGGCGGAGTACTCGGGGTCCAGCCGGATGCCTATCCGCGCCGCCGCCTCCGCCCACTGCTTCTTCAGGTGTTCGGTCGGCGCGACCACGGTCACCTGCTGGACCACGTGGTGGTGCAGCAGCCAGGAGGCGAGGGTCAGCGCGAAGGTCGTCTTGCCTGCGCCGGGGGTGGCGACCGCGAGGAAGTCCCGCGGCTGCTTCTCGATGTACCGGTCCAGCGCTCCCTGCTGCCAGGCGCGCAGTTTGCCCGCCGTACCCCAAGGGGCGCGGCCGGGGAAGGCGGGTGAGAGGTGGTGGGAGGCGGTAGTAGTCACGGTCTCCGGTTCGTCGCTCTCGGCAGTCGTACGTAGGACAACCGGGCCACCCTACCGGGACGGGCCCGCCCCTCGCGGAGGGACAGGCCCGTGACCTCGCGCGGTGCGGCGAGCGTCACATCGCTTCGTGCAACGCCCGCAGCCTCCGGGCGATCTGTGCCACCTCTTCCAGGGTGCCGGTGGCCACTTCGATCACCAGCTTGTACGACTCGTCCTGATCGACGTCGACCATTTCGGTCCCGTTGAAGTCGAGGAACACGACCGTGCACATCCAGGCCATGCGCTTGTTGCCGTCCACCAGCGGATGGTTCACCGCGAGGGACTGGAGCAGCGCACCGGCCTTTTCGAACAGGTCCGTGTACGCCTCGACCCCGAACATCTGGGATTGCGGCCGGTGCACGGCGGAGCTGAGCAGGCCGAGATCGCGTACCGCGACCTGCTGCCCCCCCATGGCGAGCTCCGCCAGGTCCAGGGCTTCCTGGACGGTCAGGTACTTCACTTACTCCCCCAGGCGGCGCAGCAGGTCGGCGTGGCTCTTCGCGTACTTCGCACCCAGCCGACGCACCGTATCGCGGTCCGCCTCCTGTTCGAGGTAGCGGTCGATCGCCTGGAGCACTACGGCGTGCATGCTGCGGCCCTCCTCCTCGGCACGGAGCTTCAGGGCCTCTTGCTGGTCGTCGCGGAGACGCAGGTTCATCGCCATACCAAAACGGTACCACCCCGATGGGGCCATTGTGGTACTACTTTCCCGGCGGGCCGTCCAGGCGGGTTGCGACCCACGCCCCCACCAGGGCCACGCAGGCCATCGGCAGGAACACCACCACGAAGGCGGCGGGGTGCGAGGCCGACGCCCCGTCCGTCAGGGCGTGGGAGGCGCCGACGGCTCCGCCGCCCAGCGCGGCGAAGGCGGCGCCGCCGCCCGCCAGCAGCACCACGTTCGCCAGCGCGTCCGAGATCTGCAGCGCGGCGGAGTTCGCCCCCGCCTCCTCCGGCGCCGACAGCTTCAGCAGCAGCACGCTCGTGGAACCGATCACCAGCCCCATGCCCAGGCAGCCGACCGCCCAGGCCAGCGCCAGCGTCCACACCGGCACGGACTCGACGAGCACGGCGGGCGCCGCGGCGATGGCCAGGGCCACCATCACCATGCCGGCCACCATCAGCCGCTCCCGGTACGGGGCCATCCGTCCCTTCGACTGCACCCACGAGCCGCCCGCCCAGGTCACTCCGCCCAGCGCGAGCGAGAACCCGGCGAGCGTCGGGCTCAGCCCCCGCTGGGTGACCAGCATCAGCGGTACGAAGCTCTCCGCGGCGATGAACGAGCCCGCGGCCACCCCGCGCAGCAGCACAACGGACGGCAGTCCGCGCCGCGCCAGGTACGTCCCGCGCGGCAGCAGCCCGAGCACGGCGGGCACCAGCAGGGCCGCGCCGGCGATGCCCGGCAGCAGCGACAGCCACCGCAGGTCCTGGGCGGCGTACTGGAGCAGCCCCGCGCCCAGCGAGATCCCGAGGGCCAGCCGGATCCGCCGCCGGTCGAAGGCCACGGGCGGCGCGTCCGGGTCGACGGGCCCGGACGCGGTCCGGCGTATCGCCGGCAGGGCCACGACCAGCGGCACGACGACGAGGGCCGGTATCCCGAGGAACACCCACCGCCAGCCGAGGTGCTCGGTGACCGTCCCCGAGGCAAGCGGCCCGACGATCGAGGGGACCACCCAGCTCGCGGCGAAGGCGGCCATGATGGCGGGGCGCAGCCGCTCCTCGTAGGCCCGGCTGACCACCACGTACAGGGCGACGATGACCAGCCCGCCGCCGAAGCCCTGCACGGCCCGGCCGAGCACGAACACCCACATGGCCCCGGCGGTCCCGGACACCACGAGTCCGGAGGCGAACGAGGCGATGCCGACGGTCAGCGGCCGCAGCGGCCCCTGCCGGTCGGCCCACTGCCCGGACAGGACCATGCCGAAGAGGCTGGTGGTGAAGTAGGCGGAGAAGGCGAAGGCGTAGAGCCCGATCCCCTCCAGCTCGCGCGCGGCGACGGGCATGGCCGTCCCCACGGCGGTGGCCTCGAAGGCGATCAGGAAGATGACGGAGATGATCCCGATGCTGAGCGTCCGGTACGCGGGCCCGAGGACCCCGCCCTGCTGCAGGGGCGGGATCGGCACGGTTCGCTGGGGCACGCGGGGCTCGAGGGCACTCATCGCCCCAGAGTAAGGTGCGTAGCCCCATCTCGACCCTGTCTATTCGACGGATCCCGCCTCCTCCCGGAGACCTAGGCCATCGGGTCACTGTGAACGCGGCATGGCAGTCGTGTTGCACCCGCCGCGCAGCCCTTCCCGCTCCCCCGCGGCCCCCGTACGGTCGTGCACATCACCACCTCACAGCCGTGTGCCCGAGTGGTTGAGGGACTCGCCTGCAAAGCGAGTTACGCCGGTTCGATTCCGGTCACGGCTTCCAGGGCCTGACCAGGCCAAACGACGGGGATGCACTCTAGTCAGGGTGCATCCCCGTCGCTGTCCGTCTCGTTTTCCGTCTCAGTTGGCCGCTGCGGCTCGCACGCCGGCCCAGAGCTTCCTACCGGTCATCTTTCGGCTGCAGCGCAGGCAACCAACACTTGCTCAAGGAACCTGCGCCTGCGAAGCAGCGTTCGTCGCTCTCCGCGCGGTGTCCGCGACCATTTTCATGGCCTCGTTGTCGTGACGCCGCAGGATGATAATGACCGCCATGGAGATGAGACTTGGACCGCAAAGCAAAGAGGCGAGCCACCAAGCATCCTTGGCCACGTAGACTCCGCCAGCCAGCATGGCAACGCTCAGAACCGCACCAACAACAAGGCTGGTCATGCGGAATCGATGATTGCGCATCTCACGCACTTCACGCGTCTGCCGTTCGGCCCTCTTCTCCTGCATATCCAATTGCTTGAGGCGAACCTGATGCTCGCGCTTCAATTGCGGCTCAAGAGCTGCCAGCGCAACCTGAAGCTGCTCAGGTCCACCGAGCGCCTGTCCCCACTTCATCGCAATCTCAAGTCCGGCGGACAGCAGGGGATCGTCCCCCCTCGGCACTGGAGCGGTGCTGCTGTTTTCAAGGCTCACTGTTCCGCGCCTCCACCGCCGCGACCGGCTGGTTCATAGTCCATCGCCGATGACTCAGGAGGCGGACCGAGGAGAAGAAAGAGCCGAGCAAGCGTATGTTCAATTGTTTCCTCTGCTGCCAACACAGCCTCATCCTGCTTGCACTGCTCAAAGGCCCTACGGAGGGAGCTGTTAACCGACCGCGCCCAGGGAAGCTCGGAGAGAGCACGCCAAATATCCTCACCCAGGCGATTCACGAAGGGGCGACGATCAACATCGACAGCCAGTCCGCGTAGTCGACCGATAAATTCCTCGATCGCTTCAACAAGGCCCCAGTCGTCCTCCAGCGCCATGGCACCGTCCCGGAGAATGCCACGTTCAACAAGGAGGAGCCGAACCCCTTCCGGCGTACGATCCTGGCGCGAGTCACTCAAGCGATTAAGGATCACCGCACCAGTTGCCAACCACTTCTGTACATGGCGTTGATATTCCGGATCGGCCCAGCCCACCTTTAGGCTTGGATTGGGAGGATCGACAAATGCCTTCCTAATAGCATCGCGGCGACTCTGCCGATCGGCGGTGACGTCGACCGGGCCACGACGTACGGCCACGCGTCGCTCGGCCATCCTCACTGGGGCCCTAGTCTCCTGCTGGTCCTTCTTGCCAAGCCTACGGAAAAAGCCCATGCGTCCTCCCTGCACCTGACTCGTCGTTAGCCTAGCGAGACCGTGCGCGCTGGGGGAGGTCCTTGCGGCAAGGGCTGGCACTCTTTCCTTGATCACCCAGGGGATGGGGGCGACCCTCGCATAGCTGTCTTGCCCCCACCCGCTGAGCCATCACTACTTAGCCACGACGCGTCAACTCGCTTAATCTGCGGAGTCGCCTGCTGCGTCGCCGGCTGCCCAGATCAGGGCATCGACCTGCCCGGCGATACTACTTCGTACGCCGTCCACCATGTGCTGGTACCGAGCGGCCATAGCGGTGGTCGACCACCCCATGAGACCCATGACAGCGCGCTCGGGAACTCCGAGGATCAGCAGCACCGTCGCGGCCGTGTGCCGGGCGTCGTGCAGGCGTCCGTCCCGGACGTTCGCCCCAGCAGAGCCTTCCACTCGGCCCAGTCCCTGCGGTGGGGGGGGACTGCGTCCCTGTTCGTCGGGGAACACCAGCCGGTTCTCCTGCCATCGCTTGGCCGCCGCCCGCTCCTTCTCCTGTGCCGTCCGGTGGTTACGGAGCAGGTCGACGAGTTGGTCGGGCAGGCCGACAGCTCGGCGGCCCGCCCGAGACTTCGTGATGGACAGCTCAGGGTTCGTGCGCCGCCGCTGCGGGCAGTAGCCGGCCGCCTTGCGCCCGCATGGTTCCGCGCACCCGTGCGCGTACTGCGGCCGATGACGGCTACGACGGACCACGAGGAAGCCACCCTCAAGGTCCACGTCATCCCATGTCAGCCCCAGTACTTCCCCCTGGCGCAACCCGAGGGCAAGAGCGACCGCCCACCGTGCCGAGTTGCGGTGCCTTTCGGCGGCGGTCAGCAGTCGCTGCACTTCCTGCACGCTGTAGGGCTCCACCTCGTAGTCCCCTGTCTTGGGTGCCTTGGCCAACTGAACGGGGTTCTTGCCGAGATGACCGCGCCGCACGGCTTCGTTGAGGGCGGTGCGGAAGGTCCGGTGAACCTGATGTGCGGTCGCTGACTTACTGCCGTTGGCCTGCATCTGGGCGTAGAACGTCTCGATGTGTTCGGGCTTGAGCCTGTCGAGTCGGTGCGCCCCCAGCCCCGGGATCAGGAACTCGGGGGATTCCCAGTCCGCCATGCTCTGGACCAACCGGGCATTGGACTACGCATCCGAACTGGATGACCCAACGCTGAGCGCGTATGTCTTCCAGCGCCGCAGCAACATCGCGGCAGAGGCCGGGCAGGCCGGATACGCGGTCGGGTTGGCGAACGCGGCCCTCAAGCAGGCGCAGAAGTTACCCCCCGACGTCCAAGCTGTGGCCCTCCGGGCACGTGCCTACTCCGAGGCCCTGCTGGGGCATTCCAACGACTCGGCGCGGGCGCTTGACGAGGCTCGGACGTTCGCTGATCACGAGATAGATCCTGCCGGGCTGGCCCCGTACTGCTCCGTCTCGTACATCGACATGGAGGCGGCGACCTGCGCCTTGCAGCTGCGGCGCCCGGAGGAGGCCTTGCGGACACTGGAAGCGAGCCTCGCCCGGTGGCCGGCCGAACAACAGCGTGACCGTGGTCTTGCCCCTGGCTCGCCTCGCAACCGCATACGCCCAGCTTGAAGACGTGGAGGGCGCCTACGGCGCCGCATCAGAAGCCGCCGCGATCGCTCAATCCACCGGATCCGCGCGCATCCTCGCCGAGCTTCTACGGCTCCAGCCCCTCCTCGCCCGCTGGCGGAAGCTAGTCGAGATTGCCGATCTCAACCACCTATTGGGCACTATGAAAGGCAGCTGACTCGGCCAGAGGAGAGCCGTGCACCTGCTTCCTACCATCACCACCGTCGACGTTCAGAACCAGGCCCCACGTGTGGCCGTGCTGCCCATCGGGTCGTACGAGCAGCATGGCGCCTACCTGCCCCTCATCACGGACACAGCAATCGCCTGCGTCATCGCTCGCGAACTCGCCGCCACCTACCCTGTCCTCGCCCTGCCCCCGATCACCATCGCGTGCAGCCACGAGCATGGGACATGGCCTGGCACCGTCAGCATCAGCGCACGAACCCTGTACGCCGTGATCAGCGACATCGCCGCCTCCCTGGAGGCGTCCGGGGTGCGAAAGCTCGTCCTCGTCAACGCTCACGGTGGCAACTACGCGCTGTCCAACATCGTGCAGGAGGCCAACCTCACCGAGCCGCGGATGAGCCTCTTCCCGCAGGGCCGAGAGTGGAACCGAGCGCGCGAGCACGCCGGCCTGTCTAGCAGTGCCCACGACGATATGCACGCTGGGGAGATCGAGACTTCGATCCTGCTCCACTCAGAGCCCGCCCTCGTCCGCCCCGGCTACGAGGGAGCCGACCACGACGCGAGCGACCGCCCCTTCCTGCTCACGCTGGGTATGAAGGAGTACACCAAGTCCGGGGTCATCGGTTTTCCCTCTCAAGCCACTGCTGAGAAGGGGCAAGCGGTTCTCTCCAGCCTCACAGACAGTTTCGCTGATCACCTGACAGCTCCGGAGAGGTGTAAGGCCACACTGAGTAAGTCGCTTCTCGACATCGGCGGGGAGCGGGGAAGCACAGGTCAACCGGATAAGTGCTCCGCCTCATTCGCCCCTGTCCGATGAGTGGATCAAGGCATGCCGGCGCCAGCGCCGCAAAAAGCCCTTGACGATACGTTTCCGAGCCTGCAACAAAGACCAGAAAAGCGAGGCCGAAGATTTGGAGAAGGAACTCAAAGCAATCCTGGAAGGAACAGTGGGATTTTTCTGGCCTTCCTCAAGAGTCGGACAACGGGACGAAGAGCCAGAAAGGGGGTTCATAAAAAAGGAAGATCGCGGAACCCTGGAAATCCGAACACTAAACGAGCACCCCGATACTGCCATGTTCATGGAACTCGGAAGGGAGCGGCCGCACTTCATTCAGGCCCTATACCCGGAGGGGAGTGCCGTGATCTTTGATATCTCCAGGCATGGCGGCACCACAAATATCGGCGGGCGTCGAGCCTCGGTCTACACCTATTCCGCCCGCACCGCCTTCTCTAGAGTTTCACCAGAGAAACTCAAGAACGTTAAGGTGCGGGAGTTGCGCGCCTTCTTTCCAGGGATTTCAACATGGTCAGGGGTTAAGGTTGCTAACGTTCAGCACGAGCGCAAAACAGACGGTCGCTCGGGGGCTGTGACGCTTACACTTCGCGCACCCGATGAGATGGTCACCAAGGTCGGCTCGCTCTCCCTCGCCATCGGAGGCCATTGGGAAATCAAAAATGACCGCGACCGCGCATACACTTATTCCCCAGTAGCTATTAGCATCCGAGCCAATCGCCCTCGCCAGCCAGAAGAGCTGATTAAGGCCCTAGTTCGGGTTCAAGATCTACTATGCGTAGCCCATGACTCGTTCGTTCCGGCGGATGGCGGAATCGCCATCATGGGCAGCGATCCGAACCCCACGGAATATCCAAGTTTCTGGAACTCTACCCTCATGGAGGTAGCAGCTAACGGAAGCAGCGGGACGCCTAAACTATCCTTCCCCCTTTTCGACCTCATTGGCGCTAACGGAGCAGAGGGGTTGAGCCGCTGGATTAGACTACACGACGAGCTCCCTGTCCCTATAGGAGCAGTAACGGCCCCATACAGATTGGGGCGCATGACCCGACTGAGTTACCTAACAGAAACAGCCGTTGGGATCGAACGCCTCGTCGCCGAATCCAAAAAGAAGGGTCGCCCTGCCTGGACAAAAGTCAAGCCTCCGAGCCTTGCGCTGGCCCTCAGAATGGGGGCACCATTTGCCGAATTTACAGGAAACCCAGAAAAATGGGCTGATCTATTCTGGAGCGCCTACAACGGCGCCAAGCATCAACCGAATTACTCTCCCGACCCCCAAGATCTCGAAACTCTCGCAGCCTCTGGAAATCTACTCCTCACCACATACCTATTGCAGCGCTGCGGCATGCGAAAGGACACGATCGAGGACATGCTTCGACGTCGGGTCAGCTATCGCGTCCGGGAACGCGTGCAAGATCTTGTAAGGAATCCCCCGACTGCCTTGACGGCACGTAAAGGTTACTAAGCGTTATCTTGCAAAACGGGGCAGAGGTCGATGGGTCATCGCAGTCGGATCGACTTGTCCAGTCTCGCCCGCCCCCGGCCTCAAAGGGACTAGGCTCCCAGGGCGTCCAGCTCCTTGCGGGCCTCCGCGACGAATGCGTCCCTAAGATCCCTCAGCGCCATCCGCCTCTGTGTCAGCAGCTCAACCTGTGCTTCACGATCCACACATGCAGTACGGGACAACGAAGCGGCCTCCGGATCGCTCAAGGAAGCGGCTATAAGGGCCTCGCGGGCTCGGTTCTCTGCCGCTTCATCTCCGAGTGCCTGCGCCGCTTCGTCGAGCGCTTCAAGGGCAGCACGAGCGGTTTCGCCTCGCTCGAACCTCGCCGACATGTCCTCCCACTCCGATAGGGAGTCCGGCCCTACGTAATCCCAGTCATCGGCAGAAATCTGAACTTGCTCAACGAAGTTGTTCCCTGCGGATCGGGACAGCCGTGATGCTGCTGCCACAGCTTCGTCCAACCGCCGCCTCGCCCGAGCCAAGCTGATGCAGTTCCTGCGCTCCATGTGTTCCACGTACAGCGCCGTCGTGAAGTCCAGCGCCCCATCCTTCACCTCGCGCGCCCTGGTCAAGACGCTTGACGGGCTCAGCAGCTCCACCATGGCGTACGCCTTCAACAAGTCCTCGGACCGGGCTTCCTGGTCGTTGGCTTCCACCTTCGGCAACAACAGGTCAAGTTCTTTCACGTAGTCCGCCCAGACCTCCTGACACCGGTCTCGCTGCCACTGGGCGTGGTTCTCCCCAGAGATCTCCTTGGCGCTGTCGAGGGCGGCGCGGTAGGAGAGATGGGCCTGTTCCTTCGCCGCTTCGAGAGCTGCCTTGGCCTGCGCCTCTCCCGCCTGGCGGGCGTTCTTGCCCTGGATATGGCCGGCGATGATGACGCCCGGAATCGCCAGAAGGGATACCGCGGCGGTCGCCACCGAACCGAAGCCCTCGGATATGAAGGTGCTGAGATCGGGCATGAACGGCTCCCCCTCGTGTGCATCGTGCGTCCGCTGCATAGTACCGAGGACCGCGCAACCGCATGGGCCGCCCGTCTCAGTTTCCGTCTCGTTCATGGTTGTTCGCAGTCGTCCATCTACGTACGCGGGGTCCCCCGGAAGGATCAGATGAACGTCCGTGGACGGGTGCGAACGGCTGCGGTCATAGCTCTAAGCAGCAAGGACAAACCTGCAAAGCGAGTTACGCCGGTTCGATTCCGGTCACGGCTTCTACTGCTTCTGACCAGGCAGAACGACAGGGCGGCACCCCCGGAGGGGTGCCGCTCTTTCAGTGCTCCGTGTCAGTTCCCGTCTCACTGGGTGTCTCCCGTTCTGTCTGCCCAGCGTCTCGCCGTGACATGAAGTGGGCCCCTGAGCCGATCGAGCGGAGCGACAGCGCGCCGCCTGGCAATCGGTGCCACACCGGAGAACAGTGACTTGCATGGAAAAAGCTACGTTGGATGACGTCGAGAGAGTCGCAGGCAGCGGAAAGGTTGTCATGGCGGCCGACGACTTCAACGTTGTCAGCATCGTCCGGGACGCAATCATCAGTGGTAAGTCAGCGACGTTCTACGCGTCCCTACCCCAGGCGAGGGCCGTCAAGGCCTGGTATTGGACGCCTGACCGGGTTGAGAAGACCGGCATCAAGAAGGTGTCAAGCGAGGAGAAGGCCAAGATCGCTTCGGAGCTCGGTGTCGAGGACATCGGCTCGTTTCGATGCAACCGCATTCAGTGCGAGTGCGGGCAGGTCTATGGCGCTTTCGAGTTCCTGCAACAGGGCATCAAAGAACACGGCAGGGATACGGTGCTCTCGATTTTCGCCCTGAAGAACGCCGCGGTTATGCGTGTCAACCCTCCCGATCTCCTTGTCTGCCCGAACTGCGATGAACTCCTACCGGAACGAATGTGGTACGACAACGGCACGTACGGGTGCTGCTTCGGTACCGAGGAATAACGATCAGCTTTAAGGTCACGCATCCGCGAGGACACCGAGGATCAGCAGAACCGCAGCGGCCGTATGGCGCGCGTCGTGCAGCCGCCCATTGCGCACCAAAGCTCGCGGCTCCGCCTGTATAAGGAACAGCCGCCAGGGCGAGGAGCCTGCGACCTCATGCGCGGGGCTCTGTCGCGTCCGGTCCTGGCTGGCTACGCCACGGGCTCGTGCGCCTACCCCCGAGCGGCGTTCGCCTTCCCCGGCTCTAGCCGGCGCAGTGGTTCTGCTGCTTCGCCCGGTCGACGTACTTCTTCATCAGCTCGGCAAGCAACCGGCGCGTCTCCTCGGCCTTGCCGTCGACGCTCCCGGACAGCCCCAGGGCCAGCTCGAAGGAGTCCTCGACCCTCTTGCAGGAGATCCCTGCGACGGCCCCCGCGTCCCACACCTTGCCGTTCTCCACCGCGGGAATCGAATCGGCCTTCGCCGCCTCCGGTAGCGGCTGGAAGCCACGCCCGAGAGGCTGCCAGGTCGCGGTGGCGAGGAGCCCACTCTTGCCGTCCACGTAGATGTTGCAGGTCACCCCGCGGCGTTGTGCGTTCAGTTCGAGGCCGTAGGGGGAGTCGACCGTGACCTCCTCTCCCCTGCCCAGCAGGGGCGCCAACTCGTCCGGCGTGAAGGCCCCGAAGCACGTCTCGGGCCGCACCTTCGAGGCAGCCGACGGCTTCTCCTCCTCCGCACAGCCGGAGAGCAGGGTGAGGCCGACGGCGAGGGCGGCCGCCACCCTCACCGGCGTGGCGCGCGTACGGGACGGAGCGCCGACGCCGATCACGCCGCCGCCGCAGGCAGACCCGAGGCCTGCTGGGGCAGCCCTCCCCCGTCCCGGCAGCCCAGCTCCTTGGCCAGGGCGCGGGCGGCGGAGTGTGCGATGACCAGGTAGTCGTTCCCGAGCTCGGCCTTCCAGGTGCCCTGTTCCCACTGGTTCTCGAAGGTGGCGGTGACCCTCAGCGTCCCCACGGCCCCGACCCGGGAGCTCTCGCAGTCGAAGGCGATCGCCCGCGCGTTCTCCCTGCTCATCATGCGCACGCCCTTGCCGCGCTCCCCCTGGGGGCCCGGCCGCAGCCGGATCTCCCCGACCCGGCTGCCCGATCCGACCTGCCCTGTCGCCAGACACACCGGTACGGGGCGCGCGTCCTCCACGGCCTTGGCCATGACCGCCGCGCTCACGGCCTGGTCGTCGTCCGGCACCAGGTACGAAGCCTGGAGCACGCGCTGTAACGCCTCCCCGGCCGCCGCGTCGAGCAGCCCGGGACAGGCGTCGCCCGTCGCCGCGACGGGGTCCTTCACCGGAGGCTGTTTGGCCTCAGTGTCGGAGCAGCATCCCGCGAGCAGGAGCGCACCCGCCACGAGCCCCGAGAGCCGCGTCGCCCGTGTCCTCGTCCAAGCCATTCCTCGCCCCTTCTCCGCACCAATGTGTCGGGCTGCCGCGCCGTTCACGACGTGCCGGCCGCCGATGCCACCTGGTCGCGTCCGGCCGAATGGCCGTTGGTGTGGCGGCCAGCTGGCCGGAGTGCCCGGACGGGTCCGCCAGCGAAGCGTCGGTCTCTCTGTCGGGCGCCTTCCCGGCCGCGCCGCCTCAGGCGCCGCAGCCGGTCTGCTCCTTGGCGAAGTCCAGGTACTTCTTCATGAGCGCGGTGAACAGGGGCCGTCGCGCGTCCTGCCGGATCTTCTCCACCGAGCCGTCGATCCACAGCCGGAGCTCGAAGGCGTCCGACGGCCCGCTGCAGGTGAGAACGACAGCGGCGCCGCCGTCCCACAGCTTGCTGTCCTGCGCGAAGGGAAGCGCCTCCGGCTTCTGCTCGTCGACCGACGGAGCCCAGACGAAGTGCTGCCCCTGCGGCAAGCGGTCCGCCGTGGCGAAGAAGCGGGTCTTGCCGTCCACGTAGATGTTGCAGATGGCGCTCTTCCGGCCCGCACTCAGACGGACATCGGCGGGCGCATCCACCCGCACCTCCTTGCCCGTACCCATGAAGGGTGCGAGTTCCACCGGTGTGAAGGCCCCGAAGCACGTCGACTCGGGAAGTTCGGGCGCAGCCGACTCCTTGCCGTCGGAGCAGCCGACCAGCAGTGCCGTCCCTGCGAGGACGGCGGCTACCGCCCCGCGGATACGAGGACGGCGCATCAGGACCCCCCGTTCATCGTGGCCACCAGGTCCCGGCCGTTCGAGTAGGCGTTCGCCGTCTCCGTGGACGCGACACCCGCGTAGGAGTCGATGGTTCGCGCGGACAAACCGGACCCGCGGGCGGCGATACGGACCGACGCAGCGGCGGAGTCGGACGCTCCGGTCTGCGCGCGCGCGTACTCCTCGGCAGCCTCCTGATTACTGTCCTCGAACTTCTTCGCAGCGTCCTTCTGCGCGCCTTCGACCACGCTCTCAGTGATGTCCTCCTGGAGCCATTCGACGACATCGCCCGCCAACGGCACCAGCTCGAGGTACTTGCCACCCGCCGCGGTGATACCCCGGTTGACCCATTTGGCGTTGTCCTCGACGCCCTTGACGTACTCCTCCTGCTTGTGGGCGTTCTCACCGAACGTGCCCTCCGCCCGGGCCTCGGACAGCATGCCGGCGATCTGTCCACCGGGATGCACCGCGACCTTGACCGCCGCATCGACATCGTCGTACTCGGCCCGATGGGCAAAGACATCATTGACGAGAGCCGTGGTAAAGGTTCGCTGGGCCGTGGTCATCGCACCGTAAGCCTCCGGGTCCTGGCCCACCGCCCCGATGAACCGAGCCATGTCGGCCTTGTCGAATACGGCCATCTCGCCGTTGGCCTTGATCGTCCGGCTGTTGTTCTCCGCCGCGGCCTGGATGTCCGGCATGTATTCCGCCGCCATCTGGCCGAAGTGCCCGGAGAGGCCGTTCAGCGGCCCGTCCGGCTCGCCCGGATCCGCGTCGACCAGTTCCGGCTTGTCGCCGATCTTTTCGACGACGCGTTCCATGACCGCCGCCATCTCCTTGGTGTGGGCGACGGGCGGGGAGTCCTCGTCGCCCGGGCTGCGGTGGGAGACCGCCGCCATGAGGGCGTCGCCGAGTGCCTGCTGGGCCGGGTGGAGTTCGCCGGTCCGCGTGATGTCGAAGCTGTCCATGTACGGCTTCTTATCGAGCATGTAGTCGACCATGCCCCGGTCCTTGCCGTGCTGGCCGCCGACCGGCTTGTCGTCCTTCGTGACGATGCCGTCCTTGTTGCTGTCCTCGCGGACCGGCTCGTTGAAGAACGCCGTCGCCGCCTCCGGGTTGTTGCCCAGCGCCTCCATGAGCCCGGTCAGCGGGTAGAAGCCGCGGCCGTCACCGCCCTGGCTGAGGACCGACTCCATGCCGTACGGGGTATGGAACTCCCACGCGTTCGGGTCCTTGCGGTCCATGGCGACCATGTCGCGGCCGACCGACGTCAGGAACTCCGTGTCGTACGTGCCCTCGCGGAGCAGCGCGCCGAGGGCCTGGTAGCCGTAGATCTGCCGGACGCCGCCGAAGACGTCCATCTCCTTGCGGCCCGCCTTCATCAGCTGGGTCGTCCAGGCGGCGTCGAGGTGGTGGGGGACGTCCTTGTGCGTGGCGAGGCCGAGCATGGCGCCCATGTCGCTCTGGATGTTCGCGACCATCAGCGCGCGGTCCTTGCCCGGCGCCCCGAGGCTCGTCGCGTCGAGGGACAGCTTGGAGTACATGTCCAGGGTGCCCTCGGCGCCGAGCGTCCGGTAGAAGCCCGTCGAGAACTCGGGGTCCTCGCGGTTGTCGTCGAGCAGTTCCTCCAGCTCGCGCAGCGCCTCGACGTTGCGCGCCGTGCCGCCCTCGCCGGTGACCTTCCTCAGCAGGTCGGCGGCCCGGGCCGCCTGTTCGGCGTCGAGGGTCTCGAACTTCGGCCCACTGAAGTCGTGTTCGTCGGTGACGTTCGCCTGGAGGGCCCGGACCAGGGAGTCGTCGGCGTCCTGGGCGTCCTCCACCGCGCGGTTGACGCGGGACTGCCAGGCGTTGCGGTTCGTGTTCAGGGTCTGCTGGTAGTCGGGGTCGTGGCGGGCCGCGTTCCGCTCGGCCTCGGTGGGCAGCGGGATCGCGGAGACCCGCCCGGTGGCGTCGATCCGGAAACCGGCCGCGGGAGCCTCGGCCACGAGCTTCTTCAGTTCGTCCTGGGCCGCCTTGAACGTCGCGTGCGCGTCGGCGAGGACCCGGTGCATGCCCTTGGCCGCCTTGGCCGCGTCCTCGAACTCCTTGGCCGTCTTGTCGACGAACCCCCGCGCCACCCCTGCGGTGACCCCGCTCCAGTCGGCCTTGTCGGCCTTCGCCTTCATGCCCGTACGAGCGGCCTCGGCCATCTCGTCGAGCTTGCCGGCCATCGCGGTCCAGTCGGTGACCGCCGTCTGGAGCTTGTCCAGCGGTGCGCTCATCACGTTCTCGTACGTCAGCATGCAGGCGCCCCGTCCACTTCTGCTTCTTCTACTTCAGGAATGTGTCGATCGCGGACGCCGTGAAGTCTGCGTGGAGCTGCTGCTCGTCCTTGGCGTGGGAGGCGAGCGAGTAGTTCAGGCCGTTGGAGATGTTGGCGCAGGCGGCCACGAGCGTCTTGACCTGGCCCTCCCAGAGGCCGTGGGCCTTGAGCAGCGCCGCCCCGCTCGCGAAGCCCTCTTTGGTGAGGGCCCCGGCGGCCTCGGTGCTGGCGGTGTCGGCGTGCTTGCCGTCCGTCTGGAGGCGGGTGTGCAGCTTGTACGCGTCGGAGCCGACGGCACCGATGTGGTCCTGGTTGAGCTCGAGGTCACCACCACCGCCGCCACCGCCGCCTGGATCGGCGGGCACCTGGTTGAGCCGCATGGACACGTTGGCGGTGGCCGTGGCGCGAGCCGCCGACCATTCCTTGTCGAACGACATCGAGCGAACTCCCGAGTCAGAGCCGGTAGATCAGGGTCAGGTCAAAACAAAGCTCAGCGGTTGCGGCGTACGACGACCACGGTCACGGCGCCACCGATGAGCACGCAGGCTCCCAGACCGAGCGCGATCCAGGGCAGCGAGCTGCCGCTCTTCTTCTCCTCGGCCTTCGGCGCGGCGGCGGGCGCCTTGCCGTCGGCGGGCGCGGAGGGCGAGGCGGACTTCCCTGCGGCCGCCGCAGCCGCCGCCAGGTCGGGCAGCGGATACACGTCGGCGGGACCGGGGTCGCCGGGATTCTTCAGCGCGACACTGGGCCGGACCACGCCGTAGCCGACGTAGTCGTTCCGCCCGGAGCCGTCGACGGGCTTGCCGGCGTTGTTCAACAGGACGCGGAGGACTTGGTTGTTGGTCCAGTCGGGGTGCGCGGACCAGAGGAGGGCGGCTGAGGCGGAGGCGAGGGCGTTGGCATCACTCGTGCCATGGGTCTTACACAGACCCGTTTTTTCCTTGCAGGACGAAACGATGTCAATGCCCGGCGCGGCCATGTCCACCTGGGGACCATGCATGGACTCTTTGGTCGGCTCGCCAGTGGCGTCAACGGCTCCGACGCCCACTACTCCGGGGGTCCCAGCGGGGTAAGCAAGCTCGTTGGTCGAATCTCCGTAGTTACCAACGGCAGCAAAGATCAGTTTGCCCTTCGAGAGCGCGTACTTCACGGCAGCGGCTCGCCCCGCATCTTCCTCAGGCTTGCTAGGCATGCCCATGGAAATGTTGATGACCTTGGCTTCCGTGTCCGCCGCGTACCGGATCGCCTCAACCAGCGATGGAGTATCCGCCGCTTCGTGAGTGTCAGGCACACGGATCGGCAGAATCTTGACGCCAGGCGCAAGACCGTACGCACCATCACCGCTCGGGTGTTTTCCGGTGCCAGCGATCATCCCGGCCATGGCAGTGCCGTGGCCGTAATAGTCATTGTCCCTGCCGACCTCGACATCCCCAGCAGGGAAGGCTTTACCTGGAAGGACTTGGCCTGCAAGCTCGGGAACCTGATCAACACCAGTGTCGATCACCGCGACGGTGATTCCCTTGCCAGTGCTGATCTTCCAGATCTCATCGGCCTTCATGGCGTCAAGATGCCATTGCTGCGATCGAATCGTGGCCGCGTGGGCCGGGGTCGCGGCGACCCCGGCCAGCAGCAGGCCCACCAGGGCCGAGGTCGCCTTACGCATGCGCATCCCGTGCAACGTCCGTTCTGCTCAGTCGACCACGGGCGGGACAACACGACGGTTGGCCTGCCAGGTCTCTTCGTCCTCGGCCAGGTAGTCGGGACGTTCGCCCTTCTGGTCGTCCCGCCGCTTGCCCGGAGTCTGCGCACGAGCACCCGCGTGCCCCATGGCACCCGCGCCCGTGCCCCCCGTGCCGTTACGCACGAGGCCCGAACCGCCCTGGGTGAACGGCTGGCCGCCCGCGATCGGGCGAGCGCCCACACCGGGCTTCCCTCCGACGATGCCTCCCGGCTCGGAGGCGAGTCGACGACCTGCCGCGAAGCCGTTCTGCCCGCCTCCGTGGCCACCGCCGGGACCCATCCCGCCGCCCATGCCACGGCCGGCGTGAGTGCCCTCACCGATGACGTTGCCGCGCGGGATGCCCGAGCTGGGGCCGTTGGACGTCACCTGTCGGCCGCCCGTGATACCGCTGTCACGCGGGGGCAATCCGGCCTTGCCGCCAGGGGGAGGAGTACCGGGACCGCCCAATGTCGGGTACGGGCCGATTCCCGGGCCGGTGAGGCTGGGCAGCTTCGTGCCGCCGACAGGCGGGAATCCCATGGGCGGGAGGACGGGTCCGGGAGTGGGGCTGACGGGAGCCGTGGGCAGCGGGCCGGGCGTGGTCGTCACCGGAGGCACGGTTCGGTCCGGAAGCGTGGCGACGTTGTCGAGGTCGACGCCCACCTCGTGATCCGGAGTCGACGGCACGGGCACCGACGGAACCGTGCTGTCCGGCTGCTGCGGACGGCTGGTGACCGATCCGGGATCGTCCGAGGACGTACTGTGGGACGAGCTCGTCGTCGTGTGCGAGGAGCCCGTCGAGCCGACGCCTCCGCTGGACTCTCCGCTTGGCCTCGCGATTTCCTGCGAGCCGTCGTAGCCCTGCGGTACAAAGACATCAGGCGGCGGGGGGAACGTCGGGACTTTCTCGTTGTCCATGTTCTGGGCCGTCTTCTCGTACGACCCGGCCAGCTTCGTCATCGCGTCCACGGCCCGCGCGTGGTCCCCGCTCAGCTTCGACCAGGCCTCCTGGCCCATCTTCACCGCGTCCGGGTCGTTGTGGTACTCCCGGGACGTCGCGAGGTTCTCCTTGAGGGTCGCCTCCGCGGACGCGTTGTACATGGGCATGTCGCCCGCACCGTACGTGGTCGGCATGACCTCGCGCATGATCTGGACGGACTCCGCCATGTACTTGCCGCCGGCTTCGCTGTAGTCGGCCAGCACCAGCGTGGCGCTGCCCGTCTGGTTCACCCAGTTCTGGAACTTGACGGCCGCTTCGCCCTCCCAGCCCTTGACCTGGTGCTTCTTGAGCAGCTCCCCGATTTCCCTGATCGTCGCGGCGGCAGTGGTGAGCTGATTCGCGCAGTCAAAGGCCTTGTCCGGGTTCATCGCCGCGACCATGGCGTACAGCTGTGCGTGCGTGTAGCCCTCAAACTCGCTCATCCGAGAGCACCGCCCTTCTTCTTCGGCGTGGCAGCCTGTCCGCCGTCGGCCGTCTTGTCCGCGTACGGGTCGCGCTTCTCCACGTACAGGTCATGGGCCTGCTTGGCGAGGAGGGCCATGCGCCGCTTCGTGTCCTCGTCGACGTCGGCGTAGCCCTTGCCGGCGGTCTGGATGGCGATGCCGAGAGCCTCGATCTGGACCGCCAGCCCCTTCGACAGGTCCTTCAGCTCAGTGTGGACGGTGTTGTACGCCTTGTAGAGCTTTTCGGCCTGAGTGAAGTTCTTGCCCAGGGCTCCCGCCGGCAGGGTGCCGTCCTCCAGCTTCCCGTGATGGGCCGGAGACTCCTTGAGCGTCTTCAGAAGGTCGTCCACCAGCTTCTGGTAGTCCTTCAACTCGTCGTACTGGACCTGCAGCGCCGCAGTCGTCGCCGCGTAGGCCGCGCCCGCGAGCGCGCCCATCGGACCACCCAGCCCGAGCGCGAGGGCCGCTTGGACCGCGCCTGCCCCGTTGTCGTCTGCCACGTTGGCCTCCCCGTCTCCCCGTGGGAGTGGCGCCGGCGCCGCTCCCCGTCCCCGTTCGCACCCGTGTGCACGCGCACGTGCACACGCGTACCGATCACTCTAGCGACAGGCAACGACAGCCCCAAGTCCGGGGTTGCACGTGCAATGTGGGTCACACAGTCACGAGTTGGGCGCGGCCACCGCCGCCGATGGCCTGATCGGGAGCCTGTTGACCGGACGGCCCGTGGCCGCCCGTACCGCCGAGGCGATCGCCGCCGGGGTCGTGACCACCGGGACCGCGCTGGCCGCCTTGGCGCCGAACGGGGCCACCACGTCGCGTTCCTCGACCAGTTTGACGATGCGCACGGCCGGGGCGTCCAGCGACGTCGGCAGTGCGTAGCCCGTCAGGTCGGGGTGGCGGACCAGTCCGGAGACCGTGCGGAGGTTCTCCGTCAGGGCCGCGCCGACGCCCTGCGTGACGCCCGCTTCGATACGGGCTTCCAGCTGGCGGGGGTTGAGGATGCGGCCGACGTCCTGGGCGACGGCCAGTTCCACGACCCGTACCGAGCCGAGTTCGATGTCCACGTCCACCACCGCGCGGATCGCGCAGAAGGCGAGGCCCACGAAGGCGTCGCCCTGGCCGTCCGCGTCGAGGGGTTCCGTCGGGTGGGGGCGGCACTGGGCCGTCGCCCAGAGTTCCTTGCCCTCCATCGCCTCGGTGACGCTCATCGAGAAGGCGCCGTCGTACGACGTGATCCGGCCGTCCGCGATCTGCAGGAGCTCCGTGGACATGCCCAGCTTGTGGGCCATGGGCTGCAGGAGTTGGGTGCGGACCATCTTGGCCGCCCGCTCCACCGCGCCGCCCGACACCCACGTGTGGCGGCCGTGCGCCGCCGGGCCGGCCGGCGGCTGGTCGGTGTCCACGGGTGCGACCGTCACCTCGTCGACGCCCAGCACCTCCTGGACGATCTGGCGGGCCAGCGTGCCGAAGCCCTGGCCGGTGTCGACCGCCGCGCAGATGACCGTGGCCACGCCGCCCACGACCTTCACGGTGGCCGTGGAGACCTCGTCGGTGCCCTCCGCGCCGAGCATGTGCACCATGCCGACGCCGTAGCCGACGCCGCGGCGCACCGCGCCCGGCTCGCCCGCGCCCTCCGGGCCGCCCGGCAGCAGCCACTCGTCCTCCGGGGTGTCCTTCGGGAGGCCGGGCAGCTCGAAGTCGCGGACCGCGCGCAGCAGTTCCGCCACCGGGGCCGGGCAGGTCACCGTCTGGCCGGTGGGGAGGAGGTCTCCCGTCGCCAGGACGTTGCGCATGCGCAGTTCCGCGCCGTCCATGCCGAGCGCGGCCGCGAGCTTGTCCATCTGGCCCTCGTACGCGGCGCACACCTGCATGGCGCCCTCGCCGCGGACGTGGCCGGAGGGGGGGTTGTTGGTGCGGACCGCCCAGCCCTCCACGAAGGCGTGCGGGACGACGTACGGGCCGCAGGCGAAGGCCACCGCCGCCGCCAGGGATTCCGCTGAGGCGTCCGCGTACGCGCCCGCGTCCATCAGGATCTGCGCCTCCACCTTGACCAGGCGCCCCTCCGCGTCCGCGTGGTGGCGGTAGCGCAGCAGGGTCGGGTGGCGGTGGGTGTGGCCGAGGAAGGACTCCTCGCGGGTGGCGGCCAGTTTCACGGGGCAGCCGGTGCGCAGGGCGAGCAGGCCGAGCGGGAGCTGGAACGCGGCGTCCTCGCGGTCCGCCGTGGCGCCCGGCACGCCGGTGACGACGACCCGTACGCGGTCCGGTTCCAGCCCGAAGCAGGCGGCGGCCAGCGCGCGGTCGCTGTGCGGGTCGGTGGAGGCGGTGTAGAGCTCCACGCCGCCGTCGGGCCGCGGCACGGCCAGTCCGGCCTCGGCGCCGATGGGGGCGGGGTCCTGGCGGCCGATCCGGTACAGGCCCTCGACGACCACGTCGCCGGTGACCTCCGGGTCGCCGTAGCGCAGCGGGATGTGCCGGATCAGGTTGCCGTCGGGGTGCAGGGCGGGCGCGCCGAACGACTGCTCGGGGTCGGTCACCGGGTCGAGGAGCTCGTACTCGACGGCGATGGCGGCCGCGGCGAGCCGCGCGGTGTCGGGGTGGTCGGCGGCGACGGCGGCGATGGGCTCGCCGTGGTGGCGTACGACGTCGTGCGCGAACACGGGCCGGTCCGCGATGCGGCGGCCGTGCGTGGTGGCGCCGGGGACGTCGGCGTGGGTGACGACGGCGCGCACGCCGGGCATCTCGGCGGCGGCCGTGGTGTCGATGGACAGGATCCGGGCGTGGGCGTGCGGGGAGCGCAGCACGGCGGCCCACAGGAGGCCCTCGGCCCACAGGTCGGCGGCGTAGGGGAAGGTGCCCTCGGTCTTGGCGCGGGCGTCGGTGGCGGGCACGGAGGCGCCGATGCCGCGCGGCACCTGCTGCTCCGAGGCCTCCGCCGACGGGGCGGCCAGGGCCGTCACCGTGGTGTTCACCGTTGTCGTCGCGGTCGCCGCGTCCTGCCCGCTCACGCCGTGCCTCCGTGGTGGATGCCGCCCTCGCCGGGCGCTGCCTGGTGCGGGATGCGCGCTTCCGGAGCCTGGCCCGCTGCCGGCGCCTGGCCCATGGCCTGGCCCGCCGCCGTGGGATCCGCGGCGGCCGCCTCGCGCTCGGCCACGACCTCGCGCACGGCGTCGACGACCCCGGCGTAGCCGGAGCAGCGGCAGAGGTTGCCGCACAGCGCCTGGCGGGTCTCCAGCTCGCTGGGGGCGTGGTTGCCCTCCAGCAGGTCGTGGATGGTCATGGCCATGCCGGGCACGCAGAACCCGCACTGCACCGCGCCCGACCTGCACAACGCCTGCTGCACGTCCGAGAGTTCCCCGTTGGTCGCGAGCCCCTCGACGGTGCGCACCTCGCTGCCGGCGGCCGTCGCGGCCGGGACCAGGCAGGAGGCGACCAGCCGGCCGTCGACCTGCACGGCGCAGGCGCCGCACTCGCCCTGCGAGCAGCCGTCCTTGGCGCCGGCGAGGCCGAGGCGCTCGCGCAGCACGTAGAGCAGGGACTCGCCGATCCAGGCGCCGGTGACGGGCCGGTCGGCGCCGTTGACGCGCAGCACGTACGAGGCCTGCGGGTGTTCGTGATGGGCGACGGCCTCGTCGGCCGTTCCCTCTTCGTACGTCGGCCCCTCCGCCGGGATCCCCCGGCCGGTCCCCGCGTCCGGGAGTGCCACACCGCTGTCGGCGGTGTCCGCACCCGGCGTGTGGTCGGCCGGTGGCTGCGCCGCGGCCGGCTCCTGCGGCGAAGCGGCGTCGGCAGCCGCGGCGCCGGGCTCCGGCAGGCCGCTCTCCGCCCCGTGCACGGCGTCGTGCGCGACGGCCTCGGCCTCGGGTTCCGGCGCCGGCTCGGACTCCGGCGCCGGCTCGGGCTCCGGCGCCGCATGGCCGAAGGCCGCGAAGCCGTGCCCGTCGGTGGCCCCGGGCTGCGTCGCCTCGGCAGGCCGCCCGGGCTCGGACGGCTGCCCGGGCTCGGCTCCCGTCGGCGCCTCGGCCCGCACTCCGCCGAAGAGGTCCAGGCCGCCGGCGGCCACCGGCTGCGCGGCCGCGGGCCCGGTGGTCCCGCCCGGCTCCGGCGCCTCACCGAAGGCGGTGAAACCGCGCCCGTCGGTGCCCGTGTGCGGCGTCGGCGCGACGTGTCCGGCGTAGGCGTCGTGCCCGGTGTGCCCGACGTATTCGGCGTGCTCGCCGTGCCCGGCGTACCCGACGTATTCGGCGTGCTCGCCGTGCCCGGCCCCGCCCGCGTACCCGGCCGGCTCCGCGTGGTCGGTGTGGTCCGTGTGGTCCGTGTGATCGGCGGTCCGGGCGCCCTCGGCCTGCTCCGCCGCCGGGCCGTGCGCGGCGTCGATGTCGTGCGGGGCCGAGTGCGCCGGCTCGCCCTCCGGGAGCGGGGTGCCCACGCCCGGGCCGCCCAGCACGCGCGGCCCCCGCCCGGCGGCCCCCACTCCGGGTCCACCGAGGAGCCGTCCGGCGGCGTGCGCCGTCGCGGTGGCGGCGGCGGCCGAAGCCGCGGCGGCCTCGTCCGTGCCCGGCAGCACGCCCGCGTCCGGGCCCCCGGCCGGGTCTCCGGCCGGCTGCTGCGTCAGGTACGCCCACGGCGCCGGGGCGCCGCCCGGCAGCGTCGCCGGGGCCTGGCTCCAGTCGGCGTCCAGCCCGCCCTGGCGGAAGTCACCCTGCTGTCCGGGGAATTCGGAGAACTCGGGGACGGCCCACTGGCCGGTCGCCGAAGCCGCCGCGTCGGGCTCCTGCGCCGCCTCCGGGAACCGCCACTCGGCGGTCGCGCCCGGATCCGGCTGCTGCTCCGGCTCCGCCTCGGCGAAGGCCGCGGCGACCGACGCCGGGATCGGGATCGACGCGGGAATCGGCCCGCCCACCGACCCGGACCCCGGACCCGACCCGGACCCCGCACCCGACCCGGCCGCGGGCGCCGGCCCGGCCGGAGCCGAACCTCCCGCCTCCGGCCACTGCACCGGGATCGTCCACGTACCCGTGGCCGCCGGATCGGTGGTGGCCGTGCCGAGCGGCACGATCATCGGCGGCGGCACGTAGCCGTGCCCGGGCGCCGCGAGGGGCTCCCCGGTGCCGAGCGCGTCCAGCATGTCCTGCGGCAGTTTCACGAAGGCCGTGGCGTCCGAGTCGTACTCGCCGCCCTGCGGGACCGGTTCCCAGCCCCAGCCCGCCGTGCCGTTCCCCTGGGTCACGTTCTCGTTCTCGTTCTCGCTCATGAGGTCAGCGCCCTCCCCAGGGCCCTGCGTGCCAGCACGGCCACCGTCCGCCGCAGATGCAGTACACCGGGAGCCACCGGCTCCCCCTGGTCGGGCACACAGGCGGCCGCGACGTACTCGCCGAAGGCCTCCAGGGCCTCGGGGGCCAGGCTCCGCTCGCCGTCCCAGTCGATCAGCGAGGCCACCCACTGCTCGGCCTCCAGCGGCCGCAGCGGCATCGGGGCCACCGCACCGATCGCGCAGCGCACACCCCGGCGCGCGGGATCCAGTACGAGACCCACGGACGCCACCGCACGACCCGGGCCGGTGCGCCCCGTGGCCTTCAGGAACACCTGCGGCGCGTGCAGCAGCGGCACCCGGACGAAACCGATCAGCTCGCCCGGCCGCAGCATCTCGCGGCCGGCCAGCAGGTACGACACCGGGATCTCCCGCTGCCCGCCCGGGCCGACGATGACGAGGACGGCCTCCAGCGCGGCCAGCACGGGCAGCGCGTCACCCGTGGGCGCGGCGGTGGCGATGTTGCCGCCGAGGGTGCCCGCGTTGCGGATCTGCGGGGGCCCGGCGGCGCGCGCGGCGGCGGCCAGCGCCGGGATCAGAGCGGCGAAATCCGGCCGTCCCATCCGCGCGTGGGTGAGGCCCGCGCCGAGCAGCGCGTGGCCGTCCTGGTACTGCCAGCCGCGGATCTCGTTGATCCGGCCCAGACCCACCAGGGCGGCGGGCCGCAGCAGCCCGGCGTTGACGGCGGCCATGAGGTCGGTGCCGCCCGCGACGGGCACGGCCGCGGGCATGGCGGTGAGCGCCGCCACGGCCTCGTCGAGCGAGGCCGGCAGTGTCACGGACTGCGCCACCTGGGGCCCCTGGGGGCCTTGAGGTGAATCCGGTGCTTGCAGTGCGTGCGGTGCGTGCGTGGTCAACCCGGCTGCCCCTTCCCGATGTCCCGGTCCCGGCGCTCACGCCTGTCCGCCGTACGGTACGTGCTCACCGCCGGGACGTGGCAACTCTGGCACATCTTCCGGCCCGCCCGGCGCGAGGGTCCACCCGGTGCCCCCGCCCCCGTGCGACCCCCTGTGCGCCCCCGCGCCCGGCTCCGGCACGCCCCTGCCCCGGCGTCCGCCCGGCCGCCGGGCCCGGCCGGTGCCCGACGCCCCGTACGCCCGCCGTGCCGCCTTCGCAGGAGACCCTCCCCGAACGTCCGGTTTTCCCTGTATAGCGGGAAATCCAGCGAGAGTTCCCGACCCGTTCCCTTTCCGTTCAGGTCCGTCGCTCCGCGCCCGTGTCACACGTTCGGGGGCGCGCCCTCGATCGGGCGTCCCCGTACCCCCGGCCGCCGCTGCCACGGCAACGGCCCGCCCGGTGGCCGGTAACCGACCCCGAGCGCGTCCAGCCGCGCGTAGTGCGCCGCGGTCATCCGGCCCTCGAACCAGGCGAAATCCCGCTCCTGCGGCCCCGGGAGCCGCGACCACACCACCTCCGCGAAGGCCGCCAGCCGCGGGAACGCCTGGTAGTCGACCCGGTCCTGGTTCTCCATCACCTCGGTCCACACGTTGGCCTGCGCGCCCAGCACGTGCGCGGCCGCCTCCGGCGACAGCTTCGGCGGCACCGGTTCGAAGCGGTACACGTCCTCCAGCGAGCGCACGTACCCGATGGGCATCGGCTCGTCCGGGCCGCCCGCCTGACGGTGGTCCAGGTACACCTGCTGCTCGGGGCACATGACCACGTCGTGCCCGGCCTCGGCGGCGGCGATGCCGCCCGCGTAGCCGCGCCACGAGGAGACGGCCGCCCCCGGCGCGAGGCCGCCCTCCAGGATCTCGTCCCACCCGATCAGCCGCCGCCCGCGCTGCGCGAGCCAGCCGTCGAAGTGCCGGACGAACCAGGACTGCAGGCCGTCCTCCCCGTCCACCCCCAGCTCGCGGATCCGCTCCTGGGCAGTGCCGGAGGCCTTCCACTGCGCCTTCGGGCACTCGTCGCCGCCCACGTGCACGAAGGGCGAGACCTCCGCCGGGAACAGCTCGAGCACCTCCTCGAAGACGCCCTCGTAGAACCGCAGCACGGCCTCGGTCGGCGCGAGGACGTTCTCGCTGATCCCCCAGTCGTCCCACACGCGCAGGGCCGCCGTGTCGACCACGTCGGTGTTGCCCAGCTCCGGGTACGCGGCGATGGCGGCCTGCGAATGCCCCGGCACGTCGATCTCCGGGACCACCCGTACGTGCCGCTCGGCGGCGTACGCGACGATCTCGCGGATGTCGTCCTGCGTGTAGAAGCCGCCGTGCGGGGTCTCGTTCCACAGCGGCGAGGCCCGGTGGCCCCACCGGCTGCGCGCCCGCCATCCGCCGACCTCGGTGAGGCGCGGGTACCGCTTGATCTCGATCCGCCACCCCTGGTCGTCCGTCAGGTGCAGGTGCAGCACGTTGAGCTTGTGGGCGGCGAGCAGGTCGACGTACCGCAGCACCCCGTCCTTGGGCGTGAAGTGCCGGGCCACGTCGAGCATCATCCCGCGCCAGCCGAACCGCGGGGCGTCCGCGACGTCCCCGTACGGCAGGCTCCACGTGCGGCCGGGCAGCGGCGCCTTCCGGTAGGCGTCGGGCCCGAGGAGCTGACGCAGTGTCTGGGCGGCCCAGAACAGCCCGGCCGTCGTCGCGCCCGTCAGCTCGGCGCCATCGGGGCCGATCTCGATGCGGTACGCCTCCGGCCCGGCGTCCCCGACGCCCTCGGGGTCCACGCGCAGCCGCAGCTCGGCGCTCCGCCCGGCCCCGGCGGCGGGCAGCTCCCAGCCGGTGGCCGCGCCGAGCTCCCGGCGCAGCCACCGCGCGACCGTCCCGGCCCCCGGCCCGGCGTCGAGACACGGCGCGGGCCCGAAGGCGAAGCGGCTCCCGTCCTCCCGGAAGAGGACGACCCGGGGTGCGGGGATCAGATCCGTGCGGCTCGGCTTCGTGCGGCTCGGCTTCGTGCGGCTCGGCTCCGTGCGGCGCGGCTCCGTGCGGCTCGGATCCGTGCGGGTCAGGTCCATGCGCCGGCCCTTCGCGTCAGCGTGTTGCGCCCTGCGCAACGCACGTTCCGCAGAGTGCTCGTGGCGCCGACCCTAACGGGCCTCGCGGGCACGGCAAAGGCCCCCGAGCGCACTGGGCGCACCGAGGGCCTTGGTCCCGCCAGGGGGAGAGGAAGAGGGCCGGACTACTTGTCCTTCCCGCCCTTGTCCTTGTCCCCGCCGGGGCCCATGGACTCGTAGATCTCCTTGCACATGGGGCAGACCGGGTACTTCTTCGGGTCCCGGCCCGGTACCCAGACCTTGCCGCAGAGCGCGACGACGGGGGTGCCGTCGAGCGCGCTCGCCATGATCTTGTCCTTCTGGACGTAGTGGGCGAAGCGCTCGTGGTCGCCGTCACCGTGCGACACCTGCGGCGTCGGCTCTACGAGGGTCCCCGTGCCAGTCCCGCGCTCGGGCTCAAGAGTGCTCATGCAACCAGGGTACTTAACCCCGCGCCCGTCAGTTGAGCGACGGGTCGTCCGGATAGGTGGCGACCATCGCGAGTTCGCTGCGCTGGCGGCGCAGCACCGCCCGCCACAGCTGTTCGGGGTCGGGGAAGGACACGTCACCGGGCTCCGACTCCACGACGTACCAGGCGCCCTCGCCGAGCTCCTCCTCCAGCTGGCCCGGGCCCCAGCCGGAGTACCCGGCGAAGATCCGCAGGCCGCCGAGGGCCGCGGCCAGCAGCTCCGGCGGCGCCTCCAGGTCGACGAGCCCGATGGCCCCGTGCACCCTGCGCCAGCCGAGCGGCCCCTCCTCGCCCGGGATGACCGCCAGCCCGAGGGCCGAGTCCAGCGCCACGGGCCCGCCCTGGAAGACCACGCCGGGGGCGCCGGCCAGGGGCGCCCACGCGAGCAGGACGTCGCCGACGCCGACGGGCGTGGGCCGGTTGAGGACAACGCCGAGGGAGCCCTGCTCGTCGTGGTCGAGCAGCAGCACCACCGCGCGGTCGAAGTTCGGGTCCGCGAGGGCGGGGGTGGCCACGAGCAGCCGCCCTGTGAGGGAGGACACCTCGGTCATGCCGCCATGATCCCGCACATTCGCGCTTTGCGGAGCCCCGGCGGAGAGATCGGATCGTACGCAGCTCAGGGCGCACCGCGGCAATGAGGAGCGCGCACGGACGGAGCAGCCGAAACGCAACGCTCCGCCATGTGGTGGATACGCAGGGTGTTGTACCGAATTCCTGACAGTCCTACGGCCACGTCGGCCTTACGAACATGGGGGTGGTGGCCCTTACCCTTTTCCCTGGCCCCCTTGCCCACCCCTCTTCGGAACGCGAGATTCATGACCGTCACCGACGATGTCCTGCTTGTCCACGGCGGCACCCCGCTTGAGGGCGAGATCCGTGTCCGCGGCGCGAAGAACCTCGTGCCCAAGGCCATGGTCGCCGCGCTGCTCGGCAGCGAACCCAGCCGGCTGCGCAACGTTCCCGACATCCGTGACGTCCGTGTCGTGCGCGGGCTGCTCCAGCTGCACGGGGTGACGGTCCGCCCCGGCGAGGAGCCGGGCGAGCTGGTGCTCGACCCCACCCACGTCGAGAGCGCCAACGTCGCCGACATCGACGCCCACGCGGGTTCGTCGCGCATCCCGATCCTGTTCTGCGGCCCCCTGCTGCACCGTCTCGGCCACGCCTTCATCCCGGGCCTCGGCGGCTGCGACATCGGCGGCCGGCCGATCGACTTCCACTTCGACGTGCTCCGCCAGTTCGGCGCGACCATCGAGAAGCGCGAAGGCGGCCAGTACCTGGAAGCCCCGCAGCGCCTGCGCGGCTGCAAGATCCGCCTCCCCTACCCGTCCGTCGGCTCGACCGAGCAGGTGCTGCTGACGGCCGTCCTGGCCGAGGGCGTCACCGAGCTCAGCAACGCCGCGGTCGAGCCGGAGATCGAGGACCTCATCTGCGTCCTGCAGAAGATGGGCGCGATCATCTCCCTCGACACCGACCGGACCATCCGCATCACGGGTGTCGACCGGCTCGGCGGCTACAACCACAAGGCCCTGCCGGACCGTCTGGAGGCCGCGTCCTGGGCTTCCGCGGCCCTGGCCACCGGCGGCAACATCTACGTGCGCGGCGCCCAGCAGCGTTCGATGATGACGTTCCTGAACACCTTCCGCCGGGTCGGCGGGGCGTTCGAGATCGACGACGACGGCATCCGCTTCTGGCACCCGGGCGGCCCGCTCAACGCCATCGCGCTGGAGACGGACGTCCACCCCGGTTTCCAGACCGACTGGCAGCAGCCGCTCGTCGTGGCCCTCACCCAGGCGTCCGGCCTGTCGATCGTCCACGAGACGGTCTACGAGTCCCGGCTCGGCTTCACCTCGGCGCTCAACCAGATGGGTGCTCACATCCAGCTGTACCGCGAGTGCCTGGGCGGCTCGGCCTGCCGCTTCGGCCAGCGCAACTTCCTGCACTCGGCGGTCGTCTCCGGCCCGACCAAGCTGCAGGGCGCCGACCTGGTCATCCCCGACCTGCGCGGCGGGTTCTCGTACCTCATCGCGGCGCTGGCCGCCGAGGGCACCTCGCGCGTGCACGGCATCGACCTGATCAACCGCGGCTACGAGAACTTCATGGAGAAGCTCGTGGAGCTCGGCGCGAAGGTCGAGCTGCCCGGCGGCGACCTCGTCTGAGCCGCACCGCGCGCCTCGCGCACGCAGCAAGCCCCCCGGGCCCCGCACAGGGCCCGGGGGGCTTTCCCGTGTCCCCCGCGGCCGGGCGGGGCATGCCGCCGGCATACCGGGGCCCCGCCAAGGGCCCTGACGGGCCCTCACAGGGCCTGCCGGGCCGCCCCGGACCACCCGGGGCCGGGCCGGGTCCGGCGCGGCTCCCCCGGGCCCGGCGTCCCGTCCGCCCGCGTCCGCCCGGTCCGTCCGCCCGCGTCCGCTCGTTCCGCCCGGTCCGTCCGCGCCCGGCCCGGACATGCCGAAGGGCGGTCACCCCGCCCGGGGGTGACCGCCCTTCGTCGTTCTGCGTACTACTGCCGTTCCAAAAGCCTGTGGGGCCCTCGGCGCCGGGACAGGACTTACTTGCCCTTGGCGGCTTCCTTGAGCTTGGAGCCCGCGGAGACCTTCACGCTGTAGCCGGCCGGGATCTGGATGGGGTCGCCGGTCTGCGGGTTGCGCGCGGTGCGAGCGGCACGGTGGGTGCGCTCGAAGGTCAGGAAGCCGGGGATGGTGACCTTCTCGTCGCCCTTGGCGACAATCTCGCCGACGGTCTCGGCGAGCGCGGCCAGAACGGCGTCGGCGTCCTTGCGGGTCACCTCGGCGCGCTCGGACAGAGCGGCCACCAGCTCACTGCGGTTCATGTTGTACTCCCGTGTTCAACTTGCCTTAGAGGCGTGAGATCGAAGCCGATGCTGCCAGGGCCCTAGGACAGTCCCCGGACCCGGGTCTGAACGTCAGACCCTCTCGCCCGGTTACGCATCCTGCCCCCACCAGCGGCGGGAAAGCCAATCCGGCACCCGTCGGGGTCACACGAAAAGCGCCACAGTCACGCCGCGGTGACGCTCCGTCCATGCCTTCGCTCGCACGCCGCTGCGGACCGCGGACCCCGCGGGCATCCCCGCAACCCTAGAGGCGCCCGACCGGGCCCGCATCTCGCGACGCGCCGGTGGCGGCCCGCCGTGAGGGCTCTCACAGCCGGCTTCAGGAGCCCGACGCCGCCTTGCGGACGGCGCCCGCGACCGCGCCGGCGACCTTGTCGTTGAAGACGGACGGGATGATGTAGTTCGCGTTCAGCTCGTCCTCGCCGACGACGTCCGCGAGCGCGCTCGCGGCGGCCAGCATCATCTCCGTGTTCACGGTGCGGGACTGGGCGTCCAGCAGACCGCGGAAGACACCCGGGAAGACCAGCACGTTGTTGATCTGGTTCGGGAAGTCGGAGCGGCCGGTGGCGACGACGGCGGCCGTCTGGCGGGCGACGGCCGGGTCCACCTCGGGGTCCGGGTTCGCGAGCGCGAACACGATGGCGCCCTCCGCCATGGCGGCGACGTCCTCGCCGGACAGCACGTTCGGGGCCGAGACGCCGATGAAGACGTCGGCGCCGACCACGGCCTCCTTCAGAGTGCCCGTGTAGCCCTCGGGGTTGGTGTTGTCGGCGATCCAGCGCAGCGGCGAGTCGGGGGCCGCGTCGACGAGGTCGGGGCGGCCCGCGTGCACGACGCCGTGGATGTCGGCGCTCACCGCGTTCTTGACGCCCGCCGCGAGGAGCAGCTTGAGGATGGCGGTACCGGCCGCCCCGGCGCCCGACATGACGACCTTGACGTCGCCAACTGCCTTGCCCACCACGCGCAGTGCGTTGGTGAGGGCGGCGAGCACCACGATGGCGGTGCCGTGCTGGTCGTCGTGGAAGACGGGGATGTCGAGGGCCTCGCGCAGCCGGGCCTCGATCTCGAAGCAGCGCGGCGCGGAGATGTCCTCGAGGTTGATGCCCGCGAAGCCGGGGGCGATGGCCTTGACGGCGGCCACGATCTCGTCGGGGTCCTGGGTGTCCAGGCAGATCGGCCAGGCGTCGATGTCGGCGAAGCGCTTGAAGAGGGCCGCCTTGCCCTCCATGACCGGCATGGCGGCCATCGGGCCGATGTTGCCCAGGCCCAGCACGGCGGAGCCGTCCGTCACGACTGCGACGGTGTTGCGCTTGATGGTGAGGCGGCGCGCGTCCTCGGGGTTCTCGGCGATCGCCATGCACACGCGGGCCACGCCCGGGGTGTAGATCATGGAGAGGTCGTCGCGGTTGCGGATGGGGTGCTTGGACGCCATCTCGATCTTGCCGCCGAGGTGCATGAGGAAGGTTCGGTCGGAAACCTTGCCGAGGCTGACGCCCTCGATCCCGCGCAGTTTCTCGACGATCTCGTCCGCGTGGGCGGTGGAGGTCGCGGCGATGGTGACGTCGATCCGGAGCTTCTCGTGGCCGGATGCGGTCACGTCGAGGCCGGTGACAGAACCGCCGGAGGACTCCACGGCGGTGGTGAGCTGGGAGACCGCGGTTCCGCTCGCGGGCACTTCCAGGCGGACCGTCATCGAATACGAGACGCTGGGCGCCGTTGCCATGGCCGTGTTTCCTCTTCTGTCCCTGGTTCGCTTAACACAGGGCCCCGCTACACGACAGGTGCGGCAGGGGACCTGTTGTCCGATCGTCCCACCTACCAGCCAGTACAAGGTAACCAGCTACAAATTTCGGAAAGACTCTTCCACCATACGAGATAGCAGGGGGGTTCGGAATGGTGGGTCCATACAAAACAGGTCCGCGCCCTCCACTGGGTGGAGGGCGCGGACCTGGTGATGCTTACGTCTATGACACCGACCCGCCATGCTCGCCTCGCGGCAAGTGGTCGCTCTAAGCGACGAAGGTTGGGCCCGGGGGCTTGGATCGAGTCGGTGCCGTACCCAGGCTAACAAAGGATCGCCGAATGCGATCCCCCTGCTCGCGGTCGGTTCGCGCCGCCACGCTCCTGGCCGCGGACCATACGGATGTACGAGGCCTTGAGCAGGGCCGGAGCCACGCCGTGAACCGCCCCCGCGGGGCGGCCCGCTACGGCTGCAGCAGCTCCGGCACGCCGTCCGCGTCCGGCTTGTCCCGGTCGGCCGAGACCACCGTCAGCTGCTGCGTCGCACGCGTCAGCGCCACGTACAGCACGCGCAGGCCCGCCGGGGACTCGTCCGCGATCTCCGCCGGGGAGACGACCACCGTGGCGTCGTACTCCAGGCCCTTGGCCTCCAGGCTGCCGAGCGCCACCGCCCGCGCGCCCAGGTCGGCCAGCCAGTCCGCGGCCTCCGCGCGCCGGTCCATGGCCACGACCACGCCGACGGTGCCGTCCACCTGCTCCAGCAGCCTTCGGGTCTCCTCGCGGACGGCGGCCCCCAGATCGTCCTGGGCCGCCGTGAACCGGGGCTGGAGGCCCGTGGAGCGCACCGCCGACGGCGGCTCCATGCCGGGCATCGCCAGCCGCAGCACACGGGAGGCCACCTCGGCGACCTCCGCCGGGTTGCGGTAGTTGACCGTCAGCGTGAACCGGCGGCGCGGCCGGCTGCCCAGCGCCTCGTCGCGGGCCGCGGCCGCCTCCTCCGGATCGGTCCAGGAGGACTGGGCCGGGTCGCCGACGACCGTCCAGGTGCCCATCCGGCCCCGGCGGCCGACCATCCGCCACTGCATCGGCGTCAGGTCCTGCGCCTCGTCCACGATGACGTGCGCGTACTCGGTGCGCTCCGCCGCGAGCCGCTCGGCCCGCTCCCACTGGGTCTCCTCGCGGACCGGCATCAGCTCCTCCAGCCCGCTGAGCTGGTCGAGCGGGTCCATCTCCCGCCTCCGCTTCGGCCGCGCCGGGGCGCCGAGCAGCTGCTGGAGCTCGTCGAGGAGCGCCACGTCGTGCACCGACAGGGGACCCTTGCCGTCCGGGCCCACCCGGCGCAGCGAACGGGCCAGCTGCCGGGTCTCGCGCGGGTTCAGGTCCCGCCGGGACCAGCGGCCCAGGTGGCGCTCGTCGGCGAGCGCGGCGAGCACGGCGCGCGGGGTCAGCTCGGGCCACCAGGCGTTCAGGAAGTCGATGAAGGCGTCCTCGGTGGAGATGTCCTCGTCGAAGGCGGAGCGCAGCTCGGCGGCCAGCTCCGGGTCGCTGTGCCGGCCGGCGCCGCCGGACTTCGCGTACAGGGCGTCGAGCAGCAGCTTGCGGGCGCGCGGGCGCAGCAGGTTGACCGGGGCGGTGCCGCTGAGGACGTTCTGCCGGATCCGGTTCAGCTCGTCGGCCTCCAGCTCCTGGCGGCGGCCGAAGGCCACCACGCGCAGCCGGTCGGGGGCGCCGCCGAGTTCGAGTGCGCCCCGTACGGCCTTGCGGAGCACCTTCAGCATCCGGGAGGAGCCCTTGATGCGGGCCACGGCCGGGGAGTCGTAGGTGGTGGCCTCCGCGCCGTCGACGAGGGAGCCGAGCGCGCGGATGGCGACCTGGCCCTCTTCGCCGAGGGAGGGCAGCACGCCCTCGGTGTACACGACGAGCAGCGGGGTCGGCGAGACGATCAGGATGCCGCCGGAGTAGCGGCGCCGGTCCTGGTAGAGCAGGTAGGCGGCGCGGTGCAGGGCGACGGCGGTCTTGCCGGTGCCCGGTCCGCCCGCGACCTCGGCGACGGAGGCGGCGGGGGCCCGGATGACCAGGTCCTGCTCGGCCTGGATGGAGGAGACGATGTCGCGCATCGAGTGCGTACGGGCCCGCCCGAGGGCGGCCATCAGGGCGCCGTCGCCGATGGCGGGGAGCTCCCGGCCGTCCAGGAAGGCGGTGACCTCGGGGCGCATCAGGTCGTCCTCGACGCCCAGCACCTTGCGGCCCTTGGAGCGGATGACGCGGCGGCGCACGACGCGGCCGGGGTCCTTCGGCGTGGAGCGGTAGAACGGCGCGGCGGCCGGTGCGCGCCAGTCGATGACCAGCGGCGAGTAGTCGGAGTCCAGGACTCCGATGCGGCCGATGTGCAGGGTCTCGGCGACGTCGGCCGTGAGGTCCTCGCGGATCGCGTCGTCGGCGGGCTCGACGGAGGTGTACGCGCCGTCCGGGCCGCGCTCCCCGTCCTTGCCGAGCACCAGGTCGATGCGGCCGAAGAGGAAGTCCTCGAACTCGTTGTTGAGCCGGTTCAGGTGGATGCCCGCCCGGAAGACCTGCGCGTCGCGCTCGGCGAGTGCGCCGGGCGTCCCCACTTGGCCGCGCTTGGCGGCGTCGTTCATGAGGAACTCCGCCTCGTGGATCTTCTCCTCGAGGCGTCGGTACACCTGGTCGAGATGCGTCTGCTCGACCGCGATCTCCCGATCGCGGACGGAATCCGCCGTGCTGTCGACAGCGGCATTCTGCGCGGCCACCAAGGCCCCCTTCTGACGTGCATGGGCGACCGTCAACCGTACGCGAACCGGCGGCCTGTCCGCACGCCCGTTCCGGAACCGGTCTCGCTGGGTGATACGGCCGCTACCGGGATCCGGACGCCAGGGCCCGGCGGCGGTGCCGGGCGACGCGCTCGCGGTTGCCGCACAGCTCGCTGGAACACCAGCGGCGCCGGTGGCCGCGGGAGGTGTCCAGGTAGACGCGGGTGCAGCCGTCGCCCTCGCAGGCCCGCAGCAGCGCCAGGTCACCGGGGTCGGTGAGCAGCTCGACGGCGTCCCGGGCGACGGCCGCGAGCAGCGCGCCGCATTCCACGCCGCCGCACAACTCACGGACCAGGTGCCCCTCTTGGTCGCGAACGGCACACAGGCCCGGGGGTGGTCCGGCGGCCAGCGCGTTGACCCGGGCGAGGGCGTTCTCGTCGGGGTCGGCGCCGGCGAGCTCCGCCCGTACGAGGGTTTCCACGTCGCCGCGCAGGGCCCGGAAGGCCGCCGCCCAGTCGGGCCCGACCCGGGCCAGCGGTGTCCGGTCGGGCACCAGCCCGGCCCCGGCGAGCCACACCCGCAGCTCGTCACCGTCCGGGATCCCCTCGTGCGGGGTGATGGTGGCCACCAGGTCCAGACAGACGCGCCCGGAATCGAACCGCATGCCGTCAGCCTCCCGTCGTGGGGTGCCGTACCAGATTGCCCGTCCGCCGCCTGCGGGGGAACCCCCCGAACCGGTACCTCCGGCGCGCAGGGCCGCGCTGCGCGGCTCGCCCGCGCTGCGCGCTCCTGCGGGCCGGCGCCGGGCAGATCCAGCCTCGCCGGCGTTTGAGGCGTGGGGGTCCCCCCAAACGAAGTCTGGGGGAGGGTCTGGGGCGGAGCCCCAGGAACCCGGCTCCGCCGGGCACCGGGCTCCGCCCGGACCCGCTCCTCAAACGCCGGAGGGGCTGAATTGGCCAGGCTCCGGAGGGGCTGAATTGGCCAGGGCGCTGAAAGGGCGCGCCGCAAGGGGCAGGGGCAGGCGGCGGTGCTCCCCGCCTAAGGGGCCGGCGGGTCGTCGTGCAGCAGGCGCTGGAAGAGGCGGTGGTCGCGCCAGGCGCCGTTGATGTGGAGGTAGCGCGGGGCGAGGCCGTAGAACTCGAAGCCCGCCTTCGCCAGCACGCGCTGCGACGCAAGGTTGTCGACCAGGGTGCCGGCCTCGACCCGGTGCAGGCCGAGCTCGTCGCGGGCGACCCGGCAGACCTCCTGCACGCCCGCGGTCGCCAGCCCCTTGCCGTGCCAGGCGGGGTCGATCCAGTAGCCGACGCCGCCGCTGCACAGCGGCCCGTACGCGATGGAGCCGAGGTTGATCGCGCCGATGGGGGCGCCCGTGGCCGTCTCCACGAACACGTACGGGACGAGCCGCCCCGCGTCCCGCTCGGCGAGCATCCCCTCGATGCGCTCCAGCTGGCCCCGCTCCGTGTAGTACGCGTCCGTCCGGACCGGCTCCACGTGCGCCATGAACGCCCGGTTCCGGGCGAACGCCTCCGCCAGCCCCGCCGCGTCGCCGAGCTCGACGCCCCTCATCTCCACGCCGTCAGTGATCATCCCGGCACGCTAGCCGAGGACCCCCCTGGCCGTCACCGCGTCGAGCGGGAGCTCCCCGTACTTGGCCTCGCCGCCCGCGTCCAGCGACAGCCGGTACCCCCGTTTGACCACGGTCTGGATCAGGTGCGGCGCCCCGAGGGCCGCCCGCAGCCGGGCCATCGCCGTCTCCACGGCGTGCTCGTCGCGGCCCGCGCCCGGCAGCACCCGCAGCAGTTCCGCGCGGGCCACCACCCAGCCCGGCCGCCGGGCCAGGGCCCGCAGCAGGGCCATCCCGGCCGGCGGCACCGGCCGCAGCTCCGCGTCCAGCAGGACGGCGTGGCCGCGGATCTCCATGCGGTGCCCGGCCACCGGCAGTACCCGGGCCCGGCCGGGCAGTTCCTGGCAGAGCAGCTGCACCAGCGGGCCCAGCCGGAAGCGTTCCGGCTGCACCGTGGCCACCCCGTGGGCCTGCAGCGGCAGCGCCGTCACCGGCCCGACGCACGCGGAGACCAGCGGGCCGCGCAGCGCGTCCAGCACGGCCTCCCGTACGCCCCTCTCCCCGGCCCGGGACAGCAGGGAGGCCGCCGCCGGCGCCGAGGTGAAGCTGACGGCGTCCACCCCGCCGCCGACGATCGCGTCGAGCAGCCGGTCCAGCGGCCCGAGGTCCTCCGGCGCCATCCACCGGTACACCGGCACCACGACGACGTCTGCGCCGCCGGCCCGCAGTGCCTCGACGAAGCCGGGCAGCGGCTCCCCGTGCAGCTGGAGCGCGATCCGGCGGCCCGCCACCCCGGCCGTGAGCAGCCGTTCCAGTACCTCGGCGAGCGATTCCGACTCCGGGGACCAGGTCTCGACGAGCCCGGCGGCCCGGATCGCGCCCTTCACCTTCGGCCCGCGCGCGAGCAGTTCGGTGGCCCGCAGCCGCTTCAGGAGCTCCTCGCCGATGCCCCACCCGTCGGCCGCCTCGATCCATCCGCGGAAACCGATGGCGGTGGTGGCCACGACGACGTCCGGTGCGCAGCCGATGAGTTCCTTGGTGGCGGCGAGCAGTTCGCTGTCGTCGGCGAGGGGCACGATCCGCAGGGCCGGCGCGTGCAGCACCGCCGCTCCGCGCCGCCGCAGCAGCGCGATGAGTTCGTCCGCCCGCCGGGCAGCGGTGACCCCGACCGTGAAGCCCGCGAGCGGGCCGGTGTTCGTGTCGGTGTTCGTGTGGTCCATCGTGACCTGCCTACTGACGCATGGGGGCGGGGCGGAGCGGGTGGACCGAGCCTGCCAAGGCGGCGTGTCGGTCTCGGTTCACCCGTATTTCGCCCCGGTTACACCGACGTGAGCTGCGGTTTCGCTTCGACGCCGACGGCCGGGACGGTCGCGGTCGCCGGCCGGCGAAGGTATACCGCCCAGGTGACCGCGCAGCACAGGGCGTAGAAGCCGAGGAAGGTGACGAAGGCCGCCGTGCCGGAGCCCGAGCTGAGGAAGGCCTCCCGGAAGACGAGGTTGATGCCGAGTCCGCCGAGTGCGCCGACGGCCCCGATGAGGCCCATGGAGGCCCCGGAGAGACGCCGCCCGTAGGCCGCGGCGGCCTCGCCGCTCATCCCGCGGGCCAGTGCCTTCGCCTGGAAGATGCCCGGGATCATCTTGTACGTCGACCCGTTGCCGAGCCCGCTCAGGACGAAGAGCCCCACGAACCCGACGAGGAAGACCGGCAGGGAGGACCGGCCGGAGGCGAAGACGACCACGCCGGTCGCCGCCGCCATCGCCACGAACGTCCCCAGGGTGATCCGCGCCCCGCCGAACCGGTCCGCCAGTGCCCCGCCCACCGGCCGGATCAGCGAGCCGAGCAGCGGTCCGACGAAGGTGAGCGAGGCGGCCTGCAGCGGGGTGCGGCCGAACTGTGTCTGGAGCACGAGGCCGAAGGCGAAGCTGTATCCGATGAAGGAGCCGAACGTCCCGATGTACAGGAAGGACATGATCCAGGTGTGCGCGTCCTTCAGGGCCTCGCGGACGGCGCCGGTGTCGTTGCGCACGGGCGCCAGGTTGTCCATCCGTACGGCCGCCAGGACCGCCGCGAGGACGATCAGCGGGATGTAGGCGCCGAGCAGCAGCCGCGGGTGGGTGGCCCCGGCGGTGGCGATGACCAGCAGTCCGGCCAGCTGGACCACGGGTACGCCGATGTTGCCGCCGCCGGCGTTCAGGCCGAGCGCCCAGCCCTTCTTGCGCAGCGGGAAGAAGGCGTTGATGTTGGTCATGGAGGAGGCGAAGTTGCCGCCGCCCACCCCGGTGAGGGCCGCGACGAGCAGGAAGGTCCCGTACGAGGTCCCGGGCTCCATCACCACCAGTGCGGCCACCGTCGGCGCGAGCAGCATCAGCGCGCTGAAGACGGTCCAGTTCCGGCCGCCGAAGCGGGCGACGGCGAAGGTGTACGGCACCCGCACCAGGGCGCCGACGAATGTCGCCGTCGCGATGAGGAAGAACTTCCCCGCCGGGTCGATCCCGTAGGCGGGGCCCATGAAGAGGACCATCACGGACCAGAGCGACCAGATGGAGAACCCGATGTGCTCGGAGAACACGGAGTAGAGGAGGTTGCGGCGGGCGGTCCGCTCCCCGGTCTCCTTCCAGAAGGTCTCGTCCTCGGGATCCCACTGCTCGATCCAGCGGCCTCCCCTGTGCGGTGCGGTCGTACCGGTCATCACACGCCTCCACAGCTGTCGCGTCCGTGGTGACGACCGTAGGAAGGGCGCGTTTCGGCCCCGGTCCCCGCCGGATGACCGCCGGGAAACCTTGCTCTCACCCGGCGCCGGGTCCGTGTGTGAGCCGGGCCGGGAGGCGGCTCCCGGCGGGCGCTTCCAGCCACCCCCGCTCCGCGGCCAGCCCGGCGGCCGCGGCGCGCAGGGCGTCCAGGCCGGGGTGCGCGAAGCCCTCGCGCCACACCATGGACAGCGGGGACAGCGGCACCGGGTCGGTCAGCGGCCGTTTCACGCAGCCGGGCATGTCGAGGAAGTCCACGGTGGCCAGGACCGGGTTGCCGGTCTTGACCATCACCCGGCGGAACTCCTCCTTGCCCATCGCCACCGGCGCCGGCGGCGCCATCAGGATCCCCCGCCCGGCGAACAGCTCGCGCGCCAGCCCGGTCCACTCCAGCGTCCGCGGGTTCCCGGCGCCCGCGTACACGGTCTCGCCGGCGAGCGCGTCCAGCGGTACGGTCTCCCGCGCGGCCAGCGGATGCCCCTCGGGCAGCAGCACGGCGAGCGGCTCGTACCGTACGGGCGTCTGGGCGAGCGGGGCCCGCAGCGCCGGGTCCAGGCCGTCGGCGTAGCCGAAGGAGACGTCGAGCCGGCCGGCGGCGATCTCGGCGGCGGCGTGGGTGAGACCGCTCTCGAAGCGGGCCATCAGCTCGCAGTCGGGGGCGAGTTCGCGGGCGCGTTCCAGGACGGTCCGCGGGGTGCTCGGCCCGTCGGTGTTGAGGTCGACGAGGAGCGGGCGGGGTGCGGTGAAGGCGGCGGCGAGTTCCTCGTGCGCGGCGAGCACGCGCCGGGCCAGCGGCAGCAGGCGCTGCCCGTCGGCGGTCAGCTCCACCTGCCGTGTGGTCCGCAGGAACAGCGTGGCGCCCAGGCTCTGTTCGAGCCGGCGGACATCGCGGCTGAGTGCCTGCTGGGCGACGTAGAGGCGGGCGGCGGCGCGGGTGAAGTGCAGGTCCTCGGCGGCCGCGACGAACCCGCGCAGCAGCCGGGGGTCGACATCGCGGGGAATCACCCCCGGAGACTAACAACACAGGGCGGTGAATGGGCTCCGAACAGGTGTTGGACCGGGAGGGGGGCCCGGCCCGAGGCTTCTCGCATGCCCGCCACGACCACGGCCGCCGCCCGCGCGGCCACCGCCCGCACCACGTCTTCGCGTACGGCCTCTTCCCGTACGGCCCCTTCCCGTACGGCCTCCTCCGGCCCAACCGCGACGGCCGCGCGCACCCCGCTCATGACCGTCACCGGCAGCACCCTCGTCATCGCCGGACCGCCCGCCGGCGCCTCCGCCTCCCGGCCGGCCCGCACCCCCCGGGGCCCCTACCGCCGCCTGTTCGCCCGGCCCGGCACCCGCGGGTTCACCGCCGGGAACCTCCTCGCCCGGCTCCCCATGGGCATGTTCGGGGTCAGCGCGGTCATGATGATCGCCGGACAGCGCGGCTCGTACGCCCTCGCCGGCGCGGTCACGGCGACCGGCCTGGCGGCCACCGCGCTGGTCGCGCCCTGGACCGCCCGGCTGGTCGACCGCCACGGGCAGGCCCGGATCGCCGTACCGGCCACCTTGATCGCGGTCCTCGGCTCGCTCTCCCTGATCGCGTGCGTCCGTACCGGGGCCCCCGCCTGGACCCTCTTCGCCTCGTACGCCGCGACCGCCACCACCCCCAACATCGGCGGCATGTCCCGCGCCCGCTGGACGCACCTGCTGCGCGACTCACCGGCCGCGCACCACACGGCGATGTCCTTCGAACAGGCCGCGGACGAGCTGTGCTTCATGCTCGGACCGGTCCTGGCGGCCTTCCTCTGCGGTGCGGTCTTCCCCGAGGCGGGCACCCTCGTCGGCGCGGCCCTGCTGCTCACCGGCATGCTCGTCTTCACCTCCTGTCGCGCCACCCAGCCCCCGGTGTCGGCCGCGCCCAGGCAGGGCTCCCCGCTGCGCGCCCTCGCCCCGCTGCTGCCGCTCTTCCTCGTCACCGGCGTCGTCTTCGGCTCCATGGAGATCACCTCGATCGCCCACCTCGACGCCCGGGGCCTCGGCGCCTCCGCGGGTCTGGTCCTGGCCCTGCAGGCCGCGGGATCCTGCGCGGCCGGCCTGCTCTACGGCGCCCTGCGCCCCCGCTCGCTGAAGGCCTGTGTGGGCGCCCTGGCCGTCGTCATGACCCTCCCCTGGGCCGCGGCGGCCACCGGCTCCCTGCCCGCGCTCGGCTGCGCCCTCCTCTTGGCGGGCATGGCCACGGCCCCGACGATGGTCACGGCGATGTCCCGGGTCCACGCCCTGACGCCCGAGGGACGCCTCAACGAGGGCATGACGCTCGCGGTCACCGCGATCTTCGCGGGCATCGCGGCCGGCTCGGCCTGCGCCGGCCTCGTGGTGGAGCACATGGGCCCGACCGCCGCCTACGCGGTGCCCGCCGCGGCCGCACTGATCGCGCTGGCGACCCTCACACCGGGGCGATTCACGCGGCGGCCGAGCGATCGTTCCCGCGTGGTAAGCACGACCTCCGCTCATGAGCCGCGATAACTGGGGGTGCCTTCCCCCCCCCAGGGCCCTTCCTTTGCGGAGGAACACCCCTTGCTGTCTGGTTCCGGCCGTACCGGCCCTCGCCGACTCGTCGGGCATCCGCTTCTCGCAGCCGTACGTCCCCTCGATCTCCCCCGGCCGCACGGGCCGCGTGGTCATCGCGGCCGTGGGCGGCTCCTACCGGCCGGCGGGTGCGGCCGGGAGGGAACCCTGCGGAAGGGCTCGGCTCCTTCGACGTCAGGGACGCTGCACGTTCACCGTCGCGGGTGCCGTCGGCCGCGAAAAGCGAAAACCCCCTGCCCTGGCGAAGTTCTCGCAGGTCAGGGGGCCTTCGCCCACATGGGATGAGTGGAGATGGCGGGAATCGAACCCGCGTCCAACGGTGCAGAAGCAGGGCTTCTCCGAGCGCAGTCCGCTGCGCTTTTCTCGGCCCCGGAGATCACACGGACAAGTCTCCGACGGGCTCAGTCACTGTTTGGTTTCCCTCCAACCCCCGTGACCGGGGCTAGAGGTTTAGATCCCTAATTGACGCCAGGATCCGGACCGGGACCACTTCCGGGCTGACGCTCCTCACAGAGGCTTCAGCTCACTGTTATTAGGCAGCGAGGGTGAAGCGGGAGTTATCGCTCTTGGAGTTGGCGATTATTGTTTGCGACATGTGGTTAGCGAGATCATTGCCGCTTCCTCGGCTCGCTTCCCCTGCATCGACATCCGCTGTCGAAACCGATCATCCCCATGTTTCACGCTGTTCAGTTGTGTACCGCACAAGCAGCGTCCACCGCTGGCGGTGGGTGCTGACGCCATCGTACGCGAAGTGGACCATCGCGTGCCAGCAGGTTAAACGGTGCCCCGCTGCTTGCGGCGGATCGCCGAGATGGTGCGCTGGGTCTCGCGCGTGTCCTGCTTCTCCCGCATGGTCTGCCGCTTGTCGTACTCCTTCTTGCCCTTCGCCAGCGCGATCTCGACCTTCGCGCGGCCGTCCTTGAAGTACAGCGAGAGGGGCACGATCGTGTGACCCGTCTCCTCCGACTTGCGCGCCAGCTTGTCGATCTCCTCCCGGTGCATGAGGAGCTTGCGCTTGCGCCGGGCGCTGTGGTTGGTCCAGGTGCCCTGGCTGTACTCCGGCACGTGCACGTTGTAGAGCCACGCCTCGCGGCTCTCCACCGACACGAAGCCGTCGACCAGCGAGGCCCGGCCCTGGCGCATGGACTTGACCTCGGTCCCCGTGAGCACGAGTCCGCACTCGTAGGTGTCGAGGATCGTGTAGTCGTGCCGCGCCTTCTTGTTCTGGGCGATCAGCTTGCGCCCTTTTTCCTTAGCCATAGTGCGGTCATTTTCGCACTACGGACCCACCCCGAGGCCACCCAATACCGTGACGGCCCGTTCCTCGGCCCGTTCGCCCGCCGGTACGTCCGGGGTGATGCCGTCGCCGTCCAGGGCGCGGCCGGCCGGAGTGCGGTACGTGCCCACGGTCAGCTCGGCGACCGAGCCGTCCGGGAGCTCGGTCGGCATCTGCACCGAGCCCTTGCCGAAGGTCCGGCTGCCCACCGCCACCGCGCGGCCCCGGTCCTGGAGGGCGCCCGTCACCAGCTCGGCCGCGCTCATCGTGCCGCCGTCCACGAGGGCCACCAGCGGGCGGGTGGTGTCGCCGCCCGGGGCCGCGTACAGGGCCCGCTGGTCGCCGCGCACGTCGTACGTCGCCACGAGCCCGCCGTCCAGGAAGGCGGAGGCGGCCGTGACCGCCTCGGTGACCAGCCCGCCGGGGTTGCCGCGCAGGTCGAGCATGACCCCGGCGCCGGCCGGGGCCGCGCGGACGGCGGCCTTGACGCGCTCGCCGGAGCCGCGGGTGAAGGAGGCGACCTTGATGACGGTGACGCCGTCCGGGCGCTGCCGTACGGTCACGGGCTCGGTGCGCAGTTGCTCGCGGCGGACGGTCTCGGTGAGGTCGGCGCCGTCCCGGCTGAGGTTCAGCACGACGGGGGTGCCGGCGGTGCCGCGCAGCAGGGAGACCACTTCGGCCACGGCCAGGCCGGTTACGGCGTGGCCGTCGACGCTCAGCAGCCGGTCCCCGGCGCGCAGTCCGGCCCGGGCGGCGGGGCTGCCGGGCTGGACCTTGTCGATCTTGATCACGCCGTCGTGGGCGCGTTCGGCCCAGACCCCGACGCCGGTCCAGTGGCCGTCGAGGCCCTCGGCGAAGGCGGCGTACTCGCCCTGGTCGTAGACGGTGCCCCAGCGGTCACCGCTGCGGCTGACCACGTCCTGGGCGGCCTTCTTGCCGGACTTCCCCTCGGCCACGGCCTCGGCGGCGGCGCGCGCCACCGCGTCGCGGTCGGCGGTGCCCGCCGTGCGGGGTGCGCCGGGGGCGGGGAGGTCCGCACGGAACTCGGCGGCCGCGGCGCCGTCCCGCTGGTCCCAGCATCCGGTTAAGGCACCGGTGGCGACGGCGGCGAGGAAGGCCAACGTCAGAACGGCCCCGCGACGCAGGTCGCGGGGCCGGAGACAGAAGGCGGGCAGAGCCGGCATGGCGCCGAGTCTAGGACAAGCCCCGCTCCGGTACGGAGGGTTGGCCGGACCGCTCGCGGGGCACTTGTCACACCTTCAGGTACTTGCGCAGGGCGATGAAGGCCGCCATGGACGGCATCAGAAGGCCGATGAAGAGGACGTACGGGAGCTTGGCCAGCACCGATCCCCAGCCCATGAAGTCGATCAGCTGGATCTTGTCGCGCAGGCCGACGCCGTGGTCGATCACGAAGTACTGGCCGGAGACCAGCATGGCGCAGGCGAAGAGCGCGCCGATGAGCCCGGCGAAGGCGGCCTCCATGATGAAGGGCACCTGGATGTAGAAGCTGGAGGCGCCCACCAGCCGCATGATCCCCGTCTCCCGCCTGCGGCTGAACGCCGAGACGCGCACGGTGTTGACGATCAGCAGCAGCGCCACGATCAGCATGATCAGCATGATGCCGAGGGCGGCGTAGTTGAGGTAGTTGAGGATCCGGAAGAGGTCGTCGATCGCCTGCCGCTGGTCGTCGACGGTGTGGATGCCGTCACGCCCGGCGAAGGCGGAGGTGACCACCTTGTACTTCTCCGGGTTCTTGAGCTTGACCCGGAAGGACTCCTGCATCTGGTCGGGCGTGATGGAGGAGGCCAGCGCGGTGTGGCCGTACTGCTCCTGGTAGTGCTTGTACGCCTCGTCCGCGGACTCGTAGGCCACGGACTTGACCAGGGACATCTGCTTGAGCTCGGACTCGATCTGCTTCTTCTGCTCGTCGGTCACGGCGCCCTTGCGGCAGGTGGCGACGCCGCCGGCGCCGCCTCCCGAGCCGTCCGGCTTGGCGGCGGCCTCACTGGCCTCCTGGGCGTCCTGCTTGTTGCAGAGGTAGATCGAGACGTTGGCCTTGTCGTACCAGAAGCCCTTCATCCTGCTGACCTGCTCGCTCATGAGCAGGGAGCCGCCGAACAGGGCCAGTGACAGGGCCACGGAGATGATGACCGCGAAGGTCATGGTGAGATTGCGGCGGAGACCGACGCCGATCTCCGACATGACGAACTGGGCGCGCATGACTCTCAAGGGCCTTTCAGTGCTGGTAGCCGTAGACGCCGCGCGACTGGTCGCGTACGAGTCGGCCCTGTTCGAGTTCGATGACGCGCTTGCGCATCTGGTCCACGATCTGCTGGTCGTGCGTGGCCATGATCACGGTGGTGCCGGTCCGGTTGATCCGGTCCAGCAGCTTCATGATCCCCACGGAGGTCTGCGGGTCGAGGTTGCCGGTGGGCTCGTCCGCGATCAGCAGGGCGGGGCGGTTGACGAAGGCGCGGGCGATGGCCACGCGCTGCTGCTCACCACCGGAGAGCTCGCCGGGCATCCGCTCCTCCTTGCCGCCCAGGCCCACCAGTTCGAGGACCTGCGGGACGGCCTTGCGGATCTCGCCCCTGGGCTTGCCGATGACCTCCTGAGCGAAGGCCACGTTCTCGGCCACCGTCTTGTTGGGCAGCAGGCGGAAGTCCTGGAAGACGGTCCCCAACTGGCGCCGCATCTGCGGGACCTTCCAGTTGGAGAGCTTGGCGAGGTCCTTGCCCAGGACGTGCACCTGGCCGTGGCTCGCCCGCTCCTCGCGCAGGATCAGCCGCAGGAAGGTGGACTTGCCGGAGCCGGAGGAGCCGACCAGGAAGACGAACTCGCCCTTGGCGATGTCGAGGGAGACTTCTCTGAGTGCGGGTCGGCTCTGCTTCGGGTAGGACTTGGAGACACTGTCGAATCGGATCACGGGTGCACCACGGTCGCCGGGAGTAGGTGTGCGTGACCATACGCGAACGGGCGCGAGGTGTGGACCCGGCATCCGGACTTGCCCCTTTTATCCCGGGGTGTGTGCGGCTGCGGGCCGCTCCGGAGCGTGATTGCCCGGACGGGCCGCGCCGAATGTCCGCGAAGCTGGCACAGTGGTAGGGGGAACGGTCTGGTTCCCCACGCCGTTATAGGCACAGACAAGACCGAGGGGACGAGAGGAGGAGCGCATGACATATGACCGGCTCGTGTGCGCGAACTGCGCCGCACCCGTCAGCCAGGGCCGCTGCCCGGTGTGCCGGGCGAACCGGGAGCGCCTCCAGCAGGAGGGCCCCTTCTCCGGCCTCAATCCCGTGACCCTCATCGTGCTCATGGTGGTCCTCGTGGCAGCTTTGGTGCTGGTGGCCCAGCAGACCGCCTGAGCGCGGTGCCCGCGCCCTGCGCGCCGCGTGACCGATCAACACGAACGAGGGCCCGGACATCGCCGATGTCCGGGCCCTCGTTCGTGTGCGTCCGCTCACGCGCTACGCGGTCTGCTCCTGCTGCTTGCGCCAGCGGATCCCGGCCTCCAGGAAGCCGTCGATCTCGCCGTCGAGCACCGCCTGCGGGTTGCCGACCTCGAACTCCGTCCGCAGGTCCTTGACCATCTGGTACGGGTGCAGGACGTAGGAGCGCATCTGGTTGCCCCAGGAGCTTCCGCCGTCCTTGAGGGCGTCCATCTTGTCCTTCTCCTCCTGGCGGCGCCGCTCGAGCAGCTTGGCCTGGAGGACGTTCATGGCGCTGGCCCTGTTCTGGATCTGCGAGCGCTCGTTCTGGCAGGACACCACGATGCCGGTCGGGATGTGCGTGATGCGCACGGCCGAGTCGGTGGTGTTGACGCCCTGGCCGCCGGGGCCGGAGGCGCGGTACACGTCGACGCGCAGCTCGGCCTCGTCGATCTCCACGTGGTCGCTGGTCTCGACGACCGGCAGCACCTCGACGCCCGCGAAGGAGGTCTGGCGGCGGCCCTGGTTGTCGAAGGGCGAGATGCGGACGAGGCGGTGGGTGCCCTGCTCGACGGAGAGGGTGCCGTAGGCGTACGGGGCCTTGACGACGAAGGTGGTCGACTTGATGCCGGCCTCCTCCGCGTACGAGGTCTCGTAGATCTCGGTGGAGTAGCCGTGCCGCTCGGCCCAGCGCAGGTACATGCGCTGGAGGCGCTCGGCGAAGTCGGAGGCGTCGACGCCGCCGGCCTCGGCACGGATGTTGACCAGGGCCTCGCGCTCGGCGTACTCGCCGGAGAGCAGGGTCCGGACCTCCATCTCGTCCAGCGCCTTGCGCACGGAGACCAGCTCCGCCTCGGCCTCCGCGAGGGTGTCCGCGTCGTCCATCTCCTGGGCGAGGTCGAAGAGCACCCCGAGGTCGTCGATGCGCCCCCGCAGCGTCTCGGTCTTCCGGACCTCCGCCTGGAGGTGCGAAAGCTTGCTCGTGATCTTCTGAGCGGCCTCCGGGTCGTCCCACAGGGACGGCGCGGCGGCCTGCTCCTCGAGCACGGCGATATCTGCCCTCAGCTTGTCGAGGTCCAGGACGGCCTCGATCGACCCCATGGTCGAGGAGAGGGACTTCAGCTCTTCGGAAACATCGACGACTGCCACGGGTCCAGCGTAGCCGGTCCCCGGACAACGCCGTCCGGGCAGGCCGGATCGCCCGTTCTGATGATGGCTCGCACGGGCGTACGCTCACGGTATGACCGTTCTCCTCGTCAAGCGCCGCCATGTCGACCACATGCGTGTCACGACGACGAGCTGTCAGCCGCCGGACCGTACCCAAGCCTGATCCACCCCGATCCGACTTGGTCCTGTACGCGGCTCACGCGGTCCCGGCACCACCCCTGTCGGCGACCCACCTCCACCCGCGGACCCCGCCACCTCTGGGGAACAGGACCCCGTGACATCCGAAACGGAGCCGTCATGCCGTCCGCGCACACCCTCCCCGTCCTGGACCTCTCCCAGGCCGACGACCCGGCCCAGCGGGCCGACTTCCTGAAGCAGCTGCACGCAGCGGCCAGGGACACCGGTTTCCTGCACCTGACCGGGCACGGCGTCACCGCCGCCGAGAGCGCCCGCATCCTGGAGCTGACCAGGGCGTTCTTCGCCCTCCCGGAGGCCGACCGGCTCGCCGTGAGCAATCTGAACTCCCCGCACTTCCGCGGGTACACCCGGATCGGCCACGAGCTGACCGGCGGGGCCTCCGACTGGCGCGACCAGCTGGACGTGGGCGCGGAGCGCCCGGCGCCGGTGGTGGGGCCGGACGACCCGGCGTACCTGTGGCTGGAGGGCCCGAACCAGTGGCCCGCCGCGCTCCCGGAGCTCCGTACGGTGGTCCTCGACTGGCAGTCCCGCCTCGCGGCAGTCGCCCACCGGCTGCTGCGGGAGCTCCTCACCTCGATCGGCGCCCCGGCCGACTTCTTCGACGACGCCTTCGCGGACCGGCCGCACCTGCACACGAAGCTGATCCGCTATCCCGGATCCTCCCCGTCCGGCGCGGACCAGGGCGTCGGCGCGCACAAGGACTACGGCTTCCTGACCCTGCTCCTGCAGGACTCCGTGGGAGGCCTCCAGGTCGTGCGCGACGGCGGCTACCTCGACGTCCCGCCGCTCCCGGGGGCGTTCGTGGTCAACCTGGGCGAGCTGCTGGAGATCGCGACGGAGGGCTACCTGACGGCGACGGACCACCGGGTGGTGAGCCCGCCGGGGTCGGTGGAGCGGTACTCGGTGCCGTTCTTCTACAACCCGCGGCTGGACGCGGTGATCGAGACCGTCCCGGGCGAGTACCTGCGCTCCGCGCCCGGGGTCGCGCACGACGAGTCGAACCCGCTGCACGCCGAGTACGGGCGCAACGAGCTGAAGGGCTGGGTCCGGGCCCACCCCGCCGTCGCGCGGCGCTGGCACCCGGAACTGGCCACGGCGTAGCCAAGGCTCCGCCCCGCCGCCCCACCGGGCTCCGCCCGGACCTGGGGCTCCGCCCCCGAGCTCCGACGTCCGGCGCTGTCGGCTGCGGCGCCGCTGCCGGGGGCCAGCCCCCCGGACCCCCGCTCCTCAAACGCCGGAGGGGCTGGAACAGCCCGGGCCCGCAGGGCTACGGCTTGCGGGGGACCGACTGCTTGCTGTCCTGGGGAGGCGGGGCGTCGTCGCCCGAGAAGGCCAGCCAGCCGCCCAGACCGACCGCCGCGGCCAGGGCCACGGCCGACACGGACAGCACCAGCCGCCGCTTGCGGGCCGCCTCCGCCCGGTGCCGGGCGGAGCCCGGCCGGTGGCCGCCGGCCGGACGCGGGACCCGCGCCGTGCCCAGCGCCCCGCCCGCCAGCTCGTCCGGCCCCGGCACCCGCATCGAGGTGTGGGTGTCCCGGTTGGAGTCCGTCGCGGAGCCCGGGACGAGCGGGACCACGCCCCGGCGGCGGACCGGGTCCGCGGCCGGCTCGTCCGCGGAGGGCTCGGGGTCCGGATCCGCGTCGTCCGGCTCGTCCACGTCCAGCGGCGGCATCCCGGCCAGCATCGGGAGCAGGTCCCGCAGCCGGACCGACAGCTCCGACGCCCGCAGCCGGGAGGCCGGGGCCTTGGCGAGGCACTGCACGATGAGCTGCCACAGCTCGTCGGGGATGCCCGGCAGCGGGACGACCGTCTCGGTCACGTGCCGCCGCAGCACCGCGCCCGGGTGGCCCCCGCCGAAGGGGGTGAAGCCGGCGAGGAGCTCGTACAGGACGGTGGCCAGGGCGTATATGTCCACGGCCGCCCGCGGGGGCAGCCCCTCCACGATCTCCGGCGCCAGGTAGTCCGGCGTGCCGATGATCCGGGTGGTGGGGGCCGAGGCCCGGCCCGCGGAGGCCCGCCGCGGGGTGTCGATCAGCTTGGCCACGCCGAAGTCGGTCAGCAGCGCCGGGTGGGCACCGCCGGGGCCGAGCGGACCCTGCATGTCCAGCAGCACGTTCTCGGGCTTGACGTCGCGGTGGACGACCCCCGCCGCGTGCGCGGCGGCCAGCGCGTCGGCGACGTCCGCGACGATCGCCACGGCCGCCTCGGGGGCGAGCCGCCGTTCCCGGTCGAGCCGCGTGCGCAGGTCCGTACCGCGGACGAGGTCCATGACGAGGGCGAGGTCGTTGCCGTCCACGACGAGGTCACGCACGGAGACCACGTGCGGATGGTCCAGGCCGAGCAGCGCGCTGCGCTCCTGGACGAAGCGTCCGACCAGTTCCTGGTCGGACGCGAGGTCCTCGCGCAGCAGTTTGACGGCGACGGGCCCGTCAGGCCCCTCGCCCAGCCACACCGTGCCCGCGCTGCCGCGCCCCAGGATCTGGTGCGCGGTGTACCGGCTGCCGATCTTCCGTGCCACGACTGCTCCCTCAGCGGCTGGCGTACGGCACCAAAGCTACGCGGCCGAGTGGGCGATGGAGGCCAGCAGGGGCCCGGATTCGCGGCGACCTTCACTTCTGCGGGCGAAATCACCCCTCAGAAGTCGACAAATCCACGAAGTCGGCTCTTCGGGCCCCGTCTCAGGGCTTTGTCGAGCCCGAGGACGCGGAGCCCGCGGAGTCGCCGACGGTGCTCACCCAGTCGACGGCGTCGGAGCCCCAGGTCCACAGCTGGTCCCACCAGCCCCGGCCGGTGCCGACCCACTCCTGGAGCGGGGTGAGCTCCCAGACCAGCCAGCCGGCCACGAAGAACAGCAGGATGACGACCAGGCAGCCCTTGAGGCAGCCGAGGCCGGGGATGCGCACGGGGTTGGCGCTGCGGCGGCGCGGCTCGCGCGGCTCCCGGGCCGGCCGCTGCGGCGGCGGAGCCTGCGGGGGCTGCTGCTGGGGCTGCGGCTGACGGTACTGGGGCTGGGCCTGCTGCGGGTACGGCTGGTGCTGCTGCGGCTGGTAGTGCTGCGGCGGCGGCTGAGGCGCGTACTGCTGCTGGGGCTGCTGCGGCTGGCGGTACTGCTGCTGAGGCTGCTGCTGGTACTGCTGCCCGGGCGGCGGACCCTGCCGGTACGGCTGCTGCTGCGGCTGGGGCCGGTGCTGCGGCGGCGGGGGCGCCTGCCGCTGCGGGCGGCGCCGCAGGGGGTCGTCGTTCGGGTCGAGGTACTGGACCTGCGTCTGCTCGTTGCGGTCGCGGGCGGCCCGCATCTGCGACTGCCACGGGTGCGGCTGGTCCGGCTGCTGCACGGGGGGCATGACCGAGGTCGGATCGGCCCCGGGGGCCCCCGCGCTCGGCAGCACCGAGGTGGCGTCGGCCGCGCCGACCGGCGGCATGACGCTGGTCATGGCGTTCGGGTCGTACGCCCCGAGGGGCGAGCCGGCGCCGGCGGGCAGCACCTGGGTCGGGTCGGCCGCACCTGGCGTGTCGGGGACCGGCGCCGGAGAGGGGTCGGGCGCGAGCAGCGCGCCCACGCCGAGCGCGGCCTCCACCTCGACGGCCGAGGAGTGCACGCCGATGCCGGCGGCGACCACGCGCAGGCCGCGGGCCAGGCTCACCGCGCTGGGGCGCTCGCCCGGCTCCTTGCGCAGGCACCGCTCGACGACCGTCCACAGCGGCTCGGGCACGGTCGAGGGGCGCTGCGGCTCCTCGCTGAGGTGCCGGTGGAGCACTTCGAGGGCGGAGCCGCCGCCGAACGGCGGGCGTCCGGTGAGCAGCTCGTAGAGGAGGATGCCGGCGCCGTAGATGTCGACGGCGGAGGTCTGCGGGCGGCCTTCGGCGGACTCGGGCGCGACGTAGGCGGGGGTGCCGACGAACTCGTGGGTGCGGGTCAGGCCCGGGGAGTCCGCGAGGCGGGCGATGCCGAAGTCGGTGAGCATCGGCTTCATCTGGCCGCCGCGCTCGTCGAGCAGGACGTTGGCGGGCTTCAGGTCGCGGTGGACCACCCCGTCGGCGTGGCTGGCGGCGAGCGCGTCCGCGATCTGGGCGGTCAGCAGGCTCGCGGCGACGGGCGTGAAGGGGCCGTTCTCGCGGAGGTACTTGTGCAGGTCCGGACCGTCGATCAGGTCCATGGCCAGGGCGAGCAGATCACCCTCCACGACGAGGTCGCGCGTGCGCACGATGTTGGGGTGGGTCAGGCGCAGCAGGACCGAGCGCTCGCGCAGGAAGCGCATGACGATGTCGGGGTCCTGGGCCAGCTCCTCCTTGAGGACCTTGATGGCCACGGTCTCGCCGGGCTGTCCGGCGACGGCCGCCTCCGCGCCGGCGGCCTCCCTCTGGCGGGCGCGCCAGACGGTGCCCGTGGCGCCGCGCCCGAGCGGCTCCTCGAGCAGGTATTTACTGCCGACTGGCCGCACGTCTCGCGCTCCCCTGCTGTCGTCTGTTGGTGGTCGACCGGTGGTCGAGTGGTGGTCGATCCGCTGGTTGTTTTTCCGGCCCACTCTAGGGGGTGTCCCCCGGGAAGACGCCGGTCGCCGGAGGTTGGTTGCCGCACATATGTACGGAGGGTGATGTTCGCGGGGTATGCCCGTGGCGTTTTTCCGCCTCTTTCCCCCGCCGGCCGTCCGTATCCCGTCGAGGTCCGCGCCCGTCGCGACCGATCAAGATCATTTCTTGGTGGGTGCCGGGCGTGTTGTCCGCGACAGGTGCGAGGATGCACCCGTACGGAACGGCACGGGACGGGAGCCCCGCCTTCCGGCAGACCTGACCGGACGACGCGTCCGTGCCGGGTGGGGGGCGATCGGGCAGCCATGTCCCGAAATCCCCTGCCGGGCGCACACACCGCGCACCGCGCAGAAGGGACCGCTGACGGCGATGCAGATCCGGCTGACCGTCCTTGGGTCGCGCAGCGGCCACCAGACCGCGACCGCCCCCGCGAGCTGTGACGTGCTCGTCACGGCCCCGGCCGGCACCGCCCTGGCCGCGGTCGCCTCCGGCCTCGCGGCGACCGTCGGCGGACCCGACACCGGGGGCACGGTCGTGCTCTACGCCGGTTCCGAACGCCTCGACCTCCAGCGGCGGGTGCTGGGCGAGCCGCCGCTCGTGGACGGCGCGGTCCTGGCCCTGCACGGGCCCGTGCCGGACGTGCTGCCCGAGGACGGCCTCGGCGCCCCCCAGCTGCACGTCGTCGCCGGACCCGACGCGGGCGGGGTTCACCTGCTGCACAGCGGACAGATCCGGGTGGGCAGATCCGCCGACGCGGACGTCCCGCTGGACGACCCCGACGTGTCCCGGCTGCACTGCGCGGTCACGGTGATCCGCGACGGGCGGGTCGCGGTGGCCGACCTGGACTCGACGAACGGCACCACGCTGGACGGCGTCCCCGTGGGACCCCAGCCCGTCGCCCTGCCGCCGGGTGCGCTGCTGCGGGTCGGCGAGTCCACCCTGCGGCTCGCGCCCGCGGGCGCGACGCCCCCGCTGACCGTGACCCCGGACCAGGAGGGCCACCTCTCGGTCCCGCCCCCTGCGGGCGCCCCCGGCTGGTCGGGCGCCGCCGGTACGCCCTCGGGCCCGCTCCCCGCACCCGCCGGCCCGGGCCCGACGGGCACCGCCGGCCCGGCGCCGGACGGCTCCGGCGGAGCCGGACGCGTCACGGGGCCGCACGGACCGGCCGAAGCAGCCGGGCGGGCCGGTTCCGGCGGGCCCCACGCCCCGGCCGGAGCCGGGTGGACGGGCGCCGGCCCGGGCGGGGCCGACGCGCTCCCGGGGCCGCGCCCCGGAACTCCCGCCGGACCGCCGGACGCCTTCGGTCCGGCCGGTGACGGCCGCGCGTCCGCAGGCGCCGTCGCCCCCGCGGGCCGCCGCAAGGGACTCGGGGCCTGGGCCCGCAAGTGGGTGCGCGGGGACGACCTCGCCGAGGCCGCGCCGGAGTCGGCGCCCACGGCCGCCGCCCCCGACCCCGACGACCCGGCCGCGCTGCTGCTGGCCGCGATGGGACCCACCGAGCGCCTGTGGTCCCGTACGCCCGGACAGCCCGGCCACGCCCGGGCGCTGGAGGTGGGGCTCGGCGCCGGGAGCCGGGTGTCGCTGCCGGAGGTCGGCGCCCTCGGCGTCGCGGGCCCCCGGGCCCGGCTGACCGGGGTCGCCCGCTGGGTGGTCGCCCAACTGGCGGGGCTGCACGCGCCGGGGCAGCTCGAGATCGTGCTCGTGGCCACCGACCGGGCGCGCGGCCTCGCCGAGCGGCGGCGCGACTGGGGCTGGCTCGGCTGGCTGCCCCACGTACGGCCCGCGCACGGCCAGGACTGCCGGCTCCTCCTCGCCTACGACCGCGACCAGGCCGTCGCCCGCACCGGTGAGCTGACCCGGCGCCTGGACGACGGTCCCCTCGGCGTGCACTGGGCCGCCGCCGACGCCGGGCAGGTCCGCCGGGCCGCCGCCGTCTACGACGGCCCGCACACGCTCGTCGTCCTCGACGGCGATCCCGGCGCGGGCCCGCTGCGCGACATCACCGGGCGGCTCGCCTCGCACGGCCCGGCCGCCGGGATCCACGTGCTCGCGCTCGCCGAGGCCCCGGCCGCCACCGCCGCCTCGCCGGTCGCCGAGACGTACGAGGCCGCCTGCGCGGGCAACCCCGCCTTCCGGGACTGCGGCGCGGTCGCCCTGCTCAGCGGGGAGGTGGCCACGGCCGTACGGACCTTCGCGGTCAGCGGCGGCCGGCCGGTGCCGGCCGGGGGCACCGCCACCGCCGACGCCGTCTCCGCCGCCTGGGCCGAGCGCTTCGCGCGGGCGCTGGCGCCCCTGCGCACCACCGACGGCTGCTCCGCGGCTCCGTACCGGCCGTCCGCCGCCACCCTGCCCGCGACCGCCCGGCTGCTGGACGAGCTGGGGCTGGCCCGGGCCACCCCGGCCTCCCTGATGGCCCGCTGGGCCGCCGCCACCGACCAGGGGCAGGGCACGGGCGGCCTCGCCGAGATCGTGCTGGGCAGCGGGCGGCGCGGCCCCGTCGGCACCGAGCTGGTCCACGACGGCCCGCACCTGCTGATCGAGGGGCCCGCCGGGAGCGGGCGGACGGAGCTGCTGCGGTCGGTGGCCGCGTCGCTGTCCGCGGCCGCTCGGCCCGACCGGCTCGGGCTGCTCCTCCTCGACGGGGCCGGCGGTGAGCGCGGCGACGGGCTGCTGCCCTGCACCGACCTCCCGCACGTCTGCGCCCACCTGGTCGCCTCCGACCCCGTGCGCATGCGGGAGTTCGCGCAGGCGCTGGGCGCGGAGCTGAAGCGCCGCGCCGAGCTGCTGGAGGGGTTGCCGTTCGCCGAGTGGCACGCCCGGCGCGAGGTCTCCGACCGGATGGTCTCGCCCCGCCGGCCCACCCCCGGCGAGCTGCGCGGCGACCTGGAGCCGCAGCGCACCGGCACGCTCCGGCTCCGCGCCTCGACCACCCGTACGGACCCGGCCGGGCCGAGCCCGCTGCCCCGCCTGGTGGTGCTGGTGGACGACCTCGACGCCCTGGTCGCGCCGGGACTCGGCAGTACGGGCCGGCCCGCCGCCGGCTCGGTGGTGCGCGCTCTGGAGGCCGTCGCCCGCGAGGGTGCCCCGCTCGGCGTGCACCTGGTGGCCACGACCGCGCGCCCGGACCGCACGGCCGGGACCGGGCCGGCCCGGCTGACCGCCCTGCGCGTGGAGCTCGACGCCCCCGACCAGCCGGGGCCCGGCCGCGGCCTGCTCCGGCACGCGGACGGCCGCACGGTCCCGTTCCAGGCCGGCCGGGTCACCGGACGGATCCCCCGGACGGCGACCTCGAGGCCGACCGTGGTCCCGGTGGAGTGGGAGCGGATGGGTGATCCGCCGGCCCGCCGGCCGGTGCGCGAACTGGGCAACGGGCCGACCGACCTCGCGCTGCTGGCCAGCGCCCTGGAGCGGGCCGCGCACCTGGTCTCGGCGATACCCGTGCCGTTCCCGCCCGCTCCCTGACGCCTCCGGCGCTCAAGACCGCCCCCGCGACGCGGTATTGCGGGGGCGCGCGGGTCGGCGTAGACCTTGTGGTCCGGGACACACCACGGGCATCGGGGGCAGAACCATGCGCAGGCACGGAACGAGCCGTACGACACTCATCTGGACGGCTCTCGCCGCGGCGGGCGCGCTCGCGCTCAGCGCGTGCGGCGACAGCGGCACGGAGGAGAAGACGGACCCGCCGAAGGCCGCGGGTCCGACCGGGCCGCAGGTGGAGTTACCGAAGCTGGACGGGGAGAAGCTGGAGGTCGCCGCGGTTTGGACGGGTCCCGAGCAGGCGAACTTCACCAAGGTACTGAAGGAGTTCGAGAAGCGGACGGGGGCCACCGTGACCTTCGTCCCGGCCCAGGACCCCATCGTCACCTTCCTCGGCACGAAGATCGCGGGCGGTGCCCCGCCGGACGTGGCGCTGCTGCCGCAGGTCGGCGCGCTGGTCTCGGCCGTGCAGAACAAGTGGGCGCAGCCGGTGGGCCCGGAGGCCCAGGCGCAGCTGGACAAGAACTACTCGGCGGGCTGGAAGTCGCTCGGCGCGGTCGGCGGCACCCAGTACGGCGTGTACTACAAGGCCGCCAACAAGTCGCTGATCTGGTACAACGCAAAGGCCTTCGAGGCGGCCGGGGTCAAGCCCCCGACGACCTGGAAGGAGCTGATCACGGCGGCCGACACGCTGTCCGCCTCCGGTACGCCCGCCGTCTCGGTGGCGGGCGCGGACGGCTGGACCCTCACCGACTGGTTCGAGAACGTCTACCTCTCGCAGGCGGGCCCGGAGAAGTACGACCAGCTGGCCAAGCACCAGATCAAGTGGACCGACAACAGCGTCAAGCAGGCGCTGACCACGCTCGGCGAGCTGTTCGGGCGCAAGGACTTCCTGGCGGGCGGGTCGAGCGGGGCGCTGTCCACGGAGTTCCCGAAGTCGGTGACGCAGACCTTCACCGGCGGCGACCGGCCGGCGGCCGCGATGGTCTTCGAGGGTGACTTCGTGGCGGTGAACATCGCGCAGACCGAGGCGAAGGTGGGCGAGGACGCCCTGGTCTTCCCCTTCCCGGCGGTCGGCGGGAAGGCCCCGGTGGTCTCGGGCGGTGACGTGGCGGTCGCGCTGAAGCCCTCGAAGGGCGCGCAGGCCCTGTTGACCTTCCTGGCCTCGGCGGACGCGGCGCAGATCCAGGCCCGTGAGGGCGGTTTCGTCTCCCCGAACAAGGCGGTGGACCCGGCCGCCTATCCGAACGACATCCAGCGGAACATCGCGAAGGCGCTGATCGCGGCGGGCGACGACTTCCGCTTCGACATGTCGGACCAGGCCCCGGCGGCCTTCGGCGGGACCCCGGGCGCGGGCGAGTGGAAGGCGCTCCAGGACTTCCTGGCGAACCCGTCGGACGTGGCGGGCACGCAGGCGAAACTGGAGGCGGACGCGGCCAAGGCCTACGGGAACTAGGCCCGTGACGGCCTCGGTCAAGGCCGGCCGCGGGCTGTCCGCGGAGGCCCGGCGCCGCCGTCTGGTCGCGGCGGCGTTCCTCCTGCCGGCCCTCGTCCTGCTCGGCGCGCTCGTCGTGCACCCGATCGGCTACTCGCTCTACCGCAGCTTCTTCGACCGCTCGGGAGGCACGTTCGTCGGCGGCGACAACTACCGGGAGATCCTGAGCGACGACACCATCCGCACCGCCCTGAAGAACACGGCGGTGTGGGTGGTGCTCGCCCCGACCACGGCCACCGCCCTCGGTCTGATCTTCGCCGTGCTCACCGAACGGGTCCGCTGGGGTACGGCGTTCAAGCTGCTGGTGTTCATGCCGATGGCGATCTCGATGCTGGCGGCGGGCATCATCTTCCGGCTCGTCTACGACCACGATCCCGACCGGGGCGTCGCCAACGCGGTCTGGGTGGGGGTCCACGACACCTTCGCGGAGTCCTCGGCCTTCCCCAAGGCGCGCCCGGGCCGGGACTCGCCGCTCGCCGACGCCGGCGGGGGCGCCTTCGTGACGCGCGACCCGGTCCGCGCGGGCACCCCGGTGCTGCTGCCGCTGGTCGGCGTGGCCCCGGAGTCCCTGCCCGAGGGGACGCGGACGGCGAAGGCGGCGGATCCCGAGCCGGGGAAGGTCACCGGAACGGCCTGGCAGGACTTCACCCGCGGCGGGGGCGGCCGTACGAACGCGGTCGACCCGACCGAGTCGGCCTTCGCGGGGATGCGGATCGAGGCGGTCAAGGACGGCCGGGTCGTCGACACGGCCACGGCCCGCGCCGACGGCACCTTCACCCTGTCCGCGAAGGCCGACGGGGCGCTGCTGCGGCTGCCCGCCGCCAACTTCCGGGAGGCGTACAGCGGGGTGCAGTGGCTCGGCCCGACGCTGATCACCCCGGCGGTCATCGGGGCGTACGTCTGGATGTGGGCCGGGTTCGCGATGGTTCTGATCGGAGCCGGGCTGGCGGCCGTACCGCGCGAGCTGCTGGAGGCGGCGCGGGTGGACGGGGCCAACGAGTGGCAGGTGTTCCGCCGGATCACCGTGCCGCTGCTGGGGCCGGTCCTGGCGGTCGTGCTCGTCACCCTCGTCATCAACGTGATGAAGATCTTCGACCTGGTCTTCGTGATCGCGCCGGGCGCGGTGCAGGACGACGCGAACGTGCTCGCGCTGCAGCTGTACCGGACCTCCTTCGGCACCGACGCCGATCCGGGCCTGGGCAGCGCCATCGCCGTGCTGCTGCTGGTGCTGGTGATCCCGGTGATGCTCGTGAACATACGCAGGCTCCGGAAGGAGGGATCCCGATGAGTTCGTCCGGGCCCGAACGGACCGGGAGCACCGCAGGGGCCGGGAGCACCGTGGGCCGACTGGCGGGGAGGGCCGCGGGCGGGGCGCTGCGGGTGTTCCTGGTCCTGGCCGCACTGTTCTGGCTGCTGCCCACCCTCGGGCTGCTCATCTCCTCGTTCGTCTCCCCCACCGACCTCAACAAGGGCGGCTGGTGGCAGGTGCTGACGGCGCCCTCGCGGCTGACCGCCGGCAACTACGAGCGGCTGCTGGCCAACGACACGATCACCGGATCGCTCCTGAGCACGGTCGCGATCGCCGTGCCGGCCACCCTGCTCGTGCTGGTCCTGGGCGCGTTCGCCGGATACGCCTTCGCCTGGCTGGAGTTCCCCGGCCGGGACTGGCTCTTCCTCGTCGTCGTCGGGCTGCTCGTGGTCCCCGTACAGGTGGCGCTGATCCCGGTGTCCGAACTCTTCGGCGCCATCGGGCTGTTCGAGACCACGGCGGGAGTGGTCCTCTTCCACACCGCCTTCGGACTGCCCTTCGCCGTGTTCCTGCTGCGCAACTTCTTCGCGGAGATCCCGCGCGAGCTGCTGGAGGCGGCCCGCCTCGACGGGGCGGGTGAACTGCGGCTGTTCGCCCGGGTGGTGCTGCCGCTCGGCGGGCCCGCGATCGCCTCGCTCGGCATCTTCCAGTTCCTGTGGGTGTGGAACGACATGCTCGTGGCGCTGGTCTTCGCGGACTCGGCGAACCCGCCGGTGACGGTCGCGCTCCAGCAGCAGGTACGGCAGTTCGGCAACAACATCGACGTGCTGGCGCCGGGGGCGTTCCTGTCGATGGTGGTCCCGCTCGTCGTCTTCTTCGCGTTCCAGCGGCAGTTCGTCACGGGGGTGATGGCCGGCGCGATCAAGTGATCGACGTGCGACGTTGACACTGCGTAACCCGATTGCCACACGCTGCGTAACCCGAACGCCACGCCGGGGGTTCCTGGGGGCACTCCCCCAGCGGTAGCCGGGGGAAACATGCCCGCGCCGACCCCTGGATGTGCCGTGCCCCGGTTCAGCGTCATCGTGCCCGCGTACAAGGTCCAGGCGTACCTCCAGGAGAGTCTGGACTCGGTCCTGACGCAGTCGTACCCGGATCTGGAACTGATCGCGGTCGACGACGCCTCACCCGACGCCTGCGGTTCGATCATCGACGAGTACGCGGCCCGTGACGCCCGGGTCACCGCCGTGCACCTGGCGCACAACCTGGGCCTGGGCCCGGCCCGCAACGCGGGCCTGGCCCGGGCCACCGGCGACTACCTGGTCTTCCTCGACGGCGACGACACCCTCGCCCCCGGCGCCCTGCAGGCCATCACCGACCGGCTGAAGGCCACCGGCTCCCCCGACGTCCTCGTCTACGACTACGCGCGCACCTTCTGGTCGGGCGAGCTCGTGCGCAACCGCCTCGCGCACCGGCTGTCCGAGGAGGGCCCGGCCAGCTTCCGGCTCGCCGACCGCCCGGCGCTGCTGGCCATGCTGATGGTGGTGTGGAACAAGGCCTACCGCCGCGAGTACGTGGAGCGCGAGGGCCTCGAATTCCCGCCCGGCCTCTACGAGGACACCCCCTGGACCTACCCGGCGCTGCTGGCCGCGGAGTCCGTCGCCGTCCTGGACCGGGTCTGCGTGCACTACCGCCAGCGGCGCACCGGCTCGATCCTGACCACCACCAGCCGCCGCCACCTCGACATCTTCGACCAGTACGACCGGGTGTTCGGCTACCTCGCCGGCCGTCCCGAACTGGAGCGCTGGCGCCCCACCGTGCACCGCCGCATGGCCGAGCACTTCTGTGCCCTGTACGCCGACCCGCGCCGCCTCCCGCGCGCCGGCCGGGCCGAGTTCTTCAGCCGGGCCTCCGAGATGCTGCGCCGCTACCGGGCCCCGGGCGGCAGGTCCGCGCTGCCGCTGTCCCTGTCGCGGACCGACCGGGTCCGGCACACCCTGATGCGGCTGGGCACCCGGCGCACCTACCGGCTGCTGTCCGCGCTGCGCTCGGCCGGGCTGGCGCTGGGCCGCGCGGCCTCGACCCTGTGGCAGGGCCTGCGCGAAACGGCCCGGCGCCTGCACTACCGGATCCAGCGCCTGCTCCCGCTGCGCCCGGAGCTCGCGGTCTTCTCCGCGTACTGGCACGGGGGCTACGCCTGCAACCCGGCGGCGATCGAGGCCAAGCTGCGGGAGCTGGCGCCCCGGATGCGGACGGCGTGGATCTGCGACCCGGCGCACGCGGCGACCCTGCCCCGGGAGACGACGGCGCTGCGCCCGGGATCGGCGGCGTACTGGACCGCCCTGGCACGGGCCACCTACCTGGTCACGAACGTCAACTTCGACCGCGCCCTGGTCAAGCGCCCCGGCCAGATCCTGGTCCAGACCCAGCACGGCACCCCGCTCAAGCGCGTCGGCCTCGACCTCCAGGACCGCCCGGCCGCCACCCCGACGACGGACTTCGCGGGTCTGCTGCGCGGCGCCGACCAGTGGGACTACCTGCTCTCCGCGAACCGGCACTCCACCCTGGTCTGGGAGAAGGCGGTCCCGTCCTCCTACACGACCCTCGAATACGGCTACCCGCGCAACGACGTCTTCCACCGGGCGACCCGCGCGGACGTACTGGAGCTGCGCGAACGGCTCGGCATCCCGGCGGGCTCGACGGCCGTCCTGTACGCGCCCACGCACCGCGACTACCGGCGCAGCCGGCCGGAACACCTGGACTTCGAGCGGGTCCTGCGCGATCTCGGCCCGCGCTTCACGATCCTCGCCCGCACCCACCTCACGTACGCGGACTCCGACCGCGCGTGGGAGCCGCACCCGCGGCTGCTGGACGTCTCCTCCCACCCGTCGGTGGAGGAGCTCTGCCTCGCCTCGGACGCGCTCGTCACGGACTACTCGTCCCTGATGTTCGACTACGCGGTGCTGGACCGGCCGATCGTGATCCACGCGGACGACTGGGAGGCGTACGAGGCGGCCCGCGGCACCTACTTCGACCTGCGGTCGTGCCCGCCGGGTGCGATCGCCCGGACCCAGGACGAGCTGGTGGACATCTTCACCACCGGCCACTGGCAGGGCTCGCGCTCCGCGCAGCTGCGGGCGGCGTTCCGCGGGCGGTTCTGCTCGTACGACGACGGCCACGCGGCGGAGCGCGTGGTCCGGCGGATCTTCCTGGGCCAGACGGCCCCGATCCCCGCGATCACCCCCCTCGCGGACCGCCGCCCCACCCCTGCGGCCCCGGCCGCCACCCCGGCCCAGGAACCCACCCTGGCCCACCTCTGGCCGTAACCGGCTTGTGGCGGCCGGATAGCCCGCGCGGCTCCGCCGCGAACCCCGCTCGTAGCGGGGCCACATCACGCGCGCGGCGCCGCTGCGGGGGCTCCGCCCCCGAACCCCCGCTCCTCAAACGCCGGAGGGGCTGAATCTGCCCGGCCCCGCCGACACCACCCCAGCCCCACCGGTACCACCCCAGCCCCGCCGGCGTTTGAGGCGCGGGGGCGGGGGCGGAGCCCCGGGAGGCGGGTCGCGGGGTCAGGCGGACCGCAGCCCGGCCACCACCGACCGCGCGAGCTCGTCGAGATAGCCCCCGGGGACGGCGTCCCCCACGACCACCTGCCGCCAGTACAGCGGCCCGATCGCCAGATCGAGCGCCCGATCCGGGTCCACCCCTTCCGCCAGCTCGCCGCGCGAAACCGCCTCGCCGACGATGCCCGCGGCAACCCGTCGCTGCCCCTCCAGCAGCGCCCCCCGCACCGCGTCCGCGATCTCCGGGTTCCGCGCCGCCTCCACCAGCAGGTCGGGGATCACCGCCGACGCCACCGGGTGCCTCAGCACGTGGGACATGACCTCCAGCAGCGCCCGTACGTCCCCGTAGAGCGAGCCCGTCGCCGGGACCGGCAGGCCGTCCGCAGCGAAGGCCCCGATCAGGTCGAGCACCAGGTGCAGCTTGGACTTCCAGCGCCGGTACACCGCGGTCTTGCCGACGCCCGCCCGCCGCGCGATGCCCTCGATGGACATCCGCGCGAACCCGACCGCGGCCAGTTCCTCCAGCACCGCTTCGCGGATCGCCTCGGTCACGTCCTCACGCAGCACGGCGGCGCCCGCGGGGGCTCTACGGGAGGGGGCTGCGGGGGCGGGGGCGGCGGAGGGGTCCGTGGTCATGCACAGAGCATAGCCGCGCCCACGTCACGACGATACGGTTGCGTTCCGACGTAGCACGCCATAACCTCACCGTAGCGACGATACGGACCCGTCCCATCGCCAGCCGACGCCCTGACCCCGTCGAAAGCGAACCCTGTGACCACCGCGACCGCACCCAAGCCCGCGCCCGCCGCCCCCTCCGCGGAACTCGCGCGACTCGCCGCCGCCCACGGCCTCACCCTCAGCGGCGCCCGCCCCTCCCTCCCGCGCTACGTCGCGGAGCTCTGGGACCGGCGCCACTTCGTGGCGGCGTACGCCACCGCCCGCATGCAGGCCACCTACAGCACGGCCAAGCTCGGCCAGGTCTGGCACCTGGTGACCCCGCTGCTCAACGCAGCCGTCTACTACTTCGTCTTCGGCCTCGCGATGAAGGCCAGCAGCGGAGTGCCGGACTACCTCCCCTTCCTGATCACCGGCGTCTTCGTCTGGGACTTCATCGGCAGCTCCGTCAACGCCGGCACCCGCGCCGTCCACAGCAACCTCGGCCTGGTCCGCGCCCTGCACTTCCCCCGCGCGAGCCTGCCGATCTCCACCGTCGTCCAGCTCTTCCAGCAACTGCTCGTCACCATGGGCGCCCTGGTCGTCCTGCTGCTCGCCTTCGGCCAGACGCCCGGGCCGGCGTGGCTCCTGGCCGTCCCGACGCTCCTGCTGATGGCCGTCTTCGCCGCCGGCTGCGCCATGGTCATGGCCCGCATCGGCAGCAAGCACCCGGACGTCAGCCAGCTGATGCCGTTCGTCCTGCGCACGTGGATGTACTCCTCGGGCGTCATGTGGTCCATCGACCAGATCCACAGGACGGGCGACCTTCCGCACTGGGTGCTGACGATGCTCAAGCTCAACCCCGCGGCCGTCTACATCGACCTGATGCGCTTCGCGCTCATCGACAGCTTCCAGGCGCACTCGCTCCCGCACCACGTGTGGCCGATCGCCATCGGCTGGGCCCTGCTCGCCGGCGTCGGCGGCTTCGTCTACTTCTGGAAGGCAGAGGAGGAATACGGCCGTGGCTGATACCCGAGAACGGATCCCCACCGTGATCGCCGACGGGGTCCACGTCATCTACAAGGTCCACGGCAGCGGCAGCCGCAAGGGCGGCGCCACCGCGGCCCTCAGCCGGATCTTCTCCCGCGGGCCGGCCCCCGGCGTCCGCGAGGTGCACGCCGTCAAGGGCGTCACCTTCACCGCGTACAAGGGCGAGGCCATCGGCCTCATCGGCTCCAACGGCTCGGGCAAGTCCACCCTGCTGGCCGCCATCGCCGGTCTCCAGCCGGTGGCCCGCGGCCGGATCTTCTCGCACGGCCAGCCGTCCCTGCTGGGCGTGAACGCCGCCCTGATGAACGACCTGACGGGCGAGCGCAACGTCGTGCTCGGCGGCCTCGCGATGGGGATGTCCAAGCAGCAGGTCCACGAGCGCTACCAGGACATCGTCGACTTCTCCGGCATCAACGAGAAGGGCGACTTCATCTCGCTGCCCATGCGGACGTACTCCTCCGGCATGGGCGCCCGCCTGCGGTTCTCCATCGCCGCCGCCAAGGACCACGACGTACTCATGATCGACGAGGCCCTGGCCACCGGCGACGCGGCCTTCCAGCGGCGCAGCCAGGCTCGCATCGAGCAGCTGCGCGAACGGGCCGGCACGGTCTTCCTCGTCAGCCACGGCATCAACACGGTCCGCGAGACCTGCGACCGCGCGATCTGGCTGGAGGCGGGCGTCCTGCGCATGGACGGCCCGTCCGCCGAAGTCTGCGACGCGTACGAGGCCTTCACCGCGGGCCGCTGAACACAGCGCCGGGCCCGCGCCTCACACGCGAGCCGCCAACGGGCCGGGGGGGGGGGGGGGGGGGGGGGAGGACACGGAACGACCAGAGGGGGACCACATACGACGGGCGGGGGGAAAAAAACAAGAAAAAAACTACCACCCAACCAACAAAAGAGAAATGAC